>NZ_QPLT01000005.1 GCF_003666015.1 Halorubrum sp. Atlit-26R
GCGATGCCGTGCGAGCGCTTGGCTGGTATCGGCAGTTCCGTGAAATCGTCTTGATGTTCGCCATTACCAACATAGAACCACTGTGTGAGCCGCTGTAAACGCGACTCAGCATCTATTCAACACAGCAGTCCAATCTGTTTCTGTTTCTGAATCGGCGGTACTGGGAGCTGACCCCTTCGTAGATCAAACAAATTAACCCCTTCAATAGTTGCTCCTCTCGCCTGTAAATCCATTTGCTGCCGGAAGGGCTCTGATTTTAGAGCATAGAGTAGCCAAGTGCTATCAATATTCTCTCCCGGTGAAATGCGAGCTGTGTCTTGCGTGAGGTTTGCTCCCGCAAGTTTTTCTGGCACCTTAACTACCCTGCCAATACTTCCGCGTATCTCATAAACCAAATCTTCTGGTTCAAGGGTCGCACGACTGTATTTTTCAGCGATCTCTTTCGCTGTCTTGGATAACTTTTCTGGATCAAGATATTCCGGTTCACACTGTCCTCCCTTGATATATGGGACTCCCTCATCCTGTTCCGGCCCTGGTTGAACGATACCATACACGATTGGCGTTCTGGCATCTCTAATTCGATTAAGTTGGAGTAACTCCCAACCTGCCGGAATTGTATCGTACCATCTCGATTCTTTCACATTTTTGAACTCCGTCTCATTGATTCCGTTTACTATGTGATCCGTAATTATTGACTTTCGTTCATCCTCTAAGATTGAAATTAGTCTTTTTAGCCTCTCTTTTATCTCTTGAAGATCGAGAAGTTGGGACTCCAACCTCGATGCAATTTTCTCCTGTTCCGGGACCGGAGGAAGTGGCATTTCCAAGGAACGTATCTCCGGCATATAGATTGTTTGATGAGTAGACCCTTTCATCAGCCTGTCAAATTCTTGGTCCATCGCTCGGAAAGTGTAAACTAAGTACTCCGGAATCACTCTATCTCCACACACCCAGTTTGCGAAATCTTGAGATGTCGCCATCTCTTGAGACATAATTCCAGAGAACCCTACCGATGCGGTTCTGGAGAGGAACACTGTCCCTTCAGGAAGAATTTTGGCCCCTGAATTTTCAAGTCCAAGCTGACTAATTTGTTTCTTTGTTGAATTGAGATATAGCTTTTCACTTCCCCTGAATTTCTTAATATCTGATGTCGTCACCCACGGGATATCACAATCCTCCCAATATTCCGATTTAGACCTACTTGGTGTATGTCCTGATTCTAATCGTGCGACGAATCTTATCTTGCTTGTTTCCCAGTGCTCTGGTATCTCTCCAGCCCAACCAATTCCCGATTGTTTAGTTTGTTGTTTTTGGGACATTATCTATCAATAACACTGTCTACGAGGGAATTGATTTGTTTGAGGTTCGACTCTAGTTCAGCATCAATTTCTTCTAAATCTCTGGGTGGCTTGTACTCATAGAAGTACCTGTCAAAGTTAATCTCGTATCCGACAACCCCCAACTCCCCATCCTTGTCGTCGTGGTACTTCTTGCTCTCGTTGATCCACGCGTTATCCAGGTACGGTGCTACCTCCTCCTCAAAGTACTCTCGTGGGTCCGTTCCCAGAGGCACGCGTTCACGCTCTCGCAGATCGCCGTCATGCTCGGGGTTCCCGTTCCCATCAGTCACTATCTCGGCGTCGTCATTCCGCTCGCCGAGGGCGCGCTCGATCGCGTTATACACGCTGTTCCGCACGTCGACGCCCTGCATGTTGAACGCCAACTCCACTTCATTTATAAACTCGTCACGGTCCATCCACTGCTTGTCGTCGTCGAGCGTCCGCAGCGCCTCCTTCACTGCCTCCTGCGTCTCTTCGTCGCGGTTCGTGAACGCGCGCTCGTCGTGAAGGCTCTCGATGCGGTCGTCCGTGGCCCTGAAACTCATCCGGAGCGGGCGGTCGATGACGATCCGGCGGTAGCCGAACTCCTCCGTGGGGACGACCTTCGAGCGCCCGTTCGCCTCCAAGTCGCCGAAGATGCGTGAGATCTCGTCGATGTGCTCCTGCGCGAGCTCGTGGCGCTTCTCCCCGAGGCTCTCGTCCATCTCGGCGTAGAGGTCCTGCGCGTCGATCAGCTGGACCTTGTCCTTGCGCGCTTCGGGCTTGTCGTTCGAGAGCACCCAGATGTAGGTTCGGATCCCCGTGTTGTAGAAGAGGTTCTCGGGGAGGCCGACGATCGCCTCCAGCCAGTCGTTTTCGAGAATCCACCGCCGGATCGCCGACTCGCCGCTGTTCGGGCCGCCGTTGAACAGCGGCGAGCCGTTGAACACGATCGCGATGCGAGAGCCGCCCTCTTCGGCCGGCTTCATCTTGCTGATCATGTGCTGGAGGAAGAGGAACGCCCCGTCGTTGGTGCGCGGCGTCCCGGCGCCGAACCGCCCGGCGAACCCCTGCTCCTCGTGTTCGCGCTCGATCTCCTCTTTCACCTTCTTCCACGAGACGCCGAACGGGGGATTCGAGAGCATATAGTCGAACCGCTGGTCCTTGAATCCGTCCTGCGTGAAGGAGTTCCCGTAGACGATGTTATCGGGCTCTTGGCCCTTGATGAGCATGTCCGAGTTACAGACCGCGTAGGATTCGGGGTTCAGCTCCTGCCCGAAGACGTGAAGCCGGGCGTCGTTGTTGAGCTGCCGGACGTACTCCTCGGCCACGCTGAGCATCCCGCCGGTCCCGCAGGCGGGGTCGAAGACGGTCCGGACCGCGCCCTGCTCCGAGAGCGCCTCGTCGTCCTCCTGAAAGATGAGGTTCACCATCAGCTCGATGACCTCGCGGGGCGTGAAGTGTTCCCCGGCGGTCTCGTTGCTGAGCTCGTTGAACTTCCGGATGAGCTCCTCGTAGATGTACCCCATCTCCTCGTTCGCGACCTCGTCGGGATGAAGGTCGATCTCCGCGAACTGGCGCACGACCTTATAAAGGAGGTCGGCGTCGTCGAGCCGCTGAATCTGGTGGCCGAAGTCGAACTTCTCGAAGATCTCCTTCGTCTCCTCGTCGTACTGATTGATGTAGTACTGGAGGTTCTCCGCGATGTTGTCGGGGTCGTTACACAGCGTCTCGAAGGTGTACTCGCTCGTGTTGTACACCTCTGCGTCGGCCGCCTTTTTAAGTGAGGGCGCGACGTTCTCGATACCCTGCTTTTGGAGCTGCTCGTAGCGCTCTAAGACCTCGTCCTTGTTCCGCGCCGTCACGCAGTCGAGCCGCCGCAGAACCGTCAACGGGAGAACGACCTTCTGATACTCCGACTGCTTGTAATCTCCTCTGAGGAGGTCGGCAATGGACCAAATAAAATCCGCCTTCTCGTTGAAGTTATCGACCATCTACTACGTGACCAGAAACCACGTCTGAATAATAGTTTGGACACGAGTGAGACTCTGGCACTGAGCCATCTTCTCACGAACAGACCGCACCGCGACCCACCGGCTCGCCGTCCCCCTCCCACTCCTCCCTCGTCCGATTCCACGAATCCCACCGATCGCCGCCGAATCTCCCCGTTTATTGGTCCGGCCGCCCAAGCGTGCGCCATGGCCGACACGATCCTCGTGCCGCTCGAACTCCCGGACCCCGAGCCGCTGTCGCCGCTGCTGATCGAGGACCTCTCGTCGCTCGACGTCGTGGTGCTCGGACACTACGACCTGCCGGAACAGACGCCGGCCAGCTCCGCCCGCGAGCAGTTCGGCGAGGCGGCGCAGGCGACGCTCGACGAGATCGCGGACTCGTTCGCGGACGCGGGGGCGTCCGTCCGGACGCGGCTGGTGTTCGGGAAGGACCGCGCCGCCGCGATCCGACAGGTCGCGGTCGAGGAGGACTGCGCCGCCGAGCTCGACCCCGCCCCCACGGAGGGGATCGAGCGCATCCTCGTCCCGATCCCGGACGTCGCCGGGTTCGACCGGCTCCCGACGTTCATCCGCGTCCTGAGCGAGGACTCGACGCAGCGCATCACCCTCTTCCACGTCGTCGAGGGCGAGGAGACCCGGGAGCGCGGCGAGGCGGTGGTCTCGGAGACGCGCGGGCGCCTGATCGAAGACGGGTTCGACGCCGACGCGGTCGACACGCTGGTCGTCGAGGGCGACGAACACGACGAGGAGATCCTCCGCGTCGCGGCCGACTACGACGCGGTCGTGATGTACGAGCCGGAGTCGAGCCTCGGCGACCGCCTCTTCGGCACGCTCCCGGACCGCATCGCGAACGAGACCGGCGACCCGGTCGTCGTCGTCGACCGCGACTACTGACCGCGCCTCGACGCGACGGTCGCGCCGCCGCGGCGGTCACTCCGCTTCCGTCGGCGCGGGCTCGTCGTCCTCCGTCCCGCGGCGGGCGCGGACGATCGCTCCGAGCGCTCCGGTTCGGTCCGTCCGCGGCCGACCGTACACGAGGTAGACGAGCGCGCTGCCCGCGATGATTCCGAGGGCCCCGAGGATCGGAACCGTCCCCATCTGGGTCAGCAGGGCCAGCCCGGCGACGAATCCGAACACCTGTACGAACGGGTATCCCGGCGCGGTGAACTCGGGATCGTAGGCGGGCGTGTCCGCGACGCGGAAGGCGACGAGCGCCATGTTCTCGAACGAGAAGACGAGGATCTGGAACGCGCTCGCCAGCTTCGCGAGCTCGATCACCGGCACGAACGCGATGAGCAGCAGCAACACGACGCCGGTGAGCAGGACGGCGTTCCGCGGCGTCTTGAACCGCTCGTCGATCGTCCGCAGGGTCGGCGGGAGGAGGTCGTCCCGGCTCATCGCGAGCGGGAACCGCGACGAGGAGAGGACGCCGGCGTTCGCCATGCTCGTTAACGCGACGACGGCGATCACGGAGATGAGCGCCACCCCGGCGCCGCCGAACAGCGCCCCCGCCCCGTCGGCCATCGGCGTGAGCGACGCCGTCCCGCCCGGACCGCCGGTTTTCAGCACCTCCGGATCGCTCAGTCCCACGATCGCGCCGACCACCCCGATGTACAGGACCGTCATGACGGCCATCGATCCCAACATCGCGCGAGGGAGGTTCGTCCCGGGGTCTTTCACTTCCTCCGCGACGCTCGCGATCTTGGTCACCCCCGCGTACGAGACGAAGACGAAGGCGGCGGCCGTGACGATCCCTCCGTTCCCGTTCGTCGCGAAGGGCGTGTAGCGGGCGGTGTCGACGACGACGCCCGCGTTGACGACGTAGGCGAGCAGGCCGGCGACGACGAGCGTGACGATCACCGCCTGGATCTGTCCGCTCATCTTCGTTCCGGAGATGTTCAGGGCCACGACCAAGGCGCCGAGCGCCAGCGCGACGTACACCACCGCGCCCTGCGAGAGCGGCGCGAAGAGCAGCAGGTACGCGCCGAGCCCGACGAGCGCGAACGAGCTTTTGAACACGAGCGAGAACCACGCCCCGACCCCGGCGATCGTTCCGAACAGCGGGCCGAGCGCCCGGTCGATGTAGAGGTACGTCCCCCCGGACTCGGGCATCGCCGTCGCCATCTCGGCCTTCGACAGCGCGGCCGGCAAGACGACGAGCGCGGCCAACACGTACGCGAGGACCACCGCCGGTCCGGCCTTCTTGTATCCCAACGCCGGCAGGACGAAGATCCCGCTCCCGATCATCGCACCCATACTGATCATCATCGTCGGGTACAGCCCGAGACTCCGATCGAGGTCGTGGTGCCCCATTCGACTGTCGGGTACTACCCACCCTCCCGGTTTATCACCATCGGAGATTCCAAAACCTCCCGATCACGGGCTACTGACGCCGCAGCGACCGTCGACCCAAAATACGGATCGCCGATCCCGCCGGGCCGGCTACGAGCCGTCGCGTCGCCCGGACGCCTCGTCGCCGTCGTCGTCGTCGGCCTCGCCCTCGTCGTCGGCCTCTCCCTCGTCGTCGCTCGTTTCCTCGACCGTTTCGCTGACGGTTTCCTCGACGGTCTTTTCGACCGTTTCCTCGACCGTTTCGCCGACCTTCTCTTCGACGGTCTTTTCGACCGTTTCCTCGACAGTTTCGCCGACCTTCTCCTCGACAGTTTCGCCGACCTTCTCTTCGACCGTTTCGCCGACGGTCTCCTCGACGGTCTTTTCCACCGTTTCCTCGACCGTTTCGCCGACCTTCTCTTCGACCGTTTCGCCGACGGTCTCCTCGACGGTCTTTTCCACCGTTTCCTCGACCGTTTCGCCGACCTTCTCCTCGACCGTCTTTTCGACGGTTTCGCCGACGGTGTCTTCGACTTTCCCCGTGACCTCCTCGCTGACGGTGTCGCTGACGTCGTCGGCGACTTCGCTGACCTCCTTGTTGACGGTCTCGCCGACGCTCTTTTCGACCTCCTTGCTCACCGTCTCCTCGACCTTCTCGCCGACGGTCTCCTCGACGGTCTTCTCCACTTCCTTGCTCACCGTTTCGCCGACGGTCTTCTCGACCTCCTTGTTGACGGTTTCGCCGACGGTCTTCTCGACCTCCTTGTCGACGGTCTCGCCGACGCTCTCCTCGACCTGCTTGCCGACCTGGTCCGCGACCTCGCGGGTCATCCAGTCCGGGTCGAACCGGGCCATCTTCCAGACGACGTGGACCACGTACGAGGCGAACACCCCGATCCCGAACGCGATGGCCACGTCGTTCTGCTGGGTGGTCGCGATGAGGACGATCGACAGGGCGATCAGCGCGCCGTACGCGATGTCGGTTATCGCGTCGACCCGGGCCGGACTCACCATCCTCGACCCCCCGTTTCGCCGCCGGCCGCGTCGTCCCGCCGTCGCGTCGCGTCTCCGTTCATACGTCCACGTTCCGAGCCGACGGCGTAAAAGCCTCCCATTGTCGCCGCCGCCGACCGCCGCGTTCGCCCCTCCGGAGGCTCGCCGGCCCCGGAGCGCGGTCCTTTTAGCCCGGATGACCGAACCGACGGTATGGACATCGAAGAGGGCGGACTCACCGTCTCCGTCCCGGAGGCCCGCGACGGCGCCAGCGAGGGCACCGGCGGCGGCGTCTTCTTCAACCCGACCCAGGAGCTGAACCGCGACGTGACGGTCGCGACGCTGCGCGCCTACCGCGACCGCGAGCCGCGAGCGGCCTCCTACCTCGACGCGATGGCCGCCTCGGGGATCCGGGGCGTCCGCGCCGCCGCCGAGGGGTACGAGGTCACCTGCGCCGACGTCGACGCCGACGCGGTCGACCTCGCCGCCGCGAACCTCGACGCCAACGGCCTCGACGGCGAGGCGGTCCACCGCGACGTCAACGCCCTCCTGTACGACGAGGGGCCGTTCGACGTCGTCGACCTCGACCCGTACGGCACGCCGATCCCCTTCGCGGACGCGGCGTTCGCGAACGGCCGCAACCTCGTCTGCGTTACCGCCACCGACACCGCGCCGCTCTGTGGCGCCCACCTCAACAGCGGAATCCGCAAGTACGGCGCGGTCCCGCGCAACACCGACTACCACCCGGAGATGGGGCTCCGGACGCTGATCTCCGCCTTGGTGCGGACCGCCGCGCGCTACGACAAGGCGGCGACCCCGATCCTCTCGCACGTCTCGCGCCACTACGCCCGGACCTACCTCGAACTGGAGTCGGGCGCCCGCGCGGCCGACGACTGCCTCGAGGCCCTCGGCCACGTCGATCACTGCGAGGACTGCCTCTGGCGGGCGGCGACGCGCGGGCGCATCGCCGACCCGGTCGACGCCTGTCCCGAGTGCGGGAGCGAGCGCGTCCTCACGGCGGGCCCGATCTGGCTCGGGCCGGTCGCCGACGCCGACTTCGCGCGGGCGGTCCGCCGCGAGGTGACCGACGACATGGGCGAGGCGAAGCGCGCCCGCAAGCTGCTCGGAACCGTCGCGCGCGAGCTCGACACCCCCACCCACTACGACCAGCA
Source organism: Halorubrum sp. Atlit-26R (assembly GCF_003666015.1). Taxonomy (GTDB): domain Archaea; phylum Halobacteriota; class Halobacteria; order Halobacteriales; family Haloferacaceae; genus Halorubrum. Next base: position 7,828 of record NZ_QPLT01000005.1, read on the forward strand.
CCGGCTGTACACGGAGTGGGGAGAGCCCGCGATCGGCATGGAGGAGTTCGTCGAGCGCCTCCGCGGTGCCGGCCACGAGGCGAGCCGCGCGCACTACCGCGGCACGGCGGTGAAGAGCACGGCCTCGGTCCCCGAGATGCGCGAGGCGGTCCTCGGCGACGACGCGGACTGACGGCCGACCGTCGCCCGCGGCGCTCGCCGACCGACGCCTCCTTCCGCGGTCGGCACCCTCTCGCTTTTGTCGCGGTCGGTCGAAGGGCGGGGCGTGTCCCGACACTCGCGCACCGCGTTCGGCACGGTTCGGCGCGTCGCCGACCTCGCGATCGACCGGCAGGCGACGTTCCTCGCGGCCGCCATCGCCTACTACGCGTTCGTCTCGCTCGTCCCCGCGCTCCTGCTGCTCGTCGTCGTCGCCACCGCCGTCTTCGGCGAGACCGTCGCCGCGGAGCTGGTCGCGTCGACGGGCGAGTTCCTCACGCCGGCCGGCGAGGAGGCGGTCGTCGCCGCCGTCTCCTCGGCCGGCGGCCGGACCGGCGCGGGCCTGCTCGGGCTCGGCGTGCTGCTCTGGTCGACGCTGAAGGTGTTCCGCGGGCTCGACACGGCGTTCGTCTCGCTGTACGGCGGCGACGAGACGCCGGGCTTCCTCAAGCAGGTCGCCGACGCCGCCTCGGTCGTCGTCGCCGTCGGCGTCGGCATCGGCGTGATGGTCGCGGTCGGCGCGTTCGTCGCGGCCGCGGACGCGGTCCCGCTGGTCGAGGCGGCGAGCGTCCTCGCTCTCCCCCTCTTCCTCGCCGTCGTCTTCCTCCCGATGTACTACATCCTCCCGCAGCCGACGATCGGCGTCCGCGAGGCGCTGCCGGGCGCGGCGTTCGCGGCGGTCTGCTGGACGCTGCTCCAGGCCGGCTTTCAGGTGTACGCCGCGGGCGCCGCGCAGTACCAGGTGTACGGCGTCATCGGCGGGGTCCTCCTCTTGGTCACCTGGCTGTACCTCGCGGCCGTCGTCGTCGTCCTCGGCGGCGCGGTCAACGTCGTGCTCGCGGGGCGGGGCGGCGACGGCGACGACTTCCGGGACGGCGGGTCGGGGGGCCCAGTCACCCCCTCGAACGACGCCGCGGACCGGCAGTTACAACAGGACCGCGACCGACCCACGGGTATGAACGGCGAGTCGGATCCCGACGGGGACGACGGCGAGCGGCCGCGCGGCGCGCCGGACGTCGCCGCCCTCGAAGCGGAAGTCCGGGAGCTGCGGTCGCAGCTCGACGAGTTCGAGGACGACGTGGAACGCCGCACGGTCGACAAGCCCGAGGTCGAGTCGGAGCTGAAGCGCTACGTGCGCTCGCGGATGCGGCGCGGCCACGCCCGCGGCTGGGGCCCGTACCTCGTGCTGCTGTACGGCACCGTGCTGACGCTCGCGGCGCTGACCTCGCTTCAGGGGATCTACGCGGTCGGCGCCATCGTCGTCCTCGGGCTGTCGACGCTCGGCCTCTACACGATATTCGTCGTCGTCGGCATCGGCCTCAACCTGATCGAGACGCCCGGCAAGGCGCTCGACTACGCCCGCCGCCGCGGCGATGACTGACGCGGCGACCGCCCCGCTGCCGACTCTCAGGGTGATCGACGCGTGACCGGACTCGTCGCCGCCGAGCGCGGGCTGGGCGAGACCGCGTTCGTCGACGCGCTCCCGGAGTTCGTCGTGGTCTCATTCGCGGCCGTCACCCACCTCGCGGACCCGTGGTTCCTCTTCGCGCTGCTCGCGGTCGGCTACTGGTTCGCGACCGAGGGGGTCGCGGGGTCGCCGCGCCGCGCCGGCGCGACGGCCATCGCGGCCGTCACCTGCGCGTACGCCGCGACGGCGCTCGGGAAGGCGTGGTTCGCGGTCCCCCGGCCGCCCGGGGCGATGCCCCCCGCCGACGTCCCGACGTGGCTCCCCGCGCTCCTGTCCGGCTGGTACGAGGCGCAGGTGCTCTCCGACGGGTTCGGGTTCCCGAGCGGCCACGCCACCGGCGGCGCGGCGGCGTACCTCGCCGTGGCCCTGCTGTACGACCGGTTCTGGACGGACCGAGGCCGCTACCTCGCGGCCGGGGCGGTCGCCGTCGCCGTCGCGGCCTCGCGGGTGATCATCGAGGTCCACTACCTCGTCGACGTGCTCGCGGGGCTCGTCGTCGGCGCGGGGACGGTCGCCGTCGCGCTGCGGCTCGCCGGCGACCCGCGGTTCCGGCGCTCGACGGACCCGGCAGCGGCGGCCGGCCCGACCGCCGCGCTGAACCCCGCCCCGGCGTTCCTGCTCGCGGCCGTCGTCTCGACGGGCGCGCTGGCGGTCGCCGTCGCCGGCGGCCACACCGGCGAGGTGGTCGAGGCGGGCATCGGAATCGCCACCGGCGCCGGCGGCGCGGTCGGCTGGCGGCTCGTCGAGGGCGACGAGCCCGCCGTCCCGGTCCGCGTCGCGGTCCCCGCGCTCGCGGTCACCGGCGGGCTCTGGGTCGGCGCGTACGCCCTCGCGGGGACGCTCCCGGTGACGCTCGTCGCCACGACCGCCGCCGTGGTCGCTGTGGTCGCGCTGCCCGCGCTGCCGGAGCGGATCGGGGCGATGAGCGGCGCCCGGAACTGAGTCGTTTTTTTTTTAAGCGGTCGTCGCGACGCCGTCGCGGTTCCCGCCCGACCGCAAATCCCCGTCGACCGACGAGCGCGGCGCTACCGGGCTTCGGAAAACGGGAGAGAACGCCGCCGAGTCAGTCGTCTTCGAGCGCCTGCGCGATGCGCTGGAGCTGTCGAGTCGCGTCGCGGACCTCGTCGCGGAGCTGGCGCACCTCGCGGACGAGCTCCTCGTTGCCGCCGTCGTCGCCGCGAGCGCCCTGCTCGCCCTGCGCGCCGGGGCCGCCGCCCATGCCGGGCGGGCCGCCCGCGCCGCCGGGGCCGCCGCCCCCGCCCATCATGCCGGACATCATCTGCGCGAAGGGGTTGCCGCCGCCCCCGCCGCCCATCCCGGGCGGGCCGCCGCCGCCCATCATCTCCTCGGGGTCGGGCCGGTCGCCCTCCTCGCGCTCCTGCTCGCGTCGCTCGCGGATCTCCTCGACGCGCTCGCGGAAGGACTTCTCCTCGCCGTCGTCGCCCTCGGCGGACGCGTCCTGTTCGCCGGCCTCGCCGTTCTCGGGGTCGGTGGCGTCGTCGTCTGCCATGCGCCACGGTTCGGCGGCGCCGCCGAAAAGGGTTGCCGTGGCGTCCGCGACGGTGCGTTTATAAGTCGGCGTCGGCGGCCGCGTCGCGGCCGTCCCGAACGCCCCCCTCGTGGCCGCGCCACGCTCGCGACCGACGCCTCACTCGTGGCCGGAGACGCGGACCGGCTCGTACGGCGCTTCGAGCCACTCCAGATCGGAGTCGGAGAGGTCGACGTCGAGCGCCTCGACGGCGTCTTCGAGGTGTTCGACGCTCGTCGTGCCGACGATGGGCGTGTCGACCGACTCCTTGTGGAACAGCCACGCCAAGGCGATCTGGGCCATCTTCACGCCCTTCTCGGCGGCGAGCTCCTCGACGCGCTCGTTGACGGTCGGGCCGCCGCCCTCGCGGTACGGGTGCGCGTAGAGGTGATCCTCGGTCCGTCCCCGCAGCGTCGCGTCGACGTCCTCGTGGGGGCGCGTCAGGTAGCCGCGCGCGAGCGGGCTCCACGGCATCACGCCGACGTTCTCCTTCTCACACAGCGGCAGCATCTCGCGCTCCTCCTCGCGGTACGCGAGGTTGTAGTGGTTCTGCATCGTGGCGAACCGCTCGTACCCCTCCCGGTCGCTCGCGTGGAGTGACTCCGCGAACTGGTGGGCCCACATCGAGGAGGCGCCGATGTAGCGGACGTCGCCGCGCCGCACCGCGTCGTCGAGCGCGGCGAGGGTCTCCTCGATCGGGGTGTCGTCGTCCCAGCGATGGATCTGGTACAGGTCGATCGTGTCCATCCCGAGGCGGTCGAGGGAGTTCGACAGCTCCTGTTCGATCGCCTTCCGCGAGAGCCCGCCGGAGTTGGGGTTCGACTCGTCCATCTGGAAGTACCCCTTCGTGGCCACGACGAACTCGTCGCGGTCGTACCCGTCGAGCGCCTCGCCGAGGACGCGCTCGCTCTCGCCGTTCGAGTACATGTTGGCGGTGTCGAAGAAGTTCACCCCGAGGTCGATCGCGCGCTCGATCAGCTCTTTCCCGTCCTCTTCGTCGAGGACCCACTCGCGCCAGTCGGGGTCGCCGAAGCTCATACAGCCGAGGCAGATCTTCGAGACGGTGGTGCCGGTGTTCCCGAGTGTCGTGTACTCCATACGCCGATCAGTTCGAGGCGAGACAAAAAGCTACGCGCGGCGGCGGGGACCGCGGGTACAGGACGGTTCGGACCGGGAGAGTCACAGATCCCGGAACGACGCGGTGTACACGAGGAACGCGCCGGTGAGGATGACGAACGCGAGGAAGGTGACGAGCGCGAGCACGTTCGCGACCGGCGCGAGCGAGGCGAGGAAGGGCTCGCCGGTCGAGTCGAGCACTAAGACCGCGAGGAGGGCGGCGATCAGGCCGAGCAGCCAGTTCGTGAGGATCTCGTCCATGGCCCGCCCGACACGCGCGGGCGATAAAAAGCCGCGGATGCGGCGACGACGGAGCGATCGGAGACGGCGGACGCCGCGCGCGCCGCCGGAGCTATGCCGCTCGCGCACCTGAGTCCCGTCGTGAGCGACCGGACGACCTGCTGGCTGCTCGGCGACCAGCTCAATCCCGACCTCGACGTCCTCGACGCGGCCGACGACGTGCTGCTGATCGAGGCGCACGGGTTCGCCGACCGGAAGCCGTACCACGCCCACAAGCTGACGCTCGTGTTCTCGGCGATGCGGCACTTCCGCGACGAGCTCCGCGAGCGCGGCCGCGACGTGACGTACGTGCGGGCCGAGTCGTTCGGCGAGGGGCTCGACGAGTTCTTCGCGGAGCGACGGGCGGAAACGGGCGGCCGGGACGGCGACGGCGAGGACGGCGACGGTGACGGCGACGACAGCCCGCATCTGCGACTCATGCGCCCGGCGAGCCACGGCGCCGGCGAGCGGCTCCGCGAACTGGTCGCCGAGCGCGGCGGGACCCTCGAACTCGTCGACAACGAGCTGTTCTGGACGACGCCGAGCGACTGGCGCGAGTGGACCGGGGGCGAGGAGGGCGACGGCGGCGACGAGGATGGCGACGGACCGCTCGTCGGCGCCGACGGGGCCGCCGAGCGAACGTACCGGCAGGAGCACTGGTACCGTCACGTCCGCCGCGAGACGGGCGTGCTGATGGACGACGGCGAGCCGGTCGGCGGCGAGTGGAACTACGACGACCTGAATCAGGAGACGCCGCCGGACGACTGGGAGCCGCCCGGGCGGCCGGCGTTCGGGCCGGACGAGCTGACCCGCGAGACCCACGCGTGGGTGTGCGACCGGTTCGACACGTGGGGGAACGACTCGCTCGACGGGTTCGCGTGGCCGGTCACGCGCGAGGCGGCCCTAAAGGCGCTCGACCGCTTCGTGCGCGAGGGGCTCCCCGCGTTCGGTCGGTATCAGGACGCGATGGTCGGCGGCGAGCCGTTCCTGTCGCACTCGCTGCTCTCGCCCGCGATCAACCTCGGGCTGCTCGACCCGCGCGAACCGGTGCGGGCGGTCGAGCGCGCCTACGCGGAGCGCGGCGTCGGGCCGGGCGGGTACGACCCCGCCGAGCACGGCGAGGTCGGCGCGGGTGCGGCGGCGACGTCGCTCGACGAGTTCGGTGACGACGCGGGCGAGGGCGCGGGCGACGGTGCCGAGGAGGAGACGGAAGCGGCGACGCGCGAGGAGCCTGCCCCCGTCCCACTCAACGCCGCGGAGGGGTTCGTCAGGCAGGTGATCGGCTGGCGGGAGTTCGTGCGCCACGTCTACCGCGAGGCGATGCCCGAGTTGGCCGACGCGAACCGATTAGAGCAGGAGCGGGACCTGCCGCCCGCGTACTGGGACGGCGACACCGACATGCGGTGTCTCTCGGAGGCGGTCGGTCACGTCCGCGAGTACGGCTACGCCCACCACATCGAGCGGCTGATGGTGCTGTCGAACTTCGCGCTCGTCTACGGCGCCGACCCCGCGGAACTGAACGAGTGGTTCCACCTCGGGTTCGTCGACGCGTACCACTGGGTGACGACGCCGAACGTCGTCGCGATGGGGTCGTTCGGCACGGACGTGCTCTCCTCGAAGCCGTACGCCTCCTCCGGAAGCTACGTCAACCGGATGAGCGACCACTGCGCGGACTGCCGGTACGCCGTCTCGCGGACCACGGGCGAGGGCGCCTGCCCGTTCAACGCGCTCTACTGGGATTTCTTAAAGGAGAACGAGGAGACGCTGCGCGGCACCGGGCGGATGGGGCTGATGTACTCGCACGTCGACGGCAAGGACGACGCGGAGTGGGAGTCGATCCGCGAGCGCGCGGACCGAGTGCGAGAGAAGGCGGCGGACGGGGAGTTGTAGGCGTTACTCGCCGCTCGCGAGCTGACGCAGCCGCGGGAGCGCCTGCTCGTAGCCGAGCGCGACGACGCCGACGTACAGCGCGAGCAGCCCCATGCCGACGGCCCAGGCGCCGAGAACGAGCTCACCGCCCGAGACCGCCGAGAGCCCGAAGCGTTCGAGGACGACGCCGACCGCGGCGGCCGCGCCGGCACCGAGGGTGACGGCGAGGAGTTCGACGAGTTCGACCGCGACGGCAGGTACTTCGACCATACCCGAGGGGAACGGCCGGTGATTATGAGTCTTTCGAGAGAACGGTGAACGCCGAGCGGGCGTCGACGACGGCCGAGGCGTCCGGGTCGCGTGCGGTCACTTCAGCCCGAACGAGCGCATGGCAGTGTCGACGAGCCCCTTCGCGATCAGGGCGAGGCCGGCGATGAGGAGCAGTACGGCGCCGGCGATGACGGGATCGCGGACGGCGATGATGCCGACCGCGACGAAGACGACGAGAACCCCGGCGATGCCTTCGAGACCCAGAGTGTCGCGCATGTCGTCGGGTGGTTCTCGGTCGTGCTTAAAAGGAGATGATTTCGCAGCGGAGAGCGGCCCTTTTATTTCCGCGAACGCGTATCACCGCGTACGCATGAGCAACGGAGACGGCGGCGGTCGGAACGACCTCCGGATGCCCGACGACGACGAGGTGTTCGCGGAGGTCGTCGAGATGCTCGGCGCGAACCGCGTCAAGGTGCGCTGCGCGGACGGGAAACAGCGAACCGCGCGCATCCCCGGCCGGATGCAAAAGCGCGTGTGGATCCGGGAAGACGACATCGTCCTCGTCGAGCCGTGGGACTGGCAGGACGAGAAGGCCGACATCTCGTGGCGCTACGAGAAGAGCGAGGCGGAACAGCTCCGCGAGGAAGGCCACTTACAGTAAGTCAGTGAGCGCGGATCGGCAGTTAACACCGCCGGACCCTCAGCCGCTCGTTTATAAATAGCTGACTCCAGAACGATCTCGACCACCTCCAAAGCCCCAACCGCTCGGCTATACGTGGCTGGCCACTGATCGACGGGAAAGACCTCCAAAGCCCCAGCCGCGAGGCGGGCGCACACTCGCTGTGCTCCTCGGTCGCTCGTTTCACTCGCTCCCTGCGGTGCTTACTTCGTCTGCGCCCGCCTCGCGGCTGCCCCTTTGAGTCCCGCCCCGCACCGCTCCGCACAGCACCTCACGCCTCCCCAGCCTCGTCAGTCGCCCTCGCTCCGCTTCGGGCGACTGACTCCCTCGCGCGGCGCTGCTCGGCCGCGGGGCGGCCTCGCAGGCGCGCGCCACCGCATTTCGTAACGCGTTCGTGTCGCCGCCACGCACCGCTCGCGCGGTTTTTAAGTCCGAACAGCCCCCAACGACGCTATGCTCCGGCTCGCGATGACCACCGACGCGGAGACGTTCGAGCGCGTGCGCGAGCCGCTCGCGGACCGCGGCATCGAGGTCGGCCACGTCCGGGCGAAAGAGCGGGCGCTCCGGGTGTCGGGCGGGGAGCCGGGCGCGGGCGACGCGGGCGACGCCGCGGCCGACCCCGAGGAGTTCGCGGGGTTCGACGTCGGCCTCGTCTACCCCACCCGCCTGATGGAGGGGGCGGTCGTCGACGAGCGCCTCGGCGTCCCGTGGGTGAACGGCCGCGACGCGGTCGTCGCCTCGCGCAACAAGGCGGGCGTGCTGGCGCGACTGTCGGCCGCCGGGCTCCCGACGCCGAAGACGACGCTCGTGTCGAACCCCGTCGACGAGTCGGTCGTCGTCGACGCCGCCGAGGAGTTCTCCTACCCGGTCGTCGTGAAGCCGAACTCCGCGACCCGCGGGGTGGGCGTCGCGACCGCGACCGACCTCGACTCGCTTCTGGGCGTCGTCGACTACCTGAACCTGATCCACGACTACCGCGCCACCGGGGACAAGTCGTTCCTGATCCAGGAGTACCTCCCCGACGCGCGCGACTACCGCGCGATGGTCGTCGACGGCGCGTACGCGGGGGCGGTCGAACGCGTGCTCGACGACGACGCGCTCGCGGCGGGGCGGTGGAAACACAACGTCCACCGCGGCGCGACGGCCGAGGGGGTCGAGTTGGACCCCGAGGCGCGCGACCTCGCGGAGCGCGCGGCCGAGACGCTCGGAATCGACTACTTCGGCGTCGACCTGCTCGCGACCGACGACCGGCTCGTCGTCAACGAGACGAACGCGCGCCCGACCGTCGACGCCGCGACGAAGTACGCGGACGACTTCTACGACCGGTTCGCGGCGCTGATCCGGCGGACGGCAGAAACAGCGTAAAAACGGGCGACCGCTTCAGACCAAGTCGATCGACGCGCTGTCGTCGTCGCGGTCGAACGCGACCTCCAAGACGCCGTTGTTGAACGTCGCGTCCGCGGAGTGCTCGTCGACGGGCGCGGGGAGCTCAACCGTCTCGTCGTACTCGCGCCGGTCGGAGACGGCCGAGATGGTGAGCGCGTCGCCGTCGCAGCGCAGCGAGAGGTCCTCCTTCTCGACGGCGGGGAGGTCGGCGACGAGGCGCACCGACTCCTCGGTGGTGTACGCGTCGACGTGGGTGTCGGAGCCGAACCCCGCGTCGTCGGCCGACGGGGCGTCGCCGCTGGCCATCTCGTTCATCATCCGCTCGATCTCCTCGAAGAAGTCTCCGAACGGATCGTCGCGGTCGTCTCTGTCCATATCTCCCGTGAGGTCGGTGACCCCGATAAGCCTTCTGTCGGTCGCCGTATCGGCCGGTATCCGCCCGGAACCGGGGAGTCGTCGACCGAGCGTAGATCGCGGCGACCGCTCGCCCTCGACCTCGGGCGAGCGAACCGATCGTAACAAATTCCAACGATTATGACGGTCTCGACGTGACTGGGCCGGATTTAAGTAGTTGCGGCTCGCTTTTTTCGAACATGAGTAAATCGTATCTGGCTGCCGGTGACAACGTGAGCGACGACGAGGTCGTGCGGGTGGGGCTCAACGGCTTCGGTCGCATCGGGCGCAACGTGTTCCGCGCGGTGGTAGAGCACCCGCGGATCGAGCTCGTCGGGATCAACGACGTGATGGACTTCGACGACATGGGGTACCTCGCGAAGTACGACACCGTCATGGGGCGGCTCGACGGCGTCGAGCGCGACGGCGACGAACTGACGGTCGGCGGCACCTCGGTCCCGCTGTTCAACGTTCAGGACCCCGCCGACCTCCCGTGGGACGACCTCGACGTCGACGTCGCCTTGGAGTGTACGGGGATCTTCCGCACCCGCGACGACGCGAGCGCGCACCTCGACGGCGGCGCGGACACCGTGATCATCTCGGCGCCCCCGAAGGGCGAGAAGCCGGTCAAACAGCTCGTCTACGGCGTCAACCACGACGAGTACGAGGGCGACGACGTGGTCTCGAACGCCTCCTGTACCACGAACTCCATCACGCCGGTCGCGAAGGTGCTCGACGCGGAGTTCGGCATCGACGCCGGCACCCTCACCACCGTCCACGCCTACACCGGCTCGCAGGCCCTCATCGACGGCCCCATGAGCAAGCGCCGCCGCGGCCGCGCGGCCGCCGAGAACATCGTCCCCACCTCGACCGGCGCCGCGGGCGCCGCCCAGGAGGTCCTCCCGCAGCTCGAGGGGAAGATCGACGGGATGGCGATGCGCGTCCCGGTCCCGACGGGCTCGATCACCGAGTTCGTCGTCAGCCTCGACGAGGACGTCACCGCGGAGGAGGTCAACGCCGCCTTCCGCGACGCCGCCGACTCCGGCCCGCTCGCGGGCGTCCTCGGCTACACCGACGACGAGGTCGTCTCCTCGGACATCGTCGGCCTCCCCTTCTCCAGCTACGTCGATCTCCAGTCGACGAACGTCATCGCGGGCGGGAAGCTGCTGAAGATCCTCACCTGGTACGACAACGAGTACGGCTTCTCGAACCGGATGCTCGACATGGCCGCGTACGTTCAGGACGAGGCGTAAGCGCCGCCTCCCGGACCCGTTCGGACCGTTTTTCGACGGAAACGTTCCTTCGGAGGACAACCGCTTAAATACCTCATCGACGACCACTCACCCATGCCCACCTTCGACACCATCGACGACCTCCCGGCAGACAAACGCGTCCTCGTTCGGCTCGACCTCAACTCCCCGATCGAGGACGGCGAACCGCAGGACAACCGCCGGTTCGAGCGCCACGCGGAGACGGTCCGCGAACTGGCCGACACCGGCCACCGCGTCGTGCTCATGGCCCACCAGGGTCGGCCCGGCCGCGACGACTTCACGTCGCTCGCCGGTCACGCGGAGATCCTCGCCGACCACGTCGGCCGCGACGTGGGGTTCGTTGCCGACACGTACGGCGACGAGGCGCTGGCGGCGATCGACGCGCTCGGCGCGGGCGAGATTCTCCTCTTAGAGAACACCCGCATGTGCGACGACGAGCTCCCGGAGGCGTCGCCCGAGGAGAAGGCGGAGACGGCGTTCGTCGAGGCGCTCGCGCCGCGCTTCGACGCGTACGTCAACGACGCGTACTCGGCGGCGCATCGGAAACACGCCTCGCTGGTCGGCTTCCCGCTCGTCCTCCCCGCCTACGCGGGCCGCGTGATGGAGACGGAGTACGAGGCGAACACCGCCATCGCCACCCGCGAGTTCGACGGCCCCGTCACGATGGTCGTCGGCGGGACGAAGGCGACCGACGTGGTCGGCGTGATGGACGCCTTAGACGAGAAGGTCGACCGATTCCTCCTCGGCGGCGTCGCGGGCGAGCTCTTCTTACGCGCCGCGGGCCACCCGGTCGGTCACGACGTGGGCGACATGGACCTGTTCGACGAGCAGTGGGCGGAGAACCGCGAGCTGATCGAGTCGGTCCTCGACGAGCGTGGCGACGCGATTCGGCTCGCGAGCGACCTCGCGTACGAGGGGGAGGACGGCGAGCGCGCCGAGGTCGCGGTCGACGAGATCGACGAGAAGGAGACGGGCTACCTCGACGTCGGCTCGGCGACGGTCGCGGACTACGAGCCGGCGATCCGCGAGTCCGACGCCGTCTTCGTGAAGGGCGCGCTCGGCGTCTTCGAGGACGAGCGGTTCGCCGACGGCACCGTCGGCGTCCTCGAAGCCATCGCGGAGACGGACTGCTTCTCGGTCGTCGGCGGCGGCGACACCTCGCGGGCCATCGAGATGTACGGCATGGACGAGGGCGACTTCTCGCACGTCTCCATCGCGGGCGGCGCGTACATCCGCGCGCTGACCGGCGAGCCGCTCCCGGCGGTGGAGGTCCTGGAGGCGGCGGCGGAACGGCAGTAGAAGGGCGGATCGGGCTCGACGGAGCGGGGCGGGCGTTCGAGCCGGGCGACCGGTCGAATTACTCCTCGACGTCGAGGTCGAACTGCTCGTTCTCCGTGACCGCGTTGAGGACGACGCTCGTGTTCGACTCCCGGATGTCCGCGTCCGTGAGGATCGACTTGATCTGGTCGTTCATCCCGTCCGTGTCGGTGAACTTCCCGATGGCGATCACGTCGTAGTCGCCCGTGACCTCGTAGACGCTCACCATCTGTTTCTCCTGGCGCAGCTTCTCGGTGACGTCCGGCAGCGCGCTCCCCTCGACCTTGAGCTGGAGCACGGCCGTCACGTCGTAGCCGAGCTTGTCGTAGTCGACGACGGGGGTGTACCCCCGGATCACGCCCTCCTCTTCGAGGTCGCGGAGGTGGTTCGAAACGGTCGTCACCGAGACGTCGAGCTCGTCGCCCAGGCTCCGGAGGCTCGCGCGGCCGTTGCTGAGCAGCGAGTTGATAAGCTTCGCGTCGAGGTTTTCGTACGTCATCACACCCAACCACGCTTTCGGGGGTTTAGAATTTTACGAACGTCCAGCAGTTTTGCCTGTCCGGCGGTTCATGCGCCAAGCGATAAGGCCTTTATACTGGCAGATAAGGAATGAAGCGTCCAGAACATGACGGACGAACACGCGAAACCGGACGGCGGCCTCACGGCCGAGGAACAGGCGGTGCTCGACGAGATCGAGGAGAGAAACGTCGACTTCCTGCGGCTCCAGTTCACCGACATCCTCGGCGTCGTGAAGAACGTCTCCGTCCCCGCCCATCAGGCGGAGAAGGCGTTCACCGAGGGTATCTACTTCGACGGCTCCTCCATCGAGGGGTTCGTGCGCATCCAGGAGTCGGACATGCGGCTCGTCCCCGACCCCGACACGTTCGCGGTGCTCCCGTGGCGCAGCGACGGCGAAGGCGACAGCGGCGCCGCGCGGCTCATCTGTGACATCGTGACCACCGAGGGCGAGCCCTTCGTCGGCGGCCCGCGGCAGGTCCTCAAGAGCGTTCTCGAGGAGGCCGAGGAGATGGGCTACTCCGTCTCGATCGGCCCGGAGCCGGAGTTCTTCCTGTTCGAGAAGGACGACGACGGCAACGCGACCACGATCCCCCACGACAACGGCGGCTACTTCGATCTCGCCCCGAAGGACCTCGCGTCCGACGTGCGCAAGGAGATCATCTTCACCTTAGAGGAGATGGGCTTCGAGATCGAGGCCTCCCACCACGAGGTCGCCGAGGGCCAACACGAGATCAACTTCAAGTACGACGACGCGCTCACGACCGCGGACAACATCGCGACGTTCCGCGCCGTCGTCCGCGCGGTCGCCGAGCAGCACGACCTCCACGCGACGTTCATGCCCAAGCCCATCGCCGACATCAACGGCTCGGGCATGCACAGCCACATCTCGCTGTTCGACGAGGACGGCAACGCGTTCGCCGACGACGCCGACGAGTTCAACCTGAGCGAGACCGCCTACCAGTTCATGGGCGGCATCCTGAACCACGCGCCCGCGTTCACGGCCGTGACGAACCCGACCGTGAACTCCTACAAGCGCCTGGTGCCCGGCTACGAGGCGCCCATCTACGTCGCCTGGTCCGACACGAACCGCTCGGCGCTCGTCCGCGTCCCCGACGCCGCGGGCGTCTCCGCGCGCTTCGAGGTCCGCAGCCCCGACCCGTCCTGTAACCCATACCTCGGGATGGCGTCGCTCATCGCCGCCGGCCTCGACGGGATCAAGACCGGCGCCGACCCGGGCGACCCGGTCCGCGAGGACATCTACGAGTTCGACGACGAGAAGCGCCAGGAGTACGGCATCGAGACGCTGCCGCCGAACCTCGGCGCCGCCGTCGAGGAGTTAGAGGAAGACGAGGTGCTGCAGGACGCGCTCGGCCCGCACACCTCCGAGAAGTTCGCCGAGGCGAAGTCCCAGGAGTTCAGCGAGTACCTCACCCAGGTGTCGGAGTGGGAGGAGGACCGCTACCTGGAGACGTTCTAAGGCGACGGCGCGGCCTAAATTTTCGATTTCTTTCGCTCTCTCCGGCTTTCTCGCACCGTCCGGTCTCGCTTCGTCGTGCGTTTTTCGAGCGGTAGCGGTTCGTCCCCCGGCGAGCGCGTGAACCCGACGGCCGATCGATTGCGAGAGTGAGTATCGCAGATCGTAGCAGCGATTCGACGTTTAAATAGTCGCCAGCGGTGCCGACGATCGCTTATAAAAGAGAGTGGGGTCGGCGCGTGCCTGCGAGCGGCCGCCCCCGGCGGCCGCGAGGAGCACGCGCGAGGGAGTCAGCCGGCCGGAGCGAAGCGGAGGCCGGCTGACGAGGCTGGGGAGGCGTGGGGTGCGGTCGCTGTGCGGGGTGGGACTCAAAGGGGCAGCCGTCGAGGGCGAGGTAGGCGACGTAAGCACCGGAATGAGGGAGCGAAGCGACCGAATGAGGAGCGCAGCGAGCGTACCCCGCCCTCGACGGCTGGGGCTTTGGAGGCACTCGCCGCAGCAGCGTCAGCCATTTATAAGCAGCCGATAGCAACATCTCAATTCTCTTTATAAACGATCTCACTCACGACGTACTACACGTACTCCCGGTATCGATCGCGTTCGTGCGAACCGCAAAAAACCGCTCCGAAAGCGCTGCTACCGCCAGTTCGGGCCGTCTAACACTCCGACCAGCCGCACGACTCGCACGTCTTGCAGCCCTCGGAGTAGTAGAGGTTCATGCCGCCGCACTCGGGGCACTCGGGCGACTCGCCCGCCGCGATGAGCTCCTGGGTCGAGTCGTCGGCGCCGGCGGCGTCGTCTTCCGCCGCCGGACCGGGGGCGTCCGCGCTCGGGGCGTCGGTCGCCGTGCCAGCGTCGACCGCGCCGCCGTCGGTCTGGCTCGGGGGGCTCGCGCCCGCCGCGCTCTCCTCGACGTCGTCGAGGCTCTGCTGTTGGGGGATCCCCTTGTCGACGTCGTCGTCGAGGTAGCGCCGCAGCGCGGTGCCGATGGCGTCCGGGATCGACTGGATCTGCTCGCCCTTATCCCAGGCGACCTTCGGGCTCCGGGTGCCCTGGAGCTCGTCCACGATCTCCTCGGGGTCGACGCCCGAGCGGAGCGCCGTCGAGATGACCTTCGCGAGCGCCTCCGTGAAGGAGTTGGTGTAGCCGCCGGAGTGGCCGATGTTCGCGAACAGCTCGAACGGCAGCCCGTTCTCGTCCTCGTTGATGGTGACGTACAGCTTGCCGTAGCCCGTCTCGACGCGCTGGGTGACGCCGTTCAGGGAGTCGGGGCGCGGGCTCCGCTCGCTGTAGTCGATCCGCGGCTGCTCCGTCGTTTCGAGCAGGTCCGAGATCTCCGCGTCGATCGCGGCCTGGACGTCCTCGTTGTCGAGGAACGCCTCGATCCCGCCGAACACCTCGCCGATCTGCTCGACGATCGTCTCGGCGGCCTCGCTCTCGTCGGCGAACTCCGCGTTCTGCGCCCGCGTCGTGAGCACCTGCTTCGAGCGGGTGCCGTCGCGGTAGTAGGTGACGCCCTTGCCGCCGTTCTCGTAGATGTACTCGAAGACCTCCTTGGCGTCGCCCAGCGTGGAGTCGTTGGGCGCGTTCACCGTCTTCGAGATGGCGGAGTCGACGCCCTTCTGACAGGCGACCTGAACGCCCGCGTGGTCCTTCGCGGAGAGGTCGCCGGTGACGACGAACAGCTCGCCGATCGCGTCCGGCACGGTGTCGAGCCCCTCGACGCCGTCGAACGCGTTCTCGGCCATCTGCTCCTGCGCCTCCCGCTTGACGGCGTCGACGTCGACGTCGTTGGCCTCCAAGGTGCGCAGGAAGTAGTCGTCGAACTCGACGAGCATCTCGTCGCCCTGGACGTCGTCGGAGACGTTCTTGTAGTAGGCGACGTTGTAGATGGGCTCGCAGCCCCCGGTCGTGTTGCCGATCATCGACGTCGTGCCCGTGGGGGCGATCGTCGTCGTGTTGTGGTTGCGGATCGGGAAGCCGTCTTCCCACTCGTCGGCGTCGAGCCCGGTGTAGTGCTCGAACCAGTCGCGGTGCTCGGTCGGGTTCGCGTACTTCGAGTCCGCCCAGTCGTTGAACGTCCCGCGCTCCTCGGCGAGCTCGTGGGAGGCGAGCTTCGACTCGTGGTTGATGTGGGTCATCAGCTGCCGGGCGATCTCGTTGCCCGACTCGGAGCCGTAGCGGACGCCGAGCTGGACGTACAGCTGCGCGAGCCCCATGATGCCCAGCCCGATCTTCCGCATGTCCCGGACCTTCTCTTCGATCTCTTCGACCGGGAAGTCGGACATCGTGACGACGTTCTCGAGGAAGCGGGTGCCGTACGCGATCCGCTCTTCGAACTCCTCGAAGTCGATCGCCTCTTCGAGGAACGCCTCGACGGCGGCCGCCTCGGAGTCGTACTCGTCGGCGTGCTCGTCGGACCAGACGCGCCAGTCGGGCGCGTCGAGGTCGGCGACCGTCGAGAGGTTGATGTGCCCGAGGTTACAGGCCTCGTACTCCTCCAGCGGCTGCTCGCCGCAGGGGTTCGTCGCGAGGATCCGGTGGTCCGGGTGCTCCTCGACGTCGAAGGAGTGCTCCTTGTTGATCCGCTCGAGGTAGACCACGCCCGGCTCGCCGTTCTCGTGGGCGCCCTCGATCATGTGGTCCCAGATCTCGGCCGCGGGGACGGAGAGCTCCTCGCCCACCTCGACGTGCTCGCCGAGGCCGAACATGTCGTAGAGCTCTTTCGTCTCGGGGGTGGCGACGTGGGGCTCCTCCGTGCGCGGGTTGGTGAAGGTGAACTCCTCGCCGTTCTCCAGCGCCGCCATGAAGTCGTCGGTGACGCCGACGCTGATGTTGAAGTTCGAGAGGTGTCCCTCGACCGCGTTCCGGAGGTGCTCGGGCACCTTGCCGTCCTCGTCGATGAGCTCGCGGGCCTCCTCTAAGGCGTCCGCGAAGGAGTTGTGCGTGAAGTCGTCGGGGTCGTTCAGGCGCAGCGAGTGCGCGAGGGAGACGTCCTTGTTCTTCGCGTGGATGAACTGGATGACGTCGGGGTGCGAGATGCGCATGACGCCCATCTGGGCGCCGCGGCGCGCGCCGCCCTGCGCGATCGTCTCGCACATCTGGTCGAACGTCCGCATGAACGTGATGGGGCCGGAGGCGATGCCGCCCGTGGAGCCGACGGAGTCGCCGTAGGGGCGGAGCTTCCAGAACGCGTACCCCATGCCGCCGCCGGACTGGAACACCTCGGCCGCCTCCTTGGCGGTCTGGTGGATGTCGGTGATGTCGTCGCCCGGCGAGTCGACGAAGCAGGCGGAGAGCTGCTGGAGCTCGTCGCCCGCGTTCATCAGGGTGGGGGAGTTCGGCATGAAGGAGAGCGACTCCATCCCCTGACGGAACGTCTCGGCGGTCGCCTCGACGTGGTCGCGAACGCCCTCGGGCAGTTCGGGGACGACCGTCTCGTACGCGAACTTGTTGACGTTGTGGGCGGTGAGCGTCGTCTCCGCCTCGTCCGCGGCGGTCGTGCCAGCGCCGAAGACCTCCTCGGCGAGCTCGTCGCGCCGGGGGTGATCGGGCTTCAGCTGGTCGGGCGTGACCGTGACCTCGACGCCCTGCTTCTCGGCCTCGAAGACGGCCTCCGCGAGCGCGACGTTGCGCGCGACGCGGTCGAACAGCTCCTCCTGGTCCTCGTCCGGCTCGCCGTCAGCGTTCTTCCGGAGGTAGCGCGCGGGCAGGATGTTCTCGTAGGCGTTGCCCGTGAGCCGCTCCTCCATGGTGTCGCCCGTGGTTCGTTTGATCGGCAGTTCGACTCCGTCGGCGGAGACGCCGTCGCTGCTCATTCGGCGGCCACCCCGCTGGCTTGGCGTGGGATATGGATCATCTGTAGTGTTGGTGTACTGGCGAGGCGGGCCCTTGTAGGTTCGGATGTTCGGACCCGCCCGGCATCTACGTGTCCGATTCGGTATGTAACGTCGGTCAGGTGCGTCTGACGCTGAATCCGGTACGTCGGTAAGAAACGGACTCCGGACACATAAGCGTAGGCAGACCGGAGTGAAACTGATCTCCAACCGACTAAACCGCGGTACGAGAGCGGTCTCCCACCGGAACAGAAGGGGGGTTGCCGGGCGGTGATAGCCCGTCGATACCCGGCGCTTGCCCTCCCTCGCTCGTCGCCCCGCCGAGCGCGCGTCCGGACTCGACGCGGTTCTTGCCGCGGATATGTCAAAATTCGACAACTGGATCCGCCCTCGTCCCACAAGCTTATGCCCGGCGTCGCCGTGGAGCCGGACATGACCGCACCGTCGCTCGCGCTCGCGGGACTCGCCGCGCCGGCACAGGCCGCGCTGCTCGGCAGTCAGGTCGGCCAGCTGCTGGTCGCCCTCGTCGCCGTCGCGCTGATAATCGTCGTCGGCAAGTTCGTGCTGAAGCTCGCGTGGCGGCTCGTCACGATCGGGATCGTCGTCGTCGCCGCGTTCTACGTCCTCTCGACGCTCGGGCTGGTATAAAAAGGACGGCCGCGGGCGAGAATCGCCCGTCGACCGAGGCGACCGCGCGGCTTACTGGAACGCGGCGCCCGGCTCGGCCTCGTCGCGCTCCACCTCGGACCGCTTGAACCGCTTTTCTATCTCCTCGTAGCGTTGGCGCGTCTCGGCGGTGACGCTCGGGTTCACCTCGCTTAACGCGTCGTCGAAGTGCGCCATCGTCACGCGGACGTTGCCGACGGACTCGCCGACCTCCTCGCGCGTGACGCTGCCGATGAACTCCCGGGAGGCGTTCATCGACGCCTCGCGGGCGACCGCCTCGATGTCGGCGCCCACGTACCCCTCGGTCTTGCGGGCGAGGGCGTCGAGGTCGACGTCGTCCGCCAGCGGCTTGTGCCGCGTGTGGACCTCGAAGATCCGGCGGCGCGCCTCCTCGTCGGGGACGGGCACGTGGACGTGCCGGTCGAGCCGACCGGGGCGCAACAGCGCCGAGTCGATGAGGTCCGGGCGGTTCGTCGTCGCGACGACGACCACGTCCTCCAGCGACTCGAGCCCGTCGAGCTCCGTCAGCAGCTGGGAGACGACGCGTTCACCCACGCCGGAGTCGCCGGAGTTCTTCCCGCGCTCGGTCGCGATCGAGTCGATCTCGTCGAAGAACACGATCGTCGGCGCGTTCTCGCGGGCCTTGCTGAACACCTCGCGGACGCCCTTCTCGGACTCGCCCACGTACTTGTTCAGCAGCTCCGGCCCCTTGATCGAGATGAAGTTCGACTCGCTCTCGTTGGCGACGGCCTTCGCGAGCAGGGTCTTCCCCGTGCCCGGCGGGCCGTACATCAGGACGCCCTTCGCGGCCTGCATGTCGAGCTCCTCGAACACCTCGGGGTACTCTAAGGGCCACTGGATCGTCTCGCGGAGCCGCTCTTTGGTACCCTCGAGGCCGCCCACGTCGTCCCAGGTGACGTCGGGGACCTCCACGAACACCTCCCGCAGCGCGGAGGGCTCGATCCCCTTGATCGCCTCCTTGAAGTCCGCCTCGGTCACCTGGATGCTGTTCAGCACGTCGGCGTCGATCTCGTCGCTCTCGAGGTCGATCTCCGGGCGGATCCGCCGCAGCGCGTGCATCGCGGACTCCTTCGCGAGCGACTCGAGGTCGGCCCCGACGAAGCCGTGGGTGTTCTCGGCGTACTCGTCGAGGTCGATCCCGTCGGTCAGCGGCATGCTCCGCGTGTGGACCTGGAGGATCTCCTTGCGGCCGTCGCGGTCGGGGACGCCGACCTCGATCTCGCGGTCGAAGCGGCCGCCCCGTCGGAGCGCCTGGTCGATGGCGTCGACGCGGTTCGTCGCCCCGATGACGACGACCTCGCCGCGCTCCTCGAGCCCGTCCATCAGCGAGAGGAGCTGGGCCACGACGCGCCGTTCGACGTCGCCGCCGGCCTCCTCGCGCTTCGGCGCGATGGAGTCCAGCTCGTCCATGAAGATGATCGCGGGCGACTCCTCGGACGCCTCCTCGAACACCTCGCGCAGCTGCTCTTCGCTCTCGCCGTAGTACTTCGACATGATCTCCGGGCCGGAGATCGTGTGGAAGTTCGCGTCGATCTCGTTGGCGACCGCCTTCGCGATCAGCGTCTTCCCCGTGCCCGGCGGGCCGTGGAGCAGGACGCCCTTCGGCGGGTCGATGCCGAGTCGCTTGAACAGCTCCGGGTGCCGCATCGGCAGCTCGATCATCTCCCGGACCTGTTCGAGCTCGTCGTCGAGCCCGCCGATGTCCTCGTAGGTGACGTCCGGGCCCTCGCCCGTCCCGCCGGGGGCGTCGCCGCGGTCGGCGAGCTCCTCGGCGGAGATCTCGGAGATCGAGATGTCGGTCTCGTCGGTGATGACGACCGTGCCGCCGGGGCTCGTCTCGGCGATCTTCATCGGCACCGCCTGCGACTGCCCGCCCATCAGCCCGAAGCCGAGCGAGGTCCGGATCGTCTGCCCCTCCGTGACGGGCTGGCCGGAGAGCTTGTCGCGGATGAACGGGGCGATCTGGCCCCGCACCCGCAGCTGGCTCGGGAAGGCGATCGTCACCGCGTCCGCGCGAGAGACGTCCACGTCCTCGACGGTCACCCGGTCGTCGATCCCCACGTCGGCCTCCTGCCGGAGGCGGCCGTCGATGCGGATCACGCCGGTGCCGTCGTCCTCGGGGTAGCCGGGCCAGACGCGGGCGATCGCGGCCCCGTCGGCGCCCTCGACGCGGACGATGTCCCCGCCGGAGAGCCCGAGCTCGTCGGCCGCGACGCGGTCGATCGCCGCGAGGCGGCGGCCGGCGTCCTTCTGTTTCAGCGGCTTGACGGTGAGCTTCATCGCTCGCCCTCCACGGTGAGCACGCCGTTGTTCACGGCCGCGTCCGCGGCCGTTCCGGGCAGCTCGAACTCCGATTCGACCGGCCCGTCCGGTCCCTCCACGACGACGATCGCCGTCCCGCCGACGGTGTCGACGGTGACGGTCTCGTCGTCGACGCCGAGATCGGCGGCGACGACCCACTCGTCGTCGTACTCGTACCGACGCAGCAGCGCGCCGTCGCCGGTCGATCGGGTCTGTATGTGATTCATCCTAACTACGAGTTAGTCGCGTGGCTATTTAAACTTGACGCTCAAAATCGCATGACGTGAGTGTTTCTCTGTTCTATCGGTAGTGTAGCGGTTCGGGTTTCATTGCCCCCGATCGGTCGCCGTCCGGCGGTCGGCGCCGCGTCGTGTCTCCCGGTTCGGATCGCGGGCCCGTCTCCCGGTTCGGATCGCGGAGCGCCGACCGCGGTCCGACCCCTCGGGCGTTTATACCGCTCGGCGCCGAACCGCCGGCCATGGAACGGGTCACCCACGACGGCCGGGAGACGGCGTACCGCCGCTTCGACCGCGGCGGCGACGGACCGACGGTCTGTTTCGTCCACGGCAGCGGCGGCACGAAGGACGTCTGGAAGTCGCAGGCGCGCATCGCCGACCGGTTCCCCGGCGTCGCCGTCGACCTCTCGGGGCACGGCGACAGCGACGACGTCGGGACCCCCGCGGGACGCGAGGCGCTCGACGCGTACGCCGACGACGTCGTCGCGGTCGCGGAGGCGACCGACGCGACCGTCCTCTGCGGGAACTCGCTCGGCGGCGCGGTCGCGCTGTGGGTCGCCGTGGAGCGCGACCTCGCGCTCGACGGCCTCGTCCTCGCGGGCACGGGCGCGAAGCTCGCGGTGGCCGAGCCCCTCCGCGACGCGCTCGCGAGCGACTTCGAACGCGCGGTCTCGCTGCTCCACGAGCCGGACCGGCTCTTTCACGACGCGCCCGTCGAGTACGTCGATCTCTCGGAGGCGGCCATGCGCGCGTGCGGCCGGGAAGTCACCGAACGCGACTTCCTGACGTGCCACCGCTTCGACGTCCGGGACCGCCTCGACGCGGTCGACGTCCCGGCGCTCGCGCTCGTCGGCGCGCACGACGGGCTCACGCCGCCCGCGTACCACGAGTACCTCGCCGAGGAGATCCCGGACGCGGAGTGGACCGAGATCCCGGACGCCGCCCACCTCGCGATGCTCGAACGGCCGGCCGCGTTCAACGAGGCGCTCGCGGCGTTCCTCGACCGCCTGTAGGTCTCCGACCGCGGCGACCGGCCCGAAGCCGGTCGAGCCGCGGCGGCCGCGCAGGCACCCTTTTAGGTCGCTCGCGCGTCGCGGGGTCACATGGTCGACAGCGACGAACGAGACGCGGACGCGGGTCGGGCCGGCGACTCGGAGGAGCGGGCCGCCGCGGCGAACGCGCCCGGCGACCCCGACATCGAGGACCTGCTCGCGAAACTCGACGCGCTGCGCGACGCCGTCGACGAGGAACACGAGCGCGAGAAGGTCAGACAGACCATCTCGCTCGTCGAGCGGATGCCCGGGACCGGCGCGCTCGCCGAGCGGATCACCAAGTACACCTCCCGTGACTTGGCCGAGTCGTTCGTGGGGGCGGTGCTGTTCGCGCTCCCGCTGCTCGTCGAGGGGGGCGTCTTCGAGATCGCGGCCTGGTTCGCGGCGACGACCGTCGCCGGCGTCCCGGTCCTGTTGATCGGCCACGTCGGGTTCATCTTCCTCGCGACCGCCGGGCTCCTCTACTTCGCCGACTTCCGGCAGATCGCGATCCGACACCCGATCTTCGGCCTCATCCCCCGGCGGTACGCCGGCGTCCTCCTCGTCTCGCTGACCACGTCGGCGACCATGCTGCTGTTCTGGGGCCGGCTTCACGAGGGCGACCCCACCGCGGTCGAACGGGTCGGTCGGATCGCGGTCGTCTGGGCCGCGGCGGCGTTCGGCGCCGGGCTGGGCGACATCCTCCCGGGCGAGTCGCAGGGCGAGGACCTCGGCAAGTTCGACCTCGACATCGGCGACGACTGAGCGGGCGATCGACCGACTCGAAGCCGGAGACCCGATCCGCCCTTTCCACAGCTTTTTCGCCGCGGCGACCCTACCTGTGTCCATGTCAGCGCTACGCGACGCGCTCCGGGACCTCCCGGACGCGGTGTTTGCGGACTTACTCGAGTCGGACGAGGGGTACGTCCTCGTCGTCGACCTCCCGGGCGCGACCGCCGAGACCACCGAGGTGCTCGTCGAAGACGGGCGCATCGACATCGAGGGGCGCCGCGAGAAGGCGGTTCCCGACGGGTTCGAGTACGTCCGCGAGGACCGCCCGCTGTTCCTCGACGCGGAGCTCCCCCTCCCGAGCGACGCCGACGGCGCGGGCGCGGACGCCGAGATCGACCGCGGCGTCCTCGAGATCTCGCTGCCGAAGCGGGAGCGGGAGGTCTCCAGGACCATCCCCGTCGACGACGCGGACGACGAGGGCGACGCCTGACGGGTGGTCACGCTGGTCAACCTTCGCGCCTACTGGCGGTTCGTCGTCGTCCTGCGGCAGTTCTCGCCGCTCATCATCGCCTACTGGCGTGACAGCCGGCGGTACTTCCTGTTCGGCGGGAGCCGCGAGGTCGACACCGAGACGCAGCGCGAGCGCGCCGCGGTGCTGCTCGACATCCTGCTCACGCTCGGCCCGACGTTCATCAAGCTCGGGCAGATCCTCTCGACGCGGCCGGACATCCTCCCGCCCGCGTACATCGAGGTGCTGGAGGGGCTCCAGGACGACGTGCCCCCCGCGCCGTGGGAGGAGTCGAAGGTCGTCCTCGAAGACGAGTTCGGCCCGGTCGACGAGACGTTCGACGACTTCGACCGCGACCCGATAAGCGGTGCGAGCCTCGGGCAGGTGTACACCGCCACCTACGAGGGCGACGACGTGGCCGTGAAGGTGCGCCGCCCCGGCATCGAGTCGCTCGTCGAGGCCGACCTCCGGACGATCCGCTGGTCGATCCCGCTCGTCAAGCGGTTCACCGGCGCCGGCCGGGCGTTCTCCTTGGAGAACCTCGCCGACGAGTTCGCCAAGACGATCCGCGAGGAGATGGACTACGAGCGCGAGCGGACGATGCTCGAGGAGATCCGCGGGAACTTCGCGGACAACGATCAGATCCGGATCCCGGAGACGTACGAGGCGGTCTCCGGCCCCCGCGTGCTCACGATGGAGTACGTTCCGGGGACGAAGATCAGCGACATCGACGCGCTCGACGAGGGGGGACACGACCGGACGCAGATCGCGGAGACGCTCCAGGAGGTGTACCTCCAGATGATAATCGAGGACGGCGTGTTCCACGCCGACCCCCACCCGGGGAACCTCGCGGTCGCGGACGACGGCGCCGTGATCTTCTACGACTTCGGGATGGCGGGCCGGGTCGACCCGTTCGTCCAGGAGAAGATCGTCGAGTTCTACGTCGCGGTCGCGCGCCAGGACATCGACGCAATCCTCGACACGCTGATCTCGATGGGGACGCTCTCGCCGGAGGCCGACCGCGAGGTGATGGGCAACGTGATGGAGTTGGCCATCGCCGACGCCAGCGGCGAGGACATCGAGCAGTACCAGGTGAACCAGATCATCGAGCAGGTGGAGTCGACCATCTACGAGTTCCCCCTCCGACTGCCGCCGAACCTCGCCTTGGTCCTCCGCGTCGCCACCGTCGTCGAGGGCGTCTGCGTCACCTTGGACCCCGAGTTCGACTTCATCTCGACGGCGACCGACTACCTCCGCGAGGAGGGGTACTACGAGCAGACCGCCCGAGACCTCGCCGAGGACGCCGGCCGGCAGGTGCAAAAGACCACCGAGGCGCTGTTCACGGTGCCGCCGAAGGCCGACGAGTTCCTCGACCGCGCCAACCGCGACGACCTGACGGTCAACGTCGTGCTGGAGGACGACACGAACGTCTTAGAGAAGCTGGCGATGCGGATCGCCTACTCGGTGCTGCTCGCCGTCGGCGTCCTCTCGGCGACGATCCTCTACTCGTTCGCGGAGAACTGGCGGCTCGCGCTCGTCGTCCTCGCCTTGGCCGCGCCGCTCGCGATCGCCCTGTACCGGTCGTTCCGGAAGAAGCGCGGGCTCCGGACCACGCCCCAGTTCACCAGGCAGGGGATGAAGAACCGGCGCGACGACTGACTCGCGGCGTCACGCGCCGACGACCTGAATCGGCACGAGGAGGAAGCAGAGCGCGCCGACGGCGAACGTGGCGAGGCCGACCGCGAGCCGCGGGAGCCCCACGCCGTCCTCGTCCGTCGGGTCGGCCGGGCCGTTGAACGCGATCACCGTCGCGAACACGCCCCAGAACGCCCACAGGCCGACCGACTCGTTCAGTCCGAGCCCCCGCCAGAAGTGGAGGTACGCGGCGATCCCGAACAGCGCGCCGGGGACGAGCGCCGCCACCGTCTCCTGTCGCGGCCCGAGCATCGCCCGGACCATGTGGCCGCCGTCGAGCTGGCCCACCGGGAGGAGGTTCAGGAGGGTGAAGAACATCCCGACCCAGCCGCCGATCACGACCGGGTGGGCGGTGAGCCGCGGGTCGCCGTAGCTCGTCGGCTGGCCGAGGACACCGGCGATGAGGTCCAACAGCGGCGGGTTGTTGAACCGGATCACCGAGCCGGACGAGCTCGCGAGCTCCGCCGGCACCTGAATCGGGTCCAAGGAGAGGCCGACGGCGGTCACGACGACCGTCGCGACCAGCCCCGCGATCGGTCCGGCGGCGCCGATGTCGAAGAGGACCTTCCGCGAGGGCATCCGTCCGCGAATGCGGATCACCGCCCCGAGCGTGCCGAACGGGAAGATGAAGGGGATGACGTACGGGAGCGAGACGGGGACGCCGTGGTAGCGCCCGGCGGCGTAGTGACCGAGCTCGTGGGTCATCAGGACGCCGAGAACGGCCGCGGTGAACGGCCACGCCTGAAGCAGCGAGAGGGGGTTCGACTGGATCTCCGCGAGCGGCACGTAGTACCAGCCGTACGCGCCGACGAACAGCGTCGACAGTATCGTGGCGGCGAACATGGCGACGTTCACCCAGGGGATCCCGTCGCGGCCGCGGTCGAACGGGGTCGCGACGACGACGTGGCCGCCCTCGACGACCTCGACGTCGACCTCGTAGCCCGCCTCCCGGAAGTGCGGGGTCAGCTTCCGCAGTAGCGTCCGCTCCGGGACGTACGACTCGCCGCGGTACCGCACGCGGCCGTCCTCGCGGCGGACCTCGTCGATCCGGAAGAACGTCCGGAGGGGCTCCGGACGCGGCGCGCCGTCGCCGGCCGCCGCCGCGTCCTCGTGTTCTGACATCGCCTCGTCGTAACTGGTCGGCGAGTATAAACCCCGCGTCGGCGGGCGAGCGAACCGGAAACGGGGGGACCGGTCGTCCGCTCGGTTCGTGAAGCGGACGCGTGCGCGGTCAGAAAGCGCGAGTCGGGGACCGAACCGCGGGATCCGGTGCGGCGGTGCGTGTCGGGGGCGGTGCTGCGAGCGTCGGTCGACGGAACGAGGCCCTCAGGCGGGCTCGACGCGCCAGGTCGTCGCGCCCGTGTACGACCACTTCTCGACGGTGAGCTCCGTCGCGGAGTCGCGGAGCTTCACCATCAGGGCGCCGATCTCCTTCGGCGAGAGGTCGACGTCCTCGGAGATGAACTTTCCTTTGAAGTACATCTCGCCGTCCTGCGCGCGGTCGAGCAGGTACTGCTTCAGCCGCTCTTCCTTGCTGCGGTCGTCGTTCGCGCTCGCGTTCGTGGAGGGGTTCGCTGTCGCGCTCATGGTACACCCCACGCTTGCCGCCGGAGGGTGTTATAAAGGCGACACCGTTGGGCGACGTTCAGGGGGTTTCAGGGCGTTTCACCGACCCTACCGAGCTAAAACGTGTCTGACGGACTCTTTATAACGGTTCTAAAACGCTGTAGACATTTTATAATCGAATCTGAGTGTGTTTCTGCTGCTGACCACTCGGTAAACGAGTCACCCGTCCCCGCCGCGTTTGCCGGCCAATTAGCGGCAAAGTAATCCGGATAACACCGTCTCGGAGCGCCGGCGCGCGCCTCGCGCGCCTCCTCTCTCGGGCCGTCCGCGGTCGCGATCCGGGGTCCGAATCCCCTCGGCGCGCCGACTCGAACTCCCTTCGCGGGCCGGTCAGTCCCGCCGGTGGACCCAGAACGTCTCCGACTCCGTCGCCTCCTTCTTGAATATCGGCACCTCGTCTTTCAGCCGGTCGATCCCGTCCTCGACCGTCCGGAACGCCTCCCGGCGGTGCCCGGCGAGGACGACGACGAACACGATGTCCTCGCCCGCCTCGATCACGCCCGTGCGGTGGTGCATCCGCACGTCGAAGACGCCGTCGCGCTCCGCGAGTTCGTCGGCGATGGCGTCCATCCGTTCCGCCGCGACCCCCTCGTACTTCTCGAACGCGAGGTGCGTCGTCCGGTCGTCGTCCGGGGCGTCGCGGGCGCGGACCCGTCCGGTGAACGTCGCGATCGCGCCCGACCGGTCGGCGTCCGCAGACGCCTCGACGCGGTCCACCAGCGTCTCGCGGGTGATCCACGGCTCGGCCGCGTCGAGGTCGGCGACGAACCCGTCGAGGTCGACCTCGTCGGGCCCGTCCGCGGTCGCGAGGACCGTTCCCGGCACGCTCTCGGGATCCGGGTCGGCGCCGAGGAGGACCGCGGGCACGCGCAGCCGCGACTCGCCGACCGCCACCAGGTAGTCGTGGTCGGGGGCGAGCCCGTCGAGCAGGTCGTCGAACCCCTCGACGTGCCCCCGCCCGCGCCAGTTCCCGTCCGCGTCGAACGCGATCGCTGTGTCGGCGTCGGGTCGTCGTTCGAGGGCGGTACCCTCGCCGTCGACGATCCCGCCGTCGGCGGCCGGGTCGCCCCGGTCCGGTTCGGCCGGATCCGGTTCGCTCGGGCCCTCTCCGTGCCGGTCGTCGTCGCGTTCCACGACGGCGACCCGCCCGTCGAGCCGCGCCGCGAGCCGCCGGGCCAGCGCCGGGGCCCCGTCGCCGACGATCGATATCGGTCGCATACCCGAGAGCGGGCCGCGACCGGCTTAGGCGTTTCCCGGTCGACCCGCCGACGCGGATCCGCGACCCCGTACCGAGGCCGCCGCGTCCGGGCTTGACAATCCTTAAGACCGCGACAGGGGTACTCGTCGCCAATGAGAGTCGTCGTTTCTGTCGGCGGGAGCGTGCTCGCGCCGGACCTCGACCCCGAGCGCGTGGCCGCCTACGCCGAGGCGATCGAACGGCTGGCGGCCGACGGCTGCGAGGTCGGGGTCGTCGTCGGCGGCGGCGGCGTCGCCCGCGAGTACATCGAGACGGCCCGCGAGATCGGGGCCAACGAGGTCGAGCTCGACCGACTCGGCATCGGGACGACCCGGCTCAACGCCCGGCTGCTGATCGCCGCGCTCGGCGACCGCGCGAACCTCGCGCCCGCGACCGACTACGACGAGGCGGGCGCCGCGCTCCGCCGCGGCGAGGTCGCGGTGATGGGCGGGGTCACGCCCGGACAGACCACCGACGCGGTCGCGGCCGCGTTCGCCGAGTCGGTCGACGCCGACCTGCTCGTGTACGCCACGAGCGCCGACGGGGTGTACGACGCCGACCCCAACACCGACCCCGACGCGGCCCAGTTCGCGGAGCTGTCGCCCGCGGAGCTGGTGGATATCGTCCTCCCGATGAGCCGCGACGCCGGCGCCTCGGCGCCCGTCGACCTGCTCGCCGCGAAGCTGATCGACCGGGCCGGCATCCGGTCGATCGTCCTCGACGGAACAGACCCGACCGCCGTCGTCGACGCCGTGTTGCGCGGCGACCACACCGGGACCGACATCGTTCCCGACGACGGCGGCGAACCGAGCTACTGGACGGGGGAGCGATGAGCGCGGACGACGACTCCCCGCACATCCTCTCCGAACAGTCGGCCTCCGGCGAGGAGGGGGGAGAAGCCGGGGCCGTCCCCGCCGACCGCGAGGGCGACGGCTTCCACGCCTTCTGGGCCGACGTCGTCGCCGACGAGGTCGAGGCGCGCGACCCCGACGAGCCGATCGTGATCAAGGGCGGCGTCTCTCCCTCGGGCGTCGCGCACCTCGGCAACTTCAACGAGATCATGCGCGGCTACTTCGTCGCCGAGGTGCTGCGCGACCGCGGCCACGAGGTGCGGCAGGTGTTCACCTCCGACGACAAGGACCCGCTGCGGAAGGTGCCGCGCAAGTTAGCGAACGCGGACGGCGAGATCGTCGGCCTCGGCGAGGTCGACGCGGGCGCGCTCGGCCGCAACCTCGGGAAGCCGTACACGTCGATCCCGGACCCGTTCGGCGAGGCCGAGTCGTACGCGGCCCACTTCGCGGGCCTGCTGAAGGCCGACGCCGACCGCCTGAACGTCCCCGTCGAGATGCTCTCGAACACCGAGCTGTACGCCGACGGGACGTTCGACGACGCGGTCCGGACGGTCCTCGGCGACGTCGAGCGCGTCCGCGAGGTGCTCTCGCCGTATCAGGACAAGGTCGACGACGAGTACGTTCCGTTCAACCCCGTCTGCGAGGCGTGCGGGAAGGTCACGGAGACGGTGACGGGAATCGACCTCGACGCGGAGACCGTCGACTACGTCTGTACCGACATGGACGCCGGCGGCAACACCATCGAGGGGTGCGGCCACGAGGGCACCGCGACGTTCCGCGAGGGGAAGCTCCCGTGGCGGTTAGAGTGGCCCGCTCAGTGGGGCGTCCTCGGCGTCGACTTCGAGCCGTTCGGGAAGGACCACGCGGAGGGGTCGTGGCCCTCCGGGGTCGACGTCGCGCGGAACGTCTTCGGCGAGGAGCCGCCCGTGCCGATGGTGTACGAGTGGTTCACGCTCAACGGCGAGGCGTTCTCCTCCTCGGAGGGGAACGTCGTCACGGTCCAGGAGCTGCTTGAGCTCATCGAGCCCGAGGTGCTGCGCTACTTCTTCGCGCTCCACCCGAAGAAGGCCCGCGACCTCGACGTCGAGCGCCTCGACCAGCTCGTCGACCGCTTCGACCGGTTCGAGCGCGCCTACTTCGGCGAGGTCGACGACCCGGACCTCACCGCCTTCGCCGAGCGCGCCTACCCGTTCGTCGTCGGGCGACCGGACGACCCGCCGACTGAGAAGCCGATCCGGCTCCCGTACACGTTCGCGGCGGTACTCGGGATGGTCGACGACCCCGACTTCCGCGAGCGGCTCGCCCGCGACGAGGGGCACATCCCGGACGACGCCGCCGACGACGCGGTCGACGCCGCGCTCGCCCGCGTGGAGCAGGCCCGGAACTGGGCCGAGCGGACCGAAAACGAGTACGACTACCGCCTCCAGACCGACCTCCCCGCGGTCGAGTTCGACGAGGACGTCGCGGCCGCGCTCGACGACCTCGCCGACTTCGTCGCGGCCGGCCACGACGGCGAGGCGATCCAGGGGGCGATGTACGAAACCGCCCGCGACCACGGCGTCGAGGTGAGCGACTTCTTCGCGGCGGGCTACCGCCTCTTCTTCGACGACACGCAGGGGCCGCGGCTCGGGGAGTTCCTGGGCGAACTGGAGCGCGACTACGTCGTCGACCGGCTCCGCCGGGAGGCGTAGATGCCCGAGGACCGCTCGCTCGACGAGTTCGCCCCCGGTGACGGGGACGCCGATTCCGACGCCGTGGACGCTGCGGAGGCCGTGGACGCCGATTCCGACGCCGCGGAGGGCCCCAACGCCGCGGACGACGCCGCGGACGCCGCCGACGATTCCGCCTCGGACGACGTGAACTCGGACCCACCGAGCGGTCCGAGCGATGTCGCCGACCCGGCCGCCGTCGACCCCGCGGCCGCCACCTCGACGTGGCACGCGGACGGCGCGGCGTGCGACCGCTGCGGCGAGCCGGTCGAGCGCCGCTGGCGCGACGAGGACGACTTCGTCTGCGCCGACTGCGCGTCGTGGTGACCCGCTTTCTGCGATCGGACGCGACGGTCAAAATTTAAGCCGACGGCCGTCGAGGAGTTGCTCGCGAAGAAAATTCGGCGAGTACAAGTTAAATATAAATGAAGTTTAATCCGGAACTGATATACGGGCG
The DNA here is from genome assembly GCF_003666015.1 of Halorubrum sp. Atlit-26R. Lineage (GTDB taxonomy): Archaea > Halobacteriota > Halobacteria > Halobacteriales > Haloferacaceae > Halorubrum. The sequence goes on from NZ_QPLT01000005.1 coordinate 38,501, forward strand.
GTCTGCGGCCGCTCTCACGGCGGCGTACCTCTGTCTCGGAGCGCTGTTCGCGGTCGCGGTTCACCTCGCGGTCGCGTCGGCGAACGGGACCGCGGGAGGGTGGGCGCCGACGCGACTCGTCGGGGACTTCCTGCTCGTCGCCGGGTCCGGCGGACTCCTCTACGGCGCGGTCACGCACCACCGGCGGCGGGCGGAGACCGCCAGACGGGACCTCGAAACGTCCAACCAGCAGCTACAGGTGCTGAGCCGGGTGTTCCGACACAACGTCCGCAACGACCTCAACGTGATTCAGGGGTACACCGACCTGCTGGCCGACCGGGTCGACGACGAGCGGGGCCAGGAGTGCCTGGAGACGATCCGGCAGACGACCGACGACGTCATCGCGATCAGCGAGAAGCTCCGGGTGATCGAGGACGCGTCGCCCGAGCGGCCGGACGGCCGCGTTAACCTCGTCGACGCGGTTCACGAGGCGATCGGGGTCCTCGACGACGACGGCACCGCGGTCACGGTCGAAACCCCGTCCGAGGCGTGGATCCGCGCGGACGATTCCGTCGAGTTCCCGATCCGCGAGGTGTTCGAGAACGCGGTCACCCACAACGACGGCGCGACGCGGCGCGTGGCGGCGACGATCCGCGAGAACGGGACCACCACCTGCTTGGAGGTCACCGACAACGGGCCGGGGATCCCGCCAGACGAGCGCGCGGTGTTACAGGCCGAAGAGGAGACGCCGCTCTCGCACGCGAGCAGCATCGGGCTGTGGCTCGTCAAGTGGATGTGCGAGACGCAGGGGGGGACCGTCCGGTTCGAAGCGACCGACGACGGCACGACGGTCCGGCTCCGCTTCGAGTCCGCGGCGCCGCCTAATCCAGCTCGGTGATCGTCACGGCGTACACCGCGCCGCAGTTCCCGCATTCGACGTGGACCCCGCGGCTCGCCTCGCCGCGGGTGAACTCGGAGATCTCCTCCGAACAGGAGCACTCGAACTGGACTTTCATTATCCGTTCTGCGCGCTGCTGGTATTTAAAAGAAACCGATGCGGAATCAACGGTGAAAACCGGCGATCGCGGTACCGCGCCGCACGCCGTTCCCTCGGTCAGGGGCCGCGCTCGGCGTCAGTCGTCGTCGACGATCACTTCGACGGGGCCGTCCCCGTCGTCCGCGGCGTCCTCGTCGGCACCGCCGGACGGATCGGCCCCGACCGACTGCTGCTGCTGGTAGTAGAGCCCGCCGGCGACGGCGAGGACGAGCCACGACCGCCAGTTGGCGAGGTTCAGCGTGTAGCCGATGCCGAACGGCTTCTCGACGAGCATCCCCTTGCCGGGCTGCCAGTACGACGAAAGCAGGCGCCCGAGGCTCGGGCGCTCGAAGTTGTACGGGATTCCGAGAATCTCTCCCGACGACGGTTTGTCTCCCATGCCCGGTACTCTATCCGCTGGCACCATAAATCGTGGCGCCATCGGACGCCGATCGCGGCGGGGAGCGCAGCCGCGCCGACGCCGCAGCCGGCGGCGCCGGAGACCCTCAGCGATACCGGCCGCGGTCCGCCACGTCGCGAAGCCGTTCGAGGACCTCGCCGTCTCCGACCGCCTCGTACCCCGATTCGAACGCCGCGATCAGCGGGTCCGGGTCCGTCGCGGTCACCCGGATCGACCCCTCGAACACGTGGAGGTCCATCGCGTGGTCCTCGACGTGACCCGTGTGGTAGCCGAGCCCGAAGTCGATGAGGTACGTCTCCGGCGCGGGGGCGGAGTCGCCGCTCTCTACCCGCCCCTCGACGCCGTCGGGGGACACGCGCACGTTCCGCGTCGTCGGGTCGCCGTGGACGATCCCCGCGCCGTGGAGCCGCGCGAGGTGCCGCCCGACCGCTTCCGTCGCGCGCTCGTCGAGGGCGGTCGCGAGGTCGCGGTCGCCGACGTACTGGAGCGTCAGCGTCGCGCTGGCGAGGTCGACGTCGGACACGAGCGGCGTCGGCACGCCCGCGCGCCGCGCCTCGCTCGTCAGCCGCGCCTCCGCGACGGTCCGGTCGCGCCTGAGCGTCCGGTCGAGTTCGGGGTGGCGATACGACTTCTCGACCCGCCGCTTGATCACGCGGCGGTCGCCGCCCGTCCCCTCGAACGTCACGGTCGCCTCCGCGCCGCGGCGGTCCGCGTCCGGGTCGCGCGCCGCACTGCCGGACGCGTCGCCCCCGCCTCCCCGCGCGACCGACTCTCCCTCTCGCCACGTCACCGGCACCTGATCCGGCCGGAAGTTCGGGTCGACCGCGGACTCCGCGATCGGAACCGTGTCCCCGGCGGCGGCCATCCTCGCACCCAACACGGCGATCATCCCCGCGTTGTCGCGGAGGAAGCGCGGCTCCGGGGCGAAGAAGTCGGCCCCCCGGGCCTCGCACATCGCCGCCAACATCTCGCGGAGGCGGTCGTTCTGCGCGACGCCGCCGCCCAGCACGAGCTCGTCGGCGCCCGTCAGCGACAGCGCGCGCTCGGACACCTCCGTCAGCATCGCGAAGGCGTGCTCCTGGAGCGAAAAGCAGATCTCCTCGACGGGGACCCCGTCGTCCGCGGCGTCGTTGGCGGCCGAGCTGATCCCGGAAAACGAGAAGTCCATCCCCTTGACGACGTACGGCAGATCGAGGAGGTCGGCGTCGGCGGTCTTCCCGTCACCTTCACCGCCCCCCGCGGCCGCCGCGAACTCCGCGGCCGCCGCCTCCACCTTCGGGCCGCCGGGGTGGCTCCACCCGACGTGGCGCGTGAACTTGTCGATCGCGTTGCCCACGCCGGCGTCCATCGTCTCGCCGAGGACGCGGTAGCGCCCGTCGTGGTAGCCGAGCAGGTGCGCGTTCGCACCCGAGGCGTTCAGGCAGACGGGATTGTCGAAGCCGGACTGATGGCGACCGATCTCGAGGTGCGCCACCATGTGGTTGACGCCGACGAGGGGGACGTCGAGCGTCCCGGCGAGCGATCGCGCCGCGGTCCCGACGATCCGGAGGCAGGGGCCGAGCCCGGGCCCGCGGGAGAAGGCGACGGCGTCGACCGCGTCCGGGCCGTGTTCCGCCTCGGCCGCGCTCAGGACGCGGTCGACGACCTCCGGGATCGCCTCCGACATGTGTTCGGCGGCCTCGCGCGGGTGAATGCCGCCGCTGTCCGGCTCGTAGGGGTCGGATTCGATGAGAACGGAGTCGGTCTCGGCGTCGTACAGCGCGGCGCTCGCGCACCACGCGGTACCCTCGATGCCGAGAACTCGCATCCGGCGGGGTTACGCTTCCTCGGCGTCCGCCTCGTCGCCGCCGATCTTGTTGCGTTCGAGCATGTGGTCCTGTTCGACCTCCAGCGCGTCGGCCGCGGAGTCGTACACCTTCGCGTAGCCGATCGTCTTGCGCATGCCGAACTTCGTGTCGAGCTCGTGGACGACGACCTCCTCGGAGTCCTTGTCGAGCTTGGCCGCCAGCGAGTCGCGGACGGAGAGCCGCGAGGGGGTGGCCTCCTCGTGGGTCGTCTCGAAACGGATGTCCGTGCGGTGCAGCATCGGGTTCTCCTCCTCGGAGATGATATCGACGTCCATGGTTCAGTTGGGCGTATATCCCCTCGAAAGCTGTAAAAGGATTTCGAAGCGGGGGTGTCGCCGCCGAACTCCCCGCCGACCGTCGACCGAGCGCCCCGTTCGGCGTCAGTGTTTCAGTCCTGCGGGCCGTGGGTTTCGTTACCACCCGAATGCCCGACGACGACGGATTCGACCCGACCGAGCGCTCCGAGTACGAACTCACCAGATCGGCCAACATCATCGTCCCGATGCCGCTCCTTCGAAAGGCCCGGGTCTGCGGCGCGCTGGCGCTCCTCGGCTCGCTCGCCGCCCCCCTCGTCGCGACCCTCCCCGCGGCCGTCCGAGAGGCGAACTTCGCGGGTCCGCCGGCGACGACTTCCCTCGGCGTCGCGGCCGTCGCGCTGGCCGGGACCGTCGCCGCCGGCGGGGCCGGCCTCGGGCTCGCCGCGCTCCAGCGACGCCTCGCGCGCGGTCCCGAGCCCGCGGACGACGCGGTCTGGACGCTCCTCGCGGTCGAGGACGCGCTCACCGGGGTCGGGTTCGTCACCGGCGGGCTCGGGGTCGGCGTCGGCCTCTCGCTGCTGGCGAGCGGTCACTGGGGCGTCGAGGCGCTCGACGCGCTCCGACGAAACGGCGTCGAGCCGTACCTCTCGCTCTCGACGGTCCCGGTAACGCCGCGGTTAGTGACCGCCGTCGCGCTGGCGGTCGGCCTCGCCGTCCTCGCGGCCACCGTCGTCGTCGACCGCGAGTGACGCCGATCGACCGGCGAAAACTCACTCCGCGTCGGCGCCGCCGGCCCCGTTCGGGTCGACGCCGAGGATCTCGTACGCGGCCGCGACGTCGCCCGCCAGGCCCTCGAACAGCTCCCGGGCCCGCCGCCGCGTCTCGGGCGTGACCGCGACGCGGACCATCCCCTCGCCGGGCTGGCCGTAGACGACGGTCGACCCGAGCGGCGCCGCGAGCATCGCCGGCAGCGCCGCCAAGTCCTCCTCGCCGGTCACCTCGATCGTCACCGGCTCGTCGGCCGCGAGCGCCTCGGCGAGCGCGTCGAGCAGCGCCGCCGACAGCGCCGCGGCCGGGTTCTCGACGGGAACGCGCCGCTCGTCCGTGGCCGACAGCGTGGTCGCGATCTCCTCGCGGACGGCCTCGCGCTCCGTCTTCCCGTCGACCAGCGCGGCGTCCGGGACGCGGCCCGCCTCGCGGAGGTGATAGGTGACAACGTCGCCGACCGCGATCAGCCGCGGGGGACCCTCCGCGGGCGACGCGTGTCGCTCGCGGGTCTCGTCGGCGGCCGCCAGCAGCGCCTCGGCGTCGGTCGTCACCGGCCCCAGCGGCTCCTTGAACGCGTCGCGCAGCGATTCGGGCAGCGTGAGAAGCGGGTCGGACGGACCGTCGGATGAGTCGCTCATCGGTTTCGTTCGGCCTCAGTGCGGACGGTTACCGGACCTTGAGCGCGTACGCGCCCGCCTCGGAGACGTTCATCTCCTCGGCGATCTGGCTGTCCTCGGGATCGGTGATGATGACGTAGCCCGCCCAGTCCTCCGTCAGCGACGACGACCCGCAGAGCGCGCAGGTCTGGGCGTCCGGGTCGTTAACGTGGTGGCACTCCCGACACGCCAGGCGGTCCTCGGCCATCAGTCGGCCTCCTCACCGGTCTGTTCGCGGTGTTTCCGCTGGCCCTCCAGCCACTCGTGTTTGCCGAGGCCGGGCTGTTTCGCCGTGAGCCCGATCTTCGAGTCGCGGGGGTTGCGCTCGTCGATGCTCTTCGTCACGACGCGGACGCGCACGGCGTCGTCGACGCCGAGCGTCTTGTCCGAGTCCGACGAGGCGAGCTGCTGGTTCGCCCCGTCGAACGTGAGGTATTCGTCGGTGATCTGCGAGACGTGGAGCAGCCCGTCCACCGGGCCGATCCCGACGAAGGCGCCGAACTCGACCGTCTCGACGACGGTGCCGTCGGCGACCTCCTGCATGTCGGGGTCGTAGGTGAGCGCGTCGAACTCCGCCTCGTAGTAGACGCCGGGACGGTTGTGTAACACCGCCCCCTCGCCGATGTCGTGAACCTCGATGACGCTCACGACGCTGCCGACGTCCTCGTCCATCCGTCCTTCCAGCTTGTCTTGGAGCAGGGCCTTCACCCGCTCGTCGGTGACGTCCGCCAGGTGCTTCGGCGGGACCTCGACCGTGTCCTTGAGTCGAACTCGTTTGTACATGTTGTTGGTTGTCCGCGGCCGCTAGGGTTCCGTTATCGCCAGTGTGTTCCGACCCCTTAAACCGATTACTGGTGCGCCCGCCTCCAGCACCCGGTTCGCGAGGGGCCCGTCGACCGTGACGACGGCGTCGACCCGGTCGGCCGCGGCCAGGGCGACGAGCGCGTCGTCGGCGTACGATTCGTCCGTCTCCACCGCCTCCGCCCGCTCCGCGAGGTCCGCCCCGACGCTCGCGGCGGTCGCCTCGGCGCCGTTGCCGCCCTGGAGCCCGTCGAGCTCCGCGAGCACCGCCGTCGGCACGACGGCCTCGTAGCCGCCGAGGAGCCGGTCTAACTCCTCGAACAGCCGCAGGTCGGCCTCGACCGGCGCCATCAGCGCGCTCGCGTCGAGCGCGACGACGGGGGCGCCGCCGGAGCTGTTCCCCGCGAGCTCCTCGGTGCGGGCGTCGCCCGCGGGCGGCGACTCCGAGCCGTCCGCGCGGGCGTCGTCGGCCACGTTACGTCAGGGTCCCGACGCCGATGAGCCGCCAGCGCGCGCCGACGCGCCGGTTGATCGCTATCTGGGCGCCCTCCTCGGCGCAGACGGGCCGCTTGAGGCTCACCTCGCACTCGCCGTCGCGCGCGCTCGTCACGGCGCCGACCGTCGTCGCCGTGCCGACCGTGAGCATCAGCGGCTCGCCGGTGCTGATCTCCTCGATGTCGCTCTCGCCGCTCTCGTCGTCCTCCTTCCCGACGACGCGGTCGAGGAGGTCGACTTTCATCTCGAACTCCTCGCGGGTCGGCGGGAGCGTGCCGGGCTCGCCGGCGACCTGGCCGGCGAGCGCGTCGCCCTTCGTCAGGCTCGGGTCGAGCCCGGTGCCGACGCCGAGCAGGCCGCCGGGGTGGGCGGTCTCGACGTCGCGGTTGCCCGCCTGAAGCGACCGGACGGTCGTCTCCAGGGGGCGCCACTCCGTCTGTCCCTCCTCGTCGACCTCGCGGCCCGGTCGGATCTCCAGGCCGTCGCCGACCGACAGCTCGCCGCTGACGAGCGAGCCGCCGACGACGCCGCCCTTGAGGTCCTCCGCGCTCGCGCCCGGCCGGTTGATGTCGAACGAGCGGGCCGCGTACATCCGGGCGCTCTCGCCCGGGTCGCGGTCCGGCGTCGGGATCTCCGTCTCGATGGCGTCGATGAGGAGATCGAGGTTAACCTCCTGCTGGGCCGAGACGGGGACGATCGGCGCGTCCTCCGCGACGGTGCCCTCGACGAACTCCTGGATCTGCTCGTAGTTGTCGACGGCGCGGTCGCGGCTCACGAGGTCGACCTTGTTCTGGGCGATGACGATGTTCTCGATCCCGATGAGGTCGAGCGCCATCAGGTGCTCTTCCGTCTGGGCCTGCGGGACGTCCTCGGTCGCGCTCACGACGAGGACCGCCCCGTCCATGATCGAGGCGCCCGAGAGCATCGTCGCCATCAGCGTCTCGTGGCCGGGCGCGTCGACGAACGACACGGTCCGGATCGGCTCGCTCTCGGAGCCGTCCTCGCACTCCTCGTCGACGGTGTAACACTCGGGCGCGTCGACGCCGGGGCAGCGTCGGAACGTCGCGTCCGCGTACCCCAGCCGGATCGAGATACCGCGTTTCATCTCCTCGCTGTGCTGGTCGGTCCACGAGCCGGACAACGCCTGTACCAGCGTGGTCTTCCCGTGGTCGACGTGACCGACGAGACCGATGTTCACCTCCGGTTGTGTGTTGGCTTCAGTCACTGTTGGACCTCCTAACGGAGTAGTCTTACCCGAATTTCGCCCCGTGCGAGTGATAAAGTTGCTGTTATAGTGGCGTCAGCACGGCCGACGACCTCCGAGGGCCGGCCGAGCGTGACGGCGAAACGGTATATAAATGAACGAACCGGCTGCCACGAATACTTATAAATAGCACCGCGGTGCGGCGGCGCGTGCCTGTGAGCGGCCGGAGCGAAGCGGAGGCCGCGAGACAGCACGCGCGAGGGAGTCAGTCGCCGGAGCGAAGCGGAGGCGACTGACGAGGTTGGGGAGGCGTGAGGCTGCGGTGCTGGGCGGGACTCAAAGGGGCAGCCGCGTGGCCGCAGTAGGTGACGTAAGCACCGCAGCGAGCGGAGCGAGCGAGGAGCGCAACGAGCGTACTGCGGCCACGCGGCTGGGGCTTTGGAGGTGTCGTCCGCGTCGCCGAAGCGATCGCGTCTCAGCGAACGTCGGTCTCGTTCGACGCCGATTTACGCCTCACGCGTCAACGCGGACGTGTAATGGGATACGCGTGCCCGGTCTGTGACACCCCGCAGCGCGACGGCGAACACCTCGCGCACCACCTCGCGTTCACGGCGATGCTCCACGGCGGCGACCACGCCGACTGGCTCGACGAGCGCGTCGACGACTGGAGCGACCGCGAGCCCGACGGGCTCGCGGCCGAGGTGACCCCGCACGCCGATGACGCCGAGTACGAGGAGGTGTTCGAGGACACCGTCCCCCGCGGGCGTCCCGACGTCGGGATGGGTTCCGGCGGGGCCGCGGACGCCGCCGACCACGCCGGCCACGATCACGCGGGTCACGCACACGACTCTCCAGCGGACGCCGGCGCGCCGACGCCCGAGCAGGTCGACGACCCCGAGGTCGCCGAGGCGCTGCGCGAGGCGCGCGAGATGACCCGGAAAGCCGCGGCTGACGAGCCCGACAATGACCCCGATTCCGCTGACGACGACGCGGACGCGTAACGGAACGCCCTTTTCGGACCCCGTTCAAGTCGGCGTATGGAGACAAGAGGCACGTTCGCCCCCGAGACGCGCGCCGAGGCGCTCGAACGGTACGAGGAGGTCGGCCCCGTCGCGCAGGTGGTCGTCCGCGAGGCGACGAAGGCGATGTCGTTCGACGCCGACGAGTACGACGAGCGCGTCACGCCCGAGGTGATCCGGACCGCCCGCGACGCGACGTTCGCCGAGCTGCTCGCGGTCCACGTCGGCGAGGGCGACGAGTTCGACGCGTGGCTCGCCGACAGCGAGTTCGACGACGAGGACGTGGTCCGGATCGGCTCCGACAACGTCGACAACGTCGTCTGGCACCCGGTCCCCTTCGCGGACACGGTGATCGCGGCGACGTATCAGGAGGAGCCGGACGCGGCGGCCAGCACCCTCCGGCGCAACGCCTTCGGGCGCGTGTACCGCGAGGAGTTCTACGAGTCGGGCCGATAGGTCGGCCGCGGCGGCGGTCTCCGGCACGACGGCCGCGAACCACGGAGCGGCTGCTCTCCGAGACGAGCGAAACCGCAAAATCGGACCGCGAGCGCCGTCGACGGCGACGCGACCGGTTCGGCGCCTTACAGGCGACCGACGTTCTCGACCGCGACGGACTCGACCTCTTCGACCTGCGAGAACGCCTCCTCGACGGCCTCCGTGCCGCCCGCGCCGTCGGGGACGATGACGGTCGGCAGGAGCGCGACGAGCCCGAACGCGACGTCGTCGCGCTCGAAGCCGCGGATCTTCGCGCCCTCGGGGAGGACCTCTTCCAGGCGGTCCTGAAGGTCGTCGAGGTCGACGTCGGGGCTGTTCGGCATGACCTTGATCTTGGCGGCGACGTCGCCCATCTCAGGGCCCCCGGAAGCCGCAGTCGTGGCACTCGTAGAGGTTGCTCTGCTTCCGGCACTTCGAGCACCGGTAGATGGTGGCGCCGCAGTCCGGACAGGAGAACCGCGCGGCGTTCATGCCGGACACCTGAATCCCACAGGAGACGCACTGCGGGGTGGCTTGAGAGTCGCTCTGGCTCATACACGTACCTACCGGCGGCGACTTTTAACCGTTGTTCTTTTCGTCGGAACGCACCGTGCGCCTCGGTACCGTGCCGCTCGACGGACGCGATCCCGGTGTCTCGTGAGGGCTACGGCGGCGCCGCTACCGCCGCCGCTGCCGCCGGTCACCCGACGATCAGCGGGCCGATGAGGACCCCCATCAGGTGAACGCGCCGCGCGCCGAGCCGCGGCGGGACGAGCCCCAGCGCGCCCGCGACGAGGAGGAGACCGACGCCGAACGCCCCGGCGAACGCGTATGACACGACCGCGAGCAGCCCCAGCACGCCGACCGAGAGCCGGGTGTAGTCGGCGTTCCCGACGATCCGGAGGTACGGGTCGCCGACGAGCACGACGAGGGCGAACCCGAAGCACGCGGCGGTCGCGGCCGCGACGAGGAGCATCGGCAGCGCGAACGGCACGCCGGCTCGGTCGATCGCGACGGTCACGCCCGTCCGCGGCGTTCCGAGCGCCACCAGCGCGAACAGCGCGAATATCGTGTTCGCCGTGCTGGCGCCGCTCGTCGCCACGACGAACCCGCGCTCGGCCGACGCGCGCGGCACCGCGGGCATCGCGGCCACGGCGGCGATGGCGGCCGACACGCCCGGCACGTAGCCGACCACCGCGCCGGCGAGCGAGCCGGCGCCCGCGCTCGTCCCGAGGTCGCGCGCCCGCATCGCGATCCGGGCGTCCGCCTGCGGCGGCACGCCGTCGCCGCCGAGCGCGTCGACGAGGACCGGGACGCCGAACAGCCCGGCGAACAGCGGCGCGAGGACGCCGCCGGTCGACAGCGGCGCCGCGGGGTCGGCGTTGAGCGTCGCGAACCCGAGCGCGGCGCTCGCGAGGAACGCGAGCAGTCCGCCGACCGCGGCCCGCCGCGACGACTCGGTGAGAACGAGCAGCGCGACGACGCCCCCGAGCAGCAGCGGCAGGTGCGCGCGCAGCGCCGGGTACCACCGCGTCATCAGCCACGTTATCGGGACCGCGAGCGGTACGGCGAGCGCGACCGCCAGCCCGGAGCCGACCGCGGAGAGGCGGAGTGCCTCACGACCGCGACCGGCGATCACTAAGCGGTGGCCGGGGAGCGCGGCGACCGCGGTCGCGGCGTCGGGCACGCCCAGCGCGAGCGCGGGGACGATGTCGAGAAAGGAGTGGACGACGCCGGCGCCGAGCATCGCGACGCCGACGAACAGCGGGTCGGCCGGCACCGACGGGGCGAAGCCGGCCAAGAGCAGCGCGAAGTTGTTGGCGTGGAGCCCGGGGACCAGCCCGCTCGCGGTCCCGAGCGCGACGCCGCCGAGCAGGAACGCCAGCGCGCCCGCCGCGAACGTCGGGTCGACCACCGGCCGCACGAGCGCGTCCATCGAGGCGGGATGGCCGCGGCTCCGGACTTAACGTGTCGGGCGGTCGCGACGGGCCGCAGAATCAGTGCGATTCGAACCGAGCGGTTAGGCGTGCTTCGCCGCCTGCGCCTTCTTCTGGGTGACGTAGCCGGCGATCCGGTTGCGGACGCCCTTCGACTCGACGGTCGTCAGCGCCGTGACGCTCTCCTTGTTCGTCTCGAAGTCCGTGTTGAACGAGTCGGGGTACCGCTCCAGCAGGGCGTTCCCGAGCTGTTTGATGTACTTGGGTTTGATGGCCATACCGAGCGATACCGGAGGGCCGAACTAAAAGGGTTCGTTCCGCCGCGAGCGGCCGCGAGCCGGAGTCGCGACGGGGTTCGTCCCGACGCGTCACGCCTCGTCGGCGCGCTCCCGCCACCCGGTCGCCTCGTCGATCCGCGCGAACGCCTCGCGCTCGGCCGGCCCGCCGCAGCGCTCGACCACGTCCGCGAAGTAGCGGAGCCGGTCGAGCAGTTCGGCGGTGTCGAACGCCGGCACGTCGAGCCGCGAGGCGGCCACGGTGGCGTCGACGACCGCGCCGAACCCTCGGTTGACGGTCGGCACGCGCTCGCTGACCACCGCCGACTCCGCGGGCGACAGCTCCCACGTCCGGACCGTCGTGTCCCCCTCCGTCTCGGCGGCGACCGCCTCGACGTCGACCTCGACCCAGGCGTCGGCGCTCGGGAGGACCGGATCGTCGACCTCGGTGACCGTCAGCGCCGCGTCGACGAACGTCCGCGGGTCGGCGGTGAACTGGACAACGCCGCCCCCGCGCTCGTCGAAGTTCCGCCACGTGCGGGTGCGCCCGTAGGTGCGCGCGGTGACGGGACCGTCGGGTTCGCCGTCCGCGTTCGTCTCGGGCGCGTGGAGCCCCAGCGCCGCGACGTTCCACCGGTCGTTCGGCCCGAGCGTCGTCACGACGGACTCGGTGACGCCCCGGAGCGGGACCGGCCAGCCGTCGGGAGCGACACCCTCGAACCCTCTCGGCCCCTCGTCCTCGGACTCCCTCACCTCGTCGCTCTCGTCGCCCTCGCCGCTCACGGCGCCACCTCCGCGCCGCGGCGGAGCGCGACGAACAGCGCTGCGCAGGTGAGGTCGGCGGTCGTGCCGGGGTTGATCCCCTCGGCGACGAACGCCGCCGCCAGCGACTCCGCGGCGTCGAGGTCGGCGCCGTGAACGGCGTCGGCGCTGACCCCGGAAACATTCCCTACCGGGCCGCTCGGATCCCCCGCGTCAGGCTCCAGAATCGCTCTCGCCCGCCCGCTCGCCTCGCGGGCGGTCTCCGCGTCCAGCGTCGACGCGACGAGGGTGTCCGGCTCCGCGGCGAGCAGCCCGAGGAACGCCCGCGCCGCCCGGTCGGCGAGCGGCCCCTCGTCGGTCAGGATCCACTCGGCCGCGCGGAACGTCCGCGGGAACCCCTCGGTCCACTCGGCCGCGTTGCGGTCGGGAACGCGGTCCGGGTCCTCCGTGGTCTCCGGGTCGCCGGGGTCACCGGCGTCGGCCGATAGCGCCAGCACGTCGCGCAGGGTCGCCCCGCGCTCGCGGAGCGCGGGCTCGGCGTCGCTCCCGCGGCGCACGTCGAGGTCGGTCGCGTCCGACGGCGGGTCGTCGACCGCGACGTCGACGGCCTCGAACGCGCGGTAGAAGGCGACCGCGTCGTCGACGGTCGTCGTCCGACAGACCGCGTCGAGGCCGTCGGGCGAGAGCCCGCGGTCGGGATCCGCGGCCGCGCGCACCAGCGGGACCAAGAGCAGCAGACAGCCGAACTGGGTGTTCGTCCCGGCGCGCGCGGCCATCCCCGACACGGCGCGCTCGAACGCGGCGCCGACCGCCGGGACGTCGTCCGCCGGCCCCGCGTCCGCGGCCGTCTCCCCCGCCAGTTCGAGCCCCGCCCGCGCGCCGACGGCGCCGCCGAGGAACGCCTCGAACCGCAGGTCGTCGAGGTCGCGGCGCCGGTCGACGTTCCCGGGCTTCGGCGTCCCCGAGACCTCCAGCAGGAGCGCGAGCGTCGCGTCGTCGACCGGGTCACCGGTCGCTTCCCCCCGTCGCCCGTCGCGGGTCACGGCCTGACCTCCGGTTCGGGGTCCGCGCCGCCACTCCCCTGCCGGAGCGTGCCGTCCCGCCACTCCCCGACCGCGTCCGCGACGCGCGAGAGGACCGGCGGGTCCTCCGTCGGGCGCCCCACGCTCACCGCGTCGGCGCCGTGTCCCGCGTACTCGGCGACCGTTTCGCGGCCGCGGACGCCGTTGTTCGCGACGAGCGTCAGGTCGGCGAGCGCGGTCTCCTCCCCGCTTGCGGGCGCCGCGTCGACCGCCGCCGCGAGGTCGGCGATCACGGCCTCCGAGTCCATCGCGTCGACGTGGAGCCAGTCCGCGCCGGCCGCGGAGACGCGCTCCGCGACGGCGACGAGGTCGACCCCCGGCACCTCGGCGCGGACCTTCACGCTCGTCGTCGTGCCCGTCTCGGCCGCCGCGGCGACGTACCGCGCGAGGCGGTCGGGCTCGCGCAGCAGCGACTCGCCGCAGCCGACCGCGCGCAGCTCCGGCTGCCGGCAGTGAGCGTTGACCTCGCAGACGGCGCCGCGGTCGGCGCAGACGCGCGCGACCTCACGGACCGGCCCGGGCGTCGCGCTCCGGACGTTGACTCCGGGGCGGACCGGCGCGTCGGCGAGCGCGTCGAGCTGGTCGGCGACGAAGGAGAGCGGGTCGGCCGGGAGGAACTCGGACCGGCCGCGCGCGACGAGGTCCCGGGCGGCCGCCCGGCTGGCCGAATCGAGCGCGACGCCGCCGAGGAGGGCGACGTCGACGTGCTCGGCTACGTCTCGCGCCCACGCGGCGTCGGCGGCGCCGCTGAGGCTCGCGGCGACGAGGAAGGGCGCTCGCGTCACTCCGCGCCCTCCCGCGGCGGCGCGTCCGCCGCGTCGTCACCGGTCGCGTCGTCACCGGCTGCGTCGTCCGCGATCGCCGCCAGCGCGCGTTCGCAGGCGCGGGCGACGCGCTCGGCGTCGTCCGCGTCGTCGATCCGCGTGTCGGTACGTTCGACGTGCCGGTCGGGGAGTTCGGTCGGATCGTCGTCGTCGAGCACGAACGCGTCCGCGAAGGGATAGGAGTCGGCCACGCCAGCCGTCGAGGGCTCGCGGCCGACGCCCGCCATCAGCTCCGCGGCCGGCCCGGAGAACACCTCGTCGCCGACGAACGGCGAGACGGCGACGACGGGCGTCTCGCGGAGCGCGCGCTCGAAGCCCGGCAGCGCCAGCATCGGCCCGAGGCTCGTCACGGGGTTCGAGGGGCCGATCACGACGGGGTCGGCGAGCGCGTTCAGCACGGCGTCGGTGGGCTCGGCGTCCGCCGCGCCCCGGAACTCCACGTCGGCGACCGGCGGTTCGCCGCGGCGCGCGACCCAGTACTCCTGGAAGTGGAGCGTCTCGCCGCCCTCGGTGTGGACCAGCGTCGCGACCGGATCGTCGGACATCGGCAGCAGGTCGACGTCGAGGTCGAACGCGTCCGCGAGCGTCCGAATCGCCTCGGTGAGCGACCTCCCCTCGTCGAGCAGGCTCGTCCGCGTGAGGTGGACCGCCCGGTCGCGGTCGCCGATCTCCATGAACTCGCCGACCGCCGAGAACCGCCGCCACCGGGCGATCTCCCGGCCCGCCGTCTGCGCTTGGTCGTCGAGGTAGCGGGGCGCCGCTCCGAGCCCGACCTCGTCGGCGAGCCGCCGCAGCTCCTCGTGGGTCGCGGTCGTGTCGCCGTCGATCCCCCACCACGTCTCGCGGTCGAGGACGCCGCCGCCCGCGAACAGCACGGTGTCGACGTCGGGGCAGACGAGGTGGCCGCCGAGCTCGACGTCGTCGCCCGTGTTGGCGACGACCGCGGTCTCGGTCGACTCGAACACCCGGGCCGCGCCGTCGAGGAGCTTCGGCGTGCCCGTCCCCCCGGCGAGGAAGGTTACCATACCGGCGCAAGGCGACCCCCGGATTTGTATCCTCGCCTCCGCGGGCGACGAGTCGGATCGAGGCGAGGTCGACGGCGTCATTTATAAGCGACCGACGACGCGCTACCGATCTTCGCGGTCGGCGCGTGCCGGCGAGCGCCCGCAGGGCGCGAGTCGCACGCGCGAGGGACGCCGCGAGCGACCGGAGGGAGCGAGCGGCGAGGCTGGGGAGGCGTGAGGTGCGGTCGCTGTGCGGTGCGGGGCGGGACTCGAAGGGGCAGTCGCGAGGCGGGCGCAGGCGACGTAAGCACTGGAAGGAGCGAGCGCAGCGAGCGACTGAAGCGCGCAACGAGCGTGCGCCCGCCTCGCGGCTGGGGCTTCGGGGGTGTTCGTCGTCGATCCGCTGTCGGTTATTTATAAGCGAGCGGCTGGGTCTTCGGCGGTGTTGGCCGTCGGTCCGTAGTCGGCTATTTATAAGCAAACGGCTGAGGCTTTGGAGGAGTCAGCCGTCGATCTCCGGTCGATCATTTATAAACGAACGGCCGGGGATCTGGACGCGGTCGCAGCGATCTCTTAAAAACGCGGTTCGACCGAATATACCAGAGAGTCGACGCCGAGACGAGATCGAAAAAACATCGAGACCGATCGGCCCGCGATCCGCTCTTATACGTGCCTTACGCCAGCTCGTCGATTTTCTCGACGACGGCGTCCGCGAACTCGCTGGTCGCGAGCTTCTCGCCGCCCTCGATCTGTCGGTGGAGGTCGTAGGTGACCTTCCCGGAGGCGATGGTCTCCTCGACGGCGTCGCGGACGAGGTCCGCGGCGTCGTCCCAGCCGAGGTAATCGAGCATCTCGCGGCCCGAGAGGATCATCGCGGTGGGGTTCACCTTGTCCTCGCCGGCGTACTTGGGCGCGGAGCCGTGGACCGGCTCGGCGAGACAGCGACCGTGACCGAAGTTGGCGCCGGGCGCGATGCCGAGGCCGCCGATCTGCGCGCCGGCGGCGTCGGACATGTAGTCGCCGTTGAGGTTCATCGTCGCGATGACGGAGTACTCGTCGGTGCGGGTCAGCAGCTGCTGGAGCATGTTGTCCGCGATGCGGTCCTTGACGACGACGGTGCCCTCGGGCTGCTCGCCGTCGTGGTCCTCCCAGAGCTGGTCCTCGGTGATCACGTCCTCGCCGTACTCCTCCTCGGCGACCTCGTAGCCCCAGTCGCGGAAGGCGCCCTCGGTGAACTTCATGATGTTCCCCTTGTGGACGAGGGTGACCGAGTCGCGGCCGTTGGCGACCGCGTAGTCGATCGCCTCGCGGACGAGGCGCTTCGAGCCGAACTCGGAGATGGGCTTGACGCCGATGCCGACCGGGCCGTCGTGGATGACGTCCGCGATGCCCATGTCGTCCTCGAGGAAGTCGCGCACCTGCTCGACCTCGTCGGTGCCGGCCTCCCACTCGACGCCCGCGTAGACGTCCTCCGTGTTCTCACGGAAGGTGACCATGTCCATCTCCTCGGGGCTCTTGACGGGCGACGGGACGCCCTCGAGGTGGTAGGTGGGGCGGACGTTCGCGAACAGGTCGAGCGTCTGCCGGAGCGCGACGTTCAGCGAGCGGAACCCGGCGCCGACGGGGGTCGTCAGCGGGCCCTTGATCGCGACGCGGTGGTTCCGGATGGCCGAGACGGTGTCCTCGGGGAGGTTCTCGTCGTACTTCTCGCGGGCGCTCTCGCCCGCGTAGACGCGCATCCACGCGATGGAGCGGCCCGTCGCCTCGGCGGCGGCGTCGAGTACCTGCTGCGCGGCCGGCCCGACGTCGGTGCCGATCCCGTCGCCGTGGATGATCGGGACGATCGGATTCGAAGGAACGTTCAGCTCGCCGGTCTCCTCGTCGGCGAGCGTGATGGCTTCGCCGTCGTCGGGTACGTCGACCTTATCGTAGCTCATGAACGTTCGTGGATTCAGTTGGGCCCCTAAAGTGCCTGCCGTTTTCGGCGTGAGCGTCGCGCTCGCAGCGTTTGCCGGTTCTACCTCCCGGTCCGCCTCAGACCGGTTCGACCTCGACGTCGAACATCGACCGCCAGCGGTAGCGCCGCCCGCCCCAGACGAACGTCCGCCGCGCGAGCGCGTACGCCATCAGCGGCGGGGCGATCAGCACCCCGGGCGCCGCGAGCAGGAACGTCGCGCGGTCGATTCCGAATCGAGCGTACGCGGCACCCGCCAGCGCCGTGACGAGCGCCACGCCCACGACCGGCGCGAACAGACAGAGCGCGGCCGTGACGACGCCGAAGACGGCGTTGAACGCGGTCGCGGCCGGGGCGTGGTACCGGGTGATCGTGAAGAACCGGACGAACCGCTCCAGCGACCCCCGGAGCGACCCGCCGGCCTCGACGTAGCGCGTCCGGTCGACCGCCGACACGTCGACGTGGTCGGTGAGCGTCCCGTCGTCGCTGACGGTCCGGCGGAGGTCCCGACGGAACGCCGCCTCCCCGTCGCGGAGGTCGTCGCGCTCGAATATCACCGCGCCGCCCCACGCGACGCCGGCGGCGAACACCGCGAGCGTCCCGCCGATCACGTACGCCGGCTCGAACAGCCGAGCGAGGGGGTCGAGCCCGACGAACACCGGTACCTCGGTGGTCGGCCCCCGCCGGTCGTAGTCGGCGTCGAGCGTCGCCAGCCAGTCGGCGGGATGGCGAAAGTCGTCGTCGGTCCACGCGATCCGGTCGTTTTCGGCCGCCTCCATCCCGGCCGCGATGGCGTTCGCCTTCCCGGAGCAGCCCTCCGGCTCGCCGGCGATCACGACCCGGACCCGCTCCGGGAGGTCGCCGCGCCGGTCCGCGACGGGGTCGTCCGCGGAGTCGCAGATCACGAGGAGTTCGTCGGCGGCGGGGTCGGCGCCGTCGGCGTCGCCGTCGCCCTCACCGCCCTCCCAGTCGCCGCGGAACGCCTCGGGACCGCGGAGCTGCGCCGCCACCTCGTCGCAGGCGTCGGTCCAGCGGACGGTCGGGAGCAGGACCGACACCGGCGTCGGGCCCGTCGACGCCGAGCTCGGTTCCGAGTCGGTCACGCCGGGCGGTTCGGGCGGCCGATTTATAAACGCAGGCGGTCGAACCGTGGGCCCGCTCGTCGCCTCCCCGGCGCCGCCGGTCGTCACGATGCCCCCGACTCGCCCGCCGGCTTCCGGACGTTTATGTGGCCGCCGCGGGACCCTCCGGTATGCGAGTCATCGTCCACGGCGGCGCCGGCGGCGCGCCGGACGACCCGGAGCCCAGACAGGCGGTCCTCGACGAGGCGGCCGCGCGCGGCGCCGACGCCGCGACGCCGCTCGACGCGGTCGAGTCGGCGGTCGGCGTCCTCGAGTCGGACCCCCGGTTCAACGCGGGCGTCGGCGGAGCGGTCCAGTCGGACGGCGTCGTCCGCACCGACGCCGGCGTGATGACCTCCGACCGCGAGATCGGCGCGGCCTGCTCGATGCCGGGCGTCGAGCACGCGGCGAGCGTCGCCCGCGTGGTCCACGCCGAGACGCCGCACATCTTCGTCTCGGGCGAGCACGCCGTCGACCTCGCCGACGATTTCGGCGTCGAGACCGGCGTCGACCTGCTCACCGACGAGAAACGCGAGCGCTACGAGACCGAGGACCCGCCGCGGGGCGGTTCCCGCGAACACCTCGACTGGCTCGCCTCGCGGTTCGGATCGGGCGACGACCAGGCGGGGGAGCGCTCGGAGAGCGATGCGCCCGACCACGACACGGTCGGCGCGGTCGCGACCGACGGCGACTCGTTCGCGGCGGTCACCTCCACGGGCGGCCGATCGTTCGCGCTCGCGGGGCGCGTCGGCGACGTGCCGCAGGTCGGCTCGGGCTTCTTCTGTACCGAGGCCGGCGGCGCGAGCGCGACGGGCGCCGGCGAGGACATCGCGCGCGTGACGCTCTCGCGGCGCGCCGTCGACTTCCTCGACGACGGCCTCGACGCGCAGGCCGCGGCGGACCGGGCGATCGAGGAGTTCGAGGAGCTAACGGGGTCGGGCGCGGGCGTGATCGTCCTCGGCGACGAGGGCGCCGGGAGCGCGTTCAACACGGAAGAGATGCAGACGAGCGCGGCCGAGAAGTAGTCGGCGGCGCGGAGCGGCGGTATCGAAGCCGAAGCGGCCTCCGCCGCGGGTGACAAGCGGGGCCCCATCGCTATTCGAGTTCGGCTTCGAGTTTCGGATTGCGGTTCGTCGTGGGGACGTCGGAGCCGATGAGCTCCCCGCACGCGTCGACGAACTCGGCGTCGGCAAGCTCTCCGCAGAGGACGTGCGTCCGCTCCTCGGTGGTGATGTACACGTCGATCACCTCGCGGTTCGGTCGCGAGAGGAGGCCGTAGGTGACGTTCCAGCCGCCGACCGCGAAGAGGCCGAGGAACCCCGCGAACGCGACCTCGGTCCGCGTCTCGACCCGTCCGAGGTAGACGGCAGCGACGATCCCGACGGTGAGGACCAGAGAGACGAGGAGGAAGAACAGTCCGAGGAACGTGTGTCGGAGGAACGCGGTGTTCCGTTCGAACTCGACGGCGGTCACGTCGCCGACCGGGACCGACACGGGGGTGTCCTCCGAGGGCGGGGCGTACGAGACCTCCCCGTCGGCCGCGGTGAACGAAACGGTCCGTTCGCTGTTAACGACGTATTCGCCGACGTGAGCTTCCGTCGCGAAATCCATTTGAGAGGACCAGACGTGTCCGGCGTATTCCATTCCTCTTGATATGTACGTTGCGGTACCTGTCTGCGGTCGCTCCCGCCTACCCGAGCCGCTCGTCGAGGATGAGCCGCGTCTTCGTCGACTTGACCTCGTCCATCTCGCGGGCCTTCGTGATCAGTTCGTTGACCGCGCGCGTGTCGACCGCGTCGACGACGAGGACGACGTCCTCCTCGCCGGAGACCTGCCAGACGAAGTCCACCTCCTCCCACTCCACCATCCGCTGACCGACCGCGTCGGTGTTGACGTTCATCTCCACCGAGATCTCGATCATCGCCTTCACGTTGCCGGTGCGGGTCGTGACGGTGAACCGCTCGATCACGCCCTCGTCTGTCATCCGGTCGACGCGGTTGCGCACGGTGCCCTCGGAGGTCCCCACCCGGTCCGCGATCTCCG
Organism: Halorubrum sp. Atlit-26R; assembly: GCF_003666015.1. Classification (GTDB taxonomy): domain Archaea; phylum Halobacteriota; class Halobacteria; order Halobacteriales; family Haloferacaceae; genus Halorubrum. The sequence continues at coordinate 58,460 of NZ_QPLT01000005.1, forward strand.
TGTACGGGGTCCGCGCGTCCCGCCGCAGGATCGAGAGGATCCGTCGGTCGAGGTCGTCCATACCCGATCCTCTCTCCCCCGCCGCCTTACCCGTTACGAATATCGTAACTAACCTTCGAACGACGCATTTATTATCCTTTGCGCGTACGTTTCTCGTAATGTCGGACGCCTACATCGCGCTGGCCGACGGACGCGTGCTCGAAGCGCGCGCCCGTGCGCCGGGGCGCACCCGCGGCGAACTGGTGTTCACGACCGCGTACACCGGCTACGAGGAGTCGCTCACCGACCCCTCCTACGCCGAGCAGGTGCTCACCTTCTCGTACCCCCTCATCGGGAACTACGGCGTCCGAAGCGAGCGGTTCGAGTCCGAGTCGGTCCAGCCCCGCGCGGCGGTCGCCCGCGAGCTGACCGACGACGTCGCCGACTGGCTCGCCGAGGAGGGCGTGCCGGCCGTCGACCACGTCGACACCCGCGAGATCGTCACCACCGTCCGCGAGGAGGGCGCGATGGCCTGCGGGATCGCCGCCGGCCCGGACGCGACCCCCGAGGACGCGGTCGAGGAGATGGAGGCGTGTAAGCCGATGAGCGACCACGTCGACATCGGCGCGCAGGTCTCGGTCGCCGAGCCCACCGTCCACGAGAGCGCCGACGGCGGCGACGTCGACGTCGCGATGCTCGACTGCGGCGCGAAGGGCTCGATCGTCTCCTCGCTCACCGAGCGCGGCGCGGACGTCCACGTCCTCCCGTACGACGCGACCCCCGAGGACGTGGCGGCCGTCGACCCCGACGTGCTGTTCGTCTCGAACGGCCCGGGCGACCCGGAGAACTTCGTCGCCGCGCAGGACGTGGTCGACGAGTTCGCGGGCGAGCTCCCCCTCGCGGGGATCTGCCTCGGCCAGCAGGTGATCACGAGCGCGCTCGGCGGCTCGACGGAGAAGATGGCGTTCGGCCACCGCGGCGTCAACCAGCCGGTCAAGGACCTCCGCACGGACAAGGTCGTGATGACCACCCAGAACCACGGCTACACGGTCGCCGACACCGGCCCGCTCGAAGTGACGCAGGTGAACGTCAACGACGACACCGTCGAGGGCCTCGACAGCGAGGAGCTGGACGTCATCACCCGCCAGTACCACCCCGAGGCGAACCCCGGTCCGCACGACTCGCTCGGCTTCTTCGACGAGGTGCTCGACCTGGCGACCTCGTCGCGTCGAGTCGCGGCCGACTGACCGCTCGCTCACCGAGTTCCCGCTTTTCCGGTTCCGGCACCCTCCGCTGACCACACGGAGTACCACTCGGTCGACGCCCGCGACGTCCGTCCCCGATTCATCTCGGCTCGCTCTTCGCACCTTCCCCTCCTCGCCGCGGACCGGCGACGTTTTCTCCCGCCGCCTCGCAGGGTGACGCATGCCAACCGAGATCCTGCTCACCAACGACGACGGGATCGACGCCGTCGGGATCCGGGCGCTCGCGGACGCGCTCTCGCGCGACTACGACGTGACGGTCGTCGCGCCCGCGACGAACCAGTCCGGCGTCGGCGGCGCGCGCTCGTGGTGGGAGACGACGGTCGACTACACCGAGACGGACCGCGGCTACGCGGTCGAGGGCACCCCCGCGGACTGCGTCGCGGTCGCGGACGTGGCGCTCGGGCTCGACCCCGACGTCGTCGTCTCCGGCTGTAACCACGGGCCGAACATCGGCGCGCACATCCTCGGGCAGTCCGGCACCGTCGGCGCCGCGATGGAGGCCTCCTTCCTCGGCACGCCCGCGGTCGCGGTCTCGCTGTACGACCGCGGCAACCTCCCCGTGCCGCCGACGCTCGACAACGGCGACTTCGCGGTTGCGGGCGAGGTCGTCGCCGACCTGATCGACCGCGCCGAGGCCGGGAGTCACGCCGGCGACGGGGCGCGCGACGGCGGCCTCGAACTCCCGTTCGGCGCCGACGTGCTGAACGTCAACGTCCCGGCCGCGGACGACGAGGCGGCGGCGGATCCGACCTACCGCCTGACCGAGCCCGCGCGCGGCTTCGACGTGATCGAGTTCCGCCCGGGCGAGGAGGGGCCGGACGACGAGAACGTCCCCGAGGGCTGGGAGTTCGGCGAGCGACGCGGCGAGATGGGGATGGAGCTGCGCGACCGCTTCTGGCGGGAGTTCCTGCGCGGAAACGTCCAAGACGACCCCGGCTCGGACCGCCGCGCGGCCGTCGAGGGCGAGGTGAGCATCTCGCCGCTGTCGAGCTCCCGGTCGGTCGCGGGCGAGAAGGCGGGCGACCTCGTCGAGCCGGCCCGGGGCGCGGAGACTGGCGCCGACTGACGGGCCCGCGCCGTTCGGCGGAAGCGGAGGCGGCAGAAGCGGGTGACCGGTCGAGTTCAGCGACGCGGGCGTCGGCGCCCGCTGCCGGCGAACTCCGCCGCGAGCCGCCCGAGGTACCACACGACGACGAGGCCGAGGCCGAACCCGGCCCCGGCCGCGGCCAGGAGCTGTATCGGCGACGGGTCCAACTGGAGGGCGATAAGCGGCGGCGTGGCCGTGACGACCGCGAGCAGCACGAGCTTGATCTTCCGGTTCCCGGCGTCTCGCTCCGCCTCCGAGATGGGTCCTACCACCGCGACCCCCCCGACATCGTTTCGCGGACCGCCGACGTGACGCTCATGCGCTACCCACGCCCCCGGCGACCATCAAGGCGACGAACCGGTTCGGGTCTCCGGCGCTCTTCGCCCCGGCACGCGGTGACGGCCGGCGCGAGACGAGGTCGGCGCGCGACGACCAGTCGACCCTCTGGGTTCCGCTCGTTCAAAAGCGTCTCGACAGTTCACGCCGGTAGCGGACCGTTACCGCCGTGAACGGTCTGGGTCGTTTAAGCCCGTCCGACCGCTGGTGTCGGACGCCCCTACCCGCTCCCGGACCCGCCGGCGCGCGTCGCCGATCCGGCGACTCCCCGGGACCCGCCCCTCCCCGCCGTTTCGCGGCGTTTTTGACCCGACACCGAGAAGCGAGGGACATGGACGACGAACTCCGCGAGCGCGTCGCGGCGGCCGGCGAGGCCGCGGCGCTTTACAACGCGCTCAAGCACGGCAGCGACCCGGACGTGGGCGCGATCATGGGCCCGATCATGGGCGAGAACCCCGAGTTCCGCCCCCACGGCGACGAGATTCCGGGCGTCCTCGCGCCGGTCGTGAACGAGGTCGGCGAGATGGACGAGGCGGCGCGCCGGGAGCGGCTCGGCGAGCTCGCGCCCGAGCGGCTCGCGGAGTTAGAGGCGGACGAGGAGGAAGACGAGCACGTCCTCCCCGACCTCCCGAACGCCGAGGACGGCGCGGTCGTGATGCGCGCCGCGCCGAACCCGAACGGCCCGTGGCACGTCGGCCACGCGCGCATGCCCGCCGTCATCGGGACCTACAAGGAGCGCTACGACGGCGAGTTCATCTGCCGGTTCGACGACACCGACCCGGAGACGAAGCGGCCCGACCTCGACGCGTACGACGCCATCCTCGAGGACATCGAGTACCTCGGCTTCGAGCCGGACCGCGTGCTCCGGGCCTCGGACCGCTTAGAGACGTACTACGACCACGCCCGCGAGCTGATCGACCTCGGGGGCGCCTACACCTGCTCGTGTTCCGGCGACGACTTCTCCGAGCTGAAGAACGCCGGCGAGGCGTGCCCGCACCGCGAGAAGGACGCCGAGACGGTTCACGAGGAGTTCGAGGCGATGGTCGACGGCGAGTACGGCTCCGGCGAGATGGTCTTGCGGGTGAAGACCGACATCGAGCACAAGAACCCCGCCTTACGCGACTGGGTCGCGTTCCGGATGATCGACACGCCGCATCCCCGAGAGGAGGCCGCCGACTACCGCTGTTGGCCCATGCTCGACTTCCAGTCCGGCGTCGACGACCACCTCACGGGCGTCACCCACATCATCCGCGGCATCGACCTCCAGGACTCCGCGAAGCGCCAGCGGTTCGTCTACGACTACTTCGGCTGGGAGTACCCCGAGGTGCTCCACTGGGGCCACGTCCAGGTCGACGAGTACGACGTGAAGCTGTCCACGTCGACGATCAAGCAGTTGATCGCGGACGGCGAGCTGACCGGCTGGGACGACCCGCGCGCGCCGACCATCCGGTCGATGCGCCGCCGCGGGATTCAGGGGCAGGCCCTGGTCGACTCGATGACCGAACTCGGGATGTCCACCTCCGACGTGGACCTCGCGATGTCGTCCGTCTACGCGAACAACCGCGACTTAGTCGACGACGGGGCGAACCGCTACTTCTTCGTCCGCGACCGCGAGGACGACCCCGCCGTCGAACTCCCGGTCGTCGACGGCGACGCGCCCGCGCCCGAGGCGGGCCACCCGCGACTCCACCCCGAACACCCGGACCGCGGCGAGCGCGAGGTGCCCGCCGGGCGGGTCGCGGTCGAGTCGTCGGACCTCCCGAGCGAGGGCGAGCGCGTCTGGCTCAAGGGATACGGCCCCGTCCGCTACGAGGGCGACGAACTCGTCTTCCTCGACGCCGACATCGAGATCGTCCGCGAGGGCGACGTGGACGTGATCCACTGGGCGCCGGCCGACGAGGGGCTCGAGACGCTCCTGCGGACCGTCTCCGGCGACGTGCGCGGGATCGCGGAACCGGCGCTCGCGGAGGTCGACCCCGACACGGTCGTCCAGTTCGTGCGCGTCGGCTTCGCCCGGATCGACGCGTTCGACCCCGAGGCGACCGACGAGGCCGACGGCCCGAACGGCTCCGAGGACCTCGTGGCGTACTACGCGCACCCGTAGGTCCGCGCGTTTCGAACTGCCCGACCGAATTCGTTCGTCGGGGAGTTTAAACCCGCGACCGGCGAAGCGAGGGCAACGATGGCCATCGACTCGAACTTCGAAGCGAACCGCGAGCGGGTCGGCGAGGAGGACGGCGTCGCCGTCTGGGGCCCCGTCGAACCGCCGGAGAAGCAGGGGATCCGCGGCACGCACGTCGCGGTCGACTTCGACATCTGTCTCGCGGACGGCGCGTGTCTGGAGGACTGCCCGGTCGACGTGTTCGAGTGGGTCGAGACGCCGGGGCACCCGGAGTCCGATCGGAAGGCGAACCCCGCGGACGAGGACCAGTGTATCGACTGTATGCTTTGCGTGGACGTGTGTCCGGTCGATGCTATCGACGTCGACCCCGGACGCGAGAACCGTTTATAAATAGTCGCTGTTGTCGTTAATCGTGTGGTGACGGATTGCGTCGTCGGAGTTGTTCTTTTATAAATAGTTGACAGTGGATCGGCGGTGGACATCTTCAAAACCCCAGCCGCTCGTTTATAAACCGCTGGCTGTGGATGGGCGGTGAACACCTCCAAAGCCCCAGCCGGGAGGCCGCCGTACGCTCGCTGCGCGCTTCACTCGTCGCTCACTCCGTTCGCTCCCTCGCTCCAGTGCTTGCGTCGCCTACGGCGGCCTCCCGGCTGCCCCTTTGAGTCCCGCCCCGCACCGCAGCCTCACGCCTCCCCAGCCTCGCGGCTCCCTTCGGTCGCCGCGTCCCTCGCGCGTGCGGCTCGCGGCCTCCGCTTCGCTCCGGCCGCTCACCGGCACGCGCCAACCGCATCGTTCATTTATAAATAGTCGCCGTCTGCCCGCTCACTCGCTTATAAATCGCTCCCGCTCCTTGCGCGCGAACTCGGTCCCGTATCGCTCCACGAGCGGGACGTAGGCGTCGCCGAGCGCGCGCATACACGCGCTCGTCGAGACGAAGTCCAGTTCGTCGGCGACTTCCTCCCACGGCCGACCTTGGAGGACCTTCCGCACGAGCAGGCGCTCTTCGCGGTCGTCGAGTCCAACGTTCCCCTCGATCAGCGCCGCGAGCGCGAGGTCTCGGAACGCGCCGGGCGCGGTGTCGTACATCCCCGGGCCGACCGAGGCGCCGACGACCGAGCGCCACTCGGTCTCGGTGAGGTCGACCGGGACCGGGGCGGAGCAGGCGCGGAGCGCGCCGCGGACCACGTCCGGGTCGACGTCGCGGTGCGCGTCCGAGAGCCCGTCGCGCTCGCGGTCACGGAAGGCGACCGCGTGGCGGTCCAGGAGTTTCCGACCGGCCTCGGTCTCCGGGCGGAGCATGACCGCGGAGTACTCGCCCGAGGCGTCGTTGCGGCTCGTCGAGAGGTGGACGGTCCGGTAGCCCGCCCGCCGCCAGAAGCGGAGCAGCCGCGGCGTCGCGCCGTAGCCGACCGAGAAGTAGTCGAGGTCGCCGCCGGCCCCCCGCTCGCCGCCGAACTCCGCGTGGACCTCGTCGAGCAGCCGCGAGCCGAACCCCGCGTCCCGGAGCGCGTGGTGGGTCGCGATCCGGACCGTCCGCAGGCCGCGCGGCTCCGCGGCCGTCTCGTCGCGCAGCTGGCTCGTGAGCACGTCCGGGACCATGTTGCCGCGGACGCGCTCGCCCTCGTACATCCCGCGGCGCGTCTCGGCGTCGAGCCCGCCCTCCAGCGCGAGGAGCGCGACCGCGACCACGCGGCCGTCCGCGACGAGCGCCCGCGCGACGAGGTTCGGCGCGTCGAGCAGCCGTGCGAGGTCGTTCGGCTCAGTCCGGTAGTGGGCGGCGACGAGCAGCCCGAACGCCTCGCCGAGCAGCGTCTCGTCGGCGAGCAGGTCGTCCGGGTCGAGCGTGCGGTAGGTCGCCTCGTCGACCGTCACGCCGGATACGGCGGCGTCGACCGCGGGCCGGGCGTCGAGCAGGAGCGCGCGCGACGCCCACGCCTCGACCGGGTCGTTCCGCGCGTAGCGGATCGGCTCGTCGAGGCGCACGTCGCGGACCGAAAAGCGCGAGTCGAGCAGCCGCTCGCGGAACCGGACCGCGAACCCGCGGCCCGCCCCCTCGTAGCCGTGGACCGTCGTACAGAACGCGACCGCGGGCGCGTCGAGGAACCCCTCCAGCAGTCGCACCGGGAGCGCCGCCGCCTCGTCGACGATGACCGCGTCCGCCTCGGCCGCGACTTCCGCCGCGGCCGCGGGCGGAAGGAAGCGGACGCGCCCGCCGGCCGGCGTTCGGAGGTCGCGCTCGTCGTTCCCGTCCGAGTCGTCGCCGGCTTCGGCCGTGTTCCCGTCCGTCTCGCTCTCGATCAGCTCTCGCGCTCGGGCGAACACCTCCGCGGCGTTCCGGAACGCGGGCGCGGTGACGAGCACGTCGCGGCCCGCGAGCGCGAGCGCGCCCGCCGCCAGCCCGGCCGCGCTCGACTTCCCGCGCCCTCGGTCCGACTCGACCACGACCGCGGATCCGGGCTCGGCGAGCGCCTCGAACGCCCGCAGCGCCCGGGCCTGGTCGGCCGTGAGACACGCGCCGTACGCGGCCGCGGGGAACGTCGCGCCCGGCGGTGCGCTCGGAGCGTCGCGGTCGCCGGCCTCGTTGCCCTCGTCCGTCTGCCCCCCGGTGAGCCCGTCGCGCTCTACTACGTCGCCCGCCGCCACGTCGCCGAGCCCGACGACCGCGATTCCGGGATGCGTTCGGAGCGTCGAAACGAGGCGCTCCCGGAACCGCCCCGTCACGTCCTCGATTCCGTACGGCGGCACCGCCAGCGAGTCGTCGAAGCGGTCGCGAATCGCCGGCCAGTCGTCGAGCGCGGGCGTCAGGAGGATCAGGAGGCCGCCGCCGTCGACCGCGCCGACCGCCCGGCCGAGCGCGTTCGGGACGAACCGCTCGTGGCAGTCGAGGACGACCGCCTCGCGGGTACGCCCCAGCAGCTCGTCGGCGTTCCGCGGGCGCGTCTCCTCGAACCGGAACCCCTCGCGCGTCGAGACCATTGTGACCGTCTCGTCGTCGACCTCGAGCGACTCGACCGCGTCGTAGGCGGCGTCGAGCGCGCGGTCGCGGTCGCCGGCGAGCACGAGGACGCGCCGCTCGTTCGCCCGCTCGGCCTCGGCGCGCAGGTCGCGCGCGACTCCCGCGATCATCTTCGCCCGTCGTTGCCGAGGCGCGGACATGTGTCTTGCCCTCCGGGCCGGCGTCGTCCGCGTTGCCGGGTCGCCTCGGCGGCGCCCGCGAAGGCGGGAGGCTTACGGACGCTCGGCGCGTCGCTCCGGACATGACTACGGTCACGCTCATCGGGACGCGGCTCGCGGACGTGGGCCGCGAGTTCGTCTACGAGGGGGAATCGGCCGACTGCGAGGGGTGCCCCTACCGCGGCCAGTGTCTCAACCTCTCCGAGGGCACCCGCTACCGGGTGACCGGGATCCGCGAGAACGCGCAGACGCTCGACTGCGCCGTCCACGACGCGGGCGTCCGCGCGGTCGAGATCGAGCCCGCTTCTGTCCCCGCGAACGTGCCCTCGAAGCGCGCGTACGCCGGGAGCAAGGCGTCGCTCGCAGGGCCCTGCCCGCACACCGAGTGCCCGAGCCACGGCTACTGCGTCCCCGACGGCGCCGACTTCGACGAGGAGCGCGTCATCGACCAGGTGCTCGGCGAGCCGCCCCACGAGACGTGCGCGCTCGACCGCGACCTGACGCTCGTGGAGTTCCGCGCGGAGGAGTGAAAACTCGGCAGATCGGCCGTCCGCTTACAGTGACGTGACCGCGTTCAGCGTGATCCGGATCGCGCGCTCGACGTTGTCCTTCGCCTTCTCCGGCAGCTCGTCGTCCGAGTCGGCGCCCTTCTGCGAGCCAGCGACGAGGTTGCCGTCGACGGTGCAGATGGCGCCCGCCGCGAGCCCCTTGCGCCGCGCGAGCGAGAAGACCGTCGCGGCCTCCATCTCGATCGCGAGCAGGTTCGCGTCGTTCCAGTCGTCGACGTACTCGTCGCTCTCGTTGTAGAACGCGTCGTCGGAGACGATCGGCCCGACGTGGATCTCCTCGTCGTTGTCCTCGGCCGTCCCGACGAGCCCCGTGAGCACGTCGTAGTCCGGGACTGCGGGGTAGTTCGCCGACTCGTAGCGCTTGCTCGTCCCCTCCTCCTTGGCCGCGCCCGTCGCGACGACCATGTCGCCGACCTCCATGTCGGGCTGGAGCGCCCCGCAGGTGCCACAGCGGACGAACGTCTCGACGCCGACCCGAGAGAGCTCCTCGACCGCGATGGCGGCCGACGGGCAGCCGATTCCCGTCGAGCAGATCGTGAGGTCGACGCCCTCGTAGCTCGCGTTCACGACCTTGTACTCGCGGTTCTGCGCGACGACCTCGCTGTCGTCACAGAGGTCGGCGATCCGGTCGACTCGGCCCGGGTCGCCCGGGATGACCGCGATCTCGTGGACGTCGCCCTCCTCGACCAGCAGGTGCGGCTGTTTCGCCATACGCGCGGCAACAGCCGCCGCGCGCAAAAACCGACCGGTCGGCGGGCGGGGAAGCGCCGCGACCGCAATTTCATATCGCGATATAAAATTTATCAACGGCTTGTGGCCCCGGCGGCCGCGTCCCAATTCGTCCGCAGGCCTCTGCCGATCGGCCGGTTTTATCGCCCGGACGCGCGAGGTTCAGGGTATGTCCGACGCGAACGCCTTGGCCGACCTCGGCTCCACCATCGGCGCCCTCACGGTCGCGTTCCTCGTCGTCACGCTCGTCGCGGGGACGCTGCTGGATTTCAACTGGACGCAGGCGGTGCTGCTCGGCGGGTTCGCCGGCGTCGTGGCCGTCGCGTCGGCGTGGCTGACGGACCGGCGAGCGAGCGGCGACTGACCCCCTCGGGCGGGCGCTCGACCGCACTCGCCCGAGTATCGCGACTGAGAGCCCGGACGGAGGATTTTATACCCGCTCGGCGTCGACACCGCACAATGCGATTCAGTCGCGACCGTCGGGGCCAGTCGGTCGTGGTCGGAACGGTGATCCTGTTCGGGTTCCTGATCTTGGCGCTCTCGCTGTATCAGGTACAGATCGTTCCACAGGAGAATACGCAAGTGGAGTTCGACCACAGCCAGCAAGTCGAGGGAGAGTTCCTCGAGGTACGGAACGCGGTTCTGAGCGCGAGCCGCACCGGTGACGGTCGATCGACCTCGGTGAAGCTCGGAACGCGGTATCCACAGCGTACGTTCGCGTTGAACCCACCACCGGCCTTCGGCCGACTGTCCACCAGCCCTCCGCGCGAACTACGCGTAGAGAACGCCACCGTCGAAGGAGGGCCAAACGTCGTCGATTACTGGCAGAACCGAACTAACGTGGACGGAGCCATCGCGTTCGACACGCGCTCGCTGCGGTACTCACCCGAATACAACGAACTTCGGGACAGTCCCGACCTCGTGTACGAGCACTCCCTCGTCGTTGCCGAGTTCGAGAACACCGCTCTCGGCCGGAGCGGACAGACCGTGGTAGATAGCGATAATCGGCTCCGATTGATCGCCCTGAACGGAAACGTCGACGAGTCGGGTACTCGGCGGACGAGCGTGGACCCTGACGCGCTCTCCCAGAGTCGGCGCTCGGTGCGCCTGACGTCGGTCGGGGGAGATCCGGTCGTCATCGAACTCCCGACAGACATATCGCCGGACCGATCCGAAGACCTCGAGCAGGTGTGGAGCGATCGCCTCGGTACGGACGTACAGGGAGTCACCGTTTCGGGCGGAACGGTACGGATCGAACTCGACGGCTCCGAAGCCTATCGTCTGAGCTTGGGTGCGGTCGGAGTCGGTGACGGAACGACTGTTCCGAACGAGTCGGACGGATACATCACGAAGGTCTCCTCGAACAACGGTGTCGCGGTCGCTGAGGTCCGTGATCGATACAACAACCCCGTCGAGGGCGCGCGGGTCAACGTCTCGGTCGACGGGGCTTTCGAGGAGACGATACGGACCGACAGCGAGGGTCGCGTCAGCTACGAGGTCACCGACGTTTCCGACGTCGAAATGGAGATCAATGCCGGGACGGAAACGTGGGAGTCTGTTCTGTTCGAAAACGTCGGCGTTGGTACCGGTGGTGGCGGTGGAACGGAATCGCTTCTCGTCGCACCGGAAGAAGCGGTCGCGTTCAACGGTCCTGGATCCGCTGAACAAGGCGGATTCCAACTTGATGTCGAGAACCAACACGACGGAGCAATTCGCATCACCGACGTGACCGTGCTTCCGGAGAATCCCGACCTCAACGGGCTATCGGACGAAGCTGCCGGCTCTGGACCGGGGCGATCCGAACTGTACGTTGAGTCTGCTGGCGGTGCTGTCGGCGAAAAGAACGTACTCTTAGGGCTCGATCAGGAGTACACCTTCGTCCCGAACAGTGGGCTCCAGTTGAACCTCCAACGCGGCCCCGAAAAACGGGCGTACGATATTGGTGCGGAGGAGTACGTCGATGCTGAGACCGAATTCGCCGGCGCAGAGGTCCCGCTCGGATCCAACGACCGTGCGACGATCACGCTGGCCGAGTTCTACGAAGTCGGCCAGTCCACCGCGACCGTCGTCGATGTCGTCGGTGAAACGTTTAGCGTGACGGTGGGGTACAAAATTGACGGCGAACGGCGGACCGAGCAGTTCGTCACGACGGTTACCCAGGGACCGGTCGGGCAGGTGGACCTCCAAGACGACATCGAGGACACTGACGGGAGCTTCGAAGTGACGACCGACCAGTACCAGAACCTCGCAGAGGGGTGGGTCGTCGTTGAGAACGCCGCGACCGGCCAGACCGAATCGTTCGAATCGACTGACGGACAGACCACGACGGTCGACTCGGCTGATGTCGGCGGTGTGGCCGCCGGCGACGAAGTCGTCGCCACGCTCTACGAGAGCGATGCGGAACAAAACGAACTCGACGCGGACTCGACAGTTGTCGGGGGTGAACCGTTCGGGATATTCGCACAGGCTGACGCCGAGTTCCAAGGTGGACAGGGTAATGACGAGATGACCGCATCGTTTGATGCGGTGAGCGACAGCACGACGTACGAATTCACCATTGAAGCGTCTGTACAAGGACAGGGAAGTGAGTCAGTGACTGTGACCGTTGACGGAGAAGAGCTTGAATTTACTGGTACAGCAGCTGAGGCGTTCACCCGAAATAACGAAGAAGTGAATATACTTGATCCTAATTCCTACAACGATTTAACCGGAGGTCAAGAAACGCTGCTGGAGCAGATCCGGAACGACTTGAACAATACCTCTTCGATCGAAGGTCTCACGCAAGTCTCTGGCGACCGTGACTTAGAGAATCCGGACATTCGTCCTCAGTAATTCTAATCTGATACGGAACTGTAGTCCCACCTCAATTCGGGACTCCAGATTCTAACTGTTCCACGATCGACGTATTCCCCATCGACAAAGCCATATGCCGGCCGCATGAACGACCGTGTATGACCGCAGTCGGGATCGACGGAATCGAGATCTGGACCGGGAAGCTCAAACTCGACCTGCCGGGCACGTTCGCGCCGGAGAAGGGCGACGACCCCGAGAAGTACACGAAGGGGCTCGGGCTCAACAACTCCTCGTTCCCCGACGTGTACGAGGACATCGTCACGATGGGCGCGAACGCCGCCAAGGGGCTGATGGACCGGAAGGGGCTCGAACCCGAGGACGTCGGCCGGATCGACGTCGCCACCGAATCGGCGTTCGACCACTCGAAGCCCGTCTCGACGTACATCGCGGGCTGCCTCGAACAGGTGTACGACGGCGACTTCACCCACGCCAACAAGGGGGAGCGCAAGTTCGCCTGCCTCGCCGGCACGCAGGCGATAGACGACGCGTACAACTGGATCCGAGCGGGCCGCAACCGCGACCGTCCCGCGATCGTCATCACCACCGACACGGCGCTGTACGCCCGCGGCGACCCCGGTGAGGCGACACAGGGCGCCGGCGCCGTCGCGATGCTGATCGACGAGGACCCCGACATCGTCGAGCTGTCGACGGATCAGGGGTACGGCTCGAAAGACGAGACGGACTTCCTCAAGCCGAACCAGCAGTTCCCCAGCGTCGACGGGAAGCGGTCTGTTCAGGTGTACCTCTCCCGGATGCGCGAGGCCTTGGAGGACTACGAGTCCGTCACGGACGACATCGAGCTGGAGGACTTCGCGTACGCCCCGTTCCACACCCCGTTCCCGGGGATGGTCCGGAAGGCGGCCCTCCTCGCGTACCGGCACGTCATCCGCGACACGCCCCACGAGGACGCGCTCGCCGACGAGATCGGCCGCCAGCCCCGCGAGGACGAGTACGACGACCGCGAGGCGTACGAGGAGGCGATCCGCGGCTACATGGACGATCTGAAGACGACCGAGCAGTACCAGACGTGGTACGACACGGCCGTCGAGCCGACGCTCGGGCTCTCCCGCGAGGTCGGTAACTGGTACACCAGTTCCGTCCACATCGCCCGCGTGAGCGCCCTGCGCGACGCCCTGAAGCGCGACCGCGAGTTCGTCGGCGAGACGCTGCTCGTCGCCTCCTACGGCTCCGGCGCGCAGGCCGAGATCCACGCCGAGACGATCCGCGAGGGGTGGCGCGCGGAGATCGAGGGGCTCGACATCGACGCCCAGCTCGACGCCCGCTACGACCTCACGTGGGACGAGTACGAGGACGTCCACGACGTCCACGAGTACGACATGGACGTCGAACGCGAGATCGAGGAGTTCACCCAGCCCGACGGGGAGTTCGTCTTCACCGGCTGGGGCCGGATGAACGAGCGGAAGTACGAGTACGTCGAGTAGCGGCGCGGCCCCCGCGCTCGGCCTCGCTCCGATCCGCGAGTCGCCCGCAGCGGCCCGCAACCCCGTGAAAACGGCTCACACGGGCCGTGCGCGATACGATGGTTTTAAACGACGCTGGCGTGAATCGACACCCAATGGTAACCATCTACGACGTGCCGGCCGACGACCTCATCGAGGCCGTCGCGGCGCGGCTCGAGGACCGCATCGACGAGCCCGACTGGGTCGAGTTCGCCAAGACCGGCGCCGGGAAGGAGCTCCCGCCGGAGCAGGACGACTTCTGGTACGTCCGCTCCGCGAGTCTCCTGCGGAAGGTCGCCCAGAACGAGCCCATCGGCATCGAGCGGCTCGCGACCGAGTACGGCTCGAAGAAGCGCGGCTCGAACCGCTACGTCGTTCGCCCCGGCGAACACGAGGGCGGCTCCCGCAAGCTCATCCGCTCGGCGCTCCAGGCGCTCGAAGACGACGGGCTCGTCACGACCGCCTCCGGCGAGGGCCGCCGCCTCTCCGACGAGGGCGAGGCGTTCCTCTCGGAGGTCGCGACCGAGGTCTTTGAGGACCTCGACCGCCCGGAACTCGAACGCTACGCGTAGATCGCTGTTTTCTCGTTTTCGACCGTACGAATCCGTTAGCGGCGGCCCTGCCGGGCCGGTGCCGGGCCGGCCTCTGACTCCGTTCGCGACCACTGTCCCGCGTTAGACGGCCGCTCTCCGGAGGGTGTCGTATCTCGGACGTCTCGACCGCACTCGGACGATAAATCTTATATCGCTATATAAAATTGCGGTATCGCCGACTTTCGCCTCCGTCCCGGTCGTCGCCCCCTTGCCGACGTCGTCCCGACGCCCTCGCCGCCAGCCTCTTGCTCCCTCGGCGCCGAGTCCGGCCGTGACTCCGAGCGTGATTCACGCATGACCGATTCGCAGGCCGGTGCGGTCGAACGGATCCACGTCGCCTCGGGGACGGGCGGCGAGCCGGAGCCCCGAGAGGCCGTCGAAGCGGTCGCCGACCGGGGGCTTCGGGGCGACCGCTACTTCGACGGCGACGGGATCTACAACGAGCAGGCGGACTTGGAGCCGAGCGACGTGACGCTGATCGAGGCGGAGGCGCTCGCGGCCGCGGCCGAGGAGTTCGGCGTCGACTTGGAGGCCGGCGCCCACCGCCGCAACGTCACGACGCGCGGCGTCGCCCTCAACGATCTCGTCGGCGAGCGGTTCCAGGTTGGCGAGGCGGTGTTCGAGGGGCTCGGTCACTGCGAGCCCTGTGGCTACATGGCCGACCTCGCGGAGCAGGCGGACGCGGCGACCGCGCTCGACGGCCGCGGCGGGCTCGACGCCCGGATCGTCGAGTCGGGAACGATCGCGGTCGGGGACGACGTCGTCCGGTAGCGGCTTGACGGCGGCAGGAAAAACGGAGGCGGTGCGGCGTCGCGAACCGAGCTATCCGGTGTTCTTCATCCCGGCGGCGATACCGTTGACGGTGAGCCGCAGGGTGCGCTCCTCCTCGTCGGTGCGGTGGGTCCGACCGAGCAGGTTCGCTTGGAGCAGGTTCAGCGGGTCGACGTAGGGGTTCCGACGGTCGAGGCTCTCCTCGAGCCACTCGCGCCGGAGCAGCTGGTCGCGGCCGCTGATCTCCAACACCAGTTCGCGCCCGCGCTCGTACTCGCCGACCAGCTCGGGGAAGAAACGCTCGCGGAGGTCGTCGTCGGCTAAGTCGGCGTACTCGGCGGCGATCTCGGGTTCGGTCCGCGCGAGCGCCAGCGAGGCGTTGTCGAGCGTGGTCCGGAAGAACGGCCACTCGTCGAACATCTCGCGGAGGGTCTCTAACCCCTCCTCCTCGCCGACCTCGTCGAGGTAGGCGTCGATGCCGGAGGCGATCGCGTACCAGCCGGGGAGGATGAGCCGGGTCTGGGTCCACGAGAACACCCACGGGATCGCCCGCAGGTCCTCGACGCTGCGCTCGCCCGAGCGCGACGCGGGCCGCGAGCCGAGGTTGAGGTCCTCGACGACGCTTATCGGCGTCGCCTGCTCGAAGTAGGAGACGAACCCGTCCGTGTTCAGCAGGTCGCGGTACGTCTCGCGCGCCGCGGGCGCCATGACCTCCATCGCCTCGACCCAGCGGTCGGGCACGTCCTCGACCGGCTCCTCGTTCGCCTCCTTCCGGGCGCGGATCTGCGCGTCGAGCATCTGCTCGAGCTCGCGCTCGGCGATCCGGGGGTTGGCGTACTTCTCGGCGATCGCCTCGCCCTGCTCGGTGAACTTCACCTGCCCGGTGACGGTCTCGTTCGGCAGCGCGAGCAGCGCCTCGTTCATCGGACCGCCGCCGCGCGAGATGGAGCCGCCGCGGCCGTGGAACAGCCGGAGGGTGACGTCCTCCTCGCGGCAGAACCGCGCGATGCGGCGCTGGTTCTCGTAGAGGTCCCAGTTGGCCGCGAGGAACCCGTTTTCCTTGTTGGAGTCGGAGTAGCCGAGCATGACCTCCTGGACCTCGCCGCGCGCTTCGAGCGCGGTCGCGTACGCCTCGTTCTCGAAGAGGGTGCCGAGGATGCGCTCGGCGCCGTTGAGCGCGGACTCGGTTTCGAGGAGGGGGACCACGTCGACCGCGCAGTGGTCCGGCAGGGAGACGACGCCGACCTGATCGGACAGGAAGAGCACCTCCAGCACGTGGCTGGGCTCCTCCGTCATCGAGATACAGTAGGTGTCGATCGCCTGCTGGCCGTACTCCTCCTGCCACTCCGCGAACGACTCGAACCGTTCGAGGACGCGCTCGGTGGTCTCCGAGACGTCGCCGGGCTCGTCGATGTCGACGACCGGCTCCTCTTGAAGGATCGCCTCGGTGAGGAAGTCGACGCGCTCGTCCTCGTCCATCCCCTCGTAGTCGACGCCCTCGACCGCGACCGCCTCGGCGACGGCCTCGGTGTGGTTCTCGCGGTGGTCGCGTAAGTCGAGCGACGCCAGCGTGAGCCCGAACGTGTCGACCTGTCGGCGGAACGGCTCGACGAAGGACTCCAGCACCGACTCCTGGTCGTCCTCGCGCAGCGACTCGGCGATGACGTCGAGGTCGTCGAGGAACGCGTCGCCGTCGGGGTACTCGCCCGGCCGGACGTCGTTGACGCGGTCGAGGCGCTCGCGCATCAGCCGGAGCTTCTGGCGGTACGGCTCGTCGGGGTAGCGCTCGCGGGCCTCCTCGACGACCGTCGGGAACCGCTCGGCGTCGGCCGCGAGCGACCGCGCGAGCGCGTCGCCCGTCGCGTAGCGCTCGCCGTCCTGGCTCAACACCGCGGAGAGCCGCTTACAGCGGTCGCGGTACTTCTCGACGGCGACCTCGCGCTGGCGTTCGAGCGTCTCGTCGGTCACCTCGGGGGTGACGAACGGGTTGCCGTCGCGGTCGGAGCCGGCCCACGAGCGGAACTCGAAGAGCTTGGGGCAGTCGACGTCGTCGTACTCCTTCGAGATGGTCTCCTCGAACTCCTCGTAGGCGTCGCCGACGACGTCGAAGAGGGTGTTCTCGAGGTACCACTGGACGTTTCGCGCCTCGTCTTCCGGCTCGGGCGCCCGCTGGCGGACCTGTCGGGTGCCCCAGAGGCTGGTCACCTCGGCGCTGACGTCGCGCCAGACGGCCCGGCGCTCGCGGTCGGTGAGGTTGCGCTCGTCGAGCTCGCCCAGGTGGTTCGCGATGGAGCGGAGCTTGGACTTCACCGTCGAGCGCCGGGCCTCCGTGGGGTGGGCGGTGAACGTCGGCTCGATGAGCACGTCGGCGAGGAGCTCCTCCAACTCGTCGGCGTCGACGCCGGCCTCGGCGAACTCGGCGATCGTCGCGTCGAAGGAGTCGTGGAGGGCGGTCCCGTCGTCGGCGTTCCGGACCGCGCGGACGCGCTCGCGCTCCTCGGCGAGGTTGATCAGCTCGAAGTAGGTCGTGAACGCGCGGGCGACGACCTCCTCGCGGGTCGTCGAGAGGTCGTCGACCGCCTCGTGGAGGGCGTCGCGGTTCGCCGCGTCTCCCCGTCGGTAGTCGATCGCCGCGTTCCGCAGCGTCTCGACGGTCTCGTACGCTTCGGTCGAGGCCTGCGCGGCCAGAACGTCTCCCACCAGCGCGCCGAGTTCCCGAACGTCCGTCCGCACGTCCCGATTGTGCAACTTCATACCACACACACTGCGGTCGCGGTCGGTTAAAACCGCGGTCTGAACGAATGTTTGCCTCGGTTCCGAGTTAATTCATTCACGAACGTTCCTGTTCGTTCGCCGCCGTAGCGGCGTCTGCGGCGCCGGCGATCCTGGGAACGTCGTCGCTGACGCTCCTCGGAACGTCGGCGGCGACCCCGTTCGGATCGGCGGCGACGAACGGCGACGGCGTCGATTCTCGCCTCGGTGGAGGGTTCGTCACCCTTTTTACCGATCCAACCCCAGATGCGTGTATGAGTGCGTCCGACAAGTATCCGTCTGAGTCCGGACGGCGACGCTTCGTGAAGGGCGTCGTCGGCGGCGCGGCCCTCGCTGGGGTCGGCGCGATGGGGTCGGCGACCGTAAACACCCTGACGACCGCCGGCGGGGTCGGCGGCGGGTCGACGATCGCGAAGACGATCGCGCACACCGGCGGCCCGGCGCCCCGCGGGCTCCCGCAGATCCCGGTTCAGGTCACCGACGAGGGGTACATCGAGGGAATCTGGCCCGAGACGACCACCGTCACTCAGGAGGGACAGGAGATCGAGGTCGCCCAGCAGGATCTCGGTGGGGAGACCTACACCGGCGCGTGGTTCCAGTACTGCGGCGTCGAGTCTCAGGAGAACGTCCAGCCGAACTTCGAGTCGGACAACCTGTTCCGCGCCGCGAGCGGCCCGCCGTACGACTGGCAGTCGAACACCTACTCGGGCGGCGACCGGATCCACATCGACGACTTCGACGACTACACCGAGTGGGGCAACGGGATCGGCAGCGACGGCGTCGGCAAGCCGGCGTCGGTCACGTGGCGCTCCGAGGACGCCGAGACGAACCTCAACGCGGTCGTGATCCGCTCGCCCCAGATCGAGGAGGCGGCTCAGAACAACGAGTGGCTCCAGGCGTCGACCGATCAGGGGTTCATGGCGTACCTCAACGTCTGTACGCACTTCTGTTGTATCCCGGGCTACAAGGAGTTAGGGGAGTCCGCCCGCTACGACGCCGCCGACGGGACCTACTGCGTCTGCCACCAGTCGACGTACGACCCGTTCACCATCGAAGAGGCGCTGTTCATCGCCCGACCCCGCCCGGAAGCGTAACGTCGCGTCCGTCGCGGTTCCCCTTCTTCTCCTCTCTCCCGCTCCGCAGTCGACGGTCCCCGCCGCGCTTTTCACGCCGCTCGCCCGAGGGACTGACATGAGCGACGACGACCCCGCTTCCGACGCGCCCGCCGGTAAGGGCCGCTCCGAGACCGCTGACGGTTCGACTGATACCGACGACGACTCGACGGACGCCGCCGAGAGCGCGTCCGCCGGCGACGAGTTCGAGACGGAGCTCGCCCGCGCCCGCGACCTCCTCGACGCCGACGACATCGACGCGGTCCACGTCGGCGTCGTCCGCGACGGCGAGGTCGACACCACGTTCGCCCAGCGCACCGACGACGACGCCGACGGCGCCGGGCTCCGGGCGCTCGCGCTGCTCGCCGCGCACGTCAGGTTAGTCGCGGGTGAGGCCGGCGTCGAGCCCTCCACCGTCGCCGGCGACGCCGCGACGCTCGCGGGACAGGTGGAACAGATCCCGGCCAGCACCGACCAGATCCCCGACGAGTAGCGGCGCCGTCTCGTGCGGCCCGTTCCCGCGCGCGATTACCGCTCGGCGCCGTCGGACTGCGTCGCGCGGATCCGGCGGAGTTGGTGGGTCACGCCCGCGAGCGCGACGAGGAGAATCACGAGGTTGAAGGCGGCCAGCGCGACGGACTGGTAGGCCGGGTCGAACCACGTGCGGATCGCGTTGCCGGACTGGCTGTAGAAGCCCCAGCCGGCGACGACCGCGAGCAGCGACAGCGCGGCCAGTCCCACGCGGTCGAGCAGGCCGCGGAGGTCGTCGGTCGAGAGGCGGTCGAGGCCGGAGGGGTCACTCTTCCCGGTCTCCTCGTCTGCGTCGGTACGGTCGGCGTCCGTCTCCGTGTGGTAGGTCGCGTCGGTGTCGTCTGTCATTGGCTGTGGTGGGTCGCGGGCGTGATCGCTGTCGCGGGTCGATTCGTCATCCTGCGGGCCGTCGCGCGGCCGGTCGTCCGTCATCGTCGCCTCCGCGCGGTCAGGGCCGCGACGACGAGCGCGACGAGCGCGACGAGCGGGCCGAAGCCGGGCGTCGAGCCGTCGGTGGCGCCGTCGCCCCGCGGTGCGCCGTCGGCGCCGTCGCCGCCCTCGCCGCCGACGTCGTCGCGCTCGAAGTCCTCGACGGAGAACTCCACGTCGCGGACGGTCTCGTTGGCGGAGATCGTCTCCCGCGGGTTCAGGTTCGCGACGCCCTGCGTCTCGTCGACGAGCACGTCGTCGTCGAACAGCGCGGCGTCGACGTAGTAGTTGTAGCCGGCCGGCACCTCGACGGTCGCCGTCACGGTGTCGGTACGGCCGGGGCGGACGGTGCCGACCGTCTCCGTCGCGTCCGCGGCGATCACGTTCGACTCCGCCTGGCGGAGGTAGAGGCGGAGGTCGACGTCGTCGCTCGGCTCGTCGCCGCGGTTCGTCACCGAGACCGACGCCGACAGCGTCGCGGTCTCGTTGTCGGCCTCGACGACGCTCACGGCGACGGTCGGCCAGACGGACCCGTCGGTGAAGCCGACCTGCGTGTCCGCGTAGTCCGGCGTGAGCGCCGCGACGCCGGCGACGCGCGTGGTCTGTTGCTCGCGGCGCTGGCCGTCCGCGAAGACGACCGTCTCGATGCGGTAGCCGCCCTCGCGCTCGACGGTCACAGTGCCGTTGACGGTGCGCTCGCCGTCGAAGTCGACGTCGCCGACGTCGACGGTGGTCTCGTCGACGAGGAGGCCGGACTCGGCGCCGATCGCGCGGTGGCGGACGGTGACGTTCTCGACCGGCGAACCCCGGTGGCGGAGGTCGGTGCCGAGCCGGAGCTCGGCGGTCTCGCCGCGCACGTCGCCGGGCGCGACGGTCGCGCCGGCGACGCGGATGTCCCCGGGCGGTTCGTCCGTCGCTCGCGGGTCGCTGATGGCGCCGGGCGCGACGACGGCGCCGACCGCGCTCGCGACGAGGAGGGCGGCGGCCGCCGCCAGGAGGGCCGTACGGGTGTCCATACGCGACCCCTCACGACCGCGATATAAGTGCTTTGTCCGGGATTCGCTCCGAGGCGTCCGGAACCGGCCTCAGAGGACGCGATACCGGCTGTTCGACTCGGTGACCTCGCCGCGGCGCGCGAGGCGGGTCAGGATCTCGCGGGCCGCGTCGGCGGGAACCCCCTCCGCCGCGGCGCGCTCCACGACCGCCGCCTCGGTGGGGTCGTCGACGGCCTCCACGGCGTCCCGAACGACCTCGGTGCGACTCCGGGAACTCCCCCCACCGCTCTCCGCGCGCTGGCCGGCCTCGTCGACGGCGTCGGCGTCGAGCCCGGACGCTTCGAGGTACTCGCGGTCGTCGATGCCGGCGTCCTCGACGACGGCTTCGAGCTCCGAGACGTGGTCGACCTCCGCGAACGCGGCGCTGTCGCCGCGCTTCTTCGCGAGCAGCGCCGACCGCGCCTCCCGCGCCGCCGCGCGGTCCTCGGACTCGAAGAAGCGCTTGAGCTTCGCGGTGCGGTGGGTCTTGCCGCACCGCGAGCACTTCGCCGTCTCGCTCGTCTCCGGGTCCGTGACAAGCCACATGTTGGCGCACTCGTTGCAGCCGACGACCGCGTACATGTCCCCGGATTCGACGGCCCCGAATTTGAACCCTCGGCTGTACGTTGTACTCGCTGTGACGGTGGCCAACATCGAAGCCCCAGCCGCTCGGCCGTACGACGATACTGCTTATAAGTAGCTAAGCGACCCGAACACCATCGAAGCCCCAGCCGCGAGGCGGTCAGACGCTCGCTGTGCGCTTCAGTCGCTCACTGCGTTCGCTCCTTCCAGTGCTTGCGTCGCCTCTGACCGCCTCGCGACTGCCCCTTCGAGTCCCGCCCGCCCGCACAGCCCCGCACCTCTCACCTCCCCAGCCTCGGCGGACGGCCCGGCGCAGGCGGAGCCGCGCCGGGCCGCCGCCTCCCTCGCGGGCACCTCGCGGCCGCCGAGGGCGGCCGCTCGGCGGCGCGCCGCCAATATCTCATATAAATAGCCGCGCTCAATCGGGGTCCTCGATCGCTCGGGCGGCTGCCAGCACCTCGTCGTGGAGGGTGCCGTTCGAGGCGACCAAGCCCTTCGAGTCGTGGCGCCAGCGGTCTCCTTCTAAGTCCGTCACGCGCCCCCCGGCCTGTCGGATCACGAAGACCCCCGCAACCGTGTCCCAGGGGTTCGCCGCGACGTTCGTGATCGTTCCCTCCAGCCCGCCGGCCGCGACCGTCGGGAGCACCACCTGCGCGGCGCCGAACCGACGCATGTCGCCGAAGCGCGTCACGATCGCCTCGCAGGCGCGGGCGTACTCGTCCCGGGCGTCGTACGCCCACCAGATCGTCGGGTCGACGGCGGCGGCGCGGGGCTCGGCCACGTCGCTCACTGCGATCGGCTCGCCGTTGCGGTACGCGCCCGTGGCGTCGGCGGTGTAGGTATCTCCGAGGGCGGGCGCGACGATCGCCGCCGCGACGGGCTCGCCGTCGACGACGGCCGCGACCGCGGTCGCCCACACGCGCACGTCGCGGACGTAGTTGTTCGTCCCGTCGATGGGGTCGATCACCCACGCGGGGCCCGCGTCCGGCACGGTCTTGCGCTCGTCCTCCTCCTCGCCGACGACCGCGTCGTCGGGGTACGACTCGCGGATCGACTCGATGACGGTGCGCTGGGCGGCGCGGTCGGCCTCGGTCACCACGTCGTCTTCGCCCTTCGTTTCCACCGCGATGTCGCTCCGGAAGTGCTCGTGCGCGACCGCAGCGCCCGCCTCCGCGGCGCGCTTCGCGACCGCGGCGCGCTCGGCGACGTCGTCGGCGCGGTCCGCGACGGGGGGCACGGCCTCGTCGCCGCGCTCGTCTGCGTCGGTCATGGCGCCAGTCGCCGCTCCGGCGGCGTATAAACGTCGGTTCGGCGCGAACGACACTGCGGAATTAACTCAGTTCCGAATCCGAGTACCTTTAAGTGGATCGGCCTCGGTGGATCGCGTATGGAACCAGAGGAAGCGGTCCGTCAGCTGGAGTACACCATCGACGCCTCGCTCGACGAGATCGGTCAGCGCGCCGCCGCCGGCTACCGGCCCACCTTCGAGCGCGTGGCCGAGCGCGCGGACGGGAGCGCGGTGTACGACCTCGCGGGCGAGCTCTCTCAGGAGGTCGTCGCCGGCTCCTGCCCGTCGCCGGCGGAGGCGAACGCGGTCGCCGAGCGCGTGCTCGACGACTGGGCGTACACAGACGGCGGAGAGTAGACCGCCGCCGAGCCCGCACCGCTTCTACTTCACACGCTCCGCGAGCCGCGGCTCGAACCGACCGTCGCTGACCCTTCACGGATCGATTCGCTCGCAGACCGCTCACAGCTCGATCCGCTCTCCGATTTTGGGCGCGCTCGCCGCGAACCCGTCCGCGCGCAGGTCCTCGGCGAACGCCTCGCAGCGGTCGCCGTGGTTCACCAGCACGCGCGCGTCTCGATACGACGCCAGGAACGACTCCAACCCCTCTCGGTCGGCGTGCGCGGAGAAGTCGTACGACTCCACCCGCGCGCTCACGGGCTGAACCCGGCCGTTGAGTTCCAGCTGCCCGCGCTCTTGGAGCTCGCGCCCCGGCGTCCCCTCCACCTGATACCCCGTGAGCGTCACGAGGTTCGTCGGGTTCGTCCGGATCTCGGGGAGGTAGGTGTGGACCGGCCCACCGGCGAGCATCCCCGAGGTGGTGACGACGAGCGCGTTATCGGCCGCGATCCGCTCCCGCTGTCCGTCGCGGCCCGTGACGACGCGGGCCCGACCAACCGCCTCGCCGAACGCGTCCGCGTCGCGGAGGAACGACGGGTACCGCCGGAGCATCTCGGTCACCTCGACGCCCATCCCGTCGACGTACGGCGTGAGGCCGTGTGCGGCCGCGACCATCAGAAGCTCCTGCGTCCGCCCGATGGCGAACGCGGGCGCGACGACGGTGCCGCCCTCCCATATCGTCCGCTCGACGCCCTCGGCCCACGCTGACTCCACCGCGGCGCGGTCCTCGTGGGTCACGTCCGCGTAGGTGGACTCGCAGACCACGACGTCGGCGTCGGGGCGCGCGGTCGTCCCGGCGACCAGCCGCTGGTCGTCCGTGTGGAAGTCGCCGGTGTACAGCAGCCGGGTCTCCCCGTCGTCGACGAGGACGTGCGCGGAGCCCGGGATGTGGCCCGCCGGGAACAGCGTCACCTCGTACCCGCCCTCATCGATTCCCCCCGCGACCGGAAACGGCTCCTCGTAGCCGTGCCGCCGCTCGGCCTCGCCCAAGCGCGCGACGTGTTCGGCGCCGAACGGACACAGCGGGCTGTTGCCGTGGAGCTTCAGGGTGTCCTCGGCGAGCGTGCGCGCGAGTTCGCCCGTCGGCGGCGTCCAGTGGACCGGCGGCCGCCGGTCGCCCTTCAGCAGCGCGGGGACCGCGCCGACGTGGTCGAGGTGGCCGTGCGAGACGACGACCGCCTCCGGCTCGGGGTCGCGCACGGGATACCGCGGCGGGTCCGCGGTCATGAGCCCGTAGTCCAGCAGCAGCGCGTCGTCGACGAGGAGGGCGCTCCGGCCGACCTCGCGGGCGCCGCCGAGGAACTCCAACTCCATCGGCGAACCGTAGCCGCCCGCGGCGTTAGTGTCCGTCGGTCGTGTCGCCGGCAGCAGCCCGGATCGCCTCGACCACGGGCGCCGGCCCGACGACCCAGACCCACGCGGCGAGCATGAGCGCCCCCGGGAGTTCGGGCAGCGCGAGCCCGGTCACGGGCCACCACCCGGCGACGAACGTCGCCCAGACGGCGACGTGGACCGGGGCGAACGCGAGCGCGACGCGCCCGGTCGCCGCTCCGCGCCTGACCCAACCGTCGACGGCGAACACCAGCGTGACCAGTCCGTAGAACCCGATCGCGGCCGGCCCGTGGAGCGGCTCGGTGAGGTCGAAGAGGCCGACGCCGGCCATCGCGACCATCGCCAGCGCGAGGAGGAGCGCCCGGAGCGGGCGCCCGGCCCGTCCGAGGCCCGCCGCGTAGCAGACCCCGGCCGCCCCGCCGGCGATCAGCCCCCAGTTGAACGCGGGGGCGCTCCCGTCGCGGACGCCTAAGTCGGAGAGCGCGTCGGTCGCCCACGAGAAGGTCGGATCGAGCAGAATGGCGAGCGCGATGCCGCCGAGCGCCGAGAGGGTCGCGACGGCGCCGAAAGCGGCCACGAAACGCTCGAATTCGGGAGAATCAGCGTCCGCGTCGGTGTCGCCCTGATCGCCGGCAGAGGAGGGCTCGGGAGCCGCCATCGGCCGCGGTCAGTCGATGCGCTCGGCGGCGTCGCGCTGGACCAGCGGGTCGGCGTTCTCGACCGGGAGGGAGACCACGTCCTCGCTGGCGAGCTCGTACTCCCGCTCGTCGACGCCGAAGATGGCCCCGACGTCGCGGGTGATCCGGACCGTGGCCCGCTCGGTTCCCTGATCCGATTCCGGACCGGCGCCCGGCTCGTCGCCCGCCGTCGCTTCGGGGACCGGTCCGCCGTCAGTCGTCGCTCCGGGGTCGACCGCGTCGTCCGATTCGCCCGCGGAGTGGTCGGTGGCAACGCCGTCGGGCTCGTCGCTCGCGCCGTCGCCCGCGTCGACGCCGACCGCTCCCGGCGGCGCCGGCTCGGGCGGCACCGGCGTCGGCTCGTCGTCGCCGTCGGTCGCGGCGCCGTCGGCCGGCTCCGTATCGGGGGAAGCGACCTCGCCGTCGGCCGCGGCGCCCTCGGTCGGTTCGGGTGGCGCGTTCGGCGGCGATTCCGCCTCGCCGCCGCCCATCGCCCCGGCGAGCGCGTCCGAGGCGGCGGGGCCGTCGCCTGCGTCCGCCTCCTCGGAACTCGGACCCGTCGGATCCGTCTCCGCCGGCTCAGCGCCCGTCTGGGACGCATCGGTTTCGGACGTCGGACCGCTCGGCGCGGGGTCGCGCGACTCCGCGGCGTCGGGTGCGGCCGCGGTCTCGTCGGCGGTCTGGGACTCGTCCGGAATCGGCGACTCGCCCGCGAGCACGTCGAGGACCTCCGACTTGTTCGCGGTGATGCGCTCGACGAGGTCGTCGAACAGCCGGCGCTCCTCGGTCGTCATCCCCTCCTCGTCGACCGACATGTCGGCCGCGGCGAAGGAGGCGAGCTTGACGACCTTCCCGACCCGGCGCTCGTAGAGCGCCTCGGCGACCTCCTCGGCGGTCTCGACCTCGTCGGAGAGCCGGCGCACGTCGTCGTCCGCGAACGGGTTCTCGACCTGCTCGGCGCGGCGGTCGCGCGCGGCGCGGAGGTCCGCGACGTACGCGCCCACGTCGTCGTAAAACGAGTCCCGCAGGTGCTGGAGGCTGTCCTTGCGGCGCTCCTTCGCCTGCGCGGACCGGAGTTCGTCGAGGTTCATCTGTGGTCGGTCATCGTTCGGGGGCTTTCCGCGCCTCGCCGCGGGCCATCAGGAAGGCTCCCGCGAACTCGGGCACGGTGTTTCTACCGGATTCAACTCTGACGCGCTCGCCGTTTAATTCTACCGTCCGATCCGCGTCCGTCTCGATCCGGATCTCGCGGCCGACGAACCGCTCCGGGACGGCGTCCCGGAGGGGGTCGAAGTCGGCGAGCTCATCACGGTCGAGCGGCGTGACGACCAGGGCGGAGCCGCCGTGGAGCGTCCCCGGCAGCCGGATGAGCCGCCGCGTGTCGGTGGTCACCGGCTCGTCGATCGGGGCGGCGTCCTCCGCGGCGACGCGCGACGCGAGCGCCTCCACGAGCCGTCGCACGCCCGGCCCGCCGGCCTCCACGTTGCCCTCGCGGACCGCGGTCGGGTTCCGGTCGAACGCGCCGAGGATCGTCTCCGCGCGTCCCTCGCCGATGCCGTCGAGCTCCGTCAGGCGCTCGCGGGCGGCCTCGTCGTCCATCTCGCGGAGGTCGTCGGCGTAGTCGATCAGGGCCTCGTGGACGCGCGCGCCCCACCCGCCCTCGGTGCGGAGGACGCGCTTCGTCGTCCCGCGGTCGGAGACGGTCCGGATCAGGCCGTCGGTGTCGAGGTCGATGGCGCGCACGTAGTCGACGATCTCGCGGCGCGCCTCGCTGTCGAGCTCCCGGACGCTCTCGTCGCGGACGTGGACGTGGTAGCCGCGGCCGCCCGAGAAGACGACCGTCACGTCCTCGAACGCGAAGTCGTCGTCGACGAAGTCTAACAGCCGCAGGAGGGCCTCCTTACACGCCGCCAGCATCTCCGGGTACGAGGTGGTCTCCGGGTCGACGCCGGGGAGGTGGTCGGCGTCGAGGTCGAAGACGAGGTCGGCGTTCCGCCACCCCTTCTGGCCCATCGTCGCCGCGCCGGGGTTGTCGTAGCGCGCGGCCGAGAAGTAGGCGTGGCGGGGGGCGTTGTCCGCGAAGAACGTGTCGACGTCGCCGAGGTCGAACAGCGACTGGTGGCGGACCATCGTCGTCCCCGACCCGGGCGTCCACGGGATGTGGCCCCACTCGCGGAGGTTCGCGTCGGGCGGGAGCGACAGCGACACCGACCGGTAGTAGTCGCCGAACCGCCCCCGGAGGTACTCGCGGGTCCGCTCGTCCATGTCTCCTCTCGTACCCGCGGTCGACGTATCAACGTTACCGTTCGCCCGCGACCGCGACGGCAACTATTTATAAACAGATCAGGCGGTCGGCGCGTGCCTGCGAGCGGCCGGAGCGAAGCGGAGGCCGCGAGGAGCACGCGCGAGGGAGTCGGTCGGCGGAGCGAAGCGACGCCGACCGACGAGGCTGGGGAGGCGTGAGGTGCGGAGCGGTGTGGGGTGGGACTCAAAGGGGCAGCCGCGAGGCGGGCGCAGGCGACGTAAGCACCGCAACGAGGGAGCGGTAGCGACCGAGTGAGGAGCGCAGCGAGCGTGCGCCCGCCTCGCGGCTGGGGCTTTGGCGGTGTTCGCCGTAGATCTACCGTCAGTCATTTATAAATAAACGGCTGGGGCTTTGGCGGCGTTCGCCGCCGATCTGCGATCAGCTACTTATAATAGAGCGGCTGGGTCTTTGGCCGCGTTCGCCGCCGATCCGCGTTTTCCACTCGCAACCGAACGGGCGAGGCCTCGGACGTACCCAAGCAGTCGTCGTCACGTCTCGGCCACAACACTATCCGGGGCCGCGCCGTATCCGTCTCGTATGCGCTCCGAAGAGGAGGTCAGAGAGCAGTACGAGTTCCTCAGAGAGCAGTTAGACGACGAGGAGATGAAACACCGCGGCGTCGAAGAGTTGTTCACGCACTACAAGCGCGCGCTCGGGTGGGTGTTAGAAGAGGAACACATGTAAGCGACGTACGACACGTTTATCACTCTCTACGATGTACGATGAAGTGACGCTTCGTCTGGAGGGCCGAAGCGTCAGCGGGGACCAATCGGCAGGCCCGACGCGGCTTTTTTCCGCGTCGGGCGTGCCTTCTTCCGACACTCGACCGCGTAGCCCCGGCTCAGATTCTCTCGCGGCAGAGCGAACAGACGCCCGTGCCACTCCGTCGAGCGACCGGACACGGTCTCCGTATTCGGCCACGTATCAGACGCGCATAACGAGTTGCGGCCGCGAACACTCGGTTTGGTGTCGTATGACAATTATCGCACTGATAGAACTGACTCGTCTGTTATGCGGGGCCTAAGGCCCGACGACCGGTCCTGCGAGGGATAAAATAACGGTATGTTTATTTATTCTCGACAGGTATGTACAGGCAGTTGTATGTACGACCTCACAGGTTTTCAACGGGACCTGCTCTACGTGATCGCGGGCCTCGACGAGCCGCACGGGCTGGCCATCAAAGAGGAGCTCGAAGAGTACTACGAGAAGGAGATCCACCACGGCCGCCTCTACCCGAACCTCGACACGCTCGTCGAGAAGGGGCTCGTCGAGAAGGGCCAGCGCGACCGCCGCACCAACTACTACACGCTGACCCGCCGCGGGCGCCGCGAGATCGAGGCTCGGACCGACTGGGAAGCCGAGTACATCGAACACTGACTCGGGCGCCCGTCGTGCCCGCGATCGGTCCGTAGCCGTCGGCCCGTCTCTGTCGTTGCCCGCAACCGTTCTCTTTCCCCCTCGGGATCGCCGCTCTCTCCCCGCGCACCGGACGACCGGATTCGACGCCGCTCCGGCGCCGGCGGAACGTCCGGACGAGACACTGAGCTGGTCTGTACCCCCGCAGTCGCAACGATCACCCGCGGCGATGACCTGAACTCGGCTCCGAGCCAGGGTATCTTTTTCACTGCGCAGTCTCACGATAGTGTACGCTCGAACGCGATAAACCGACCCTCCAAACAAAATGTATAAGCCTGACAGTTATTTATCGGCAGACGACAGGTCTATACGGTAATATCCGGAGAATTTCTCTGATGCCTAACGACACGAACACCTACTACTGGTCGGTTTTACTGGCATTGACTACCGTCTTCTTTTGGAGCCTCTCGGCACCGGGCGCGGATTACGTCCATCAGGAGGCCAACTACCTCGGTTTAGCGTTTGTTCGGATGGCATGTGGTGCACTCGTGTTCGGTGTGTGGCTGTGGTACGATTGGGACGATACCAAAGACAGTGTAACTTCGTTGCTCGAAAACGACCACAAGTCACCGTACTGGTTTATCGCGATACTGGTCCTGTTCGGGATCTTCCTTCTCGTCTACGATCTTACGTTCTTTTTCTCGATTCAGGAAGGACCGAGCGTTCCGGCGAACATAATCAATTATCTCTGGCCGCTGTTCCTGCCGGCGTTCGGCTCGTTCGTCTTTAGACGGTCTGACGCCTCTTTCGGCCTGTTCGAGATGGGTGCCCTCTCGCTCGCCTTTTCTGGAGCAGCACTCATCGCGGGCGGGTCCGCAGACTCGCTCCTCGCGGGGGGGATCCGATTCACGTACATCGTCGCGTTCGTCGCGGCGGTTTCGGCGGGCGTGTACATGAACCTCCTTCCGATCGCCGAGGAGTACGTGAACTCGACGCCACTGATCTACTTCGTCGCCGTTCTCGTGGCCTTGCTCGCCGAGGCGGGGATCGTTCTCGCGACCGGTCTACACGTAGAGATATCCACCCAATCACTGCCGATACTCCTGCTGTTCGGCCTCTCGACGTTCGGTCTCGCACAGCTCGCATGGGGCAAAGCGCTCGTTCTCGGCGAACACGTCCTGATCTCGTCGCTATCCTATCTAACCCCCATTCTGAGTACGATCTTCCTCAGCGTGTTCGTCGGCGCGCCGTTAACGGAGAGCGTGGCGTTCGGGGCGGTCCTCATCATCGCAGCACAGGTCATGCTCAACGATACGTTCCGCCACATGACGTCGTTGGCCGGGGCGCTCATCGCTATCTTCCTCAGCTCGCTGTATCTGTACATCGATCCGGCGATCCTCGGGAGTTCCTCTTCGGTGAGCCAGATCAGTAGCCTGGTTGGGACGATCTTTGCGATCCTCACCGGGTTCATGCTGGAGAGGGTATGGGCGACCAATCGAATGCAGGACAAGAAAATGAACCGTATTAACGAAACGCTGAGCCAGCTGATTACTGATATAGAGAGATCCGACCGTAGTGCCGAAGACGTCGAACGGGTGTACGAGGAAACGTACGAACTGATCAAATCGATTAGCGATCTGAATTACGGGCGTAGCTCCGATAAACGCGGTAAACTGATCAAGAAAGTACGGGATCAGAGTGAGAACCTGAAAAGAGAAATACGAACGATACGGAGCCCCGACGACGAGTCCACCGAGACGGTCGAAGCCGAGCTCCAGAATCTCGATACCGCTATCTCCAACTGGCTCCTGATGAGTCAGAAGCGAGTCAGCCGGGGCGAACTAGCCATTTTAGCTCTGCTCGGCGCGGCAACGATGTTGACGTTGGTCATCTCCGTCGGTGACGAATTCCTCTCGAATCTCATCGTCATCGGTGTAAACGGGGTCATCGTCTTTTCGGTGCTCAAAATTCGCGACTACGACTACGATCGGTCCGTCGGATCGACGAAAATTCTCTTAGAACAGCGGATTGCAACGCAGATTGACAAACCCCTGTATTTCCCTCACGAGGAATTCACGCATACGTCCGAAATTTACGAGATCATGGAGAGAGACGATCCCGTCCAGGTAGGTAGCGGGGGGCGGGACGGGTCGGATTCGAGGCCGCAAACCGTCTCCGATCTCGATGTCCGCACCACCGTGCGGACGGGTGTGCTCTCTCTCGCCCTGGCGGCGATCGTCCTGATCCTTGTCCTCCTCTACATGCAACTCGTCTAAGCCGAGTTCGCAGGGTGACGGCTCCCGTCGTCCCGAGAGGGTTGCCGGCCCGATCGACTTCGCTGGCGATACTGCGCGTGATCCGGAGTTCCCTCGGCCGACTTCACCGGCATGCCCGTCGAAGCCACGGGCTGAAGCCGGGCGTCTTCGTTCCGCGGCGGGTTCCGGTAACTTCGACCCTTTTTATGCTGCGTTCGCAACTTATTTTGCATTCCGTGCGAACCCTGAAGCAGATGTTAAAAATCGAAGCTGAGGGACGGTCAATTACTATCGATCCGCTTCCCGGCGCCATGGACCCCTCTCCGTACACGGAGTTCCTCATCGAGCGTATCGTCGCTCGGGACTCCGTGCCGCGCGAAGTAGTGGACGTCGGGTGTGGCAGCGGTGCGTTATCGATATTTCTCGCGAAATTGGGGGTAAAGCAGGTCTACGCGTTCGACATCAACGACGCAGCGCTGGAGGCGACAAGAAAGAACACACGCATCAATGACGTCTCTGACCGGGTGGACGTTCGAAAGGTCGATTTCACCGAGTCTCTCGACTCCGAACTCGACGTCGATATGGTTGTCTCCAATCCGCCTTCCCTGCCGATGCGTTCGAAGCCCGATTCGGAGTACGACATGTACAACTACTACGGTGGCGAGGACGGCCGGAAGTTCATCGAGAAACTGATCGACAACAGTCCCACCGTACTGAAGCGGGGTGGACGGCTGTTGTTCATCCATACGTCTCTCGCCAACGTCGGCGATACAGTCGAACAGCTGCCGAGTTCCGGATTCGACTCCTTCGACTGTTCGGTCAGCGAGTTACCGTTTAGAAATTCGTACTACGAGCACATCGATTGGTTCAGAGAGCTCAAGGAACGGGGTGTCGCCCACTACGAAGAGCCGGACGACGGCGGTAGAGAGACGGAGTACTTGTACGCGCTATCGTGTGAGTTCTCCGGTTGACATCCTCCCCGCCTCGAAGAGGATTCCCGACCGCAGTTGGGATATAACCAACGGGGTGAATCGACGCCGTTCGTAGCTATCGCGGAAAGAGACGTCCGCCTGTACTTCGCGGGGGGAGACGACACGTCGGCCTACCGGAGTTCGTGGATGTACGAGCCTACTTGCCGAACGGCGTACCTTCGTACTGCGGCTTCAGGTACGTGTCATGCTGTGAAGTAGCGTTGATCTCTCCGGCCAGATCTTCTTGCATCATCTCTTTCACCCTCTCCGGGTCCTTCGTCTTGTCCAGAACCCACATGAGTTTGATATACGCCGTCTCCGGGAGCATATCCCCAACCGGGAACACGCCCAAATCCAGCAAGTTTCGCCCTCTGGAATAGACCCTCATGTTCGTCCTCCCCCACAGACACTGAGAAGTCATTACGACGGGGATCTCGTTCGTAATGGCTCGCTCGATACCTTCATCGAGCTGCTCCGGAGAGTGCCCCAGCCCGGTCCCCTCGAGCACGATCCCTTCGTACCCCTCGTCGACCAAATGGTGAATCCGGTCCGGGGACATGTTCGGAGAAAGCTTTACCAGAGCGACATCGTCCTCGAAGCCGTCGTTACACTCCACGTCCTCATCGGTCCGATCGGCCTTCCCGTCCGGGTCCAGAAACTCGACCGAGTTGCCCTTGATCTCTCCGATCGGGCGGGAGTTGACCGTCTGGAAGGCATCCCTCCGACTCGTGTGGCACTTTCTCACTTTGGGACCCGGATGTAGCCAACACGATTCGTCGCTCGTCGACCGATGCATTACGACGCCGACCTCTGCGAGATTCGACGTGGCTGCCGCGACGGCACTAGCCAGATTGAGGTAAATATCACTGCTCGGACGGTCGCGTGACCGCTGTGCGCCGACAAGAATTATCGGCTTAGACAGGTCTTGGAACATGAAACTCAGCGCTGCACCCGTATGTCCCATCACGTCGGTACCGTGCGGAATGATGGCGCCTGCGGCCCCGTCGTTCAATTCCGCTTCGATGGTGTTTCCGATCTGATTCCAGTGGCGAGGTCGGATGTTCTCACTCTGGATGTTACAGACCGTCGTTCCGCTCAGATCGGCCATATCCTCGACTTCCGGAACCGTTCGATAGATCTGTTCTGCGGACGACTGCGGCGTGGCCGCTCCCGTCTCGTAGTCGACGCTGGCGGATATCGTGCCACCCACGTTGATGATGGCGACCTCCGGTCGCTCCGTATCGCTTTCAGTCATCTTCGTTCTGAATACTTTTGACAGAGGTGTGTTCGGTGACTTCTATTCCGACGTTGTACCCGCTGTCCAGTTTGACCACGATATGATCGGTTTGACCCCCTTCGTCTCCCGGCATGAGGGTCCCCTCTTGCGACGGACGGTTGTCTCGGTCGATCCGGACCCTATCCCCGACACCGGCTGAAATAGATTCCAAGACCCTCTCGACTTTTCCATCGTAGTTGCCGATGCTGGTCATTCGACTAGCTTCCGGCCTCGAACGGCAATAATGATTTCGAAGCGTTAGCTCCCGGTTGTTATGGTCGGCCGAGTCGAGTCACCGAACCGGACGGACGCGTTCAGCGATCCGAACGGATCCGAGCCGGTCGAGCGAAGCGTCTGAGTACCGTCACCCGTCAGGAGTTGCGAGCGCGACGGCGTCGCGTCGTTCGACGGACTAGAGGGTCCTTTCGGCCGCGACACGGAGAATTATACCTCGGGTCGCCGAAAGGCGGGTATGCCACCTGCGGCACCCGACTTCTCGGGCTCGACGACCTCCACCACCGATACGACTCGTGATATCGGCGAGCAGCTAGCGCTCGCCGACCGCGGCTGCGACGTCGTCTCGACGGGAAAGACGACCGACGACTCCGAGTTGCCGGGGTCGATCGAGCGGACGGTCCACGAAGTGCGGAGACGCGGTGTCAAGGCGCTCGCAAACCCCTTCGAGCCGACCGACGCGATGGGCCGAGACCTCGCGGACGAGGTGACCGAGGAGTCGCGGCCACGGCAATGAGCGAAGACACCGACGCGCCCGACGCCGGTACGACCGTCGTCGTCCGCGAGGCGCGCCCCGCCGACGCCGACGCGGTCGCGGCGTTCGCGCGCGACACGTGGGGCGAACGCCACGAGGACTACATCCCGCGGGTGTTCCCGGAGTGGGCCGAATCAGACGATCCCGACCGCGGCACCTTCGTCGCCACGCTGCCCCCGGATGCGGTAGAGGCCGGCGGCCTCGACGGCCGGGAGGCGGGCGACACGCACGTCGCGGGCGACGGCGACGGCGCCGCCGACGCGGGCGACCCGGAGGCCGTCGTCGGCTGTATCCAAGGTGTTCTGCTCACCGAGTGGGAGGCGTGGGGACAGGGGATCCGGGTCGACCCCGCGGCGCGGGGCCACGGCGTCGGCACCGCGCTCTCGGAGGCCGCGCTCGACTGGGCGCGCGAGCGCGGTGCGACCGTCTGCCGCAACATGGTGTTCTCGTGGAACGTCATGGGGCTCGGCCAGTCGCGCGCGGTCGGCTTCGAGCCCCAGACCGAGTTCCGGTTCGCGGAGCCGGAGCCCGACCCGGACGCGCTCGACGGCGACGGGGGCGGTTCCGCCGCGGTCGACATCGCCGCCCTCGACGCCCCCGACCCCGACGCGGCGTGGGCGTTCTGGAGCGACAGCGACGCCCGCGACCGCCTGCGCGGGCTCGCGCTCGACCCCGGCGAGTCGTGGGCCTGCTCGCAGCTCACCCGGGAGCGGCTCGCGACCGCCGCGGCTGAGGACCGCCTGCTCGCGGTCGGCGACGCGGGCGGGCTCGCCGGCTTCGCGGTCCGGACCCGCGTGACGGAGCGCGAGGTCGACGGCGAGACCACCAGAACCGCGACGTACGGCGTCGCCGCCTGGCGCGACGTCGGCGCCGCGGGCGCGCTGTTCGACGCGGTCGCCGCCGACGCCGCCGCGGCCGCCGCGGACGGCGCCCGCGCGCTGATCCCGGAGACGGTCGAACACGTCAGCGACGCCGCCGCGAACCGCGTGTCGGTCGCGGCCGAACCTGACTTCGTGATGTGCGCGGACCTCACCGGTGGGCCATGACCCTGTTCGGCGTCGCCCTCCCGTGGTCGCTCCCGCTCACGCTCGTCATCTACGGCGTGGTCGTCGCCGCCGCGGTCTGGATCTACCGCGACGCGAGGGCCCGCGGGAGCCGCTACGCGCTCCTCTGGGCGCTCTCGACGCTCGTGTTCACGATCGTTCCGGTGCTCGCGTACCTGTATCTCCACCGCGAGGCCGGGCCGGCGCGCTGAACCGGCCGCGTCTCGGCCGACTCGGTCGGCCGTCGCGCCGGGGGCTCTCGTCCGCTCCCGTCCGCTTATGTGCGACGACGCGGAACGACCGACGGATGCCCTCCTCCCTCACCGATCGGTTGCGCGCGCTCGGTCGCGGTCGCCGGCCCCGCGCGCTCTCGGTGGCGGCCGCCAACCTGCTCCCGCTCGTCGGCGTCGTCGCGCTCGGCTGGAACGCGGCCGCGCTGATGACGCTGTACTGGTTCGAGCTCGGGATCGCCTCCGGCTGGGCGCTCGTCCGCGGGCTGTTCGCCGGGCGGCCGTCGGAGGTCGAACGCGAGGTGCTGATCTCCGGGCCGCTCGCGCAGCGCCGGGTCGGACTGTCGCTCCCGCTGACCGACGTCCAGGTCCGGCTCTCGTCGCTGCTCGTGCTCCCGATCGCGGCGCCGATCCTCGTCGTCGTCTGGGCGGTCGTCGGCACGCTCACGGTCGGCGTCGTCGGCGGCGGGCTGGGCGCGGAGGCGATCGACACCGTGACGCTCGCGGTCCTCGCCGTCTTCGTCGGCGAGGGCGCGACGACGCTCGTCGAGTACTTCGGCCGCGGCGAGTACCGCGACCACAGCGCCCAGACGGCGTTCACGGGCGTGTTCGCCCGCGGCGCGGCGATCTTCTTCGGTGCGCTGTTCACCGTTACGGTCGTCGCCGCGGGGACCTTAGAGGACGACACGCCGATCTCCGCGCTCGACGCCGACGCGGTCGGACTCCCGCTCCTGCTCGGGATCGTGGCGGTGAAGGCCGCGTTCGACCTCGGCGGACTGTACGGCGACCGGCTGGCGGCGTTCGACGAGTCGTCGTCGCTCGATCTGGGGTTCTCCTACGACCCTCCCGAGCCGGAACCGGCGGACGGGTCGCTCGCGGAACCGGTCGAGACGGTCCGCCAGCCCCGACGCGCCCGGGTCGCGGGGGCGCTGACGACTCCCCTCGGCCATCCGGGACTGTGGTACATCGCCGGGGCCTTCGGGTTCGTCGGTCTGCTGTTCGCGATCGGCGGGAACTGGCCGACCGCCGGAACCCTCGGCGCGCTTGCCGTGGCGGTCCCGCTGGCGCTCGCCGCGCTCGACCACGAGCTCCGGCACGGGCTCGTCGAGTACCGCGCCGGCGACGACGCGCTCGTCGCCCGCGACCGCCTGTTCGGCGTGGCGTTGTGGCGCGTCGAGCCGTGGGACGAGACCGACCTGCGCGTGGAGCGGAGCGGACTCGACCGCCGGCTC
Source organism: Halorubrum sp. Atlit-26R (assembly GCF_003666015.1). GTDB lineage: Archaea > Halobacteriota > Halobacteria > Halobacteriales > Haloferacaceae > Halorubrum. The sequence continues at coordinate 94,988 of NZ_QPLT01000005.1, forward strand.
GGGACCGAGACCGTCGCGATCGAACTCCGCGACGACGAGTACCGGATCCCCGGACTCGACGACCCCGAGCCGATCCTCGACGTGTTCGACCGGCGGGCGGACCGGCCGGACGGACCGGAGCGGTCCGGCGACTGACTCGCGTCAGCCGTCCGCGTCGGTCGCCTCGTCCGCGTCGTCGCGCCCGTACAAGGGGTGTGCGTCCCCGACGAGGCGCTTGAACGCGAGGATGACGGCCGCGTGGAAGGCGACGAGGACGGTCACGCTCGCGACGATGATCGCCACCTCGGCGGGCGTCGAGAGCAGGCCGAGCGAGACGATGAGCGTCGTCGCGCACGCCGGCGGATGGACCCAGTCGGTCGCGATCATCGCCCAGCTGGTCGCCACGAGCGAGGCGACCGCGCTCGCGGTCAGCCGGAACCCCTCGGGGGAGAAGGCGGGCGGCGTCGCCGTGAGCGCGGCGCCGTCGGCGATCACCGTCCACGCCGCCAGCCCGGCGCCGCCGCCGATCAGGTGGCTCCCGACCACGCGGACGGCGCGCTCCCGCTCGCTCCGGCGGTCGAACGCGAGGACGAACGCGGACGGGCCGAGGCTCGGGAAGACGAACGGCTGGCCGGTGGCCCACGCGACGAGGCCCAGGACCGTGAACAGCAGGCCGGCGTACAGGCTGGTTCCCAGACGGCGACGCATTGCGACCCGGTCGGCGAGCGGCTCACAAAGGCCCGGCGGATCGCCGGCACCGAGGCGCAGAGCCCCCTCGGCGACGCGGACTCGGGGCGGCGCTATCGATCGCGATAGCCGAACCCGAACGCCTAATTGGTCCCGTCTCGCCCGTGGGGACATGTTCGCGACGCTGCCGGACCTCCTCCGACTGCTCGTCGTCCCCGTCTTCGCGTGGGCGGCGATCCGGGACGTCCGGACCCGGCGCCTCCCGAACCGGCTGTGGCCGCCGCTGTACCTGTTCGGCGCGCTGCTGTTGGTCTGGGAGGCGGTCTCGCTGTGGCCGTTCGCGGGGTTCGACGGACGGATCTTCCTCGTTCGGGCCGCGATCAGCCTGCTGTTCGTCGCGCCGCTGGGCTACGCCTTCTGGTACCTCGGGGCGTTCGGCGGCGCCGACGCGAAGGCGATGATCGCGCTCGCGGTGATCTTCCCGACGTTCCCGGCCTACGAGGTCGGGTCCCTCGTCTTCCCGCTCGTCGACACCCAGCTCGGCGTGTTCTCGCTGACGATCCTCACGAACACCGTCCTCCTCGGCCTCGCGTACCCGATCGGCCTCGCCGCGCTCAACCTCGTCCGCGGCGAGGCCTCGTCGAGCATGTTCTTCGCGCGCCCGGTGGCGACCGACTCGCTGCCGGACCGGCACGGCCGGCTGTTCGAGGACCTGGACGGCCCCACCCGGGGCGGGCTCGACCTGGACGCGCTCCGGATGTACCTCCGGTGGCGCGGGCTCACGCTCGCGGATCTGCGGAGCGACTCCGAAACACTCCGGGATCCCGACTCGGTCGGCGAGACGTTCGACCCGACCGACGGCGGCACTCACGTCGGTCCGCGGACAGATGGGGGGCGCGCAGTAGACGACGCGCCCACCGACGGGGGGCGCGCGGTCGACGCCGAGGCCGATACCGATCCCGAGTCCGACCCCGAACGCGACTTCGACGACCCCTGGGCGGCCGAGCGCTTCCTCGACGAGATCGACCACGGCGCCTACGGCACGGACGCCGCGACGCTCCGCGACGGGCTCACCGTCGTCGCCCGCGAGGACCGCGTGCTGGTCTCGCCCGGAATGCCGTTCGTCGTCCCGATGGCTATCGGGCTCGTCGTCTCCCTGACATTCGGCGACGCGCTGTTCGCGGTGCTCGGCGCGGTCGGGCTGGTGTGAGATCCAACACCGACGCCGCCATTTATAAATGGCCGGTGAGGTGCGGTGGCGCGTGCCTCCGAGTGGCCGCCGAAGGCGGCCGCGAGGAGCACGCGCGAGGTCGCCGGCGCTACGCGCCGGCTGCCAGAGGGACCTTCGGTCCCTCGCTGGAGTCAGTCGGCGGAGCGAAGCGACGGCGACTGACGAGGTTGGGGAGGTGTGAGGTGCGGTTGCTGTGCGTTCCCGCGAGCGAAGCGAGTGGGAGCACGGAAGTCGCAGCCCGCGCAGCGAAGCGAGCAGGAACGTCTTCCGGAGGGGCGGGACTCAAAGGGGCAGCCGTGCGGTGGCCGCAGGCGACGCAAGCACCGCAGGAGCGAGTGAAACGAGCGACGAGGAGCACAGCGAGCGTGCGGCCACCGCACGGCTGGGGCTTCGGCGGTGTTCGCCGCCGCTCCGCGAGCAGCTATTTATCAATAAACGACTGAGGCTTTGGCGGTGTTCGCCGCCGCTCCACGGTCAGCTATTTATAAACGAGAGGCTGGTGATTTAGCGATATTCACCGCCGCTCCGCGATCAACTATTTATAAATAACCGACGACGACCGCGCCGTATCGTCAGCTTCCGGCCCAGACGTCGTCCGCGGCGAGGACGCGCGTTCCGACCGGCCGCTTCACGAACTCGCCGAGGTCGCGGCCGACCAGATCGCCGACGCCGCGCTGGGCCGCGACGTCGAGCAGCCGCTGGTCGACGGTCCCGTCGACGACCACCGCGTGCGGCGCGGTCTCGGCGTCCTCGACCGCGTCGAACGCCCCTCCGGCGTCGACCTCGTCGAGCACGTCGAACCCCTCGTCGAGGAGCCGCGCGCGTCCGGTCTCCCCGCCGACGACCTCGCCGACGTGCGCCGCCATCGATCGCGGTTCGTCGGGTTCGCCGTCCGCGGCCTCGGTGGTTCGGCCCGTCTCGGCCTCCGCCGAGTCGGCTTCGCCGTCCTCGTCGGCTCCGATATCGGCAGCATCGACGGGCGTCCGCCCCGGCTCCGACGATTCGCTCGTCCCGCCGGAGGGGGGCGGATCGCCCGCGTCGGTGCCGGTCTCGGCGTCGGCGTCCGTCGATTCGGGCGATTCGGGTTCCGACGCGCCGGCCGGCGAGTCGGTCGATTCGGTCGAGGGGCCGGCCGACCCGCTTCCGGAGGAGCCGCTCGGCACCGCGCCGCCGTCACCGACGCGGGCGATCGACTCGGGGCGGTCGTCGTCGGCTACGTCCCCGCCGTTGACGACTTCCCCGCCGTTGGCCGCTCCTTCGCCGTCGGCCTCCTCGTCGCTGGCGGCCGCTCGGAGGTCGGCCGCGTCCGCGAGGCTGGCGTACGGGACCTTCCCGCGGAGCGCCTCGAAGACGGCGTCGCGGTCGAGGTCCTCGACGGACTCGCCGGGCGGCGCGAACGCGACGTAGTCGACCTCGCCCACCTGCGCGAGCTCGCGGAGGATGAGCTCCCCGCCGCGGTCGCCGTCGAGGAACGCGGTGACCGTCCGGTCGGCGGTCAGGTCGGCGACCGCCTGGGGGACGTTCGTCCCCTCGACCGCGACGGCGTTCTTGATCCCGCAGTCGAGCAGCGTGAGCACGTCCGCGCGCCCCTCGACGACGATGACGGCGTCGGAGTCGCCGACGCGCGGCCCGGCCGGCAGCCCCTCGTAGTCGACGATGCCCTCGACGCGCGCGGCGTCGCGGACCTCGTCTAACACGTCGCTGCTGGCGAGGCTCGTCTCCTCGAAGCCGCCGGCGATCAGCTCCTTGGCGCGCTCGACGACCTCGCGGCGCTTGGCGGCCCGCACGTCCTCGATGCTCGTCACCTCGACCGAGGCGTGACAGGGGCCGATGCGGTCGATCGTCTCCAGCGCGGCCGCTAAGATCGCGGTCTCGACCTTGTCTAAGCTCGACGCGACGGTGACCTCGCCGAACGACTGGCCGTTCTCGGACTCGACGGAGACGTCGATCCGACCGACGCGCGACGACTCCTGGAGGTCCCGGAGGTCCAGCTCGTCGCCGAGCAGGCCCTCGGTCTGGCCGAACACCGCGCCGACGACGTCGCTCCGCTCGACGACGCCGTCGGCCGCGATGGTGGCGTGTATCAGGTATTTTTCTGTGTCTTTCATGAGTGGTGAATGGTGATGTCGGGCGGTAGCGCCCGTCCGTGTATGGTTGCGCTTCTCGCGGAAAATAGCTATCGCCACGCCCCTCCGGCGACGGTGGTTGAAGAGAATTTTTCTCCAACACGCAGCTTCGAACCTATTCGATAGTTCTTAGTGTTTATAGACGTAGTATTATCCCACATGACGCGCTCACGGAGCGATCTCGTGTGGATACCGACGTTCGCGATACTCGTGGCGTTCGCGGTGCCGTGGCCGCTGTGGGGCGTCGACCGCGTCGTCGCGGGGCTCCCGGTGTGGATCTGGTGGCACGTGGGCTGGCTCGGGCTGTGCGCGGCCCTGTTCGCGCTGTTCGTGCGCAGCGGCGCGTGGGAGCGCGGGATGGGACGGCGGGCCGCCGACCCCGTCGACGGAACCGGAAACGGGGCCGTCGACCGCGGGGGTGACCGCCGGTGACGCTCGGCCTCTCGCTCGGGATCGTCGTCGGTTACCTCGTCGTCGCGCTCGCGCTCGGCCTCGTCGCGTACCGGGTCTCGGAGACGACCGCCGAGGACTACTACCTCGCGAGCCGGTCGATCGGGACGCTCGTCCTGCTTTTCACGACGTTCGCCACCCTGCTCTCCGCGTTCACCTTCTTCGGCGGCCCGAACCTCGCGTACGCGGCCGGTCCCGAGTGGCTGGTCGTGATGGGCACCCTCGACGGCGTCCTCTTCGCCGTGCTGTGGTACGTGATCGGCTACAAGCAGTGGCTGATCGGCGCCCGCAACGGCTACGTGACGCTCGGCGAGATGCTCGGCGACCGGTTCGGCTCGACCGGGCTGCGCGCGCTGGTCGCGGGCGTGAGCCTCCTGTGGCTGTTCCCGTACGTGATGCTCCAGCAGATGGGCGCCGGCGAGGCGCTCGTCGGGCTCACGAACGGCGCGGTCCCCTACTGGGGCGGCGCGGCGCTGATCACCGGGTTCATGATCCTCTACGTCGCCGTCGCGGGGCTCCGCGGCGTGGCGTGGACGGACACGCTCCAAGGGCTGTTCATGCTCTCCGTCGTCTGGATCGCGGCCGCGTGGGTCGTCTCGTCGCTCGGCGGCGTCGGCGCCGCGACTGAGGGGATGCTGGCGGCCCGCCCCGAGTTCGGGAGCTTCGGCGGCGGGACCTACTCGGTCGGGTTCATCGTCTCGACGGCGATCACCATCGCGTTCGGCGTGACGATGTTCCCGCAGATCAACCAGCGGTTCTTCGTCGCGAAGTCGGCGGCGACGCTGAAGCGGTCGTTCGCGCTGTGGCCCGTGCTGGTGCTGCTCCTCTTCGTCCCCGCGTTCATGCTCGGCGCGTGGGCCGCCGGCACTCCGGTGACCGTCCCGGAGAACGCGAACGTGCTCCCGGTCGTGTTGAACGAGTACGCGCCGACGTGGCTCGCGGCGGTCGTCGTCGCCGGCGCGATGGCCGCGATGATGTCCTCGTCGGACTCGATGCTGCTCTCCGGGTCGTCGTACTTCACCCGGGACCTCTACCGCCCGCTGATCGACGCGGACGCCTCCGAGCGCCGCGAGGCGTGGATCGCGCGGATCGGCGTGGCGGCGTTCGCGACGCTCGCGTTCGTCGCGAGCCTCTTCCGCCCCGGGACGCTGATCGAGGTCGGGGATACAGCATTCTCCGGGTTCGCGTTACTCGCCCTCCCCGTGATCTGCGCGCTCTACTGGCCGCGGACGACGCGCACCGGGATGATAGCCGGCGTCGCGGTCCCGCAGGCGATCTACCTCGCGGTGGTGCTGTCGGCGGTCGTCGACGCCGTGCCGACGCTGCCCCGTACCGTCGCCGGCGGCTGGGACGTGGCGCTCGGGCTGATGCTCCTGTCCGGCGCGCTCACCGTGGGCGTCTCGCTCGTGACCGCGCCGACCGAGGAGGGCGACGCCTCGCGGTTCGCGGTGGTAAGTGATTGACAATTTGTAAAACGGTTCGTTCTGGGCCGGCGTTTTGCGTTCCTCTGCCACCGAACCGGAGATGAAAGCCGCTAAAGCCCCAGTCGCTCGCTTATAAATGGTTGATCACGGATCGACGACGAAGGCCTCCAAAGCCCCAGTCGCGAGGGCGGCGCACGCTCGCTGTGCTCCTCGCTCGCGCTGCTCGCTGCGGTGCTTACGTCGCCTGCGCCGCCCTCACGACTGCCCCTTTGAGTCCCACCCCACCGCGACCGCACAGCACCTCACGCCTCCCCAGCCTCGTCGCTCGCTTCGCTCGCGACTCCCTCGCGCGTGCTCCTCGCGCCCGGTGGGCGCTCGGAGGCACGCGCCACCGCGCTGGTCGGATTGAAACAGCGCCGCCGAACCGTTCCCACCGCGCCGAAGCCGGCGAAAGCCAAAAGACCGCTTCGCCCCGACAACGCGTATGAACGAGCCCGGTACCGAGGGCGTGCTGTTGAACCAGGAGACGCTCCGCGGTCGGCTCGACGACGCGCCGGCGTGGCTCCGCGAGCACTACCGCACCTTCCGCGAGTCGATGCTCGGCGAGCGCGATGGGTCGCCGTTCCCCTGCTACTTCGGCATCGAGGTCGAGCGCGAGGGAGACCTCCTGTACGCCGCCTGCGAGTCGACGACGGACCCGGCCGCGCTGTTGCGGTTCCGTGACGTTCTCTTGGAGTACCTCGAAACGTATCCGGACCACGCCGACCGCGCGCCGCTCGCGGTGTTCTTCAGGCCGCCGGAGGGCGAGCGCGGCGAGGCGCACTACCACGAGCGGCTCTGGAACGTGCTGGAGTTCCTCCACGTCCACGACCCCGAGCCGTGGCCCGACGACATCCCGACCGACCCGGACACCCCGCGCTGGGAGTTCTGCTTCGGCGGCGAGCCGCTGTTCCCCACGTCGCGGGCCCCCTTCTACGACGACCGGAAGAGCCGGTACTCGCCGGTCGGCTTGGAGATCACCTTCCAGCCTCGCGCCGTCTTCGAGGGGATCACGGCCGACACCGAGGCGGGCGAGCGCGCCCGCGAGACCATCCGCGACCGGATGGGCGACTACGACGGGGTCTGTCCCCACGCCGACCTCGGCGACTGGGGCGTCGAGGGCGACCGCGAGTGGACGCAGTACCTCTTCCGCGAGGACGACGACGCGAGCCCGGACGCCTGTCCCCTGTCGCCGACCCGCGAGCACCCGAAGGCGCCCGAATCCCTGCTCGAACGCGGCGCGTGGCAGCGGTTCGCGGACGGAGACCGGAGCGACCCGCCGGTCGCGGGGAGTGCGGATGACTGAGCCGATCGCGCTCTCCGACGACGCCGTCCTCCTCCTCGTCGACTTCCAGACCGGCTTCGACGAGCCGGGCTGGGGCGAGCGCAACAACCCGGACGCCGAGGCGGTCGCGGCCGCGCTCCTCGACCGCTGGCGCGCGACCGGGCGGCCCGTCGCGCACGTCCGCCACGCCTCGGCGGAGCCGGACTCGCCGCTGCGCCCGGACGCCCCCGGCTTCGCGTGGAAGCCGGAGACGGCGCCCGTCGACGGGGAGCCGACGTTCGAGAAGTCGGTCAACGGCGCGTTCCTCGACTCCGGGCTCGACGAGTGGCTCCGCGAGGCGGGTCACGAGTCGCTCGTCGTCTGCGGGCTCACCACCGACCACTGCGTCTCGACGACGACGCGCGAGGCCGAGAACCGCGGGTACGACGTGCGCGTGGTCGCCGACGCGACCGCGACGCACGCCCGCGAGGCGCCCGACGGCGAGCGGATCGACCCGGAGACCTCCCACCGCGTCGCGCTCGCGCACCTGCGCGGCGAGTTCGCGACCGTCGTCGAGAGCGCGGCGCTGCTCGCGGACCGCTGACCGTCCGCCCCGTACCCGCGGCGCTCAGTCGTCGTCAGCCGCCTCCGCGACGGCCTCGCCGGCCTCGCCCCCGCTCGCGCGGTCGGCCGCGTTCGCGAACATCCCGCGCCGGGTCGCGTACAGGAAGTACGCGGCGAGGCCGAGGAAGCCGACGACGTTCGAGGCCGCCACCGCCCAGAAGACGGCCTCGACGCCCCAGCCTAACCCCGGCGTCACGGTGACGCCGAACGCGCCGAACGTCGTCGCGGCCGGGACGGCCGCGACCGCGATCGGGAACCGGACCGCCCAGTACTTCACCAGGTCGGCGACGAGGGAGGTGCGGGTGCGGGAGGCGCCGTTGAATCCCGCCAGAAGGGTGTACGTGCCGCCGAGCGCCCAGTAGGAGGCGCCGAGGATCCGGAGGTAGAGGACCGACAGGGACCGGCCGGTCGCTGTGAGGTCGGGGGCGAGCAGGTTCGCGATCCCGCCGGCGAAGAGGAACTGGACCGCGCCGAGCGCGAGGAACCCGGCGACGACCATCCCCGTGCCGGCGGTCGTCGTCCGGCGGGCGCGCTCGGGGGCGTCCGCGCCGAGGTTCTGGCCGATCATCGACTGCGCGGCCTGCTGTATCCCGAGGGCCGGCACGACCGCGAGCGTCGCGACCCGGGCGCCGACCGTGTACGCCGCGACGCCCGCCGCGCCGCCGGCGATCGCGACGAGCCCGACGACGAGGACCCTGACGAGCTCGCTCACGCCGCGCTGGCCGCCGAGCGGGAGGCCGACGGAGACGACCTCGCGGACGGTCGCGGGGTCGAACGCGAACGCCTCCCGGGTGAGCCGGAACGTGTCGCGGCCGATCCCCGCGGCGTACCCGAGGATCCACAGGAGGCCGGCGACGCCCGCGAGCGCGGTTCCGAGCGCGGCGCCGGCGACGCCGAGCTCCGGCACTGGGCCGACCCCGAAGATGAGCACCGGCGCGGCGATCAGGTTGACGAGGACGCCCACGAGGCTCACGTGGAACACCGCCCGCGTGTCCCCGTACGCCGTGAAGCAGTTCTCGACGGTGTCGCCGACCGCGCCGACCGGGAGGACGGCGATCACGATCGCGAGGTACGTGGCGGTCGTCCCGGCGAGCGCGGGGTCGGCGCCGAGCAGCGCCACCACTTCCTCGGCGTAGACGACCACCGGGAGCGCGACCGCCGCGGTGACCGCGAGCGCGACGAGCGCGCCGTTGACCGCGACGCGGCGCGCGCCGGCCTCGTCGCCGTCGCCGGCGCGCTGCGAGACGAGGATCTGGGTGCCGACCGCGCCGACCACGACCGTCGCGCCGAGCAGCGACTGGATCGGGAGGCTGAGGCCGACCGCCGCGACCGCGTCCTCGCCCACCCGCCCGAGCCAGAACGTGTCGACGAGGGCGTTGGCGACGTACACGACGTTCTGCGCCACGAGCGGCGCGGCGAGGACGAGCAGCACGCGCCCGACCGGCCCGTCGGTGATCGCCTCGCGGTCGACGTCCAGCATCTAATCGTTCCGGTATTAGTCAGTGATAATAAAAGTGTGCTGGTGGTGAACACGACTCCCGCGTCCGGGCGTCCGCCGTCGATTCGGTCCGAAGTACCGGGGACCGCCCGCCGAGCGGCGGCGGTCGGCCTCCCGGTCGCGGGCGGTCCGTCCGCCCGGCACGCTCGTCCGTCCGCCCGGCACGCTCGTCCGTCCGCCCAGCACGCTTGTCCGTCCCCCGCGTGCGGTCGGCCGACGCCCGCGAAGGGAAACCTCTTAATGGACTACGCGCGGAGTTCGTGGTATATGAGCAACGGCGACGACGACCCGGCCGACGCCTCCGAGGAGGCCGACGCCGCGGACGACGGCGGGGACGCCGGCGAGTCGGCGGAGACGGCCGCCCCGACGCTCCCCGATGACGCGACCGAGGAGTCCCTGAACGAGTACCTCGACGAGATCGCCGACCGGCTCGAGGCCGCCGAGACGGAGGCCGACCTCGACGACGTCGAGGCGCTCTTGGACGACGCCGAGACCGGCATCGAGGAGGCGGACCTCCCCGAGCCCGACGAGGACGACGAGGACGCCGACGACCCCCGCGGCGACCTCGAGGACCGCGTCGCGGAGCTCCGCGACGGCGTCGAGGAGGCCCGCGGCCCCTACGGCGAGGACGTCGTCGACGCCGTCGAGGCCGCGTCCGGGACGGTCGCGGACACCGAGTGGACCGAGGACGGCCACGACGACGTCGCGGCCGCCGTCGCGTCGTTCGTCGACGAGGCCGCCGACGCGATCGACGACGCGGCCCCCGGCGCGATCGACGAGGCCGACGAGGACCCCGAGGCGCTCCTAAACGAGGCCGCGGACGACGAGGCGACCGACGCCGCGGAGCCGGTCCCCCTCGACCAGCTCGTCGCGGCGCTCGACGCCGTCGCCGCGGCGGTCGGCGAGGCCGACCTCGACGCGGACGAGGACGCCGACGAGATCGCCGCCCTGTTGGCGGCGACGGACGACTTAGAGGCCGGCCTCGACGACGCCGAGGAGTGGGACGACTTGGAGACCCACGAGCAGCTCCGCGCGCAGGGGTACTACGACGTGCTCGGCCACTACAAGGACTTCCCGGTCGAGTGGGCCGCGCTGAAGGAGCACGAGGCGCGGGGGAACGTCGACATGATCCTGCTCGCGCTCGACTCGCTCGGGTCCGAGTTCATGGAGCGCCACTGCCTGGAGGCGTTCGAGCGCATGGGCAAGCGCGGCAAGACCGAGGCGTCCGTCGAGGAGGTCCTCGGCCGCGCCGAGAAGCGCGACCAGCCCGCGATCCGGATCCTCGGGAAGATGGCGGCCGAGGAGGCGACCGACACCCTCGTCGAGTACGTCGACGAGGACTCGAACCCGCAGCTCCAGAAGGCCGTGTTCAAGGCGCTCGGCGAGATCGGCGCCGAGGAAGCCGTCCAGCCGCTGGCGAACCAGCTCGACCCCGACGGCGACACCGACGAGCTGGTCCGCCCCCACGCCGCCCGCGCGCTCGGCCTTATCGGCGACACGCGCGCCGTCGACCCCCTCGCCGACGCGCTCGAAGCGCACCCGTCCGACGACGTGCGCGCGGCCGCCGGCTGGGCGCTCCGACAGATCGGCACCCGCGAGGCCCTTGAGGCAGTCGCCGAGTACGCCGACGAGCGCTCCTTCGTCGTCTCGACGGAGGGCGAGAAGGCCGAGCGCGCGCTCGACGAGGCCGAGCCCGCGCCGACGGCCTGAGGGGCGCACTCCTCTCTCCCGCAGCGGTCGCGAACCCTTTTAGCCGATACAGGCGCCACGCTCGCCGTGTCACCCCGTCGTCCGAGCCGCCGGTCCCGCGTCGCCGCGCTCCTCTTGCTCGTCGCCGCGGCGACCGTCGCCTGCTCGCTTCCGGCCGCGGCCGCCCCCGTTGGCGCCGCCGCTCCGCTCGACGAGGTCGAGCCCACCTCGGCGAACGCCTCCGCCGCCGCCGGCGAGCCACGGATCGTCGAACTGTACCCGAACCCGACGACCGCGGAGAACCGCGGCGAGTACCTCGTCGTCTCGCTGCCCGAGCGCGGGAACTGGTCGCTCTCCGACGGCTACTACGACGCCGGGATTCCGGCGAACGCCAGCGGGACCGTGACGTTGTCGACCGCGCCGAACCGGACCGCGTCGATCCTCGCCGGCGATTCGGGGACGGCCGCCGCGGTCGCGGACCGCCGCGAGATCCGCCGCCTGACCGACTACTTTCCGCTGTCGGCGTCGGGCGACCGGATTGAGCTCCGGCGAAGCGGGACCGCGGTCGACGTCGTCGCCTACGACCGCGCCCGCGAGGGGTACCGCTGGCGCGCCTCGTGGGGCGAGTGGCGACCCCGCGGGTACGACCCCCGCTCGCCGGAGTCGACCGCGGACGCGGCCGTGACGCCCTTCGTCCTCCCGGACAGCCCCGGGATGCCGGTCGATCCCCTCCGGAGCGCGGACGAGCGGCTGTTCGTCGCCGGCTACACGCTGACCTCGGAGCGGGTCGCCGACGCGCTCGTCGCGGCCGCCGATCGCGGCGTGCGCGTTCGCGTGCTGCTCGAGGGGTCGCCGGTCGGCGGGTTTCCGGCGCGGAGCGCGGCGCTTCTCGACCGGCTGACGGCCGCCGGCGTCGAGGTCCGGATCCTCGACGGCGAGGTCGAGCGGTTCCGGTTCCACCACCCCAAGTACGCGGTCGCGGACGACCGCGCCGTCGTCCTCACGGAGAACTGGAAGCCGTCCGGCACGGGCGGGCACAGCAACCGCGGGTGGGGCGTCGTCGTCGGGGGCGGCGCCGGTGTCGAGGGAGGGGCTGACGCCGGGGACGGGGCCGGAACCGACCGCGACGCCGCCGTCGCGGACGACCTCGCGGCGCTGTTCCGCGCCGACTTCGAGGCGCGCGACGCGCGGCCGTGGCGCGCCTTCCGCGCCGACACGGAGTTCCACGACGGCGGCCGCGCGAACGGCTCGTACCCGACGCGGTTCGACGCGCCAGCGGAGCCGGCGGCGGCGGACGTGACCGTCCTGACCGCCCCCGGCAATGCCGCCGACCGGATCGTCTCGCGGATCGACGCCGCCGACGAGCGGGTGCTCGCGGTCGTCCCCCGCGTGGGCGGGCCGAACGACCGGATCGTCCGCGCGCTCCGGCGCGCCGCGGACCGCGGGGTCGACGTCCACCTGCTGCTCTCGGACGCGTGGTACGACCGCGAGGCGAACCGGAACCTCTCCGAGCGCTTCGCCGACGAACCGATCGCCGTCGACCTCGCCGAGCCGCGCGGCCGGTTCGGGAAGGTCCACGCGAAGGGGCTCGTCGTCGACGACGCGGCCGTCGTCGGCAGCCTCAACTGGAACCCGAGCGCCCGGACGAACAACCGAGAGGTGCTGCTCGCGGTCGAGAACGAGTCGGTCGCCGACTTCTACGCCCGCGCCTACGCCGCCGACTGGCGCGGCGGCGGGATTCAGCTCCCGATCGCCTTCGTCGGCGGGTTCGGCGTCGCGCTCGCGGCGGCCGGCGCCGTCGCTCGGAGAGGGATCGCGTTCGGCTGAGAAGCGAACCCGCGGCGAGCGGGTTCCCGACCGCGGCGCCGGACAGCGGTCGCAACCGACGGCTCAGTCGTCGAGCGCGATGGTCGACGAGAGCGCCTCGTCGATCTCCGCGCCCGCCATCTTCTCGACGAGCGCCTCGATCACCTCGCTCCGGCGCCCCTTCACGAACTTGATCGAGCCGACGACGAGGTGCCCGCCGCCGGAGACGCCGGCCTCGGGCAGCTCGTCGTTCAGCTCGGTCACCATGTTCGGGATGTCGAGCCGGACCCCGTCCGAGCGGAGGACGCAGAAGTCGGGGCCGTAGCCGATGGTGATGACGGGGTCGCCCGTCTCCTTCACCTTCGCGTCGTGGAGCTCGCCGGTGGTCTTGCCCGGCGCGGGGTAGGTGAACCGGTGGGCGTACTCGTCGAGGTCGATCCGGTAGAGGTGCGCGCCGGAGGCGAGCCGCTCGTGTTCGACGTGGTCGTCGACGGCGTCGAGCTGGCGCTCCACGTCGCGCTCGGCGCGCTCGGAGAGGAACTCGACGAGCTCCTCGTGCCGCTCCTCGTCGTCGCAGCCGACGTTCAAGGCGTCGTTGACCAGCGTCTTCCCCTCGGAGTAGCGGAGCCAGTGGGCCGCGTAGTCGAGCGCCTCCCCGATGTCGAGGAGGTCGGACTCGTCGTACCCCGCCTCCTCGGCGAGCGCGACGTAGTCGTCCATCGCCTCCGCCTTCGAGCGGTCGGAGAGGCCGGCGACCGCCGGCACGTGTTCGAGCTCCTCGGTGAGCGACGGATCGATCAGGCGGGCGAGCTCGACGGACATCATCCCCGTCGTGACCCGGTAGTCCTCGCCGTGGAGGTAGGGGTTGACGTGGGCGTCGAGCAGCGGCTCGACCGCCTCGGGGTCGGGGTGGTGGTGGTCGACGGCCGCGATCGGGATGTCGTAGTGCGCGAGGTTCTCGTAGGCGGGCACGTCCTCCTCGGTGGAGCCGTTGTCGAGCATTAGGAGGAAGGGGAGCTTCTGGCCGTGGCGGGCGCGGCCCTCCAGGGCGAAGTTGAGGTCGCGGGTGACGTCCTCCATCTCGTAGTAGGGCGCCTTGCTCGGGAGCCGCTTGAAGAGGTGGCGCGGCGAGTCGGGGTCACCGTGGACCTCCTCGATCAGGTTCTCCAAGGCGAGCTGGACCGGGATCGCGGCGCACATCCCGTCGCCGTCCGCGTGGTGGCGGACGCGGATCGGGCGGCCGGCGAGCACGGTCCGGCGGAGGAGCCGGGCGAGCTCGCGGAGGTCCTCGTGGATCGGCTCGAACGCCTCCCAGTCGACGAGGGGGTCGACGTCCGCGGGCTCGGCGCGCTCGTCGAGGGCCGCCTCGAAGCGCTCGCGGGGCTCGGCGGCGCGCTCGTCGGGGAGTCGCGTCAGCGAGTCGACCTCCAGCTGGAGCGCGTCCTCGCGGCTCTCGACCGTCCCCGAGACGTGGACCATGTCGCCGACCTCGACTTCGGGGTACGCCCGGACGCCGGCGGACTCGAAGGCCGCACAGGAGAGGACGCCGGAGGCGTCCGCGACGGCGAATATGGTGGGGCCGCCCGTCTGTTTCGCCTGGACGACCTCGCCCTCGACGGTCGCCTCGTCGCCCGGGGTGAGGCCGCGGACGCGCGAGACGGTCGGCTCGTGGGCGACGGTCTCGGTGCGGTAGTCGTCGGGGTCGACGTCGTCGAACGCCACGTCGCCGTTCTCCTTCACCTCGGTGAGTCGGACGATCAGTCGGTCGCCCACCGCGTAGTCGCCGTCGAGGTTCGACTCGTGGACGAGTCCGCTCACGGCGTCCGAGAGGTCGACGAACACGCCGTAGTCGACGACGCCGTTGACCTCCGCGTGATACAGGGCGTCGACAGCGGCGTCCTCGAGGGTGCAGTCCGGTGCCAGGTCGTAGACGGTCGGCCGGTCGTCGGCCGCCCCCTCCGCCGCGTCGGTGTCGGGTTCGGGGCTCGAATCGCCCCGCGTGCCGGAATCCCCGGCGGTGTTTTCGCTCATGGACGTTTCTCGGGAACGGCCGGTGTTAAGCCTGTTCTCTCGGGGCTCGGGGCCCCGACACCGCTCGCCGGCGGCCGAGGGGCGCCCCCCGCGTCCCGCGGTCCGGAACCCCTATGAGGCGACGGGGACTTGTCTCGCTCATGCGACTGTTCCGCTCGGACGAGCTCCTCGGGATCGCCCGAGAGACCCTGGAGTTCGTGCTCGAGGCGAGCGAGGAGACCCACCCCAACGAGTACATGGGGTTCCTCCGCGCGGACGACGCCCGGAAGCTGGACCTCGACCGGGAGGGTCAGGTGATCACCGACGTGCTCGTCATCCCGGGGACGGAGTCGAGCCCGACGAGCGCCACCGTCCGCACCAACATGAAGCCGAACGACATGCGGTCGGTCGGTTCGGTCCACTCCCACCCGAACGGCGCGCTGCGGCCGAGCGACGCCGACCTCGCGACGTTCGGACAGGGGAAGGTACACATCATCGCCGGCGCCCCCTACGGCTGGGGCGACTGGAAGGCGTTCGACAACGAGGGGAACCAGACGACCCTCGAGGTGCTCGACGTCGAGGTGCCCGACGAGCACTTCTTCGATTTCACACAGGCGGACATCGACCGCGAGCTGGACGACCGGGACTCCGGCGGCTTCCTCTCGTGGTTCAGATGACGCGGGTCGTCGCGCAGGGGACGTTCGACCTCCTCCATCCCGGCCACGTTCACTACTTAGAGGACGCGGCGACGTACGGCGACGAGCTCCACGCCATCGTCGCCCGCCGCACCAACGTTACGCACAAGCCGGAACCGATCCTCTGTGCCCGTCAGCGGCGCGACATGGTCGAGGCGCTCGACGCGGTCGACGAGGCGCACCTCGGTGACCCCGAAGACGTGTTCGTCCCCATCGAGCGGCTCGACCCCGACGTGATCGTGTTGGGGTTCGACCAGCACCACGACGAGGCCGACATCGCCGACGCGCTCGACGCCCGCGGGATCGACTGCCGCGTCGAGCGCGCGTCGGGCCGGGAGCCGAAGTACGAGGACGAACTGCTCTCCAGCGGCGACATCGTGGACCGGATCCTGCGCGAGCGCGGCGACGGATCGGACGCGGCGCCGTCGTAGCTCGGACGCGGCGACGGATCGGACGCGGCGACGGATCGGACGCGGCGCCGTCGTAGGTCACGGCCGCGGAGCCCCCCGACAGCGGGAAACGCGCGGACCCCGACGGGTGCGGAAGCGCGGGGTCTAAATGGACTGACTCCCAAACCGAGGTGAGTGAACATCCCCGACAAGTTCCCCGCCGTGTTGGCCGCGGCCGCGATGGGCGTGTACCTGCTCGTCGTCGTCGGCGCGACCACCTCCCTCACGGAGGCGGCGACCGCCTGCGGCGGCTGGCCCGCCTGCGGGAGCGGCGCCGCCCTGCCGACGGCGACCGCGGGGTGGATCGCCCTCGGCCATCGAGCCCTCGCCGTCGTCGTCGGGCTCCTCGTCGCGCTCTCGGCCGCGCTCGCGTGGCGGAACGGCGCCGACCGCCGGGTCCGGGTCGCGCTCGCGGTCGCGCTCGTCGTCTACCCCGCACAGGCGGGGGTCGGCGCGCTCGTCGCGCTCGGCGACCTGCCCGCCGCGCTCGGCTCCGCACACCTCCTCCTCGGCGTCGGCATCTTCGGCGCGGTCCTCGCGGCGCTCGCGTGGTGGCTGGAGGCCGAGACGGGGAGCCCCGACGACGCCCCCGACGACTTCGAGCCCGGCACCGACCACCTCCCGCCGGTCGAGGAGGCGCCGGAGCCGTCGATCCCGTCCGCGACGCTGCCGCGGCTGAAGGCGACCGCGGCGGCGTACTTCCGGCTGATGAAGCCGCGGCTGATGTGGCTGCTCTGTCTCGTCGCCGCAGCCGCGATGGCGCTCGCCCAGCCGGTGGCGACCGCCGGCGCGCCCGGGTTCACGCCCCCGGTCGTGGCCGCCACGCTGGCCGGCGGCGCGCTCTCCATCGGGGCCTCCGGCACGTTCAATCACGTCCTCGAACGCGACGTGGACAAGCGGATGCAGCGGACCAACGACCGCCCGCTCGCGACCGACCTCGTCCCCGTCCCGCACGCGCTCGCGTTCGGCGGCCTGCTGACCGTCGTCTCGCTCGCGCTGTTCTGGACGGTGAACCCGCTGACGGCGGCGCTCGGGCTGGTGGCGATCCTGTTTTACAGCGTCGTGTACACGCTCGTCCTCAAGCCGAACACGGTCCAGAACACCGTTATCGGCGGCGCGGCCGGCGCGCTCCCGGCGCTCATCGGCTGGGCCGCGGTCACGGGCGAGGTCGGCGGCGGCGGGCTGCTGCTCGCCCTCGTCATCTTCCTGTGGACGCCCGCGCACTTCTACAACCTCGCGTTGGCGTACAAGGACGACTACGAGCGCGGCGGCTTCCCGATGATGCCAGTCGTGCGCGGCGAGACGACGACCCGCCGCCACATCCTCTGGTACCTCGGCGCGACGCTGGTCGCCGCGGTCGCGCTCGCGGCGGCCGCCGACCCGCTCGGCGCGCTGTACGCCGTCGTCGGCGTCGGCGTCGGCGCCGTCTTCCTCTGGGCGGTCGTCCGGCTCCACTACGAGCAGACGGAGAGCGCGGCGTTCCGCGCGTTCCACGCCTCGAACGCCTACCTCGGGCTGCTGCTGTTCGCCGTCGTCTTCGACGCGCTGGTGGTGTGAGGGGGTCGGCGGCGTCGCGGTTCGTCGCGACCGCCCGCGACCCGCCCTTTTAATCCGGTTCGCGTCCTACCTCGCGGTATGACACGCGTCGAAGTCGAGTACTGCGTTCCCTGTGGCATGTTGAACCGCGCGCAGGACGTCTCGGAGGCGATCCTCAAACAGTTCGGCGAGGGAATCGACGAGGTCGCGCTGGTAACCGGTGACGACGGCGTGTTCGTCGTCCGGGTCGGCGACGAGACCGTCTTCGACAAGACGGAAGACGAGTACGACGTCGACGCCATCGTCCGCGCGGTCAGGCCGCACGTCGGCGCGACGGCGTAGCCGCCGGCTCCGGCGTCGCCCCCTTCCTCGGCGAACGCCCCGCGATTCCTGACTCTCGTTCACACGGCACAAGCTAATTGTCCCTCGGCCGCGAACCGCCCCGACGATGTCGGACTCATCGAAACGGGCGCGAGGCGGGCCTCCGGCCGACGATCCGACGCGTGAGTCGGACGATCCGACGTTCGGCGGCGACGCCGCGCCCGCCGCTGACGACCGGCCGCAGCTCGCGCGGACCTGGTATCGGTCCCGGCTCGGGACCGCCGTCGTCGCCGTCGACGTCCTCCTCACCGCCGTCCTCGCGGCCGCGGCGTCCGTGGCGATCGACGCGCCGTTCGCCGGGATCGCCGGTCTCGCTCCGGGGGTCGTCCCGCCGTTCGTTCCGCTGTTCAGCCTGCTCGGCGCGCTGGGGTTCGTGTTCACGGCCTTAGTCGAGCGCTTCGACGCGTCGGTCGGCACGCTGGTCCGGTACAACCTCCGGCTGCCGGCCGCGCTCCCGCTCGGGGTCGGGGTCTACCTGCTCTCGGACCTCGTCCTCGGGCAGGGCGTCGACGAGGTGCCGCTCGTCGTCGGGACCGTCTTCCTCTCGGGGCTGTACGTGAACCTCGCGTACAAGCGCAAGCGCCTCGGCGCGCTGGCGCGCCGGCTCCTCCCCCCGGGCCGCGGCGGGAGCGAGGACCGCTCGGGACGCGGCGGGAACTGACGGAGCGCGTGAGCGTCGGTCGCTCGCGTGAGCGTCGGTCGCTCGCGTGAGCGTCAGTCGGGGTCGAACACCGCGCGCGCGGAGTTCGTCACCACGAGGATGCTGCTCGACGCCATCGCGAGCGCGGCCAACAGGGGGTTGAGGAGGCCGGACAGGGCCAACGGGATCGCGACCGCGTTGTAGACGAACGCCCAGCCGAGGTTCTGCTTCAGCCGCCGGTTCGTCCCACGCGTGACCGCGAACAGCTCCGGGACCGCCGAGAGCCGGTCCTCGAGGAGGACCGCGTCCGCGGCGTCCGCCGCGAGGTCCGTCCCGGAGGCGATCGAGATACCCAGGTCGGCCGCGGCGAGCGCGGGCGCGTCGTTGCTCCCGTCGCCCACCATCGCGACCGACCGGTCGGCGCCGAGCCGCCGGACCGTCTCGGCCTTCGCCTCCGGCGGCACCTCGGCGAACACCTCGTCGATCGCGGGGTGCTCCGCGAACCGCGTCGCGGCCGCGGGCGCGTCGCCGGTGAGTACGACCACGCGCCGCCCGTCCGCGTCGAGGTCGCTGACGACCGCCTCCCACCCGTCGCGCACCTCGTCGCCGACGGTCAGGACCCCGCGCACGCGGCCGTCCCAGCCGACGTAGACGGGAACGTTCCCGCGGTCGCGGGCGGCCGCCCCCGCCTCGCGGAGCCGGTCTGCGACCGGCCAGCCGCGCTCGGCGAACAGGTCGGGGTGGCCGACGACGACCTCCTCGCCGTCGACGCGCCCCGCCACCCCGCGGTCGAAGACGTCGACGTCGGTCGCGGCGGGGGCGTCGAGCGCGTCGACCTCGGCCGGCGGGCCGTCGCTCGGGTCCGCGGCGGCCGCGGCGCCGCCGTCGGTGGCCGGTCGCTCGCCCGCCGTCTCTCCGGCATCTCCCAGCACACCCGCGACGATCGCCTCGGCGACCGGGTGGATCGAGGCGCGCTCGACGGCCGCCGCCCGTTCGCGGACGCGGTCGACCGAGGTTCCGTCCTCGACGGTCGCGTCGAGCAGCCGCATCTCGCCGTCGGTGAGCGTCCCGGTCTTGTCGAAGACGACCGTGTCGACGTCGGCGGCCGCCTCGAAGACGGCGTCCGAGACGACGACGATGCCGCGCTTCGCCGCGTCGCGGATCCCGGCGGCGACCGCGAGCGGGGTGGCGAGCCCGAGCGCGCACGGACACGAGACGATCAGCACCGTCAGCCCGACGAGCGCGGCGTCGATCGGCGCCGAGCCGAGGGCGAGGGTGGCGGCGGCGCCGACGGTCGCGACCGCGACGACGAGGGGGACGAACACCGTCGCCAGCCGGTCGACGAGGCGCTGGATCCCGGACCGCGAGCTCTGGATCTCCCAGAGCAGTCGCACGAGGGTGTCGAGCGTGTTCGCCGCGTCCTCGCCGACCTCGATCACGACGGGCGAGTCGGTGACGACGGTGCCCCCGCGGACCGGGTCGCCCTCGCGTTTCGTCGCCGGCAGCGACTCGCCGGTGACGAGGGCCTCGTCGACCGCGGCGGTCCCCTCCGCGACGGTCCCGTCGAACGGCACGCGCTCGCCGGGGCGCACGAGGAGGCGCTCGCCGGGGGCGACCGCGTCGGCCGCGACGGTCTCGCCGGCCTCGGTCCGCACCGTGCGGTCATCGGCCGTCGTCAGGTCGGCCAGCATTCCGGTCGCCCGGCGCTTGATTATCGACTCGTAGTGGTTGCCCGCGGTGACGACCAGGATGACCGCGATGGTCACGTCGAAGTAGAGATCGGTCCGGCCGACGAGCAGCGCGAGCGTGCTGTACGCGTACGAGCTCGTCGCCGCGAGCGACACGAGCAGGTCCATGTTCGGCTGTCGCGCCCGGAGGCTCACGTACGCGCCGCGCAAGATTGGGTAGCCGGTGTAAAACAGCACAATTGAGGCGAACAGCCAGATCTGCGCGAAGAGGTAGGTCCCGGAGACGCCGCCGAGGTCGACTATCGGCTCGTACCCGAAGTAGGTCGGATACAAGAAGAGGACGTACCACAGCATCGCCATCATCCCGAAGAAGCCGCCGCCGATGAGGAACCGCACGACGGCGTCGTCGTCATCCGCGTCCGGGTCCGCGCGGTCGCTCGCCGAGTACCCCGCGACCGAGAGCCGGTCGGGCAGCTCGTCCGCGTCCACCGCGTCCGGGTCGTAGTCGACCCGGATCGTGTCGGTGGCGTAGCTCGCCTCGGCGGCCGCGACCCCGTCCTGCTCGCCCGCAGTCATCTCGAGGAACGACTCGCAGGTCGCGCAGTGCATCCCATCGACGTGGAGGAACGTCGTCTCGCCGTCGAACTCCTCGCCCGGCGTCGCGTTCGGACGCCGCGCGTCGAGGTCGTCGAGGTCCTCGACGTCGTCGAGCGAGCGCGCGACGGTCAGACAGCCCCGACAGCAGAACTCGCCGTCGACGTCGGGGGCCGTGTGCGGGTCGTCCCCGGTCGGGAGGTCACAGAGTGTACAGCCTGTCATGCGTGGTCCGTTCGGATTCTCTCCGGGCGGTCAGTTCGGGTTCCCTCCGGGTGGCCAGTCGGCCGCATCTGGCGGTCCAGCGGTGCGTTCGGGCCGGTTACGCGTGGTCCGGCTCGTCTGCGTCACCGGTGAATCCCGGCAGGCTCCCGCCGGTCGCGATCCGGAGGCTCCCCCAGATGAGCAGGACGTTCACAAGCGTGACCGCCACGACGAACTCCGCCCGGTCGGCGATGAACACCACCGCGGGGACGAGCCCGCCGAGGACGAGGAGCACGGCCTGTTGGATCGAGAAGTTCATACCCGACACAAGGCTTCCCTGAGCATATATAATGCCCGTGTTTTCACGGTTCGAGAACGGGTAGGTGTTATATGTTCCCCTGACCATAACCGGACCTATGGGCCAAAATGAGGCCGTACACGCCGGCACGGAGGACGGGGGCG
The DNA here is from genome assembly GCF_003666015.1 of Halorubrum sp. Atlit-26R. Lineage (GTDB taxonomy): Archaea > Halobacteriota > Halobacteria > Halobacteriales > Haloferacaceae > Halorubrum. The sequence continues at coordinate 116,464 of NZ_QPLT01000005.1, forward strand.
GCGACGCCGAGGAGTTCGACCCGATCGGCACGCTCACGCTGATCGGGATCTACTTCGTGATACTGGTGCTCGCATGGGTGTATATATACTTCGTGGAGTTCCTCGGGCGAGACCTCGTCATCGTGGGGTGATCAGACATGCACATCCACGCGTACGAAAAACTCTGGCTCGCGCTTTCGATCGTGTTGATCCTCGCCCTTATCGGGACCGTGACGTACGGCGCCGTCGGTCCGGGGGTGGCGATGGTCGCCGACTCGCAGTCGACGATCGATGCGGGGGGGATCGACGAGGACGAGCGGTTCTCGGAACCCCGGGTCGAGCAGGTCGGTGAAAACGAGTACGAGGCGTACGTCGTCGCCTACCAGTTCGGCTTCGAACCGACCCCGATCGTCGTGCCGGCGAACAGCACCGTGACGTTACAGGTGACTTCTCGGGACGTGATCCACGGCTTCGAGGTGGCCGGCACGAGCGCGAACACGATGGTCGTTCCCGGCGAGGTCTCGGAGATCACGGTCGAGACCGACGAGCCCACCGAGTACGGGATCGTCTGTAACGAGTACTGCGGCGCGGGCCACCACGTCATGGAGGGGAAGCTCCACGTCGTCAGCCAGTCGGAGTTCGAGAACCGAGGAGGTGACTCGGAGTGAGCACTGCCCTCGAGTCCGAGCGGACGTTCGTCGACAAGTTCCCGGACGAGGCGCGCGTCGTCCGCGCGGCCTTCCTGAGCTCCTTCTTCGCGCTGTTCCTCGGCGCGGTGTTCGGGATCATCCAGACGCTCCACCGGACCGACGTCGCGCGGATCATCCCTTCGACGGACTACTACACCGTCCTCACGGCCCACGGCGTCTTCATGGTGATCAGCTTCACGATCTTCTTCCTCGTCGGGCTGTTCACCTGGGCGCTGACGCGGAGCCTTGACCGGCCGCTGTTGAACATCAAGATCACGTGGACGTGGTACGGGCTGATGGCGACCGGCATGACGCTCACCGGCATCTCGATTCTCGCCGGGTTCGTCGACTCCATCGACATGAGCGCGGACGTACTGTACACCTTCTACGCGCCGCTTCAGGCCCACCCGCTGTTCTACGCCGGACTCGCGGTGTTCATCGTCGGCACGTGGATCGCGGGCGCGGACTGGTTCCGGACGTTCCTCGCGTGGCGGCGCGACCACCCCGACGAGCGGATCCCGCTCCAGACGTTCATGGTGTTGACGACGATGACGATGTGGTACATCGCCTCGTCCGCCGTCGCGGCCTCCGTGCTGCTGTTCCTCCTGCCGTGGTCGCTCGGCTTCATCGAGCAGGTGAACCCGACGCTCACCCGGACGCTGTTCTGGTTCTTCGGCCACCCGGTCGTCTACTTCTGGCTCATGCCGGCGTACATGCTCTGGTACACCGTCCTCCCGAAGATCGCCGGCGGACGGCTGTTCAGCGACCCGCTCGCTCGGGTCGTGTTCGTGCTGTTCGTCCTCCTCTCGACGCCGGTCGGGATCCACCACCAGTACCTCGACCCCGGCATCGCGGAGGGGTTCAAGTTCATCTCCATGACGAACACGATGTTCCTGCTGTTGCCCAGCCTGCTCACCGCGTTCACCGTCGTCGCGAGCGTCGAGTACGGCGCTCGGAAGAACGGCGGCAGCGGACTGCTCGGCTGGCTCACGAACCTCCCGTGGCGGAAGCCGGAGTTCACCGGCATGATGCTCGCCGGGCTGATGTTCGCGGCCGGCGGCTTCTCCGGGATGGTCAACGCGGGGATGAACATCAACTACCTCATCCACAACACGCTGTGGGTGCCCGGGCACTTCCACCTCACCGTCGGGACCGCGGTGGCGCTGACGATGATGGCCGGAATCTACTGGCTCTGGCCGCAGATCAGCAACAAGCCGATCTACAGCAGTCAGATCGGGCTGTTCCAGGTCGTGCTCTGGTTCATCGGCATGGCGCTGATGTCGAACGCGATGCACGCGCAGGGCCTGCTCGGCGTGCCGCGGCGGACCGCCGAACCGGAGTACTCCGGCTTCGACTACCCGACGATGTTCGGCGGCTTCGAGGAGCTGAACATCCAGATCGCGATCGGCGGGACGCTGCTTTTCGTCTCGACGATCCTGTTCCTCGGGAACCTCGCGTTGACGATGGGGAACCCGAAGGTCTCCGGGCTCGCGGAGCCGCTTCCGAGCCCGGTCTCCGGCGCGGAGGACGCCCCGAAGGTACTCGATAACCTCCGCCTGTGGGTGAGCATCGCGCTCGTCCTCGTCGTCCTCGCGTACGCGCTGCCGATCGCGGCGATCATCCAGCGCGGCGGGCTGCTCGGGCCCGGAGTCGGCACGTACCCGGTGTGGCTCGCGCCGCTGCTCGACGCGCTGGCCGACGCCGCCGCGCCGCTCGTCGGCGCGGTCACCGACGCGTCGGGCTCGCTCGCCGAGGTGGTCCGATGACTGTCGACGTGAGCCGCGGCGGCCTGCTCGTGACGCTCGCCATCTTCGGCGTGATCGTCTACGAGCTCCGGACCGTGCTCGACTTCGTCGGGGTCGAGCTGCCGATCATCCCGTACATGGCGGCCGTCTTCGTCCTCGCCGGCCTCTCGATCTGGTTCGTCACGCTGAAGGGCGGGTGGCGCACCGAGCCCGAGGGCGACGAGCCGGCGTAGCGGCGCGATATCCGACACGCGGAGTTTTTATTCGTCTCTCGCCTTCCGTCGTGGCCGACACCCGACAGAAGCAGTTATTACCCTTCGGCGACAATAATGCGTATGAATTCCAATACTGTATCGAGCGAGGCCGAGACGGCAGACGGCGGATCGTCCGGCGCGAACCGTCCAGTCTCGCTGTCGGACGAGGACGACCTCGACGCCTTCGTCGCGGACGCCGACGCCGCGCTCGTGGAGTTCTACACCGACGGCTGCGGCATCTGCGCGAGCATGGAACCGGTGATCGGCAACGTGGCCCGCGGCGCCGACGCCGATCTGGCGGTCGGCATGGTGAACCCCCGCGACGACCCGCCGCTGGTCGAGCGGTTCGACGTGCGGAGCGTCCCGCTGTTCGTCCTCTTCGTCGACGGCGAGCCGGTCGCGCGGCGCGCCGAGGGGTTCATCCCGGGCGACGAGCTGACGGCGTGGGTCGACGAACACGCGGCCTGAGCGAGAGCGATACGTCGGTCTGAACTCGTTTCGGCAAGTCACCGCGACGGCGATCACCACCGGAGCCCCAGCCGCTCGGCTGTACGCATCTGCTTATAAATCGTCGATCGGCACGACCACCACCGAAGCCCCAGCCGCTCGGCTGTACGCATCTGCTTATAAATCGTCGATCGGCACGACCACCACCGAAGCCCCAGCCGCTCGGCTGTACGCATCTGCTTATAAATCGTCGATCGGCACGACCACCACCGAAGCCCCAGCCGCTCGGCTGTACGCATCTGCTTATAAATCGTCGATCGGCACGACCACCACCGAAGCCCCAGCCGCTCGGCTGTACGCATCTGCTTATAAATCGTCGATCGGCACGACCACCACCGAAGCCCCAGCCGCTCGGCTGTACGCATCTGCTTATAAATCGTCGATCGGCACGACCACCACCGAAGCCCCAGCCGCGAGGCCGCAGTACGCTCGCTGCGCTCCTCGGTCGCTCACTCCGTTCGCTCCCTGCGGTGCTTACGTCGCCTACGACGCCCTCACGGTTGCCCCTTTGAGTCCCGCCCACACAGCGACCGCACCTCACGCCTCCCCAGCCTCGGCGGACGGCCCGGCGCGGGCAGAGCCGCCCCGGACCGCCGCCTCCCTCGCGCGTGCTCCTCGCGGCCGCCGGTGGCGGCCGCTCGCAGGCACGCGCCACCGCAGTGCCGCTGTTCATTTATAAGTGGCTGCGCTCGACGGAACCCTTTTGAGCCGGAGCGGCGTACCTGTGTCCGATATGGGACTGGGCTCGGACATGTACCGACAGCAGATCCTCGACCACTACAAGAACCCGCGCAACTACGGGGAACTCGAGGATCCGGACTTCACGCACGTCGGCGAGAACCCCTCCTGCGGCGACACGATCCGGATGGACGTCGACCTCGACGACGACGGGGAGACGATCGAGGCGGTGCGGTTCACCGGCGACGGCTGCGCCATCTCGATGGCCTCCGCGAGCATGCTCTCCGAGCGGCTCCACGGGATGCCCGTCGACGAGCTCGACGCGCTCGACACCGACGACGTCACGGAGATGCTCGGCGTCGACATCTCACCGATGCGCGTCAAGTGCGCGGTGCTGGGCCGGCAGGTCGCACAGGACGGCGCGAAGATCCACCGCGGCGAGCTCGACCCGGACGAGGACCGCACGGTCACCGAGGAGTAGCCGCTCGGCTCTCGTTGCGGCCGCGTTCCCGCGCCGCGGCCGGCTCGCACCGCGGACGCGCCCGTCCCGAGCCCACCGGACTTTTGCCCGCGAACCACGTTCGTCCGCCCATGAGCGACGGCTTCGACAAGGAGGCGGAACGAGAGAAGCTCCGCGAGAAGTTCGCGGAAGACGAGGAGAAGCGCGAGCATACCCAGCAGATGTCCGAACTCCTCCTGAAGGGCGCGACGATGACGAACCGCCACTGCGGGGAGTGCGGTGACCCCATCTTCCGGTACGACGGCCGCGAGTTCTGTCCCACCTGCGGGAACGAGGCCGGGGGCGCGGCCGAGGCGAACGAGGCTCCGGCCGAGGTAAGTCGGAATTCGGCCGAGGCGGACGGGGCTTCGGCCGACTCGGGCGACGCTCCCGCCGTCGAGTCCGGAACGTCGGCCGACGCGGACGCCGAGAGCGTCGACGGCGCGGTCGACGCCGGCGCGAACGAATCGGTCCGGTCGCAGTCGTCCCCGCCGACCGCGGCCCCGCAGGGATCGACACCGTCGCAGGAGTCGGCGTCGCCACGGAGGTCGTCGTCGCAGCGGTCCGGGTCGCAGCAGTCGGTCCCGTCGCGGTCGGCCGACGACGCCGAGGGCGTCGACGTCGCTCACGCGTCGCTCACGCGGACGCTGACGCGCTTCGCCCGCGCCGCCGAGGAGACGGACGACCCGCGGCGCGCCCGTGACCACCTCGAAGCGGCCCGCGAGGCGGCCGAGGCGCTCGCGGCGCTGAATCGGTAATCGGCGGCGGGGCGGCGCCTGGAACATAATCGGGAGACGGAAAAGACAGAAAACGAGAGACGGCAGACTCGCTTCGGTCGCGGCGGCGTCAGGCCCGAACCGGCGAGCCGGCCGGCTCCATGTTCGCCCAGCTCGGCTCGTCGCGTAACAGCGCGTGGACGATCCGGACGACCGCGTCGAGGTTCGCCTCGCTGTCGATCTCGCCGCGCTCCGCGCGCCGGACGAACTGATCGACTTCCTCCAGCGTCACGGTCCCGGCGGCGATAGCGCCGGTGACCGTCTCCGTATCGCTTTCGAGCGCGTTCAGGAGTTCGGGCGACGGGTCCGGATCGGTCTGGGCGAGGGACGACGAGCGGTCAGGCTTCGCGGTGGTCACGATGACAGTTACTACATATCGAGTTAATATATTAGTATCGGTACGTATAAATTTCCTGTCAGTCTCGTGCTGCCCGCCGAGCGAGGTGAACTGATCCGTCGGCACACGAACCGGACACGCCGAGAGAATGATCGAATTCTCAACTGATTGCTTATAAACGACTGAGTCGGATCGCCGGTGAACGCCGCCAAAGCCACAGCCACTCGCTTATAAACGGCTAACTGTGGATCGACAGAGAACACCGCCAAAGCCCCAGCCGGGAGGCGGGCGCACGCTCGCTGCGCTCCTCGGTCGCTCACTTCGTTCGCTCCCTGCGGTGCTTGCGTCGCCTGCGCCCGCCTCCCGGCTGCCCCTTTGAGCCCCGCCCGACCGCGACCGCACCGCAGCCTCACGCCTCCCCAGCCTCGTCGGGCGCGTCCTTCGGGCTCCCTTCGGTCGCCCTCGGAGCGCCCGACTCCCTCGCGCGTGCTGACTCGCGGCCGCCGAAGGCGGCCGCTCGCAGGCACGCGCCACCGCACCGGTTATTTATAAATAGGTCGGCGCTATCGTCCGCTCTCGACGGCGACGCGCATGTCTTGGGCGAGCCGCTCGGCGCGCTCGGCGTCGGCGGACTCGGCGTAGATCCGGATCTTCGGCTCGGTGCCGGAGGGGCGGACGAGCACCCACGCGTCGCCGTAGTCGAGGCGGTAGCCGTCGGTCGTGTTCGGCTCCGCGTCGGCGGTCTCGACGTAGGCGCGGGCCGCCGAGAGCATCTCGTCGCGCTCGTCGTCGTCCGCGTACTCCACGTTCGCCCGCACGAAGTGGTAGTCGCTGTACGGCGCGACGACCTCGCTGACGGGCGCGCCGCCGGCGTCGGCGAGCAGTTCGAGGAACCGCGCGCCGATGTACGCGCCGTCGCGCGAGAGCCGGTACGGCGGGAAGAAGACGCCGCCGTTGCCCTCGCCCGCGACCGGGACGTTGACTCCCTCCTCGTGGAACTCGCGGGTGCGGGTGATGATGTTCGTCGCGCCGATGGGCGTCAGTTCGAGGTCGGCGTCGTTGGCGGCGCAGACGTCGACGAGCCGCTGGGAGACGTTGACCGCGCTGACGACCGCGTCGCCCGGTTCGAGGCAGGCGTCGGCCATCGCGGCGAAGGAGGTGTCGCCGTCGACGAACTCGCCGTCCTCGTCGACGAAGACCGCGCGGTCGGCGTCGCCGTCGTGCGCGATCCCCACGTCGGCGTCGGAGGTCGCGACGAGCCGCCGGAGGTCCGCGAGGTTCTCCGGGACCGGCTCCGAGTCGCGGCCGGGGAAGTGGCCGTCCGGCGTCGCGTTCACCGTCAGCACCTCGCAGCCGAGTTCGCGGTAGATCCGGGGGGACGCGACCGAGGCCGCGCCGTGGCCGGGGTCGACCGCGACCGTGAGGTCGGCGTCGGCGATCGCCCCGCGGTCGACCGCGGCGATCAGCTGGTCGACGTAGTCGTCGACGGCGCCCTCGACGGGCGTCGTCGCGCCGGCCGCCCGCCAGTCGGCGTGGTCGTACTCGTCGTCGAGGACGCGCCGCTCGATCCGCTCCAACACGTCGACGGAGAGTTCCACGCCGTCGTCGCCGACGAGCTTGATCCCGTTGAACTCCGGCGGGTTGTGCGACGCGGTGACGAGGACGGCGGGCACCCCCGCCGACTCGCAGTAGTTTCCGACCGCGGGCGTGGGGACGACGCCGAGTCGGTCGACGTCGCAGCCGACCGCGGCGAGCCCGCTCGCGGCGGCGTTCGCGAACAGCTCGCCGGTCGTTCGCGTGTCGCGAGCGACGGCGACGCGGTCGGCGTCCCACACCGTCCCGGCCGCCTTCGCGATGTCGAGGACGAGCGCGGGCGTGAGGTACCGCAGCGCGACCCCGCGGATGCCGCTCGATCCGAACAGCTCCATGCGAGGCCATCCGCCGGCCGAGGGGAAAGCGGTTCCGAACCGCTCGGCGACGTGTCGGCGGAGGGACACGCCCGCGCCGGGCCCGCGACGACGCGTGCGGTTCATGCCGGTGGCGCCCGTTCGCCCCGTATGGACCACACGCGACGCGACGCGCTCGCCGGGGGCGCGCTCGCCCTCTCGGTCGCGGCGGCGGGCTGCCTCGACTTCGCCGCGGGCGACGGGCCGCAGGGCCCCGAGGGGACGCCGGCGACGCTGACCTGCGAGGACGAGGGGTTCGTCCGCCTCGATCGGCCGTTCGAGGCGTCGGTCACGGAGACCCGCGTCGAGACGGGCGAGACGACCGTGGAGCTCTCCACCGAGGGGACGAGCGAGACGTACGGCCAGTCGCTCCGACTCGTCCTCCGGAACACCGGCGGCGCCCCGACGCCCACGCTCGGGGAGTCCGCCTACTCGCTCCAGCGCGAGACGGGCGAGGGGTGGCTCGACGTCCGCGGGTCGACGACCGGCGAGGCCGTCGAACTCCCCCGGGAAGAGGCGTCGCTCGGCACGAGCTCGGCGTACTCGTGGGACATCACGCTGACCGAGTCGGGGATCGCCGACGCGGTCGACGGCGTCGACCTGTCGGTCTGCCCGCCGCTCGGCGCCGGGACCTACCGGTTCGTCTACTGGGGGCTCGTCGACGCGCCGCCGATCGGCGCGGAGTTCGAACTGGTCGGGTGAGCAGCCGTCTCGCGCCGCGCGCGAGGACTCAGAACGGCTGCCAGTCGGAGGGCTGTCCGACGCGGCCGCGGACCCGGAACTCCCGGTCGTCGTCGTCGACGCGCGTCTCGACGACGACCTCGAACGGCTCGTGGAGCGTGTGGACGACCTGCTCGTCGTGGGCGGTCGAGCCGACGACGCCGACGAACGGCCACCCCTCGCCGGATGTCTGGGAGGTCATCACGCGGGTGAACCGGTAGATGCGCTCGGGGTCCCAGTACATCAGCAGCTGCGAGAGCGAGTAGACGCCGACCGCGCGGTCCCGGCCGGCGGATGACTCGACGATGTCGGTGAACTTGATCCCGATGTCGGTGAGGTTGCCCGCGCTGGCGACGTACTTGGTCGTCGGCGTGTCCTCGCGCTTGTCGCCCTGCTCGTGGGTGACGCAGTCGATGACGACGACGTCGTCGCCGTCGCCGCCCGTCAGCTCCTCGTAGTCGCCGCGGACCTTCTCCGCGGTCCGGCCCGTCGAGATGACGACCGGGCCGTCGGACCACGCCGCGAGCAGCCGGTTGAACAGGTCGTACTTCCCGCTCATCGGGGGACCGCTGATGAGGACGCTGTCGGCACCGCGGACAGCGTCGGGAAGCGCGGTCATGGTGAAAACGTGAGAGGGTGTCGGGTAAAACCCTTCCGAGGGATCACTTTCGGAGCATGGAGGGGAGGTCGAGCGACGACGGCGGCCCCTCCCGCGGCCCGTCGGTCAGTGTCAGTTCGCGTATCGCACCGGGGAGCGCGGCGGGCACCGGGGACTCGCGCGGCTCCCCGGCGCCGTCGACGAGCGAGGACCAGACCTCGTCGTCGTCGGGGTCGTCGCGCTCCGCCTTCGCCTCCAGCGCCTTCGTCCGCCCCTCGTCGTACGCCAGCTCCACGATGCTCCGGTCGTAGCTCCCCGGGAACGCCTCCAGCACGCGGTCGAGCTCATCCGGCCGGGCGCTGTCGACGCCGGCCGCGACGCCGAGCGCGAAGGCGCGCTCGACGGCCTCCTCGCGGGTGAGGTCGTCCCACTCCGTGCCGAACGTGCGGTCGTACATCAGTGCGTCACCGTCGCGGCCGAGCCGACGCGGAGCCCGCCGTCGGTGAACTCCACGTCTTGGATGTCGGTGTCGACGTTCGTCCCCCGCATCTTCAGCACCTGAACCCCGCGCTGCATCCCCTCGTCTTCGAGGTAGTTGTGCATAAAGACGACGCCGTGTGCGAGGTAGTGCTCCTCGGAGTAGGCGCTCGGGTCGGTCATCTCGGAGATCAGGAGCGTCGTGGCGTCGGTCCGCTTCAGCGAGGAGAGCAGCTGGATCATCGTGTCCTCGTCGTCGTCGAGGAGGAACCGCAACAGCATCGTCGAGTCGAAGACGACCCGGTCGATGTCGCGGGAGTTGATGAACCCGGTGAGGCGGTTGGTGACGCCCGAGCGGTCGCGGCGGTCGCCCGGGAGCCCGAAGAAGCGCCGGCCGTCCGACGAGAAGGAGTCGAGGAAGGTGACGCGGTCGGAGTCGAGCGCGCGGTCGAACCCGAAGTCGTAGCCGCTCATGTCCTCGCGGATCCCCTCCTTGGTCTCGTGCATGCTGATGTAGAGGACGTCCTCCCCGTTCCGGGCGCCCTGGGCCGCGAACTGCGAACAGAAGGTCGTTTTGCCGCTCCCGGGCGGACCGCTGACCACGTAGAGGCGGTTCTCGGGGAACCCGCCGTCGACGAGGCCGTCGAACCCCGGGACGCCGCTTGAGACGCGCATACGTGGGAAACCCGTCGGACGGCTGATAAGCGTTGGCACCCGGTTCTCACGGGTGAGAACCGACGCGGTCCGCGAGCGTCCCGCGCCGAACCGGAGGCGGCCCCTCCTCCCGACTACGCCTCCGCGGCCTCGACGTCGTCGAGTTCGGCGGCGAGCGCGTCGTCGACGTCGGGCGAGACCCAGACGACGAACCGGTCGTCGGACTTGACGATGCCGCGGACGCCCTCGTCCTCGACCGTCGTGCCCTGGTCGACGTCCTCGGGCGAGACGTCGCGGACCTGGAACACCTCGTCGACCATCCAGCCGACCGTTCCGCCCTCGTCGATCTCGGCGTCGTCGAAGACGACGATCCGCTCGCGCGGGCCGTCCTCGTCGATGTCGAACACCGTCTTCGGGTCGACGATCGTCGTCGTCCGGCCGCGGAGGTCCATCACGCCCTCGACGTGGTCCGGCGAGTTGGGGATCCGCGTGAGCTCGCCGGCGTCGACGATCTCGTCGATGACGCCGATGTCCAGACAGTACGTCCCGTCGCCCAGCCCGAACTCCAGCACCTTGGTCGGCTCGGCCTCCGCCTCTGTTGCTGCCATGCCCGTAGCTGCGGCGAACCGACAAATAATCGTGTCCCCTGAATTATCAGGGGTGATTACTGGGTCCGTGGATTTATGCTGATTCTGCGCCCGCCGTGAGACATGAGCAGGACGACGGATCGGCGCGGCGGTCGGGACGGGTCGCCGCGGGTGGTGGTCGTCGACGACTCGCCGTTCATGCGGGGACTGATAGGCGACCTCCTGAGCGACGCCGGGGTCACGGTCGTCGGCGAGGCGGGGGACGGGGAGGAGGCGCTCTCGGTGGTCGCCGAGACGCGCCCCGACGTCGTGACGATGGACGTCGAGATGCCCGGGATGGGCGGGCTCGAAGCCGTCGAGCGACTGATGGAGGAGACGCCGACGCCGGTGTTGATGCTGTCGGCGCACACCGACGAGGGCGCGGAGGTCACCTTCGAGGCGCTGGACCGCGGGGCGGTCGACTTCTTCGCGAAGCCCGGCGGCGAGGTGTCGACCGGCGTCTCGCGGGAGTCGGAGCGCCTCGTCGAGGCGGTGCGCTCGGTCGCGGGCGCCGACCTCGACGCCGCGACCCGCGAGCGCGACGACCCGAGCGCCGCGGCGTCGCGGTCGAGCGAGTCCGGCGGCGACCCCGGTGCCGGCGCGGACGCGGCGGACGTCGACGGGCCGCTGACCGTCGTGATCGCGGCGTCGACCGGCGGGCCGAACGCGGTCGAGCGCGTGCTGTCGGCGCTGCCGATGGCGGACTGCCGCGTGGTGGTCGTCCAGCACATGCCGGAGGCGTTCACCTCGCGGTTCGCGGACCGGCTCGACGCCGCCTCCGCGTACGACGTGCGCGAGGCGAGCGACGGCGCGCGGATCGGCGCGGGGGAGGTGCTCGTCGCCCGCGGCGGGAGCCACACGCTGATCGACAGCTACCGTTCGGGGCGGCTCCGGGTGAAGCTCGACGAGGACGACGACTCCCACACGGTCACCCCCGCCGCCGACGTGACGATGCGCTCGGCGGCCGAGGTGATCGACGACCCGCTCGTCGGCGTCGTGTTGACCGGGATGGGCTCGGACGCCGCCGAGGGGATCCGCGCGATGGCCGACGCCGGGGCGCGCACGCTGGCGCAGAGCGAGGACACCTGCGTCATCTACGGGATGCCGAAACGCGCGGTCGAGACCGGCGGGGTCGACGCGGTGTACGACCTCGACGACGTCGCCGGCGCGATAGTGGGGGGTGAGGCCTGATGGACTCCCACCGCGCCGCGTTCGTCGCCGAGGCGGAAGACGGGATCACCGACCTCAACAACGCCCTGCTCGCCTTAGAGGCCGACCCCGAGGACACCGAGGCGATGGACGACGTGTTCCGCGTCGCCCACACCCTGAAGGGGAACGCCGCGGCGATGGGGTACGAGGACGTCTCCGACTTCGGGCACGCGCTCGAAGACCTGCTGGACGCGGTCCGGCAGGGCGACCGGGAAGTGACGCCCGAGCTGATGGACCTCCTCTTCGAGGGGGTCGACACCGTCGAGGCGATGGTCGAGGAGATCGCCGACACCGGCGAGGTGTCGACCGACCCCTCCGATCTGGAATCGCGACTGCGCGAGATGGAGGAGCACGGCACCGTCGGGGGCGACTCCGCGGACGAGGCTGCCGCCGACCCGGACGACGAATCCGCCGACGATAGCCCCGAGGAAGGGGATCGCGACGACGCAGACGCGGACGAGGACGACGTCTCCGTCCCCGAGCCGCCCGCGGCGGCTGCCGACCTCCCGGACCCGGTCGCGTACGCGGACGTGACGATCGGCGACGCGCAGATGCCGGGGGTCGACGCGGCGCTCGTCCTCCAGGCGCTCGACGAGCAGTTCGACGGCCACGCGACCGACCCCGCGCCGGAGGCCTTAGAGGACGGCGAGTACGACGAGTCGTTCGACGCCTTCGTCGGCGGCGCCGACCCCGAGGTCGTCGCCGAGGGGCTCCGGGCGCTCACGCAGGTCGAAGCGGTCTCTGCGGTCGCGGTCGGCGGCGGTGACGACGCCGCGGCCGCGGAACCGAGCGACGAGGGCGCCGAGTCGGGCGATGCGGACGCGGCGTTCGACGACGAGTCCGCCGAACCCGCGGACCCCGAGCGCGCCGAGCCGGAGCCGGCCGACGACGCGGCCGACGCACCCGAGCCGTCGGACGCCGACTCCGACGCCGCCGACTCCGACGGTTCGGACTCGGGGTCGACCGATTCGGACTCGGGGTCGACCGATTCGGACCAGAAGTCGAACGACTCCGGCTCGAAGTCGGAGTCGAAGTCCGGCGACGAGATCAAGTCGATCCGCGTCGACGTCGACCAGGTCGACGAGCTGTACGGGCTCGTCGAGCAGCTGGTGACGAGCCGGATCAAGCTCCGTCGGGAGATAGAGGGAACGGACGCGGAATCGGACGCCTTAGACGAGCTCGACAAGCTCGCTTCCAGCCTGCAGGACACGGCGATGGACATGCGGCTCATCCCGTTCTCGCAGGTCTCGGACTCGTTCCCGCGGCTCGTCCGCGACATCTCGCGGGACCTCGACAAGCGGATCGACTTCGAGATCGAGGGCGACGACGTGGAGCTCGACCGCACGATCCTCACGGAGATGCGCGACCCGCTCGTGCACGTCCTGCGGAACGCGGTCGACCACGGGATCGAGCCGCCCGAGGAGCGCGAGGCCGCGGGGAAGGACCCGACCGGGCACGTCAAGCTCTCGGCCGAGCGCGAGCGCGACCACGTTATCATCGAGGTCGCCGACGACGGCGGCGGGCTCGACCCGGACCAGCTCCGCGAGAAGGCGGTCGACGAGGGCGTCAAGAGCCGCGAGGCGGTCGACGCGATGGAGGACGACGAGGTGTACGACCTCGTGTTCCACCCCGGCTTCTCCACCGCCGAGGAGGTCACGGACGTCTCCGGCCGCGGCGTCGGGATGGACGTGGTCCGGACGACCGCGCGCGACCTCGACGGCTCCGTGTCCGTCGAGAGCGAGCCCGGCGAGGGGACGACGGTCCGGTTCCGGCTCCCCGTCACCGTCGCCATCGTGAAGGTGATGTTCGTCGACGTCGGCGGCACGGAGTACGGCATTCCGATAAAATCGATCGCGGAGGTCGCCCGCGCCGACGACGTGGAGGAGGTCCACGGCGACGAGGTCGTCAGACACGAGGACGACCTCTACCCGGTGATCCGGCTGAACGAGCGCCTCGGCGAGATAGACGCGGGCGCGGCGGAGGCGTCCGCTGCCGAGGCGGCCGCCGACGAGACTCCCGCCGCCGACGGCGGCGTCGCGACCGACGAGCCGGGTGACGACGGGTTCGTCCCGGCGGACCCGACGAGCGACGCCACCGACGAGTCCGGCGGGGACTCGACCGACAACGGGATGCTCGTCCGGATCCGCGAGGAGACGCGGCAGGTCGCGCTCCACTGCGACGCCGTGCTCGACCAGGAGGAAGTGGTGGTCAAACCCCTCGACGGCCCGCTCTCGGGGACGCCGGGCCTCAGCGGCACGGCCGTCCTCGGCGACGGGGACGTCGTGGCCGTGCTCGACGTGGTGAGCCTATGAGCGGGTCGGCGGACGACGGCGAGACGGCGTTCGAAGGCGTCCTCCGGCAGATCGACGACACGGTCCCGTTCGAGCCGGGGTACTACAACGAGTCGTACCTCGACCGCCGGATCACGGCGCGGATGCGCCGGCGCGACACCGAGTCGCACGCGGAGTACGAGCGCATCCTCCGCGAGGACGCCGACGAGCGGCAGGCGCTGATGGACGCGCTCACGATCAACGTGACCGAGTTCTTCCGCAACCCGGAGATGTGGGACGTGCTCCGGGACGTGCTGCGCGAGCGGACCGCGGAGCAGCGGCGCGTCCGCGTCTGGTCGGCCCCGTCGGCGGACGGCCGCGAGCCGTACTCCGTCGCGATGTTGGCCTGCGACGACCCCGAGATAGACGAGTCGCGCGTGGAGGTGCTCGGCTCCGACATCAGCGAGGAGGCGCTCGACAACGCCCGCAAGGGCGTCTACCACACGACGCGGACGACCGACATCGCCGAGGAGCTGGAGCCGCTCTCAGACCCCGACCGCTACGTCGAGCGCGACGGGGACACGTTCCGCGTCAGGGACGCGCCCCGCCGGCTCGTCGAGTTCGAGACCCACGACCTGATCCGCGACGGCGCCCGCGACCCCTTCGACGTGGTGTTGTGTCGGAACCTGCTGATCTACATCGACGTCGACCACAAGGCCGCCCTCTTCGACACGCTGGAGGCGTCGCTCGCGGACGACGGCGTCCTCGTGTTGGGGATGACCGAGAGCGTTCCGCCGGACCGCTCCGACCGCTACGAACCGATCGACAAGCGACGGCGGGTGTTCGGGAGGCGCTGATGTCGCTGTACCAGCACGCTCGGGACGGGAACGCGGAGCGCCTCCGGGACGCGCTCGGCAGCGACAGCGCGGCCGTCCGGCGGCGCGCCGCGGAGTTCCTCGGCGAGATCGGCGAGGAGGGCGACCAGCCGACGGTCGACGGGCTGCTCCGCGCGGCGACGACGGACGACGACCCCGAGGTCCGCGGCGCGGCGGTCGACGCGCTCGACGAGATCGGCGAGGCGGCGCTCGAACAGCTCCTCGAGGAGCTCACCGGCGGCGGGGGCGACTCCGAGGCCGAGTGGGTCACCGCGCGCAAGTTCGCCCGCGCGCTGGAGGCCGACCGACCGGAGCTCCGGATGGCGGCGGCGAACGCGCTCGGGCGCCTCGACGACGCGAGCGGTCTCCAACCCCTGGTCGGCGCGCTCGACGACGAGGACCCCCGCGTCCGGCTCCGCGCGGCGCAGGCCTGCGGGACCTACGCCGACGCGCGGGCGGTTCCGGGGCTGCGCGAGCGGCTCGACGACGAGGAGCCGCGGGTGCGCCGCGCCGCCGCGAACGCGCTGGGAACGATCGGGACCGACGAGGCCCTCTCCCCGCTGCTCGAACTGCTCGGTGACGGCGACGAGTCGATCCGGCGGATCGCGGCCGGCGCGCTCGGGAAGGCGAGCACGCCGGAGCCGGTCGAGCCGCTCGCGCGGGCGCTCGGCGACGAGAGCGCGGTCGTGCGCAACGCGGCCGTGTACTCGGTGATCGAGCTGCTCTCGAACGTGCCGACCCAGCAGAGCCACGCGGTCCGCGACCAGGTGGTCTCGGAGCTGAAGGCGGCCGACGACGCGACCGTCGTCGAGCCGCTCGTCGAAATCCTCACCGACGGCCAGCAGTCCCGCCAGCGCCGGAACGCGGCGTGGATCCTCGGCCGAGTGGCGGACCCGGATACGGCGACCGCGGTGGAGGCGCTCGCGGACGCGCTCGCGGACGACGACCCGCAGACCGCGCAGTTCGCGGCCACGAGCCTCAAGAGCCTCGGCGGCCCCGTCGTCGAGGACCGCCTGCTCGACAAGCTGGGCCCCGAACACCCGGAGGACGCCCGCGCGAAGGCGGTGTTCGTCCTCGGGCAGATCGGCGGGCAGGAGACGCTGAACCGCCTCGAAGAGTACGCCGACGACGACAGCCAGGCCGTCAGAAAGCGCGTGTTCTCGGCCGTCTCGAAGCTGCGCGCGGGGGGTCCGTAAATGGCGCAAGAGGAGGGCGAGTACAAGATCACCGACACGCAGGCGAAGTTCGCGGTCGCGGTCCGCGAGGGCCGGAAGGTGAGCGACGTCTCGTGGACGCCCGGCCGCGTCCTGCTCTCGAACCGACGGCTCATCCTCGCCGGCAACGACGGGAAGCGGACCGTCCCGCTGTCGAAACTGGAACGGCTCGGCGGCCGTCACGACGCCAACCAGTCGGTCGCGCGCGTCTCCAACTACGTGAGCTTCGATTTGGGCGAGCAGGTGCTGCTCGTCGCCGCCAAGGACCACGAGCCGTTCGAGCGCGACGTCTACCGCGCGCTGCTCGACCAGAAGACGGTGATGGCGAAACACCCCGCGATCGAGGGCGGCGTCGTCCAGGACACCGAGTGGGAGCAGGCCCGCGTGAAGATCGACGAGAACGGGCTCAACGCCGCCCTGGAGCGCGGCGCGTTCGTGAAGTTCGACCTCGACGACATCAGCGGGCTCGACGCCGCGAAGCGCACGGTGAACGGCGAGAAGAAGCCCGTCATCGAGGTGTCGCACACCGACGACGAGGGGACGAGCATCGAGACGCACGTCGCGGGCGACCCGAGCCGGATGCGGTTCGTCGAGTCGTGGCTGCGAAAGGGCGAGGAGCGCAGTTCGACGAACGTCGACCTCTCCAGCCGCGACCGGGAGGTGCTGATGGCGCTGTACTCCGGCGTCTCGCCGTTCGAGATCCCCTCGTTCCTCGGGATGGACGTCGACGACGTCGAGGAGACGTTCGAGCGGCTGGTCGACCTCGAGGTGGTCGAGGAGGTGCGGATCCGCCGCGAGGTGGCGCTCAACTCCCGCGGCCGCAACATCGCCAGCGAGGCGATGAACGAGCAGTAGGGCGGCCTCGCTCCCCGAAGGCAACCCCGCGCCGGCGTCGGCGCGTCGAATCACGCTTAAGTCGGTGCCGCGCCGAGTCGGTTCATGAGCTACGAGGCGGTGCTTTTCGACCTCGACAACACGCTGTACCCGTACGCCCCCTGTAACGAGGCGGGCAAGCGGGCCGCGCTCGACGCACTCCGCGAGCGCGGGTACGACTTAGACCGCGCGGCGTTCGACGACCTGTACGCGACCGGGCGGCGGGAGACGAAGCGCGAGACCGGCGGCACTGCGGCCTCCCACAACCGCCACGTCTACTTCAAACGCGGGCTGGACCGGCGACTCGGCGAGCCGGACGTCGCGGGCGCGCTGGCGGCCGGCGACGCCTACTGGAACGGCTACCTCGCGGAGATGTCGCTCTGCGACGGCGTCGAGGCGGTCCTCGACGCCCTCGACGCGGCCGGCACCGACGTCGCGGTCGTGACGAACCTCACGACGCGGGTCCAGCTGCGGAAGCTCGTGCGCCTCGGGATCGACGACCGGATCGACCTGCTCGTCACCTCCGAGGAGGTGGGCCGCGAGAAGCCGAGCGCGCTCCCGTTCACGAGCGCCCTCGCCGAGCTGGACCGCCGCCCGAGCGAGGCGCTGGCGGTCGGCGACAACGTCGAGACCGACGTCGCCGGCGCGAACGCCGTCGGGCTCGACTCGGCGCTGTTCGTCGCCGACGGGGAGGCGCCGGCGGACGCGGAGCTCTCCGAGGAGCAGCGGCCGGACCGCCGGCTCGACGCGCTCGCCGACCTGACGGAGGTGGCGGCGTGACCCGCGACGACGCACGGGGCGACGGAACCGGCAGCGACGCGAACCCCGACCTCCTCCGGGAGGCGCGCGAGGCGGTCGTCGAGTACGCCCCCGCGCTCGCGGACCTGACGCCCGCCCGGACCGGGAACCTGAGCGTCCGCGACGGCGACGCGGTCGCGGTCACGCCCACCGGCGTCCCCTACGACTCCTTCGACGCCGCCGACGTGCCCGTGGTGTCGCTGGAGGGCGAGCGGCTCGCCGGGCGGATGGCGCCGTCGAGCGAGGTGCCGATGCACACGGGCATTTATCAACACGACCGGCCGGGCGCGATCGTCCACACCCACTCGCCGTGGGCGACGACGATGGCGACGCTTCATCAGAAGCTTCCCCCGATCCACTACATGATCGCCGCCGTGGGGCGGGAGGTCCCCTTAGCGGACTACGCGCCGTACGGCACCGAGGAGCTGGCGGCGAACGTCGTGGCCGCGATGGCCGAGGCGGGCTCCGACGCCGCGATCCTCGCGAACCACGGGCTCGTGGTGACCGGCCCCGATATCGAGACGGCGGTGGAGAACACCCGCCACGTCGAGGACATCTGCCGCCTCTACCTGCGCGCGTCCGCCGTCGGCGAGCCGCACGTCCTCACCGACGAGCAGATGGCGACGGTGGAGGAGCGGTTCGAGAGCTACGGCCAGCAGCCCGACGCGGAGTGAGGAGGGGAATCGCCGACAGTCGGCCGGTTTTATAAATACACGGGCGGCTACCGGATCGGTATGACAGACACCGAGCCGGCGCCGGCGGTCCGCGAGACCGCCGAGTCGATCGCGACCATGGAGATCCGCGGCGCGGCCACCATCGCCTCCGCGGCCGCCGAGGCGCTCGCCGAGCAGGCGGAGGCGGCGGCCGAGGCGGACGCGACCGCGAGCGACCCCGAGGCGTTCCGCGCGTCGATGCGCGCCGCGGCGCGGACCCTCCGCGAGACGCGCCCGACCGCGGTGTCGCTGCCGAACGCCCTCCGCTACGTCCTCCAGCGGATGGAGGGCGACTCCGTCGAT
Source organism: Halorubrum sp. Atlit-26R (assembly GCF_003666015.1). GTDB lineage: Archaea > Halobacteriota > Halobacteria > Halobacteriales > Haloferacaceae > Halorubrum. The sequence continues at coordinate 135,204 of NZ_QPLT01000005.1, forward strand.
CGGCTCCGGCGGAGCGTCGTCGACGCGAGCGAGGCGTTCGTCGAACAGCTCGACCGCGCGCAGGAGGACCTCGGGCAGGTGGGCGCGAACCGCCTCGCCGACGGAGACACAGTGATGACCCACTGCCACTCCACCGACGCCCTCGCGTGCATCGAGGCCGCCGTCGAGCAGGGGAAGTCGATCTCGGCGGTCGTCAAGGAGACGCGCCCGCGCCAGCAGGGCCACATCACCGCCGAACAGCTCCGCGAGGCCGGGGTACCGGTCACGCTGATCGTCGACTCCGCGGCGCGGCGCTACCTCGACGAGGTCGACCACGTCGTCGTCGGCGCCGACTCGATCGCCGCCGACGGCGGCGTGATCAACAAGATCGGCACCTCGGGGCTCGCGGTCAACGCCCGCGAGCGCGGCGTCCCGATCATGACCGCGGCCCAGACGATCAAGCTCCATCCCGAGACGCTGACGGGCCACACCGTCGAGATCGAGATGCGCGACGAGGCCGAGGTGATCGACCCCGAGGCCCGCGAGGAGATCGGCGACATCGCGGTCGAGAACCCCGCGTTCGACGTGACGCCGCCGCGGTACATGGACGCGATCGTCACCGAGCAGGGGCAGTTCCCCCCGGAGAGTATCGTGACGCTGATGCGCGAGCTGTTCGGCGAGGGCGCCGCCGAGCCGTGGGCGGAGCCATGAGCGGGCGCGACGGCGCTCCGGAGGACAGCGCGTCGGGCGACGGCGCCTCGGTCGACGGCGACCCCGGAGACGAGGGCGTCGACGACTGGGACGAGACCGTCGCGGCGTGGGACCGCGAGGTCGACGAGTGGGAGGGAGACGCCCCCGACGACGGGAGCGACGCGGACGCGGACGGCGGGAACGATGCGGGCGAGGACGGCGCCGCCGCCGCCCGAGGGACCGTCGCCGACGACCCCGGCGACGGGGCCGACGACGGCGGCAACGACGACGAGGTCGACCCCGCGGTCGACCGCGACCCCGACCTGACCCCCGACGAGGCCGACCGCGTGCCGAAGGTCGTCTCGGCGGGCCACATCAACTGGGACGTGACGATCCACGTCGACAGCCTGCCCGAGCCGGACGGCGAGACGCGGATCGAGCGGCTCGAACAGTCCGGCGGGGGCAGCGCCGCGAACGTCGCGGTCGGGCTCGTCGACCTCGGCGGCCAGTCGGTCGTCTACGGCAGCGTCGGCGGCGACGAGTCGGGCGCGCTGGCGCTGCGCGAGCTGTCGAAGGCGGGCGTCGACCCCGGACAGGTGCTCGTCGACGCGAGCGAGCCCACCTCGGTGAAGTACGTGATCGTCGACGGCGGGGGGGAGCTGCTCATGCTCGCGAACGACGGCGCAAACGAGTCGTTCTCCGCGGCGGGGCTCGACCGCGACACGCTCGCGGCCGCCGATCACCTCCACCTCACCGGGCAGCAGCCCGAGACCGCGGCGGCGCTCGCGACCGCGGCCGCCGAGGCGGGCGCGACGCGGAGCTTCGACCCCGGGCGCCGCGTCGCCGACCGGGAGTTCGACGCCGCGCTCCACGCGAGCGACGTGCTCTTCCTCAACGACCGCGAGGCCGACGCGCTCGCGGCGGCGACGGACGTGGACCCGTGGGAGCCGGACGACCGCGTCGTCGCGATCAAGCTCGGCGACGAGGGCGCGACGGTGCGGACGCCGCACGGCAGCGTCTCGCACCCGGGGTTCGACGTCGACCCGGTCGACACGGCCGGCGCGGGCGACGCCTTCGCGGCCGGGTTCCTCGCCGCCGCGCTCCGGGAGCCGGAGATCACCGGCGACGGGTTCTCGCACGACCCGCGCGACTACCAGGTGCCGATCCTCGTCGGCAACGCCTGTGGCGCGGTCGCCACGGAGTCGGTCACCGCGCGCACCGACCTCTCGTGGGACCGCGTCCGCGAGACGATGGGCGAGTCGCCCGAGACGGACCTCCTCATCGAGGTCCGGGCCTGAAGCGTTCGACGAGGGGATCGATCGCGGGTGCTCGGGCTCGCAAACGCCGCGCTCCGTCACTCGATATCGTCGCCGTCGCGCACCGTCCCGGTCTCACCCCAGCCGTCGGTGACCGAGAGCCGCGCCGCGTCGGGGAGCGGGTCGCTCGTGACGCGGAGCAGCGCGGCCGGGTAGGTGATCGCCTGTCCGCAGGCGACGTCCTCGCCCTCGGCGCCCGGCACGGTCGCGTCCGCGACCAGGGTCCCGTCCTCGGTCCCGACGTCCTCGAACGCGATCTCGTCGTGGCAGGTGTCGGGGCCGACGGACTCGACGTAACAGAGGACCGACTCCGAGAAGTCCGTCTCCTCGACGAACGCGCGGACCGCTTCCGGGGCGTCGTCGAACAGCGATCCCCCGTCGCCCTCCTCGGTGAGAAGCACGCAGATCCCGCGCCGCTCGGTTCGGTCCCACGACGGACCCGAGAGGGCCGAACCGACCTGCTGGACGGCCGTCGTCACTCCGTCTGCGGTGCCGTCACCGTCGGCGCCGTCGGCGCCGTCTTCGCCGTCGGTTCCGCCGCTGCCGTCGCCATCGTTGCCGTTTTCGTCGCCCCCGTCGCTGTCGCCGCCGTCTCCGTCGCCACCGTCGGTTCCGTTTTCGTCCGTGGGGACGCCGGCCTCGGTACACCCCGCGAGCGCGGCGGCGGTGCCGGCGGCGACGCCGTGGAGGGCCGCTCGTCGCGTGAGACGCGTCATACCTCCCGGTACGCGGTCGATATAAAAGGGTCTCCTGTAGACGCAAACGCGCGTCTCACCAATCGCGCCGCGGCCGGTCCGGGGGAATCCGGCGCGTTTGCGGCCGGCTACGCCGGCGGCGCGAACAGCGCCTCGATCGCCTCGCCGTCGAGGCCGGCGGCGAGGCCGAGCGCGAGCGCGACGCGCGCCTTCGCGGCCGGCAGGTCACCGGCGAACGTCACGCCGTGGTCCGCGAGCGTGACCGCGCCGCCCGGCGTCCCGTACACCGGCTCCGTCGGTCCGGCGGGCGGGCGGCCGGCGACGACGACCGGCACGGACTCGACCGCCTCGCCGATCGCGTCGCCGAGCGCGCCGGCGACGTTGCCGAGGCCGGTCCCCTCGACGACGACTCCGCCGACGCCCGCGTCGAGCGCGCGGTCGAGCGTCCCCGCGCCGACGCCGGTCCCCGAGTGGACCACCGGGACTTCGGGCACGTCCGCGGGGCCTTCGATCGCGTCCGCGAGCGGGTCGACCGCGACGCCGCGCTCGGGCGCGCGGACGAGCCGCGAGGCGGCGCGGGTGAACGTCGCCACCGGTCCCGTCCCCGGCGAGGTCATCGTCGACAGCGCGTTGCTGTGGCCCTTCACGACGTCGCGTGCGGCGTGGAGCTCGTCGTCGAACGCGACGTGAACCCCCCGAGAGAACCGGTCGTCCGCGGCCGCCCGGACGGCGAGTGCGAGGTTCGCGGGCACGTCGCTGGAGGGCTCGTCGAGCCGACGCTGTGCCCCCGTCACGACGATCGGGGCGTCGAGGTCGGTGAGCAGGTCCAGCGCGAACGCGGTGTCCGCGAGCGTGTCCGTCCCGTGAGTGACGACGACGCCGTCGGCCGCCCCCTCGGCGCTCTCGCTCACCTCGTCCGGGGCCTCCCCCACCGCGTCGCGCACGGCGGCCGCGGTCGCGAGCACGTCCCGCCACCGCACGTCGAAGCCGGGCTGCGAGCACACCTCGCTGGTCGTCACCCGCGCGTGGTCGCTCACGGCCGGCACCGCCTCGACGAGGTCGTCGCCTGTCTTCTCGGGGGCCGCGCCGTCGTCGCCCGGCTCCGAGGCGATTGTGCCGCCGCAGGCGACGACCGCCACCCGGGGTTTCCCGCCGTCGGCGCGCGGGACGGCGCCGTCTCGGTCCCTCCGGTCTTCGCGTCGGTCGCGGCGATCGGTCTCGGTCATGTGCCTCCTTCGCCGCCCGACGGACAAAGCGGTTGGTGCCGCGGCAGTCGTTCCGCGCCGCGCCCGTCGGTCTCCGACCGTCGCCCGCCTCCATCGTCGGCGGTCCGCAGCGGTCTGGTCGCTCCCGATGGGTCGAATCGCCCCGCGGCCGCCGGATCGCCGCTGATCCCGAAACAAAGGATTAGCGGACTCGATAAACAGTTAAAATGTCTTTGCGGCCGTTTTAAAACGACCCGACCGGTCGAGAAATGTGGTAAAATTCGTCGAACCCTCGGCGGGGTATATGTGGTCCCTCGTTGTACGGAGAAGTGTCCATGTCAACCCCCGCTCCCACGCAGATCGCCTCCGGCGAACGGCTCGCCGGGCTGATGACCGGCACCGTCAAGGCCGCCGCCTTCTGGGCGGCCATCGCCATCCCCGCAACGTACCCTGCCCTGCTGTACTCGGGCCTTGACGGCGGTACCGGGCAGCTGTTCGTCGCCCTGCTGTTCGCGAACGCCCTCGCGCTCGCGCTCGGCCACGACTACAAGCGCTGATCGTCGGCGCCTGACCGCTCGCCGAAGCCCGACTCGAACCGCCCGGCCGAACGCCGACGCGTCGCGTGGACACCGGCGCTTCGCCCTCCCGCCCTCCTCCCGTCGTTTTCCCCTTACAGTCCCCGCTCCGCGGCCCTTCGCTTCCCGTCCCGGCGGTCCGCTCTCGAAGCGCTTACCCTCGCCCCGGTCCGACTGCGGGTATGAGCGACGAGACCCGCGTCGAGTGGCGCGACTGGGGCCCCGAGGCGTTCGCCGAGGCCGACGAGCGCGACCGCCCGGTGCTGCTCTCGCTGTCGGCCACCTGGTGCGAGGGCTGTCACGAGATGGACGCGATCACCTACGCGGAGCCGCGGATCGCGGCCAACGTCAACGAGGGGTTCGTCCCCGTCCGCGTCGACGTCGACCGCCGCCCGCGGGTGCGCGAGCGGTACAACATGGGCGGGTTCCCGACGACCGCCTTCCTCACCCCCGAGGGGAAACTGCTGACGGGCGCGGGCTACCTCGACGTCGACGGGATGCGGCAGGTCCTCGAATCGGTCCGAGAGATGTGGGTCGACAAGGGCCGCGAGGCCGGGCGCGTCCCCCGCGCGCTCGACGCTGACCTGCCGCCCCGCGGCGAGCTGACGGACGGGATCGAGAGCCACCTGGCGGGCCAGCTGGAGGCGAAGTACGACGCCGAGCACGCCGGCTGGGGGACGGACGCGAAGTTCCCGCTCTCCCGCACCGTCGAGTTCGCGCTGAAGCGCGACCGGAGCCGCGCGCTCCGGACGCTCGACGCGGTCCGCGACCACCTCACCGACGACGTCGACGGCGGGTTCTTCCGGTACGCGGGCACGTCGGACTGGGGCGACGTCGCCTACGAGAAGCCGCTCGACACGAACGCGGCCGTCACCCGCGCGTTCGCCAACGCCTTCCTCTACACCGGCGACGAGGCCTACCTCGACCCCGCGCTCGACGCCGTCTCCTTCCTCACCGACGAGCTCTGGACCGGCTACGGCGTCGGCGGCAGCCTCGGGCCCGGGCTCGGCCGGGCGTACTACGCGGCGCCCGCCGAGGACCGCGCGGACCTGGACGAGCCGCGACGCGACCTCACCGTGTTCGCAGGCGGCAACGCGCTCGCCGCGGACGCGCTGCTCGCGGTGGCCGCCTACACCGACGACGAGCGCGCCCGCGAGTATGCCGACCGGATCCTCGACGGGCTGGAACGCGATCTGATCGACGCGGCGAGCGGCGCGGTGACCCATTACCGCGGCAGCGACGACGCCGGCGAGACCGACCTGCTGGAGGACGCCGCCCGCGTCGTCGGGGCGTACGTCCGCGCGGCCGGCGTGCGCGGCGAGGGCGCCGACGTCGCCCGCGCGGTCGCGGACCGGGCGATCGACCGGCTCCGCGTCGACGGCTCCTTCGTTGACGGGCCGCGCTCGGGCCCGGGGCTGCTCGACCGGTCGTTCCGCCCGCTCGACGCCAACGTCGAGATGGCGTCGTCGCTGCTCGACTTGGCGGCGCTCACCGGCGAGGAGCGCTACCGCGAGGTCGCCCGCGAGACCGCCGAGGCGTTCGCCGGGGCCACCGACCGGCTGAGCGTTCAGGTCGCCGACTACGGGAGCCTCGCGGGGCGGCTCCTCCGCGGGACGACCGTCATCGCGGTCGGGACCGAGCCCGGGAGCGACCTCCACCGCGCCGCGTGGCGGGTCGCCGACCACGAGAAGGTGATCGCGCCGAACGCCCACGAGCCCGACGCGCCCGCGCCGCGCACGGTCCCGGAGGGGACGGCGGTCGTCCTCGCCGGCGACGGCGCCTCGGAGCCGGCGGAAACGCCGGACGAGTTGATGGAGCGCGTCGGGGACGTCCTCGCCTGAGCCTCGCCGATCCCTCGCCCGAGCGTCCGGAGCGCGTCGGGGACGTCCTCGCCTGAGCCTCGCCGATCCCTCGCCCGAGCGTCCGGAGCGTGTCGGGGCGGACGCCGTCGCATCGCGTCGGCGTCGGCGCGTGCGCCGAGCGCGGTGATCCGAATCGTAAACGTGCGACGCGTTTATACGGATGCCGCGGCATCCCCGGGTATGGCATCTCTCCGCGATCTGGGCCTCTCCGAGTACGAGGCCCGGGCGTACCGCGCGCTCCTCCGGACCGGGCCGACGACGGCGAAGGACCTCTCGCGGGCCAGCGAGGTCCCGATGGGACGGATCTACGACGTGCTCAACAGCTTGGAGCAGCACAATCTCGTCCGCAGTCAGGCGGCGAGCCGGCCGAAGAAGTACGTCGCGGTCGAGCCGGACGCGGCGCTCGACCGCCTGCTCGACGAGAAGAAGGAGGAGCTCCGGACGCAGGCGGAGCAGTACGAGTCGGTCGTCGACGACCTCTCGACCGAGCTCGACGCCGGCGAGCCGGTCGACGGCCAGTTCTGGACCGCGGCGGTCGGCGCCGAGGAGGCGACGGACCTCCTCTTAGAGCGGATCGCCGCCTCGGAGCGCCGGGTCGTCGTGGTCGCGGGCGCGCCCGCGACCGGCTTCGACCTCGGCACGATCGGCGAGCGCGTGACCGCCGAGCTGGAAGCCGCGCTCGACCGCGGCGTGGAGATCCGGGTGCTGCTGTCGCCGGCGACGGTCGACGAGCTCCCCCGGAGCGTCGGTCGTCGGTACACGTCGGAGCTGGCCGACATGGAGGGGTTCGAGGTTCGGACAATCCCGGGAATCGACGGGACGTTCAACGTGTTCGACGAGATCGAGGTGTGTATCGAGGTGCCCCACCCGCTGTCGGCGGACGAGCCGTTCGCGATGATCGACGTGAAGGACATCGAGTTCGCGACGAGCGTCAAAGACCAGTTCGAGCCGCGCTGGGCGGAGGCGGAGCCGCTGACGTTCGGATAAGCGGCTGACAACATCTGCTTATAAACGGTAGTGCGGTGGCGCGTGCCGACGAGCGCCCGTAGGGCGCGAGTCGCACGCGCGAGGGAGTCGGTCGCCGAGCGGAGCGACGGCGACCGACGAGGCTGGGGAGGCGTGAGGTGCGGTTGCGGTGCTGTGCGGGGCGGGACTCAAAGGGGCAGTCGCGAGGCCACCGTAGGCGACCCAAGCACCGCAGCGAAGGAACGGAGTGACTGAGCGAGGAGCGCAGCGAGCGTACGGTGGCCTCGCGGCTGGGGCTTTGGAAGTGTTCGCAGTCGATCTGTAATCAGCAATTTATAAGCGAGCGGCTGGGGCTTTGGAAGTGTTCGCAGTCGATCTGTAATCAGCAATTTATAAGCGAGCGGCTGGGGCTTTGGAAATGTTCGCTGCCGCGCCGCTAACTACTTATAAACAATCGACAGCAACGCCCGGACTTATTTAAAATGGCTTGGAGACCACGTCTACACGCTCTTATCGGTCGAGTTCGTCCCGCAGGTCGCCTAAGCGGACCTCGCGCTCGGCGTGGGCGTTGTGCTGGTGGATCGACTCGTCGTTCGACTGCTTCATGTGGATCACGGCGTCGTCCGAGAGGTGCGGGAACTCCTCGACGGTGCCCTCGGCGAGCGCGCGGACGCAGTCCTCGACGAACTTCGCGTCGGCGTGGGCCTCGTAGGTCATGTGGTCCTCGTCGGGCCGCTTCGCCATGTTGTAGATGCGGGCGCTCATCGAGTCGCGGGCGACGTCGATCACGTCCCGGAGGTCCACGTCCGGGTGGCCGTCGGTCGTGATCGTCAGGGTCGCGTGGCCGCGCTGGGAGTGGCCCGGCTGCGGGACGGCGTCTAAGAACTCCTCTGTCGTCTCCTCGTCGACGCCCAGCTCGGCGAGCTTGTCGCGGGCCCGCGACTCGCTCATGCCCTGCGAACAGGGGCAGACGGTCATGCCCGTCACCTCGGCGCCGATCTCCTCGCGGGTGCCGTCCTCGGTCGCCTCGGCGCTGGCGACGATCGTCGCCGTGCTCTGCGTCTCGATGTCGGAGGCCGGGGTGTTCTCGCGGGTGACCAGCTCCGCCGACATCGACACCTCGGCGGTGGTGGTGTAGTCGTGTTTCTCGAGGAGTCGCTCGGCGGCGTCGCCGCAGACGTCCTCGACGCGGTACGCCTCCTCGCGGGTGATGTCCTCTAAGATTTCGTCGACCGTCGCGAGGTTCCGCGACATGTCGATCCCCTTTCGGCCACTCGGGAGGTCGACGAACACCTCGAACTCGGCCATGAGGACGATGGGCCGTTTGTCGCCGCGCGCCAGCTTGACGAGCTTCTCCACGCCGGTGACGCCGACCTGCGAGAGCCCGACGGTGACGTCGGGGGCCGAAGCCTGTACGTCCGGCAGCTGATGACTCATTACGAACATGATAGGGACTGCCGGGATTAGCCCTTTCGGAAGGGGGAGGTGCGTCTGGTAGTCGCCCGCGTGCGACCCGACCGCGCGAACGGGCGGCGCGGCGCTCGCCGTCGACTCGCGCGTGTGAGACGCCCACGTCCCGCGGGTCGTAACGCACGATTTATAACGGCGGCAGCGGAAGGTGTCCCAAGACCATGCCGAGTTCCAATGGGCCGCAGAAGGCGACTCGCGACAAGCTCTCGAACAAACCCCGAAACCGCGGGACCTCCCCGCCGCAGCGAGCGATCCAGGAGTTCGAGGAGGGGTCGCAGGTCCACCTCAAGATCGACCCGAGCGTCCCCAAGGGACGCTTCCACCCGCGGTTCGACGGCCGTACCGGGACCGTCGTCGGCAAGCAGGGCTCCGCGTTCAAAGTCGAGATCCCGGACGGCGGCAAGACGAAGACGCTCATCGTCACCGCCGCCCACATGAGCGCGCAGCAGAACTGAGATGACCATCTTCAAAGAGAAGCTCGACGAGGAGTACGTCACCACCTCCGAGGCGAAGGAGATCCTCGTGGAGATCGAAGACGAGCGCGCGGAAGACGAGGACCGCGACCTCCGCTACGAGCTGGCTCGCGCGATCGAGCACGTCAACCGGTTCGCGGAGCTCGACGCCGACGAGTCCCGCGAGCTCGTCGAGGAGCTGGCCGAGCTCGAACAGATCGACGTGCCGACCGCGGTGAAGATCGCGGACCTGCTCCCCGAGGACCGCACGGAGCTCCGCTCGGTGTTCGCCCAGGAGCGCTACTCGCTCGACGGCGAGGAGCTCGACGAGATCCTCGACGTCGTCGCGAAGTACGCCTGAGCGCGGCTCGCGCCGATTCGCACGACCTTCTCTCCTTCCCGCTCCTCCCCTTCCGCGCCCTGCCCTTCCGTTCTCGACTCGCCAGATTCTCCGCCGCGACGTCCCGCCTCGCCAGCGGTTTTTTCACCGCTCGGAGCGATAAACGATACATGGACAACGCCGACGGCGACGGGACGCCGGCCGACGATCGGAGCGGGGGCGACGCCGCCGCGGACGCCGCCGCCGGGGACGACGGCCCGACCGCCGTCCTGCTCGACGTGCTGCCGAACGGGCGGCCGGACGACGACCGCCCGCAGTCCAGTAAGTCGCCGGTGGCGTACGGGCTCGGCGTCGGTTCGTTCGCGCTGTACGAGCTGACGCTCGCCGACGACGCGGACGCCTCGGTGGGCGACCGGATCGCGCTGGACGGGCCGACCGTCGGCCGCTACCGCGAGGTCTCGTTCGACGACCTCACGCGGAACGCGGCCGCGGAGATCGAGTACGCCGCCGAGGCGATCGTCGAGGCCGACGAGGAGCGGTTCGTCGACTTCTACAACGAGGCGGGGCCGATCACCCTCCGGCTCCACCAGCTGAACCTGCTTCCCGGAATCGGCAAGAAGCTGCGGAACGACCTCCTCGACGAGCGGAAGCGCGGGCCCTTCGAGAGCTTCGCCGACGTCGAGGAGCGCATCTCCGGGCTCCACCGCCCGCGGGAGGTGATCTTAGAACGGATCGTCGAGGAGATCCGCGAGGACGACCTGAAGTACCGGACGTTCGTCGGCCGCGAGGAGTAAGGCGGCGCCCTCCCTCGGAGGCCGCTCCGGTGACCCCGAAACGAGGCTTTTACCCGAACACCGCGTGTACCCCGGCTATGACCGACTCATCGACGGGTGAGGGCGCCGCGTACGGGAGCCGCGATCCCGACGCGCTCGCGAGGCGGGCCGGCGCGCGCGCCGACCCCGGCCGCGACCAGCACTTCCTCGTCGACGACCGGGTCCTCGACCGGATCCCGGGGTACCTCCCGGACGACGCCGACCGGAGCCACCTCCTGGAGATCGGCGGCGGCGCGGGCGCGCTCACCGACCGGCTGCTGGCGACGGCGAGCGACTCCTCGGGGCGCCTGACGGTGATCGAGCGCGACGGCGCGTTCGCCGACTTCCTCCGCGAGGAGTTCGCGGCCGCGGTCGCCGACGGCCTGCTCGACGTGGTCGAGGGGGACGCGCTCGACGTCGACCTCCCGCCGTTCACCGCCTGCGTCGCCAACCTCCCGTACGGGGTCTCCTCGGAGATCGCCTTCCGCTTGCTCCCTGAGAAGAAACCGCTCGTGTTGATGTTCCAGGCCGAGTTCGCCGACCGGATGGTGGCGTCGGCCGGCGAGTCCGAGTACGGCCGGCTCTCGGTGTCGGCGCAGCACTACGCCGACGTGGAGATCGTCGAGCGCGTCCCGAAGGAGGCGTTCGACCCCCAGCCCGCCGTCGAGAGCGCCGTCGTGCGCTGTATCCCTCGCGACCCGGAGTACGCCGTCGGCGACGAGGCGTTCTTCCTCCGGTTCGTGAAGGCGCTGTTCACCCAGCGACGCAAGACGGTGCGGAACGCGGTGCGGAACACGGCGCACATCTCGGGGCTCGACGACCCGGACGCGGTCGTCGACGCCGCCGACGAGGAGCTCATGAGCAGCCGGCCGGGTACGCTGGAACCGGCGGCGTTCGCCGCGTTGGCGGAGCTGGCCCGCGAGCGCGGCGCCCCGACGGAGACGTGACTATGACGAGCTGGATCGGCGTCGTGACGGAGCTCCAGCGCGCGCTCGCGGGCAACTTCGAGCGGTTCGCCGCCTCGGTCGGGATCGTCGCCGCGGTGGTGACGGTCCGGTTCCTGACGGGGCGACTGAAGCACGGGGACCGGGACCTCAGCTCCACGCAGCGGCTCCTGCTGTCGGCGGCGGTCGGCGTCGCGACCGCGGCCGGCGCGCTCACGCTGATCGCGGTGTGGGACCGGAGCGGCGCCCTCTTCGAGACGGCGCGCTCGGCGCTGAGCGCGAACCAGCTGTCGAACGTCGTCCTCGCCGTGATCCTCCTCGCGATCGCGTACGCGCTCACGGACTTCCTCGGCGGCGTCGTCCGCGAGGTCGGCGCCGAGAGCGCGTCGATCTCCAAACACCAGCAGGAGGTGATCCTCCGGATCACGCAGTTGACCGTCTACACGTCGGCGATCCTCGCGGTCGTCGGGCTGTTCACCGAGAACGTCGGCAGCCTCCTCGTCGGCGCGGGATTCTTAGGGATCGTGATCGGGATGGCGGCCCGGCAGACGCTCGGCGCGATCCTCGCGGGGTTCGTGCTGATGTTCTCGCGCCCCTTCGAGGTCGGCGACTGGGTGGAGATCGGCGACCACGAGGGGACCGTGACCGAGATATCGATCATGAGCACCCGCCTCCGGTCGTTCGACGGCGAGGTGATCACGATGCCGAACGACGACGTCCGCTCGGGGTCGATCGTCGACCGCTCGCGGCGGAACCGGCTGCGGATCGAAATCGAGGTCGGCGTCGACTACGACACCGACGTCGAGCGCGCGGCCGCCGTCGTCGAGGAGGCGGTCGCGGACGTCGAGGACGTCGCCGAGATGCCGGAGCCGAACGCCGTGACGAAGCGGTTCGACGACTCGGCGGTCGTGTTGGGGCTCCGCTACTGGATCCGGAACCCGAGCATGCGGAAGCGCTGGCGGACCCAGACGGCGGCCATGAACGCGATGAAGGGCGCGCTCGAAGACGACGGGATCGTCATCCCGTTCCCGCAGCAGACGCTCTCCGCCCGCGCGGAGGACGCCTCAGGGCCGCAGTTGGACGCGGCGGTCGAGGACCGGGCGGCGACGCGCGGCGGGTCTGAAAGCTCCGGCGACGGCGACGCTGACGACTCCGAGGCGGAGGGCGACGACGCTGACGACTCCGAGGCGGAGGGTGACGACTGATGACCGCGGACGAGCGCGACGCCGACCTCGCGCAGCGACGCGGCCTCGACGACGTCACGGTCTACCAGCCCGCCGAGGACTCCGGGCTGCTCGCTGAGGCGGCGATCGAAGAGGCGCACGGGCGGGTGCTGGAGGTCGGGACGGGCTCGGGGTGGGTCGCCGAGCGGGTCGCGACCGAGCGCGACCTCGACGTGGTCGGCAGCGACCTCAATCCGCACGCGGCGCGGCAGGCCCGCGAGCGCGGGGTCGAGGCCGTCGTCGCCGACCTGCTCTCGCCGTTCCGCGCGGACGCGTTCGACGCGGTGTGTTTCAATCCGCCGTACCTGCCGACCGACCCCGAAAACGAGTGGGACGACTGGATGGAACACGCCCTCTCCGGCGGCGAGTCGGGCCGCGAACTCATCGAACCGTTCCTCGCGGACGTGGGGCGCGTGCTCGCGCCCGACGGCGTCGTCCTTCTCTTGGTCTCCTCGCTCACCGGGTACGACGAGGTGCTCGCCCTGGTCGAGGACGCGGGGTTCGACCACGAGGTCGTCGTCGAGGAGTCGTTCCCCTTCGAGACGCTCACGGTGCTGGCGCTCCGGCGGGCGTGACGCTCTCCCCTCGTCGCCGCCCTCGCAGTAGTATTATTATAGGGCATATCACACATTAGCAAATATTATACGACGGTATATCTAACGGACGGTGATGACCGAACGTGTCGCGGCGACGCCGGGGCTGTACCCGCTCCCGGACCGGGCGAAAGAGACGCTCTCAGACCTGAAGGGCCACCAGAAGGGAGATCTACTGAGCGGCGACGAGAGCGAGTCGATCGCGGCGGAGTACGGCGAGGTGCGCGCCGAGTACGTCGACGACCAGCTGGACGCCGGCCTCGACCTGATCAGTGAGGGGCAGGGCCGCTGGGACGACATGATCGCGCACCCGCTGACGGTCCACGACAGCGTCGAGACCGGCGGGATCGTGCGGTACTACGACAACAACAACTTCTACCGCGACCCGCGCGTCGTCGACGACATCGGCGCCTCCGGCGACGTGGCCGGCGAACTGGAGAAGGCCGCGGACCTGCTCGACGACGCCGACGGCGCCGCCGACGCGTCGCTCGCGACGACGCTCCCCGGGCCGTACTCGCTGGCGGACCTCGCGACGGACGAGTACTACGGCGACGAGGCGGAGTTCCAGGCGGCGATCGCGGAGTTCCTCGCGGGCGAGGTCGCGGCGTTCCCCGACCACGAGACGCTGTTCCTCCTCGAACCGTCGCTCGTCACGAACCCGCCCGCCGAGGGCGACGAGGGGCGCGCGACCGACGCGATCGCGACGGTCGCGGCCGAGACCGACGCCGACGTGGTCGTCCAGACGTTTTACGGCGCGCTCGGCGAGAAGCTGTACGCCCACCTCGTCGACGAGGCGGGCGCGGACGCGCTCGGCCTCGACCTCGTCGCCGGCGACCGCGACGACACCGTCTACAACGTCCAGGAGTTCGGCTCCACCGACTCGCTGTCGCTCGGCCTCGTCGACGGGCAGAACACGCTCGTCGAGGACGCGGAGACGGTCGCGGAGCGCGTCGAGTGGTTCGAGGAACAGATCCCCCTTGAGGGGTTCGACCGGACCTACCTCACGCCGAACACCGAGCTGTTCTACCTGCCGACGAACAAGTACCGCGAGAAGCTGAACGCGCTCGCCGCCGCCGCGGAGGTGCTCGACTGATGGTCCGAAACCCAGCCGCCAACCGCGACCAGTTCCGCCCGCACGACCACCCGAACGAGACGTTCCTGCTCTCGACCGTCGTCGGCTCCTACCCGAAGCCGAAGTGGCTCAACCGGGCCGACGAGCTGGTCGACGACCCCGACTCGAAGTTCGACGCGTCGGACCTCGAAGAGGCCCACGACGACGCCTGCCGGCTCATCACGCACGAGCACGAGCGCGCCGGGCTCGACACGGTCGTCGACGGCGAGATGCGCCGCAACGAGATGGTGGAGTTCTTCGCCGACCGCATCGACGGCTACGAGTTCAACGGCCCCGTGAAGGTGTGGGGCCACAACTACTTCGACAAGCCGAGCGTGGTCGAGGAGGTCGAGTACGACGAGCCGTGGCTCGTCGACGAGTTCGAGTTCACCTCGAACGCCGCCGAGCGCCCGGTGAAGGTCCCGATCACGGGCCCGTACACGCTCGGCTTCTGGGCGTTCAACGAGGCGTACCCCTCCACCGAGGAGCTCGTCTACGACCTCGCGGACCTCGTCAACGAGGAGGTCGAGAAGCTCGTCGAGGCGGGCGCGCGCTACATCCAGATCGACGAGCCCGCCTTAGCGACGACCCCGGAGGACCACGCCATCGTCGGCGAGGCCCTCGAACGCATCGCCGCGGGCATCCCCGAGGAGGTCCGCATCGGCCTCCACGTCTGTTACGGCGACTACTCGCGGATCTACCCCGAGATCAACGACTACCCGATCGACGAGTTCGACGTGGAGCTGTGTAACGGTGACTTCGAGCAGATCCCGACGTTCACCGACCCCGAGTTCGAGCCCGACCTCGCGCTCGGCGTCGTCGACGCCCACACCGCCGAGGTCGAGTCGGTCGAAGAGATCAAGGAGAACATCCGCCAAGGCCTCCGCGTCGTCCCGCCGGAGAAGCTCACGATCTCGCCCGACTGCGGGCTGAAGCTCCTCCCGCGCGACATCGCGTACGGCAAGACGGAGAACATGGTCACCGCGGTCCGCGAGGTCGAAGCCGAGATCGACTCCGGCGAGATCGACCTCGACAACCCGCTCGACGACTGAGGCGGCGCTGTTTCGGGTTCCTCCGTCAGTCCGGTTCCCACTGAGACGACCGGGAGAACCGGAGCGCTTCCTGTTCGATAGCGGGAGTACGTGTAGTACATCGTGAGTGGAGTCGTTTATACAGAGAATTGGCGTGTTGCTGTCGGCTGTTTATAAGTGAGTGACGCTGCTGCGGCGAGTGCCTCCAAAGCCCCAGCCGTCGAGGCGGGCGGACGCTCGCTGCGCTCCTCGTCACTCGCTTCGCTCGTTCCTGCGGTGCTTACATCGCCTCCGCCCGCCTCGACGGCTGCCCCTTTGAGTCCCGCCCGCACCGCACAGCACCGCAGCCTCACACCTCCCCAGCCTCGCCGCTCACGCCCTGCGGGCGTTCGCGGCGTCCCTCGCGGGCTGGCTCGCGGCCGCCGATGGCGGCCGCTCGCAGGCGCGCCACCGCCTACCATTTATAAGCGCTCGAAGGCGTCGCTCACGGCTATTTAAAAACGACATCGCGATCGGCGATCTACGATACTCACTCCCGAAATCGCTCGTCGCTACGTCTGTACTGAGCGATCGAGGTATCGAAAACGGTCCACCGGATCGCAACAGAGCCATCGACCCGCCGGCACCATCTATACAAAGCCGCCGCACCCACCGCCGACATGGAGATCGGCCTCACCGTCGGCGACGACCTCGACCGACTCGCGGCGTCGCCCGCGCGGTTCGACTTCTGCGAACTCGGCGTCGGCGAGCCGACGCTCGTCCCGGGCGAGATCGACCCCGACCGGCTCGCCGACGCGCTCGGCGACCGCGACCTGCTCGTCCACCTCCCGTACAGCCAGCGGCTGGCGACGTACGTCCCCGAGGTGAACGACGCCATCGTCGACTACCAGCGCCGGCTTTTAAATGCGGCCGGCGACCTCGGCGCCGAGAAGGCGGTCCTCCACGCCACCTCCGCCGACCGCGACGACGTCGAGTTCCGCGAGACCGCCGGCGAGCAGCTCCGGCGAGTCGCCGACGCCGGCCGCGAGGCGGGCGTCGAGGTCGTCGTCGAGAACGTCGGCCACCAACACGCGGGGCTCCAGCTCTCCGTCCTCGGCGACCTCGCCCGCGAGACGGACACCCCGGTCTGCTTCGACCTCGGCCACGCGTACATGGAGGGCGGCAACAAGGCGATCAAGCGGTTCCTCAGGAGCCACGGCGACCGGGTCTCGCACCTCCACTGCCACGACGCCCGCCGCCGCGGCGACACGCACCTCCCCGTGGGCGCCGGCGAGGTCGACTACGACCTCGTCGAGTCCGAGCTCGCGGGCTTCGACGGCACGGTCGCGCTGGAGGTGTTCACCGACGACGAGGCGCTCCTCCTCGACTCCGCCGAGCGCGTCGCCGACCGGCTCGGCCTTTCATTTTAAAGAAAACTGCGGCTCAGTTCGCCCGGTCGTCCGAGCCGTCGGCGTCCGCGTCGTCCGCGTCGCGCGCGCCGTCCGCCTCGCTCTCCTCGTCCACGCCGCTCCCCGCGTCGTCGTCCTCGACGGGAGCGTTCTCGCCAGCGTCCGGTTCGGCCTCGTCGCCGTCGATCTGGCGCTTTATCGACTCCAGCTCGGACTCGACGTCGACCTCCGGCGGGTCGTCGGCGTCCTCGGCCGCCTCGCCCTCGGACGCGGCGTCCTCGGCGTCCGCGTCGGGATCGGTCACGTGAATCTGAACCGGGTCGGTGTCGTCGTCTCGGTCGGCGCCTCCCTCGTTCCGTGTTCGTCGCCCGTCGCTCCGGTCCCGGTCACGCTCCCGCCCCAGCCGCCGGTCACGTGCGGCGTCGGCCTCGCGGCGCCCCTCGTCGATCCGGGACTCGATCTCCGCGGTGAGGTCGCGCGCGTCGGCGATGATCGAGCGCGAGGCGGCGTCCTCGGGGAGGTCGGCCTCCGAGAGCGCGGTCCGGAGCTCCGAGAGCGACCGCGAGAGCCCGGCGGTCGCGCCGTCGCGCACGTCCGCGAGGCGGTCGCCCGCCCCCTCGGCGCCCTCGGCGACGCTCCGACCGGGGTCCGCGAGCCGGAGGGTGCCCTGAAGCAGTTCGAGCGACTTGATCGTCGTCTCCAGTAGGGCGATGAGCGTCGGAATCGTGTACTCCTCGGTGAATCGCACCAGCTCCGAGAGCCGGGGCGGCCGCGGGGGCCCGCGGCGGTCGCGCTCGGTCTCCCGGAGGTCGGCGCGGAGCTCGCTCAGCACGTCCTCGAGCTCGTCGAGCCGCTCCTCGAGGTCGTCGTCTCGCGGGTCGCGGGAACTCATGCCGCGTCGTAGGCGGTCCGCGAATAAAAAGCCCGGCAGCGCTCGGTGAGCGGAGTACGGCGCCCCGCTCCGCTCAGAACCCCTCGCGCAGGAACGTACGGCGCGGCGGGAAGAGGGCGGCGAGGTCGGCGGCGAGGCCGTCGGGCGCGCCGTCAGCGACGTCGAGCGCGGCGTGCGCGCGGAGGTCGTCGACGTCGCGGTAGCCGGCGTACAGCTGCGAGAGCGCGCCGACGCCGGCGGTCACGTCGGGGGCGGCAGCGGAACTCTCCTCTCCGGCGTCGACCCGCTCGGCGTCGACTTCGCCGTCCGCGACCGTCACTCGGACCGGTCGGTCGTGCCAGTCGACGAGGGGGTCCTCGACCGCGAGCGTGAACGCGGCGTCGAGGTCGGAGTCGGGCTCTAACGCCTCCAGCGCGGCGGCCGCGTCGACGAGCCGGAACATGGGGCCGGCGCGGACCTCCTCGGTCACCGCGCGGGGGTCGTCGACGCGGTCGAGGAGGCTCACGTCGGCCGGGAGCCGGAGCCGGACGCGCTCGACCTGCGAGTCGTGGTCCCGACAGAACCGGAAGACGCGGTCCCACTCGTCGGGGTCGGCGACCGCGGCGTCGGAGACGACCATCGCGCGCCCGTCGCCGTCGCGCTCCTCGAACGTGTACGATAGCAGCGCACGGAGGTCGCCGTCGCGCTCGAAGCCGTAGACGTAGGGGTCCGTCTTCCACCCGCGGAGGGTGCGCTCGCGCCACCACGCCTCGGTCCGCGCCATCGTGAAGTCGTAGCGCTCCGCGGTCGCGGCGAGGAGGCCGGCGGCCTCGTCGTGGTCGTCCTCGTCGAGCCGGCGGAAGCGACCCGGCTCGTCGCCATCGCCGTCGTCTCCTGCCGGGTCGGCGCTCCTCTCGGCCGCGAACGCTAACTGCTCCGGGGGCGCTTTCACCCATCGGTAGCGGTTCACCGTCGCCCAGCCGTAGCGCCGGTAGAACGGGTGCTCGAAGGGCCACAGCGCGGAGAAGCGCACGCCGTCGTCGCGGGACTCCGTCAGCGACTCGCGGAGGAGCCGCTCGATATGCCCCTGTCGCCGGTGTTCGGGCGGCGAGGCGACGGCGGAGAGGCCCGCAACGTCGCGGTCGCGCCCCCGGATCCGGAGCGAGAAGTCGTGGTGACCGCACACCGCGACCGGCTCCTCGCCGTCGAACAGCCCGCGGAACTCGGCGAGGTACTCGCGGTCCTCGTCGTCTGCCTCGGGGTCGTACGGCCCCTCCTCGGGGGAGAAGGCGTAGCGCATGAACGCGCTGAACTCGTCGCCGCGCTCCTCGGGGAAGGGTCGGTAGTCGAGGTCGCCCATACGCCGTCGGCGCCCGGGAGCCGGATAAGCCTTCCCGGCGCCTGCGTGTGTTTCTCACCCCTTCGGTGCCGGCGGTCGCCCGCCCGAACCGCTCAGTCGAAGCGCCCGCGCCGGTACTGGACCGGCCACTCGGCCTCCTCGCCGAGCTCGTGGGCGGCCTCCAGCGGCCAGTAGGGGTGTCGGAGCATCTCACGGCCGAGCGCGACGAGGTCGGCCCGCTCGTTCCGGACGAGGGCGTCGGCGTGGGTCGGCTCCGTGATCCCCCCGACCGCGGCGACGGGCACGTCGGTCCCCTCGCGGATCGCCTCGGCGTACGGGACCTGGTAGCCCGGGCCCGCGCTCGGAATCTCCTGATCCGGGTGGATCCCGCCGCCCGAGACGTCGATCAGGTCGGCGCCGGCCTCGGCCAGCAGGGGCGCCAGCCGCACCGAGTCGTCCACGTCCCACGAGTCGCGCTCGGGGAGCCAGTCCGTCGCGGAGATGCGGACGAAGACGGGCTTCCCGTCGGGCCATACCTCGCGCACGGACTCGACGACCTCGCGCACGAGCCGGGTCCGGTCCTCGAAGCTCCCGCCGTACTCGTCGTCGCGGTCGTTGGTGACCGGCGACAGGAACTGGTGGAGCAGGTAGCCGTGGGCGGCGTGGACCTCCGCGACCTCAAAGCCAATCTCGTGCGCGCGCTCCGCGGCGGCCGCGAACGAGTCGATCACCTCGTCGATCCCGTCGCCGTCGAGTCGCCGCGTCTCGGTCAGGTCCCCCTTGTCGACGTCCGGGTGCGGGTACGGCTCGTCGGTCGCGGAGACCGTCTCCCAGCCGTCGGCCTCGTCGACGGAGATGGGACCGCTCCCCTCGGCCGGCGGGCGGTGCGACGCCTTCCGGCCGGCGTGAGCCAGCTGGATCCCCGGCGTCGCGCCCTGCGAGCGGACGAACTCGATGATCGGTTCGATCGCCTCGGCGTGGTCGTCGGACCAGATCCCGAGGCAGTTCGGCGTGATGCGGCCGCGGTCCTCGACGGCGGTCGCCTCCGTCATCACGACGCCCGCGCCCCCGGCGGCGCGGGCGCCGAGGTGGACCCGGTGCCAGTCGTTCGCCAGCCCCTCGTCGGCGGAGTACTGGCACATCGGCGACAACATGACGCGGTTTCGGAACTCGGTGTCGCGAAGCGTAAGCGGCGTGAACAGCGTGTCGGTCACGTGCGGACGAACGACCGCCCCGAGGTAAGTCCCTCCGATCCCCCGCGCGGCTCGCCGCCGACGGTTTAGGCCGACCGAAATCTATAACACCACCGGTCCCTGAGCGGACGGTAATGACAACGGGAGACCGGATCGAGCGGGACGCCGACGCGGCGGCCGACGAGCGGCCGACCGTCGCCGCGACCCGCTGTTCCCAGGAGCGGACCGTCTTCGCCGAACAGGGCAACACCGACGCGTGGATCGCGACCGACCTCACGGTCGACCTCGACCGCGAGCGATAGGGAGCTTCACGGCGCCTCTCGCGGACGGCAGCGTCCGCGGCGTCCGCGGCGTGCGGCGCCGCCGCCCTCACTCCTCGGAGCGGAGCCGCTCCCCGGGCGAGCCGGGCGTCCGCGGCGTCTGCGCGACCGGCGGCTCGGCGCCTCCCGCGCGGCCGCCACGCTCCTCGACGAGCGCTCGGACCCGGTCCAACACTGCGTCGAACCGGCCGCGGTCGGCCCCCTTCTCGAAGTAGGCGTCCGCACCGGCGCCGAACGCCGCGGCCTCGCGCTCCTCGCTCGGACACGTGGTGTTGAAGACGACCGGCAGTCCGCTGCCCGCCCCGCGGAGCCGCTCCGTGAGCTCGATCCCGTCGCCGTCGGGCAGCAGCTGCTCGGTCACGACGCAGTCGACCGCGACGCGTTCCCCGTCCATTTCGACTCCGGCGTCGAGCGCGTCGAGCGCGTCCGCGAGGCGCTCCACGGAACGAACTCGCACGCGGTCAGTGAGCCGCGCCGCGAACGCCTCTAAGAGTTCGGCGGAGCGCGCGTCGGGCTCGACTTGGAGGACGGTGATCGGCGCTCCGCGGTCTCCCGCGTCGGCCTCGGGCGGCTCGGTTCGATCGGCGGCTGCGTTCGCGGCTGCGGACGTGTCGGACGGCGGTGTGGTGTGGTCGGTCATGCGTTGTGTGGCGGGCGACGTCTCGTCGGAGGACAACTTACTACGTCGGTAGTTACTTTCTTCGTACGTAATCGCCGCGGGGTCGTAATAATAATACCGCGATCACCGTTGTCACACCGCTTAGCGCCGACTATTCGGTGGTATCACTACGAAAACACCGGACGAGAACGGGACGGGTCACTCGATCGCGCGCCCGCCCCTCCGATCGCGGGGACGAGCCGCGGGAACGGCCGCTCAGGCGAACAGGTCGCGCGCCTCGCGGACCGCGTCGACGAGGGCGTCGACCTCCTCGACGGTGTTGTAGAAGTAGAAGGAGGCGCGCGCGGAGGCGGCGACGCCCATCTCGTCGTGGAGCGGCTGGGTGCAGTGGTCGCCGGCGCGGATCGCGACGCCGTAGTCGTTGAGGATGCTGGAGAGGTCGTGGGCGTGGACGCCCTCGACGTTGAACGCGACGAGGCCGCCGCGGTCGTCGCCGGGCGGGCCGTATATCTCGACGCCGCCGAGCGCCTCCAGCTCGTCGTAGGCGTACTCGGCCAGCAGGTCCTCGTGGGCCTCGATCCGGTCCATGCCGACCTCTTCGAGGTACTCTATCGCCGCCGCGAGGCCGATCCCCTGCGCGATGGAGGGCGTCCCGGCCTCGAACTTCCACGGGAGGTCCTCCCACGTGGAGTCCTCGAAGGAGACCCGGCGGATCATGTCGCCGCCGTAGAGGTACGGGCTCATCTCCTCGAGGATCTCCTCGCGGCCGTAGAGGGCGCCGATCCCGGTCGGGCCGCACATCTTGTGGCCGGAGAAGGCGAGGAAGTCGACGTCTAACTCCTCGACGTCGACCGGGCGCGTCGGCACGGACTGCGCGGCGTCGGCGAAGATGTAGGCGTCGCGCTCGTGGGCCATGTCGGCCAGCTCGCGGATCGGGTTCACGGTGCCGAGCGTGTTCGACACGTGGACGACGGACACCATCTCGGTGTCGTCGTCGATCAGCTCGGCGGCGTGGTCCATGTCGAGCCGCCCCTCGTCGGTGACGTCGACGAAGCGCACGTCGGCGCCCGTCCGCTTGCCGATCTGCTGCCAGGTGACGAGCGAGGCGTGGTGCTCCATCTCGGAGAGGACGACGTTGTCCCCGGGACCGAGCTCTTCGAGCCCCCACGCGTAGGCGACGAGGTTCATCGCCTCCGTCGTGTTCTTGGTGAAGACGATCTCCTCGCGACCCTGCGCGCCGATGAAGTCGGCGACCGCGTCGTGGGCCTCCTCGTAGGCGACGGAGGCCTCCTGGCTCAGCTGGTGGATCCCGCGGTGGACGTTGGCGTTGTAGCTCCGGTAGTAGTCCGAGATGGCGTCGACGACCGGGTCCGGCGTGTGCGAGGTCGCCGCGTTGTCGAGATAGACGAGCGGGGTGTCGTCGCCCTCGCCCTCCCCGGCCGTCTCCGGGTCCCCGCCGACCTTCCGATCGAGGATCGGGAAGTCGGCGCGGAGCGCCTCCACGTCGAACGGGTACTGTTCCTG
Source organism: Halorubrum sp. Atlit-26R (assembly GCF_003666015.1). Lineage (GTDB taxonomy): Archaea > Halobacteriota > Halobacteria > Halobacteriales > Haloferacaceae > Halorubrum. Next base: position 157,722 of record NZ_QPLT01000005.1, read on the forward strand.
AACTCCCATTACCCGTTATCGGGCCCCGAACACTAACACACCTTCGGTCCGGTACGTGTTGCGGGTATCGCTGACGCGCGGGATCGCGCGTTTCGCGGGGGTCCGCGACCCGAATTCGACTCGATCCGGCCCGCCCCGGGCTACCGCCCGCCTACTCGCCCCAGTCGGGATTCGCCCGCGGCGGCGCGAAGATGTCGAAGCCGACGACCGGCTCGTCGGTCCGATTCTCGGCCGCGTGCGGCTCGCCGCCGGGGATCACGTACGTGTCGTCGGGGCCGACGACGCGCTCTTCGCCGTCGACGAGGAACGTCAGCCGCCCGGCCGTGATCACGCCGATCTGCTCGTGCGGGTGGTCGTGTTCCGGGACCCCCTCGCCCGGGTCGATCTCGAACCGCTGGATGCTCATTCCCTCGCCGACGGCGCCCTGGGTGAGGAACGCGCCGTCGACCGCCTCGACCGCCTCCACGTCCGCGTCGGGTACGACGTCCATACGGTCTCCCGCGACCCGGAGGCACCTAAATCCGCGGGCGCGGGCAGTCGCCGCCGGAGCGAGCAGCCCGACCGGCGGGACGCTGCTCGGGCCGCCCCGTCACGGGAACGGATGGTACGGCCGGTCGAGCGCCGGCTCGAACCCCATCGAGCGCGGTACCTCGCGTGCGCGGTCGCCGAAGAACGGGTCGCCGGTGAACAGCGGCTGCGCGCCCGGCACCAGCACGCGGACGGCCTCGAACCCCAGTGCTTCGAGGTCGCGCGTCGTCACCCGCGCGACGTAGGGGTCGAGCCCGACGCTCTCGACGCGGTCGACGACGGCGTCGAGCTCCTCGGTCCCCGACAGCGCCGGCTCGCCGAGCCCCTCCGCCGCGACGGTCGCGTCCGGGTCGAAGAACGCCGCCGTCTCGGCGGGCAGGTCGGCGTGGTGACCGATCGCGGCGCCCTGCTCGTCGGCCGTCTCTCGGCCCATCGAACGGAGCTCCGTCCAGTTCTGGAGGGCCTCGGCGAGCGCGCTCCGCGCCGCCGCGGTCGGGTCGAGGTCGGCGCCCGACCCCGCGGCGAACCGCGGCCAGTCGCCCTCCCGACTCACGCCGACGGCGACGACCGGCACGTCCACGTCGGTCGTGACGAGCAGCGCCGTGGCCGACAGCGACTCCGCGCGCGCCCGCTTCTCCAGCTCGGCGAACCCGGGGTCGTCGACGTCGAGGCCGAGCGGCTCCGTCGTGGAGTACCAGCTGGTCATCGTCGCGTCGCGCTCGATCGCCTCGTACAGCCCCGAGAGCGCGGCGTCCGGTCCGGAGCTCCCGAGCCCGAGCCCGGTCGTGATCGGCGGGCGGTACCGGCGTTCCGGCGGCGGGAAGTGAACGAACTCCGCCGGGAGGCTCGCGGGGTCGCCGGTCCCGAGGCGCTCGCCGCGGGCCCACGGGAGCCGGTCGCCGCGGTCGTACGCCTCGGCGCCCTCCGGGCGGACGAACGCGTCCGGCGCGACCGGGTTCGGCACGTTCGCGGCCGGCGCGCGCGTGAACGACGCCCCGCGGTAGATCCCGGCCGCGTACCGCTCTAACCCCTCGCCGAGCGCCTTCATGAACGCGGCGTCCCAGTCGGCCGCCGCGCCCCCGCCGAAGTCGGCCGCGTCCGCGTCCGAGAACGGCGTCGTGTCCGCGACCCGCGCGACGTAGTACGGCAGCGGGAACGACTCCTGCTCGCCGACCTCGCTCAGCGCGCCGATCCGAGGGTCGACGGCGCGCTCCGCGCGGTCGATGGTCTCCGAGAGCCCGCGGTCGGCGTGGTCCCGCGGAAGCGCGTCGCCGGGATCGTCGCCGCAGCCGCAGCCCGGCGCGGGCAGCAGCGTCCGCTCGGGGCCCGGCACCTCGACGACGGTGTCGGCCACCGGGTCGCCGGCGAGGAGTCGAATCGTCCGTCGCCCGGCCACCGCGCCGGCGTAGCGCACGGCGGACCGGCGGCCGGCCGGCGCGTCCGCCGGCTCCGGGCCGCCGCTCTCGACGCGGGCGCGCAGGCAGTCGTAGCAGGCGTCGTCGAAGACGGTCACCGCGGCGTCGAGGTCGTCGAGGGGGACGCCGCCGAGCCCGCCCACCTCGACGGCGACCCACCGGTCGAGGAGCTCGTTCGCGGTCGCGAACGCCGACGACCCGGCGGTGTCGACGACGACCGCGAGGTCGAACCCGTCGAGCAGGTCGGCCTCGACGGGCATCGCGTTCACGTCGACGTCGCCGAGCGCGGCCTCGGTCGCCTCGACCGCGGGCCCGTCGCCGACAAGTCCGATATCCATACCCGGTCGACGCGAGGCGGCGAAAAAAAGGCGCGGGTCCGCGGCGGGCGGCGGCTCGCTCAGCGGTGCCGCGGCGAGAGTCGGAGCGGGCGTTCGCGAGTGCGCTCAGGCGGGCGTCGCGGCCATCATCTCGGCGGCCTCGGCGGCCAGCTCCGCGGCGTCGACGCCCTCGAGGCGCTCGTCGCCGAGCTTTAGGCGGAGCCGGGGGCGGCCGACGTCGATCGGAACCTTCTCGGTGTCGATGATCCCCAGGTCTTCGAGGCGGGTCTTCGTCCGGGAGAACGTCGCCTTCGAGGCGATGCCGACGTCCTCGCCCCACTTCGAGATGTCGTAGAGCAGCACGTCGTTCTTCGCCGCGACGAGCAGCGAGACGGTCACCTCGTCGAGGTCGGCGCCGCCGTCGCGCTCGGTCGCGTCGAGGACGGCGTCGAAGTCGGCGCGGGCCGCCTCGCCGATCTCCGCCTCCATCGTCTCGCGGACCCGACTGATGGCCGGCGTGCGGAGCGTGTACGGCTCCGCCTCGTCGAACGCGCCGCGGTGGGAGTCGTACACCTCGTCGACGAACTCGTCGTCGTCGGTCGAGAGCGCGGCGACGCCGTCTCCCGCGGTGACCAGGGCGACGACCCGGGACGGGGAGACGAACAGGGCGTTGTCGACCTCCCCGTCGAGCACCCGGAGGTCCAAGGCGCCGTCGGCGACGAGGTCGGCCGCCCGGGACGCGACGACGAAGTCGTCCATGACGTCCTTGAGGGTGCGCTCGTCGGCGAGCATCGACAGCTCCGGGAGGTCGTCCCGCCCGACCGCGGTCTCGACCAGCGATACGATCGTCTCCCCGGAGGGGTCAACGACGAGCAGCTCGTCGTCGTCCCCCGCGAAGGCCGCTTCGAGCGCGGCCTCGACGTCGGCCGCCAGTAAATTCGACACCATCTGTCTCTCGGTATGAAAGTCGGTTGCGTATTTAATATTAACGGGGTTAATGGATCGAACAACGCTCGTAGCGGGCCTCAAATAGCCGAAATCGGGGGATGAGTCGATTCGGGTATCGATCCGCGGATCGGGACGACGCCCCGGGATCGTCGGGCGACGCCGGACCGCGTTCGGGGGCGGAGCGACGGCAGTTCCGACGGCGACGGAAGGATTAATGCGCGGTCGCGCCCGCGTTCGCACATGGACTACGAGCACGTCCGGGAGGTCGACCCGGCGGTCGCCGACGCGCTGGCGGGCGAGCGCGACAGACAGGAGCAGACGCTCGCGATGATCGCGAGCGAGAACCACGTCAGCGAGGCGGTCTTAGAGGCGCAGGGGAGCGTCCTCACCAACAAGTACGCCGAGGGCTATCCCGGGTCGCGCTACTACGCCGGCTGCGAGTACGCCGACGAGGTCGAGGAGCTGGCGATCGAGCGCGCGAAGGAGCTGTGGGGCGCCGACCACGTCAACGTCCAGCCCCACTCCGGCACGCAGGCGAACCAGGCGGTGTACTACTCCGTCCTCGAACCGGGCGACAAGATCCTCTCTTTGGACCTCAACCACGGCGGGCACCTCTCGCACGGCCACCCCGCGAACTTCACGGGGCAGCTGTACGACGTCGAGCAGTACGAGGTCGACCCCGAGACGGGGTACATCGACTACGAGGGGCTCCGCGCCGCGGCCGAGTCGTTCGAGCCGGACATCATCGTCTCGGGCTACTCCGCGTACCCCCGCACCGTCGACTGGGAGGAGATCCAGGCGGCCGCCGACGCGGTCGACGCCTACCACCTCGCGGACATCGCGCACATCACCGGGCTCGTCGCCGCCGGCGTCCACCCGTCGCCGGTCGGCGTCGCCGACTTCGTCACCGGCTCGACGCACAAGACGATCCGCGCCGGCCGCGGCGGGATCGTGATGTGCGACGAGCAGTTCGCGGACGACGTCGACTCGGCCGTCTTCCCCGGCGGGCAGGGCGGCCCGCTGATGCACAACGTCGCCGGCAAGGCGGTCGGCTTCAAGGAGGCCCTCGACCCCGAGTTCGAGGAGTACGCCCGGAACGTGGTCGACAACGCCGAGGTGCTCGCCGAGACGCTGCAGGAACACGGCCTCTCCTTGGTCTCCGGCGGGACGGACAACCACCTCGTGCTGGCCGACCTGCGCGACTCGCACCCGGACCTCTCGGGCGGCGACGCGGAGGACGCGCTCGCGGCCGCGAACATCGTCCTCAACGGGAACACGGTCCCCGGCGAGACGCGGTCGCCGTTCGACCCCTCCGGGATTCGCGCGGGCACCGCCGGGCTGACGACGCGAGGCTTCGACGCCGACGCGATCGAGGAGGTCGGCGACCTGATCTACCGCGTCGTCGACAACGTCGACAGCGAGGACGTCATCTACGAGGTCGGCGAGCGCGTCGCCGAGCTCTGCGAGGCGCATCCGCTGTACGAGTAGCGGCACACCGGCCGGCGACGTCGCAGTCGGCGGTGCTCGACCGTCCGACCGAATCCGTGCGTACAAAGTAGGGGGGAGCCCGACGGGTCGGTATGGCCGACTCGTCGTTCCTCGCAACACGCCTCGACCGCGCCGCCGTCCCCCTCGCGGTCGGCGACCTGATCGCGCTGATCGTCCTGTTGACGATCGGTGCGATCAACCACAGCAGCGTCGAGTTCCTGTCGTCGAACCCGCTCTACCTGCTCGAAGTGTTCGCGCCGTTCCTGATCGCGTGGGCCCTGATCGCGCCGCTCGTGGGAGCCTATTCCGCCGGGGCCGTCGAGACCGCGAAGTCGTCGGTCCCGCTCGTGATCCGGTCGTGGATCCCGGCCGCCGTCGTCGGGCTGGCGCTCCGCGCGTTCGTCTTCCGAGGCGGCGCCGCGCCCGCGTTCGCCGTCGTCATGCTGGTGCTCGGCTCGGTCGCACTCGGTGGCTGGCGCGCGGTGTACTTCAAGCTCCGGTAGCGGTTTGATCCGATTCGCCCTCGAATTCGGCGCCTGAACGCTGTCTTCCGCCTTCTCGCCGGGGCCTCGATTCGTATCGACACGGCCACGGCCTTCATAAGTTACGAGTAACGTCTCCGTGTTCACGAACGAACTCTCACCGAACACCGAGAAAGATTTAATATGGATTTCCCACTAGTATTCAACGACAGCATGACTGGATACTACGACTACGTCCTCGGGCTCATCCCGGCAGCGTTGATCGGCGTGACCGCCTTCCTCAACCTTGTCGGGCTGTCGTTGATGTCGGCGTTGCCCGCGGGCGCGGTGGCCGCCGCCACCGTCGTGGCCCACGCGATATTCGTCAGGGCCCCGGTCACCGGCGACGCGCCGGCGGACGCGTCGCGCCCCGGTCGGGGAGATGGGGGACCGGGCGGCCGGTCGTCCGCGTGACGCGTCGCCGTTCGCCGCGTCCTGTACCGTTTAGTCCCCGCGCCCCGAGTGGGCGGGTATGACGGACGCCCTGTTCCTCACGAGTTCCGAGGTCGACGACCTCGCCGAGCCGGCCGACTACGTCGCCGCCGTGCGCGACGCGTACCGTCAGGTCGGCGAGGGAGCGCCGGCCGAGCCGCGGACGAAGCTGTACAACCGCGAGCCGCCGGGCATGTTGACCACCTACGCCGCCCTCCTCCCGGAGACGGGCGCGATGGGCGGGTACACGTACTCCGCCGGCTTCGGCGCGGAGGACGCGTGGTTCATGACCCCGCTGTTCGACGCCGAGTCGGGCGAGCCGCTCGCGCTGCTCGACGGCGCGTCGATGAACCCGTTTAAAACGGGTGCCGCCGGGGCGGTCGCGGTCGACGCGCTCGCCCGCGAGGACGCGACCGAGATCGCCGTGATCGGCAGCGGCGCGCAGGCGCGCGGGCAGCTCGCGACGACCGCGACCGTCCGCGAGTTCGAGGCGGTCCGCGTCTTCTCGCCGACCGCCGAGAACCGCGAGGCGTTCGCCGCCGACTTCGACGAGCGCCTCGACGCCGACGTGTCGGCCGTCGAGAGCGCGAGCGACGCGCTGGCGGGCGCCGACGTCGTGATCACCGCGACGACCGCGAGCGACCCCGTGATCGACGACGCCGACGTGGAGCCGGGGACGCACGTCACCGCGATGGGGCAGTACCATCCGGAGAAGAACGAGCTGCCCCCCGAACTCGTCGCGCGCGCCACCTACGTCCCCGACCTCCGAGCGCGCGCGACGCAGGACGCCGGCTCGTACCTCGCCGCGGTCGAGGCCGGACTGATCGCGGAGGGCGAGGGGATCGCGGCCGACCTCGGCGAGGTCGTCGCGGGCGATCACCCGGGCCGGACGAGCGACGAGGAGGTGACCGTCTTCGACTCCGGCGGGAGCGGGGTCGAGACGGTCGCGGCCGCGTACATGCTTTATAAGCGCGCGAGCGAGAAGGGGCGCGGACAGACCATCGACTTCGCGCCCGCGAGCGAGGCGCTGACGGGGGAGTAGTCGCGAGAGCCGCGAGGCGGTAGCCAGAGGTTCAAGTGCCGCGCCCGCCTCCCGGCAGACATGTTGATCGGAATCGTCTCCGACACGCACGACGACCTCGCCGCCGTCGAGGCGGCCGTCTCGCTGTTCGAGCGCGAGGGCGTCGACGTCGTCGTCCACTGCGGCGACTTCGTCGCGCCCTTCTCCGTGACGCCGTTCGACGGCGACTTCGACTTCCACGCGGTCCGCGGGAACAACGACGGCGAGTGGGCGGTCGCGTCGACGGTCGAGGCGTTCGGCGCGTACCACGGTGAGGCCGCCGCGCTCTCCTTTGATGGTGCGAGCGGAACCGACGGCGTCGATGTCGCGGTCACTCACGGGACCAGCGACCTCGTCGTCGACGCGCTCGTCGACTGCGGCGACTACGACTACGTGTTCCACGGTCACACCCACGCGCACGGCGTCGAGGAGCGCGACGGGACCGTCCGCGTGAATCCGGGCGGGCTTCCGATCCCGGTCGAGGGTGCGGACGATACGTTCCGGGTCGCGACGCTCGACACGGCGGAGTCCGGGGCGGACGCCGTGACGCACCACGTCCTCGACGGATAACTCCGGAAGCGACGGTGAAGACGCATCATCGACTGCCTACTTCTTCCACATGTGGAGAAACATGTATGAGAGTCGAACCGGAATATCCCGGTATGGCGACTGAGGAGAGGTCCGAAGAAACGACGGTCAGCGATCGGGGGATGGTCACGATCCCGGCAGACCTCCGCCAGCGACTTGACATCGAGCCGGGTGACAAGCTCCGGTGGACCACAGACGAAGACGGTGCGCTCTCGGTCGAGATCGTCCATCAACGCGAGGGCGTGTTCGACGATTTCGAACCCGTGGACTCCGGCGAGACGAACGCCGTCGAAGCGGAGGCCGAGTTCGGAGGCGAGTGATGGCAGTCGCCCTCTTGGACACGAACGTCCTCTTCGCCAGTGCTAGTGCCCGCGATGAGTACCACGACCGCGCTCGGGAGATCGTCCGCGGAATCGACCACGGGGAACTGCCGGACGCCGTCATAACGGACTACGTCGTCGCGGAGCTACTGAACCTCTCTCGCGAGAAACTCGGCCCAGATGCCGCGAACCGACTGCTGGATCGGCTTATCGAGGGCGCACATTTCGAGATTGTTCACTCCCCGCAGGTGGATTTCAACGCCGCACAGCCGCTTTTCCGCCAACACAACGAACTCTCGTTCGTGGACGCGACCATCGCCGCGTACCTGAATCGGGAAGGAGTTGAGTATCTCTATTCCTTTGACGACGACTTCGACGTGGTCGAGGGTTTCACACGCTTGGAGACCGCTGACAACCCTTTCAGTTAGCTGGTTCGGAGTGAGTGACTTTGTCACGAACTCTTCAATATCTCTGGGGTAGGACCGCCAAATCCCCGGTCCTCTGGCTATTTATCGCCGATAGCGGATAGACGGCAAACACCTCCAAAGCCCCAGCCGCTCGCTTATAAACGACTGATCGCGGATCGACGGCGAACACCACCAAAGCCCCAGCCGCGAGGACGGCGCACACTCGTTGCGCTCCTCGTCACTCGCTACGCTCGTTCCTGCGGTGCTTACGTCGTCTGCGCCGTCCTCGCGACTGCCCCTTTGAATCCCGCCCCGCACCGCACAGCACCTCACGCCTCCCCAGCCTCGTCAGCCGCCCTTCGCTTCGCTCCGGGCGGCTGACTCCCTCGCGGGCTCCTCGCGGCCGCCGCTGGCGGCCGCTCGCAGGCACGCGCCACCGCATTTTCTTTTATAAATGGTCACGGCACCGCGAACTGATATTTAAACCACGTTCTCACCCGGAGTTTTATCGCCGCTCGTTCGCTCTGTTCGTCCATGAGACACGCACAGGGACCGCTCCTCACGATCGACCTGACCGAGCGGACCGCGTCGACGACGCCGATCGACGACCGGCTCGCGTCGTTCGTCGGCGGCCGCGGGCTCAACACGTCGCTCGCGTACGACCGGATCCCGTTCGACGCCGACCCGCTCGGCCCGGAGAACCGACTCTACCTCTCGACCGGGCCGATGCAGTACTCGACGACCTCTTACACCGGTCGGATGGCGGCCACGGGCCTCTCGCCACTCACGAACGGCCTGCTGTCGTCGAACGCGGGCGGGTTCCTCTCGCGGAACTTCACCGGGGCGGGGTACGCCGCGGTCGAGCTCGTCGGCGCGAGCGACGACCTGCTCGCCGTCCACGTCCGCGAAATCGGTCCGGACGGCGAACCGGACGTGACCTTCGAGGAGGTCCCGGACTTGGAGCAGGCGGAGGTGTCCGCCGTCTCGGACCGGTTCGCGGAGAGCCACGACTTGGAGCCGGAACACGTCGCCTGCGTGGGTCCCGCTGGCGAGAACGAGGTCCGCTTCGCGTCGGTGATGACCTCGGACACGCGGGCGTTCGGGCGCGGTGGGCTGGGGGCCGTCCTCGGCTCGAAGGGCGTGAAGGCGCTCACCTTCGACGGCGATTCCGAGGCCGAGATCGACCTCGACTGGCCCGACGAGGCGGGCGAGGTCCACCGCGAGGCGGCCACCTCCGACTCGATCATGAAGCGGCAGGGGACGACGAGCGTGACGGAGCTCGCCAACGAGGTGGACGCGCTCCCCTCCTACTACTTCGCCGAGACCTCCTTCGAGGGGGTCGAGGGCATCTCCGGCGACCGCGTCGAGGAGAAGAAGTACAAGAAGGGGACCTGCTCGCAGTGCGCGTTCGCCTGTAAGCTCCCCACGCGCGACGAGGCGACGGGCGTCGAGACGGAGGGGCCCGAGTTCGAGACCGTGATGGCGTTCGGCTCCAACGCGGGCGTCGACGACGTCGTCGACGTGATGGCCGCGAACGAGCTGTGCGACGAGCTGGGGATGGACACCATCTCCTGTGGCGACGTCGTCTCCATGTTCCTCCAGAGCGAAGACGAGTTCGGCAACGCGGAGCTCGTCCGCTCGCTCGTCGAGCAGATCGCTTACCGCGAGGGCGTCGGCGACAAGCTCGCGGAGGGCGTCCACCGCGCCAGCGAGGAGTTCGGCGCCGAGGACTGGACGGTGAAGGGGATGGCGTTCTCCGGCCACGACGGCCGCGCGCTCAACGGGCAGGGGCTCGCCTTCGCGACCGCGAACCGCGGCGCAGACCACATGTACGGGGAGTTCTACCCCTACGAGTACCCGCTCGTCGACCCCGACGACGCGCTCGACCCGCAGGGGCTCGACGGGAAACCTCCGAAGCTCGTCGCGAAGGAGAACCGCAACGCGGTGCTGGACTCCGCCGTGATCTGTAAGTTCTCGCGGGGCGTCGTCACCGACGATCGGCTCGCCGCGCTGCTCGACGCCGACTACGACGACCTCCAGACGCTGGGCGCGCGGGTCGTCGAGTTGGAGCGCGCGTTCAACAACGCCCGCGGCTTCGACCGCGCCGACGACACGCTCCCGTACGCCGACGCGATCGACGGGTTCGACGACGCCCTCTCGGAGTACTACGCGCTCCGCGGCTGGAACGACGACGGAACCGTCCCGGGCCACGGCGACGACCTCGACGCCGGGAGCCGAGCGACGGCCGACGACTGAGCCGGAGTCGCTCCCGCCGCTCGCCTACTCGCCGCCCGACTCGACGTCGGCGCCGCGGAACTCGAATCGGGCGCCCCCGCCCTCGCCGTCGACCAGTTCGACCGCCCAGCCGTGCGCGTCCGCGACCTCGGCGACGATCTTCAGCCCGAACCCGGTGCCGTCGGGGTCGGTCGTCACGCCCGCCTCGAACACCTCTTCGCGGTCGGCCGGGTCGATCCCGGGGCCGTCGTCCTCGACGTAGAACCCGTCGCCGTCCGGGAGCGCGCCGACCGTGACCGTTACGTCGGGCCCCACGTGTTCGACCGCGTTGCCGAAGAGGTTCTCTATGGCCTGCCGCAGGCGGCTGCGGTCCGCCTCGACGACCGCGTCCGTCTCGACCGCGAGCGTCGCGGACTCGGTGTCGACGGTCTCCCAGCACTCCGCGGCGAGGTCGGCCAGCGGGACGGGCTCGGTCTCGTCGATCCCGGACCCCTGCCGCGCCAGCGCGAGCAGGTCCTCGATGAGGGCGTCCATCCGGTCGAGCGAGCGCTCGACCGCGCCGAGCTCCTCGACGTCTACCGACTCGTCCGCGAGCCGGTCGCTGACGATCTCGAGGTTCCCGGCCGCGACGTTGAGCGGGCTCCGCAGGTCGTGCGAGACGAGGCTGGCGAACTCCTCCAAGCGGTCGCGCTCGCGCGCCACCTCCTCCTCGCGGCGCCGGAGCTGCCGCTCCCGCTCGATGCGGACGAGCACCATCGTCACCGTCGCCGCCCAGATGCGCGCCACCGCGAGGTCGGAGTCGTCGAAGGCGTCGGGAACGGTCGCGCCGACGTTCAACGCGCCGTACCGCCCGAGCGGGACGACGAGCTCGCTCCGGATCGTCTCGCCGTCGTCGTAGCGGTCCGGGTCGTCGGCGACGTCGGCCACGTAGGTCGGCTCCCCGCTCTCGAACACGTCCCACGTAATGCTCCGCTCGTCGGCCGCGAACGTCGGGTGGTCGCCGACGACGGCGTCCGCCGTGTCGGTCCAGGCGATCGGTTCGAGGGCGTCTTCCCCCTCGTCGTACAGCCAGATCGCGGCGATCGGATGACCCAGCACGTCGTCGACGTACGCCACCGCCGCCTCGGCGGCCGCCTCCCTGTCGGTCGTCTTCAGCAGCTCCCGGGTCGCCTCGTGGAGGGATTCGAGCGTCTCCGTGCGGCGCTGGAGCGCCAGCCGCCGCGTCCGCTCGTTCGAGACGTCGATCGCGGTGACGACCGCGTACGGGTCGCCGTCGATCTCGAACGGGCCGACGCTGACCCGGACCGGGACGAGGACGCCGTCGCCGCGGCGGACGGCCAGCTCGAACCCGTCGGCGAGCGACCGCGTCTCGCCGGCGCGCGTCGTCTCGATGAGCGCCCGCACGTCGTGGCGAGAGTCCGCTGCCTCCCTCTCGCTCGGCTCGTCGCTCCCGAAACCACCGGCTCCGGTGCTGTCGTCGTCGACGCCGGAGGGCGGCGCCGACCCGCCGCCGCCCCAGTCCAGCTCGGTCGGGTCCTCGAACACGTCGCCGATCGACCGGCCCGCGAGGTCGTCCGGGTCGAGCCCGAACACCGCCTCGACGCTCGGCGTCCCGGCGTGGACGACGCCGTCGCCGTCGACGACCAGCGTCGGGTCCGGCGTGGCGTCGATCGCCTCGGGGAAGCGGTCCATGGTCACTCGTCCGCCGGCGTGTGAACGTGACCGCACTCGGGGCAGCGCACCTCCTCGCCCCGGAGGTCCGCGGAGGAGGCGCGCACCTCGCGCATCACCTCGCTGATCCGATCCTCGGCCTCTAACTCGTCGGCGACCGCGAGGTCGACGCCCTCCACTTCGAGGAGGAACTTCGCGACCTCCGTCACCTCGTACATCATCTCGTCTAAGTCCTCGGCGGTGAAGAAGCCGGACATCGCGCCGTAGAGGAACGTTGCGCCCGCCTTCGTCACCTTCTCCTCGAAGGAGTAGCGGGCCTGATTGACGGCCTGCGGGGTGTAGGTGTCGGTCATGAAGGGGACGAGCTCGGGGAGGTTCTCGCCGATCTTCGTCATCTCGACGCCGGTCTCCGTGCGGAAGTCCGCGCAGAGCCGCGCGATCGCCCACTCGCGGGCCGTGATGTACGTCCGGTCGCGGAGGAACTCGTTGACCCGCTCGTAGCGCGCGCCGTCCATCTTCTTGAACCGCTCGTACTTCCGGACGTCCCGCGGCACGTCGTCGTCGGAGTCGTCGTCGGTCGCGGTCGTATCCTGATCGCCACCGGTCGAATCCCGCTCGTCAGCGTCGGCCGCGTCCGGCCCCGCGGCCGGTGTCTCCTCGTCCGTTCCGTCGCCCGCTCGGGAGTCGGGTTCCCCGTCGTCGCCCTCGGAGGAGGATCGATCCTCGGGCGGGGACCGGTCCGCGGGGGCGTCGCCGGTCTCGTCGGGCGCGTCGGCCGACGAACCGGTGTGTTCGCTCATACTTTCGAAACCTCGCGGGCGGGCAAAAGCCTTGTCGGTGGTCGCCCGCTCGGAGATCCACTTTTGTACCGCCGCGTGGAGGGATGGGGCATGAAGGTGCTCTGCGGGATCGGCGGCAGCGACGACTCGTTCCGCGCGCTCGACCGGACGGTCGAACGCGCGGCGGTCGCGAACGACGACCTGACGATCGCCGTGGTCGACAACGAGGACTCCTCTGTGTCGCCCGACGAGGTCGTCGAACGCGCCGAGGCGGCGGCGGACGAGGCCGAAATCGACGCCGAGGTCCGACGGGTCGAGGGCGACCCGGGGAGCCGGCTGGTGGAGATCGCCGAGACCGAGGGGTTCGAGGAGATCGTCTTGGGCGGCGGTCACACGAGTCCGATGGGGAAGATCACGATCGGGTCGATCGCGGAGTTCGTTCTCCTGAACGCGAAGACGTCGGTCACGCTGGTCAGATGAGCGACCGAGGCTACCCGGACGCGGTGGCGGACGAGTTCCCGCCGCCGCCGACCGCGTTCACCGACCGCGAGGACCGCGCGATCGAGGTCCGGCCGTACGCGGGCGAGGAGGCGGTCCGCGAGGCGCTCGTCGAGATGTACGACGCCTTCGACCCGGCCGACCGCGCGCAGGGGATCCCGCCGGGCGGCGAGGAGCGCATCCGCGAGTGGCTCGACGCCATCCTCTGTGACGACTGCTACAACGTGATCGCCTGGTGCGGCGACGACGCGGCCGGCCACGCGACGCTCGTCCCCGACGGCGACGCCTACGAGCTGGCGATCTTCGTCCACCAGGAGTACCAGCGCGCCGGGATCGGCACCCACCTCATCCGCGGGCTGCTCGGGCACGGGCAGGCGAACGGCGTCGAGAAAGTGTGGCTCACGGTGGAGCGGTGGAACCGCGCCGCGGTCTCGCTGTACAAGAAGATCGGCTTCGAGACCTCCGACGCCGAGAGCTTCGAGCTGGAGATGGGGCTGCGGCTTCACGCGAGCGACGACGAGGACGTCGACCCCGATCCGGACGACGGCGACGAGTAGCGTTGGCCGGAATCTTCAAGCCTTTAGGGGCGGCCCGCGACCGCTCCGGTATGAGCCATCGAATTCTGCTGTTGGGGGCGCCCGGCGCCGGAAAGGGGACGCAGAGCGCGAAGCTGGCCGACGAGTACGGCGTCGAGCACGTCACGACCGGCGACGCGCTCCGCGCGAACAAGGAGATGGAGACGGAGTACGGCACGCCCAAGTCGTTCATGGACGCGGGCGAGCTCGTCCCCGACCCGGTCGTCAACGAGATCGTCGAGGCCGCGCTCGACGACGCCGACGGGTTCGTCCTCGACGGCTACCCGCGCAACATCGAGCAGGCGGAGTACCTCTCGGAGATTACGGACCTCGACGCCGTCATCCTGCTCGACGTCGACCAGGAGGTGCTCGTCGACCGGCTCACCGGCCGCCGCGTCTGCGACGACTGCGGCGCGAACTACCACGTCGACTTCCAGCCGCCCGAGGAGCCGGGCGTCTGCGACGAGTGCGGCGGCGAGCTGATCCAGCGCGAGGACGACACCGAGGAGACCGCCCGCGAGCGCTTGGAGGTCTTCTACGAGAACACCGAGCCCGTGATCGACCACTTCCGCGACGAGGGCGTCCTCGTCGAGGTCGACGGCGAGGCGACCCCGGACGAGGTCTTCGCCCGGATCCGCGACGTCGTCGAGAACTGACGCGATCGAGAACCGGTCTCCGTCCGTCGCGCGGTGACGGGCCGGACGCGCGGCCGACGATCCTACAAGGTTCTTAACCGTCGACCGCTAACCGGCCGGTAATGAGCAAAGTCGAACGGCGAGTCCGCTCGCTGGTCCGCGAGGACGGCGAGATGCGGGACGCCATTCAAGTCGTCCTCGACAACGCCAGCGGCGGCGAGGTGCGTTGGGTCGACGTTCGCGACGAAATCTCGAGCGGGCAGTGGGGCCGGCTCATCGAGAAGGAGATCCTCGTGGACGGCGAGGAGGGGTTCGCCTTAGCCGACCGCGAGGGGATCGAGGCCGGCTTGGAAGATGACGACGACTCCGGCGGGAGCGACGTCGAGACGCCCGAGACGACCTCCTGGTCGAAGTGGGACAAGCTCGCCGGGGTCGCGACGCTCGGCGCGTTCGTCGGGTACGCGGTCCCCCCGGTCCGGAACGCGATCGCCGGCGCCATCGACGTCGTTCTCGGCCCCCTCCTGAACGTGGTCCCGTTCTACGTCGTGATCATGGTCATCGCGCTCGGCACGGGGCTGTACTCGACGCTGCTGCGCGCCGGGCTCATGGACATGGAGAAGATGGGCGCGTACCAGGACCGGATGAAGGACATCCAGGAGCGCCGGAAAGAGGCCGAGAAGCGCGACGACGACGAGGCGCTCGACGAGATCCAAGAAGAGCAGATGGAGGCGATGGGCGACCAGCTCGGCATGTTCAAAGAGCAGTTCCGCCCGATGGTGTGGATCATGTTCCTCACCATCCCCGCGTTCCTCTGGATGTTCTGGGTGATCGGCTACCGCGGGTCGGAGGCCGCGTATCCGGCCGTCGCCGCCCAGGAGCTCGTCGTGCCGCTGGCGGGGACCGTCACCTGGGACACGGGGATCGTCGGCCCGATCCAGATGTGGATCCTCTGGTACTTCCTCTGCTCGATGGCGTTCACGCAGCTGGTCCAGAAGAGCCTCAACATCGAGATGTCGCCGTCCTCCTCGTAGGCGACGAGCGAACCCTCTCGGTTCCTCGCGGTCCCTACTCGTCGGCTTCGACCGCGTCGTCGCCGTCGCTCTCCTCGGCCGCGACCTCCTCGGCGACCGCTTCGAACGCCGCGAGGATGACGCGCTTGCACGCCTGCCCCTCGGTGCTCCAGTGGTGGGCGTAGTCGAGCATGTCGTCGTAGATGTCGGGCTTACAGCCCGCCGCCTGCGGGTGGCCGCCGCCGTTCACGCGACCGGCGACCTCGTGGGCGTGCCGGAAGTCGTCGGAGCCGCGGATGGAGGCGGACCCCGCGGGTTTGACGATCACCGCGGCGTCGGCGCCCGCCTCGCGGAGCCCCTCCGCGACCTCGTTCTGCGAGCAGCGGCCGTAGGTGACCGCGACGCGCCAGTCGCCGACCTCGTGGGTGACCGCGCGGTCGACCGCGAGGTCGATGCGGGCCTCCTTCTCCACGCGGCGGTCCTCGACGAACGAGCGCACCGTTTCGGGGAGGTCGACGCCGTACGCGCCGATCACGGCCGCGTACTCCTCGGCGCCGGCCCAGTAGGAGTAGTCGGCGAGGTCGTCGGAGCGCGGGTCCTCCTTGATCCAGAGGTCGTGGTCGCGCGTGACTTCCGCGAGCTCGGTCCAGCGGTCGTCGAACGCGTACTCCAGCGACCGGAGCGTCACGTCGGCGGTGCACTCCTCGTCGGAGTCGCCGACGACGAGGTCGACGCCGGCGTCGCGGACCGCGGCGGCGGTGTCGTCGTCCCACTGGTGGTGGTCGAACCAGCGGATCGCGTCGGTCGACGCCGCGAGCGCCTCAAGCGGCTCCGCGATCCACTCGTAGTCGTCGGGACAGAGGTCGCAGACGAAGAGGTCGATGCCGTCGTCGGCGTACGCCTCGACACGTTCGAGCGCGGTGTCGATCGAGTACGGGCCCGCCGAGAGCAGGCCGACCGGCGACTCGGCGTGCGCGTCGGCGAGGGGGTCGTCGTCGGACTCCTCGTCGCTCGCGTCGTCGTCCGCGTCGTCATCGGTCTCCTCCTCGTCGTCCGCCAGCCGCGCCGCGATGGCGTCCTCGAAGGGTTCGACGTCGAGCGCGGCGTCGTACGCCTCGCGGATCATCGCGGCGCAGGCGAGGCCGTCGGCGTCGCCGTCGGCGATCACGACCGCCTCGCAGCCCTCGATGGCCTCCCTCGCCCGTCGCTCCGCGCGCTCGTCGTCCAGCGAGTCGGGGTAGAAGAATCCCTTCCCCGGCAGCTTCGTGTACCGCGATCGGGGGGCCTCGCCCGTCTCGATGAGGTCGTCGTCCATACCGTCGAGGCGGGCGGCAGCCGGAAAACTCCGCCGCTCTCGGGCCGGTCGCGCGGCGTCGCGTTCGGCGGCCGCCGACCTCCGCGACCGCTCAGATCGTCGTCCGCCGCGGGTCCTCGTCGGTCAGCTGTCGCACCGTCAGCACCGGCACCGGGCAGGTCCGGACGACGCGCTCGGCGACGGAGCCGATGAGGAAGCGGTTCTCGCCGTGGCGCCCCCGAGTCCCCATCGCGACGAGGTCGGCGTCGACCGACCGGGCGTAGGAATCGATCTCCGAGGCCGGGCGCCCCTCGCGGACCTCGATCGTGACGTCGAGGTCGCGGTCGCGGTCGTGCGCGGCGTCCGCGACGCGGTCGAGCGCGTCACGTCCCTGGTCGTCGAGCGCGTCGCGGAGGTCCTCGCGGACCCTGTCCGGCGACGACTCGACCTCGCCGGCGTCGACGACGTACACCGCGTGGACCTCGGCGTCGAACCGCGCCGCCACGTCGACCGCGACCGAGACGGCCCGCTGAACGCTGTCGGAGCCGTCGGTCGCGACCACGATGGTGTCGAACATGGCCGTCCGTTCGCCGCAACGGCACCTAAAACCCGGCGGTCGGGGGAGGGGAGACGGCGCGAAGCGAGGCGAGCGCGACGACGTTCTATTTATAAATAGCCGGACTGGGCGGCGGCGCGTGCCGACGAGCGGCCGCCTGTGGCGGTCGCGAGTCGCACGCGCGAGGGAGTCGGTCGCCGAGCGAAGCGACGGCGACCGACGAGGCTGGGGAGGCGTGAGGGGGTGCTGTGCGGGGCGGGACTCAAAGGGGCAGTCGGCGAGGCGGGCGCAGGCGACGTAAGCACTGGAAGGAGCGAGCAACGCGAGCGACTGAAGCGCGCAACGAGCGTGCGCCCGCCTCGCCGGCTGGGGCTTTGGAGGCGTTCGCCGCCGATCTATTGTCGATTATTTATAAGCGAGCGGGTGGGGATTTGGAGGAATTCTCTGCCGACCCGTCGTATTTATAAAAGACTGCGCGCGTCCAGTCCCGTTACGCTAAGAAGACGTGCCGGGGACGGTCGGCGAGCACGTCGCGGCCCCACTGGACGGTCTCGGAGAACTCGTCGGAGCGGAAAAAGGCCATCGCGTCCTCCTTCGCGTTCCACTGGCTGGCGATGAACATGTCGTTCTCGTCTTCGGTGTTCACCATCAGGTCGGTCTCGACGTGGCCGTCCATCTCCCCCAGCAGGTCGCCGACGTCGTCGAAGGTCTCGACGAACTCCGACTGGTAGTCGGGCTTGACGGTGTAGAACATCCCCATCGTGCCGAAGCCGGACTCCTCGCCGGCGCGGGCGACGATGTCGGGCAGCTCCGAGAGGAACCCGGCCGCGGTCTCCGCGGCCGAGGCCGTGTCCCAGATGGAGACGACCGCGGCGCGGTCGGTGTGGCGCCCCTCGTACACCGCGGTCTTGACGTGGGTGCCGTAGTGGTCGAAGTTGCCGCGCAGGCCCTCGACCTCGTCGAACAGCTCGTCGACGTCGGCCTCGCTGTACAGCACCGTGGCGTACACGTCCTCGCCGTGGGGCTTCCCGGCGTAGATGTCGAGGTCCGCGAGCTCGCCGCGGATGTCCTCGCCGGAGGCTCCGTCGCCGGCCTCCTCCTCGCCGTGGGGATGGTCCCCCTCGCCGCCGGCCTCCTCGCCGTGCGGGTGATCGCCGTGCGCGGAGCCGCCGCCGGCGCCCGAGTGGTCGTGCCCCTCGCCGCGTCCGTGCGCGTCGTCGCCGTGGCCGCCGCCCTCGCCGTGATGGCTCCCCTCGTCGTCGCCGTGATGGCCGCCCTCACCGTGCGGGTGGCCGCCGCTGTCCTCCTCCGGAACGCGCCCGGTCGGAACCGTCTCGCCCGCGAGGAACGCGTCGAGGTCGGTCGGCGGGAACCGGCGGCCGACGTAGAAGTCGCCGAACTCGCCGTACCGCGAGGAGGCGGGGTCGAACCGCATCTCGTAGACGATGTCCTTGATGTCGGTCGGGTCCGCGCCGAACAGCGTGACGCCCCACTCGTGCTCGTCGAAGCCGACGGAGGAGGCGATCACCTGTTTGATCTTGCCGGCGTACTCCTTACCGACCTCGCCGTGGCCGGCCATCAGCTCGGCGCGCTCCTCGAACTCGAGGTCGTACCAGTTGTGCTCCTCGCCGCGGCGCTTGCTCATCGGGTAGAAGCTGACGTACTCCTCGTCCGGGATGTCGGGCTTCAGCTTCCCCTCGATGTAGCGGCGAAGCCCCTCGTCGACGGCGTCGGCGCCCTCCTCGAAATAGTCGTCCGAGACGTACCCGGACACCTCGGTGACGGAGACGTAGGAGGTCTCCCGCTCGGTGAACTTCGCGAGCGCGGTGTCCTCGAAGCGGCGCTCGATCGCGGAGAGGTCGTCGAGCGACGGCCGGAAGTGGAGACAGAGGAAGTCCGCCTTGTGCCCGAGCACCGAGAACAGCGCGGACTCGCCGTCGTCGGCGTCGGCGACCAGTTCGCGGTGTTTCAGGAAGGCCTCGCCCTCCTCGATCGCTCGTCGTCGCTCTGACTCGGGCGCCTCGCGCCACGCGTCCCAGTCGATCGAGCGGAAGTCGTGCAGCGAGAACCACCCTTCGGCGGTCTGTGGAGCCTCGACCATACGTCGGGTTCGGGCCGCGCGACTTAGGGGTTTGCGGGTCGTCCCGCGTGCCGGAAACGGAACCACGGTCGCGGGGCCCCGCGTGCCGGAAACGGAACCACGGCCGGGACGCCGGCGGCGCCCGCATAGCATTTTATGTCAGACTGACGTTTCGGGTCGTATGCCCGCTGAAACGTACCCCTCCGACGACCCGACCGCGTCGACCGACGACAGACCGGTCGCCGTTCGGACGACCGGCCTGACGAAACGCTACGGCGACGACGTGCTCGCGGTCGACGACCTCGATCTCACCGTGTACGAGGGCGAGATATTCGGCTTCCTCGGGCCGAACGGCGCGGGGAAGTCGACGACGATCGACGTGATCATGGACTACGTCCGCCCGTCCTCCGGGAGCGCGACCGTCCTCGGTCGCGACGCGCAGGCCGAGACGCGCGCGGTCCACGAGCGGGTCGGCATCCTCCCCGACGGGTACGGGCTCTACGAGCGGCTCACCGGGCGCAAGAACCTGGAGTACGCGGTGGCGTTGAAGGGCGCCGACGACGACGTCGACGACCTGCTCGACCGCGTCGGCCTCGAATCCGCCGCCGCCGACCGCGCCGTCGGCGGCTACTCGAAGGGGATGACCCAGCGGCTGGCGCTCGCGATCGCGCTCGTCGGCGACCCCGACGTGCTGATCCTCGACGAGCCCTCGTCGGGGCTCGACCCGAACGGCGTCCGCCTCGTCCGCGAGATCGCTCGCGACCACGCCGACCGCGGGAAGACGGTGTTCTTCTCCAGCCACATCCTCAGTCAGGTCGAGGCCGTCTGCGACCGCGTCGCGATCCTCGACCGGGGGCGACTCGTCGCCGTCGACACGATCGACGGGCTCCGCGAGGCGCTCGACACCGGCTCGACGGTGACGCTCACGGTCGACGCCGTCCCGGACCGGCTGACGCTCGGGGAACTCTCGGGCGTCGACGACGTCGCGGTCGACGGCCGGACGATCCGGGTGCGCGTCGGCGAGGCCGCCGCGAAGGTCGACGTCATCGACCGGGCCCGCGACGACGGGGCCGCGATCCTCGACGTCGCGATCGCGGAGTCGTCGCTGGAGGACCTGTTCAGCGCGTACACCGGCGGGTCGCCGCCGGATCGAGACGCTCCGGTCACCCGCGGCCCGGAGGCGGATCGATGACCCGGCGCGTCCAGCTGACGATCGCACGCAAGGAGTTCGGCGACGCCCTCCGATCGCGGGTGGTCTGGGCGATCGTCGCGGTCATCGCCGCGGTGTCGTCGCTGTCTGCGGCGCTCCCGCTGCTCGTCCCCGAGGCGGACGTGGGCGCCGGTCCCGAGGCGGCTATCGGCGGCGCGTCGCAGTTCGCCGGGCTGCTCGTCCCGATCATGGCGCTGATCGCGGCGTACCTCTCGGTCGCCGGTGAGCGGGAGTCGGGGAGCCTGAAGGTGTTGCTCGGGCTTCCGCCCTCGCGCGGCGAGGTGATCGTCGGCAAGTTCCTCGGGCGGGGCGTCGCGGTCGCCGGCGGGATCGCCGCTGGCTTCGCGATCTCGGGCGCGGTCACGGCCGCCCTCTACGGCAGGCTCCCGGTCGCCGCGTTCCTCGCGACGACGGCGCTGACGGTGCTGCTCGCGGTCTCGTTCCTCGGGATCGCGGTCGGGATCTCGGCGGTCACGGCGACGCGGGCCCGGGCGATGACGCTCGCTATCACGGCGTACCTCGGCCTGACGCTCCTCTGGGACCTCGCCCCGAACGGCGTCCACCTGCTGGTCACCGGCCGACTCCCCGGCGCCGGCGTGCCCGCGTGGTTCCTGCTCGTGCGCGGGCTCAGTCCGACCGGCGCGTACAACGCGCTCGTCCAGCGGACGCTGCTCGGCGACGCCGGCGTGGCGGCGGCGACCGGCGGCCCCGCGCCGGCGTTCCTCAGCCCCGTCGTGTTCCTCGCGGTCATGGTCGCGTGGGCCGCGGTTCCGCTCGCCGTCGGGTACCTCGGCTTCCGGCGCGCCGACCTGAGCTGATCCGGATCACCGTCGACATCGGCCGTCAAGCGCTCTCAGTCCGGTCGTTCGGCCGTGATCGCCGTGACCGAAACCCTTTCGACGCGACCCCGAAAAATCGGGACGATGCGGAAAAGCGGCCCGCCGAAAGGACTGATCTCGTACCTCGTGTTGGAGCTGCTGGACGAGCGCCCGCGGTACGGGTACGAGCTGCTCGGCGAGATCACGTCGATTAGCGGCGGCCACTGGGAGCCCTCCTACGGCTCCGTCTACCCGATCCTCTACAAGTTCGAGGAGGAGGGCGTCGCCGAGCGCGTCGAGCGCGACGACGAGCCCGACCGCAAGTACTTCGCGCTCACCGACGCGGGCCGCGAGGAGCTCGCCGAGAAGCGCCGCGAGATCGGCGGCGAGGCGAGCGACTTCGGCGACGTCGTCCTCGGCTTCTATCACCTGTACGCCGCGCTCGCGACCGACGACCGCTTCGAGGTGGACGACGCGGACGCCGACTGGGGGTTCTCGGAGCGGTACAGCGCGTGGATCGTCGAACAGATGATCCGCCACCACGAGCGGGACTTCGGCGAGTTCGAGCGGATCGACGCCTCCCCGGAGGAGTTCTACGCGGAGGCGGACGGCTCTGACGCCGCCGACGCGGAGGAGTCGGAGGGAGCGTCCGGCGCCGAGGAGTCCTCGTCCGGCGCGGCCGACGACTGACGCCGGAGGATCGGCCCGCGGCGGAACGAGCCTCTCACCGGTGGAGCAGCCGCCACAGGAGCCCGCCCGGGAGCCCCGCGCGCACGAGGCGGTCGTACAGCCGGTCGGGGAGGACGCTCGCGAGGCGCGGCAGCCACCGCGCCCGGCGGCTCACGCGGTAGCGCGTCCGCGGCCGGTCGGCGGTCGTCGCGGTCACCACGCGCTCGACGACCGTCTCGACGTCGGTGGCGGCCGGCGAGTACCCCTCGAACGCGCGGTAGGCGTCGGCGTAGGGGCTCTCGTCGCTCGCCCCCGCGCCGCCCGCGCCCCCGATCGCCGCAGCGGCCCGCTCGTTGAACCCGGTCCGGACGGGGCCGGGCTCGACGAGCGTCACGTCGACCCCGTGCGGCCCGACCTCGCGGCGCAGGGCGTCGACGTAGCCGTCGAGGCCCGCCTTCGCGGCGCTGTACGCGCCGTGGTACGGCAGCGCCACCGAGCCGACCATCGACCCGACGACGACGACCCGGCCGCCGCGCTCGCGCAGCGTCGGGAGCGCCGCGGCGACGGTCACGTGGACCGCGGTCAGGTTCGTCTCCAGCTGTCGCCGGAACGCCTCCGCGGAGGTGTCCTCGGCCGCCGCGATCTCGTAGCCCCCGATACAGGAGACGACCGCGTCGAGGGGGCGGTCCGCGAGCAGGTCGCGGACGGCCGCCTCGTCGCGGAGGTCGATCGCGGCGGTCTCGACCGCGTCGGACAGTCCCGCGAGCCCCGCCGCGTCGCGGTCTACCCCGAGGACGTCGTGACCGGCGGCCGCGAGCGAGCTCGCGACGCCCCCGCCGATCCCGCCGGCGGCTCCCGTCACGAGAACGTACATGACGGGAATTCGCGCCGCGACCAGTAGACGGTGGCGGTTCGGGGCGTCGGCGGGCGCTGACCGGAGCCCCGGCCCGGATCGGCGTCCCGGTTCGGAGCGCGGCGCCGACCTCGCTCCGACGCCCGAAGGCATATATCCGCCACGGGCGATTGTCGGCGTAATGTCCACCGACGAGCCGTCCGTCCCGATCGTGTGCGACGAGTGCGAGACGGAGACCCGCGTGCCGCTCGACGACCTCGCGGACGCGCTCGAGAAACACAACGCCCAGAAGCACGACGGCGAGTCCGTCGCCGAGGTCGACCCGGCGATCAAAGACCGCCTCGCCGACCTCGTCGCCGAGGATCTCGGGCTGTTCGACGAGGACGCGACCGAGCGGCCGTGAGACCGTACGCCGTCTGATTCGGGCGACCGGGTCGCCGCCGACAGACTCCCGCGTACGCGCCGCGCGATCGAGCGCCGGACACGGAGGGGAACACCAGCAACAATTGCGTCGTTCGATGACGAGCGCTGCTCCGAAATGTTTCTTAAAATCCGGTTTCAGTCCCGAGCGGCTCCGAATTTCGAATTCCTCGACGTCACCGGAACGCGCTTCCGTTGCTGGTGACGCGAGAGTGTTGCCCGCGGAGCCGCTTCCGTGCGTATGTACGAACCAACGCGGACAGCGTCGCGGCGGTCGTTCCTCGCGGCCGCGGGCGGAACCGCGACGGTCGGCCTCGCCGGCTGTCTCGGCGGCGGTGGTGGCGGACTCGACGAGCTGACGGTCGCGCACATGCCGATCTACCCAGACCTCCAGTGGTACGTGATGGAGGGCGAGGGGTACTTCTCGGAGATAGACGCCGAGGTCACCGGACAGGAGTTCGGCAACGGCCCGGACATCGTTCAGGCGCTCGGCGGCGGTGACATCGACATTGCGATGTTCGGGATCGTCCCCGCGATGATCGCCATCGACCGCGGTATCTCCGCGCAGGTGACCGCCGCGAACATCCAGGAGCCGATGGGTATCATGGCCGAGGAGTCGTTCCACGAGACGTTCGAGGCCGAGGGCGCCGACGCGTTCGCGACGTGGGAAGCAGAGCGGGGCGAACCGTTCACCTTCGGCACGTTCCCGCAGGGAAGCGTCCCCGACGTCCTCTTGCGCTATTGGCTCCGCGACGTCGGCGTCGACCCCGCCGAGAACGACGCGGTGGAGATCATCGAGATCAGCGGCGCGAGTTCGGTCTGGCAGGCGATCGCCAACGACGAGATCGACGGCACCTCGATCATGGAGCCGGTGCCGACGATCGCGCAGGCCGAGGACTCGTCCGTGACGATGCTCCGCACCGCCGCCGAGGTCCTCCCCGGCCAGCCCGCCGCGGTCACGCTGATGAGCGACGCGGTGCGCGACTCGCCGCTCGCGGCGCAGTTCCTCGAAGGGCACGTCCGCGCGACCGAGTTCATCGGCGAGAACCCGGACGCGACCGCCGCGCACGTCAACGAGGGGATCGGGATGCCGACCGACCGCGCGCGGGACGCGCTCGACTCGCCGCTGTCGAACTTCATCACCGACCCCGGCGAGATCGCGGACGCGACGCAGGTGTTCTCGGAGTTCGCGGCCGGGAACGGCCAGATCGACGAGCGGCTGTCGAACGACGCGATCTTCGATCTGGAGGTGTACGACTCCCTCTGATGGCGACCGAAACCGCATCGCCCGTCGGGGAGGGCGACGCGTTCGCGGGCGTCGGGCTCGGCGACGGGCGCCGCCTGCTCCGCGGGGCCGTCGGGGTCGCGGCGTTCCTCCTCGTCTGGCACGCCGTCTCGCTCACGCAGGACCCGTTCGTCCTCCCCTCGCCGGTCGCGGTCGCGGGGGCGTTCGCGAGCGAACTCGCCTCGGGCGACATGACGGCGGCGCTGTTCCAGAGCGTCCAGCACTGGATTCCGGGCACGCTCGCCGGGACCGGCCTCGGCGTGGCCGCCGGCGTCGCGTTCGGGTGGAGCCGACTGCTCGACGACCTGACGGCGCCGCTCGTCCGGACGCTGCGCCCGGTGCCGCCGCTCGCGCTGATCGGCTTCGCGATCGCGTGGTTCGGGATCAACGACTGGGGCGCCGCCTTCATCATCGCGGTCGGCGCGTTCTGGATCAACTTCTACGCGGCGTACGGCGCGGTCGAGGGCGTGAGCGAGGACCTCCTCGACGTGGGGCGGACGCTGGGCGTCCGCGGCGACCTCGACGCGGTCCGCTCGATCGTGCTGCCGGCGTCGATGCCGGGGATCCTGACCGGGATCCGAACCGGACTGGGACGGTGTTGGATGCTCGTCGTCGCCTCGGAGATCTTCGGCGTCCCCGGGGTCGGCCGCGAGATTATCCGCGCCAGCAACAACCTCCGCGTCGACCGGGCGATCGCGTACATCCTCGTGTTGAGCCTGATGTACCTGCTCGTCGACGTGGCGTTCCGCGCGGTCGAACGGAGGGCGTTAGCGTGGCGGGCGTGAACGGCGACTCCTCCCTCGCTCCCGCGGAGGCCAGCGTCGCCCTCGACGGGGTCGGCAAGACGTACCCCGGCGACGGGGACGGCGGCGCGGTGCGCGCGCTCGACGACGTCTCCTTCTCGGTCGCGGACGGCGAGTTCGTCTGCCTCGTCGGCCCGTCGGGCTGCGGGAAGACGACGCTGTTCCGGATCGCGGCCGGGCTCACCGAGGCGACCGACGGCCGCGTCCTGCTCGACGGCACCGAGGTCACCGGCCCGACGACGGACATGGGCGTGGTGTTCCAGGAGTACCACCTGTTCCCGTGGCTGACCGTCGCGGAGAACGTCGGGTTCGGCCTCGAACGGAGCGACCGCTCGCCCGCCGAGCAGGAGGCGCGCGTCGACGAGATGCTCGACCTCGTCGGGCTGACGGAGTTCCGCGACGCCTACCCGAAGTCGCTGTCGGGCGGGATGAAACAGCGCGTCGCGATCGCCCGGTCGCTCGCGGTCGACCCGAGCCTCCTGCTGCTGGACGAGCCGTTCGGCGCGGTCGACGCTCAGACCCGCGAGATGCTCCAGCGGGAGCTGCTCGACGTGTGGGCCTCGACGGGGAAGACGGTCCTCTTCGTCACGCACGACGTCGCGGAGGCGGTGACGCTGGCGGACCGGATCGTCGTGATGGCCGCCGACCCGGGGCGCGTCCGCGAGATCGTCGACGTCGACGTCGAGCGCCCGCGCGAGCGCGGCAACGCCGCCTTCGCGGAGTACGTGGGTCGCGTCCGGGAGCTGATCGGGGCCGGGCCGTAGTCGATCGGGTTACGCTTCCCCGCAGTCGATCGGGCTACGGCTCCCCGCCGTCCCCGCTGTCCTCGACGCTCTCTGACAGCTCGTCGACGTGGGTGCGGAGCGTCGCCAGCGTCGCGTCCGCGTCGGCGTACCCCTCGTCGTAGTCGTCGAGCGCGGCCGCAGCCCTGTCGAGAAAGCGTTCCACCGCCGGGTCGGTCGACTCGTCGGTCATGCGAAACCGTCCGCCCGCGAGCGGCTTATGTTTCTCGGCGACGCGGTCGAACGCCGGCAACGCGTGCCCGGCTACTGTCGCCGGCGGAGCGCGTACGTCGTGTAGCCGACCGCGGCGACGAGCGCGGCGGAGAGGAGGGTGCCGAAGACGGCGGGCGACGCGGTGACGTAGCTGCCGAACGGGTCGGTCAGCGCGAACACGCCCACGATGAGCGCGAGGGAGATGGCGATCCCGACCGCGCCGAACAGTTTGAACGCGGCGTCGAGGTCGAAGCGAGGCGATCCGGGTTGGTGGCTCATACCCTCTCGTACGCGCTCCAGTTATAAATCCGGGCGACCGGATTTTCAGTCCGAGAGAACGGCGACCGGGGAGTTCACTCGGGGAATCCCTCGACGATCTCGACGCCGGAGGAGGCGCCGATCCGGACCGCGCCCGCGTCGAGCATGGCCGCCGCCTCCTCGTAGGACCCCACGCCGCCGGAAGCCTTCACCGGGAGGTACTCGCTCATCAGTTCCACGTCGGGAACCGTCGCGCCGCCGTCGGCGAAGCCGGTCGAGGTCTTCACCATGTCGGCGTCGGCGGCGACCGCGGCCTCGCAGGCGCGGCGCTTCTCCGCGTTGTCGAGGAGGGCGGTCTCGATGATCACCTTCACCGGGACGGGGACGGCCGCGACGACGTCCGCGATCTCGTCGGCGACCGCGCCGTCGTCGCCCGCCTTCAGCCGCCCGACGTTGATGACGAGGTCGACCTCGTCGGCGCCCGCCTCCCACGCCGCGACCGCCTCGTCGCGCTTGACCTCGGGGGCGTGCTGGCCGTGCGGGAACCCGACCACGGTCGCGATCGCTTCGGGGTCGCTTTCGTGCGCGACCGCCTCGGGGAGGTAACAGGGCGGGATACAGGCGTTCATCCCGTGGGCGGCGGCCTCGTCGAGAACGGTCCGCACGTCGGCCGGGGTCGTCTCGGGGCCGAGAACGGTGTGGTCGATGCTGGCGGCGAACTCCTCGCGGTTCATGCCTTGCCCGTGGCGGCGGGCGATAAAAGGCGTGCGGGGTCGGCGCGGCCGGCAGCGCGGAGACTGACGCGCTCGTCGGACTCCCGCGTCGCACTCGCGCAGCGCGGCGTCGCCGACCGGAGTTGGATAAATATCCAATCATCCCGCGATCGCCCCGGATTTATTTCACCCGCGTGCCACCACGGCGCATGGATCGCGACACCGCCACGCCCGCCGTCGCCGACCTCCCCGGCGAGCGCGCTCGCGAGTGGGTCGAGTACCACCACGAGTCGGCCGCGCCGAGCACCTACGTCTACGAGTTCGTCTGGGACCGCACCGCCCCCGCCGAGGGCCCGTTCTGTACCGACGTCGACGGCAACGTCCTCATGGACTTCACGAGCCACGTCGCCGCCGCCCCGCTCGGGTACAACAACCCCCTCATAATGGACCGGCTCGCGGAGTTCGACCTCGTCGACCCGCTGAAGATCGCCGGCCAGGACTTCTACGCCGCGGGCGGCTCCTCTCCCGGGGACGGGATCCCCGGCTCGTCGGGGCTGATGGACCGCCTGACGGACCTGACGAGCCACTACGACATGGACTCCGTCTTCCTCTCGAACTCCGGCGCGGAGGCGGTCGAGAACGCGATCAAGATCGCCTACGACGCCTCGGACGGCGCGAAGTACGCGATCACCTTCGACGGGGCGTTCCACGGCCGGACGCTGGGCGCGCTCTCGCTCAACCGCTCGAAGTCCGTGTACCGCCGCGACTTCCCGGAGATCAGCGGCGTGACCGAGGTGCCGTACTGCGACGACCGCACCTGCTCGCCCGAGACCTGCTCGTGCGGCTTCTTCGCGGACGGCGTCTCGCGGCTCCGGAAGAAGCTCGACCCGGAGCGCGGCAACGTCCACCCGGACGACGTGGCGTACCTGATCATGGAGCCGATCCAGGGCGAGGGCGGCTACCGGTTCCCCTCGAAGGCGTTCACCGACGAGATCGCGGCGCTCGCCGAGGAACACGAGATCACGGTGATCGCCGACGAGATCCAGACCGGCGTCGGCCGCACCGGCGAGATGTGGGGCTCCGACCACTACGCGTACGACCCCGACGTGATCGCGAGCGGGAAGGGGCTCCGCGTGGGCGCGACCGTCTCGCGAAGCGACGTGTTCCCCGAGGAGACCGGCCGCCTCTCCTCGACGTGGGGCGCCGGCGACCTGATCGCCTCGGCGCAGGGCGCGCTCACGCTCGACGCCATCGAGGAGGCGGACCTCACCGACAACGCCGTCGTCCGCGGCCGACAGTTCAAAGAGACGATGCGCGACGCCGACCTCGACCCCGTCGAGGACGTCCGCGGGAAGGGGCTGCTGCTCGCGGTCGAGTTCGACACGAAGGAGCGCCGGGACGCGGTCGTCGAGAACGCCTTCGAGCGCGGCCTCCTGACGCTCGCGTGCGGCCACAAGGTCCTCCGGATCCTCCCGCCGCTCGACGTCACCGAACGCGAGATCGACCTCGGCGCCGACCTCCTCACCGACGCGATCGAAGCGGCGGCGTAGGTTCGCCGTCGTCGCTCGCTACCGGTCCGCGTACCACTCCGCGAACTTCTCCAAGGCGCGGCCGCGGTGCGACACCGCGTTCTTGCGGTCGGTGTCCATCTCCGCGAACGTCTCGCCGTCGTGTTCGAAGATCGGGTCGTAGCCGAACCCGCCGTCGCCCCGCGGCGCGACGATCCGCCCCGGCACGTACCCCTCGAACAGCTTGACCGGGAGCGGGTCGCTCCCGTCCGCCGCTTCGCCCGCCGCGTCCGGCCCCGCCGCCGCGGCCGCGTCGCGGTCGCCCCGGTCGACGGGGTCGGGGCTCGCGGCGAACCCCTCGCCGTCGCAGTAGCCGAGCGTACACCGGAAGGCGGCGCGGCGGTCGTCGAGGTCGGCGGCGATCTCGTGGACGCGCTCGATCCCGAGGGTGTCCTCCACGTACGAGGAGTACGGCCCCGGGAAGCCGTCGAGCCCCTCGACGAACAGCCCCGCGTCGTCGACGAGGACCGGGGCGTCCGCGTGGCGGTACGCCTCGCGGGCCCCCCGCGCCGCGATCGGGCCGAGCTCGTCGGCCTGGACCTCCGCGTAGTCGAAGTCGAGCCCCTCCACAGAGCCGTCCGGGAGGTACCGCTCCGCCTCGCGCACCTTCCCGGGGTTCGTCGTCACGTACCTGAGCACGGATCACCGTGGGCGCGCGCCCGACGAATAGGCGTCGGTCGCGGGCGACGGTGAAAATCCGCCCGACCCGGCAGTACGCTTTTGTCGACGCGACGGAATCCGTGGCGTATGGCCCTCCCCACGTTCGAGAAGAAACGGCTCATCGGACTGATCGCGATCCTCTCGTTCGGGCTCACGGCGCTTCTCGCCGTCCTCCTCCCGCCCGCGCTGGGACCGCTGATCCCCGCGGTGTTCATCACCGGGTACTTCATCCTCATCCCGCTGGCCGTAGTGCTCGGCGAGCAGTTCCCGCTCGTCGCGTCCGACGAGCCCGACGCGGCGACCGGGAGCGGTGCGACCGCCGACAACCCGATCGCGGCGCTGCGCGAGCGCTACGCGAGCGGCGAGATCGACGAGGCGGAGTTCGAACGGAAGCTCGACCGCCTGCTGGCGACCGAGGACCTCGACGAGCGGTTCGAACGGATGGAAGCCGACCGGGGTGAGAAAAGCCGCGAGCGCGACCTCGAACTGGAGTGAGCCGCCGCGCGTCGGTTCCGCCTCAGGGGTCGACGCGGACGAGCCACGCCTCGGGGTCGTCGATCTCTCCGGCGGTCGGCAGGTTCTCGGCGCGCTCCCAGACGGCGCCCGCGGCCTCGATGCCCCGCGCGTCGGCGACGTGTCGGAAGAAGGCGGCGCCGCGCTCGTACTGCCGGCGCTTGAGCCCGAGGCCGAGCAGGCGCTGCGCGAGCCGGCGCACGGGGCCGCCCCCGCCGCGGCGCTCGTCGAGCTTCCGTCGGAGGTCGGCGTACTCGCCGTCGAACGCGCGGTCCATCAGCACCTCGGCGTACCCCTCGACCGCGGTCATCGCGGCCTGAAGCTCCGCGAACGCGTCGGGGTCGAGCCCGCGACCGGCCGTTCCCCCGACGCCGCCCGCACCGCCGACCATCCCCTCGACGCCGCGCTCGACGCGCGACTCCAGGTACTCCGGCAGCCACGGCGCCGCGCCGAACTCCGCGGCGTGGGTCACCTCGTGGAACGCGATCCACCGGCGGAACCGCGGGTACTCGACGTCGAGCGCGGCCGCGACCGCGACGATGTTCGGATGGACGAAGTAGAGCCCGTGGTCGGCGTCCGGCTCGTCGGCGAGGAGCAGCGGGTCGTACTGGCCGAGGACGTTGCGCGCGAGGAAGCCGAGGGCGAACGCCATCGACCCCGTGTTGGCGACCCGAGAGAGGTCCTGCGCGAAGGCGGCGCCGGGCGCGGGTCCGACCGGTCCGGGCGCGCTGTCCGGCATCACGTCGATCGAGTCGGTTCCGGAGCCCCCGTTCCCGGCGTCGTCGCCGCCGGCGTCGTCGCCGATCGAACCGCCGGCGTCGCCGACCGCGGCCGCCTCGATCGGGTCCATCACGCGCCGGAAGGTACCGACGCTCGCGTCGATCCAGTGGTGGCGGTTCTGCACCTCGACGGTGTCGGGCACGTCGAACTCGATCCCGGCGACCTCGGCCAGCCGCGAGCGCGCGTCGCGGACGTCGGCGGCGTACCCCGCGCGCTCCGCGTCGGAGAGCGCGATCGATCCGGGGGCCGTGGCGTCCTTCGCGGCCGCCGCGGCCCGGTCCCAGTCGACGACGCCCGGCCCCTCGGCCTCGGCGACGGTCCGGACGCTTCGGAGGATGTCCATACGGATCCGACGGGCGGCCGCCCCAAAGCGCTTGTGTCGACCGGTCCCCGCGCCGGCAGCCCCAGCGTGAATTCCGGCGCCGAGCGCCGACACCGACGTTTTCTTGCTCGGCCGCCGCACAGCCACCGGCATGGACAACGCGCGCAGCGCGTTCCTCGACGACCTCCTCGCGACGCCGAGCCCCTCGGGGTTCGAGACGGCCGCCCAGCGGGTCTGGACCGACTACGTCCGCGAGTTCGCGGACCGGGTCGACACCGACGCGTACGGCAACGCCGTCGCGGTCCACGAGGGCGACCCCGACGCGCCGGCGATCGCCGTCACCGGCCACGCCGACGAGATCGGGTTCATCGTCCGCGACGTGCTCGACGACGGCTTCCTCCGGATCGGGCGGATCGGCGGCTCCGACCGCACCGTCTCGAAGGGCCAGCACGTCACGGTCCACGCCGACGAACCGGTCCAGGGGGTCGTCGGACAGACGGCGATCCACCTGCGGGACGAGGCCGACGACGAGTACGAGGACGTCGAGGCTCAGTTCGTCGACATCGGCGCCGAAGACGCGGACGACGCGCGCGACCACGTCGAGGTCGGCGACCCCGTCACGTTCTCGACGGGCCGCCGCGACCTCGTCGGGGACCGGATCGCCGCCCGCGGAGTCGACAACCGAGCCGGCGCGTGGGCGGCCGCGGAGGGGCTCCGCCGCGCCGCGGCGGCCGACGTCGACGCCACCGTCTACGCGGTCTCGACCGTCCAGGAGGAGGTCGGGCTTCAGGGCGCGCGGATGGTCGGGGTCGACCTCGACGAAGTGGACGCGTTCGTCGCGGTCGACGTCACCCACGCCACCGACAACCCGGACGTCGACCGCGAGCGGCGCGGCCCGGTCGAGCTCGGCGCGGGACCGGTGATCGGCCGCGGCAGCGCGAACCACCCGGTCCTCGTCGACCTCGCGCGCGACGCGGCCGACGAGGCCGGCGTCGAGGTCCAGCTCCAGGCGGCCGGCATCCGCACCGGCACCGACGCGGACGCGTTCTACACCGCCCGGGGCGGCGTGCCCGCGCTCAACGTCTCGATCCCGAACCGGTACATGCACACGCCGGTCGAGGTGATCGACACCGGGGACCTCGACGCGGTCGCCGACCTCCTCGCCGCGATCGGCGCGGCGGCGGGCGATCTCGACGCGGCGGAGTCGCCGTTCGCCGTCGACGTCTGAGCGCGCCTCGCCACGACAAACCGGGGCACGGCGGCGTCGAAACGGAACTGTTTTACTATCGTCTTTCCTACCGTAGATTGCGACGAACGGACGTGCTCTGGTGGTGTAGTCCGGCCAATCATATCACCCTCTCACGGTGATGACCTGGGT
This sequence comes from Halorubrum sp. Atlit-26R, assembly GCF_003666015.1. Classification (GTDB taxonomy): domain Archaea; phylum Halobacteriota; class Halobacteria; order Halobacteriales; family Haloferacaceae; genus Halorubrum. Next base: position 190,324 of record NZ_QPLT01000005.1, read on the forward strand.
TCAAATCCCAGCCGGAGCACTTCTCTCACGACGCGACCAACCGATGAGGGTCTCCCTCGTCTCTTCGATCGCGCCCGCCGAACCGCGTCGCCCGGCTTCGGTCGGGTCGGTACGGCTCCCCACACTTATCGGGCGCCCCGTCCTCCTCGCGCACACATGCCCGACGAGCCGAGCGGCCGCAACCTCGACGGCGACGCTCCGGTCGCGGAGTCGGTCGTCGAGACCGAGTCGGCGACGATCACCGACGACGCCGAGCTCGAACGCACCATCGGGCTGACCGGCGGCCTCGCGATCGGGGTCGGGACGATGATCGGCGCCGGGATCTTCGTGTTCCCCGGGCTCGCGGGCGGGGAGATCGGGACCGCTGCGGCCGCCTCGTTCGCCGTCGGCGGGGTGATCGCCCTCCTCGTCGCGCTCCCGACCTCCGAGCTCGCGACGGCGATGCCGCGGAGCGGCGGCGGCTACTACTTCATCTCGCGGGGGCTCGGGACGCTCGCCGGGACCGTCATCGGGCTGTCGCTGTGGCTCGGGCTCGTGTTCGCGACCGCCTTCTACCTCGTCGGGCTCGGCTACTACGCGCTCGACGCGCTCGCGCAGGTCGGGCTCGCGGTCGGCGCCGGCTCGGACGCCGTCGTCTCCGTCATCGCCGTCCTCGCCGGGCTCGCGTTCACCGTCCTGAACGTCACGGGAACCGAGAACGCCGCCAAGCTCCAGAACGGGATCGTCGCGCTCCTGCTCTCGATGCTGGTCGCGTTCCTCGGGTTCGGCCTGCTGGAGGCGTTCGGGCTCGTCGCCGTCGACACGCCGCCCGGGCAGGCCGCGAACGTCTGGGGTGCCGGGCCGGTCCTCTCCGTCGCCGCGCTCGTGTTCACCTCCTACCTCGGGTTCGCGCAGGTGGCGACGGTAGCCGGGGAGATGAAAGACCCCGGGCGGAACCTCCCGCTGGCGATGGTCGGCTCGGTGGTGACGGTCACGGTCCTGTACGTGCTGGCCATCTTCGTCGCGACGAACATCTTCACGCGGGACGCGCTGCTTTCCGCCGGGGAGACCGCGATGGTCGAGGTCGGCCGGGCGCTGCTCGGGCCGGCCGGGGCGCTCGTGATCATCGTCGGCGGACTGCTCGCGACCATGTCGTCGGCGAACGCCTCGATCCTCAGCACCTCGCGGGCGATCTACGGCGTCTCGAAGGACGCGCTCCTCCCGCGGCGGGCGAGCCGGATCAACCTGCGGTACGGCACGCCGCACGTTGCCCTCGGCATGGCCGGCGGCCCCGTCGTCGTCCTCGCGGCGACCGGGCAGGTCCAGCTCCTCGCCGAGGTCGCCTCCTTCCTCCACCTGATCATGTACGGGCTGATGTGCGTCGCGCTCGTCGCCATCCGCCGGGACCGGCCCGCGTGGTACGACCCCGACTTCGTCGTGCCCGGCGGCTCGGTCGTCCCCGTCCTCGGCGCGCTCGCCAGCTTCGGGCTGATCGCGTTCATGGACCGGCTCTCGATCATCGTCGGGATCGCGGTCATCGCCGCCACGGCCGGGTGGTACTTCTATTACGCCCGCGACGTGTCGCTCAAGGGGGCCCTGTAATGACACGCGTACTCGTACCCGTCGCGGTGCTCGAGGGAGGGAGCGTCTCGCCCGGCCTGATATCGCTGCTCGGCGCCGTCGACGTGACCGTGCTCGGCTATCACGTCCTCCCGGAACAGACGCCGCCGGACCAGGCCCGGCTCCGGTTCGAGGAGCGCGCGACGTCCGCGCTGGAGGACGTGAGCCAGGAGTTCGCGGCCGCGGGCGGCGCGGCCGACCACCGGCTCGTGTTCACGCACGACCGCGAGCAGACGATCCGGCGGGTCGCGGGCGAGGTCGACGCCGACGCGTTCGCCGTCCCCGGAACGACCGGCGACGTCGACCGGATCTTAGTGTCGCTCTCGGGCGACGTCGACGCCGACCGGATCCTCTCGTTCGTCGAGGCGCTCGTCGGCGACCGCGACGTCGGCGTCACCCTGTTCCTCGCGGCGGGAGCCGGAATGGTCGGCGACGGCGCCGCAGACGCCGCCGCGTCCGAGCGCCCCGTTCCGACCGGCGCCGGCGACGGTGCCGACGCCCGGCTGGCGGCCGCGGCCGACCGCCTCCGCGAGGCGGGGCTCGACGTCGACGCGGCGACGGCGGCGGAGGGCTCGCCGTTCGACGCGCTGATCGACGCGGTGCCCGGCCACGACGCGGTCGTGATGGGCGAGCGCGCGCCCTCGTTCCGGTCGTTCGTGTTCGGCGAGGAGAGCGAGCGCGTCGCGGCCGCCTCGGTCGGTCCCGTCCTCGTCGTCCGCGACCGCCGAGCGGACGACGAGTCCGACGAGGACGTGGCGTCTGCCGCCGACGACACGGCACCTGCCGCCGACGAGTAGGGCGGGCCGGCGAGGCGTCGCTCGGAGATCCTACCGCTCGCCGCTGACCGACACCGTCTCCTGTTCGAACCCCGCCTCGTCGCCGCGCCAGCGCCACGAGCCGACGAACGGGGAGCCGTCGAGCGCACAGATCACGTACGAGTAGCCGGGCCACGTCGCCCGCGAGGCGTCCGTCTCGCTCGGGCGCGCCGGTCCCGCCGGGTGCGAGTGGTAGAAGCCGACCACCTCGCGGCCGTCGGCCTCGATCGCCTCGAACAGTTCGAGCTGCTCCTCGGGGTCGATCCGGTACCGGACCGCGGGCGCGTCGGCGACGTTCTCCGCCTCGTGGGCGCGCGCGACGACGCTCGGCTCGTCGCCGTCGCCGCGCGTCCCGGCCAGCACGCCACAGACCTCCTCGGCGCCGCCCGCGTCGGCGTGCCGGACCACGTCGTCGTAGGCCTCCCGAGCGAACTCGATCATACGCGGACAACGGAGGGGCGCCGGATAAGTCCGTCTCGACCGGGGGTCGGCGCGCCGCCGAAGGCCGCGAGGCGGAGCGACGTTGGGGCGGAGCGGCGGCGAGGTGTCGATGCGGTGGCCGTCGTCACCGGTTCAACCGCCAGCGGATCGCCGCGGCGGCGACGAGGACCGTCCCGAACGTGACGACCCCGGAGATCAGCGCGCCGCGCGCACTGGTCGCCCCGGTCGCGAACGCGCTCGCAGAGGCGGCGCCGCCGACCACCGCCGCCCCGCCGGCCAGCCCGCCGAACCCGATACAGCAGAGGCTCAGCAGGCCCACGGCGGACAGCGACCCGAGGATGCCGTCGTCGCCCATCGTCGCCTCGCCCTTCGCTCCCGAAGCACCAATAGGTGTCGCCCCCGTCGGCCAAGCGAGGGTTTAATTCCACCAGCGCGCGAGGGCGTCGTGTGGACCCGAGCCGGATCCCCGCCGAGTTCCCCGCGCCGAGCTTCCGCGGGGCACAGGAGCAGGCCCTCGCCGACATCCGCGACGCCTTCGCGGCCGGCAACCGGGTCGTGCTGGTGCGCGCGCCGACGGGCAGCGGCAAGTCGCTGCTCGCCCGCGCGATCATGGGCGCGGCCGAGACCGCGGGCGAGGCGGCCCCCAGCGAGGCGACCGGCGCCTACTACACGACCCCGCAGGTGTCGCAGATCGACGACGTCGAGGCCGACGACCTGCTCGACGACCTCGCGGTGATCCGCGGGAAGTCGAACTACGACTGCGTGCTGCCCGGCGAGCACGACACGCCCGTGAACCGCGCGCCCTGCGCGCGCCAGCAGGGGTTCGACTGCTCGATCCGGCACCGCTGCCCGTACTTCTCCGACCGCGCCATCGCCTCCGGCAACCGATTCGCCGCCATGACGCTGGCGTACTTCATGCGCACCGCCGGCTCCGAGGTGTTCCGGAAGCGCGACGCCGTCGTGATCGACGAGGCGCACGGGCTCGCGGAGTGGGCCGAGATGTACGCCACCATCGAGATATCGCCCGAGCGCGTGCCGGTGTGGGACGACGTGGGAGTACCCGACGTCGCGGCCGACGCCGGCCCCGAGGAGGACGCGGTCGACCGGACCGCGCGGTTCGTCGAGGCGCTCCGCGACGTATCGATCCGCGCGAAAGACGAGCTGGTCGGCCGCCCGGAGCTCGACCGCGAGGAGGTCGCCCGGCGCGACAGACTTCAGGAGCTCATAAGCGAGCTCGGCTGGTTCCTCGAGGATTACCGCGAGCCGGAGTCCCCGACCACGTGGGTCGTCGACCAGTCGGGCGGCGAGGGGTCCCCCATCGACATCAAGCCGCTCGACCCCGCGCGCTACCTCAGACACACGGTGTGGGACCGCGGGAACCGGTTCGCGCTGCTGTCCGCGACCATCCTCTCGAAGGACGCGTTCTGCCGCGGCGTCGGCCTCGACCCCGCCGACGTCGCCCTCGTCGACGTCGAACACACGTTCCCGCTCGCGAACCGCCCGCTCTACGACGTGACGCAGGGGTCGATGACGTACGAGGACCGCGACGAGACGGTGCCGAAGATCGCCCGCCTGATCGTCCGGCTGATGGCGGAGCACCCCGACGAGAAGGGGCTGATCCACGCGCACTCGTACGACATCGCCGAGCGGATCACGGAGCTGCTCGGCCAGTTCGGCGTCGCCGCGCGCGTCAGGCGCCACGACCGACAGAACCGCGACGCCGAGCTGGAGGCGTGGAAGGCGAGCGCCGACCCGGAGGTGTTCGTCTCCGTGAAGATGGAGGAGGCGCTGGACCTGAAGGGGGACCTCTGCCGCTGGCAGGTGGTGTGTAAGGCGCCGTACCGGAACACGAACGACTCGCGGGTCGCCCGGCGGCTGGAGGACGGCCAGTGGGCGTGGTACCACCGCACTGCGCTGCGCACGGTCATTCAGGCGTGCGGCCGGGTCGTCCGCGCGCCCGACGACCACGGCGCGACGTACCTCGCGGACGACTCCCTCCTCGACCTCTTCGAGCGCGCCGAGGCCGACACCCCCGACTGGTTCCGCGACCAGGTCGACGCGATGACGACCCCGTCGCTGCCGGCGTTCGACCCGGAGGCGGCGCTGGCCGGCATCGACGCGTCGCCGTCCGGCGGCGCCGGCGCGGGACGGCGGCGGAGCCGCCGCTCGGACGGGTCGGAGAGCGGGAACGCGGGTCACTCGTCCCGCGGGGAGGGCGGCTCGGAAGCCGGCGACGGCGACGCGACTGCCAACAGCGGAACGACCGGCGAGGAGTCGGTCAAGACCCGCTCCGAGCGGGACGCGGAGCGCCGGCGGGACCACCCGCTGTCGGACGTTTGGGGCGACGGCTGACGGAGGTTACCGCGAGGCGGGCCTCACAGCAGCGAGACGCCGTACGCGACCATGGAGCTCACCATGAGAAACGCGAAGAACAGCGCCATGACCTGTTGTCTGTCCATGTCGCCGTGTCGACCGCAGAAGCGTATAACTCCTGCGGGCGAGGTCGCCGAGCCCGGATCGTATTATGATCCCGGTCCCGATCATGCGTCAATATATATCGTATAAGGTGTATCAGGTCCCTCCATGAAGTAGTAACCTTCATAATCCCTCACGCGACTACTGGATGTATGGCCACGAACGGGCTGTCGAGTGCGCTGACGCTGTACGGTGCGCGAACCCTGACGCTGTCGCAGGCGGCCGCACAGGCAGGGCTCAGCGAGGCCGAATTCATCGAGCAGCTCGAACGCCGCGGCATCGAGGTAACCGAGTCCGAGCGCGCCGCAGCGCTCGGCCGCGAGCAGCCCGCCCGCGCCGACTGAGCGCCTCCTGACCCCGCTGACGACGCCGGCGCGCCGACCCGGCTCTTCGGCTCCCTTCCACGAACGATCAGTTCTTCTGCCGAACCGACCCGCGAGAAGCGTCAGTCTCGACTCGGCGCCGACTCCGCGGTCGGTTCGGTCCCCTCCTCGGGCACGAGGTGAACGTCGCCGCCGTGTTCGAACGCGAGGACCGCGTCGGCGTCGTCGTCGACGAACGCCGGATTCGGGACGGTCTTCGCCTCGTAGGTGACGGGGTCGAGCACCTGGATCGCGTTCTCGTCCTCGACGGTCACGACCGTCGTCTCCGCCGCGTCGTCGCGGGTGCCGAGCCGGGTCGCCTCGGGGGCCTCCCCGTCCGCGAACGCGGAGGTGTACGCCGCGCCCGTGGCGAGCCGGACCCCTTGGAGGCGACCGGAGACCCCTGTCACGAGGACGGGGCCGTCGCCGTCCTCCGGGTCGACGATCTCGCCCTCCGCGTACTTCGGGAGCCGGACCGCGAACGTGACGCGGTACACCTCGTTGCCGTCGCCGTCCTCGGTGACGAGCGTCGGGTACGACTCGAAGCTCCCGCCGAGCGACTCGGTGATCCGCGTCGCGACGTTCTGCGCGAGCCGGTTCGAGGAGAGCTTGATATTCGGCCCGTCGTCGGTCTCCTTGACCTCCGTGATGAACGCCTCGCGGTCGCCGTCGGCCTCCTGGTCGGCGACGTACGACTCCGCGATTTCGAGCGCCTCGGCGCGCTCGGCGGGCGTGAGGTCGCGCTCGTCGGCGCGGACCTGGACGATCCCGGCGTAGTAGCCGCCGGCGATGCGCCCGCAGCGGTCGCAGGTCCCCCGCGAGATCTTGACCGGGACCGTCACCTCCGCCGAGCGGAGCGTGCCGCGCACCACGCCCGAGAAGCGGCAGTGCATCCGCACGTTGTTCTCGTCGACCTGCTCGGGCTCGACGCCCCACTCGACGTCCTCGGCGTCGACGTGGACGCCGAGCGCCTCGGCGACCTCGTCGACGGCGACGTCGGTGTAGTCGCGCGCGCCGACGTCGCGCCACGACTCGCCGCGCCTGACGGCGCCGCAGCCGGAACACACCAGCACCTCGATCCGGTCGGGCGCGTCGACTAAATCGAAGTCCTCGAAGTAGCAGTCGTCGCAGAGCAGCGCGTCTCGCCCGCGCGGCTCGCCCGGAAGGGGGTCGCGCCGCTCGGGGACCGGGTCGCCGCAGCGCGGACAGAACTCCCGCGACTCGCTCATTGCCCGCGGCTACGCCGAGGATCCGTTTAAACCGCGCGGACCGCCCCCGTCGGCGTCGACGGGCGCGAGCGCGGTTCCGGCCGGGGCGCGCGGGTCGCGACCTCCGAAATGGTTTTTCGCACGGACCGAGAACGGACGCGTATGAGCGGCAACCCCGACGACGAACGGCTCGAGGAACTGCGCGAACAGAAGATGGAGGAGCTCCGCGAGCGACAGGGGGGCGAGGGCGACGCCGCCGAGGCCCAGCAGGAGGCCCAGGAGCGCGCCGAGGCCCAGCAGGAGGCGGTGTTGAAACAGTACCTCACCGACGGCGCCCGTCAGCGGCTCAACGCGGTCGAGATGTCGAAGCCGCAGTTCGGCGAGAAGGTGAAAAAACAGGTCGCCGCGCTGGCGCAGAGCGGACGAATCCAGGGACAGATCGACGAAGAGCAGATGCGAGACCTGCTCAAAGAGCTTCAGCCCGAGCAGAAGAGCTTCGACATCCGACACCGGTAGATGGAGCTCGCGCTGCTGTACAGCGGGGGGAAAGACTCCTCGCTCGCCGCCCACCTGCTCGACCGGTTCTACGACGTCCGCTGCGTCACCGGGAGCTTCGGGCTCACGGACGACTGGGAGTACGCCGAGCGGGCGGCCGCCGAGCTCGGGTTCCCGTTCGAGCGCGTCGACCTCGACCGCGACGTGGCCGAGAGCGCCGCCGAGACGATGGTCGCGGACGGCTACCCCCGTAACGGGATCCAGCGCGTCCACGAGCACGCCTTGGAGACCATCGCCGCGCTCGACGTCGACGCCATCGCCGACGGCACCCGCCGCGACGACCGCGTCCCCACGGTGTCGCGGGCGCAGGCGCAGAGCCTCGAAGACCGCAACGGGATCGACTACATCTCCCCGCTCTCCGGGTTCGGCCGCCACGCCGTCGACCAGCTCGTCGACGCCACCTTCGACGTCCAGCAGGGGCCGAGCGAGGAGGTTCCGAAGGCGGACTACGAGGACGAGCTCCGGACGCTCATCGCCGGCGAGTACGGCGAAGAGACCGTCGGAGACGTGTTCCCGGACCACGACCAGACGTACGTCCACGGCCGGAACGACTGATCGCCCGGTGCGGCGATCCGTCCGCGGTCGTCGACCTCCCGTTGGCCCGGAACCGCCGGAACTACTTTCGACCCCGAGGTCGTAGCGTCGAGTATGTCATCCGAACGAGTCGTCGACCTGCTCCGGACGGCGTACGCCGACGAGATCGAGACCGTGATGAACTACCAGACGAACGCGATCGTCCTCGACGGCGTCCGCGCCGAGGAGATCAAAGAGAGCCTCAAACAGGACGTCCAAGAGGAGCTCGGCCACGCCGAACAGCTCGGACAGCGGCTCAAACAGCTCGACGCGCGTCCGCCCGGCTCCGCCGAGTTCACGGCGAGACAGGAGTCGCTACAGCCCCCCGAGGACTCGACGGACGTGCTGGCCGTGATCAACGGCGTGCTCGACGCCGAGGAGGACGCGATCGCGACGTACCGCGAGCTGGTCGACGCCGCCGACGAGGCGGGCGACCCGGTCACCGAGGACCTCGCCGTGACGCTCCTCTCGGACGAGGAGGCCCACCGGACCGAGTTCCGCGGGTTCCAGAAGGAGTACCAGCGCGAGTAGGCGGAGCGAGGCGCTCCGGTCCCCGCCGGTAGGACCCGCATCGACGCCGGCGAGCCCGCCCCCGAAAGGATGCTTTCAAGCGGGCGCTCGTCGAACCGGCACGCATGTACGACGGCCTCAAGGGATTCCGAGATTTCTACCCCGGCGAGCAGTCCGCTCGCCGCGAGGTGACCGACGCGATCGAGGACGCGGCGAGCCGGCACGGCTTCCGCGAGATCGCCACGCCCGCCTTAGAGCGGACGGAGATGTACGTCGACAAGTCGGGCGAGGAGATCGTCGAGGAGCTGTACGCCTTCGACGACAAGGGCGGCCGCGGCGTCTCGATGACGCCGGAGCTCACGCCCACCGTCGCCCGGATGGTCGTCGCGAAGGGCCAGGAGCTGTCGAAGCCGATCAAGTGGATGTCCACCCGCCCGTTCTGGCGCTACGAGCAGGTCCAGCAGGGCCGCTTCCGCGAGTTCTACCAGACGAACATCGACGTGTTCGGCTCCTCGGCGCCCGAGGCCGACGCCGAGGTGCTCGCGGTCGCCGCCGACGCCCTCACCGACCTCGGGCTCACCGGCGACGACTTCGAGTTCCGGGTCTCCCACCGCGACATCCTCGGGGGCCTCGTCCGGTCGCTCGCGGCTGACCCCGACGCGGTCGACACCGCGGCCGCGATCCGCGCTGTCGACAAGCGCGCGAAGGTCGACGACGCCGAGTACGTCGGCCTCCTCTCCGACGCCGGGCTCGACCGCGACACCGCCAGGGAGTTCGACGACCTCATTTCGGGGGTCGACGCTCCCGCGGACCTCGACGCTGTCGCGGAGGCCGGCGACGAGGCGGTCGCGGACGCGGTCGAGAACCTCCGGAACGTCCTCGCCGCGGCCGACGACTTCGGCGCGGGCGAGTTCTGCGAGGTGTCCCTGACGACCGCCCGCGGCCTCGACTACTACACGGGCGTCGTCTTCGAGTGCTTCGACTCCACCGGCGAGGTCTCGCGCTCCGTCTTCGGCGGCGGGCGCTACGACGACCTCATCGAGTCCTTCGGCGGTCAGTCGACCCCCGCGGTCGGGGTCGCGCCCGGCCACGCCACGCTCAAGCTCCTCTGTCAGCGCGCCGGCGTCTGGCCCGACGAGGAGCTGACGACCGACTACTACGTCCTCTCGGTGGGCGACACGCGGAGCGAGGCGGCCGCGCTCGCGGGCGACCTCCGCGCGCTCGGCGACGACGTGGTCGTCGAGCAGGACGTCTCCGACCGCTCGTTCGGCGCCCAGCTCGGCTACGCCGACTCGATCAACGCCGAGACGGTCGTCGTCGTCGGCGAGCGCGACTTAGAGAACGGCGAGTACACGGTGAAGGACATGGCGAGCGGCGACGAGACGACGGTGCCGGTCGAGGAGTTCCCGCCCGAGGACGGGCTGCCGACGTACGAGGACTACGAGTAACGGGCGAACGCGGTCGCTTTCTCAACGCTTTTCAACTGCGCGTCGGCACGGTGGGAACGATGATCCCGCTCACGACCGCGATGCCCCCGACCGAGGTCGCCCTCCGCGTGGCCGCCGGCGTCGCCCTCATCCTGATCAACGCGTACTTCGTGGCGATCGAGTTCGGGCTGACGCGCCTGCGCCAGTACCCCGAGTCGGAGATGGACACCCCCGGACTGCGGCGGGCGTGGGAGATGACCGACGACTTAGAGTTCTACCTGACGACCTGTCAGGTGTGGATCTCCGGAACGTCCATCGCGCTCGGTATCGTCGCGGAGCCGGGGCTCGCGGCGCTTTTCGCCCCGCTCTTCGAGAACACGGCGCTCGCGTCCGCCGGCGCCGGCTCCCTGTTGGGCTTCTTCATCATCAACATGGTCCACCTGACCCACGGCGAGCAGACGCCGACGTACCTCGGCGTCGAGCGCTCGAAGCAGGTGGCCGGGTACGGCTCCCGACCCCTCTACTGGTTCGCGTGGCTCATCTCGCCGCTGATCAAGTTCGGGGACTGGATCGCGAAGGCGACGCTGGGGCTGTTCGGCGTCGAGATGACCGGATCGTGGACCGACGCCGAAGAGGAGGTGTTAGAGACCCGCGCCGAGCTCCGCAACCGCCTCGGCTCGATGATGGAAGAGGTCGAGCTCCCCGAGGAGCGCCGCGAGGAGGTCCTCAACGCGCTCGACGTCGACGCGCTCGCCGTGCGGGAGGTGCTGACGCCGGCCGACGAGGTGATCTCGCTGTCGACGACCGCCTCCGCCGAGGAGAACCTCGACCGGATCCGCGACACCCCGCACAGCCGCTTCCCGCTCGTCGGCGACGACCTGAACGAGTTCGAGGGGATCGTGTACGCCCCGTCGATCGTGAGCCGCTTCGACGAGCTCCGGGACGGCGACCTCGCGTTCGCGGACGTCGCGGCCCCGCCGATGACGGTGTCGGCGGACGCGAGCGTCAGCGACGCCTTCGACCAGTTTCAGGCGGAGTCGCAGGAGCTCGCCTTGGTCATCGAGGACGGCGAGGTCGTCGGGCTGCTCACCGCGACCGACGCGATGGAGGCGGTGATGGGCCAGTTAGAGGACCCGCTGGACGCGGGGGACATATAAGAGGCGCAGTGACGCCGGCGGCTCTGCGGCCGCCTACCCGCCGAGGAAGTCGCGCCGCACGTCCTCGTCGGCGAGCAGCACGTCGCCGCGGTCGGTGTACCGGTTCTCGCCGTTCACCAGCACGTAGCCGCGGTCGCATCGACGGAGCGCCTCCTTCGCGTTCTGCTCGACCATCAGCACCGCCGTCCCCGAGTCGTTGATGCGGTCGATGCGGTCGAACATATCGGCGACGAGGTCGGGGGCGAGCCCCGCCGAGGGCTCGTCGAGCAGCAGGAGGTCGGGGTCGAGCATGAGCGCCCGGCCCATCGCGACCATCTGTCGCTGGCCGCCGGAGAGGGTCCCAGCCTTCTGGTCGCTGCGTTCGCGGAGGATCGGGAACCGGTCGTAGATCGTCTCGATCTGGTCTTCGGGCACCTCGTCGAGGATGTACGCGCCCATCTCGAGGTTCTCGCGGACGCTGAGCCCGGGGAACACGTTGTCGTTCTGCGGGACGAACCCGATCCCCTCGCGGATGATCTGCTCGGGCGCGAGCCCGTGGATCGGCTCCCCCTCGAACTCGACGGTGCCGCCCATGTGGGTCGTGAGCCCGAAGACGGTCTTCATCACCGTCGACTTGCCGGCCCCGTTGGGGCCGACGATGGTGACGTACTCCTCGTCGGCGACGTCTAAGACCACGTCCGAGAGGATCTGGAGGTCACCGTAGCCGGCGTCGAGGTCGCGGATCCTGAGGATCGCGTCGCCGTCGATGGCGTGGCTCGTTCCGGCGTCCGCCTCGGCCTCGACCGCGTCCGAGTCGACGTCGACCGCGTCGTCGGCGTGCCCGTCCGTCGCCGAGGCGGCGTCGCCGGTCGCGTCGGCCTCTGCGTCGCCGATCATAGGTCCTCCCCCAGGTACGCCTCGATGACGCGCTCGTCGTTCCGTATCTCGTCGCCGGTCCCCTCGGCGAGAACGCCGCCCTGATGCATGACGATGACGCGTTCGCAGTTCTCCATGATGACGTCCATGTCGTGTTCGACGAGCAGGAAGGTGTAACCGTCCGCTCGCAGGTCGTGAATCCGCTCCAACAGCTTCTCCTCTAAGGTCGGGTTGACCCCGGCGAGCGGCTCGTCGAGCAGCACCATCTCGGGGTCGGTCATCAGCGCGCGGGCCATCTCCAGCAGCTTCCGCTGGCCGCCGGAGAGGTTCCCCGCGTGCTCGTGCGCGAGGTGGTCGATCTCGAAGAACTCCAGCGTCTCCCACGCCCGCTCGCGGAGCTCGGTCTCCTCCGCGACGACGGCGCCGCGGAGCCCGGGCGTCACCGCCCGGATCGCGGACTCGCCGAGCTGGCCCTGCGGCGCGAGCATGAGGTTCTCCAAGACGGTCATCTCGGAGAGCTCCCGGGCGATCTGGAACGTCCGGACGAGCCCCTTCCGCGCGATCTGATACGGCTTGAGGCCGGTGACGTCCTCGCCCTCGAAGTACACCTTCCCGGCGGTCGGCTCGTGGACGCCGGTGATGCAGTTGAACGTGGTCGACTTCCCGGCGCCGTTCGGTCCGATGAGCCCGGTCAGCGAGCCGGCCTCCACCTCGAAGGAGGCGCCGTCGACGGCGGTGACGCCGCCGAACCGCTTGACCAATCCCTCCACGCGGAGCGGGGGCCCCCCGGAGGGGACGTGTTTCGCCGCCTCCTCGACCGCGCTGTCGTTCGCCTCCGGTTCGTCGGCGGTCGCGTCCGTCGCGTCGACGGTGTCGGCGACATCCTCCGCGTCGGCCACGTCGCCCGCCTCCGGAACGTCGCTACTCATCGCTCTCACCTCCGGTCGGCCGCTCCGAGAGGTCGACGGCCGCGGCCGTCTCGATCCGGTCGCCGAGGATCCCCTCGGGCCGCCGGTGGATGATGAACACGAGCACCAGTCCGAGGAAGACGAACTGGAGCGGCGCGATGTTGTCGGTGGCGTACGCGAGGAACGTCACCGGGTCGAGCGAGACGAGCGCGTCGGCGAACGACGGCGGCGTCTGCGCGTCGATGAGCCCCCGGACCGTCCCGCCGACGCGCCGCGGCCCCTCGAACAGCACCGCGGCGAAGACGATGCCGCCGAGGACGGAGCCGGTGTTCGACCCGGACCCGCCGATGATCACCGCGATGAACACGTAGAACGTCAGGAGGGGGCGGAACTGCGGGGTCGGCGAGACGTTGCCCTGGCTGCCGAACCAGAGGATGCCGGCGAGCCCCATCAGCGCGCAGCCGATGACGAACACCTTGATCTTCACGAGGTTCACGTCCTTGCCGAGCGAGTTGGCGACGAGTTCGTCCTCGCGGATCGCCTTCATCGTCCGGCCGAACGGCGAGCGGCCGAGGCGTTCGAGTATGAGGTAGAACGCGACCAGGAACGCCGCGAGGACGGCGATGTACCCCCAGCCGATGAGGATCGGGTGCGAGATGCCGAGCCCGCCGTTCCCGAAGACGCCGAAGACGAGGTCGCCGAGCGCGGTCGGCGTCCCCGCCTGTCCGTCGACGAGGAACAGGTCGCGGACGGGGTTGTCCGGCATCCCCATCCCGCGGCCGCCGCCGGTCCCGGCGCCGATCGTGTCGCGCAGGAAGTTGTCGAAGGTACTCGACTGGAGCGACAGGCGGACGATCTCCGAGAGCCCGAGCGTCACGATGGCGAGGTAGTCGGCCTTGAGCCGGAGCGCCGGCAGGGCCGCGACGGCGCCGAGCAGCGCCGCCATCACCATGCCGGCGACGATCCCGACGGGGAGCGGCAGCCCGAGCCCGGGCGGGCCGAACGCCGGGTCCGGCGACCGGACGACCATCCCCATCGTGTACACGCCGACGGCCATGAAGCCGGCGACGCCGATGTTGAACAGGCCGGTGTACCCCCACTGGAGGTTTAAGGCGAGCGCGGTGAGCGCGTAGACGAGCCCGAGGAAGGTCAGCGTCTCCATGAGGCCGACGACGCTGTTGAGCCCGTCGGTGAACGTCAGCAGCGTCGCGGCCGCGTAGACGGCGAGCAGCGTCCCGACGACGAGCCCGAGGTCGCTCTCCCGGGCGGCCTCGACGACCGCCGCCGTCGCGCTCTCCGGCGCGTCGGGCGCGCCGTCGGACGGTCCGGACGCGGAGCCGTCGGGGGCGTTCGCGTCGCTCATGTGGTGGTCACCCCGCCGAAGAGCCCTTCAGGGCGTAACAGCAGCATGAGGATCATCACGCCGAACGCCGCGGCCTGGTTGAAGTCCGACGGGATCCAGATCGTGGAGGTGGTGAACACGACGCCGATGACGAGCCCCCCCGCGATGGCGCCGTAGACGGAGCCGATCCCGCCTAAGATTACGGCCGCGAAGATGAGCAGCAGCAGGAGCCAGCCGAAGTCGAACTGGATCGTCCCGCGGAGCAGGACGTAGAGGTAGCCGGACGCGCCCGCGAGCCCGCCGCCGATGATCCACGTCGCGGTGACGACGCGCTCGGCCGGAATGCCGGTGATGAGCGCGAGGTCCTTGTTGTCGGCCATCGCGCGCATCGCGGTCCCGAGCTTCGTGTGCTGGAGCATCCCGTGCATCGCGAGCATCAGCCCGACCGCGGCCACGAGGATGGTGAGCTCGTGGGCGTTCACCGAGAGCCCGAGCGGGTCGAACGCCAGGTTCGACGCGTCGACGCTGGCGGTGATCCCTCGGCGGTCGGAGCCGTAAACGAACTGGAGCAGGTAGCGCACGATGAGCGCCGCGCCGATGGAGGCGATGAGCAGCGCGATCCCGTCGCGGTCGCGCATCGGCTTGTAGAACGCGCGGTCGAGCGCCACCGCGAGCAGCGCGGTGACGGCGAACGCCGCGACCAGCCCGACGAGGATGGCGGCGGGCGTCGTGAGGATGTGCGCGCCGATGTCGCCCGGCGAGGCGTTGCCCGCGTCGCGGACGGTCAGGAGCGCGCGGGCCGGCACGTCGCCGAACCCCGCGATCAGGAACGCCACGCCCCAGCCGGAGAAGGCGCCGACGCTGACGAGGTCGCCGTGCGAGAAGTTCGCGAACGAGAGGATGCTGTACGTCATCGAGAGCCCGATGCCCGCGAGCCCGATGACGAGGCCGATGACGACGCCGTTCCAGAGGTTCGAGCCGAGCCGGTCGACCGAGATCGACCCCCCGATCGGGCCGAGGCCGACCCCCGCGAGCTTCGCCGCGAGGTCGACGAGGAGCAGGCCGCCGAGGAGGGCGACGAAGAGAAGCCCCGGCCGGGCCCGCGCCGAGTCGACGATCGACGAGTCAGTTGTTCCCATGTGTACGTCTCACTGACGCAGGGTGAGTCACCGAGCGGTAAATAACTCGCTGTTCGGACAAAAGTCGATACCTCGAAAGCGCCTGACAGCTGTGGCGGCCTCGCCGGAGTTCTCGGAGCCGCGCCTCAGTGTTTTATATCCCCGTCAGTCGCCGCCGGCGGCCCGCGCGTGGCGCCGCGCGTCCTCGGGCGACCGACCCTCGCGGAGCAGCGCCTCGACGAACAGCTCGCCGGCCTTGTACGACGACCGGACCATGGCGCCCGACGCGCAGTAGAGGAAGTCGAACTCCTCCTCGGCGACCCGTCGCCACGTCTTGAAGACGTCCGGGTGGACGTACTCGAACACGTCGAGGTGCGAGCGCGACGGCTGGAGGTACTGGCCGAAGGTGACCACGTCGACGCCGACCTCGCGGAGGTCGCCGAGCGTGCGGTACACCTCGTGGTCGTACTCGCCGACGCCGAGCATGAGGCTCGTCTTCGTGTGGATGTCGGACTCGCGGTCGACCCGGTCGAACACCGCGAGCGACTGCTCGTAGTTCGCGCGGCGGTCCCGGACCGGCCACTGGAGCCGCTCGACCGTCTCGACGTTGTGGGCGATCACGTCCGGCTCCGCGTCGACGATGCGGTCGATCGCCTCGGGGTCCCCCTGGAAGTCGGGGATGAGCGTCTCGACGATGATCTCCGGGTCGCGGCGCTTGATCGCGCGGATCGTCTCCGCGAAGTGCGCCGACCCGCCGTCCGCGAGGTCGTCGCGGTCGACGGACGTGAGGACGACGTAGTCGAGCCCGATCTCCGCGACCGCGTCCGCGACGTTCGCCGGCTCGTCCGGGTCGAGCGGCTCCATCCCGCCCGTCTCCACGTCACAGAAGTTACACCCGCGCGAGCAGCGGTCGCCCATCAGCATGAACGTCGCCGTGCCGGGGCCGTCCTCTCCCGACCAGCACTCGCCCATGTTCGGGCAGTTCGCCTCCTCGCAGACCGTGTGGAGGTCGCGGTCGCGGAGGGTGGACTTGATCTCGGTGAACCGACTCCCGGACGGCGGGCGCGACTTCAGCCAGTCCGGCTTCCGGCGGCCGCGTTGCATGGTCGACCCTTGGCGTCCGAGCGCAAAAGGGTGCGGGTCGGCGGGGGTCGCGCCGCGGGCTCGACTCCTCTCGACGACCTACGCCTCGGGCACGAAGACGTTCATCGACGGCGTCTGGATCCCCTGGAACTTGTTCTTCCAGTTGTACGCGATGTTCAGCACGCGGTGCCGGTTTCCGGGCGGGCCCGTCACCACGCTCACGGAGGTCCCGTCCTCCGGGATCTCGACGCGCGTGTCCTCCCACTCGAAGCCGGCGAGCAGCTCCGAGGGGTTCTCGACCGTCACCGCCCCGCTGTTCTTGTTCACCTCGTACAGGCGGTAGGAGTCCGTCTCCAGCAGCCGCTTGATCTCGTCGAGGTCGTCGTCGAAGTGCTCCCGCAGCGCGTCGGCGGTGTGGTAGCCGCAGACGATCAGGTGCGCGAACGTCTCGACGTTGCGCGGGTTCTGCTCGGCCTCGCGCAGGTGATCGAAGTACGCTAACTTCTCCTCCCGGTCGAGGTCGAGGATGGCGTTGACGATCCGCGCCGCCTCGCGCTGTGTCTCCGTCGAGTCCGGGTCGGCGAGCACTTCGTCGGCCCGCGAGCCGGTGTTCTGCCCCCGCGAGACGTCGAGGACGTTCTTGAGGTGTTTCGCGCGGTCGTACACCGCCGACTTGTACGACCAGTCGCGGACGTCGTCCGGGTAGCCGTCGAACTCCCGCAGCAGGGCCTCGCGGTCCTCCGGGAACCCGATCTCCTCACGGAAGTCGCTCCACGGCGTCGCGCCCTCGAACAGTTCGAACTGCGTCAGGGTGTCCTGCCCGAGGTTCGCCCGCGTCCCGCCGCTGGCGACGAACTTCGCTTCGAGGAACGTCTCGCTCCCGTCGGCGGACTCGACGACGAGGTCGCCGAGCGAGTCGTAGGAGTTGCCGGCGTGCCGCACCGCGGTCCGGTCCGGGAAGTCGGCCCGGATCCGGTCGGCGAGGGCCTCGGCGAGGTCGGGTCGGCCCTGCGCTTCGAGGTCCTCGTCCGGCTCCGCGTCGTTCGCGAGCCGCGCCGTCAGCCTTTCCGTGGCCTCGACCCAGCCGCGCTCGTGTTTGCCCATGTGTCGTGTCGGTCGGGCGGTGAGGGATAAAAAAGCGCCTACGACGGGGAAGATGTCCCCCTCACCGGGAGACGCGACGAGCGTGGACATTTACCTCAGTCGCGACCGTACGACCGTTCAACAGCGTGGTCCGAAATGAATGAGGTCGGCGACGGGATTCTCGTCGGGACCGTCTCGGACGCCGAGGACGAGTCGCTGCTCCGGGGCCGCGGCATCGACACCGTCGTCTCGCTCACGCACGACGATCCGGACACCGGACCCGTCGCTCGCGTCGACGTCCCAATGCTGGACGGGCCGCAAAATGAGTACCAGTCGTTCGTCGACGCCGTGGAGACGGTCGTGGCGCGGCGCGAAGCCGGGCAGCGAGTTCTCGTCCACTGCTCTGCGGGCGCCTCGCGCAGCCCGGCGGTCGCCGCGGCCGCGATGACGCGCCTGACGGACCGGGACCTCGGCGAGGCGTTCGAGCAGGTGTCCGCGCGGCGGTCGGCAGTCGACCCGCACGACGCGCTGATCCGGCGAGCGGCGACGTTCGCGACGCGGGATCAGGAGTGAGGCGTAACGCCGAAAAAAGAACCTAGGCGAGGTCTGGACTCGGGGTCCCGTCCCCACTCAGTCGCCGTCAGCGGTGTACGCGCCGCCACGACGCTTGATGCGTGCGACGACGAGCCGCCCGTCGTCCTGCCGGAAGCTCACGGGACCCACGTCCACTCCTCATCACTCATCGCTCGTGCCGAACCGCTCGCGGGCTTCCTCTGCGCTCGTCGTCCGTCCCTCACGGATGTCCTCCTCGGCTTCGAGCAGCGCGACGAGTTCGTCGCGGTCGAACGTCGGGAACTCGACGGCGTCTCGAAGCGTGTACCGGATGAACTCGCTCCGACTGTTGAACCCGCGCCCTTGCCACGTATCGTCTATCTGTTCGAGGAACGACTCGGTGAGTTTGAAGTTGACCGTGGCGATGTCGTCCCCGCCGTCATCATTCGTAGCTGCTTCGGACATATAGGCGTAATACACTGATCTTACCAATAGTCGTTTCGGCGGAGCTTCACTCACCGCGTAACCGACGTGGATAACCGCATCGAGGGTGTTCTATCACATTGCTGACTAAGCTTCAGTCATTCCTCTGTGAGCGTTGATTAGCGAAATCCGGGGTGTCGCTTGAGGGGACGCGCCCCCGGTCGATTTCGGGTCTAATCCGCCGCTGTCTGTGAATTAGTTTGTGTGTCCTGATACTTCACCGAATCGCATTACGGCGAGGGATGCCCCGTTTAGCGAGAGAAGCGAATCTTGAACGGGTTTCGTTCAGACGAGTATAGACAGAAAAGTATGCGCACAAGGAGTGTACGGCGGAAAGAGCCTGAGGGGGGATTTGAACCCCCGGTCTCGTCCTTACCAAGGACGCGCTTTACCGCTAAGCTACCCAGGCACGCAAACTGTCGTTGACCGGATTCGACTTTATGGGTTTCGATCCGACGGCGCGGCGTCGGTGGATCTGGAACGCTGCCACCGCCGTCAGCGCGACGGTCACCGATCCGTCGCGCTGACGGCCCGCTCCGAGATGTCCGCGATGCGGTCGGCGGTCGCGTCCGGCAGCGCGCGGCCCGCGGGCGGGAACTCGCCGTCGCAGTCGGCCGCGAGGTCGCGGGCGTATTCGAGCAGCTCCTCCGGCGGGTCGCCGCCGACCGCGGTGGTGCCGGCGACGACCGCGAGTTCGAGCGCGTCCACCTCCAGGTTCCGGTCGAGTCCGGCCGCCGTCTCGGCGTCCGTGCCCTCGCGGTCGCGGAGCGTCTGGTCGCGTCCGAACGCGCGCACCACGTCGACCGCGGGGCGGGCGGCGTCGGTACACGCTAAAAGCGAGAAGCCGCGGGAGACGAGCACGTCGGCGGCGAGGATCTCCATGTCCGCTTCGATGTCGGCCGCGGCGGTCGCCGCGGTCACCCACGGCTCGTCGCGGGCCACCGTGCGCGTGAGGCGTAACCCCTCGTAGATGAGCTGTACGCCCGCGGCGCGGTCGGCCACGTCGCCGAGGTCCACGTCGGGCTCCAGCGCGCGGGCGGTGACCAGCGCCAGCACGCCGGGGGTCACCGCCGCGTCGAGGAGCCGGTCGTCGAGGGCCTCGCGGAGCTGTTCGGGTTCGACGTCCGCGAGCGCATCGCGCGCGGCGTCACGCGCTCGCGCGGCATCGTCCATTGCCGTCCGGTAGACGAGCGAAGGGCAAAGACCTTTGGAAACGAACGGGATCCGGTACCGTGATCCGGACCCGAACCGACGGCGACGTGCGCGTCGTCACGCTCGACCGCCCCGAGGCGCGCAACGCGCTCCGGCCCGCGGACCTGACCGCCCTCCGCGAGGCGTTCGCGGAGCCGGAAGCCGAGGAAGGTCCGCCGGTGACGTACCTCCGCAGCGCGGGCGACGCGTTCTGTGCCGGCGCTGACCTCGACGCGGTCGCCGCGCTCGACGACCCGGCGGCGTTCGCGCGGCGCGGGCAGCGCGCCGCCGCCGCGATCGAGGCGTCGCCGTCGGCCGTCGTCTGCGGGATTGACGGACCGGCCCGCGGCGGCGGAGTGGAGTTGGCGCTGGCGGCCGACGTTCGCGTCGCGACCCCGCGGGCGACGCTGGCCGAGCCCGGCGTCTCCCTCGGGCTGTTCGGCGCCTGGGGCGGGACGGTCAGGCTCCCGCGCGTCATGGGCGAGGGCGACGCGCTCGACTTCGCGCTCTCGGGGCGGGTCCTCGACGCGGAGGCGGCGCTGCGGACCGGGCTCGTCTCGCGCGTCGTCGACGACCCGCGTTCGGTGGCCGACGAGATCGCAGCGGGCGAGGGCGACGCGCTCGCGGCGATCAAGCGCCGGATGCGTGACCGGCGAGAGAGCGGGACGCAGGAAGCTGCGGAGGCGACGGCGTTCGCCGATCTTCACGACGCGCACGCGGACGAGATCGCTCGACGGAGAGGGGAGTGAGTCTCCGCGTCGACGGCGGTCGCGCCGCCGCACCGTCCCGATGTGACAGGTTTAAGTGAGTCTCCGACCAACTGTGAGATGCGAAGCACGCACCGGTAGTGTAGTGGTATCACGCAACCTTGCCATGGTTGCAACCCGAGTTCAAATCTCGGCCGGTGCATTTTGCGAACGAAGTGAGCAAAATCACCGAGAGAGATTTGAACGCTATCAGTCGCGCGCAGCGAGCGGCGAGCGAAGCGAGCCGTGAGCGAGCACGTCTGATTCTGAGTTCAAATCTCGGCCGGTGCACTCCTTTCAGTCGTGGCCCGGCCTGACTCCCGCTCGCTGCGCTCGCGGGAGTCTCGGTCGGTGTATTTCTCGAACGTCGTGAGAGATATCTCTGCCAGATCTGAACGCTATCAATTATTTATAAATCGACGGTAGATCGGTGGAGCACACCTCCAAAGCCCCAGCCGCGAGGCCGCAGTACGCTCGTTGCGCTCCTCGCTCGCTCCGCTCGCTGCGGTGCTTACGTCGCCTACTGCGGCCTCGCGGCTGCCCCTTTGAGTCCCGCCCAGCACCACCGGAAGACGTTCCTGCTCGCTCCCTTCGGTCGCTGCGCGGGCTGCGACTTCCGTGCTCCCGCTCGCTTCGCTCGCGGGAACGCACCGCACAGCGCCTCACACCTCCCCAGCCTCGTCGCTGGCGGCCTTCGCTGCGCTCCGGCCGCCAGCGACTCCCTCGCGCGTGCTCCTCGCGGCCGCCTTCGGCGGCCACTCGGAGGCACGCGCCACCGCCTCGTTCCCTTATAAATAACTCAGAACTGGTCGGTCGCGTAAAGTTAGAGGATGAGGCGGTCGATTTCTGAGTGTCTATGCCAGAATTCGACCGCCTCAGCGAACGTATAGCGTGGATCGACTTGTCGTTTGTGGAGCGAGATCGAACTCCGCGTTGGG
>NZ_QPLT01000006.1 GCF_003666015.1 Halorubrum sp. Atlit-26R
CCCATCGCGGCGTTCGATCTCGCTCCACAAACGACAAGTCGATCCACGCGATACGTTCGCTGAGGCGCTCGGTTTCGGCCATAGACACTCTGAAGTCGAGCGCCTCATCCTCTAACTTAACGCGACGGGGGATTCGGCAGACGCTTATAAATTCTCAGTCGCTCAGCGTTACGCCGGTGACGGTAGATCGGTCAAGAACACCGCCAAAGCCCCAGTCGCGAGGCCGCCGTACGCTCGCTGTGCTCCTCGCTCAGTCACTCCGTTCCCTCGCTGCGGTGCTTGCGTCGCCTACGGCGGCCTCGCGACTGCCCCTTTGAGTCCCGCCCCGCACCGCACAGCAACCGCAGCCTCACGCCTCCCCAGCCTCGTCGGGCGCGTCCTGCGGGCTCCCTCCGGTCGCCCTCGCCGCGCCCGACTCCCTCGCGCGTGCGACATCGCGCCCTGCGGGCGCTCGTCGGCACGCGCCGACCGCACCGGCGCTCATTTATAAACGAACTCCGTTCCGCGCGCCCCAAAATCGGTGCGCTTCCGTCGACTCGCCCTCCGATCCGGATCGACGGCTGCCGGTCGCTTCGCCGGTGCTTCGACCGCGAACGGGCGATATCGGCCCGCACGCACGCGGACGCACAAGACTCAACGCTTATGAGGGGGCGGTCCAAACGCCAGCACGTTACGGAGACCTATATGAGCGATTGGATAGCGATTGGCGCCTTGGCGGTCGTCGGCCTGCTCATCCCGATAGCGATGATGACAGTGTCGGCGCTGCTCCGTCCGAGCGTGCCTGAGACCGGTAAAAGTACCACCTACGAGTCCGGCGAGACCCCGACGGGCGGGACGCGGATCCGGTTCAACATCCAGTACTACATGGTCGCGCTGTTGTTCGTCGTGTTCGACATCGAGACCGTGTTGCTGTTCCCGTGGGCGGTCATCTACCGTCCGGCCGTCCAGGCCGGCGTGCCGATGGCCGACCTGCTGTGGCCGATGTTGGCGTTCGTCGGAATCCTCGCGGTCGGACTCGTCTGGGCGTGGCGGTCGGGGGCGATCAGCTGGGCCCGCAGCCCCCGCGCGACCAGCAGAAAGACGACGGAGGACATCAACTAATGAGCAGCGATCAACCGTTTATCACCGACGATTCGCAAGTCGTAACCGAGACCAGAGACGCCAGGATGACCGGGCAGGGAGACCGGTTCAACTCCCGCCTGCGTGAGGCGTTCGGCTCCTCGCCGTTCATCCTCACCAAGTTCGACAAGTTCCTGAACTGGTGTCGGGGCTCCTCGATGTTCATGCTGCAGTTCGGTATCGCCTGCTGCAGCATCGAGATGATGCACACCTACGCGGTGAAACACGACCTCGACCGCTTCGGGTCGGGCGTCCCCCGCGCGTCGCCGCGGCAGGCCGACGTGATGATCGTCCCCGGGACGATCGTCTCGAAGTTCGCCCCGCGGATGAAGCGCGTCTACGACCAGATGCCCGAGCCGAAGTTCGTCGTCGGCATGGGCTCGTGTACCATCTCCGGCGGCCCGTTCCAGGAGGGGTACAACGTGATCAAGGGCGCCGAGGAGGTCATCCCGATCGACATCCACGTCCCCGGCTGCCCGCCCCGCCCCGAGGCGCTCGTGTACGGCGTCGTGAAGCTGCAGGAGCGCGTCGCCAACGGCGAGGCCGCGCCCGTCACGGTGAAGCCGTACGAGTTAGAGGAGTTCTCGGACCTCGAACGCGACGAACTCGTCGACAAGCTGACCGACCAGATAGACGACGACGAGCTCGTCATGCGGTACAACTTCGCTGATTCGCCATGAGCCTCGAACGACCAGACACCGTCGACGACGGCGCCGTCGAGCAGACGCCAGACGAGCTTGAGGCGCTGCTCGGCGACCTCGTCGTCGACCGCGACGACCACCTGAACGCGCCCGGCTTCGTCATCCGCCCGGACACCGTTCAGGAGACGCTTCGGACCCTGAAACAGGAGGCCGGCTACGACCACCTCTCGGTCGTCTCCGCACAGGAGTACGAGAACCGCTACGAGTCGATCTACCACCTGAAGAAGTACGACGACCCGACCCAGGAGGTCAGTATCGTCGTTCCCGCCGACAAGGACGACCCCGTCTCCGAGTCGGCCGAGCCCGTCTTCCGCACGGCCGACTGGCACGAGCGCGAGGCGTACGACCTGATCGGGATCGAGTACGACGACCACCCCGACCTGCGCCGGATCCTGCTGCCCGAGACCTGGCAGGGCCACCCCCTGTCGATGGACTACGACAAGGACCGGCCGCAGATCGCCACGCTGCCGGAGCACGCGAACCCGCTGGAGGACCACCACAAGGACGCCGAGTCCGACACGATGTTCCTCAACATCGGGCCGCACCACCCGGCGACCCACGGGGTCCTCCACCTGAAGACGGTCCTCGACGGCGAGCAGGTGGCCGACGTCGAGCCCGACATCGGCTACCTCCACCGCAGCGAGGAGCAGATGGCGCAGTCCGGGACGTACCGGCACCAGATCATGCCGTACCCGGACCGCTGGGACTACATCTCGGCGGGGCTGCTCAACGAGTGGGCGTACGCCCGCGCGGCCGAGGACCTCGCGGACATCGAGGTGCCCGAGTACGCGCAGGTCATCCGCACGATGGGCGCGGAGATGTGCCGGATCGCGGCGCACATGCTCGCGCTCGCCACGTTCGCGCTCGACATCAACGGCGACTTCACGGCGACGTTCATGTACGCCATCAACGACCGCGAGCGCGTCCAGAACCTCTTGGAGGACCTGACGGGCCAGCGGCTGATGTTCAACTACTTCCGGCTCGGCGGGGTCGTCTGGGACCTGCCGGAGCCGCGCGAGGAGTTCTTCTCGAAGACCCGGGACTTCCTCGACCAGCTCCCGGAGTCCGTCGAGGAGTACCACAACCTGATCACCTCGAACGAGGTGTTCCAGATGCGGACGATCGACACGGGCATCCTCCCGCCGGAGGTCGCGAAGAACTACGGCGCGACCGGGCCCGTCGCCCGCGGCTCGGGCGTCGACTACGACCTGCGCCGCGACGACCCGTACGGCTACTACGACGAGCTCGACTGGGACGTCGTCACCGAGGACGGCTGCGACAACTTCAGCCGCCTCCTCGTCCGGATGCGGGAAGTCGAGGAGTCCGCGAAGATAATCGAGCAGTGCGTCGACCTGCTCGAGGACTGGCCCGAAGACGAGCGGAACATCCAGGCGAACGTGCCGCGCACGCTGCGCCCGGACGACGACACGGAGATCTACCGCGCCGTCGAGGGCGCCAAGGGCGAGCTCGGCATCTACATCCGCGCCGACGGGACGGACAAGCCGGCCCGGTTCAAGATCCGGTCGCCGTGCTTCTCGAACCTCCAGACGCTGCCGGAGATGGCGAACGGGGAGTACATCCCCGACGTCATCGCCGCGCTCGGTAGCCTCGACGTCGTTCTCGGGGAGGTGGACCGCTGATGGGCACGGCGCCCGCGCAGCTGTTCCCCGAGTTCATCGTCGACACGCTCGGGCTCGACAGCGTCATCGGCGAGGTCGCGGCCTCGCTCGTCGCCGCGTTCGTCGTCGGCAACATCATCCTTGCGTTCACGGGCGTCGCGGGCCCGTGGGCGAAACGGAAGATCACGGCCGCGTTCACCGACCGGATCGCGGTCGACCGGATCGGCCCGTACGGGCTCCTAATCATCCCGGCGGCCGCGGTCCAGCTCCTCGCGAAGGAGCTCATCATCCCCGAGGGCGTCGACCGCCCCTCGTGGGACATCGCGCCGATCCTCCTGCCGGCGTCGGCGCTCCTGGGCTTCTCCGTCATCCCGATGGGGCAGCTCGGCCCGATCAACCTCCACCTCGCCGACCCGGAGGTCGGGTTCGCGCTGGTGTTCGCGTTCGCGTCGATCGCCTCGGTCTCGCTGGTGATGGCCGGCTACGCGTCGAACAACAAGTACTCGCTGCTCGGCGGGCTCCGCGCGGTCGCGCAGAACCTCGCGTACGAGATCCCGCTCATCGTCACGGCGATGTCGGTCGTGATCTTCTCGGGGACGCTCCAGATGAGCGGCGTCGTCGGCGCGCAGACGGAGACGCTGGTGACGATCGCAGGGGTCTCGATCCCGTCGTGGTACGCGTTCGTGAACCCGTTCGCGTTCGTGCTGTTCCTCACCGCGAACATGGCGGAGATCGGGCGGAACCCGTTCGACATCCCGGAGGCGCCGACGGAGATCGTCGCGGGGTACCAGACGGAGTACTCCTCGGCGTACTTCGTCCTCTTCTACCTCGGGGAGTTCGTCCACATCTTCCTCGGCGGCGCGATCCTCGCCGTGACGTTCCTCGGCGGGGCGTCCGGTCCGGGCCCGGAGAGCATCGGCTTCATCTGGTTCGTGGTGAAGATCTGGGGCTTCTTCCTGTTCACGCAGTGGGCCCGCGCGGCGCTGCCGCGCGTCCGCATCGACCAGCTGATCGAGATCGGCTGGAAGGGAATGCTGGTGCTGTCGTTCGCGAACCTGGTGCTCACGGCCGTAATCGTGGGGGTGATCGCCTGATATGATCGGACTCATGAAATCGATGGCGACGACGATGAAACACGCGCTGGACGGGACGACGTTCACGGTGGAATACCCGGAGGACGCGCCCGAGGTGAGCCCGCGGTTCCGCGGGGTCCACAAGTTCAGCCAGGAGCGGTGCATCTGGTGCCGCCAGTGCGAGAACGTCTGTCCGAACGACACGATCCAGATCGTTCAGGACGACCAGCGCAACGGCGAGCAGTACAACCTCCACATCGGGCAGTGTATCTACTGCCGGCTCTGCGAGGAGGTCTGCCCCGTCGACGCCATCCTGCTGACGCAGAACTTCGAGTTCACCGCCGACACGAAGGACGACTTCGTGTTCAACAAAGAACAGCTCAAGAACGTCCCGTGGTACAAGGGAATCGACCCGCTGGAGTCCCGCAACCCCGATCGCGGCGCGTGGATCGGGGAGGGCGACGGCGAGGTCGACTACCAGTAGCGGGCACGTCTCGAAATCTTCAAAGGGGTTCTCATAGGAGACAAACACAATGGTTTATGCTACCATCGCGTTCGGGCTGTTCGCCGCGGTCACGCTGGCGTTCGCCCTCGGGGTCGTCCTGGCGCGCGACGTGTTCCACGCCGCGCTGCTTCTGGGCGGAGCCCTCACGAGCGTCGCGGTGCACTACGTGATGCTGCGGGCGGAGTTCATCGCCGCCATGCAGATCCTCGTCTACGTGGGCGGGGTCCTCATCTTGGTCACGTTCGCCGTGATGCTCACGCGATCGGACACTGAAACGGAGGTGAGTAGCGCGTGAGCAACGACGAGAGCCGCGGCTCCCGGATCGCACCCGCGATCGCCGTGGGC
Source organism: Halorubrum sp. Atlit-26R (assembly GCF_003666015.1). Taxonomy (GTDB): domain Archaea; phylum Halobacteriota; class Halobacteria; order Halobacteriales; family Haloferacaceae; genus Halorubrum. The sequence continues at coordinate 5,363 of NZ_QPLT01000006.1, forward strand.
GGGCTGTTCGCGGTGTTGGTCGCCGCGGTCAACGGGGCGACGTTCGGCTTCGGGGAGGTCGGCTTCCCGGCGGACGCTTCGGTCGTCCACAACATCGGGTACGCCCTCTTCAACCTCGCCGAGTACGAGCTCGGCGCGGTGCCGTCCGAGGGGTTCCTCGCGGCCTTCCTGATCGCCGCGGTCGCGCTCGACGTCGCGGTCGACGGCGCCGTCTACCTGGCGAAGCGCGAGGAGGACGACACGGTCGTCTCCGCGCTCGGGCAGGCGTTCACCGACGGGGGTGACCGCCGGTGACCGCCGTCGCCGCCTCGATCCCGCCGTCGTGGTACCTGCTGCTGGCGTCGGCCGTGTTCTGTATCGGACTGTTCGGCGTCTTGACGCGGCGGAGCGCGCTCTACTTCCTCATGAGCGTCGAGCTCATGATGAACGCGGCAAACATCAACTTCGTCGCGTTCGCGCTGTACTACGGCGACCTCACGGGGCAGGTGTTCGCGCTGTTCGTCATCGCGCTCGCAGCCGCGGAGGTCGCCATCGGCATCGGCATCATACTCGTGTTATACCGCAACTTCGGCACGACAGACGTGACTGTTCCCGCGGAGATGAGGTGGTAAGATGGTGAACGCATTCGCATACGTTCCGGCGATCGTGCTCCTCCCGTTCTTCTCGTTCCTGGTCGCGCTCGGCGCGGGCAGGTACCTCCCGAAGGGCGGCGCCTTCGGCGGCATCGCGGCCACGGCCGGCTCGTTCCTGCTGTCGGTCTGGGTCGCGGCGACCGTCGCGGGCGGGCGGGCGTACGACGAGACGCTGTACTACTGGGCGAGCGAGGGCGGCGCGGGGATCGGGCCGACCGACATCGAGCTCACGTTCGGCGTCCTGATCGACCCGCTGTCGGCGCTCATGCTCGTCATCGTGACGCTCGTGGCGCTGCTCGTCCACGTGTTCTCGCTCGGCTACATGAACGACGAGGGCGAGACGGGCCTGCCGCGCTACTACGCCGGGCTCGGCCTGTTCACGGCGTCGATGCTCGGCTTCGTCGTCGCCGACAACCTGCTGATGGCGTTCATGTTCTTCGAGCTGGTCGGGCTCTGCTCGTACCTGCTCATCGGCTTCCACTTCAGGGAGCCCGGTCCGCCGTCGGCCGCGAAGAAGGCGTTCCTCGTCACCCGCTTCGGTGACTACTTCTTCCTCGTCGGCGTCGTCGCGGTGTTCGCCACCTTCGGCACGGCGCAGTTCGCCGGTCCCGAGTCGTTCCCGGCGCTCGCCGACGCGGCGCTCAACGGCTCCGGGTCGGTGGCGTGGACGCCCGGCGGCCTCGACCTCGGCACGTGGCTGACGGTCGTCGGCCTGCTCGTCCTCGGCGGCGTCGTCGGGAAGTCGGCGCAGTTCCCGCTACACACCTGGCTCCCCGACGCGATGGAGGGCCCGACGCCCGTCTCCGCGCTCATCCACGCCGCGACGATGGTCGCGGCCGGCGTCTACCTCGTCGCGCGGATGTACGGCTTCTACGTGCTGACGCCGACGACGATGGCGGTCATCGCCTTCGTCGGCGGCTTCACGGCCCTGTTCGCGGCGACGATGGGGGTCGTGAAAGACGAGCTGAAGCAGGTGCTCGCGTACTCCACCATCTCGCAGTACGGCTACATGATGCTCGCGCTCGGCGCGGGCGGGTACGTGGCCGCCGTCTTCCACCTCACCACCCACGCGTTCTTCAAGGCGCTGCTGTTCCTCGGCGCCGGGTCGGTCATCATCGCGATGCACCACAACGAGGACATGTGGGACATGGGCGGGCTGAAATCGAAGATGCCGGTGACGTACTACACCTTCCTCGCCGGCTCGCTGGCGCTCGCGGGGATCTTCCCGTTCGCCGGCTTCTGGTCGAAAGACGAGATCCTCTACGAGGCGCTCGTCCACGGCCTCAACGACCCGCTGCTGCTCGGCGGCTACCTGATGGGACTGCTCGCGGTGCCGGTCACAGCGTTCTACACCTTCCGGATGGTGTTCCTGACCTTCCACGGCGAGCCCCGCAGCGACACCGCCCGCGACCCCGAGTCCGTCCGCTGGAACGTGAAGGGCCCGCTGACGGTCCTCGGCTCGCTCGCGGTCGTCACCGGCCTCATCAACATGGTTCCGGTCCAGAAGGTGCTCGGACTGGAGGGGATCGACCTGCTCCACCGCTGGCTCGACAACGAGTGGGGCGGAATTGAAGGACTCTCCTCGCACCACTACGCCGACATCGGCCCGTACAGCAGCGCGTACCTCGTCGGCGGTGAGGTCGGAACCGTCCTCGTCGGCGCGGCCGTCTCGCTCGGCCTCGCGCTGCTCGGACTCGGACTCGCCTGGCGGCTCTACAACGTGCCGTCGCCGACGGAACACACCGCCAAGCTCGGCGGGATCAAAGACGTGCTGTACAACAACTACTACCTCGACGAACTGCAGGTCTGGCTCGCGTATCGGACGGAAGACGTCGCTGGCGGCGCGAACACCTTCGACCAGGGGATCATCGACGGCGTCGTGAACGGCGTCTCGTCGGTGAGCCTGACCGGCGGCGGCCGGATCCGGAAGCTCCAGTCGGGGGTCGTCTCGCAGTACGCCGCGCTGCTCACCTTCGGACTCGTCGCGCTGCTGCTCGTGCTCGGCGCGACCGGGGGGTGGTTCCTGTGATACTCGAAGCGCTCATGGCGGCCGCGTTCGTCGGCGCGCTGACGGTGTTCCTCGCGCCCGACGAGTGGGCCGGCCGGCTGGCGTTCGCGATCAGCCTGATCCCGTTCGTCGGCAGCCTCTACCTGTGGTCCGGCTTCGAGGCCGGCGGCAACGCGCTGCTCGGCGGCGAGATCGCGTACGCGACGCAGATAGAGTGGCTCGAAGTGGGCGGTCGCAGCGTCTCGTGGTTCGTCGGGCTCGACGGGATCAGCCTCCCGCTGTTCGTGCTCACGACGTTCCTCGTGCCGCTGGCGATCCTCAGCGCGTGGACGCCCGTCGACGCGCGACAGAGCCAGTTCTACGGCCTCATGCTGTTCATGGAGGCGAACCTGCTCGGCGTGTTCGCCGCGCTCGACTTCTTCCTCTGGTTCGTCTTCTGGGAGGCCGTGCTGGTCCCGATGTACTTCCTCATCGGGATCTGGGGCGGCCCGCGCCGCAAGTACGCCGCGATCAAGTTCTTCGTCTACACGAACGCGGCGTCGCTGTTGATGTTCATCGGCTTCATGAGCCTCGTGTTCGCGCTCGGCGACTCGGTGTCGTCGTTCGCGCTGCCCGAGATCGCGCAGGCGATCGCCGCGGGTGACTTGGGGACGTGGTTCGGCATCCCGCCGGACCGGGTCGCGATGGTCGCGTTCCTCGCGATGTTCCTCGGATTCGCGGTGAAGGTCCCGATCGTGCCGTTCCACACGTGGCTCCCGGACGCCCACGTTCAGGCGCCGACGCCCGCGTCGGTGCTCCTGGCCGGCGTCCTCCTGAAGATGGGGACGTACGCGCTGCTCCGGTTCAACTTCACGATGCTCCCGGAGCAGGCATCGATGCTCGCGATACCGATCGCGGCGATCGCCGTCATCAGCGTCATCTACGGCGCGATGTTGGCGTTGGCACAGAAGGACCTCAAGCGGATCGTCGCCTACTCCTCCGTCTCGTCGATGGGCTACGTCATCCTCGGGCTGGTCGTCTTCACCGAGTACGGTATCGGCGGCGCGACGTTCCAGATGGTCGCGCACGGCCTCATCTCGGGGCTGATGTTCATGGCGGTCGGCGTCATCTACAACGCGACCCACACCCGGATGGTCGGCGACATGGCCGGCATGGCCGACCGGATGCCGGTCACCGTCGGCATCCTCGTCGCCGGCGCCTTCGGCTACATGGGACTGCCGCTGATGGCCGGCTTCGCGGGCGAGTTCTTCATCTTCGTCGGCTCGCTGTCCGCGCCGGCGCTCCCGTATGCGCCGGTGTTCACGGCGCTGGCGATGTTCGGCATCGTCATCGTCGCCGGCTACCTGCTGTCGGCGATGCAGAGCACGCTGTTCGGCCCGTTCGAACTCGAGACCGATTACGAGGTCGGCCCCGCGGCGTTCCACGACGTCGCCCCGCTCGCGGTGCTGCTGGTGGCGATCATCGTGCTGGGCGTCGCGCCCGACATCTTCTTCGAGATGATCCGTGACGCTGCCGTTCCCGTGGTCGAGGGGGTGACGATCGATGGTTAACGGACTGCCCGCCGTGACGGCGCTGCTGCCGGCGCTGATCCTGGCGTTCACCGGTCTCGCGCTGCTGTTGGTCGACACGGTCCGTCCGGACGCGCGGTCGAACACGTCGATGGCGGTCGTCGGCGCGTTCGGCTCGCTCGCCGCGCTCGCGGCCACCGTCTGGCTCACCGCGAGCGGCGGCGTGAGCCCGGACGGCGGCGCCGTGCTCCTGTTCGCCGACGCGATCAAGGTGGACACATTGGCGTTATTCTTCACCGCCATCTTCGCGTCGGTGACCGCGCTGGTCCTCGTCGCCGCGCACGACTACTTCCACGACCACGCCAACCCGGCGGCGTTCTACTCGCTGGTCACGTTCGCCGCGACCGGGATGGCGCTGCTCGCGGTCGCGAACTCGCTCGCGGTCGTGTTCGTCGCCTTAGAGATGGTGTCGCTGCCGTCGTACGTGCTCGTCGCGTACCTCAAGCAGGACCGCGGGAGCGTCGAGGCGGGGATGAAGTACTTCCTCGTCGGCGCGCTCTCGTCGGCGATCTTCCTGTTCGGCATCTCGCTCGTGTACGCCGCGACGGGGTCGCTCATCCTCGCCGACATCGCGTCGGCCTCGATCGAGGGGCTCGCCGGCGTCCTCGGCGTCGGCGTCGTGATGATGATCGGCGGCGTCGCGTTCAAGACGGCCTCCGTCCCGTTCCACTTCTGGGCGCCGGAGGCGTACGAGGGCGCGCCCGCGCCGGTGAGCGCGTTCCTCTCGTCGGCCTCGAAGGCCGCCGGGTTCGTCGTCGCGTTCCGCGTGTTCACCGAGGCGTTCCCGCTGGAGATGGCGGTGTCCGCGAACGTCGACTGGATGCTCGCCTTCGCTATCCTCGCGGCCGTCACGATGACGCTCGGTAACTTCGCGGCCGCGGTTCAGGAGGAGGTCAAGCGCATGCTCGCGTACTCCTCCATCGGGCACGCCGGGTACGCGCTCATCGGCGTCGCCGCGCTCACTGTCGACGGGCCCGCCAACGGCACCGTCATGGGCGCCGCGATGGCCCACCTGCTCGTCTACGGGTTCATGAACACCGGCGCCTTCCTCTTCGTCGCGATGGCGGAGCGGTGGGGGGTCGGTCGCACCTTCGAGGACTACGCCGGGCTCGCGCGCCGCGCGCCCGTCGCCTCGACGGCGATGGCCGTGTTCATGTTCTCGCTGGCTGGGCTCCCGCCGTTCGCCGGGTTCTTCTCGAAGTACTTCCTGTTCCAGGCGGCCATCGACAACGGCTTCCTGTGGCTCGCCGGCCTCGGCGCGATAAACAGCGTCGTCTCGCTGTACTACTACAGCCGGGTCGTGAAGGCGCTGTGGCTCGACGACCCCGAGTCGTCGAGCGCGCTCGACGCGATCGACGTGCGGCCGACGGCGCTGTACGCCGCGGTTATCTTCGCGGCGGTCGCGACGGTGCTGCTCTTGCCCGGCTTCGGCCCCGTCATCGAGACGGCCGAGGCAGCGGCCTCCGCGCTGTTCTGAGCGGCCGCGGGACTTCCTTCCTTTCGACGTACTCGACGCCCGCAGCGACCGCTCCGCGCCCGCCGGGTTCCGATCCCCGAGCCGCGCGCCGCCGCCCACAGATACTCGTTCGTCCGGCACCTCGGTGATCGCGTGTCTCGGACTCGCACCTATCGATGTCTGAACTGCCTCGACGCGACCGTCACGCGGTCGTTCGACACGTCGCACCTCTCGCGGACCTGTCCGAACTGCGGCTCGTTCGAGCGGTTCGCGAACGAGGCGGTGATCGAACGGTTCGAGTCGCTGGAGGCGTCGCCGCCGGCGGATATCGACTGGGACCGCTTAGAGCGCCGCGAGAAGCTGCTGGTCGCCGAGCGGCTCGCTCGCACTGACAAGGAGATCGGGGACTTCGACGTGGTCGGCGACGGCTCCGACGAGGCGGACCCCGGCGCCGAGGCGTAGCGCCGCCCGGCGCTACCGCGCGTACAGCTTGCCGCCGACGAGGTCGGCGAGTCCGACTCCGTCGCCGGGCGTGACCGCCACGTAGGGGTGGTCGACCGGCCCGAACACGTCGACGACGCGGCCGACCGTCGAGAGCGACTCGTCGACGACGCTGGCGCCGATTCGGGGGGGCTCGGCGTCGGGGTCGCCCCGGGCGATCGCGAGTCCGCCGGCCGTGCGGACGACGGTACCGACGCGCCGCACGGTTACTCCCGAAGCACGCCGAGGTACGCGGCGATCGCCTGAACGAGGTCGTTCTTCGCGGTGTCCTCGGTGCCCTTGACGGCCACGTAGCCGCGGGCCTCGAACTCCCGGGAGTACGTCGCGTCGCGCTCGACGACCGCGTCGTAACCGACCTGCTGGACGGCCTTCGCGATCTCGTCGACGGTCGGCGCTTCGACCGCCAAGTCCGTCGGGACGCGGCGGCCCTCCGAACGGGACAGCTCGGCGTCGAAGTAGGCGGGGTAGACGACGTTCTCGACCATACCGGATACCCTCGCGCGCGGCGTAAGGTCGTTTCGGACCGGCGCGCGTCCGACGGCCGCTCAGCCGGTGCGGAACTCGAAGCGGGCCCCGCCGTCCGCGCCGGCGAGCGCGTGGGCGGTCCAGCCGTGGGCCTCGGCGATGCGCTCGCTGATGGCGAGCCCGAGCCCCGTGCCCGACTCGTCGGTCGTGAACCCGCTCTCGAACACGCGGTCCAGGTCCTCCTCCGGGAGCCCGACGCCGTCGTCCTCGACGTAGAAGCCGTCCGCGGGACTCCCGTCGTCCGCGCCGAAAGTCCCCGCCCCGACCCGGACCGTGAGCGGGGCGTCGGGGGAGTCGCGGCCGCTCGTGGAACCGTGTTCCACGCTGTTCCGGAAGACGTTCTCCAACAGCTCGCGCAGCCGAGTCCGGTTCGCCGCCAGCGTCCCGTCGGCCTCGATCGTTAGGGTCGCGTCGCCCGTGTCGACGCTCTCCCAGGCCTCGCGGGCGACCGCGTCCAGCGAGACCGACTCGGTCTCCCCGACCGACCGCCCTTCCCTGGCCAGCGAGAGGAGGTCGGCGACGAGCTCGTCCATCCGGTCGATCGCGTCCGCGGCCTTTTCGAGGTGGTCGACGTCGCCCGTCTCCCGCGCGAGTTCGACGTACCCCTCCGCAACCGACAGCGGGTTCCGGAGGTCGTGGGAGACGATGGAGGCGAACTCGTCGAGCCGCTCGTTCTGCCGCCGGAGGGTCTCCTCGCGCTCGCGCCGGTCGGTGACGTCGGTGTAGATGGCGTATCCCGCCGCGTTGGCGGCGCCGAGGCGGATCGGGATGACGTGGAGGATGAAGTGCCGCGGCCCGTCGGCGGTGATCCGAGTCACCTCCCGCCGGACGTTCTCGCCCCGCCGGAGCTGCTCGTTGAGCTCCTCGGCCTCCGTGTCGGCGTCCGGGGGAACGATGTAGTCGTCGATGGACTCGCCGACCACCGTCTCCGGCTCGTACCCGAACGTCGCCTCGAACGCCTCGTTCACCTGTCGGACGACCGGGTCGCCGTCGACGTAGTCGTAGGCGACGGCGGGGTCCGGGACGTTCGTGAACAGCGCGAGCAGCCTGTCGCGTTCGGTCCGAAGCGTCTCCGTCACCGCGATCCGATCGAGAGTCTCCTCGAGGTGGGAGGCGAGCAGCTCCGCGAGCCGGCGGTCGGCGTCGTCGAACTCGGCGCCGCTTCCGGTGTCGTCGCTCGCAAGCTGGAAGACGACGTCGTCGCCCACAGGGACGGTGAGGACCGTGTCGAACCGGCTCTCCGGGTTCGGGTTCGGCGCGATGGATGCGTCGCCGGTCTGGACGGCCCTGCCGGCCACGCCGCTCCCGACGCGGACGCGGTTACAGTCCTCGACTGGCGTCCCGCTGGAGGCGACCACGGGTTCGACCCACTCCCCGTCCCGGACCGCGACAACGCTCTGGTACCCGGGGAACACCTGCTCGGCGACCGCGATGGCCGCCCGGTGGGCCTCGTCGACAGACCTGACGGCGGCGAGCTCCGCCATCCCGGCGTTGAGCTGTTCGATCCGCGAGGGGGTCCGGGCCGGTTTCGATCGGACGACCGACCGGCGGTCGCGGGCGAGCAGCCACGACACCGTCTCCGAGAGCGCCTCGGGCGTGCCCGCGACCGCGTCCACGAGCGGGTCGGTCGCGATCCGACCCGTCGGGTCGTCGGCGTACGCGACCACGGCGCCGACGCGGTCGACCGGCCGGACCCGTTCGAGCCCCGCCTCGTCGACGACGACCGTCACGTCGGCCCCGGCGAGCCGCGCCTCGTCTACTCGGTCCGGGGCGGCGGCGTGCGTCTCGACCGCACCGCAGTCGTCGGAGTCGCGGCGCTCGGCGCCGAGGTGGGTCCCGAGCTCGCCGGCGAGTTCGGGATCGTCGTCGAGCACGAGGACCGAGGCGTGCTCGCCCAACGCAGAAGTCACGATTGTACGTGAAAGGCCGCGCAGAGAGTATAAATCTTCTTACCGATCGCCGGAACGCGGCGCAGTCGTCCGTTTCCGACCGATCGCGGCGTTCCCGGCCGTCCGCGCATTCGGTCGCCGTCGCTCCGTCCGGAAACCCCCCGTCGAGCCCGTCTCGCGGCGGCGAGCGGCGCCGTCGGGCCCGACGAGCGACCCCGGAACCCTTTTGGAGCAACACGGGCCACGTTCGTGTAATGAGCGATCTCGAAGCGGAGTACCGTCTCGACTACTTCGAGGAAGAAGGGTTCGAGCGCAAGGAATGCACCTCCTGCGGCGCGCACTTCTGGACCCGCGACGGGGAGCGAGAACTGTGCGGGGAGCCGCCCTGCGAGGACTACAGCTTCATCGACGACCCGGGCTTCCCGGAGACTCACTCGCTGTCAGAGATGCGCGAGGCGTTCCTCTCCTTCTTCGAAGACCACGGCCACGAGCGGATCGACCCCTACCCGGTCGCCGCGAACCGCTGGCGCGACGACGTCCTCCTGACGCAGGCGTCCATCTACGACTTCCAGCCGCTCGTCACCTCGGGGCGGACGCCGCCGCCCGCGAACCCGCTGACGGTTTCCCAGCCCTGTATCCGGATGCAGGACATCGACAACGTCGGCAAGACGGGCCGCCACACGATGGCGTTCGAGATGATGGCCCACCACGCGTTCAACACGCGCGAGGAGGTCGAAGAGGACGAGTACGCCTACCACGGCGAGGTGTACTGGAAAGACGAGACGGTTCAGTACTGCGACGAGCTGTTCGAGTCCCTCGGCGCCGATCTGGAGGAGATCACCTACATCGAGGACCCGTGGGTCGGCGGCGGCAACGCCGGCCCCGCCATCGAGGTGATTTATAAGGGAGCCGAGCTGGCGACGCTCGTCTTCATGTGTATGGAGCAGGACCCGGACGGCGACTACGAGATGAAGGACGGCAACTCGTACTCGTTCATGGACACGTACATCGTCGACACCGGGTACGGGCTCGAACGGTGGACGTGGATGAGCCAGGGGACCGCGACGGTGTACGAGGCGATCTACCCGGACGCCATCGACTTTTTGAAGCACAACGCCGGGATCGACCACACCGAGGCGGAACGGGAGCTCGTCCACCGCGCCGCGAAGCTCTCCGGCCGGCTCGACATCGACGACGTCGACGACGTGGAGGCCGCCCGCGGGGAGATCGCCGACCGGCTCGACGTCGACGTCGGCCGGCTGCGCGATCTGGTCGAGCCGCTCGAATCGATCTACGCGATCGCCGACCACTCGCGGACGCTCGCGTACATGTTCGGCGACGAGATCGTCCCGTCGAACGTCGGGACTGGCTACCTCGCGCGGATGGTGTTGCGCCGGATGAAGCGGCTCGTCGACGAGGTGGGCGTCGACGCGCCCCTCGACGAGCTGGTCGACATGCAGGCCGACCGGCTCGGCTACGAGAACCGCGACACGATCCGCGAGATCGTCCGCAGCGAGGAGCGGAAGTACGAGCGGACCTTGGAGCGCGGCGCCCGGAAGGTCGAGCAGCTCGCCGACGAGTACGCCGGCACCGGCGAGCCGATCCCGACCGAGGAGCTGCTTGAGCTGTACGACTCCCACGGGATCCAGCCCGACATGGTCGCCGACATCGCCGACGAGCGCGGCGCGGCCGTCGACGTGCCCGACGATTTCTACGCGCTCGTCGCCGACCGCCACGAGGAGGGCGACGCCGCGGCGGCGGCCGACGAGCGCGACGAGCGGCTCGCCGACCTTCCCGAGACGGAGAAGCTGTTCTACGACGACCAGGGCCGCACGGAGTTCGAGGCGGTCGTCCTCGACGTGTTGGACGCCGAGGAGGGGTACGACGTCGTCTTGGACCAGACGATGTTCTACCCCGAGGGCGGCGGGCAGCCGGCCGACCGGGGCCAGCTCACGGTCGGCGAGACGACCGTCGACGTCACCGACGTCCAGGAGGTCGACGGGGTCGTCCTCCACCGCACGGACGCGGACCCCGGGAAGGGCGAGTTCGTCAGGGGGCAGGTCGACGGCGACCGCCGCGAGCGGCTCCGGGCGCACCACACCGCAACCCACCTGATCGGCCACGCCGCCCGCGAGGTGCTCGGCGACCACGTCCGGCAGGCGGGCGCACAGAAGGGGACCGACTCCGCGCGGCTCGACGTGCGTCACTTCGAGCGTATCACCCGGGAAGACGTGAAGGCCATCGAGCGCGTCGCCAACGAGCTGGTTCGCGACGACGTGCCCGTCCGGCAAGAGTGGCCCGACCGCAACGAGGCGGAGGCCGAACACGGCTTCGACCTGTATCAGGGCGGCGTCCCGCCGGGAACGAACGTCCGGCTGATCCACGTCGGCGACGCCGACGTCCAGGCCTGCGCCGGTACCCATGTCGACAGGACCGGTGAGATCGGCGCCGTGAAGGTGCTGAAGACGGAGCCCGTTCAGGACGGCGTCGAGCGGATCGCCTTCGCCGCGGGCGCCGCGGCGGTCGAGGCGACCCAGCGCACAGAGGACGCGCTGTACGACGCGGCCGACGCCCTCGACGTCGACCCGCTCGACGTGCCCGAGACGGCCGAGCGCTTCTTCGAGGAGTGGAAGGCGCGGGGCAAGGAGATCGAGTCGCTCAAAGAGGAGTTAGCGGCCGCGCGCGCCTCCGGGGGTGCCGACGCCGAGGAGGTCGAGGTCGCCGGGACGACCGCCGTGATCCAGCGGCTCGACGGCGACGCCGACGAACTGCGCGCGACCGCCAACGCCCACGTCGACGACGGGAAGGTCGCGGTGATCGGCAGCGGCGCCGGCGGCTCCGCGAGCTTCGTCGTCGGCGTTCCCGACGGCGTCGAGGTGAACGCGGGGCAGGTCGTCTCCGAACTCGCCGGGCGCGTGGGCGGCGGCGGCGGCGGCCCCCCGGACTTCGCGCAGGGAGGCGGCCCGGACGTCGACGCGCTGGACGACGCGCTCGAAGCGGCGCCGGACGTCCTCCGCAGCCTCCAAGAGGCCTGACGGCCCCAATCCGCGCACCACCACTCATCCATGCCCTACGCGACCAACGCCGGCACCGAGATCCGGTACGAGGTGGACGCGCCCGACGCCGGCCCGGACGACGAGGCCGTCGTGTTCTGCGGCGACGTCGGCCTTGGCGCCTGGCAGTTCGGGTGGCAACACGCCGCGCTGGCGGGCCCGCACACGGTGATCACTCCGGAGACGCGGGGCGTCGGCCGGTCGGACGCGCCGCCCGGCCCGTACACCGTCGCGGACCTCGCCGCCGACGTCGACACGGTCTGTGCGGCCGAAGGGATCCGCAACGCCCACCTCGTCGGCTACGGCCTCGGCGGGATGGTCGCGCTGACGGCCGCGCTGACGTCCTCGCGGCCGGCGAGTCTCGTCCTGATCGGGACGCCGCCCGCGGGCGACGCGTACAACCCCGCCGGCGTCTGGGCCGACCCGAGCGACCCGGCCGCGGTCGAGGGATCGCTGAACGGACTGCTCTCGACGGACTTCCGCGAGGCGCACCCGGACGCGCTCTCGCGGATCGCGGAGTGGCGGCTCGCCGAGGACGCCGACCGCGAGGCGTACGAGACGCACCGCGCCGCGGTCGCGGGGTTCGACCTCGCCGATTCGCTCTTCGAGGTCACAACGCCCGCGCTCGTCGTCCACGGGAACGACGACACCGCCTGTCCGGTCACGGCCGGAGAGACGCTCGCGGAGGGGCTCCCGCGCGGCGAGTTCCACTCGGTCGAGGGCGCCCGGCACCTCGTCGGGGTCGAGGCGTCGGCCGCCGTCAACGACCTGCTCGTCGGCTGGCTCGCGGAACACGCGAGCGCCGCGTTCGAGTAGGCGGTGCCGCGGCTCCGGTCCGGTCGCGGCACGGGCCGGATCGGAGCGTCCCCGTCGGCGGCCGACGCCTCCGGCGCCGCAACCGTTTTGTGACTCTCGGCTCTCCGTTCGGTCGATGACTCGCCTCCGGTTCGCCCTGTTGAACGCCGCCCACGACGGCGCGAACACCCGTCGGAACTTCCGCCGGGAGCTCGACGCCGACCTCGTCGAGTTCGACGCGGTCGACCGCGACCTCCCCGACCACACCGAGTTCGACGGCGTCGTCGTGACGGGGTCGCGCTCGTCCGTCTACTGGGACGAGGCGTGGATCCCGCCGCTCGTCGACTACGTCGCCGAGGCCGCCGATTCCGGCTGTCCCGTTCTCGGCGTCTGTTACGGCCACCAGGTGCTCGCGGAGGCGCTCGGCGGCCGCGTCGCGGGGATGGACGGGTTCGAGATCGGCTACAACGAGATCCGGCAGGTTCGCGAGGACCCGCTGTTCGACGGGATCGACGAGTCGTTCACCGCCTTCACGACCCACGGCGACGCCGTCGTCGAGCTCCCGCCGTCCGCGACGCTGCTGTCCGAGAACGACCGCGGCGTCCACGCGTTCCGCGACGGCCGCTGCTGGGGCGTCCAGTTCCACCCCGAGTACGACGCCGAGACCGCCCGCGAGGTGACGGACGGGAAGCGCGAGCAGATCGGCGACGCCCGCGTGGACGGCGTCTTAGAGTCGATCACCCCCGAGGCGTACGACGCCGCCTGCGAGGCGAAGGCGCTGTTCGAGAACTTCACCGCGTACGCCGAGCGGCTGGCGGCCGGGCGGTCGGAGCGGGCGGCCGCGGACGACTGAGCGGGGAGTCGGAGCGAGCGGACGGCCCCCGCGGTCGAGCGCCCCCGGTCGAACACCCTTATACGCCTGCCGGACCGATCCTCGGTATGAACGTAGTACCGGACACGAGCGCGGTCGTCGACGGCCGCGTGTCCGAACGCGTCGCGGACGGGACCTACGAGTCGGTCACCGTGTTCGTCCCGGAGGCGGTCGTCGGCGAGCTGGAGTCGCAGGCGAACGACGGGCTCGAATCCGGCTGGGACGGGCTGAGCGAGCTGAAGCGGCTCGCCGACCTCGCCGACGAGGGGACGATCGAGCTGCGGTACGTCGGCGAGCGCGCGAGCGGCGACGCCCGCTCGAACGCCCACGAGGGCGACGTGGACGCGCTGATCCGCGATCTGGCCGCCGACCACGACGCGACGCTTTTGTCCAGCGACGTGGTCCAGGCCGAGGTCGCCCGGGCGAAGGGCCTCGACGTCGAGTACGTCGAGCCCGTCGCCCGCGGCGTCGTCGACGAGCTCCCGATTCAGGAGTTCTTCACCGACGAGACGATGTCGGTCCACCTCAAGACCGGCACCGTCCCGAAGGCGAAGCGCGGGACCCTCGGCGAGATGCGCTACGTCGAGATAGCCGACGAGCCGACCGACGAGGAACAGATGCGCGAGTGGGCCAACTCGATCGTCGATCTGGCTCGCCAGTCGAACGAGGGATTCATCGAGCTCTCCGGCGACGGGATGGACATCGTCCAGTTCCGGAACTACCGGATCGCGGTGGCGCGGCCCCCCTTCGCTGACGGGATCGAGATCACCGCCGTCCGCCCCATCGCGAAGACGACGCTCGACGACTACGAGTTCGCCGACGAGCTTCGCGACCGGTTCACGGAGCGGAAGCGGGGCGTACTCATCTCGGGGTCGCCCGGCGCCGGCAAGTCGACGTTCGCGCAGGCGGTCGCCGAGTTCCTGAACGACAGCGACTACGCGGTGAAGACGATGGAGAAGCCGCGGGACCTCCAAGTCGGCCCGGAGATCACCCAGTACGGCGCGCTCGGCGGTGAGATGGAGAATACGGCCGACTCGCTCCTCCTCGTCCGGCCCGACTACACCATCTACGACGAGGTCCGGAAGACGAACGACTTCGAGGTGTTCTCGGACATGCGGATGGCCGGCGTCGGGATGGTCGGCGTCGTCCACGCCTCCCGCGCGATCGACGCGCTCCAGCGGCTCGTCGGCCGCGTCGAACTGGGGATGATCCCCCAGATCGTCGACACCGTCGTCTACATCGAGGCCGGCGAGGTCCACACCGTCTACGACGTGACCACGGAGGTGAAGGTCCCCGCCGGGCTCACGGCGGAAGACCTCGCTCGCCCGGTCATCCAGGTGTCGAACTTCGAGACCGGCCGGCCGGAGTACGAGATATACACGTTCAACCGGCAGGTCGTCACGGTGCCGCTGAACGAGGACGGCGACGGGGCCGAAGGCGAGAGCGGCGTCGGGCGCATCGCGAAAAAGGAGATCGAACGCGAGATCAAGTCGGTCGCGCACGGTCACGTCGACGTGGAGCTCAACGGCGACGACGAGGCGGTCGTCTACGTCACCGAGGGCGACATCGGCACCGTGATCGGGAAGGGCGGCGGCCGCATCGCCGACATCGAGAACCGGCTCGGAATCGACATCGACGTCCGAACGCACGACGAGAAGCCCGGCGGGTCGGGGGGCGGTGCCGCCGGCGGGGCGTCCTCGAACGGCCGGGGCGACGGGCAGGTCGGCGCCGAGCGCGGGACGGTGGTCGCGCCGGAGATCACCTCGCGACACGTCGTCATCGACGTCGACGACGGCGTCGGCGAGACGGTCGAGGTACGCGCCGACGGCGAGTACCTCTTCACCGCCACCGTCGGCCGCGGCGGCGAGGTTCAGGTCTCCCGCGGCTCCGCCATCGCCGAGGAGTTAGAGGACGCGATCGACCGGAACCGGACGGTGACGGTCGTCCCGGCGCGCTGAGGCGGGAGGCGACCGGCGACGGTGAGTCGTGACGACAACCGGCCGGCTCCGGCGCGCCGAGGCGACCCCGTTCGGCTGCGCCGCGCCCGGCTCGCGGACGTTTCCGAACCCTGTCACGTCGTCGTCCGACGCGGTGGCGTACCACGATCGACGTACCGTATTCCTCCTGAAAGATAACGCTTTTTTGCCGTTGGTCGGAACGACGTGGTATGGCCGATGAGTTAAAACGCGGGCTCGAGGGCGTCCTCGTCGCGGAGTCGGATCTGAGCTACGTCGACGGCGAGGTCGGGAAGCTCGTGTATCGCGGGTACGACATCGAGGACCTCGCGCGCGGCGCGAGCTACGAGGAGGTGCTGTACCTGCTGTGGCACGGCTCCCTGCCCAGCGCCGCGGAGCTCGACTCGTTCGCCGCCGACCTCGCGGCGGAGCGCGAGGTGGCCGACGACGTCATCGAGACGGTCCGCGCGCTCGCGGACGCCGGCGAGCGGCCGATGGCCGCGCTCCGGACGGCGACGTCGATGCTGTCGGCGTACGACCCCGACGGTGAGAGCGACGACGACGGCGAGGCCACCCTCCGTCAGGGCCGACGGATCACGGCGAAGATCCCGACGGTCCTCGCCGCGTTCGAGCGCGTCCGGCAGGGGGAAGAGCCGGTCGCTCCCGACCCGGACCTCTCGCACGCCGGGAACTTCCTCTACATGCTCACCGGGACCGAGCCCGACGCCGTGAGCGAGGAGACGTTCGACATGGCGCTCACGCTCCACGCCGATCACGGGCTCAACGCCTCCACGTTCACCGCGATGGTGATCGGTTCGACGATGGCCGACGTCTACTCCGGCGTCACCGGCGGCATCGGCGCGCTCTCCGGCCCGCTCCACGGCGGCGCCAACCAGGACGTGATGGAGGTGCTCCACGAGATCGACGCCTCCGCGAAGGACCCCGTCGAGTGGGTGAAAGACCGGCAGGACGACGGCGGACGCATCCCCGGGTTCGGCCACCGCGTCTACAAGGTGAAAGATCCCCGCGCGAAGATCCTCGAAGAGAAGCTCCGCGACCTCTCGGAGTCGTCCGGCGACACGAAGTGGCTCGACTACACCACCGCCATCGAGGAGTACCTCACCGACCAGGGGCTCGTCGAGAAGGGGATCGCCCCGAACGTCGACTTCTACTCCGGCTCCGTCTACGACTCGCTCGGCATCCCTGTCGACATGTACACGCCAATCTTCGCGATGAGCCGCGTCGGCGGCTGGATCGCCCACGTCGCCGAGTACCAGGAGGACAACCGCCTCATCCGCCCGCGCGCCCGGTACACCGGTCCCGAGGACGCCGAGTTCGTTCCCGTCGACGAGCGGTAGGCGGCGCGTTCCGTCGGTCGGCGCGCTTTTCTTTCCGCTCGGCGTCGCAGTTCCTCCGACGCCGCCTCAGACGTCGAGTCGCTCGCGGGCGAACTTCGTGAGCAGCGGGATGTCGTCGAGGTGAAGCAGCTTCGCCATCGCACCCTTATCGCCTTGGTTCGCCCGTTCGAGGGTGTTTTCCTCTGCCTCCTGAAGGTCGCGCATGAACCGGTCGTACCGCTCGTTGGGCGCGAGGTACAGCAGCCGCGTGAGCATCAGCCGCGCCTTCATCCGCGGGGCCACGTCGCGGTGCCAGAGCCGCTCGTACACCGCGAGGCTATCGGCGTCGAGGCGGCGCTCCGAGTCGGTGAGACAGCGGTCGACGGTGGCCGCCGCGGCGCGGGCTGACTTCATCCCCTTGTGGATCCCCTCGCCCCACAGCGGGTCGATGGTCGGCACGGTGTCGCCGATCGCGAGGAAGCGGTCCGTGTGCATCTCGTCGGGCATCTGGATGTGCGCGGAGCCGCGGTGGACCTTCCCGTCGATACGCTCGGCGTCGGCGAACCGCGGGTCGCGGCTCACCCAGTCGTCGAGGTAGCCGTCGACGGTCTTGCCCGCCTCGGCGAACTCCCGGTGGCGGTCGTTCTGGATGTAACAGATCCCGACCTTCGCGGTGTCCTCGCCGGTCGCGAAGATCCACGAGTAGCCGCCCGGCGCGATATCGTGGTCCAAGCGGAGCATCATCGCGCGACGGAGGTCCGCGTACTCGGGGTGGTTCATCTCGACGCCCTCCATCTCGTACTCGATCCCGATCGCCTGGTTCTCGCGTTCGAGGTCGACGACGTCGAGCGCGCTCGCGAGCGGCGCGGCCGGCCCGGTGGCGTCGATCACGACGTCGGCGTACACCTCCTCGTCGCCGTCGTACCGCACCCCTTCGATGACGCCGTCGTCGTCGAGGATCGGTCGCGAGACGCGCGCGTCGAAGCGGTACTCCGCGCCGTTGTCGCGGCCGTCCTCGACGAGGAACCGCTTGAACTCCGCGAACTCCAACACCGCCCCCGGCTGGTAGCTCTCGTAGTACTCGTTTGGCGACTCCAGCACGACGTCGTCGGTGTACGACATCACGACGTCGTCGGGGATCCCGAAGGAGGACATCATCGACGGGAACGTGCCCGCCGTCGACTTGTTGCTCTGTCGCGGGAACTCGTCTTCCGACTCCGTCTCCAAGACGACGACGTCGTAGTCGCGCGTCGCCAGGTCGCGGGCGCACTGCGCGCCCGCCGGACCGGCACCGGCGATAGCGACGTCGTAGCGGTCAACCATATACCCGTGAATACGGACCTACGTAATTAGGCTTGCTGAAACCGGTCGCGATCGACCGCAGGACCTCGCTGGCGCCGTATTTTGGCCGAAGGACGAGGTCGGAATGCGGGCGCGAGACCGGTCGCTCGCTCGCCGACCGCGAGCGACGCATCCTACTCCTCGGACGCGAGCGACACCCCGGTGATCTCGAACCGGGCCCCGCCGGCGTCGCTCGCGGTCGCCTCGATCGACCACCCGTGTGCCTCGGCGACTTCCCGCACGATCGTGAGTCCGAACCCGGTCCCGTCTGCGTCCGTCGAGTACCCCCCCTCGAACACGCGGTCCCGCTCGTCGGCGGGAATCCCGACGCCGTCGTCCTCGACGTAGAACCCGTCGGCGTCGAGGCGGCCGACCGTCAGCGACAACGACGATTCGGTGTCGTCCGAACGACCGTGTTCCACGCTGTCGCCGGACTCCGTCCGGCTGCCCGTCGAGCCGTGCTCGACGCTGTTCCGAAAGATGTTCTCGAAGAGCCGCCTGAGCCGGCTCTCGTCCGCGCGAATCGTCGCGTTCGCCTCGACCGTGAGCGTCGCGTCGCCCGTCTCGACGGTGCGCCACGACGACGACGCCGCGGCCGCGAGCCGGACCGGGTCCGGGTCCTCGACCGAGGCGCCCTCCCGCGCGACCGCGAGGACCTCGTCGATGAGCGCTTCCATGCGGTCGAGCGCGTTCGCGGCGTCGTCGAGCCGCGGACTGTCGCAGGACTCGCGGGCCATCTCGACGTTTCCGACGGCGACGTGGAGCGGGTTCCGAAGGTCGTGTGAGACGAGGCTCGCGAAGGAATCGAGCCGCTCGTTCTGTCGTTCCAGCTTCCGCTCCCTGCGCCTTCGCTCGGAGATATCGCGGATCACGCCGACGCGGGCCTCGCCGTCCGGAGCCCCCGGAAGCGACGTGAACCGAAGCTCGGCCGGGACCGTCTCGCCGTCCACGGTGCGGAACTCGTACTCGATCCGCCCGATGTCGCGGTCGTCGGAACGGAGCCGATCGTACATGGAACTGGTTCGCTCGATCACCCCGTCGTCGACGAGGTCGCGGATCGGCGTCCCGAGGAGTTCCTCCCGGCTCGCGCCCTTCAGGTCCGCGTAGGCCTCGTTGACGAAGTCGAGCCGGCCCTCGTCGTCCAGCGTGTACACCGCGTCCGCCAGCGACTGGATGATCGTCTCGTACCGTTCGAGGTCGCGCTCGCGCGCGGCGCGGTCGCGGTTCCGAACGGCCCGATGGACGACCTCCGCGGCGTCGCTCGCGAACTCGGTCTCGTCGTCGGTCCACTCGCGGGTCTCGCCGACGTGTTCGTGACAGATCATCCCGATCACCTCGCCGCCGGCGCGGAGCGTCCCGTCGAGCAGCGCACCGACGTCGTGAGCCGCGAGGTACTCGTCCGCCAGCTCGGCGGTACGGGGGTCGTTCCCGGCGTCGTCGACCGCGATCGCGCGGTTGGTTTCGAGCGCCTCGAGGTACGTCGGGTGCCGGTCGACCCGCAGTCGAGCGCCCGCGTCGTGGTTCCCGGTCCGCCGGTCGTAGTCGTCGACGCAGCGGAGCGGCTCGCCGGGCGGTGACGACGCGGTGTCGCCGGTAATCCCCGTCTCCGCGTCCGTCCCCGCGACCGGTTCGGCCAGCCAGACGTTGACCCGGTCGACGTCGAGCACCTGCGCCGTCGTCTCCGTGATGGTTTTCAGCGCCGCCTCGAAGGCGCCGTCAGCCACCGCCTCGTCGGTCGCGAGTCGTATCAGTGACTCGCGCTGGCGCTCGCGGCGCTGTCGCCGCCGCCGCTCGTCCGTCACCTCGACGCCGAAACCGGCGACCCGCGCGACGGCGCCCGTCTCGTCACGTATCGGCTCACCGCGGACCCGAAGCCAGCGGTGGGACCCGCCGTCGCCGTCGACCCGGAAGGTGAGTTCGATCGACTCGCCCGCGGACAGTCGATCCATCGCGTCGCGCACGCGCTCGCCGTCGTCGGGGTGGACGCCGTCGAGGAAGGCCGTCGCGTCGCGGTCGAGTTCGGCTCGCGGTCGTCCCCACAGCTCCTCGTAGGCGGCGCTCACGAACAGCGCCTCGCTCCAGTCGGCCTCGAAGACGAAGATGACCTGCTCGGTGTGGTCCGCCACCTCGAGCAGCCGCTGCTCGGCGCGACGGCCGCGGAACTGCCGGACCGCGTTCGTAACTCGGTTCGCGAGCAGCTCGTACTGCTCCGTGCCGGTCTTCTTCTGTAAGTAGTCGGTCGCGCCGGCGCGGAGCGCCTCGCTCGCGACCGCCTCGGACCCCTTTCCGGTGAACAGGACGAAGGGGAGGTCCGGACGGTCCTCCCGAACCGCCCGAAGGAAGTCGATTCCGGACCGACCCGGCATGTCGTAGTCCGAGACGACGCAGTCGACGGTCGGCCCCTCGTCGAGCGCGCGGAGCCCCGCGGTCACCGACGTCGCCGTCTCGACCGCGAACCGCTCGTCGGTCCGCTCGAGAAAGTCCGCGGTGAGGTCAGCGAAGGCGGGTTCGTCGTCGACGTGGAGAACCCGAATCTCGTCCATGGGACGTGTTGCGCACGTCGCAAATAAATAGATATGTTGTCAGCAGTCGAAACAACGAGTCGCCGACGGGTCGGCCCGCGGGCCGACGACCGCTCGACGTCGCCTCAGTAGAACTCGCGGACGAGGTCGGTCGCGCCCTCGGGGGCGCCGTCCGGGATGACGGACATGTCCTCGTCGACGCCGTGCTGCTCGTGGTACGGCACCGACGACTCGTCCTTGTAGATGACGCCCTGATGTTCCTTCTCGTTGTCGAGGATGACGTCCTTCGCGTCCTCGCGGGAGGTCGGGTCGTGGTCCGCCTCCTTCAGGTCGACGAGCGAGTCGCGGAAGTAGTCGTACGTGTCGACGTCGTTGAAGGTGACGCACGGCGAGTAGACGTTGACGAAGCCGAACCCGTCGTGCTCGATGGCCTCCTGGATGATCTCCTGATGGCGGAGCGCGTCCGAGGAGAACGACTGCGCGATGAACGTCGCGCCCGAGGCGAGCGCCAGCGCGTGGGGATTCACCGGGGGCTGTTTCGGCCCCTCGGGGCTCGTCGACGTCTCGAAGTCCTCCCGCGAGGTCGGGGAGGCCTGCCCCTTCGTCAGCCCGTAGATGCGGTTGTCCATCACGACGTACGTCATGTCGACGTTGCGCCGGACGGCGTGGACGAAGTGGCCCGCGCCGATGGAGTAGCCGTCGCCGTCGCCGCCGGCGACCATCACTTCGATGTCGGGCCGGGCCATCTTGACGCCGGTGCCGACGGGGAGCGCGCGCCCGTGAACGCCGTGGAGCGCGTAGCTGTGCATGTACGTGCCGATCTTCCCGGAACAGCCGATGCCGGCGACGACGAAGGTGTTGTCGGGGTCGTTCCCCGTCTCCGCGAGCGCCTTCATCATCCCGTTCATCGTGCCGAAGTCGCCGCAACCCGGGCACCACGTCGGCTGCTTGTCGGACTTGAAGTCGGTGAATCGAATGTCTGAGCTCATTGGTTACGCCTCCGCCCCCGCTTCGAGGGTCGACTTGATCTCCGCCGCGAGTTCGTCGGCCTTGTACCGCACGCCGTTGTACTTGTTCACGCGGTCGACC
The DNA here is from genome assembly GCF_003666015.1 of Halorubrum sp. Atlit-26R. Classification (GTDB taxonomy): domain Archaea; phylum Halobacteriota; class Halobacteria; order Halobacteriales; family Haloferacaceae; genus Halorubrum. The sequence goes on from NZ_QPLT01000006.1 coordinate 26,905, forward strand.
CGTTCGAGCACGTCGTGCTCGACGAGGTCCGCGAACTGCCCCTGTTCGTTACACTCGACGACGACCGTCGTCTCGGCCGCCTCGACGTCCGCCGAGAGGTCCGGCCGCGGGAAGATGTACGGGACCGAGAGGACCCGCACGTCCTGCCCCTCGTCGTCGAGGATCTCGACCGCCTCGGCGAGCGCGCCCTCGTTCGACCCCCACGTGATAACGAGGTCGTCGGCGTCTTCGTCGCCGAACTCGCGCGGGCTCCAGTCCTCGCGCTCGCGGGCCGTCTCGACCTTCCGGTTGCGCTTGTCGACCTGCGCGACGCGCATCTCCGTGTCCTCCGTCCGGCGGCCCTGCTCGTCGTGTTCGAGGCCGGTGGACATGTGCGCGCCGTCCGCCGTGCCGGGGAACGCCCGCGGCGAGATCCCGTCGTCGGTGATCTCGTGGGGCTGGAAGCCGCCCGACTCGCTGGTGTGGTCGTCGATCGTCGTCTCGTCGACGACGTTGCCGCGGTCGACCTCCACCTCGTCCATGTCGAAGGTCTCCGGGGAGAACGTCTGCTCGGTGACCGCCATCGAGAGGTCGGCGGTGAGGTAGACTGGGAGCTGGTACTTCTCGGCGAGGTTGAACGCCTCGACCGTCTTCCAGAAGCACTCGTCGATCGTCGTCGGCGCGAGGACGAACCGCGGCACCTCGCCGTGGCCGCCGTACAGCATCTGGTTCAAGTCGCCCTGCTCCTGTTTCGTCGGCATCCCCGTCGAGGGGCCCGAGCGCATCACGTTACAGATGACGAGCGGCGTCTCCGAGGTGGCGATGAGGCCGAACGTCTCGGTCATCAGGTCGATCCCCGGCCCGGAGGTCGCCGTCATCGCGCGGGCGCCGCCGCGGGCCGCGCCCAGCGCCATGTTGATCGCGGACAGCTCGTCTTCCGCCTGGACGACGTGGCCGCCGTACCGCTCGATGCGGCCGGTGAGGTACGTCATCACGTCGGTCGCGGGCGTGATCGGGTAGCCGGCGTAGAAGCGGCAGCCGGCCGCGATGGCGCCCATCCCGATCGCCTCGTCGCCGTTGAGGAGGACGTAGTCCTCGTCGGTGGTCTCGAGGTCGTAGTCGAACTCGTGGTCGTACTCGTCGGCGACGTACGACTGCCCGGCGCGCGCGGCCTCCTTGTTGTTGTCGACGAGCTTCTGCCCCTTGTCCTTGAAGCGCTTTTCGAGGGCGGAGTCGAGGTTCTCGATGGGGAACTCGGCGACCTCGCAGGCGGCGCCGAGCGCGACGACGTTCCGCATGATGGCGCCGCCGGCCTCCTCGGCCAGGCTCTTGAGCGGCACGTCGAGCCCGATCATCTCCTCGGGGATCTCGACGTCTTGCATCGTGGTCCGCTCGCCGTCGTAGATGATCACCGACCCCTCGTGGAGCTCGTCGAGGTTCTCCTCGATCGTCCGGGGGGTCAACGCGATCAGCACGTCGAGTCGGTCAACGACGCTCTGTACCTTGTCGACGGAGGTCCGCACCTTGTAGGCGGTGTACCCGCCTCGGATCCGCGATGCGAAGTCCTTCGACGTGAACACGTGTCGACCCGCGCGGGAAAGCGCCTGTGCGAAGATCTTCCCCGTCGAGTCGATGCCGTCGCCGGCCTCTCCGCCGACAGCCCAGTTGAAATCCGCGGCCATGTGCTATGGGCAAGGTTCCGGCGGACTCATCAAAAGGCTTCTGGAAGGAGCCACCGAGGTGTTTCTGGACGAACGTGTTCGCTCTCGCGAATATTGTCGACTCTGGGCGCTGTATGAGACTATAGTCGCAATATAATTGAACATACATCCACCGAATCCATCACGATCGACCCCTCGCGTCGGACCCGTTTTCGACGATCATCGAATATTCTCGGCCGGGAACGGCCCCCAGACGCGTCGGCGAGATCGAGCGTGTGACGAGGACGCGTGCGTCTCCGAGAGGGTGCGTGTGGAGTCGGGGCGCGCCGCGGGACCGGTTTCGACACGGGCAGGACCGACGCCGACGCGAAGGGGTTTGTGTCTCCCCCGCCGATCCGACGTATGGACACGACAGCGACGGTCGAGGCGGTCGAGGCGGTCGGCCCCGACACGTACGCCCTCCGCTTCCGCGCGCCCGACGGGTTCGCGGCCGAACCCGGACAGTTCGTGAAGCTCGGCACCGAGATCGACGGCGAGTCGGTGGCGCGCTTCTACACCCTCTCGTCGCCCCGCGTCGGCGAGACGTTCGAGGTCACGGTCGGCATCGACCCCGACGAGGGCGGCGAGTTCTCGGCGTTCCTCTCGGACGCCGAGGCGGGCACCGAGATGACGCTCGCCGGCCCGTTCGGCGACCAGCACTACGACGGCGAGCCCCGCGCGGTCGTGATCGCGGGCGGGCCCGGGGTCGGCCCCGCGGTCGCCATCGCGGAGCGCGCCCTCGACGAGGGCGCCGAGGCCGCGGTCGTCTACCGCGACGACGACGTCGCCCACGCCGACCGGATCGACTCCCTCCGCGAGCGCGGCGCCGATATTCGGCTCCTCGACGCGGACGAGCCCCTGACCGACGCCGTCGCCGAGGTTCTCACCGGCGCGGACGGCAAGACGGTGTTCGTCTACGGGTTCGCCGATCTCGTCGCGGACGCCGAGGCCGCCGTCGACGCGGCCGGCGGTGACGCGGACGCCGCGAAGGTCGAGAACTTCGGATAGCGGGTTCCCGGATAGCCGACTTCGCCCTGCGGCCTCCCAGCGCGCTCCCCGCCGGTGCCGCCACGCTTTATAAATAGCGCCCGAGAGGGACGCGTATGGACTACCGACGACTCGGGAACACCGGACTCAGCGTCTCGGAGCTCTGCTTCGGGACGTGGCGGTTCGGGCGCGAGACGAACGGCGTCGTGGAGACGGGCCGCGAGGAGTCGCACGAACTGCTCGACGCGGCCGCGGACCGCGGGATCAACTTCATCGACACCGCCAACGTGTACGGGACGCCGAACGGGAAAAGCGAGGAGTTCATCGGCGAGTGGCTCGCCGACCGCGACCGCGAGGACTACGTCATCGCCTCGAAGGTGTACTTCCCGTTCGACGGGCGCGGCGAGCCCGGTCCCAACGACTCGGGGCTCGGTCGGAAACACATCCGCGCGCAGATCGAGGGCACGCTCGACCGACTCGACACCGACTACCTCGACGTCTACTACATCCACCGCTGGGACGAGGAGACGCCGATCGAGGAGACGATGCGCGCGCTCGACGAGCTGGTCGCCGAGGGGAAAGTGCACCACCTCGGCGCGTCGACGATGGCGGCGTGGCAGCTGACGAAGGCGCAGTGGACCGCCGACGTCAACGGCTACGCCTCCTTCGACGTGGTCCAGCCGCTCCACCACGCGGGCTACTACGAGGACGTGAGCGAGTACCTCGACGTCTGTGTCGACCAGGACCTCGCCGTCTGCCCGTACTCCCCGCTCGCGGGCGGGTTCCTCACCGGGAAGTACGAGCGCGCCGACCCGGACGACCCCGAGAAGGTGATCGCGCCCGACGGCTCCCGCGCGAGCTTCGACGACCGGTTCGAGCGGTTCTACCTCTCCGAGCGCGGCTGGAAGGTGCTCGACGCGGTCCGCGACGTGGCGGACGAGCTCGACGCGACGCCCGCGCAGGTCGCGCTGGCGTGGCTCACCGGGTGGGACGAGTTCACCTGTGTCCCCATCGTGGGTGCGCGGACGGTCGACCAGCTCGACGAGAACGTCGCGGCCGCCGACCTCGACCTCTCCGACGAGCAGTGGGACCGGATCATGGACGCGCGGTACGCCCCCGACGGGACGCTCTGGGGCCACTGAGACGTCGGTTCACCCGGCTAAGCGCCAGCTATTCGTCGAAGTCCGGCAGGTCGTCCGGCGCGTCGAAGTCGGCCTCCCAGTCGATGTACTCCTCCTTGAGCGTCTCGCAGACGATCTGTCCGAGTTCGGTCAGGCCGGCGTTGATCGCGGAGACGGTCCCCCACGAATCGAGGTCCGGGTGGAGGTCGCGCTCCTTCCAGTCCTCGGGGAGCCCCGGCGCGTGGTAGCCGACGCGGTCAGCGAAGTCGTCCCAGAAGAAGTCGAACCGGGAGACGAGATCGAGGTCGACCGCGATCCGCCAGTCGGTCTCGTCCATGTCGGTGGTGTCGACCCACTCGGAGAACGCGTCCTCCCACGCCCCCTCGCGGAGGAGCGCCTCTAAGTCGTCGCGGCGGTACTCGCCGCCGGCGACCTCGGCGTCCTCGTACTCGTTCGGGTCGACCGCGGCGAGTTCGGGGGGCTCCGGCGTCTCGACGTCGAGTGACATGCGACGGTATGGGCGGCGACGGGGCAAAACCCTACGGGAACGTAGCGCGCCGGGGCGGTCAGCCCGTGCGTGTGTGCGGCGCGCCCGATCCGGTCCGTCCGTCGTTCCCCGCGCCCGATCCGGTTCTTTTACCGCGGTCCCGTTCCGAGGGCGGGTATGGACCTCCGCGCCGTCTCGCGTCGCGTCGGGATCGCCGCCGCCGTCGTCACCGTCGTCGCGCTCGTCGCCCCGTACGCGGTCATCACGGGGGCGGAGTACACGAGCCAGCTGGCGACCTACTACGCCTCCGGCGTCGTCGGCTGGACCGGGATCGCGCTGTTCGCGCTGCTCTCCGCGGTCGTCATCGCCTCCGTCGAGCGGGGGAACGTTGACCCCGGGACGCTCGCGGGAGCGGCGGTCGTCCTCGGCGTCGCGACGACCGCGAGCGCGGCGACGTGGGCGCTCGCCGTGGAGCCGAGCCCGGTGTTCCGCGACCACCTCTGGCTGGTGTGGCACGCGCGCGTCGTCGTCGCGCTCTCCGTCCCCGTGCCGCTCGCCGCCGCGGTGTACGCTCGGGCGCTGTTGACGTAGTCGCGGGACGCGGTCGGCGCTCTCTCCCCGCCGAACGAAAGGCCCTTAAGTTGGCCTCCTGTACCCCGAAGTGGACTAGGTCGGGCGGTTAGGCCCCGCTCGTTACCCGTGAGGCAGTCTTCAGCGGGGACCGAACAGCGGGCACGTCCGGTCAGACCGGCGCGGGCCCCGAGAGCCAACGTGGAAGCCTCGTCCGCCGGGGACAGCGGTCCGCGGCGCCCGCTCGCAGGAGCGGTCCGTCGCGGTTCGTCGGCGACACTGGGTCAGGCGCGGAAGCGAGCAGCCCACCGCCGGACGCCCGTCGCTCGTCGGGTCGCGGGGTGGAGGAGGCAATCGGGATACCCCGCGCCGGAACGCCGGGCTACCCCGCCTGTCCGCCATTCATACTTCGTTTCGTTCGGTGAGCGGTTGCGCTACGTCGTTGTGATCGCCGGCGTGAGCGTCGACACCGCAAGAGTTTGTTTATGAATAGACGCTGTCTGCTCGGAAATCTATTTATAAATAATCGACACCGTCACCGCGAACACCGCCGAAGCCCCGGTCGCTCGCTTAGAAATAATCAGATCTGTTGAATTCCTCAGTACGTGCTGTATTCTGACCCGGTTGCGACAAATACAGGTGACTCACGGATCGGTCAGTACAGACGTAGCGACGGGCGATTTCGGGAGTGGGTATCGCAGATCGGAGCCTACGGTTCGATATTTAAATAATCGTGAGCGACAGCGACGAACTCCTATAAAAAGAGAGTGCGGTGGCGCGCCTGCGAGCGGCCGGAGCGAAGCGGAGGTCGCGAGCCAGCCCGCGAGGTCGCCGGCGCTACGCGCCGGCTGCCAGAGGGACCTTCGGTCCCTCGCTGGACGCGGTGAGCGCTCGCAGAGCGCGAACCGCGAGGCTGGGGAGGCGTGAGGTGCGGTCGCTGTGCGGGGCGGGACTCAAAGGGGCAGTCGCGAGGGCGAAGCACGCCGCAGTAAGCACCGCAGTGAGGGAGCGACAGCGACCGAGCGAGGCGCGCAACAAGGCGCGCGAGCCGTCGCGACTGGGGCTTTGAAGCCGTTCACCGCGGTAGCGTCGATCATGTATACATAGCCGACAGCACCACCGCGACCCGACTTATAAACACCTACGCCATCACACTGAGCGACATACGCCACTCACTCCCGCACACGATCAAGAAGCGGCTCCCATCGACCGGCTGTTTCAGGCAAGAATGTATCTGAAGAATAGGATTTCAACAGAGTCGAATAATTGACCGCGGATCCGCGATGAACACCGCCGAAGCCCCAGTCGCTCGGCTGTACGACGATACCATTTATAAACTCCTAATCGACACGACCACCACCGAAGCCCCAGTCGCGAGGCGGCCGTACGCTCGTTGCGCTCCTCGGTCGCTCACTTCGTTCGCTCCCTGCGGTGCTTACGTCGCCTACGGCCGCCTCGCGACTGCCCCTTCGAGTCCCGCCCTGCACAGCGCCTCACGCCTCCCCAGCCTCGTCGCTGGCGGCTGGCGCCGCCAGCGACTCCCTCGCGCGTGCTGCCTCGCGGCCTCCGCTTCGCTCCGGCCGCTCGCAAGCACGCGCCACAGCGGCCGCAGAACAGAATCGGTCTCGCGGCTCAGCGGCCGGTGTCGTACTTATAAGTCGCCGAGTCCGGGTCGATCCCGAAGTCCTCGGCCGACTCCTCGGGCTCGTCGTCGCCGGTCGGCTCGGCGTCTTTGAACGCCTTCCGGAGGCTGCTGGGCATCTCGAACGCGTCGACCGCGAGCGCGAGGCCGACGACCCCGCCGCCGAGGAACTCCCGCTTCTCGGTGAGGCGGTCCGAGAGCGCGGGCGGGAGGTCGTCGGTGTCGACGCGCTCGAAGCCGAACTGCGCGAGGTACTCGGGTTGGTCGGTGAGCACGTACACCGTCTCGAACCCGTCCGCGGCCGCGGTGTCGACGAGGCGCTCGACGACGTGCGCCCCGACGCCGCGGTCGCGCCACTCGGGGAGGACGCCGATGCCCGTGAGCTCGATCCGGTTCGCCTCGTCCTCGTCGCCGCGGTGGAGGCGGAGCCGGCCGAACCCCGCCCGGTCGCCGGACTCCTCGTCGACCGCGATCACGTAGTCCCGTGACCGGAAGGCGACGTCGTCGAGCCCCAGCTGCTCGATCGCGTCCAACAACCACGCCTCGTCACGGTTCTTGGCGTCGCGGACGTACATAGAGGGCCGTAGGAGACCGGAGGTGAAAAGCGGTTCCCCGACGGACGCGTCCGCCTTCCGCGGCCCGTGACGCCGGCCGGCTCGTCTCGCGCGCCCGCGGCGGGTCGCTATTGCCCGCCGCGCAAGTCGCATCGGGCCGCTTTTGCCCGCCGACCGCCGACCGGACGCGTATGGAGTTCGCCGCGCTGGCGGAACGGGCGGAACGGGTGGCCGCGAACGACGGCGACATCGAGACGACGCTCGCGGTCGCCGCCCTGCTCGCGGACGCCGGCGCCGCTGACGGCCCTGACGGCGGCGAGGACGACAGCGCCGAGGGCGACGAGTCCGCCGACGACCTGCCCGTCGTCGTCCGGTTCCTCCTCGGGCGGGTCTTCCCCGCGCACGACACCCGAACCCTCGACGTCGGCCCCGCGCTCTGTCGCGAGGCGATCGCCCGCGCCGCGGGCCAGAACGTCTCCGCGGCGGACGTCGAGGACCGCCTCGCCGAGCGCGGCGAGATCGGCGCCGTCGCGGCCGCGTACGACTTCGGCGGCCAGCGGGGGCTCGCCGCGTTCGGGAGCGGCCGCGACGCGCTCACGGTGGCCGAACTCGACGCGGAACTTCGCGACCTCGCGGCCGCGAGCGGCGAGGGGAGCGAGTCGCGCAAGCGGGACGCGCTGTTCGGCCTGTTCACGCGCTGTTCGCCGAGCGAGGCGGCGTTCCTCGCCCGACTGGTCCTCGGCGAGATGCGGCTCGGCGTCGGCGAGGGTACCGTCCGCGACGCGGTCGCAGAGGCGTTCCTCGTGCGGGACGGGGAGCCCGAGTCCGCCGACGTGGATTCCGGTGAGGCGTTCGAACCGGACGCTGCCGAACTCGCCGCGCCCGAGGACGCCGTCGCGGCCGTCGAGCGCGCGCTTCAGGTGACGAACGACTACGGCCGGGTCGCGGTCCGCGCCCGCGACGAGGGGCGCGCGGGGCTCCGCGCGGAGTCGCTGCGCGTGGGGCGACCCGTTCAGGCGATGCTCGCGCAGGCGGGCACCGCGACCGACGCGGTCGACGCCTTCGGCGAGGTCGCCGTCGAGACGAAGTTCGACGGCGCTCGGGTTCAGGTCCACTACGAGCCGGACGGGGACGCGCCGGACGGGGACGCGCCGGACGCGGGCGGGGGGGACGGCGACGACGCGCTCGGCCCGCGGCTCTACTCGCGGAACATGGACGACGTGACCGAGGCGCTCCCGGAGATCGTCGAGCACGTCGCCGAGCGCGTCGACGCCCCGGTCATCCTCGACGGCGAGGTCGTCGCGGTCGACGACGAGGGCGACCCGCTCCCGTTTCAGGAGGTGCTGCGGCGGTTCCGCCGCAAGCACGACGTGGACCGCATGCGCGAGGCCGTCTCGCTGCGCTTCCACGCCTTCGACTGCCTCCACGCCGACGGCGACGACCTGCTCGATCGCTCCCTCCGCGAGCGGCACGACCGGCTCCGGGGGGTCCTGCCGGACGCGGCCGCCGACCTCACGCTCGCCGACGACCCCGAGGCGATCGCGGCCGAAGAGCGGGCCGCGCTCGACGCGGGTCACGAGGGCGTCATGCTGAAGAATCCCGAGGCGGCGTACACCCCCGGCGACCGCGGGCGCGACTGGCTGAAACGCAAGCCGGACGTGGAGACGCTCGACGCCGTCGTCGTCGGCGCCGAGTGGGGAGAGGGGCGCCGCGCCGAGCTGTTCGGCACGTTCCTGCTCGCGGTTCGCGCGGAGGACGACGCGAGGGACGCCCCGGACCGCGACGCGGCCGACCGCGACGACGACCTCGCGCCCGCGGGCTACGCCACGGTCGGGAAGGTGGCGACGGGGATCACCGACGAGGCGCTCGCGGATCTCACGGAGCGGTTAGAGCCGCATGTCGTCGACGAGACGGGGACGACGGTGGCGTTCGACCCCGAACTGGTGGTCGAGGTCGGCTACGAGGAGATTCAGACCTCGCCGACGTACTCGGCCGGCTACGCCCTCCGGTTCCCCCGGTTCGTCGGCGTCCGCGAGGACAAGGGGGTCGACGACGCCGACTCGCTCGCCCGGGTCCGGCGGCTCGCCGGCGACGAGTGAGCCGGGGCGGGAGGGCGGCGGTCGATGCGGTCCCCAACGGCGTTCCGCCACGCGAAACCCCTTGACCCTCGGGCTCGTAGGATCGGATATGCCAGGCCCGCTCGGCGACGCGACGCGGCGCGACCTCACCGACGCGGCCGCCGCCCGGCTCGCGGCCGACGGGTTCGAGGTCGAGCGCCCGGAGAGCGGCGCCGAGCCGCCGGCGGTCGCGACCCGCGGCGACGACGAGGTCGCGGTCGAACCGCTCGCCGCGGACGACGCCACGCCGACCGTGATCGTCTCGCGGCTCGGCCACGCGCTCGCCCGCGACCGCCGGGTCCTGTTCGTCGCCCGCGACGCCGACACCGCGGCCGCCGTGCGCGACCTCCTCGCCGACCCGCCGCTGCTCGCCGCGCGCCGCGACGGCCGCCGAACCTTCCACCTCGGCCCGGACCGGATCCCGGTCGCCGGCGGGGGCTACGCCTGCGTCCGCGCCGAGGGGCCCGGAGACCCGACGTTCGCGTGGCGCGAGACGGACACCCCGGTCGGCCCCGTCCCGGCCCACTCGGACGTCGACGCCGCCGCGGTCGACGACGAGGGGCGACCGGTCGTCCCCCGGCTCGTCTGTGAAGTCGACGGAGAGCCGGTCGCCGTTCTCGCCGGCGTCGAGAGCCTCCGGACCCCGCCGGACGCGGCGTTCCCGTTCGCCTACCGCCGCGACCCGGACGACAAGCGGTTCCGCGTTCGCCGTGGCGACGACGGGACCGTCGTCGAGAGTGTCGGCGGGTTCGCCGCGCTGCGCGAGGCCGGCTACGTCCCGGTCCCGATGCCCTTGGTCCCGGAACACGCGCTGGGGCGCGAAATCGGCGACGACGCGCTCACGTCGGCGTGGGAGCTGTCCGTGATCGACGAGGGAGAGCGATAGCCACCCTCAAGGCGCCCGCGGCCGCAGGCTGCGACATGACGGTCCGCTACGAGGAGTTCTCGGTGGAGTGGCTCGGCTACGCGACGGCGCGGCTGGAGACGGACGAGGGGCCCGTGGCCTACACCGATCCCGGCCGCTACGGCGTCCTCGACGACTACTGGGCCCGCGACGGCGACCTCGTCGTCGTCACCCACGACCATCACTACGACAGCGACGGGATCCGGTCGGTCGCGAGCGAGGACGCGACGCTCGTCATCTACGAGGCGGTCGACCCCGCCGGCATCGACCGCGACGTCGAGTCGATCGACGCGCTCGCGGCCGACTACGAGGTGGTCCGCGTCGGCGAGGAGGAGCGCGTCGACGTCGACACGCCCGCAGGCGAGGTCACGGTGTGGTCGGTCCCGGCCCACAACGACCCCGAGGGACCGAACGCGGACGCGGACGGCTCGGTCGCGCACCCGCCCGGCTTCGGCTGCGGCTTCCTGCTGTCGCTCGGCGGCCGCACCGTCTTCTGGCCGGGCGACTCGGACGCGCTCGACGGCTTCGCCGAGCTCGACGTCTCCGTCTTCCTCGCGAACATCGGCGGGGGCGGCATCGTCGCCGACCGGCGCGAGGCGGCCGACCTCGCCGAGGCGATGGGTCCCGACCTCGTCGTCCCGATCCACTACGACACCTTCGACCTGCTCGAAGCGGACGGCGAGGCGTTCGCGGGCGACGTCGCGAGCCGGTCGATCCCCGTCGCGCTCGACGCGCGCTCGGCGAACCAGTAGGCCGAGAGGTCGGCGAGCCGGCGGGGAGCGAACCCTTCGGAGACGTCGTGGGAACGCGACCCGAACCCTCTCGCGGCCGGTGACCTTTTTAACCCGCCGCGTCCTTCCTCGGTCGCATGACCACCGAGTCCGCGCTCGCCGACGGGGTCCGGGAGGCGCTTTCGGTCGACGCCGAGGCGTTCGCCGAGCGCGCGGCCGAGGAGGCCGAGATCGTCAAACAGGAGCTCCGCGACGGCTCCTTCGACAACCATCAGTCGATCGTCGGCTTCGAGTACGAGTTCTACGCGGTCGGCGACGGGCGGTGGAGCGAGGAGTCGCGGGCGGGCGAGTACGCGCTGATGCGCGTTCCCCGCCGGATGCTGGAGCTGATGGGGTTCGAGAAGGAGCTGGGGCTCCACAACGCCGAGATGTCGACGAGCCCGCAGCCGCTCTCCGACCACGGGCTCCGCGCGCAGCTCGCGGAGGTCCGCGCGCGCTTGGAGGCCGCGGAGAACACCGCCGGCGTGGAGGGGATGCGGCTCGTCTCCGACGGGCTCTGGACCATCCCGCCGGCGGGCGAGACCGCCCGCGAGTACCTCACCGACAGCGTCGAGGTCGACGGCGTGGTCGTCGCGGTCAACATGAGCGACTCCGTCCGCTACCACGCGATGGCGAACGCGGACTCCGACGGGGCGGACGGGTCGGAAGGTGGTCGGGTCGAGCTCTCGGCGCCGGGCGTGTCGCTGGCGGCGGACACGGTGATGCCCGAGAGCCTCATCACGTCGATCCAGCCGCACTACCAGGTGGCGCACGCCGAGACGCTGCCGCGGCACTTCCGGTACGCGCTCCGGATCGCCGGGCCGCTCTTAGCGCTCGGCGTCAACTCCCCGTTCTTCCCGCCGGACCTGTACGACGACGGCTGGGACGGCGAGCGCGTTCTCACCGAGGGGGCCACGGAGAACCGCGTCCACGTGTTCGAGTCCGTCCTCAACGCGCGGACCGACGCGGACAAGGTGCGGTTCCCGCGCGACTTCCGCGACGTCGAGACCGCGGTCGACCGCATCGCGGGCGACGAGACGCTGATCCCGATGCCCGACCCGGGCGGCAGCGACCGCTTCGACGACGAGTTCGCGACGTTCCGGACGAAACACGGGAGCTACTGGCGGTGGGTGCGCCCCGTCTTCGAGGGGGCGAGCCGCTCGGCCGCCAACGCCCGGATCGAGTTCCGCCCGATCCCCGGCCAGCCCACGGTCCGCGACTCCATCGCGTTCCAGGCGGCGTTCGCGGGGCTGATGCAGGCGCTCGCCCAGCGGGAGCACCCCGTCATCGGGCTGGAGTGGGAGACCGCCCGCGACAACTTCTACGCCGCGGTCGCGGACGGCCTCGACGCCGACATGGAGTGGATCGGCCGCGACGGGGAGCGCACGACGGACACGGACGCGCTGTACGAGGACCTCCTCGACCACGCCGAGGCCGGGCTCCGGACCGCGGGCTGCGCCGACGACGAGGCCGCCGAGTGGATCGCGCCGCTCCGCTGGCGGGTCGCGAACCGCACGACGCCGGCGAGCTGGAAGCGCGACCGCGTCCGCGCCCGCCTCGACGACGGCGACGACTTCGAGACCGCGGTCCACGACACCCAGCGCGAGTACATCCGCCAGCAGGCCGACACGCTCATCGACGGCGGATTTTCGGCGTGGACGGGCGGCGACTGAGCCGGCCTCTCGCGACGATTCTCTCGGTTCCCCTGCGGTGGCGCGCGCCTCCGAGCGGCCGCCGAAGGCGGCCGCCAGGAGCGCCGCGCGAGGGAGTCGGTGGCGGTCGAGCGAAGCGAGGACCGCCAGCGACGAGGCTGGGGAGGCGTGAGGTGCGGTGCTGGGCGGGGCGGGACTCGAAGGGGCAGTCGCGAGGCGGACAGAGGCGATGTAAGCACCGCAACGAGTGAGCGAAGCGAACGAGTGAGGCGCGCAGCGAGCGTCTGTCCGCCTCGCGACTGGGGCTTCGGTGGTGTTCGTGTCGAGAGGTATAAGCAACCGCGTACGGCCTCGCGGCCGTGGCTTCGGAGGCCTCGTCGAAGGCGTTCCGAGCCGTCAGGGTGGACGCTCACTTTCTGGCCCGTCCACCGTTACCGCCGACTCATCGATCTACGACACAGTACAGTTATCGGCCCGCCCCGTCACTCACCGGTATGGACGAGCTGATCGCCGCGGCGCGCGAGGCCTTGGAGGCCGCCCACGTCCCGTACTCCGAGTACCGCGTCGGCGCCGCCCTCCGGACCGCCGACGGCACCGTCTACACCGGTTGTAACATCGAGAACGCGAACTACTCCAACAGCCTCCACGCCGAGGAGGTCGCGCTCGCGGAGGCGGTCAAGAACGGCCACCGCGAGTTCGACCGGATCGCGGTCTCGTCGGGCGTCCGCGACGGCGTCACCCCCTGCGGGATGTGCCGGCAGACGCTCGCCGAGTTCGCGGCCGACGACCTCGTCGTCGCCTGCGACGAGGGCGGCGACGCCGTGACGGAGTACACGCTCGGCGAACTGCTCCCGAACACCATCTCCGAGGGGACGCTCGACGACGCCAGAGAGGACTGACCGCACGGTGGTCTGAGCCGGCGAGACATCCCGAGCGACCGAGACGGAACTACTTTTAAACGGCTCGCCGAAGGGCGGAGACATGACCGAAGACAGCGAGGACCCGAACGACGGGGCCGGCTACCACGTCGAGGCCGCGCCGGAGGACGTCGCGGACGCGGTCCTGCTCCCGGGCAACCCCGAGCGCGTCGACAAGATCACGGCGCTGTGGGACGGCCACGAGGAGGTCGCGCGCCACCGCGAGTACCGCACCGCCACCGGCACGTACGACGGCGCGCCGATCTCGGTGACGTCGACCGGTATCGGCTCGCCGTCGGCCGCCATCGCCGTCGAGGAACTGGCGCGCGTCGGCGTCGACACGTTCATCCGGGTCGGCTCCTGCGGCGCGATCCAGCCGGAGATGGAGGTGGGCGACCTCGTGATCACGACCGGGGCGGTCCGCCAGGAGGGGACGAGCGACGAGTACGTCCGCGAGGACTACCCCGCGGCCGCGGACGGCGAGGTCGTCTCCGCCCTGGTCGCCGCCGCCGAGCGGCTGGGCCACGACTACCACACCGGCGTGACGATGAGCGCCGACTCCTTCTACGCGGGTCAGGGCCGCCCCGGATTCGAGGGGTTCGAGGCCGCCGGCTCGGACGAGCTCGTCGCGGAGCTTCGGGACGCGAACGTGAAGAACATCGAGATGGAGGCGTCGTCGATCCTCACGATCGCGAGCGTGTACGGGCTCCGCGCGGGCGCGGTCTGCTCCGTCTACGCCAACCGCGTGACCGGCGAGTTCCGGACGGAGGGCGAGTCGCGCGCGGCCGAGACCGCGAGCCTCGCGGTGAAGCTGCTCGCGCGGATGGACGAGGTCAAGCGGGAGGCGGGCGCGGACCGCTGGCACGCCGGGCTCTCGCTGTAGCGGGCGCGCGGTCCCGCCGTCGCGGACCGTCCCCGCCGCGTCGGCGATTCTCGCCTGCGAGCGTTCCAAAGCGACTTTATCTGCGCGCCGTGGAGTTACGGCCATGAGTACACAGGTCGTCGTCGTCGGCTCCGGGTACGCCGGCGCAGGGGCGGTGAAGGCGTTCGAAGACGAGGTCGGCGAGGGCGAGGCCGAGCTCACGTGGATCTCGGAACACGACTACCACCTCGTTCTCCACGAGGTCCACCGCGCGATCCGCAACCCCGCCGTCGAGGACAAGATCACCATCCCCGTCGACGAGATCAAATCGCCCGAGTCCGACTTCGTCCGGGGCCGGGTCGTCGACGTCGACACCGACGAGCGCGTCGTCGAGACCGACGACGGGACGACCGTCGACTACGACTACCTCCTCCTCGGGATCGGCTCCACGACCGCGTTCTTCGGCATCGAGGGCCTGAAGGAGCACGCCCACCAGCTGAAGGGGCTCGACGACGCGAAGGCGATCCACGAGGACGTCCGCGAGGCGGCCGCGGACGCGACCCGCTCGGACCCGGCGCAGGTGATCGTCGGCGGTGCCGGCCTCTCCGGCATCCAGACGGCCGGCGAGATCGCCGCGTACCGCGACAAGCACCGCGCGCCGCTCGACATCAAGCTGGTCGAGGGGCTCGACGAGGTGTTCCCCGGTAACGACCCGCAGATCCAAGGCGCGCTCCGCCAGCGGCTCGAAGACGCCGACGTCGAGATCCTCACCGGCGACTTCATCTCCGAAGCCGACGAGGAGGCCGTCTACCTCGGCGGCGGCGAGGACGAAGAACCCGAGGAGCTCGGCTACGACGTGCTGATCTGGACCGGCGGAATTACCGGCCAGCCCGAACTGGAGAACGTCGAGGTCGAGAAGGACGAACGGTCGAAGCGCGTCCACGCCGGCTCCGACTTCGCCACCAGCGACGACCGCGTGTTCGCCATCGGCGACACCGCCCTCGTCGAGCAGGGCGACGACGACGTCGCGCCGCCGACCGCGCAGGCCGCCTGGCAGGCCGCGGAGGTCGCGGGCGCGAACCTCGCGCGCGCCGCCCGCGGCGCGCCGCTCCGCTCGTGGACCCACGAGGACAAGGGGACGGTCATCTCCGTCGGCGAGGAGGCGGTCGCCCACGACGTGGTGGGGATGCCGATCAAGACGTTCGGCGGCACGCCCGCGAAGCTGCTGAAGAAGGCGATCGCCACGCGCTGGATCAACAAGGTCTCCTCCGCGGGCCGCGCCGTCGGCGCGTTCGGGGACATGTAAGCGCGGGCGACCCCCTCAGCGACGTACTTCCGGATCCGACTCCTGGCTCCGACTTCCGACTCTTCTCAGCGACGAATCGGTCCGCGCTTTCCGGGAAAACCTCCGAAACGGTCGCAGAATTCCGCGTCCGCAGTCAGTGCTCGGCCGGCTCGTCGGGCGCCCGCATGTCGTCGATCCGCAGGATGAGGATGTTCGCGGTGTCGTCTTTCCCGTCGACGGTGCCGTCGATGACGAGCTTCGAGAGCGGGGTCGGGCCGACGGTGACGCTGTCGCCCTCGTGGAAGTCGCGGACCGAGCCCTGGACGTGGATCTCCGCCCGGCACAGCTCGGGGTGGTGGACGCTGGAGAGGTCGATCCCGTCGACGTTGACTCCGTCGAGCTGCTCGCCCGCGTGGAAGATCGGGACGTCGGCCGGCTCGTCCATGCGCTGGATGTCGAGCGCCTCGTAGGCGTTCGAGGTGGGCTTGTAGCCGCCTTTCGGGCCGGGGACGCCCTCGACGAGCTGGAGGGCCTTGAGGCTCTGCATCTGGTTGCGGATCGTCCCGGGGTTGCGGTCGACTTCCTCGGCGATCGCCTCGCCCTTCACGGCGTCCTCCTGCTCCCCGTACAGGTTGATGAGGGCCGAGAGGATGCTTTTCTGGCTCGACGTGAGCTCGATCGATGACATGGTGCCAATTACAGAGCGCCCCCGCTTAAATGCGATGGAATTCACTTATAAATGATCGTGTGAGATCCCTCGGCCACCGAGCGCCGTCAGCCCGCGGCGCGCCGGTCTACTCGCCGCGCAGCCGCTTCATCCGGACGTACGCGAGCGGGCTCGACAGCGCGACGACGACGCCGACGCCGACCAGCGCGACCCCGAAGTCGACGGCGACGAACGAGACCGCGGCGCCGACGAGCCCGATCGCCGCGCCGGTGAACGCGACCGCGATGGTCGCGCCGATCGGCTCGATGTCGGCGGGGTCGACCGAGTAGGGATCGGAGCTGCTCATGAACGACTCGTGAGGGGCCGAGCGCAAAACCGTGTCCGATCCGGCGAGACGGGCGAGCGCGACCGCCGATCCCGGCTCCGTTGAAATCCTCCGTCGGTAACGGGTTTTGACCCGGTTACGGCCAATACAGGGGTAGCGGCGAGCGATAGCGGAAGTGAGTATCGCAGATCGCCGACCGCGATGTCGTATTTAAATGACGGTGAGCGGCGGAGACGAGGGCTTATAAAAGGGGTGCGGTGGCGCGCCTGCGAGCGGCCGGAGCAAAGCGGAGGCCGCGAGCCAACCCGCGAGGGACGCCGCGAGCGGAGCGAGCGGCGAGGCTGGGGAGGCGTGAGGTGCGGTCGCTGTGTGGGCGGGACTCAAAGGGGCAGCCGTGAGGGCGTCGTAGGCGACGTAAGCACCGTAGGGAGCGAACGGAGTGAGCGACCGAGGAGCGCAGCGAGCGTACGACGCCCTCACGGCTGGGGCTTTGGAGACACTCGCCGCGGTGGCGTCAATCACTTATAAACAGCCGACAGCAACACCGCACTCTGGTTTATAAATTGCCTCACACACAACGTACTACACTTACTCCCGCAACCGATCGAGAAGCACGCTTCAGTGAACAGCTGTTTCGGAGGGGTATCTATTTGAAGAACGGGATTTCACCAAAGCTTCGAACCCCACAATTCAAGCGGCGGCGCGCCGCGTTGTCGGTATGACCACGGTCAGGATCATCGGCGCGCCGACCGACTACGGGGCGAACCGACGCGGGGTCGACATGGGACCGTCGGCGATCCGGTACGGCGGGCTCGCCGAGCAGCTCGCCGGCGCCGGCGTCGAGACCGTCGACGCGGGCGACCTCCTCGTCCCCCGGGCGGAGGAGCGCGACCCCGACGCGGACGCGCCCAGCGAGGGGAAGGCGAAGTTCCTCCGCGAGACGGCCGACGTCTGTCGGCGGCTCGGCGACGAGGTCGCCGCGACGCTCGACGACGGCGAGGTGCCGCTCGCGCTCGGCGGCGACCACTCCATCGCCATCGGGAGCCTCTCGGGATCTGCGCGCGACGCCGACATCGGCGCCGTCTGGTTCGACGCGCACGCCGACCTCAACACCCCCGCGACGACGCCGTCCGGCAACGTCCACGGGATGCCGCTGGCTGCCGCGCTCGGGATCGACGAGTTCGCGGACACCGAGTGGGCGAACGCGGCGGGGCTCTCGCCGGAGAACGTCGTCCTCGTCGGGCTCCGGTCGGTCGACGAGGCGGAGGCGGAGCTAATCAAAGAGCGCGGCTTCGCCGCGTACACGATGTCCGACATCGACGAGCGGGGGATCACGGAGGTCACGGAGGAGGCGCTCGAAGTCGCCGCGGACGGCGTCGACGGGATCCACGTCAGCCTCGACCTGGACTTCCTCGACCCGAACGCCGCGCCCGGCGTCGGGACGCCGGTCCGCGGCGGCGCCACCTATCGGGAGGCGCACAGCGCGATGGAGCTCGTCGACGAGACCGACGCGCTCCGCTCGATGGAGATCGTCGAGGTGAACCCGACGCTGGACCAGCACAACGAGACGGCCGAGTTGGCGACGGAGCTGGCGGCGAGCGCGTTCGGGAAGCGAGTCCTCTGAATCGAGGCCGGTCGATCCGAACGCGTCAGACGCCGCGGTCCAGCTCCTCGACGACCCGCTGGAGGTCGGCCGCCGACTCGACCTCGCCTTTGATCTCCTCGCGGCGGCGGACCGCCGCCGAGTCGGCGTCGTACGCGCGGACGAACTCCGCCCGGGTGTGCTCGTCGAACGCGTGGCGGATCGCGAAGTAGCCGTCCGGGACGATCGTGCCGCAGACCTTACACTCGTGGCGCTGATGCTCGTTGGTCTGGTGGACGATCGCCGCCTCCACGTCGTCGAAGGCGGCGTCGCAGTCGCCGATGCCGCACGTCCAGCGAGGTGCCATACCCCGAACTCTCGCCCGAGGGGGATTAACGGTTTCCCACCTCGGCGGGGGGAGCCACGGCGTCGAGGGGACGAACACCGCGGCCCTCGGTCCGCGGTCGCGGCACCGTCGTCGTCGAACGATACGTCTTTGCGCCGCCGCGACGACCGTGCGACCGTGACCCGACCGCAAACGCGCGTCGACGCCCACGTCAAGGTGCTCGACGACGAGGTCGTCGCCCGCGCGAAAGATCGCGGGATCGACGCGCTCGTGTACGCGCCCCACTTCACGCGCCTCCCGACGATCCGCGAGCGCGCGGCGCGGTACACCGACGACGAGCTGACCGTCGTCCCCGCCCGCGAGGTGTTCACCGGCGACTGGGGGAACCGGCGGCACCTCCTCGTGCTCGGGCTCTCCGACCCGGTCCCAGACTACATCACCTTCGAGGGCGCGATGGCCGAGTTCGAGCGGCAGGACGCGGCGGTCCTCGTCCCCCATCCCGGCTTCGCCACTATCTCGCTCACGCGGCCCGAGGTCGACGCGCACGCAGCGCGGCTCGACGCTGTCGAGACGTACAACACGAAGCTGCTCCCCCACCAGAACGCCCGCGCGCGCCGGACCGCCGAGGAGACCGGCTGTCCGGGGTTCGGCTCGTCGTACGCGCACCTCCCCGGCACGGTCGGCGAGGCGTGGACCGCCTTCGAAGGCGACCTCGACGACGAGGAAGCGATCGTCGACGCGTTCCGCGAGCGCCGTCCCCGGACGGTGATCCACCGCGGCGGCGCCGGCCACCAGCTCCGCGGGCTCGTGGAGTTCGCGCACCTCGCCTACGAGAACACCTGGGTGAAACTCGACCGGATGTTCCTCTCGGGCAACGAGCCGACGCTCCCGTCGAACGTCGCCTACGAGGGCCGGTTCGACGACGTGAGCGTCTACGAGTAGGAGGGGATCGAAATCCGGCGGTTCGCTCCCCGTCCGACCGGTGACACGCGTGTCCCCGCCCACGTTATACGGACGGAGGCCCACGTGAGAGACATGAATCAGCTCGTGAACGGCGAGTGGCGCACGGACACCTACGAGGCGACGGACGAGGACGGCTCGTTCCAGCGCGGCGAGACGACCTTCCGGAACTGGATCGCGGGCAGCGACGTGCCCGACCACGTCGACGCGGAGCCCGACGAGCGCTTCCAGCCGGAGGCCGGCCGGTACCACCTGTACGTCTCGTACGCCTGCCCGTGGGCGCACCGCACGCTGCTCGCGCGGTCGCTGCTCGGCCTCGAAGACGCGATCGGCGTCTCGGTCGTCGACCCGTACCGCGGCGAGGACGGCTGGCAGTTCACCCCGGAGAAGGACGGCTGCACGCCCGACCACCTCCACGACAGCGACTACCTCCGCGAGCTGTACGTCGAGGCCGACCCCGACGCCACCTGTCGGGTGACCGTCCCCGTGCTGTGGGACACCGAGGAGGAGACGATCGTCAACAACGAGTCGCGAGAGATCCTCCGCACCCTCTCGACCGCGTTTGCCGACCTCGGGAACGGCGTCTCGCTGCTCCCGGACGACGAGGACGCCGCGACCGTCGCGGACGTCGACGAGGTGATCACGGACATCTACGAGCCGATCAACAACGGCGTCTACCGCGCCGGCTTCGCCACCTCCCAGACGGCCTACGACGAGGCGATGGACGACCTCTTCGGCGCGCTCGACCGCTACGACGACCACCTGGCGGACCAGCGCTACCTCGTCGGCGACTCGCTCACCGAGGCGGACATCTGCATGTTCACCACCCTGGTCCGCTTCGACCAGGTGTATCACACGCACTTCATGTGTAACCGGCAGTTCGTCCACCAGTACGACAACCTCTGGCCGTACCTGCGCGACCTCTACCAGACGCCGGGCGTCGCGGAGACGGTGAACATGGCCCACATCAAGGAGCACTACTACACCACGCACCCCGACGTGACCCCCTCGGGGATCATCGCGCGCGGTCCCGACCTCGACTTCGAGGCCGACCACGAGCGCGAGCGGCTCGGCGGCGAGGCGCCGACGCCGACCGCCGACGACTGAGCGGCGAACGGTTTCGGGCGGGATATCTTTTATAAATTCCTTCGCGGTGGCGCGCCTTCGAGCGGCCGCCATCGGCGGCCGCGAGAAGCCCGCGAGGGAGGCGGCGGTCCGGCGCGGCTCCGCCCGCGCCGGGCCGTCCGCCGAGGCTGGGGAGGTATGAGGTGCCGTGCGGAGCGGGGCGGTGTCGACGATCGATCGCGGGTCGGATCGATCAGGCGAAAAGACTGCGCGAAAACGAGAACCGCGAAAACGAGAACCGCGAAAACGAGAACCGCGAAAACGAGAACCGCGAAAACGAGAACCGCGAAACGCAGATCGGCCGGAGGCGGACCGCGCTCGGTCCGTTATCCCTCCATGCCGCCGAACGAGAGCCCGTCCTCGACGGAGCGCTGGGCCGCGAAGTAGACGATCGCGACCGGCAGCGCGAACAGGTTCGCGAACGCCGCGAACCGCGTCCACGGCGTCGAGAACCGGCCCTCGGTCGCGATGTTGTACAGCTCCACCGACAGCGGGTAGTTCTCGGGGCGCAGCAGCGTCTGCGCGATGATGAACTCGTTCCAGCCGGCGAGCCAGACGAAGATCAGAACGACGGCGAGCCCCGGTTTCGTCAGCGGGAGGATGACCTCCCGGATCGTGTCGAGGAAGCTCGCGCCGTCGACCATCGCCGCCTCCTCGTAGGAGACGGGGATGTTGTCCATGTACGTCTTCAACAGCCACGTGTTGAACGGGATCGCCGACGCGGCGTAGAAGAGTCCGAGGACGAACAGGTTGTTCGTGAGCCCGTAGGTGCTGAACAGCGAGTACAGCGCCACGAGCGTCGCGATCGACAGGCCGGCGCCGATCTGCGTGAAGAGGACGTAGCCGTAGAGGATGCGCTTGCGGCCGACGAACTTGCGGCGCGAGAACGCGTACGCCGCCGGGACGATCATCCCGAACCCGGCCGCGAGCGTCACGCTGACGATGTAGAGGCTGTTGAACACGGCCCCGGGACCGGTCTCGGTGCCGGCCCACCGGAAGCTCACGAGCCCGTCCCCGCCGCCGAGGACCAGCTGGGGATACCCCCAGTCGCCGTCGACGAAGAAGAAGTCGGACTCGAAGATCACCCACCGGTACGCGCCGAGGTTGTACGTCGACGGGTCCGGGAAGATGCCGCTGGTGTTGAACAGTCGCGACCCCTCCGCGAGCGACGCGGTCGTGATCCAGAACAGCGGGAACAGCAGCACGAGCACCATCGCGAGGCCGAACAGCGTCATCAGGACGCTCTTCGTCACGTCCCACGAGCTGCGTTTCCCGGTGCGGACGTCGTAAATCGCCCGCTGGACCATCACGACGAACCGCTTCGGCGCGGTCGCGAGCGCGACCAGCTTCGAGCGGACCAAGCCGACCGCGGCGGCGACGAGGGCGGTCGCGGACGCGACCAGTCCGGCCGCGGAGCCTCGCGAGCTCATTCGTCACCCACCCCCTCGGCGAGGCCGCCGTAGCGCACGGCGGCGTACATGAACAGCCCGACGAACCCGATCCCGACGATCAGGATCGCGGCCGACAGGCCGAACTGGTTGAACGTGATCGCCTCGCGGTAGCCGTACACGATGATCAGCTCGTTCTGCCTCGACGGCCCCCCCTGGTTGAACACCCACGGGATCAGGAACTGCTGGAACGACGTCGCGGCCGTGAGGATCGACGCGAACAGGACCGGCCCCTTGATCGCGGGCAGCGTCACGGTCCGGAACCGCTGGAGCGCTCCCGCGCCGTCGACCATCGCGGCCTCGTGGAGCGACCGAGGCACGTCCTGAAGGGCGCTCACGATGATGATCACCATGAACGGGTACGCCAGCCACACCTCGGTGGTGACGTACGCGAAGAACGCCTCCCAGCGACCGCTGAGGAACCCGATCGGCACGTCGAACAGCAGGGCCTGCGGGGCCGACAGCGACGACATCACGTCGTTGTACCGGCCCAGGATGGTGTTGAACACGCCGAAGCGCGCGTCGCTGAACATCCCGCGCCAGACGGTGATCGTGAAGATGCCGGGGAACCCCAGCGGGACGATCACCGCCGCGCGCATGTAGCGCTTGCCCGCGACCCGAACGTGGTTCAACAGGAGAGCGATCCCCACGGCGAGGATCACCTTGATCACGAGCGAGACGGCGACGAACAGCCACGTCGTCGTCATCGACGTCCAGAACTGCGAGTCGCCGATCAGCTGGACGTAGTTCGCCAGCCCGATCAGCTCGGCGCCGCCGCCGATCACCGACCCGGCGAACGTCGCGTCGGTCAGCGAGATGTAGAAGAGGTAGAAGATCGGGTACAGCATGAAACTCGAGAAGAGCAGCACGCCGGGCGCGACGAGGAGCAGCCCCCAGTCGCGACTGGAGAACGGCAGCGCCGACCGCAGGCGCGCCAGTCCGCTCACGCCGGTTCCGGGTTGCGAAGAGGCCATCGCTCCGAGCGGTGCCTACAGCGCCTCCCGGATCTCGGAGGCTGCCTGGTCGAGCGCGGCGTCGCTGTCCTGCTCGTCGTTGAAGACGCGCTCCAGCGCCTCCGTCACGGGCGTCCAGACGCTGTCCATGTCCGGGTGCGTCGGGATGGGGACGCCGTGGTCGACCTGCTGGGCGAACGCCTGGACCTCCGAGGAGAGGTCGCCGTTGCCCACGACGTCGGCCAGCACGGGGATGTACCCCTGTTCCGCGGCGTTGGTCTGGATGATCTCCTCGTTGGTGGTGTACCACTCGGCGAGGCCGGTCGCGGCGTCGACCGAGGGCTGGTCGGCGTCGGCCAGCATCGACGAGAAGTAGAACAGCTGGATGCCCGAGTACGTGCGCGGGTGGTTGCCGTCGATGGTCGGCAGCGTCGTGACGCCGAGGTTCTCGATCGAGTCCTGGAGGTTCCCGAGCTCCCACGGGCCGTTGATCGCGAACGGCGCGAGGCCGTCCGCGAACGCGACGATCTGCGACTCGTAGCCGGGGTCGGCCGGGACGTACTGCGACACCGTCTCGAGGGCGTCCATCCCGCGCTTACACGCGTCGCTGTCGACGCCGACCTCGAGGTTCTGCTCGTCGAAGATGTTCCCGCCGTACGCCTGGATGAACCCGCTGACGAAGTACGGGTCCGTCACGGGGTACGAGAGGCCGTACTGGCCGTTCTCGGGATCGTGGTGCTCCTCCATGATCGAGACCATCTCCTCTAAGGTCTCCGGCGGCTCGTCGACCATGTCCTCGTTGTAGAACAGCGTGACGGTCTCGGAGGCGAACGGGAGCCCGTAGAGCCCGTCGTTGAACTGCGCGGCCTCGCGCGCCGCCTGCGTGTAGCTGTCGAGCGAGACGTCGACGTCGTCGCTCGCGTCGTAGAGGAACGGCGGGTCCTCGCGGACCGCGAAGCGGCCGACCCAGTCGTGCGCCCAGATCCACGAGTCGGGGCCGTCGCCGGCCGGGATCGCGGTTTCGAGCTGCTGGTCGAGCTCGCCGCCGGGCGCCTCCTTGTTGATGGTGTTGCCCGTCTCCGACTCGTACTGGTCGATGTAGCCGGTCATCGCCTCGTCCTCGGCGTCGGAGAGGTCCGTCCACAGCCGCGCGGACCCGGTGTTCCCGCCGTCGGACCCGTCGCTTCCGTCCGACCCGTCGGAGCCGTCGCTTCCGTCGCTTCCGTCGCTCCCGTCACCGCCGTCGCCGCCGTCGCCGCCGGTGCTGATACAGCCCGCGAGCCCCGCGAGCGCAGTCGTTCCCCCCATCGCCTTGAGCAGCGTTCTACGTTTCTCGTTCATGTGTCCAGAACAAATGATGAATTATATTTTCATACATTTAGTGTTTGGGGTGTGTTCCGATCGATCGGGATCGATCTTCGTCGACAGCGCGGATCGACGACCGGCGCGATCGCGTCGAGTAGGCCGATATTTGAGAAGAGATTGTTCACCATATATCAAGAAAACAGCAAAGAACTCATATGCCAGTGGGACGGTTATCAGGGAAATGGCACGCGTCACGCTCGACACGCTCCGGAAGGAGTTCGACCGAGGGACCATCGTCGCCGTCGACGACCTCGATCTGGAGATCGACGACGGCGAGTTCGTGACCGTGGTCGGGCCGTCGGGCTGCGGGAAGACGACCACGCTCCGGATGGTCGCGGGGCTCGAAGAGCCGACGTCCGGAACCGTTCACTTCGACGACGAGGACGTCACCGACATCCACGCGAAGGAGCGTCCCGTCGCGATGGTGTTCCAGAACTACGCGCTGTACCCGCACAAAACGGTCCGCGAGAACATGGCGTTCGGGCTCAAGATGAGCACCGACATGACCACCGAGGAGCGACACGAGCGCGTGCGCGAGATGGCCGAGATGATGGGCATCGAGGACCTCCTCGACGACAAGCCCGACGAGCTCTCCGGCGGGCAGAAGCAGCGCGTCGCGCTCGGCCGCGCCATCGCGCGCGAGCCCGAGGTGTTCCTCTTCGACGAGCCGCTCAGCAACCTCGACGCGAAGCTCCGGACGGAGATGCGCGCGGAGATCCAGAAGCTCCAGAAGGAGTTCGGCGTCACCGCGATGTACGTCACCCACGACCAGGAGGAGGCGATGACGATGGGCGACCGCCTCGCCATCCTCAACGACGGCGAGCTCCAGCAGGTCGGCGCGCCCACCGAGGTGTACCAGAACCCGGTCAACGAGTTCGTCGCCGGCTTCATCGGTTCGCCGTCGATGAACTTCCTCGACGTCGACGTGGAGACGGACGGGACGACGGCGACGATCCGCGACGAGTCGTCGGGGCTCGCGTTCGCGCTCAGCCGCGACTACGTCGCCGGTCACGACCTCGAAAGCGGCCCGTACACGCTCGGGATCCGCCCCGAGAACATCGGGATCGTCGAGGAGCCGACCGGCGAGGAGACGCTGACCGCGACCGTCGAGGTCGTCGAGCCGATCGGCTCCGACAACTACGTCCACCTCGACGTGACCGAGGACTTCCTCGCGCGAGCGCCGGCGGACGTCCAGCCTGAGGCCGGCGACGAGGTCGGCGTCGTCTTCGAGGAGGCGGACCTCCACCTGTTCGACGCGGAGACCGGCGAGGACGTGTTCCTCTCCGACGAGGAGATCGCGGCCGCGGTCGCTTAAGCGGGGTCGATTTCCGGATAGGGAAGCGGCTTGTGAACCGATCGTTCGTACTTTCTCTCTGTTTCAGGCGCGAACGCAATCGGTATCCGCCAGACCCGCCCGAGGACTGCTGACCCCGCGGTGGCCGCTTCCGGTGTCCGAGCGGTTTGTTTATAAATGGCTGATAGCAGATCGGTTGCGAACACCGCCAAAGCCCCAGCCGCTCGCTTATAAATAGCTGATCACGGATCGACGGTGAACACCTCCAAAGCCCCAGTCGCTCGCTTATAAATAGCTGATCGCGGATCGACGGTGAACACCTCCAAAGCCCCAGTCGCGAGGCCGCCGTACGCTCGTTGCGCTCCTCAGTCGCTCGCTTTGCTCGCTCCCTGCGGTGCTTACATCGCCTACGGCGGCCTCGCGACTGCCCCTTTGAGTCCCGCCCCGCACAGCACCGCACCTCTCACCTCCCCAGCCTCGTCGGTGGTCCTCCGCGTTGCTCCGGACCACCGACTCCCTCGCGCGTGCTCCTCGCGGCCGCCTTCGGCGGCCACTCGGAGGCACGCGCCACCGCAGTTTTGTTTATAAATAGTCTACTCGTTGGACTTCAGTCCGCCCTGCGTCACCGCGGCCGACAACGGCTTGAAGTGCGCGCTCGTCAGACGGAGCGTACGAATGGAGCCGCCAGACATCGAGCGGTTGGACGAGCGGACCGTCCAGCGGATCGCGGCCGGCGAGGTCGTCGAACGGCCCGCGAGCGTCGTGAAGGAGCTGGTCGAGAACAGCCTCGACGCGGGCGCGAGCCGCGTGGCGGTGTCGGTCGAGTCGGGCGGCACCGAGGGGATCCGCGTCCGCGACGACGGCGTCGGCATCCCCGAAGACCAGCTGGAGGCGGCCGTCGCGGAACACGCCACCTCGAAGATCGGCGACATCGAGGATCTCGACCGCGGCGTCGGAACCCTCGGCTTCCGCGGCGAGGCGCTGTACACCGTCGGCGCCGTCTCCCGACTGACGGTGCGGTCGCGCCCCCCGGACGCCGAGGCGGGCGCGGAGATCACCGTCGAGGGCGGCGACGTCGGGGAGGTCCGGCCGGCCGGTTGTCCCGCGGGCACGACCGTCGGGGTCGACGACCTCTTTTATAATACGCCCGCTCGCGAGAAGTTCCTCAAGCGGACGGCGACGGAGTTCGACCACGTGAACACGGTCGTGACCGGCTACGCGCTGGCGAACCCCGACGTGGCGGTCTCGCTGGAGCACGACGGGCGCGAGACGTTCGCGACCGAGGGGAACGGCGACCTCCGGTCGACCGTCCTCGCGGTCTACGGCCGCGAGGTCGCCGAGTCTATGATCGACGTCGACTGGGCGTCCGAAAGCGAAACGGGCGGTGAGGCACCGGTAGAGCGGGTCACGGGACTCGTCTCCCACCCCGAAACGGCGCGCTCGACCCGCGACTACCTCTCGACGTACGTCAACGGCCGGTACGTCACCGCGAGCGCGCTCCGCGAGGCGACCCTCGACGCCTACGGCGGCCAGTTAGCGCCCGACCGCTACCCGTTCGCGGTCCTCTTCGTCGAGGTCCCGGCCGGCGACGT
The DNA here is from genome assembly GCF_003666015.1 of Halorubrum sp. Atlit-26R. Taxonomy (GTDB): domain Archaea; phylum Halobacteriota; class Halobacteria; order Halobacteriales; family Haloferacaceae; genus Halorubrum. The sequence continues at coordinate 54,109 of NZ_QPLT01000006.1, forward strand.
GGACGTGAACGTCCACCCGCGCAAGTTGGAGGTCCGCTTCGACGAGGAGCCCGCGGTCCGCTCGGCGGTCGAGGACGCGGTCGAGTCGGCCCTCCTCGACCACGGCCTGATCCGCTCGACCGCGCCGCGCGGCCAGTCGGCGCCGGACGAGACCGCGGTCGACCCCGAGACGCCCGACGCCGAGGCCGTCGGCGGCGCGGACACCGACCACGAGCGCGCCGCGCGCGAGGGGCGCGAGCCCGCGACCGCGGCCGGATCGACCGAGTCGACGGAACCGACGGAACCGACCGAACCGACCGAGTCGGCCGACTCCGGACGGACCGCGGACGAGGGCCGCGAGACCGGTGCGAGTCCGACCGACGCGGACGGGACGGATCCGACCGACGCGGACGGTGCGGACCCCGCCAGTCCGACCGAACTGGACCCGGACGACGACGCGGCGTGGGCGGTCGACGGGCTGGGCGGCGGCGCGAGCGACGACGCGAGCGGCGACCCGCCCTCTCCCCGGAGCTGGCAGGAGGACGCGACGGAGCGCGACCCGGGAGGATCGACCGATGTCGGTGCCGGGGACGGGGCCGACGACGCCGAGGCCCTGAGCGGCGCGGTCGACCGCGACGCCGACACCTCGGACGCCGACGCTCCGACTGGAGCCCCCTCGACCGACGGCGAACCGGATCACGGCGACGGGTTTGTCGGGGAGGACGCGTCGGTCGCGAGCGGGGACGCCACGCGTCCGACCGCCCGAACGCACCCAGCGACCCGACAGCGGACCCTCGACGGCGACGGGACGGAGAGCGAGCGGGAGTTCGACTCGCTGCCCTCGCTTCGGGTGCTCGGCCAGCTCCACGAGACGTACGTCGTCGCCGAGGCGCCCGACGGGCTCGTGCTGATCGACCAGCACGCGGCCGACGAGCGGGTGAACTACGAGCGGCTGAAGGCGGCCTTCGCGGACGGCGCGGACGCGCAGGCGCTCGCGGAGCCGGTCCGCATCGAACTCACCGCCCGCGAGGCGGCGCTGTTCGAGGAGTTCGTCGACGACCTGACCGCGATCGGGTTCCGGGCCGAGCGCGCGGGCGACCGCGAGGTCGCGGTGACGGCGGTCCCCGCCGTCTTCGACGCCGCGCTCGACCCCGGCCTCCTGCGGGACGTCCTCTCCGCGCTGGTCGACGACGCCGCCGCGGGCGACGAACCGGTCGCCGACGCCGTCGACGAGCTGCTCGCCGACCTCGCCTGCTACCCCTCGGTGACGGGGAACACCTCGCTGACCGAGGGGCGGGTCGTCGACCTCCTCGACCGCCTCGACGCCTGCGAGAACCCGTACGCCTGCCCGCACGGGCGCCCGGTCGTGATCCGGCTCGACCGCGACGAGATCGGGTCGCGGTTCGAGCGCGACTACCCGGGCCACGGCGGGCGGCGCGCGGAGTGACGGCGAGCGGAGCGACGGCGAGGAGGTTCTCCCCGCCCCACCGACCGCAGAGAGGTACGTTTTAGGTGACGCCGGTGGACCCACGGACATGGAACGCGTAGCGATCGTCGGCGCGTCGATGACCCGATTCGGGCAGCGCGACGCCTGGGTGCGGGAGCTGTTGGCGGAGGCGGGCGCGGCCGCGCTCGACGACGCCGGCGTCGACGGCGACGACCTCGATCACCTGTACGTCTCGAACATGGCCAGCGGCGAGTTCGAGGGACAGACCGGCGTCCCGAACGCGCTCGCCCACGACTTAGCGGCCCAGCCGGCCTACACCGCGCGGATCGACCAGACGTCCTCGTCGGGCGGCGCGGGCGTGTACGCCGCGTGGCAGTCGGTCGCCTCGGGCGCGTCGGACCTCACCATGTTGGTCGGCGGCGAGAAGATGACCCACCGGACGACGTCGGAGGCGACCGACGTGATCGCGTCGCTCACGCATCCGGTCGAGTACAAGCAGGGCGTGACGCTCCCCTCGTTCGCGGGGCTCACCGCGCGGCTGTACCTCGACGAGTACGACGCGCCCCGCGAGAGCCTCGGGAAGGTCGCGGTGAAGAACCACAGGAACGGCGTGGACAACCCGCACGCACAGTTCCGGAAGGAGGTCGACCTCGACACGGTCCTCGACTCGCCGATCGTCGCCGACCCGCTCCGGCTGTACGACTTCTGCCCGATCACTGACGGCTCCGCGGCGCTCGTGTTCTGCCCGGAGTCCGTGGCGGAGGAGTACGCGCCCGACGGCAACTACGCCGTGATCTCGGGGATCGGCGGCGCGACCGACACCCACGTCGTCCACGAGCGCGCGGACCCGACCACGATGGGCGGGGTCGTCGATTCTTCCGATATCGCCTACGACATGGCCGGGATCGGCCCGGACGACGTCGACGTGGCCGAACTCCACGACATGTTCACCATCCTCGAGTTCCTCCAGAGCGAGGACCTCGGCTTCTTCGAGAAGGGCGAGGGCTGGAAGGCGGTCGAGGAGGGGGTCACCGACCGCGACGGCGACCTCCCGATCAACACCTCCGGCGGCCTCAAGTCGAAGGGCCACCCGCTCGGGGCCAGCGGCGTCGCGCAGGTGTACGAGATATTCAAGCAGGTCACCGGGAACGCCGGCCCGCGACAGGTGGAGGCCGAAACGGGCCTCGCGTGTAACGTCGGCGGGTTCGGGAACTGCGTGACCACGACGATTCTGGAGGGAAGCCAATGAGCGACAACGACGCGGCCGAAGACGACGGGGCATCGACCGGCGAACCGAGCTTCGAGGCGGCGGAGTACGCGGACGGGACGGTCACGTACCCGCCCCACACCGTGGGCCCGAACGGCGCCGAGCGCGTCGGGACGGTCGATCTCCGCCAGTACGAGGGACGGGTCGTCACGTGGACGACCTCGACCGCGACGCCGCCGGGCGTCCGCGAGCCGAACACGCTCGCCATCGTCGAGTTCGAGATGGGCGACGGCTACGACGGGCCGCCGGTCCGCGCGCTCGGGCAGATCGCGGAGCGCGAGGACGGCTCCGGAGAGGCGTTCGACGTCGAGATCGGTGACCGCGTCGAGCCGGTGTACGCCGACGAACTGCGCGAGCCGGGCGCCGGCATCCGCGAGCCGGAGAGCCAGGACTGGGACGGGTTCCGGTTCCGGCCGGTCGAGTAGTCGGACTCTTCCTCAGTTCGAGCCTCAGGCCCGGAACCGCGACGCGGCCGAGTCGGCGAGCGGTCCGAGCCGCTCCTCGTGGACCCCGTCGAGCGTGTACACGTCGGGCCGGTACCGGATCGCCTCGGTCACCCCGTGGGCCTCCCGCAACCGGCGTCGGACCCGGTCGACGTCCGCCCGGTCGAAGTAGTTCGGCGTGAACACCAGCACGGCGTGGTCCGTCTCGCCGAACGCCTCGCGGCCGGCGCGGGTCGTGACCTTCGCGTCCCAGAACTCCCCGGCCGCGACGTCGTCGACCACCGCTTCCCAGACCTCGTCGACCGTCTCGGCGGGACGCTCGACGAGCCACTTCCCGCTCAGGTACGTCGTCTCCAGCGCGAGGCGGTCGACGTCGCGAACGGTCTCGGGGTCGGCCGGGAGCGACGCCTCTCGTTCTCGTTCGACCTCCGGTAGGTCCGCCTCGGTCGTCGCGGCCGGCCGCGTCACGTCGTGGTTCGGGAAGTAGCCGTCGCGGACCTGTCTCGGGAATCCGGTCACGTGCTTGACCCGGAGCCAGTGCCACCCGGCCTCGTCGATATCGGTCGGCGAGCGGTCGGTGACCATAGGAACCGATCGCGCGCCGCGGGGCAAAACGGTCCCGCTCGCGCGGAAAACGGTCCTCGCCCGCGACGGCGCGCCGAAGGAGCCGGTCCGCGGCGCTCAGATCCGGCGATAGTCGCCGAGCCGCGTCCCGTCGAGCAGGTACGCGTCCGCCGCGGGCAGCGCCGCGGGGAGGTACGGCGCGAGGAACGACTGCCCCTCGACGTTCACCCAGGTGCCCCCGGACCGCTCGTTGAACGCGGGGAAGACGACGAGTTCGGGCGGATCCCCCCCGCGCCCGTGCCCCTCGCCCGCCTCGGTGAACGCCGCGGGGTCGAGTTCCCCGCGGAGCCACGCGCGCTCGACGCGCGACCCGCCGACCGCGTCCTCCAGCCGCACCTGCGGGTGTTCGTGGCCGGTACACACCACGTCGGCGTCGAGGAGCGCGGGGTCGGGCCACGTGTGGCCGTGGACGACGCCGACCGGCGACCCGGGCTCGTCGCCGAGGAGTCCCCCCTCGGGGCCGATCACGTCGAGGTCGTCCGCGAACGCCTCCGCGACGCCCGCGTCGTGGTTCCCCTCGACGAGCGTCATCGGGACGCGGTCGGTGACGGCGCGGACCAGCGTCTCCAGCTCCTCGCGCTCGTCGCCGTCGGGCGCGCCGATGCGGTGCGCGAGGTCGCCGAGGACGACGAGCCGGTCGGCGTCCGTCTCGGCGATCAGGTCGACGAGCCGCTCGCGGCGCTCGTCGGCGCGCGAGTCCAGTTCGACGCCGCGCTCGTAGCGCAGGCCGACCTCGATGCCGGCGTGGACGTCGGCGACGAGCAGCGCGCGCTCCCGTCCGAGGTCGGCCACGGCCGCCGGCTCGCCGACCACCGGCTCGACGGCTGGCGCGTCGCCCATCAGATCGGCTTGAGGAGCCCGTCGCCGGGCTCGTAACACTGCCCGCTCATCAGCGCGTCCTGGATCGCGTCCTCGACCGCGCCCGGCTCGACGCCGTGCTCGTCCGCGACGCGCTCGACGACCGCCTCGCGGGGCGCCCCGTCGCCGTCGTCGAGGTCGCCCATCGCCTCGACCGCAGCGGCTTCGAGGTCGACGTCGCCGGCGTCTCCGTCGGTGTCGGTCTCGGTCTCGGTGTCGGTCTCGGCCTCGCCGTCGGCGGCAGTCGCCGAGTCGGCGGCGTCGACCTCGTCGCTTTCAGTACCGGACGCGTCCGCGTCGTCTGCGGCCGCCGCGGGGTCCTCGGTCGGCTCCTCGGCGATCTCCTCCGGGTCGGGCACGTCGATGTCGGCCTCGCCGGGCTCGTCGACCTCGGTCCCGGTCGAGAAGTCGGTGCCGAACTCGGACTCGATCTCCTCGCGCTCCTCGTCGTCGAGCTGGTACATGTCGTCGGCGTCCGGATCGAGGTCCGCGGTCGCGTCCGCGTCGCCGTCGGCGTCGAAGTCGCCGACATCGCCTTCGTCGCTTCCGGCGTCGAAGTCACCGAGGCCGCCGTCGTCGGTCGCGGCGTCGTCCTCGTCGATCGCGGCGTCGTCAGTGGTCACCTCGGTAGAGTCGTCCGCGTCGCCGGGCGACTCGGCTTCGGCGGTCGAGGTCGGCTCCGACGCGGTCGCTTCGTCCGTCGGGGATTCGGCCGACTCGTCGGCCTCCGGCTCGGGCGAGTCGTCGAGCGACGAGTCGGCATCGGCGGTCGACGGGGCGGCGTCGTCGCTCGACTCCGACTCCGCGGTCGGTTCGGCATCGATCTCCTCGGAGGACGGTTCCGGCTCGTCGCCGGCGTCGGCAGCCGTGTCTTCGTCGCCTTCGACCGTCGCGGCCGGCTCCGCGACCGTCACGTCGGTCTCGGGGAGGGGCCCGATCGCGGTCGCCTCGCCCTCGTCGGGGGCGAGGTCGAGCGCGCGGACCTCGTCGCGGTCGCCCGCGATCATCTCCAGCGCGTCGACCGCGAGCCGGCGGACCGCCTCGGCGTAGGCCGCGGTGGTGCCGTAGTGGTCGAGCGCCTTCGGGATCCCCGCCGCGAGCGGGGCCGGGGCGCCGCCCGCCTCCAGCGCGGCGCGGAGGTCGTCGCCGCGCAGGTCGGCGTCGAGCGCCTTCGCGAACACCGCGAGGCGGTCGAGCGTCGCCTCGGCGGCGGAGACGACCCACCGGTCGCGGGTGTCCGCGTCGACCTCGTTGAGGCTCTCCGGGCGGACGGAGGTGAACACGCGGTCGGAGTCCTCGGGCTCGAAGGTGCGCGCCTTGCCGGTGAGCGCGACGAACGCCGGCGGCTCGGCGCGTTCGAGGAAGGTCTGCGCCTCCGGCTGATACTGGCCCGCGTAGGTGACGAACGCGCCGGAGGGGTCGACGACGCGGCCGCGGCGCGTCTCGTCGTTGACGCGTTCGACCTCGGTGAGCACGCCCGCGGTGAACAGGCGGTTCACGCGCGCGCCGGTCGGCGTGACGACGTAGTTCGGGGCGCGCTCCTCGTCGCTCTCGGAGTACGACAGCGAGGCGTCGTCGAACTCGGCGGCGAACAGCCGGTAGGCGACCTCCCGCGTGCCGGGTCCGTCGTCGCTCATTCGCCCACCTCCGCGAGCGCGGCGCGGGCGTGGTCGGCCGGGTCGTCGTCCGCGAGCGAGAACTCGACGGCGTCGAGGGTGGCGCCGTAGTCGTCGACCGAGAGGTTCCCGCGGACCCGGTAGGCGCGCCCCACGAGCGTGTCGGCGATGTCGTCGGCGACGACCTGCTTGTCCATCGCGTCCTTCGCGGCGTCGAGGGCGTCGTCGAGGCCGCCGCCGTACACCTCGGCGGTGAGTTCGTCGTCGAGGACGACGGTGACCGTGTCGGTGCCGTCGTCGAGGATCGCCTTCACGCGCAGGTCGTCCTCGCCGTCCACGTCGCCGTGGCTCCGGCACTGGCCGTTCTGGACGACGCGGCCGCACTCCGGACAGCGCTCGATGAGCCCGGAGCCGTCGCGGACTTCGAGGACGTTCCCGACGACCTCGACGTCGAACATCCCGCCGGAGCCGACCGCGTCGGCGACCGAGAGGCGCGGGGCGTCCTCGGCGACCTCGACCGGGTCGGGAAGCGGCGTCACCGTCGAGAACTCGGTGAGGTTGATCGAGGGGACGCCGCGGAACTCCCGGACGTACACGTCCTCGATCCGGAGGTCGGCGCCGGCCTCGATCTCGGAGCGGGGCTGCCAGTCGGTGAACGGGAGCTTCGCCGTCTCGTCGCCGACGACCCCCTCGAGGATCTCCGTCTCGCCGTCGCGCCCGGAGATGGTCTTCTCGTCGACCTCCAGCACGCGGACCTCCACGTTGCGGCCGCGGTCACCGGCCGCGATGTCGACGAGGCTGCGGTCGCCGCCGACCTCGCGGTCGACTTCGACTTCCTCGTCGGCGATGGCGACCGTCGTCGAGTCGTTGAGGTTGAGCTCCGGCTCTCCCTCCCACTCGCGGACGCCGGCGTTGCCGATCGTCAGCGAGTCGCCCGGCTCGAAGCCGAAGTCCTGCCACGCGGTGTAGGAGATCACGCCGGTCTCGTCGGCGATCTCCCCCTCGCGGATCGTGAGGTCGTCGCCCTGATACCGGATCGTGCGCGTCCCCTGCGTCAGCACGCGGACCGTCACCGTCACGCCGTCGTGGTCGGTCGTGATCTCGCCGACGTCGACGGCGTCGGGCGTGGGCGACGACCCGCCGCCGCCTCCGCCGTGCTTCCGGCGGACGCTCTGTTTCGCCTCGTCGATCGGGACGCTGTACTCCAGCAAGTTCTCTAAGTCGGCTTTGACCTCCTCTTTGTCGACGCCGAGGTCGGAGGCGAGCTCCTCGGCATGGCTGTTGACGTCCATCGAAGCGAGGTTCGGCGCCGCCGCACAAAAGGATTCACCACCGCTCGGGCGTCCCGCGCCGGGTCGGCGCTCCCCCGGGGGCGTCGCGGGCTCGGCGCCCCGCGACCCCCGTCGCGCCGCCGGCACAGCTAAACCGCTCCCGGTCGCAGGGGTCCACATGGACGACACCGACATCGACGTCGACGCGCGGATCACCGAGGACCGCACGGTCATCGACGTGACGGGCACGAGGGACGTCGCCGTCGTCGTGCGGTCGGAAGACGGCGAGCGGATCTACCTCCCGCCGGAGGGGTTCGACGACCCGGTCTCCGGGTCGCCGTACACCTCGCCGTACCAGGGCGCCGGCGCGGGCGGCGAGGAGAGCCCGTACGGCGGCGCGACCGGCAGCACGCGCGGCGTGATGGAGACCGCGGACGGCTTCCGGGTCACGCACCCGCAGCCGGTGACGGAGTTCGACGTGTTCCGGGGCGAGCGGGACTGACGGAAGGCTCCGCGAAGAGGATACGGATCGATTAGGCGACGTCTTCGTACACGGCGAGCGTGTCCTCGGCGACGTCGCCCCACTCGCGGCGCTCGTACTCCGGCGGCTCCTCGCGATCGAGCGCCTCGATGAGCCCGTCGACGATCGACTCGGAGTCCGTCTCGACCTCGACGAGGCAGCCGTCGGGGAGCACCTCGGCGACGCCGGAACGGGTCGCGACGACCTGCGTCCCCGCCTCCAAGGCCTCGGTGATCGTGATCCCGAACGGCTCCGCGTAGGATGGCGAGACGAACGCGTCGGAGGCGGCGTAGTAGTCGCCCAGCTCGGCCTCGGGGACGTAGCCGACGAACTCGACGCGGTCGTCGATGCCGAGCAGCTCCGCGAACCGCTTCAGCTGCTCGGTCTGATGGCCCGACCCGCCGACGACGAGCGTCACGTCGCGGCCGCGGAGCTTCTTCGTCGCGTACAGCAGGTGCGAGATCCCCTTCTGATCGGTGTGGCGGCCGACGAAGAACAGCATCTCGCCGTCGATACCGAGGTCCTCGCGCACGTCCTTCCCGGAGAACTTCGGCGTCGAGAAGCCGTTGTACACGACCCGCGAGTCCGCGTCGTACAGCTCCCTGATATCTTCGCGGACGATCTCGCTGACCGCGACGTTCGTGTCGGCGGCGTTCGCGAGGCGGCGCTCGGTCTCGACCTCGCGGCTCGGCGGATCGATGTTCCGGTCGCTCGCCAGCGAGTGGAACGAGGAGACCCACGTCGCGTCGGACTCGCGGGCCGCGGCGCGACCGGGCCCGTAGCCGAACCAGTCGTGCGTGTGGATCACGTCGTGGTCGGGCGCGAGCTCGGCGAAGCGGTCGGAGAGCTCCCCGACCCGCGCCGCGACGTCGCCCTCCCCGGTCTCGACGGGTTCGAGCCCCGGCTCGTCGTCGGGCGCGAACTCCGCGGGCAACACCAGCGTCACGTCGACGCCGAGGTCGTCGCGCAGCCCGGTGAACAGTTCTCCCACGTGGACGTCGAGCCCGCCGGTGATGTTCGGCGGGAACCCCCACCCCAGCATGAGTACGCTCGGCGGCATACACCCCCGTTTCGGGAGTCGGCACTTAGGTATGCCCCTCGTGGCGCCGGGGCGAGGTGGGACGAAGAGAAGATCGGACCCGCGCTCAGGCCGCGCGGACCGCGTCGCGCAGCGCGTCGGTTCGCTCGGTGATCGAGCCGGCGGCGTCCGCGAGCACGTCGAGCGGGTCGCCCTCCTCGGCCTTGACGGTGAGGACGGGCTCGGTCTGGCCCCCGGACTGCTCGGGGTTCATGTCGTAGGTCGCGGCGGCGACGTCGTCCGACTCCAGCAGGGCGCCCTTCAGCACGTTCATGAACGTGTGGTCCTCGCCCGCGATCTCGATGTGGAGTTCCGTGTCGGTCTTCTCGATGACCCGCAGTTCCATACCCGAGAGGTCGGGCGAGCGGCGTTTCAAGCTTTCGTCTCCCGGATATCGGCGGATGCGGACGGATCGCACGCGACCCGAAAGCGTATGTCGCCCGCTCCGGTGGCCGCCGTATGGAGATCCGACGCCTGCCGACCGACGAGGACGCCCTCCGCCGCTACGCCGCCGAGCTGTGGCTCCCGTACCACCGCGACCTCGCGGCCGCTGCGGAGCGCCACGCGCTCGCCGATCGGCCGGACGAGGAGCTGATCGCGGCCGAGGCGGAGTTTCGACGCGATCTGCTCCGCGAGGAGCCGGACCGCCGTCTGTGGGTCGTCGCGGTCGATCCGGAAGTCGCTCCGGGTGACGTCGATTCCGGGGCGCTCGACTCCGAGCGCCTCGACCCCGAGAAGCCGGCGTCCGCCGGCGTTCCCGATCCGGACCGCGACCTCGTCGCGTTCGTCTCGACGAGCGTCGACGAGTGTCCGGAGGTGTTCGACCGGCCGGACCGGCTCGTCGTCGGGGACATCTACGTGGGCGAGTCGTACCGCGAGACTGGGTTGGCGGACCGGTTGATGGAGCGGGCAGAGGTAGATGCGCGCGAGCAGGACTGCGGCGAACTCCGGCTCGACGTGGACGTCGACAACGAGCGCGCGGCGGCGTTCTACGAGAAACGAGGGTTCAAGCCGTACCGGAAGCAGCTGACGCGAGAGGTAGGGTGAGCGGCTGTTTATAAATCGTTGTTCGAGGATCGGCGAGGGATTCCGCCGAAGTTCGGTCGCGTTAAGTTAGTATCAACATCGCTTCAGTCATGCGATTTTATAGAAGTATTTTCGAATGATGTAGCCGATCGCGTTCTGTGGATCAACGGGAAGGAGAACTGAGAAGGCAGATCTGGTTCTTCGCGGAGTTACTACCTATTTTGAGTTTATAACTCAGCTTTTCCGAACTCGGCGAATACTCCCGCTGTCTTGCGTTTCTGCGTAACTTAACGCGAGGCGAAGTTCCAGCCGATTATTTATAAATGGTTATCGGCCGGGTGGCGACGACCAACTCCAAATCCCCAGTCGCTCGCTTATAAACTGCTGCTGACGGGGCCGCCGCGAACACCTCCAAAGCCCCAGCCGCGAGGGCGGCGCACGCTCGCTGCGCGCTTCAGTCGCTCACTCCGTTCGCTCCTTCCAGTGCTTGCGTCGCCTGCGCCGCCCTCGCGACTGCCCCTTTGAGTCCCGCCCCGAACAGCACCGCGCCTCACGCCTCCCCAGCCTCGTCAGGCGCCTCCGCTTTGCTCCGGCGACTGACTCCCTCGCGCGTGCTCCTCGCGGCCGCCGGTGGCGGCCGCTCGCAGGCACGCGCCACCGCACAGCGGTCAGGAGTTGTACTTATAAATAGAGCCACCGACGGCGCCCTCGTTCACGACGACCTGCCCGCGCGCCGGCGCGGCCGCTCCGCGGTCGATAAACGCAAAACGGGTCGCTTCGGTCCGCGCGGCGAGGCGTTACTCGTCGGCGTCGACAGCGACTTCGTCGGCGTCGACGTCGACGGCGGCCTCCTCCTCGGCGGCGACCTCGCTGGGGCGCGCTTCGAGGGTCAGCTTCTGGACCTCGACGCGGCGCAGCGGGTAGATCTCCTTGGCGTCGCCGTAGATGGCCGACGAGAGGTTCCCGTCGACGATCGCGTCGACGAACGCCTCGAAGGTGCGCTCCTCGGCGGCGGCGTGGACCTTGTCGATCATCACGCGGCGGATCGCCTTCTCCTGCGAGCGGTCCGCCTTCTTCGTCGTCAGCGCGACGGGCTGGACGCGGATGCGGTAGTCGTCCGTCGTCAGCACCGTGATCGACGCCTCGACCTTCGAGGCGCCGCGGCGGACGAGCGAGCGCAGGTAGTCCCGCGTCAGCTCGTACTTGATGAACTCGGTGTACGCCGAGTCGCTGCCGACGTCGGTGATCTTGAAGGTCAGCTTCGTGTTGTTCGCGTTGGAGTCGCCCGTCAGCTGGTCGAGGGTCGTCGTGATCGTGCGGCCGACGACCTGCTGGGGCTCCTCGGCGAGGGTCTCGCCGAGCTCCTGTCGGTCGAACTGTTCGGGCGCCAGCACGGTGTACCAGCGCTTCTGTTCTCTGCTCTTGGATACGGATCGTTCGCTCATGTGTCGGGTTGTGTGTCGGTGTCGGTCGTCTGCGGTTCGTCTGCGGAGTCGAGTGCGTCGGCGGAGTCAGCGTCTGCGGCGATGTGCGACCGAGCGCGTTCGATCACGCGGTCGGCGACGCGCAGGTTCACGAGGTGGTCGTCCAGCGTCGACTGGAGCCCGCCGGTCGTCGGGCGCGAGACGGTACAGGCGACGACGTCGCCGTCGACGCGCGTACGCATCGAGTCGGTCTCGTCCGGCCCGAGCGCGGCCGCGACCGTCGCGGCGTCGGCGTGCTGGGTCCGGACCGTGGCGGTCCGGCGGGTCTCTTCGGTCATCTCAGATCGCCTCCCTGAGCGCGGCCAGCACCGCGGTGATGTCGCCGTCGTCGACCGAAACGTGACCTCGCATCGGCGTCCCCCAGCCGTCGCCGCCGACCTCGCCGGCGGCGGTCCGGCAGGCGTCGCCGAGCCCGATCGGTTCGCTCGCGGCGGCCGCGAGCCGGCCCGCGCCCTCGTCGAGCGCGACCGCGACGGGCTCCGGCGACCGGAAGTCCCGGACGAGCCGGGCGACCGTCGGCAGGATCGCGGGCGACCCGTCGGCCGCCGCGGCGTCGACGCGGGCGACGACGCAGCCGTCGTACCGGCCGACCGTCGCGTCGTCGAGCGCGCGGTGGGCCGCCAGTCCGTGGCGACGCCACGCGTCGAGCGCGGCCGTCCGGAGCGACGCGTCCGGGTCGCTCGCGAGCGCGAGCGCGACGCCCGTCCCGGGCGCCTCCCGGGCGAGCGCGTCGAGGACGTCGGCGTAGCCGCCGACCGTCTCGAACGGGCCGTCGGTCGCGTAGGGGCGGAGCGCGCGCTCGACCGCCGAGGCCGCCCGCTCGCTCGCGTCGTCGCCGTCGACCGCGTCGACCGCGACCAGCGACGCGAAGCGTCGGCGGTCGTCGTCGTCGGGGTCGGTCGGGAGTTTGAGGGCGGCGAGCGCCTCGCGCGCCGCCTCGGGGTCGCCGGAGTACCGCGTCCGCGCGAGCGTCGAGGCCGCGAGGGCCTCCGCTCGGGACGGTTCCTCGTCGACCGTTCCCGAGACCGGGAGCGCGACGCCGGGTCGTCGCTCGACGCGACCGGCCCGCTCCGCGGCGTCGAGCGCGTCGCCGGAGCCGTCGGCGCCGGGGATCGACCCGGCCGCGACGACGCCGGCGAGCGCGACGACCGGGTCGGGCTCGACGCCGAGCGCGCGGGCGACCGCGAAGGCCGCCGTGCTCGCCGGCCGTCCAGTTCCGGGGATCGCGTGCGGGCCGCGGTCGACGCCGACGGCCACCGCGACGCCGTCGTCGACGTCATCGGGGACCGGGTCGGGGTCGACGCGCGCCTGGAACGGCGTGCCCGTCGCTCGGAGCGCTCGCGCGAGCAGCCCCGCGGCTGCCAGCGCGTCGCCGTCGTCGGTCGCGACGAGCCGGACGAACGGCGCGTCTGCGAGGACGCCGGCGAGCGCGTCGGGGGCGGACGTGGCGGACGTCGCTTCGGTCATTGGTGGGGTCTCGTGGGGCGCTGTCGCCGCGTTCGGCCGCGTTACTCCTCGAGGTACTCGACGGCGTTCTCGTAGGTGTACGTGAACTCCTCGTCGATCTCGTCGCCGCGGTAGTAGTTCGCGAGGCGGCGGATCTTCGACTCCGTGTTCTGGAGCGCGCGCTTGTTCTGGTGGTCCTGCCCGTTCTCCTCCATGTGCTCGCGCAGGCGGATCGCCTGCGACATGAGGTTGCGGAGGTCTTCCGGGATCTCGGCGTCGGCGTCGTGTTCCTCGAGGATCTCGGTGACCTTCTTGCCGGTCGCCAGCTTCACGTCGGGGACCGGGACGCCCTTGACGCCCTCGTCGCGCAGCTTGAGGCCGATGACGCTGGGGTCGTGGCCCTGCTCCGCCAGTTCGACGACGCGGGACTCGATGTCCTCGGCGTCGACGTCGCTCCACTCCGGGGTCTCGTCCGTCGCCGGCTTGTCCGAACCGGACGAACCGCGACGGCGCGTGTGCATTCGTGCCATTGTCTGTCTGGTTGGAACGGCACAACCGCAACGTGACCGCGACTCCGCGCGGCGCGGCTACGAATCCCTCGCGGAGCGAGCGATCCGATCGGACGGGCCGCGCGAGCGGCTCGACCGACCGCGACGCCGGAGGCGTCGGCGCACTGCTACATTCCCAAGCCGCGGGCGAAAGGGCCCCGGCGAGTCGGATCTGCAGCTGTGCTGTTCCCGTCTGCGAGGTCGCCGTCCGGGTTCTTAAGGGTGTTCTTGTGGGCCGGAGCGACGCGGCCGCCCTCGCGCCCGTCCATCCTCGCTTGTGCCGCGCCGGTCGCGGTTTTGTTCCGCGCGATTTCTCCGCGGAAGGGAGGATTTAGGTGAGTAGTCGGTGTTCGGAGCGGTGTGACCGACAGATGACCGAAACCAGAGACGGGGGTCCGCCAGCGGCCGACGGCGGGCGACCGACCGACGACGGGGAGTCGCCCGACGGAAGCGAGTTCGGCGTCGACGAGCAGAACGGCGACGGCCCGCGGATCACGTTCTACGGCGGGAAGTGGATGAGCACGGTCCCGATCGCGTTCTTCATCCTCTGGGCCGTCTTCCAGAGCGGAGTCCTCGGAGTCGGCGGCGCGGACGGACTCGTGATCGGGGCACTGATCGGGACGATCCTCGGGATGTTCTTCGTTCGCGGGAGCTGGAAGGCGTACGCGGACACCATCTTCGAGGGGATGACCCAGCGCGTCGCCGCCACGGCGATCGTCGCGTGGCTGTGGGCCGGGATGTTCGCCGACACGCTGCAGGTCGGCCAGTTCGTCAACGGGCTCATCTTCGCCGCCGACGCGCTGAACGTCGGCGGAGCGACGTTCCCGGCGGCCGCGTTCGTCCTCTGCGGGCTGCTCGCGACCGGAATCGGAACGGGGTACGGCGCCACTATCGCGTTCGTGACCCTCTTTTTCCCGGCCGGCGTGCTCCTCGGCGCGAACCCGGTGCTGCTGTTCGCCGCGATCCTCTCGGGCGCCGTCTTCGGTGACAACCTCGCGCCCGTCAGCGACACGACGATCGTGAGCGCGGTGACCCAGGACGCCGACATCGGCGGCGTGGTCGCCTCGCGGTTCAAGTACGCGATCCTCGCGGCGGTGCCCGCGTTCGTCGCCTATCTGGTCATGGGGTCGGTGCTGCCGGGCGCGAGCCTCGAGGGCGCCGCCGAGCTCGACGCGGCCGCGGCGGGGCTGGTCCATCTGGTCTCGATGGGCGTCGTGATCGTGACCGCGGTCGCGGGCCGACACATCGTCGAGGCGATCTCGTGGGGGATCGTCGTCGCCGTCGCGTTCAACCTCCTGTTCGGGCTCTCGTCGGTGAGCGACGTCCTCGTGTTCACCGTGAGCGAGGCCGGCACGTTCACCTCGCTGCCGTTCGTCGCGGTCGGCGAGACCACGGGCGTGGGCGGGAGCCTCTACACGGGCGCGACCGGCTTCTTCCCGCTCATCGTGTTGACGCTGCTGATCGTGTCGATGGCGCAGATCATGATCCGCGGCGGCGGCTTCGAGGCGATCCAGACGTTCCTCCTCGACCGCGTCGCGACCACCGTCCGCCGGGCGGAGCTGACGATGGTCCTCGGCACCGCGACGATCAACGGGATGATCACGATCAACACCGCCGCGGAGATCGCGATCGCCCCGTACGTCGCCCGCATCGGCGAGAAGTTCAACATCAACGGCTACCGGCGCGCGAACATCTTAGACGCCAACACCTCCGCGCTCGGCTACATCTTCCCGTGGGCGGGCGGCGTGCTGGTCGGGTACCAGGTGATGGTCGGGCCCGACGGGCTCGGCTCCCAGTACGGCTCCGAGATGGTCGTCAACCCGATCGAGGTCGTCCCGTACGTGTTCCACGGCTGGTTCCTCGTGGCCATCTTCGTCCTCGCCGCGATCACCGGCTTCGGGCGGGAGTACATTCCCGACCGCGTCTCCGAGGAGGTGTCGCGCGCGTGAGCGTCTTCGACAAGTTCCTCGCCGGCTGGTCGTTCCGCGGGTCGACGCCGGACTACGCGCCCGGCGACGTCCTCGAAGTGATGGTGACCGGCGAGGGCGGCGGTGCCGGCGAGGGCGGCGACCACGTCGCCCGCATCGGCGACTCGACGCTCCGAATCGAGGGGGCGCCGGAAGACGCGATCAACACACGGATCATCGTCGACGTGGAGTCGTGGGACGACTCGGCGCACACCGGCCGGGCGACCTACCGGAAGACGGTCGGCGAGAGCGCGTTCTAATCAGTATCCGAGGCGTCTTTTTCCGAGCTCGTCGATTCAGCCGCTTATTTATAAACAACCGCCGGTAGATCGGCGACGAACACCGCCAAAGCCCCAGCCGCGACGGCTCGCGCGGCTTGCTGTGTTCCTCGCTCGGTCGCTGTCGCTCCCTCGCTGCGGTACTTGCTGCGCCGTGCTTCGCCCTCGCGGCTGCCCCTTTGAGTCCCACCCCGCCCCGCACAGCACCGCCGGAAGACGTTCCTGCTCGCTTCGCTGCGCGGGCTGCGACTTCCGTGCTCCCGCTCGCTCCCTGCGGTCGCTCGCGGGACCGCAGCCTCACACCTCCCCAGCCTCGTCGCTGGTCCTTCGCTACGCTCCGGACCAGCGACTCCCTCGCGCGGTGCTGCCTCGCGGCCGCCGATGGCGGCCGCTCGCAGGCACGCGCCACCGCAGCCATTTATAAACCCACATCGTCGGAACGGGGGTCAACCGCCGCGAATCGACGGGGAGCGGCGCGGACCGGGGCGCTTTTTATGACTACGGTCGAACCGTCGGGTGTGCTATCGGTCGAGCTACACGCGCACTCCGCGCTGTCGTACGACGGGCGCGACCCGGTCGAGCTCCTCCTGGAGCAGGCGGCCGCGGTCGGGCTCGACGCGCTCGCCGTCACCGACCACGACGAGATCGACGCCAGCATCGAGGCGGCCGAGAAGGCCCCCGACTACGGCCTCGTCGGCATCGTCGGCATGGAGGTGACCTCCGCGGTCGGCCACGTCCTCGCGTTCGGCATCGAGGAGCGCGTCGAGAGCGGCCTCCCCTTCGACGAGACGCTCGACCGGATCCGCGACCAGGGCGGGATCGCGGTCGTCCCCCACCCCTTCCAGAAGTCCCGCCACGGCGTCGCCGCCCACATCACCGACGAGCAGCTGGCGAGCGCCGACGCCCTCGAAGTGTACAACTCCCGGCTTTTCACCGGGCGCTCGAACCGGCAGGCCGAGAAGTTCGCCGTCCGCAACGGGCTCCCGATGACCGCCGGCAGCGACGCCCACATCTCCGAGATGGTCGGGCAGGCCGTGACGGAGGTGGGCGCCGACGAGCGCTCCGCCGCCGCGATCCTCGACGGCATCGCCGACGGCCGGACGAGCGTCGTCGGCAAGCGCACCCCGTGGCGGGTGTCGCTCCGGCAGTTCGGCGGGGGCGCCAAGCGCCGCGCGCTCCGCGCGCTCGACGTCCTCCGGTGACCGCGACGATGACCCCGCAACCCACCGACCTGCGCGGCGCCTCCGCAGACCGCGTCCGCGACGCCCTCCGCGACGGCGACCCGCTCCCCGGCGGTCGCGGCTTCGCCGGCCTACTGACCGACCCGCCGAAGTGGGACTCGCCGGACCGCGACGCTCCGAACCGGGAGGGGTCGGTCCTCGTCCGCGACGTCCTCGGCCGGCAGCCGCTGTTCATCGAGCGGGAGGCGCTCGACCCGGAGTCCGACCGGCGACCGACGGACCCGGAGGCGTGGGCGTTCGACCGTGGCGCGCTCGCCGACCCGGCGTCGGTCCCGGCCGGGAGCGTCGTCTCGGCAAGCGGGACCGAACACGTCTGGGGGCTCCCCGACTCGGAGCCGACCGCTGACCGAGAGGCCGCGCTGTCGGCGGTCGACGACGCGGTGAGCGCGGCGCTCGGCGACCTCGCGACCTCACCCGCTTCGGCGCGCGCCGAGGGAACCGCTGACGGCGACCTCGCGGTCGCCTTCTCGGGCGGCGTCGACTCCGGGCTCGTCGCGGCCGCCGTCCCCGAGGCCCCCTGTTACGTCGCCGGCTTCGAGGGGAGCCACGACGTCGCCGCCGCGCGCGAGGCAGCGAGCGCGATGGAGCGCGACCTGCGGGTCGTCGAGATAACGCACGAGGACCTCCGGCGCGCCGTGCGCTCGGTCGCGGCCGCGACCGGTCGCCGGAACCCGATGGACGTCGCCATCGCGGTGCCGCTGTTCCTGACGGCAGAGGCGGCCGCCGCGGACGGGTTCGGCCGGCTCGCGGTCGGGCAGGGCGCCGACGAGCTGTTCGGCGGGTACAGCAAGGTCGTCGACCCCGCCGACGACCCCCGCGTCGACGCGGATACCGTCCGCGGGGCGCGGACCGAGACCGTCCGCACGCTCCCTGACCAGTTAGAGCGGGACGTCCTCGCGCTCCGCGCCGCCGGCGTCGAACCCGCGACGCCGCTGCTCGACGACCGGGTCGTCGCCGCCGCGCTGGCGCTCCCCGACGACCTGCTCGTCGACGCGGACGAGCGGAAGGTCGCGCTGCGTCGGGTCGCCGCCGGACGCGTCCCGGCGTCGGTCCACGCCGCGGACAAGAAGGCGGTCCAGTACGGCACGTACGTCTCCCGCGAGCTCGACCGGCTCGCGCGGCGGGCGGGCTACAAGCGGCGGATGGACGACCACGTCGGGAAGTACGTCGAGGCGCTGTGTAGCGAGGAAAAACCGGCCGGTGAGGGCCGGAGCTGACCAAGTCGCCGCGCGGAGTACCAGTCCTGCGGCCGACGCCCGTTCGAACGGGCGTCTACTGAAATATCGACAGGAGAGGTATAAAATCCGGGCAGTAGCGACAAATATGACTCGGCTGCGGCCGGGCAGAAAACGATCGTCCGCGGATGGGACCGATTAGTGCCGAATCTCCGCATCGGGAACCCGCTTTGCCGGAGAAAGTTCACGTCCATCCGGGCGAAAACCGACGAGTTCGCGGGCTCGCGGGCGGCCGCTGCGTCAGCGGACCAGGTACGGGTCGCTGCCGGCGATGAACCGTCCGAGGTCGCTCTCGCGTCGGAAGTCGGTCGAGCGCAGCTCTCCGAGCGAGTCGACGAGCCGGTCGGCGTCGCCGTCCGACCAGTCGGCCGGATCCTTGATCGGGACGACGAGCCAGCCGGCGCCGAGCAGCTCCTCGCCGTGGAGCGCGTCCATGTCGACCTCGGTCTTCCACGCCCGCGCGGTGTAGGTCTCCAAGACGTGTTCGGTCGCCCGCGCGCCGACCGGGAGCAGCACGTGGGCCGCGATGGCGCGGACCTCGGCGTCGAAGAAGCGCTCCATGTCGTCGTAGGCGTCGTCGTCCGGGACCCCCTCGCTCGCGCACATGTGGAGGTACGAGAGGAACGTCCGGTCGGTTCGAAGGGGGTCGACCGCGGTCGGGTCGCCCTCGCGCGCGACGCCGTCGGGGGCGACGCCGTCGGCGAGCCCCGCGATCAGCCCGGCCGCTTCGAGCGCCGACAGGAACGCGGGCGACCACGCCTCCCCGGTGAAGGGGACGCCCGCCGCGCTCCCGCCGTGGACGCCGGGGTAGTCGCCGACGACGTGGAAGTCGGCGTTGGCGTCGCCGTAGCCGGGGACGAACGAGGGGCAGTCGGGGCGCATCCCGAAGGGGTTCCGGGTTCGGTCCGTGACGTTCTTCACGCGACCGGTTAGGCGTTCGCTCGGTTATATCGCGTTCGGTCCGGCGGGGACAGAGCCGACGCGAAGCGCCGATGCGAGGCGCACGAACCGCCGTGAATTCTCGTAAGTTATGGGGATAAACGGGGTCAAACCGGGTTGGGATACGCGTCGATCGGCGCGGGACGGGAGAAGTTTCAGGATCGTTAATTTATGACCAGGAACCGCAAGACCGCGTCGGGGTGGAATCGGCGGCAGGCACGGAAGATATTTATATATCCCCGCGTTCGGCTGGGGCAGAAGTCCAATGTTCGACCGCATCCGAACCGCGGCCCTCTTCGGGCTGCACCAAGCGACCGTCGCCGTCGGGATCTCGCTGTTCCCGATGGCCGTCTTCGCGCGTCAGCGCCTCGGTATCAACGTCCCCGTCGGCCGGCTCGTCGAGACTACCACCGAGGCGTTCGAGGCCGCAGCCGAGGAGTGACCGCCCGGCCGTAGCGACTCGTTTTACGACCCCGACCGCACCCAGACCGGCGCCGAGCGACCGCAACGTCGATATCTACGGAGCGCCGCTCCCGTCACCGCTCCCGCTCCGAGCCACGTACCTCGTCGCCGTCGGCCGGTCGCGACCCGGCCACGGATAGGCCCGTCGGAACCGGTCGGCGGCCCCCGAAGGGTTGCCTTTATCAGCGCGCCGAGCCAACGAGCGTGTAATGCGAACACCGACTGGCGACCTCTCCGACGGGCCGGCCGCCGACCTGGGCCGCGACCAGCCCGTCTTCGGACCGGAGCTCGGCGAGTTCGAACACAGCGAGCGCCGCGCCGCGAAGGCGGAGGAGGACGGCGAGATGAAGACCGGGACCACGACCGTCGGCATCAAGGCCGACGACGGCGTCGTGATGGCGACCGACATGCGCGCCTCCCTCGGCGGCATGGTCTCCTCGAAGGACGTCCAGAAGGTCGAGGAGATCCATCCGCGCGGCGCCCTCACCATCGCGGGCTCCGTCTCGGCCGCACAGAACCTCATCTCGACGCTCCGCGCCGAGACGAGCCTCTACGAGGCCCGCCGCGGCAAGGACATGTCGATGGAGGCGCTGTCGACGCTGACCGGCAACCTCCTCCGCTCCGGCGCGTTCTTCGTCGTCCAGCCGATCCTGGGCGGCGTCGACGACGAGGGTGCCCACATCTACTCCATCGACGCCCTCGGCGGCACGACCGAGGAGGAGTACACCGTCACCGGCTCCGGGTCGCAGTACGCGCTCGGTGTCTTAGAACAGGAGTACGACGACGAGGTCACCATCGACGAGGCGAAGACCATCGCCGCGAAGGCGATCCAGTCCGCCGTCGAGCGCGACCTCGCCTCCGGCAACGGGATCAACGTCGCGGTCGTCACCGACGACGGCGTCGAGATCACCCGCTACAAGGACTTCGACGACCTGCTGTAATCGGCGCGCCGCCGACCCGTCTCCGCTCGTTTCTTTCGGATCGCTCGTTCGCGAGTAGCAACTCCGTCAGCGATGTATTTTTTCCTCCCGTCACCGCCGCAGGCCCGGCGGCGCGCGGATGCCGTCGCCCCAGTAGAAGCGCGGGCCGAGCAGGAGGTAGCCGGTAGAGAGGAACAGCAGCGCGAACGCGAACCCCTCGCCGATCCACGCCGGGAGCGCGTCGGTCGCCATATGACCGGCGGGGGTGAGGATCACGGCGGCCTGCACGACGCCCATCACGAGCGCGTCCTGCGCGTGGAGGTCGGGGTACGTGACCGTCGACCCCATCAGCAGCGCGAACGCCGTCGTCGCCGCGACGAGGAGGAGCGGGGCGGTGTAGCCGGCGATAACGGCGGCCGCGAGCACCGTCGCCGCCAGCGTGGTCGGGACGCCCACCGTCTCCCGAGCGCCGTCCTCGTCGACCGTGTAGAGGCCGAGCCGGGCGACGGCGGCGGCGACGAACAGCGCGCCCGCGCCGACGCCGGCCGCGACGAGGACCGGCTCCGCCGCGAACGAGCGCCCGTCGCGGACCACGGCGGCCACGAGGAAGGCGGGCGCCACGCCGAAGGAGGCCACGTCGGCCAGCGAGTCGAGGTACGGGCCGGCGGGCGTCGACCCCCGGTGCCGGGCGACGACCCCGTCGAGCCCGTCCGCGACCGCCGCGAGGAGCACGAGCCGGGCCGCGAGCGCGACGTCGACCGTCGCGGCGACGACGGCGAGGAAGCCGACGGCGGCGTTGGCCACGGTCACCGCGTCCGCGAGCCCGAGCCGCCGAGCGAACCGCAGAGGCATACCGTATCGGTCGACGAGCCGGGTTTTAGGGCTTGTTATCTCGTCGACGCGGGCGGGCGGTTCGCGTCGCGAGCGCGGTCTCGCCGACGCGACCGGCCGCCGTCAGGGAACGTACCAGATGCCGCGTCCGAAGTCGAGCCACTCGCCGACCACGACGTGCGGCATCGCGATGACGCAGACGAAGATTGTGTAGAAGGCGACGGCGCCGGAGAGCAGCGACCCGCCGGCCAGCGGGTTCGGCGCGACGGTCCACAGCCCTGCCGCGACGGTCGCCGTGACCAGCGCGCCGACGACGAGGACGCCCCACGCGACGACGAGCGAGACGCCCTCCGTCCGGTCCGGCTGCTCCCGCTCGACGACCATGCTCCGCGCCGACTGCCGCAGCGAGTACCACAGCGGGAAGTAGAGCCCGATGGCGACGACCACCGGAACCAAGGCGAAGTACGCGACGAGCAGCAGCGTCTCCGCGGCGTCGAGGAGCCACGACCGGCTCACGCCGCCGGTCGAGCGGAGGCTCGTCGCGAGGCCGCCGCCGAGGTGCGCCAGCACCGCCAGCCCGAACGCGCCGCCCAGCGCGGTCGTGAACACCTCGGGGTTCGACGCGGCCGGCCCGGCCAACCGCCCGTCGAAGACGCCCAGCATGATGCCGGTGAAGCCGTAGAAGGTGTCGGTCCAGAAGACGGCGGGGACGACCATCACGGCTCCGCCGCGGACCAGCGCGGCCAGGGCGCGCTGGGGCCGCGTCGGCAGGTGATCGGTGCCGACTAAGGCGTCCATCACGCGGAGGTCACCGTGACCCCCTTTCGCGACCGCCGTCCCGAACGCGAGCGCCAGCGCGGGCAGCGGCGCGACGACGAACAGCGCCACGAACGACGCGACGAAGCCGAGGTACAGCGCCACGTACCGCGCGCCGAACGGGAGCCCCCGCCGGCGGAGGTTCGAGAAGTGTTCGTACCCGCCGTGCGGGAGGTTCAGCGCGACCATCCCGACGAGGTACGCGATCATCTGCGTCCGGAGCGACAGGTCGGTGCCGGCCGCGGAGAGCGCGCCGAACCCGACCGCGAGCAGGAGCAACGCCGCGCGGGACGCACCGATGGCCGTCCGTTCCGGTTCACCGAGGAGCCGCCGCACCGGACTCGCCGTCGACGTCGACATGGGTGTCAGTAGGGGCGTTACGGGGTTAGGGCCTCGTCGCCATTATTCGGTCTTTTATATTCTCGGCTCTGTCGGAACCCCTACTTTTCAGATGAATTTCGTCTGAAACGGTCGGTCGCTGAAGAGTGTTTCCTGATCGGCAGCGGGAACGAGTATCGCAGATCGGCGGCCGCGATGTGGCATTTAAATAACCACGAGCGACGGTGACGAGCGCTTATAAAATGGGGTGCGGTGGCGCGCCTGTGAGCGGCCGGAGCGAAGCGGAGGCCGCGAGCCAGCCCGCGAGGGACGCCGTGAACGCCCGCAGGGCGTGAGCGGCGAGGTTGGGGAGGCGTGAGGTGCGGTTGCGGGGCTGTGCGGGGCGGGACTCAAAGGGGCAGTCGCGAGGCGGGCGCAGGCGACGTAAGCACCGCAACGAGGGAGCGGTAGCGACCGAGTGAGGAGCACAGCGAGCGTGCGCCCGCCTCGCGACTGGGGCTTTGGAGACTACCATCTCAGCAGCGTCGATTACTTATAAATAGTCGACAGCAATACCGCGATCTGACTTATAAATGCCCACGCCATCGCACTGAGCGACGTGCTACACTTACTCCCGCTATCGCTCGCCGCTACCCCTGTACTGACCAGCGCCAGTTCAGAACGCGTCACCTGTGAGGGTTCGACGGAGCCGCGTGTCTGTTCGGCGACGCGCTGAGCGGAGAGCGAGGGGGTCGGAACGGGCTCAGTACGTGTGGATCACTTCGCCGCAGCGCGTGCACTCGATCGTGTCCGAGCGAAACAGCCGCTCCTTCTTCTCGGTCGGCCCGTTACACTCGGGGCAGACGCCGAGGTTGCGGCCGTCGGCCACGCGCGCGGACAGGTCGAGGAACTGGTTCTCCAGCTTGTCGATCCGTTCGGACTGCTCCTCGACGACCAACCGGAGCTCCTCGATGGTCTCGTCGCGCTCCTCGACCGCGGTCGACAGCTCCTCGATGCGCTGTTCGTACTCGTCGATCGCCTCGACGTCGATGGTGACGTCGTCGGCCGCCTCCGTTTCGGCCTCCCGCTCCGCGGTGGTTTCTGTCGTCGACTCCGCCTCCGCTTCGGTGTCGTCGTCGGCCATACAGCATTACTGGGGCCCCAGGTTGATTACTTTCGGGCCGACAACGTATCCCTCGACGGGCGACGCGACGCGGGCAGCGACCCCCGAGGGACCCCGACGGTCGACCGCCCGCGGGCGCCGATACCTAACTGGGTTGGCATCGATCTGAATAGAATATATACTGTACCATGAGGTGGGTATGGACCCGATAGCGCTACAGGCGGGATACGACCTGCTCGGGGACGGACGTCCCGAGACGCTCTGGTTGGGTATAGGCACGCTACTAATGCTCATCGGGACCTTCTACTTCATCGCCCGCGGTTGGGGCGTGACTGACAAGGAGGCCCGTGAGTACTACGCGATCACGATCCTCGTGCCGGGGATCGCGTCGGCGGCGTACCTGTCGATGTTCTTCGGCATCGGGCTGACGACCGTCGAGGTCGCCGGGATGGCGGAGCCGCTCGAGATCTACTACGCTCGGTACGCTGACTGGCTGTTCACGACGCCGCTGCTGCTGCTCGACCTCGCGCTGCTCGCGAAGGTCGACCGCGTGACCATCGGGACGCTCATCGGCGTCGACGCGCTGATGATCGTCACCGGCCTCATCGGCGCGCTCTCGCACACGCCGCTCGCTCGGTACACCTGGTGGCTGTTCAGCACGATCGCGTTCCTGTTCGTGCTGTACTACCTCCTGACGAGCCTGCGTAGCGCGGCGAAGCAGCGCTCGGCCGAGGTACAGAGCACGTTCAACACGCTGACAGCGCTCGTCGCCGTCCTCTGGACGGCATACCCGATCCTGTGGATCGTCGGGACCGAGGGCGCGGGCGTCGTCGGTCTCGGTATCGAGACCCTCGCGTTCATGGTTCTCGACGTGACGGCGAAGGTCGGATTCGGATTCGTCCTGCTCCGCAGCCGCGCCATCCTCGGCGACACCGAGGCGCCGGAGCCCTCCGCGGGCGCCGACGCCCAGGCCGCGGACTGAGCGGTTAGCGAACCCGGACGCGGTAGAACAGCGCGGCGAAACCGACCTTCACCTTCATTTTCAATGACCAACACTACGACCGAACAGCCGGCAGAGCTGCGTACGCGCTCCGTCGTCGGGCTCGGCGTCTGCGTCGCGACCGCGCTCGTCGGAATCTTCCTGATCCCGACGCTACAGGAGCCGAGCGGCGGGCTCAACGTACGGTTCTGGACGATGGCGGCGCTGGAGCTGCTCGCCATGGGCGGCGTCGTCTACTTCGTCTTGAACCTCCACGAGGAGCCGAGTTAGGACGGCTCGGCGTCGCCGCGCCCGTCGCGGGTCGACGGCGACGTCTCGGCGAGCGCGCGCTCGAAGTGGTCGCGCCCGACGCTCGGGTCGACCGGTGGGCCGTCGTCGACGATCGCGTCCTCGATCGCGAGCAGCCCCGCCTCGCGGACCAGCGCCGCGAGGTCGCCGCCGCTGTACCCGGCGGTGCGGTCGGCGAGGGCGTCGAGGTCGACCCCGGACGCGACCGGCATCTCCCGGGCGTGAATCTCCAGGATCTCGCGGCGCGCCTCGCGGTCGGGGAGCGGCGTCTCGACCGGCTTCTCGATCCGGCCCGGCCGGAGCAGCGCCTCGTCGATGGCGTCCGGGCGGTTCGTCGCCGCGATGACGGCGACGTCCGTCAGCGGCTCCAGTCCGTCGAGTTCTGTCAGCAGCTGCGACACCACGCGCTCGCCGGCGCCCGTGTCGTCGCCGCTGCGTCTCGGGGAGACGGCGTCGACCTCGTCGAAGAATATCACCGCCGGCGCGTTCTCGCGCGCCGTGGCGAACAGGTCGCGGACGGCCTTCTCCGACTCGCCGACGTACTTGTCGAGCAGCTCGGGCCCGTTCACCGGGATGAAGTTCGCGTCGCTGAGCGTCGCCGCGGCGCGCGCGAGCAGCGTCTTCCCGGTCCCGGGGGGCCCGTACAGCAGCACGCCGGAGGGCGGGTCGATCCCCATCTCCGCGAAGCGGTCGGCGTACTCCAAGGGCCAGTACACCGCGCGCACCAGCTCCCGCTTTGCGTCGTCGAGCCCGCCGACCTCGTCCCAGCCGACCGCGGGGAACTCGACGGTGACCTCGCGGAGCCCGGTCGGCTCGACCTCGTCGAGCGCGGCCTCGAAGTCGGCCATCCGGATCGCGGTCCGGCCGTCCCGGCGGACTGCCCGCTCCAACGCCGCGTCCGCGAGGACGGCCAGATCGGCGAACACGTAGCCGTTGAGCCGGGCGGCGACCGACTCGAAGTCGACGTCCATCGCGAGGGGCGCGCCCTCGCAGAGCGCCTCGAGCGCGGCCGCGCGCTCCGCGGTCGTCAGGGGCTCGACCTCGATCTCGCGGTCGAACCGGCCGCCGCGGCGCAGCGCCGACGGTACCTCGCTCGGGTCGGTCGTCGCGCCGATCACGACCGTCCGGTCGCCCGCGCGGAGCTCGTCGACGGTCGACCGGAAGCGGTCCGCCAGCGCGGAGCCGCCGTCGTCGGCCCCGAGCGCCTCGAGGTCGTCGAGGAGGACCACGGTCGGCTCGCCCCCCGAGACGGCCTCGACGACGCGGTCGAGCCGGTCCGATCGGTCGCTCGCCCGCTCGCCTCGGAGCCGCGCCGCGGAGGCCCGGACGAGCGCCGCGTCGGTCGCGGCCGCGACGGCCTCGACGAGCGTCGTCTTCCCCGACCCGCGCGGGCCGTGGAGGAGCAGCCCCAACGTCGCGGACCCCGCGGACTCGAACGTCTCGGCCGCGTCGAACCGGGTCGCGACCGCGTCGCGGAGGCGCTCGAACGTCGCCGTCGGGACGAAGCCGTCGCCGCCGCCGGTCCCGCCGGGGCGCTCGGCCTCGACCGCCCGCGTCCCGTCGTCGGCCGCGACGGTGATCTCGGTCTCGTCGCCGACGACCGCCGGCGAGGAGGGGGCCACGTCCCGCACGTCGAACCGGAGCGTGAGCGCGCCGCCGAGGCGCGTGACCTCGACCTCGTCGCCGACGGCGACCGCGCGCCGATCGAGCCGGCGGCGGATCGCGTCCTCGCTCCGCTCCAAGTCGACCGACTGGCGGAGCCGCAGCGTGACCGACGAGGCGACCGGGAGGTCCGACGCCGCCACGGTGGCGGCCTCGCCCGGCTCGACCCCGGCCGTCCGCCGGAGCCGCTCGGGGAGGAAAACGGCCCGGGCCTCGCCGTCGACCGCGACGACCGGGGCGGCGACGCGCCGCGCGCCTTCGACGGTCACCGAATCGCCGAGGCCGATCCCGAGGTCGGCGAGGACGGCCTCGGGGAGCCCCACGCGGTCGCCGGGAACCGACGTGGGGGGCTCCCGGACGGGGACGCGCACGCTCATGTTTCGTGGGCCCGCTCGCGGGACGGCTCCTCGGCGGCGATAGTCGACACCATGCGTCTATCTCACGCCAAGCGACCTCAAAGTACCCGGGCCTAACTGGACAGTCGCGCCCCGACGGCCCCCGCGGTCGGCCGGTCGGGCGCCGACGTTCCGGACTCTCGGAACGTAGGCAACCGTTAACCCGTCTGGGTGCGAACGGATGCCCATGGCGAACGCTCGAGCGCTCCTCGTCCACCCGGAGGAGGGGAGCGATCGGATCGAGACGGCGCTCGGGGGCGCCGGGTTCGACGTGACCCGCACGGACACCGCGGCGTCCGCGGTCGCGAAGGCGACGACCGGGGAGTACGACTGCGTCGTCAGCGAGTACGCGCTGGCCGGCGACGACGGGGTCGACCTCGCGACCGCGATCAAGGAGTCCGACGCCGGCGTGCCCATCGTGATGTTCACGGAGACGGACGAGGAGGGCGTGCCGGAGGCCGCCTTCGAGAACGGCGTCGACAGGTTCCTCCAGAAGAACGGGTCGGCGTCGATCGATAAGCTCGTCTCCGACGTCTCGACGGTCTGTTCGGGAGTCCCGACCTCTGAGCCGCGACGGGACATCTCCGACCACGAGCCGTCCGCGTCGGAGGTGACGCGCGCCGTCGAGGACGCGCCGATCGGGATCAGCATCAGCGACCCGGACCTCCCGGACTACCCCCTCGTGTACGTCAACGACGCCTGGGAGGAGCACACCGGCTACCCGGTCGAGGAGGCGCTCGGCCGCAACCCGCGGTTCCTCCAGGGGCCGGGGACGGACCCGGAGACCGTCGAGGAGATCGGGGACGCGATCGCGAACGAGGAGGAGGCGACCGTCGAGATACGGAACTACCGGCGCGACGGTACGCCCTTCTGGAACGAGCTGACGGTCGCGCCGATATACGACGAGGACGGCGACCTGGCCCACTACGTCGGCTTCCAGAACGACATCAGCGACCGAAAGGAGGCGGAGCGGCTCGCCGAGGAGCGCGCCGAGAAGCTCGCGACCGAGCGGCGCTCGCTCGACAGGGTCCTCGGTCGGGTGAACGGGCTCTTCAGCGACATCAGTCGCATCCTCGTCGAGAACCGGGACCCGAACGCCATCCCCGAGCGCGTCTGCGAGGTCGTCGCCGGCGAGCCGGGGTACGCCGGCGGTTGGATCGGCGAGGTGTCGTCGGCGACCGGTCGCCTCGAGATCCGCGCGGCGAGCGGCGTGTCGGTCGACGTCGGCGCGTCGTTCGACGTCGACGAGACGCCGACCGAGGTCCGGGAGGCGATCGAGACCGAGGAGCTCCGCAGCGGCTCGATAGAGGGCGCGGCCGACGGACCGCTCGAACCGGCGGCCGTCGGCGGGCGGCGGCTCCTCGTCGTCCCGCTCACGTACGGGGAGCGACGGTACGGCCTGTTGGGGATCTACGGCAGCGGGGCTGACGTCCTCGACCGCCGGGAGCGACGGGTGTGCGAGTCCGTCGGGAAGATGATCGCGAACGGACTCCACTCCATCGAGACGGCGGAGATGCTCACGACCGACCGCGTCGTGGAGCTCGTGGTCGAGATCCGAGACTCGACGGGACCGCTCGCGCGGCTCGCCGACGCGGTCGGCGGGGAGGTGGAACACCTCGGGACGACGCGGCTCGACGACGACGCCTGCGAGCTGTACTTCCGCGCCGACGGGGAGGACACGGACCTCGACGAGCTCGCCGCCCTCCCGCTGGTCGAGTCGATGCGGACGGTCTCGGAGACGAACGACGGCGTCAGCTTCGGCGTCACCGTCACCGAGTCACCGCCGCTCACGCAGCTGGCCGACCACGGCAGCGTCGTCGCCGAGGCGACCGCCACGCCGGAGGGAGCGACCCTGACGATCGAGGCGCCGCCCGAGCACGACGTCCGGTCGATCCTCGACGTGTTCCGCGGCGAGTACGAGGGCGTCGAGCTCCGGTCGCGCGTCGAGCGCGAGAGCCGCGACCGCACCGTCGCGGAGTTCGCGGCCGCGGTCGACGAGCGGCTCACCGAGCGCCAGCGCGCCGCCCTGAAGACCGCCGAGCTGAACGGCTACTTCGAGTGGCCGCGACCGGTCGACGGCTCGGAGATCGCCGAGCAGATGGGGATCACCCGGCAGACGTTCCACCAGCACCTCCGCGCGGCCGAGCGGAAGCTGGTCGAGGCGTACGTCGACCCGCGACCGAGCGAATGAGCGGGGAGCCGACCGCCGAGCGCGGTGGACCATGAGCGACGAGCGATCGGACCCGTTCGCCGCGAGCGACGCCGTCGTGGTCGCGGCCGATCCGGAGACGGTGTTCGCGTTCCTCGACGACCCCGAGAACCACGCGGCGATCACGCCCGGGCTCACGGACGTTCGAGACGTCGAACCGCTGGCGAACGGCGGGAAGCGGCTCTCGTACACCTACCGGATGGCCGGGATCGGGATCGACGGCGAGATCGTCCAGACCGTCCACGAGCCGCCCGAGCGCCACGCCTTCGAGCTCCGCGGCCGCCTCACCGGCACCATCGACCTCCGGCTCGCCCCCGCCGACGGCGGGACGGAGCTGACGTACGCCGCGACGTACGACCTGCCGGAGAACGCGCTCACGAGGGTCGGCGCGCCCGTGATCCGTCGGTTCAACGAGCGGCAGCTCCGGGCGGCGCTGGAGAACGTCGCCGCGGAGTTCGACGCGCACGGGTGAGGCTGTTCGACAGATCGGTCAGCAGGGGTCGCCAGCGCGGCGAGCCGACCGGGAGACGGCGGACCGATTCGGGGGGCGGCGGGCGAACTATTAAGCGTTTGATGGCCTAAACGAGGGGCATGGATCCGATCACCCTCCAAGCCGGACTCGGTCTCGGGCTCGTGAGCGTCGGCCTGCTCGCGCTCCTGCTCGTGGTCGTCACGCTCTGGCAGTCGTTCGAGATCGTCGACGCCTACGAGAAGAAGACGCTCACCGTCTTCGGCGAGTACCGCAAGCTGCTCGAACCGGGTATCAACCTCATCCCGCCGTTCGTCTCCCGCACGTACCCGTTCGACATGCGGACCCAGACGCTGGACGTCCCCCGACAAGAGGCTATCACGCGGGACAACTCCCCGGTGACCGCCGACGCGGTCGTCTACATCAAGGTGATGGACGCGAAGAAGGCGTTCTTAGAGGTCGACGACTACAAGAAGGCCGTCTCGAACCTCGCGCAGACGAC
The DNA here is from genome assembly GCF_003666015.1 of Halorubrum sp. Atlit-26R. Lineage (GTDB taxonomy): Archaea > Halobacteriota > Halobacteria > Halobacteriales > Haloferacaceae > Halorubrum. The sequence goes on from NZ_QPLT01000006.1 coordinate 84,371, forward strand.
CCTCCGGGCCGTCCTCGGCGACATGGAGCTCGACGACACGCTGAACAAGCGCCAGGAGATCAACGCGAAGATCCGAAAGGAGCTCGACGAGCCGACCGACGAGTGGGGGATCCGCGTCGAGAGCGTGGAGGTCCGCGAGGTCAACCCCTCGAAGGACGTCCAGCAGGCGATGGAGCAGCAGACCTCCGCCGAGCGCCGCCGGCGCGCGATGATCCTCGAAGCGCAGGGGGAACGCCGCTCCGCCGTCGAGCAGGCCGAGGGTGACAAGCAGTCCAACATCATCCGCGCGCAGGGGGAAAAGCAGTCCCAGATCCTCGAGGCGCAGGGGGACGCGATTTCGACGGTCCTCCGCGCCCGCTCGGCCGAGTCGATGGGCGAGCGCGCCATCATCGAACGCGGCATGGAGACCCTCGAAGAGATCGGCAAAGGCGAGTCCACGACGTTCGTCCTCCCGCAGGAGCTCACGAGTCTGGTCGGCCGCTACGGCAAGGCGCTCTCCGGCTCCGACGTCCAGGAAATGGAGGGGCTCGACGGGAAGGAGTTCGACGACGACACCCGGAAGATGCTCGGGCTCGACGACATCGACGAGATCCTCGGCCAGATCGAGGAGTCCGCGGAGATGAACGTCGAGGAGCTCGAGAAGGAGGCCGAGGCGGTGAAGGCGGGCGACGCCGGCGCGAGCATCAGGTCCGCCGACGAGGTCATCCAGGAGATGGACGACGAGGAGGCGCCCGCGGAAGTCGAGAAGGAGGAGTAGCTCGGCGCGAAGCGCGGCCGTAGCCGCATTCTCCGACGCGATTCGGCCGCGAGCGAAGTGCTTTTGTCGAGGCGCCGACTAATACGGCCGTGACAGAGGGGTTCGACGGCCGAAAGCGGGAGACGCTCCGGCGGTTCGCAGCGGTCGGAGCCGCCGCGCCGTTCGTCGGGACCGCGAGCGCCGACGACGGGACCGACGAGAACGAGACGCGGGAGGCGATCCGCGGCTACGTGCCGACGACCCCCGGCGCGCACTTCTCGAAGCTCCGCGACGACCTCCGCCTCGGGACCGGCGAGGCGCAGTACCACCTCCGGAAGCTGGAGGAGGCGGGCGCGATCGAGTCGGTGAAGGACGCCGACTACCGGCGCTTCTTCCCCGCCGGCCGGTTCGACGCGACCGACAAGCGGGCGCTCGGCTACCTCCGTCGGGAGACGCCGCGCGGGATGGTCCTCGCGCTGCTGCGTGACCCCGACGCGACCGGCGCCGACCTCGCGAACGCGCTCGGCGTCTCCCGGCCGACGATAAGCGCCGCGGCCGCCGACCTCGAAGCCGCCGGCCTCCTCGACCGGACCGACGGCTACGCGCTGACCGAGCCGGAGCGGCTGCTCACGCTCGTCGTCCGCTACGCCGACTCCTTCGACGCCGAGGCCGTCGCGTTCGCCGACGAGGCGGCGTCGCTGGTCGCGTACGATCCCTGACTCGACTCAGAGCGCGACGGCGACCGTCAGCCCGTGACCATCCACGTCGTCCCCGACGAGTAGCCCCACTTCTCGACGTCGACATCGGTGGCCGCGTCGGCGACGGCGCTCATGTTCGCGCCGACCTCCTTCGCCGAGAGCCCGAGGTCGTCGGCGATCAGCCGCGACTTGAAGTAGGTGCGGTCGGCCGCGTTCTCGCGGAGGTAGCGGAGGATTCGCGCCTGTTTCGCGGAGAGGCCGGCCGAGTCGGCCGCGACCGCGTCCTGTTCTGCGACCGTGTCCGATTGGACCGTGCTCATACCCACACCAGGTCGGTGACCAGCATAAGGGAGTTGGTAAGTCCGGTTAACACGCCGCAGTCGTGCGGTTTTGTGCGGCAGGAGGGGCGAGAGAGACGGCCAGTCGCCGCGTTTGGGTACGGCCTTCGAACCGGATCGGCGGCCCGGCGGCGAGGGCGCGCCGAGGTCAGTACAGCCCGGAGACGAACGGGCCGAGCGCGCCGCTCACCCCGGCGGCGAGCGCCTCGGCGCGGTCGACGCGGCTGTTCGTGAGCGCGCCGGCCGCGCCGCCGCGCGTCGCGACGCCGTCGGTGTCGAGGAGGTCGTCCATCACCGGTCCCAGTTCCTCCCCGTCGTCGATCCGGGCGGCGACGTCGGCCGGGAGCGCGAGGCTCGGGCCGGCGGCGCGGCCGACGCGGTCGCCGTCCGTTACGGCCGCCCACATGATCAGGTAGCGGTCGTCGCTCCCGTCGAACCCCGCGACGCCGCCCTCGACGCCGACGCCGAGGTCGTACGTCGCCCCGTCGTCCGGCGCGCCGGCGCCGCCTCTCGGGCCCGCGTCGAGGACGGCCGCGGCCCGGTTCTCCGCGCCCGAAATCGTCTCCGCGTGGCCCGTCGGCTGTTCGCTCACGCCGGAGTCGACGGGGACCGACTCGATCGCGACGCCGGTCGGGTCGCTCGGGAGGTCGTCGTCCGCCGCCGCTCCGAGGGCCAGTTCGACCGCGCGCCGCTTCACCGGGTTGCCGCTGCCGACGCCGACTCGCAGGGTCGTCATGTCCGGTCGTCGGCGTCGGCGACTGAAAACGCGTCGGGATGGAGCAGGCGCGCCAGCCGCTCGACCCCGTCGAGGAGCGCGGGGCTCGGCTGATTGAGGAGGGAGTCGTCGATCACGGTCACGGGGGCGTCGACGGCCCAGTCGCGCTCGGCGACCGTCGCGGGGTCGACCCGGTCGCCGTGTCCGCAGACGTGGACGACGACGCGGTCGGGATCGGCGCGCTCGACCGCGGCGGGGTCGACCTCGCGGGAGCGCTCGCCGGGGTCGACGAACGGGTAGCGCCCGCCCGCCGCGCGGACGGCGTCGGGGACCCAGTTGCCGGCCGCCATCGGCGGGTCGGACCACTCCTCGCAGTAGACCGTCGGGCGCGGGCGGTCGGCGACGGCGTCGGCGATCCGGTCGAGCCGGTCGCGCGCGTCGGCCGCGAGCCGCTCGCCCGCGTCCGGGCGGCCGACGTCGGCCCCGCGGGCCGCGAACCCCTCGAGGGCCTCGTCCAGCGTCGACGGCTCGCGGTGCGCGACGTCGAGGCCGCGCTCCCGGCAGTCGTCGGCGAGGTCGGCCTGGAGCCCGTCGCTCGTGAGGACGACGTCGGGGTCGAGGTCGGCGACGCGGTCGAGGTCGGGGTTCAGCCAGCCCCCGACGGCGGTCGGGGGCTCCTCGCCGTTCGCGGGCCCGGCGTCGGGGTCGTCGGCGAGGTCGCAGTGGGCGGTGACGCCGACGAGGCGGTCGGCCGCGCCGAGCGCGGCGACCGTCGCGGTCGCGCTCGGCGCGAGGGAGACGACGCGGGGCGCGGACATTGGAACCGATCCGGCCGCGACCGTGTCAACGGTTTCGGTCGCGTCGCCGCCGATCTGGAGATCGGCGAAAACACGTGATAGATCGTGTCCTTTCGTCGGGATTCGAGCGACACGTTCCGGTCGTTTTAAGTTGTGTTCCGCCGACGGTAAGGTAAGATCGCTCCCGGGCAGTTTCAGTTTCCGGGGGCAACCGAGCTATGAGTGAACGACTACACACACGGGGGAGTCGCTCCCGAACGGAGACGAACGAGGAGGAATCGGAGAGCACCGACGAGACGCTCAGCTGCCCGGAGTGCGGCGGGCACGTCATCAACGACGAGGAGCACGGCGAGACGGTCTGTAGCGACTGCGGGCTCGTCGTCGAGGCGGACTCGGTCGACCGCGGGCCGGAGTGGCGCGCGTTCGACTCCCGCGAGAAGGACGAGAAGAGTCGGGTCGGCGCCCCGACCACGAACACGATGCACGACAAGGGGCTCTCGACGAACATCGACTGGCGCGACAAGGACGCGTACGGCCGGTCGCTCGGCGCGCGCCAGCGCCAGAAGATGCAGCGCCTCCGCAAGTGGAACGAGCGGTTCCGCACCCGCGACTCGAAGGAGCGCAACCTGAAGCAGGCGCTCGGCGAGATCGACCGCATGGCCTCGGCGCAGGGCCTCCCGGACAACGTCCGCGAGACCGCCTCCGTCATCTACCGCCGCGCGCTCGACGAGGACCTGCTCCCCGGTCGCTCCATCGAGGGCGTCTCCACCTCCTGCGTGTACGCCGCCGCGCGGATGGCGGGCGTCCCGCGCAGCCTCGACGAGATCGCCGACGTGTCGCGCGTCGAGAAGGCCGAGATCGCGCGGACGTACCGCTACGTCGTCCGCGAGCTCAAGCTCGAAGTGAAGCCGGCCGACCCCGAGCAGTACGTCCCCCGGTTCGCCTCCGACCTCGAACTCAGCGAGGAGTCCGAGATGCGCGCGAAGAGCCTCCTCCGCAACGCGAAGGAGAAGGGCGTCCACTCCGGCAAGTCGCCGGTGGGCCTCGCCGCGGCCGCCGTCTACGCCGCCGCGCTCCTCACCAACGAGAAGACGACGCAGGCCGCGGTCTCGGAGGTCGCCGACATCTCCGAAGTCACCATCCGGAACCGGTACCACGAGCTGTTGGAGGCCGAGGACGGCCTCGTCGCCTGAGCCGGCGAACTTTTCTCGAACCCGTCTCGACGTCGCGGACCGTCTTGACCCGATCAGCTAAGTCCCCGCCCGCGGAAGCCTCGCGTATGTTCGAGGAGTTCGTCCTCGCCGCGAGCACGGCCGACCTCACGGAGGAGCCGCGCGCCCGCGAGGACGCCGACGCCGTGGAGTTCCGGATGGACCTCGCGAGCGACCCGCTCGACCAGCTGGCGGGCTACGACGGCGAGCTCCCGCTCGTCGTCACGAACCGGGCGTCGTGGGAGGGCGGCGAGGCCGAGGGGCTCGGGCGATACGACGCGCTCTCGACGGCGATCGGCCACGACGCCGTCGCCGCGGTCGACGTCGAGCTCGCCGCGCTGCGCGGGACGCGCCCGGACCCGGCCCAGGCGTCGCACGCGACCGCGCTGCGCGACGCCGCGCGCGAGGCGGGCGTCGACGTGATCGCCTCGGTCCACGACTTCGAGTCGACGCCCGAACCCGCCGCGCTCGTCGACCTGCTGGCCGACGCCGCGGGCGAGGGCGACGTGGGGAAGCTGGCGACGACCGCGACCGCGCCGGCCGACGCGCTCGCGATGATCGAGGCGACCCACGAGGCGACCGCGGCGGGCCACCGCGTCGCGACGATGTGTATGGGCGAGCCGGGCCGTCACACCCGAGCCGTGACCCCGGTCTACGGCTCGAAGATCGGCTACGCGCCCGTCGACCCCGCGAACGCGACCGCGCCGGGCCAGTACCCGCTCGCGACGCTCAGGGAGCTGGTCGACGGGCTGAGAGAGCGCGGAGCGGACGAGGACTATTTATAAGTGATTAACCACGCCTGCGGCGACTATTTATAAATAAATACGGTGCGGTGGCGCGTGCCTCCGAGTGGCCGCCGAAGGCGGCCGCGAGGAGCACGCGCGAGGGAGTCAGTCGCCGGAGCGAAGCGGAGGCGACTGACGAGGCTGGGGAGGCGTGAGGCGCGGTGCGGTCGCGGTCGGGTGGGACTCAAAGGGGCAGCCGCGAGGACGAAGCACGCCGACGTAAGCACTGGAAGGAGCGAGCAACGCGAGCGACTAAAGCGCGCAACGAGGCGCGCGAGTCGTCGCGGCTGGGGCTTTGGCGGTGTTCGCCGCCGATCCGCCAGCATCCATTTATAAGCGAGCGGCTGGGGCTTTGGCGGTGTTCGCCGCCGATCCGCCAGCATCCATTTATAAGCGAGCGGCTGGGGCTTTGGCGGTGTTCGCCGCCGATCCGCCAGCATCCATTTATAAGCGAGCGGCTGGGGCTTTGGCGGTGTTCGCCGCCGATCCGCCAGCATCCATTTATAAGCGAGCGGCTGGGGCTTTGGAAGTATTCTCAGCGACACCATCAAATACGATTTATAAGCCGTCATCAGGACCGACGACGGGCACATCATAAACCACGTATAGAGCCAAACCGCTTTACGACCGCCCCCGTAACACACGGCAATGGCGACGTGCGACGTGTGTGGGGAGTACGAGAATCTCCCGTACCAGTGTAAGCGGTGCGGCCAGACGTTCTGTGCCGAACACCGGCTGCCCGAGAACCACGACTGCCCGGGCCTCGCCGAGTGGGACGACCCCGGCGGCGTCTTCGACAGCGGCTTCGACGAGAGCGTCGAGGGCGGGTCGGGGGGCGGCCGCTCCGGTGGCGACGCGTCCGCGGGGGTCGTCGACCGCGTCAAGCGGCGGGTCGACCGCGAGACCAGCACGGGCGGCCTGATCAGCTACTTCCGAGGGAACGCGACGTACGCGATCCTCCTCGCGATCTGGGTCACGTTCCTCGCGCAGCTGGTCGTGTTCTGGGGCGTGAGCCCGGCGCTCCACGACCAGCTGTTCGTGCTCCGGGCGGACGGACTCGGTCGAGTCTGGACGTGGGTAACGTCCGTGCTCTCTCACTCGCCGGCCAGCCTCTACCACATCATCGGTAACAGCGTCGTGCTGTTCTTCTTCGGCCCGCTCGTCGAGCGCGCCGTGGGGTCGAAGCGCTTCGCCGCGTTCTTCTTCCTGTCGGGGATGATCGCGGGGCTCGGCCACATCCTGTTCGCGCTCGGTATGGGCGCCACGTCGACCGGCGTGTTGGGCGCCAGCGGCGCCGGCTTCGCGATCTTAGGCGTTCTGACCGTCTGGCGACCGAACATGCAGGTCCTCCTCTTCTTCGTCATTCCGATGAAGATCAAGTACCTCACGTGGGGGATCGCGATCGTCTCCGCGGTCCTCGTCGTCCAGAGCGTCCAGGTCGGCGGGGCGGGCAGCGCGGGCAACATCGCGCACCTCGCCCACCTGATCGGGTTCGCCATCGGGCTCGCGTTCGGCAAGCGCAACGAGGGGCTCGCGCGCTCCGCGGGCGGCATGGGCGGCGTCTCGATGGGCGGCGCTCGCGGCCCGCGCGGTCCCGGCGGTCCGGGCGGTCCCGGCGGGCGGTTCTGATGGACCTCGCGCGGCCCGACCTCCGGCCCGATCCGTCGCTGTCGCGCGACGAGATGGAGGCCCTCCAGCGCGATATCGCGGCGGCCGCGGCGTTCGACGACGACCACGCGCTCGACCCGTCGGCGATGGGGGTCGAGGAGGCGACCTCGCTCGCGGACGGCCTCCCGCCGGCGCGCGACGGCGCGCAGGAGCGGCTGGGAACCGGCGACGAGGAGGGAAAGGTCGCCGACACGACGCCCGATCCCGACGCCCCCACCGTCGTCGGCGTCGATCAGGCGTTCCTCACCGACCGCGGGGAGGACCATCCCGACGCCGCCGTCTCCGCCGCGGTCGCGTTCCGCGGCGGGAGCGTGGTCGAGTACGCGAGCGCGACGACGCCGCTGTCGATACCCTACATTCCCGGGCTGCTCGCGTTTCGAGAGGGCGAGCCGATACTGGCCGCGCTCGACGCGCTCGACGCCGACCCCGACCTGCTGATCTGCGACGGCTCCGGGCGGATCCACTTCCGGGAGGCCGGGCTCGCCACCCACGTCGGCGTCCTTCGCGACGTGCCGAGCGTCGGCGTCGCCAAGAGCCTCCTCTGTGGCGAGCCCGACGAGTCGACCGCGGAGCGCCCCGAGGGCTGGCGGACGCCGGTCCGCGCCGACGACGCGGTGACGACCGCCGAGCCGGGGACCGTCATCGGCCACGCGTTCCAGTCGCGCCAGTACCCGAACAGCAGGCGGGTGAACCCGCTGTACGTGAGCCCGGGACACCGCGTGTCGGCGGAGAGCGCGGTCGAGTTCGTCGCGGCGCTTTGCGCGGGGTACAAGCTCCCCGAGCCGACGCGGCTCGCGGACGCCCACGCCGAGCGAGTGAAGCGGGACGCGGACTGAGACGCGGACGGCGATGCGGCGTCGGCGCGGACGGCGATGCGGCGTCGGCGCGGACGGCGATGCGGCGTCGGCGCGGCGTCGATTCCGTGCCACTAGTTGCCACGGACAGGCGGTTTTTAGACGATCGCCCGCGAACGCGAACGCATGGGAGACGACGACGCGGAGAGTCCGATGTCCGCCGAGGAGTTCCGGTCGCTGACCGACGGGTTGGTGCGACAGAGTTCGGGCGGCGGGACGACCGTCTACAAGAACGCGGCGGGCGTCGGCTGTCCGAACCCCGACTGCGACCGCGGCGTGTTCCAGACGCTGTTCGTCAGCGACCACGGCTGGCAGCAGATCGGCGCGACCCGCGACGGGATCGACCTCTGTCTGGTGAACACGGAGTCGAAGCGGCTCGTCTTCATCCACGACGAGTAGGCTGGTCGCCCCCCGGAGACGAACGCGTCGACGGGGTCCCGGCAACCCCGCTTCTCAGTCCCCGGCGACCCCGCTTCTCAGTCGTCGTCCGCGGCGGACCCGGCGTCGGGCTCGGCCGCGCAGCGGTTCGGTCCGAGTTCGAGTTCGATCGCCGCGGTCTCGTCGGCCGGCGACTCGACGCCGCGGTTGGCCGCGATCACCGACTCGTAGTTCGGCGGTTTCTCCGGGAGCGTCCGGGTGATCCGGTCGACGAAGTCGTCCGCGTCGAGGTCGAGGACGTCGATCTCGCGGCGCGCGTCCCCGACCGTCGTGAACACGGGCTCTCCGGGCTCAACGTCGCCGGTCGTCCCGTCGTTCGCGACCGCGAAGTGCCCGGGGCAGACGACGACGTCGTCCGGCTGCGCGAGTAAGGTCCCGTGGAGCGAGTCGTACAGCCGGCGGGCGGCGCCCGCGGCGCCCTCGTCGGCGGCGTCGCGGTCAACTTCGCCGTTGTCTCCGTCTCCGTCCCCGCCAGCCGAGAACTGGAGCTCCGTCCGCCCGACGCTGTCGGTGAACAGCGTGTCGCCCGTGAGGACCGCCGCGTCGCCGACGAGGTAGCTCGCGCCGTCGTCGGTGTGGCCGGGCGTCGCGAGCGCCTTCAGGTCGATCCCGCCGACGTCGAGCGTCTCGTTCCGGTCGATCGGCTCGAACGAGTACGCCACGTCGCGCGCGGCGGCCGCGGCGGGGAGGAAGTACGGGACGCCCAGCTCGTCCGCGAGCGCGCGGCCGCCCGAGAGGTGGTCGGCGTGGACGTGCGTGTCGAGGACGGCCGCGATCGACGCGTCGCGCTCGGCGGTCGCCTCGATCCACTCGTCGCCGTGTCTGGAGGCGTCGATAGCGACGGCGACGCGGTCGGAGCCGTCGGACGCCGCGGGGACGTGGTCCGCCGTGCCCGCCTCGCGTCCGCCGACTACGAGGTATCCCAGACACCCCTTCGCGCGGCGTTGGACCTGGACGACGTCGAGCGGCGGGGCGTCGGCGGGCGCGTCGGGGAGCGGGACGGGGGTTCGGTCGTACACCGCGGACCAGCCGCGCATGCCGTCCGCGACGACGGTCACGTCGTCGTACCCTGCCGCGTCGAGTTCGGCGGCGAAGTCGTCCGAGGCCTTCCCCTTCGCGCACAGCGTGATCACGGTGTCGTCGGGCGAGAGGCCGGTCTCGCGCTCGAAGTCGTCGACGTCGAACTCGTGAAACGGCTTGTAGAAGTAGTGGACGGCGTCCGCCACGCGCCACCCCGCGAAGCTCTCTTCGGGCCGCGTGTCGACCACGGTGAAATCCCGATCGCCGCGCCGCCGCGCGTCAATTCTGTCCCGAAACTCGTCGGCGGAGATCGTCTCGACCATACTCGTCTCTCGGTCCGCGCGATCAAAAACGCTCGGTGGGCGGGAAGTACGAGGGAATCGGCAGCGGCGAGATCAACGCTGCGTGCTGGGACTCACCGGCGGTTTGTTTATAAGTGAACAACGGCGCTGCGGCGAATTCCTCCGGGTCCCCGGCCGCTCACTTATAAATAGTCGACTACGGATCGACGACGGACACCGCCAAAGCCACAGCTGCTCGCTTATAAATAGATGCTGGCAGATCGACGACGAACACCTCCAAAGCCCCAGCCGCGAGGCGGCCGTACGCTCGCTGCGCTCCTCGCTCAGTCACTCCGTTCCTTCGCTGCGGTGCTTGCGTCGCCTACGGCCGCCTCGCGGCTGCCCCTTTGAGTCCCGCCCCGCACGGCACCGCAGCCTCACGCCTCCCCAACCTCGTCGGCGGTCCTCCGCTTCGCTCCGGACCGCCGACTCCCTCGCGCGTGCGACTCGCGCCCTCCGGGCGCTCGTCGGCACGCGCCACCGCAACCGCAACAGATGCGGAATCCGTCGCGACCGCGATGGGTAGCTTTTATTCGGAGCGCCCGGCGAGCGGGCGTATGGTCGAGGCGTTCGCGGTCGCCAGCGGGAAGGGCGGCACGGGGAAGACGACGAGCACGCTCGCGCTCGGGATGGCGCTCGCGGCCGACCACGACGTGACCGTCGTGGACGCCGACACCGGCATGGCGAACCTCCTCTTCCACGCCGGGCTCGACGACGCGGCGGTCACCCTCCACGACCTGCTCGTAGAGGGCACCGCGACGGACGTGAGCGAGGCCGTCTACGAGCGGTTCGGGCTCTCCGTCGTCCCCTGCGGCACCTCGCTGGCCGGCTTCGAGGCCGCGGAACCGGAGCGCCTCCGCGACGTGGTGGCCGAGCTCGCGCGCGACACCGACGTGCTCCTGCTCGACTCGCCCGCGGCGCTGGGGTCGAAGTCAGCCGTGCTGCCGGTCGTGCTCGCGGACCGCGTCGTGGTCGTCGTCGAGCCGACGATCCCCGCGCTCTCGGACGGGCTAAAGGTCCAGGAGTACGCGCGGTCGTACGGCACGGAGACCGCCGGCGTCCTGTTCAACAAGGTCCGGGACGAGGCCGACGACGTCGCCGCGCAGGCGGAGCGCCACTTCGGCGGCCCCGTCCTCGCGAGCGTCCCCGAGAGCGACGACGTCCGGGCGGCGCGCCGAGCGGGGAAACCCCTCCTCGCGCACGCGCCGGAGAGCGAGGCCGCCGCGCGCTACCGGCGGGCCGCCGACCGGCTCGACGTGCGCGACGGCGACGGCGACGCGGTGGCGGACCGGTTCCGCAGCGCGGTCGTCCCCGACACGCCATGAGCGGGAGCCAAGACGGCGACGGCTCGGACGACGACCGCTCGGACGGCGACGGCTCGGAGTCGGCCACGCTCACCATCCCGCGGGGGACGCTCCTGCGCTCGCGCGTGGTCTCCGACGTGGGGACGACGCTCTCGCGCGCGCTCGACCGCGAGCTCACCGGCTACGCGACCCTCGTTCCCCAAGAGACGCTGCTCCTGTCCGGCGAGGCCCGCGGCGTCATCACGTTCGACGGCGGCGTCCCCGTGCTGGCGTACAACACCGTGACGGACAGCGGCGGCCCGGACGCGCTCGCGGAGCTGGCGGTGCCCGGTCCCTACCGCGTCGAGCTGTACGCCGTCGACGAGAGCGGGCTGGCCGCGGCCCACGAGGAGGAGGCGCTACGCGTCGCGCCCGACGCGGCCGCGACCGAGCTGGCCGACGACGCCGACCTCGCCGACCGGACCCGCGACGCGGCGCCCGACGAGCGGCTTCAGGCGGGCGACGACGAGGACGACGCCGTCGCCGCCTTCCTCGCCGACGACGACCGGATCGACGCGATCCGCGAGCAGGCGCGGTCGGAGGCCCGCGACCGCGCCGCCGAGTGGGGGCTCGACGACGCGCTCGACGATCCGGAGGAAATGGCGGAAAGCGACGCCCTCGACGATCCGGGTGGGGTGGGAGTGAGCGACGCCGGGGGCGTGACCGAGCGCGACGCCGGCGGCTCCGTCGACGGCTGACCGACCGAACGGTTATCTCGACGCGGCCCCTCAGATCGGTATCACCGTCCTCCGACTCCTGCGGCTGACGACGCCCGCCGACTTCGCGGCCTGGTACGCCGCCGGCCGCGCGTACACGACCGGCGTCGCCGAGGGGATGGGCTTTTCCGGCGTCGACGAGCTCGACGCCGACCGGACCGCGCGTCGGCTCCGAACGGCCCCCGCCGAGCTGACGCCCGCCGAGGCGCGCTCGGTCGCGGCGACGCTGCTCGCGGACGGCGCGTTCTCGGAGCCGTACTGCGAGTGGCTGCCGACCTGGTACGAGCTCGCGCTGATCGCGCCCGTCAGGTACGCCGACTGGCGCCTGCGGCGGGTCGCCGGCGCGGTCGCCGACGAGGCGGGCGTGACCGCGACCGCCCCGCGGTTCTCGCGCCCGACCGACGTGCGGATCGACGGCGCGGCGGCGCTTTCGCGGGTCTCCGGCTTCCGCGAGCGGTTCCTCCTCGCGGACTCGCTGCTCCACTTAGAGTGGTTCGACCACGTCGCCGCCGCCGACGGGATCGAGGTGCCCGAGGGCCTCGTCGCGCGGACCCGCGAGGAGTCGCTGTCCTACTACGGCGGCGAGCGCGACCGCCTCTCGCCCGACGTCCGGCGGTTCCAGCGTCACCTGTTCGCCGACGACCGCTGGGTCCGCCGGGTCGACGAGGCGTACGACCTCGACAGCGCCCTGTTCGGGCTCTGGGAGCGGCTGCTCCGGGACGAGCGGCGGCGGCTCGGCAGCGACTGATCGGGGGCGAATGCTCGGAGGCATCTGATCGGCGGCGACGGTCGACGGAGTCGCGGTTCGAGTCGACCGAGTTGGGATGTTACAGCTTCCGTAACAAGTTACGGGAGCTAATCGCGAAACGGGAGATAAGTATAGGCGCATCCCTCCATTACTGCGTTGTACGAACCACGTTTCGGTTCGCTGTCCCCGACCTTCGGCCCTCGTTTTCGCTCGCGGTCGCAGGGTTCCCGACCCGGTACCCCTCACCTCGTTCGATTTCCGTCTGCCACGGAGGAACACAACTCGGCGGCGAGTAATCTTTTATTCAGCGCTACGGCTGCCGGAAGCTTCATACGTCGGCTCGCGGATCCTCCGGGTACACGAATGGCAGTACTCTTGCTGGAGGACGTCGACGCCGACGACGTCGGGACCGTCGGCGGAAAGGCCGCGTCGCTCGGCGAACTCATCGGTGCGGGGCTCCCGGTGCCGCCGGGGTTCGCCGTCACCGCGGGGACGTACCGGACGTTCATCGAGGAGGCCGGGATCGACGACGAGCTGTTCGAGGCGGTCGACGTCGACCCCGAGGACTCCGCGGCGCTCCGCGAGGCCGAGTCGACCGCCGAGCGGCTGATCCTCGACACCCCGTTCCCCGAAGAAGTACGTGAGGAGATCGTAGAGCAGTACCGGGCGATGGCCGAGGACGGCGAGGAGGCGTTCGTCGCGGTGCGCTCCTCGGCCACGGCCGAGGACCTCCCCGACTCGTCGTTCGCCGGCCAGCAGGAGACGTTCCTCAACGTCCGCGAGGACGACCTCCTCCGGCGCGTGAAGGAGTGCTGGGCCTCGCTTTTCACCCAGCGCGCGATCTACTACCGACAGCAGCGGGGGTTCCCGCACAGCGAGGTCGACATCGCGGTCGTCGTCCAGCGGATGGTCGACGCAGACAAGTCCGGCGTGATGTTCACCAGCCACCCCTCGACGGGCGAGCCGCAGGTCACCATCGAGGCCGCGTGGGGGCTCGGCGAGGCGGTCGTCTCCGGCACCGTCTCCCCCGACAACTACGTGTACGACCGCGAGCGCGGCGAAGTCGACGAGGTCACCGTCGCGGACAAGAAGGTCGAGATGGTGAAAGACGAGGAGACCGGCGAGACGGTCCAGCTCGACGTGGAGGAGGAGCGCCGGCACGAGCGGGTCCTCTCGGACGCGGATATCGGCGACCTCGTCGAGCTCGGCGAGCGCGTGGAGGACCACTACGGGTCGCCACAGGACGTCGAGTGGGCGATCTACGACGGCGAGATATACATGCTCCAGTCGCGCCCGATCACCACGATCCGGGAGGACGCCGGCGACGAGGAGGACGCGGACGCGGGCGAAACCGACGGCGAGACGCCGAGAAAGTCCACCGTCGGGGACGCGACGTCTGGCCAGCCCGGCGCGGCCAACGGCGGATCCGCCGGCTCGGACGCGGACGTCCTCGTCGACGGGCTCGGCGCGAGCCCGGGGATCGTCTCCGGCGCCGTCCGGATCGTCCACAAGCTCGACCACCTCGATCAGGTCCAGGAGGGCGACGTGATGGTGACGGAGATGACGATGCCCGACATGGTCCCGGCGATGAAACGCGCCGCCGGCATCGTCACCGACGAGGGCGGGATGACGAGCCACGCGGCGATCATCTCCCGCGAGCTCGGCGTCCCCGCGGTCGTCGGCACCGGCAACGGGACCCGCGTCCTCGAGGACGGCCAGCAGGTCACCCTCGACGGCGACAAGGGGACGATCCGGGCGGGCGAGTCCGAATCGGCCGAGTCCGGCGAGGAGTTCGAGCCGGTGGAGGCCGCGCGCCCGGAGACCCCCGTCAAGCCGATGACGGCGACGGAGGTGAAGGTGAACGTCTCGATCCCGGAGGCGGCCGAGCGCGCCGCGGCGACTGGCGCCGACGGCGTCGGCCTGCTCCGGATCGAACACATGGTCCTGTCGCTCGGGAAGACCCCGGAGAAGTACATCAACGACCACGGCGCCCGCGCGTATCAGGACGAGCTGATCGAGGGCGTCCGGCGCGTCGCCGACGAGTTCTACCCCCGACCGGTCCGCGTCCGGACCATCGACGCGCCGACCGACGAGTTCCGCGAGTTGGAGGGCGGCGAGGGCGAGCCCGCCGAGCACAACCCGATGCTCGGCTGGCGCGGGATCCGCCGGAGCCTCGACAAGCCCGAGCCGTTCCGGCAGGAGCTGGCCGCGTTCGCGCGGCTCTACGACATGGGGTACGACAACCTGGAAGTGATGTTCCCGCTCGTCAACGACGCGGCCGACGTCGAGGGGATCACGGGGCACATGCGCGAGGCCGGGATCGACCCCGAGACGCACCGCTGGGGCGTGATGATCGAGACGCCCGCCAGCGCGCTCCAGATCGAGGAGCTCGCCCAGGCGGGGATCGACTTCGCCTCCTTCGGCACCAACGACCTCACGCAGTACACGCTCGCGGTCGACCGCAACAACGAGCACGTCGCCGACCGGTTCGACGAGCTCCACCCGGCCGTGCTGCGGCTCATCGGCGACACGATCGAGACGTGCCGCGAGCTCGGCGTCGACACCAGCATCTGCGGGCAGGCCGGCTCGAAGCCGGAGATGGTCGAGTTCCTCGTCGAGAAGGGGGTCTCCTCCATCTCCGCGAACATCGACGCGGTCCGCGACGTCCAACACGAGGTGAAGCGGACCGAGCAGCGCCTGCTGCTGGATTCGGTCCGCTGAGGCGGCCCGGAGCGGCTTTTCTCTGCCGAATCCCAGAGCGGAACGAGTAAGAGCCGCCACCGGCAACAGGGGACAGATGCGACAGCCGGAGCCGGAGCCGCAGTCGTTCGACCGGGTGCTCTCCTCGATGTGTACCGAGCCGCACCCGGACGCCCGCGCGGCCGCCGAGCGGTTCCTCGCGACGAACCCCGGCGACCCCGCCACCTACGACGCCGTGGCGGACTTGGAGGCCCGGGCGGTCGAGGGGCTCGCGACGCTCGCGGCCCACCCGACCCCCGCCGACGCCGCCGGGTACGTCACCTCCGGCGGCACCGAGGCGAACGTCCAGGCGGTGCGGTCGGCGCGGAACCGCCACGGCGAAGGCAGCAAGAAGGGCGGCGACGAGCTCAACGTCGTCGCGCCCGAGAGCGCGCACTTCTCGTTCCACAAGGCCGCGGAGCTGCTCGGGGTCGAGCTTCGGACGGTCCCCCTCGACGACGACCACCGGGCCGACCCCGAGGCCGTCGCGGCCGCGGTCGACGGCGCGACCGCGCTCGTCGTCGGTGTCGCCGGCAGCACGGAGTACGGCCGGGTCGACCCGATCCCGGAGATAGCGGCGATCGCCGAGGAGGCCGGCGCGCGCTTCCACGTCGACGCCGCGTGGGGCGGGTTCGTCCTCCCCTTCACCGACCACGCGTGGTCGTTCGCCGACGCGCCGGTCGACACGCTGACGATCGACCCCCACAAGTTCGGACAGGCGCCGGTCCCGGCCGGGGGGCTGTTGGCCCGCGAGGACGCCGCGCTCGACGCGCTCGCGGTCGAGACTCCCTACCTGGAATCCCGGTCGCAGGCGACGCTGACCGGAACCCGGAGCGGCGCCGGGGTCGCCGGCGCCGTCGCGGCGATGGACGCGCTGTGGCCCGACGGCTACCGCGAGGCGGCCGAGCGCGCGGCCGAGAACGCCGACTGGCTCGCCGACGAACTCGCCGACCGCGGGTACGACGTCGTCGAGCCCGAGCTCCCGCTCGTCGCGGCCGACGTGCCCGAATCCGAGTTCCGCGCGCTCCGCGACGCCGGCTGGAAGGTGTCGCGGACCGGAACCGGAGAGCTCCGCGTGGTGTGTATGCCGCACGTGACGCGTGCGGCGCTGCGGGCGTTCATCGACGACCTCGACCGGATTCGGCGGTAGGTCCTTTTTAAATACTCGACCGCGGTGGCGAGTGACCTTTATAAAAGAACCTGCTGGGCGGTGGCGCGTGCCTGCGAGCGGCCGGAGCGAAGCGGAGGCCGCGAGGAGCACGCGCGAGGGAGTCGCGGCCGCTTTTAAGCGGCCGCGACGAGGCTGGGGAGGCGTGAGGTGCTGTCGCGGTGCGGGGCGGGACTCGAAGGGGCAGCCGCGAGGGCGGCGCAGACGACGGAAGCACCGCAGCGAGTGAGCGGAGCGAACGAGCGAGGAGCGCACCGAGTGTGCGCCGCCCTCGCGGCTGGGGCTTCGGTGGCAGTCGCGTTGATCGTCAATTTATAAGTAGCCACGTACGGCCGAGCGGCTGGGGCTTCGGTGGCAGTCGCGTTGATCGTCAATTTATAAGTAGCCACGTACGGCCGAGCGGCTGGGGCTTCGGTGCCGGTCGTCGTTCAACAGTGATCCCGCGTTCGGATCAACATATTCACTACGGGTCACCACGAACCGGCCTGTATGAGTTCGGACGACGTCTCTCGGCGCGCGTTCATGCGGACGGCCGGCGGTGCGGCGGCCGCCGCCGGCGCGGCGACGGCGACGGCGGGGACGGCGGCTGCACAGGAAGTGGAACCCGACTGGCCGAGCGCCGCCAACGGCAACGTCGGGTCGTACACCGACGCCCGCGGTCAGGACTCCGTGACCATCTCGGTCGGCGCCGGCGACCAGGGGCTCGCGTTCGACCCGACCCTCGTGTGGGTCGACGAGGGGACGACGATCACCTGGGAGTGGACCGGTGCCGGCGGCGCGCACAACGTCCAGACCGTCGACGGCGGCGGCCCGGCCAGCCTCGACAGCGGCGACCCCGTCGGCGAGGAGGGCGCCACCTACGAGTACGAGACGTCGGGCGAGGACGCCGGTATCACCCACTACCACTGCGTGCCCCACACCGCGGTCGGCATGCACGGCGGCCTCGCCGTCGGCGGGGACATCGCCACCGTCGAGGTCGGCGGCGGCGGCTCGGACGCGGTGTTCGTCCCGGACGCCGCCCGCGCGCTCGGCATCGCGACGTTCATGGCGATGGTGAGCACGCTGGGGTTAGCGTTCGTCTTCATGAAGTACGGCGGCACGATCACCGGGCGAGAGCAGGCGTAGCGGACGGCGGTTGCGCTCTTCTCGGGTTCGCCCTCGCCCGCAGCGGTCCCGTCACTCCCCGTCGACGAGCTCCTCGTACAGCGCGACGTAGCGGTCGATAACCGCCACGCGGTCGAAGGAGGCGAACTCGCGGTCGACCGCGCGACGTTCGAGGTCACCGACCGCGACGAACTCGTCGGCTAACTCCGCCGGGCTCGTCACGAGGCGCCCGCGCTCGCGGCCCTCGACGAGCTCGTGCGCGCTCGAATCGGCCTGGTACTCGACGAGGGCGACGCAGCCGCACGCGACCGCCCACAGCAGGTCCGTCGCGAACGTCTCCCACGTCGCCGTCGCGACCGCGACGTGCGTCCCTTTGAATATCGGAATCCGCTCTTCGACCGACAGGTCGCCGAGGAACGCGACCCGGTCGTCGATCCGGAGGTCGCTCGCGGTCGCCTCGATCCGGCCGCGCTCGGGGCCGTCGCCGATCACCGCGGCGGTCCAGTCGCGGCCGCGGAGCTCGGCGAGCCCGAGCAGGAACGTCTCGACGTTGGCGTGGCGGTCGAGCCGCCGCGAGTACACCGCGTCGAACCGGTCGTCGACGCCCGCGGCCTCGACGGCGTCGAAGTCGATGCTCTCGGGGAGCACCCGCACGTCGTCGCCGTCGGCGCCGTGTTCGCGGACGCGCGTCTTGGTGGTCCGCGAGGGCGTCGTCACCGCGTCGGCGCGCCGGGCGAGCGGCCGGTACCAGCGCCGGGCGTCGTCGGGGTGGTCGCGCCACCAGTCGACGACGACGGGCGCCCGCGAGAGCGACCCCGCGACGGTCGCGGCGAGCGCGGGCGTCGGCGGGCTGTTGACCGCGTGGACGACGTCCGGTCCGACGCCTCGGAGCGCGGCCGGGAGCTTCGCGGCGAACGCGACCGGGGCGGGCTCGACGGTGACCGACCGGTACTCGATCCCGTCGTCGTCGAAGGTCGCGTGGTCGCCGCCCCACCACTGCGCGCAGAGCCAGGTCACGTCGTGGCCGCGGTCGGCGAGCGCGCGGGCGGTCCGCAGGGTTCGCGTTCGCGCCGGAGTCTCCCCGTGTCCGGGGGCGAAAAGCGAGACGAACGCGACGCGCATACGCCGACCGGACGGGGGGCGCCGGTAAAAAGACACGGCATCCAGAGGAGGAGCGGGACGGAGCGGCGAGCGGGAGCGGCGGCGCGCCGCGAGGGTCCGGCGGCGGGGTTCCGTCACCCGAAACGGTTTCACGGCACGCCCGGAACCGGTTGGCATGCGACAGTACGACATCGAACGCTACCTCAACGTGCGGAACGCGGGCGGCGCCGACCTCGGCCCCGACGGCCGGCTCTCGTTCCTGCTCGACACGACCGGAACGGGTCAGGTGTGGTCGGTCCGCGAGCCGGAGTCGTGGCCCGAACAGCACACCTTCTTCGAGGAGTCCGTCTCCTTCGTCGACTCCTCGCCCGAGCGCTCGGAGGCCGTCTTCGGCATGGACGAGGGCGGCAACGAGCGCGCGCAGCTGTACCGGCTCGACTACGAGTCCGGCGCGATCACGGACCTCACCGACATGCCCGAGGCGAAACACCGGTGGGGCGGCTGGGACTCGACCGGCGACCGGTTCGCGTTCGCGTCGAACCGCCGCGACGAGGCCGTCTTCGACGTGTACGTTCAGGGCCGCGACGAGACCGGCGACGACGCCGAACTGGTCCACGAGGGCGACGGCTGGCTCTCGGTCGCCGGCTGGTCGCCGAGCGACGACCGGCTGATCGTCCACGAGGCGCACTCGTCGTTCGACCACGACGTGTACACCCTCGATCTCGCGACCGGCGACCTCACCCACCACACGCCCCACGAGGGCGACGTGCGCTACTCCGGGCCGGGGTGGGGCCCCGACGGCGAGGGGGTCTACCTCGTCACCGACCGCGACACGGACACCCTCCGGTTAGAGCGGCTCGACTTGGAGACCGACGAGTTCGACGTCGTCGCCGACGGCGGCGAGTGGAACGTCGACGGCGTCGCGATAGACGAGGACTCCCGGCGACTGGTCTACTCCCGGAACGTCGACGGCTACACCGAGCTCACCGCCGGCGAACTCGTCGCGCCCGACCGGATCGACGAGCTCCCGACGCCGGACCTCCCGCGGGGCGTCGCGGGCGGCGTGAGCTTCGGCCCCGAGGGCGAGCGGTTCGCCGTCACGTCGACGGGGAGCACGCACAACGCGGACGTCTACGTCGTCGACGCGACCACGGGCGAGGCGGAGCGGTGGACGCGCGCCTCGACCGCGGGCGTCCCGCCGGACACGTTCGTCGAGCGCGAGCTGGTCCACTACCCGACCTTCGACGGACGCGAAATTCCGGCGTTCTTCTCCGTGCCCGAGACGGAGCCGCCGGAGTCGGGCTACCCGGTCGTCGTCGACATCCACGGCGGCCCCGAGTCGCAGCGGCGGCCCTCCTTCGCCTCCGTGACGCAGTACCTCCTGAACAACGGGTACGCGGTTTTCGAGCCGAACGTCCGCGGCTCCTCCGGCTACGGCAAGGCGTACTCCGGGCTCGACGACGTGGAGAACCGGATGGACTCGGTCAAGGACGTCCGCGAGGGCGTCGGCTGGCTCCACGACCACCCCGAGGTCGACCCGGACCGCGTCGTCGCGATGGGCGGCTCCTACGGCGGGTTCATGGTGCTCGCGTCGCTGACCGAGTACCCCGAGCTGTGGGCTGCCGGCGTCGACATCGTCGGCATCGCGAACTTCGTCACGTTCTTGGAGAACACCGGCGACTGGCGGCGGTCGCTGCGCGAGGCCGAGTACGGCTCGCTCGACGAGGACCGCGAGTTCCTCGAGTCCGTCTCGCCGATCAACAACATCGAGCGGATCGAGACGCCGCTGTTCGTCCTCCACGGCGAGAACGACCCGCGGGTGCCCGTCGGCGAGGCCGAACAGATCGTCGAGGAGGCCCGCGAGCAGGGCGTCCCCGTCCGGAAGCTGATCTTCGACGACGAGGGGCACGGCTTCGCGAAGCTCGACAACCGGATCGAGGCGTACCGCGAGATCGTCGACTTCCTCGCGGAACACGTCTGAGGCGAAGAGTTCGGTCGAGTTTTTGAATCGGTCCGAGCTGTCGCGGCCGTTTATTTATAAATGGTTGACTGCGGATCGGTGGCAAATATCTTCAAAGACCCAGCCGCTCGCTTATAAGTGGCTGACTGAGATCGACGACAAACGCCGCCAAAGCCCCAGCCGGGAGGGCTCGGGGGCCTTGCTGCGCTCCTCGCTCACTTCGTTCGCTGCGGTGCTTGCTGCGGCCGCCTTCGCCCTCCCGGCTGCCCCTTTGAGTCCCGCCCCGCACCGCACAGCAACCGCGCCTCACGCCTCCCCAGCCTCGTCGGGCGCGTCTTCGGGCTCCCTTCGGTCGCCCTCGGAGCGCCCGACTCCCTCGCGCGTGCTGACTCGCGGCCGCCGAGGGCGGCCGCTCGCAGGCACACGCCACCGCATCATCTATTTATTAAGGAGCGTCGCTCCCCTACCAGTCCGGGCCGAAGTCGGGGTTGAGCTGGCGGTCGGTGCGGCCGAGCGCGTCGATCGCCGCGACGTCCTCGTCGTCGAGGTCGAGGTCGACGCTCGCGAGGTTGTCGCGGATGTGGTCGATCCCCGTCGCCTTGGGAATCGCCGTGACGCCCTTCTCGCGGAGCCACGCGAGGCTCACCTGCGCGGCGCTGACGCCGTGCTTCTCGGCGATATCGACGATGTCCGGGTCGTCGAGGATCTCGCCGCGGGCGAGCGGCGAGTAGGCGACGAGCTCGACGCCGTTGGCGTCGGCGTACTCGCGCAGCTCCTCCTGGCGGAGCAGCGGGTGCATCTCGACCTGGTTCACGAACGGCGCCTCGCCGAGCGCGTCGGTCGCCGCGTCGAGGTGGTGCGGCTCGAAGTTGGAAACGCCGATCCGGTCGATCAGGCCGTCGTCGCGCAGCTCGGCGAACGCCAGCAGCGTCTCCTCCGGCTCGTACTCGCCGGCCGGCCAGTGGACGTACATGAGGTCGACCGAGTCGACGCCGAGCTTGTCGAGGCTCTCGCGGGTCGAGGAGACGACGTCCTCGGGCGCGAGGTTGTCGATCCACACCTTCGACGCGAGGAAGATGTCCTCGCGGTCGACGTCGCTTTTCGCGATCCCCTCGCCGACGGCCGCCTCGTTGCCGTAGATCTGTGCGGTGTCGACGTGGCGGTAGCCGGCGTCGAGCGCGTTCGCCAGCGACTCGGTACACTGCGCGGGGTCGTCGTTCTCCCACGTCCCGAGCCCGAGCACGGGTATTCCGTTCCGGGTCGGTACCGCGGGCTGCTGCTGTTGGTCTGTCATCACTCCCGCCTACTCGCGTGAGCCGAAAATCGCTTGCGGTAGGGGCGGGCCGCTCAGTCGAACTCGTCGACGAGCACGAAGAGGTAGCCGACGACCGCGAGGTCGAGCGCGAGCGCGGCCGCGGGGGCGACGAGGCCGCCGCCGCCCCGGAGCGCGAAGAGGAGTTCGCCCGTCGACACCATGGCGCCGACGCCGAAGAACAGGAAGGTGAGCCCGAGCGCCCGGGGGCTGCGTCGGCGGAGGCCGAGCGCGGCCCAGCATTTCACGGCCCCGATCGCGGCGACCGGGACCCCGATCAGGAACAGCGGACTCGCGACCAGCGCCAGTCCGCCGACGAGGTCCGCGAGCCCGCTGATCAGCGCGAGCGCGACGACCAGCGTGACGCCGAGCCGACGGTCGGATTCGTCGTCGTTCCGATCGTCGTCGGACGAGGAGGACCGCCGGTCGCGGCGTCGCTCGGCTTCGTGGAGGGACATGCGCGGCGCCACGGCCGGGACTGAAAAGTGCCTTCCGTTCGCGGCCGCGGGCGCCGCCCGCTCAGTCGTCGGCCAGCAGCGCCCGCGAGGAGTTCGTCACCACGAGCAGGCTCGACGCGCCCATCGCGACGGCGGCGAAGAGGGGGTTCAGCAGTCCGGTCGCCGCGAGCGGGATGGCGACCGCGTTGTAGCAGAACGCCCAGCCGATGTTCCCCTTCACGCGCCGGCCGGCCGCCCGCGCGAGCTCGAAGACGGTCGCCACGGAGCCGAGGTCGTCGTCGACGATCGCCACGTCGGCGGCGTCGGCCGCCATCGCGGTGCCGCCGCCGAGCGCGATCCCGAGGTCCGCCGCCGCGAGCGCCGGCGCGTCGTTGGTGCCGTCGCCCACCATCACGGTGACGCCGCGCTCCTTCAGCCGCCCGACGGCCTCGGCCTTCCCCTCCGGCGGCACGCCGGCGAACACGGACGAGACGGCATCGTGCTCGGCGAACACCGTCGCGGCGCGCTCGTCGTCGCCGGTGAGCACGATCACCTCGACGCCAGACTCGTCGAGAGCCGTCACCGTCTCCTCCCACCCGTCGCGCAGCTCGTCGCCCACCACCGCGAACCCCTCGGCCGCGCCGTCGCGGCCGACCGCCACCGGGACGCGGCCCACGTCGCGCGCGTCGGCGACCGCCTCGCGGATCTCGTCGGGGACGGTCCACCCGCGCTCGTCGAACAGGTCGGGGTGACCGACGACGACCTCGACGCCGTCGACGACGCCGGAGACGCCCCGGGCGTGGCTCTCGAACGACTCGACGGCGGGAGCGTTTCCTCCCTCGCCGGTCCCGGAGTCGACGGCTTCCGCGCCGCCGTCGGCGACCGCCGGCGTCGCGCCGTCGTCCGCCGCCTCGCCGGGACCGGCGTCGGCCGCGCCCGCCGCGGACCGCGCCGCGGCGATCGCCTGCCCGACGGGGTGCGCGGACCGCGATTCGAGGGCGGCCGCGAGCCGGAGCAGGTCGTCGTCGACTCGGCGGTCGATCAGCCGCATCTCGCCGGTCGTCAGCGTCCCGGTCTTGTCGAAGACGACCGTGTCGGCGTCGCGGATCCGCTCGAAGACGGTATCGTCGAACACGACGATGCTGCGTTCGAGGGCGTCGCGGATCCCGGCGGCGACCGCGAGCGGCGTCGCCAAGCCGAGCGCGCACGGACACGAGACGATCAGCACCGTCAGCCCGACGAGCATCGCGTCGGTTGGGGCGCCGCCGAGCGCGAGCGACGCGCCGGCGGCGACGGCGGCGATGACGAGGACGGCCGGGACGAAGACGGTCGCGAGCCGGTCGGCGAGCTTCTGGACGCCGTGGTTCCCGCTCTGGAGGTCGTAGACGAGCTCCGCGACGCGGTCGAGGCTGGAGGTCGCGTCCGGCCCCACCGCGACCGTGAGTGAGCCGTCGGCGACGACGGAGCCGCCGACGACCGGGTCGCCGGCGACCTTTTGGACCGGGAGCGACTCGCCGGTAACGACCGACTCGTCGACCGCGGCGTCGCCGTCGACCGCCTCGCCGTCGACGGGGACCCGCTCGCCGGCGCGCACGAGGAGCCGGTCGCCCGGGTCGAGCGCGTCGACCGCGACCGACTCGGTGTCGCCGTCGGCGGTCAGCCGCCGCGCGTCGTCGACCTGAACCGCGGTGACCTCGGAGAGCAGCTCCGTCGCCCGGTCTTTCACCGAGTCCTCGTAGTGGTTCCCCACCGTGACGATGACGATGATCGCGACGGTCACGTCGTAGTAGATCGAGGGCGACTCGACGAAGATCACGGCGAGCGTGCTGTAGAGGTACGCGCTCACCGCCGCGATGGCGACGAGGAGGTCCATGTTCGGCGAGCGCGTCTTCGCGCTGACGTAGGCGCCCCGGAGGATCGGCTTCCCGGTGAAGAAGAGGACGATGGTCGTGAGGACGGCGATGACGATGAAGAAGTACGTGCCCGAGGTCGACGCCATCGCCTCGTTGAGGTAGTCGAGGGTCCGCTGGTCGTAGAACGGGAACGCGAAGTACGTCGGGTAGATGAGGACGATGTACTGCAGCATGACGGCCATCCCGACGAGGACGCCCGCCGCGAGCCGCGCGGTCGCCATGTTGCTCGCCTGCCGCCGCGCGAAGGCGTCGTCTCGGGCGTACGCGCTGTACCCGAGGCCGCTCACCGTCTCCGTGAGGTCGTCGACGGTGACCGCGTCGGGGTCGCGGTCGATCCGCACCGTGTCGGTGACGTAGCTCGCGCTCGCGCCGCTGACGCCGTCGGCGTCGGTCGCCACCGTCTCGATGAACGCCTCGCAGGTCGCGCAGTGCATCCCGTCGACCTCCAGGTACGTCGCCTCGTGGCCGTCGGGGACGTCGCGGTCGCCGTCGGCGGACCCCTCGCCGTCCTCCGCGGCGCCGTCCCGCTCCCGCCGCCGCTCGCGGACCGCGTCGGCGTCCACGTCGACGTCGCCGAGGGCGCCGTACACGTCCCGGCAGCCGGTACAGCAGAACCGGTTGCCGTCGTCATCGGTGACGTCGACGCCCTCGGTCGGGAGCTCGCAGAGGGTACACGCGGCGGGGCCGCCGTTCCCGCCTTCGATCGGAGACGGGGCCGTCTCGCTCATCTTACATACCCCCCATCATCCCGGCGTCGAGCGGGTTCCAGAACGGGAGCCGCGGGTGCGGCACGTGAATCCCGACGGACATCAGCCCGTGGGCGAACAGCACGTAGCCGAGCGCCACGAACGCGACGCCGAGCAGCCGGTGGATCCGGCGGCGGTGAACCGGGCCGACGCTCTCGATCAGGGTGCCGTACGCGAAAACGGCCGGGATCGTCCCGAGCCCGAGCGCGCCGAGCGCGACCCCGCCCGCGACCGCCGAGCCGCTGGCGAACGCGTACAGGTACGCCGGGTAGAGGATCGGACAGGGGAGCAGCCCGTGGACCGCGCCGAGCGCGACGATCCCGGGACCGTTGGCGAGGCGGTCGACGCGCCCGGTGAGCCACCCCGTGACGCGTTCGAGCCCGGGGAGGTGGACCCCGCCGGTCGCGCCGCCGAGGAGGTATCGAATGCCGACGAGGATCACGGCCGCGCCGACGAGGAGCCCGACCCCACCGCGGACGGTCTCGGCGGCGCCCGTCAGGGTCGCGGTGGTGACGAGGACCGCGCCGCCGAGCGCGCCGAGGAGGGTCCCGATCGTCGCGTAGCTCGCCGCGCGCCCGAGGTTGAACAGGGCGTGCTGGCGGACCTCGTAGGTCGTCAGGTGTCCCTCGCGGCCGGAGGTCCCGCTCGCAGTGCGCGCGGCGCCCGCCGCGCCGCCGTCGGTCCGCCCGGCGTCGGCGTCCATCCGGCTCGCGTACACCGTGACGAGCGGGCCGCACATCCCGATACAGTGGGCGCCGCCGAGCAGCCCGATCGCGAGGAACAGCAGGACGTCCGTCCCGAGGAGCGGCGAGAGGGCCATGAAGATCAGTCACCACCTGTTCGGCGCGCGGGCGGAAACGGGTTTCGGCGGACGGAGTCGCCGGAGCGGGCCGCGGTTGGTCGGACGGAGTCGAGACGGGCCACGCCGATCACTCCTCCACGACGACGGTTCCGAACATCCCGCCCTCGCGGTGGGGGATACAGACGTACTCGTAGGCGCCGGGAACGGTGAAGGTGTGCTCGAAGCGGTCGCCGTTCTCCATCCTGCCGCCGAAGTCGGACTGCCACGCGGACAGCGCGGTCTCGTAGTCGTCGAAGCCGCCGGAGGCGAAGAACTCCGCGTCGTCCGGGATCCCGCCCGCGGTCGCGGTGACCGTGTGCGACCGCGCGCTCGTGTTCTCCCAGACGACGGTGTCGCCGACCGAGACCGTTATCTGCCGGGGCTGGTACGCGGTCGCGAGCATGCCGACGTCGTAGTCCGGCTCGCCGCCGACGCCCGCGCAGCCGGCGAGGGCGACCCCGGCCGCCGCGCTCCCGACGGCGCCCGTCCGCCGGAGGAACCGTCTGCGATACATACCCCATCTGGGGGCCTGAACGGTTTCAATACCGCGGTCGCCCCCGCCGCGTGAGAACGGATTTCGGGCTCCGGACGCGGGGCGAGCCGACCCCGACGCGCCGGGGCGACCGCGGCCGGCCTCACCCGCCGACGAGGTCATCGAAGACGCGGCGCTGCGCCGCCGCGAGGTGTTCCGAGAAGGTCGCGCGGGCGATGCCGATCGCGTCGGCCACCTCGGTCGCGCTCGCTCCGCGCGGATGCTCGAAGTAGCCGAGCCGGTGGGCGGTCCGGACCACCTCCCGCTGGCGCTCCGTGAGCCGCCCCCGGTCGACGACGACCGGGTCCGAGCGGGTGTCGGCCCCGCCGGAGCTGGTGAGCCGTTCGAGTCGGACCGAGCCGCCGGTCGCCTCCAGCGCGTCGATCACGTCGCCCAGCGGGTCGGCCGCGGGCAGGGAGAGCCCGAGCCGAACGCGGTCGGGCGCCGTCCGGACCGTGACCGACGAGACGGGGTAGCCGAGCGACTCGACGGCGTCGGACGGGAACTGGTCCGGCACCCGACTCCGGCAGCGGTAGACGAACTCGTCGCCCCCGTCGAAGACGAGTTCGGCGTCGACGGCGCGGTCGGCGCGGAACTGCGAGACGGCGGCGCCGTCGACGCGGACGCGGTCGACGTCCTCCGCGACTGCGCCCGGTGGCAGCGCCTCCGCCACAGGTGCGGGCGTCGGGTCGCGGACCACGACCTCGACGCGGACGCCGGCGTCGCCGGAGCCGCCCCGACCGGTGGACCGCCCGGCGCCCCGCGTCGCGTCCGAGCCGCTCCGGGCCGCGTCCGAGGTGCCACCGCCGTCGGAGCCCGAGGGGCCGGCCGACTCCGGGCGTTCGGCGCGACTGGAGTCGGACGACCGCGACCGCTGTCCCATATGCCGATCTCGTGGTCGAAGCCGGAAAAAGAGGAACCCGAACGAGTACGCCTCGCGGCGGACCGGCGGCCCGCTTCATAAAGTCCCGTCGAGAGTTGGCAACGACTCACACGGCGCGAGTCCCTACCGTACCCATGAGCGACGAGTCGCTCCGCGGGGAGTCGGTCGGAGTGGTCGGCGGCGGCGTCGGCGGGCTCTCCGCGGCGGCCTACCTCGCGGCCGCCGGCGCGGAGGTGACGGTGTACGAGCGGGCCGAGCACGTCGGGGGCGTCGCCGGGCGGCTGGAGCTCGACGGGTTCCGGTTCGACACCGGCCCGTCGTGGTACCTGCTGCCGGGCCTGTTCGAACGGTTCTTCGACGACTTCGGCCGGTCGCCGGAGAACTTCTACGAGTTGGAGCGGCTCGACCCGCACTACCGCGTGTTCTGGGACGACGGCGACCGCGCCGACGTCCCCGCCGACACCGCGGCCGCCGCCGACCTGTTCGAGTCGTACGAGGACGGGGCGGGAGCGGCGTTCCGCGAGTACCTCGACGACGCGGAGCGGGCGTACGACGCCGGCATGGAGCGGTTCGTGCTCCCCGGGCGGTCGCGCTTCCGCGACTACCTCTCGCTGGACGTCCTCGCCGGGGGGCGGGAGCTGGACCTCTTGTCCAGCCTCGACGAGCGGGTCCGGTCGTACGTCGACCACCCGAAGCTCAGGCAGCTGTTAGAGTACACGCTCGTCTTCCTCGGCGGGTCGCCGCACAACACGCCGGCGCTGTACCAGCTGATGAGCCACGTCGACTACGGGCTCGGCGTCTACTACCCGATGGGCGGGATGTACGAGGTGATCGAGGCCGTCGAGACGGTCGCCCGCGACGCCGGCGCCGACGTTCACACGGGCGTCGAGGTGACGGGGCTGGAGCCGATCGACGGCGGCGTCGAGGCCGAGCTCGGCGGCGACCGCTACGTCCACGACCGGGTGGTCTGTAACGCGCCGCCCGCGCACGTCGAGCGCGAGCTGCTCCCCGAGGGGACGGTGCCGCGGCTCGGCGACTACTGGGACCGGCGGACGTACGGCCCCTCGGCGCACCTGCTGTACCTCGGCGTCGAGGGCGAGCTGCCGGAGTTAGAGCACCACACGCTCGCGCTCCCGACGGACTGGGACCCGCACTTCGCGGCCGTCTTCGACGACCCCGCGTGGCCGACCGGGGAGACGGAGCCGGTCGTGTACGTGAACGTCCCGTCGCGGACGGACCCGTCGGTCGCCCCCGACGGCCACGAGGCGGTCGTGACGCTCGTGCCGCTCGCTCCGGGGCTCGACGACACGCCGGAGCGGCGGGCGGCGCTCAGGGAGCGCGTCCTCGACGCGGTGGCCTCGCGGGCCGGCGTCGACCTCCGCGACCGGATCGTCGCCGAGGAGTCGGTCTGCGTCTCCGAGTTCGCGGGGCAGTTCGACCAGCCCGGCGGGAGCGCGCTCGGGCTCGCCCACACGATGCGACAGACCGGGCCGCTCCGTCCCGGACCGCGCGTCCGCGGGACCGACCGGCTCTACTACGTCGGCGGGAGCGCGAACCCCGGGATCGGCGTGCCGATGTGCCTGCTCGGAGGCGAGCATTGCGCGGCCGCGGTCGAGGCGGACGCGGCCGGTGGGGGGCCCTTCGACCGGCTGCCGCTGGTGGGTCAGTGAGTGGCGCCGGGAAGGGCGGAGCAGAACGGAGCGGAGAGGAGGAGAGAATGGCGGGGACGAACAAAACGCCCGTCCACAGTTAGTGAGAAGAGAAGAAATATTTCGAAAAACAGGTCGCGAGATCGAAAACGGTTAGAAAACCTTACCAGTAAGGTTAGTACATTTAATAAATACGCCACGTGATTAGCACTGTCGCATGATCGAAACAGCAGCGGCTGACTTACTCGCAAGCGGAACAGTCCCGCTCGAAATGACCCAGACCGAGATATTCCAGTTCATTCAGAGCAACACGCTGTTGAGCGCGTCGCTCTGGGTGAACATCGCCCTCGCGGGCCTGTCGATCCTCCTGTTCGTCTACATGGGACGGAACGTGGAGGACCCCCGGGCACAGCTGATCTTCGTCGCGACCCTGATGGTACCGCTGGTGTCCATCTCCAGTTACACGGGGCTCGTCTCCGGACTCACCGTCAGCTTCCTCGAGATGCCGGCGGGACACGCGCTCGCCGGCGCGGGCGCCGGCCCCGAAGGCGGCGTGTTCACCCCGTGGGGCCGATACCTCACGTGGGCGTTCTCGACGCCGATGATCCTCGTCGCGCTCGGCCTGCTCGCCGGGTCGAACCTGAGCAAGCTGTTCACCGCCGTGGTGGCCGACGTCGGGATGTGTATCACCGGGCTCGCGGCCGCGCTGACCACGTCCTCCCTCCTGCTGCGGTGGGTCTGGTACGCGATCAGCTGCGCGTTCTTCGTCGTCGTCCTCTACATCCTGCTCGCCGAGTGGGCGCGGGACGCGGAGGTCGCCGGCACCGCGGACATCTTCAACACGCTGAAGGTGCTCACCGTGGTCCTCTGGCTCGGCTACCCGATCTTCTGGGCGCTCGGCGCGGAGGGGATCGCGGTGCTCGACGTCGCGATCACCTCGTGGGCGTACAGCGGGATGGACATCATCGCGAAGTACCTCTTCGCGTTCCTCCTGCTGCGCTGGGTCGTCAACAACGAGCGGACCGTCGCCGACATGGCGTCCGGCCTCGGCGCGGCCTCGCGCGGCGGCGCGGCGCCCGCCGACGACTGACCGCGCGATTCGGGCCCTCCGCTCTACTCCGCCCGGAGACGAGCCCGCGACGGGGAGACCGAGAGAAAAGCGCTAAACCCGCGGCGGCGGTGGAGACGGTATGAAACAGGCCATCGTCGCCCGGACGGACATCGGCATGGGCGAGGGGAAGCTCGCCGCGCAGGTCGCGCACGCGTCGCTGTCCGCGTACCAGGACGCGGGCAAGCGGGCGCGGAAGAAGTGGCAGGGCGAGGGGCAGAAGAAGGTCGTGCTGAAGGGGAGCTCCGAGAGCCAGCTGTTCGAACTGGCCGACAAGGCCGACAAGGAGGGGCTTCCGTACGCCATCGTCCGCGACGCCGGTCACACCCAACTCGAACCGGGCACCGTCACGGCGCTCGCGGTCGGCCCCGCCCGCGACGACAGCGTCGACCGCGTGACCGGCGACCTCTCGCTGTACTAGATGCCCGCCGATCACGCCCTCCGCGAGTCCCACCCGACCGAGCGCGCGGTCGGCATCGAGTACTACGCCAGCCGCGCCGACGGCATCGGCGGGCGGCTCCGCGAGTCGCCCGAGGACTTCCGGGTCCGCGAGTTAGAGGCGTTCGACGCGGAGCCGCTCGACGCCGACCCCGGAAGTTACCCCGAGCTCGTCCTCCGGGCGACGCTCCGCGACTGGGACACGAACGACTTCGCGCGCCGGCTCTCCGACGCGCTCGGAATCAGCCGCGAGCGCGTCTCGTGGGCGGGGACGAAGGACAAGCGCGCGGTTACCACGCAACTGTTCACGGTCCGCGGGGTCGACGCCGACGACCTCCCCGAGATCCGCGGCGCCGAGATCGAGGCGCTCGGCCGGGCGGGGCGGAGCCTCTCGTTCGGCGACCTCGCCGGCAACGCCTTCGAGATCCGGGTCGCGGACGCGGTCGACGACGCCCCCGACCGCGTCGCCGCCGCGGTGCGGGATCTCCGGGCGTTCGCGGGCGACGTAGGTGGGAGCGACGCGAGCGGGGGCGAAGGCGGCGCTACCGACGGCGACGGGCTCCCGATCGAGGCGACCGTCGGCGTCCCGAACTACTTCGGCCAGCAGCGGTTCGGCAGCTGGCGGCCGGTGACGCACCTCGTGGGGCTCGCGATCGCACGGGAGGACCCGCGCGAGGCGGTCCGGCTGTACGCCGGCAACCCGGCCGAGACGGAGCCCGACGACACCCGGGCCGCGCGCGACCGGGTCGACGCGGCGTTCGGCGTCGGCGGGGGCTCCGAAGCCGACGACGACCCCGCCGCCGACGGCACGGGCGACGGCGACTGGGCCGCCTGCCTCGACGCGATCCCCGGCAAGCTCCGGTTCGAGCGCTCGATGGTCCACCGGCTCGCCGACCGCGACGTCGACCCCGACGCGCCGCCGGACGACGAGGACTGGTGGCACGCCTTAGCGGCGGTGCCCTCGAACCTCCAGCGGCTGTTCGTCAACGCCGCGCAGTCGTTCCTGTTCAACCGGATCGTCAGCGAGCGGCTGCGCCGCGGGCTCCCGTTCGACCGCCCCGTCGCCGGCGACGTGGTGTGTTTCGCCGACGGCGACGCGCCCGAAGAGCTGTACGCGCCCGACACCGACCGGCTCCAGCGGGTCGACGCCGACCGGGTCGACGTGGTCTCGCGGCACTGCGAGCGCGGGCGGGCGTTCGTCACCGCGCCGCTCGTCGGCACCGAGACGGAGCTCGGCGACGGCGAGCCGGGCGAGATCGAGCGCGAGGTCCTCGCCGACGCCGGGATCGAGCCGGGCGACTTCGCGCTCCCCGGCGAGTTCGACTCCAAGGGGACGCGGCGTGCGATCCTCCTGCGCACGGACCTCGACGCGACGTTCGCGGACGGCGACCCGCGGTTCGCGTTCGCGCTCCCGAGCGGCTCGTACGCGACCGTGCTGCTCCGCGAGTTCACGAAGCGCGGCCCGCTCGACCTGTGAGCGGTCTCAGGCCGATATTGATCCGCGTTCGTGTATCATCGAGGGTGTACGACGGCGGAAAACACCACGTCGCTGTGTTCCGTTCCGAGCCGTTTTTGTGCGACAGCCGTCAATCGGTGCTATGACTCGGATCGTCGTCATCGACCTCCACGGCCAGTTCACCCACCTCGAACGGCGGGCGCTCCGCGACCTCGGCGTCGACACCGAGATAATCTCGGCGGAGACGCCGGCCGACGAGGTCGACGCGGACGGGGTCGTCCTCTCGGGCGGCCCGGACATGGACCGCGTCGGCAACGCGCCCGACTACCTCGACCGCGATATTCCCGTCCTCGGCATCTGCCTCGGGATGCAGCTGATCGCGAGCGAGCTCGACGGCGCGGTCGGCGCGGGCGACTACGGCGGCTACGCCGACGTCGACGTCCAGATAACCGACGACGAGGACCCCCTCGTCGGCTCGCTCGCGCCGGAGACGCGCGTCTGGGCCTCCCACGCCGACGAGGTGACGGGGCTCCCCGAGGGGTTCGCCCGCACCGCGACCTCCGACGTCTGCGACATCGAGGCGATGGCCGACCCGGACGCGGGGCTGTACGGCGTCCAGTGGCACCCCGAGGTCGCGCACACGGAGCGCGGCGAGGAGGTCTTCGAGAACTTCGTCGCGATCTGCGAGTCGGCGTAGACGCGCCGAAGGAAACCGAGCGTTACTCTCCGATGTGCGCCGTCAACACCGGGAGCTCGCTGTGTCGCACCACCCGCTCGGCGACCGACCCCGCCGTGACGAAGCGCCCGATCCCGGTGCGGCCGTGGGTCCCCATAACTATCAGGTCGGCGCCGTAGTCGGTCGCGGCGTCGAGGATCTCCTCGTGCGGGCGGCCACGACGGAGGTGGCTCTCGGCTTCGACGCCCCGCTCCGCGGCCGCCTCCGCGACCGCGTCGAGCGCGCGCTCGCCGCGCTCCTCCTCCCGTTCGACGACCATATCCCACTCGTCGGCGCCGGCGATACCCTCGTCGACGACGAACAGGGCGTGGATCCGGGCGCCCGTCAGCGCGGCGAGCCCGCAGGCCTGTTCGATCGCGGCGGCGCTCCCGGCGCTCCCGTCGGTCGGACACAGGATCGCGTCGTACATGTCGGTCCGATCAACGGTGCGTGAGATGTTAACAGTATCCGAGGTCGCGGACGCGACCCGCGGTCGCGCCGCTCGGCGGTTCAGGCGGCGAAGGTTCGGAAGAGACGGCGAGCGCCTACGCCGCGAACAGCTCGTCGACGGCCTCGCCCGCGGTCTCGACCGCCTCCTGCGCGACCGCTTCCGGGTCGGGGTCGGCGTCCTCGGGGGCGTTGAGGTAGACGTCGACGTCGAGGACGCCCTCTTCGAACGTGACGGTGACGTCGAGGTCCGTGACCGTGGACTGGTCGTAGTGTTTGAACACGATCCCCTCGGCCGCCTCGGCGGCGGTGCGAACGACCTCGTCGTCGCTCGGCTCCGCGGCGTCGTCCGCGGCTTCCGCACCGTCGTCGGCCGCGAAATCGTCGGTTCCGTCGTCGGTCACGGCCTTACGCGCCGCCGGCGCCCGGGCCGCCCGGTCCCATCGGGCCGCCGCCGCCCGCGCCGCCCTGGAGCATCTGCTGGAGCTCGCTCTGGAGGTCGTCGAACTGCTCCTCGACGCGCTCCTCCTGCTTCTCGAGCTGCTCGACGCGGACCTCGAGCGAGTCGACCTTGTCCTCGAGGTCGTCGTAGGCGGACTCGTAGTCCGTCTCGACGAGGACCTCGCCGATCTCGCGGTACATCCCCGCGTCCTCGTCGACGTCTTCGAGGGCGTCGAGGGCGGTCTTCGACTCGTTGAGCGCGGACTGCGCCTGCTCCTTCTGCTCGGCGACCTGCTGTGCGGTCTCCTGAAGCTCCTGCAGTTCCTCGATCTTCTCCTGTGCCTCGGGCGGCATGTTCCCTTGCATGGGCGGACCGAGGCGGCCCGGACGGAAAAACCCACTACATCTATCCCGCCCCGACAAGTCGGCAATACGAGGGGACTCGGGAGCGCTCGCGTCGGTTTAGCCGTCGAACGCGCCGACGCGCTCGGCGACCGCGACCAGCCGCGACCAGCTGTTGACGCCGGCGCGCAGCGCCACGAGGTCGTCGGCGAGCACGCGGACGCGGACCGCGTCGCCCTCGCGGTCGACGGTCGCGCTCGACCGGGCGTCGTCGATCTCGCCGATCTCGGGGCCGAGCGCGGCGGCCACGAGCCGGGCGCGTCGCTCGGTGGGGTAACTGAAAGAGAGGACCGTCTCGTGTGCGCGCGTCGCCGTCACGGTCCGAAGTGGAGGGGTCGCTTACTCGACGTCGACTTCCTTGATGTCGCCGCCGCGCTCCTTCAGGAGGACGCGGTGGCCGCAGTACGGGCAGCGCACGCCGCCGTACTCGTCGAGGGTGACGTCGCGCTTACAGCGGGAGCACTTGTAGCTCATCGTCCTATTCCTCGTCGGCGAGCGCGGCGCGGATGGAGCGGCGGACGGTGCGACCGCCGGGCGTCTCGGGGCGGTACGCGCCGCCCGTGAACGTCTCGCCGGTCTCCTCGTTGACCCAAATGCCGGTACCCACGCGCTTGACGTCGTCGCCGTCGACGGTCGCGTTGCGCATCTCCGCTTCGATGTCCTGGACCCGCTTGCGGGAGACCCGGCCGTAGCGAGCGCCGAATCGGCCCGCGCTGCCGGTGCTTCGAGCCTTGTCCTCAGCCATAGTAGCCACTTCTACCGCCAGCGTAGGTAAAAAGGCTGCGAGTTGCGGCGGTCGGAAAGGCACGCGCGACGATAGCAGACAACTGGACGCAGCGGTGGCGCGTGCCTGCGAGCGGCCGCCCTCGGCGGCCGCGAGGAGCACGCGCGAGGGACGCCGCGAGCGACCGGAGGGAGCGAGCGGCGAGGTTGGGGAGGTGTGAGGCTGCTGTGCGGGGCGGTGGGGGTGGGACTCAAAGGGGCAGTCGCGAGGACGCCGTAGGCGACGTAAGCACCGCAGGGAGCGAGTGGAACGAGCGACCGAGGAGCGCAGCGAGCGTACGGCGTCCTCGCGACTGGGGCTTTGGAGGTGTTCGTATCGAGAGCGTCTGTGTATCGCTGAGCGACTGAAGCTTTGGAGGTGTTCGCTGCTGGGGCGCCAACACGGAATATAAACGCAACCGCGTCCCCACCGTAACACCTATCACAACCAAGTAATACTACCAAGTTGTATGGAGGGATTCGACGGCTTCGCGGACGTGAGCGAGACCGACGTAACGAGAGCCATCGGCACCGAGTGGACGGACGGGTTCCTCGACTTCACGGATTCAGAGGTGATCGTCCTCGGCGGCGGCCCCTCCGGGCTGATGGCCGCGAAGGAACTGGCCGAGCGC
Organism: Halorubrum sp. Atlit-26R; assembly: GCF_003666015.1. Taxonomy (GTDB): domain Archaea; phylum Halobacteriota; class Halobacteria; order Halobacteriales; family Haloferacaceae; genus Halorubrum. The sequence continues at coordinate 119,565 of NZ_QPLT01000006.1, forward strand.
GGCGTGAAGGTGATGATCGTCGAGAAGAACAACTACCTCGGCGGCGGGTTCTGGCTCGGCGGGTTCCTGATGAACACGGTGACGGTCCGGGATCCGGCCCAGGAGATCCTCGACGACCTCGACGTGGAGTACGAGCCGGTCGCGGACGTCGACGGCCTCTACACCGCGGCGGGGCCGGAGGCCTGCTCCGGGCTGATCAAGGCGGCCTGCGACGCCGGCGCGCGCGTCCAGAACATGACCGAGTTCACCGACCTCGTCGTCCGCGACGACCACGAGGTCGGCGGCATCGTGATGAACTGGACGCCGGTCCACGCGCTCCCGCGCGAGATCACCTGCGTCGATCCGATCGCGGTCGAGTCCGACCTCGTCATCGACGCGACCGGCCACGACGCCGTCGCGATCAGCAAGCTCGACGAGCGCGGCGTCCTCACCGCGCCCGGCATCGAACACGCGAAGGAGCACAACACCGGGATGGACCAGACGGGCGACGGCGAGTACGGCGCGCCCGGCCACGACTCGCCCGGCCACGACTCGATGTGGGTCGGCGAGAGCGAGGACGCCGTCGTCGAGCACACCGGCGTCGTCCACGACGGCCTGATCGCCTCCGGGATGGCGGTCGCGACCGCGCACGGCCTCCCGCGCATGGGCCCGACGTTCGGCGCGATGCTGGTGTCGGGGAAGCGCGCCGCCCAGTCCGCGCTCGACGAGTTAGAGGTCGACGCGCCCGAGGTGTCGCTGTCGGTCGGGAGCGGGCCCGCCCCCGCGGACGACTAATAAATCACCGCTGACGTTCCGGCAGCGGACTCCTCCACATATTCAGCCGCTTATTTATAAGAGGCTACCGACGAATCGACGGCGAACACCTCCAAAGCCCCAGTCGCGAGGAGCGCGGACGCTCGCTGCGGTCCTCGGTCACTCGCTACGCTCGTTCCCTGCGGTCCTTACGTCTCCTCCGCGCTCCTCGCGACTGCCCCTTTGAGTCCCGCCCCGCACAGCACCGCACCGCAGCCTCACGCCTCCCCAGCCTCGTCGGCCTCCCTCCGCTTCGCTCCGGTCGGCCGACTCCCTCGCGCGATGCTGCTCGGCCGCGGGGCGGCCTCGCAGGCACGCGCCACCGCGTGTTCATTTATAAATAGTCACCGCAGTCCAAGTCCGGAATCCGCCTCAGCGCCGTCCCTCACGAACGTTTACTCGGGAGCGACGCAACCGGGTGCCTTTTTCCGGCGCTACGTCGAACCCGGCGGTATGCGAAACGCCAAGATCGTCTGTACGATCGGTCCCGCCTCGGACGACCGGGACACGATCCGCGGCCTCGCCGACGCGGGGATGTCCGTCGTCCGGCTCAACGCCAGCCACGGAACGACCGACCACCGGGAGACGGTGATCGAGCGCGCCCGCGAGGTCGACGCCCAGATCGACGACCCGCTCGCGGTGATGGTCGACCTGAAGGGCCCCGAGGTCCGCACCGCCGAGATCGACGAGCCGATCTCGCTCGCGACCGACTCCGAGGTCACCTTCCTCGAAGGCGACGAGGCGACGCCCGAGCGCGTCGGCCTCACCCACTCGATCGGGGCCGCCGGACCGGGCGACACGATCCTGCTCGACGACGGCCGGATCGAGTGCCGCGTCGAGCGCGTCGACGGCGAGTCCGTGGTCGCGACGGTCGTCTCCGGCGGGAAGCTCGGCTCCCGGAAGGGCGTGAACCTCCCCGGCGTCGCCATCGACGTGGACCTGATCACGCCGGAGGACGAGGCGGAACTCGACCTCGCGGCCCGGACGAACGCGGACTTCGTCGCCGCCTCCTTCGTGCGCGACGCCGACGACGTGTACGAGATCGCCGACGAGCTTGAGGCCCGCGGCGGCGACGACATCCCGATCGTCGCGAAGATCGAGCGCGCCGGCGCGGTCGAGAACTTAGAGGGGATCGTCGACGCCGCCGACGGCGTGATGGTCGCCCGCGGCGACCTCGGCGTCGAGTGCCCGCTCGAGGACGTGCCCGTGATCCAGAAGCGCATCATCCGGACCTGCGTCAACGAGGGCGTCCCCGTCATCACCGCGACGGAGATGCTCGACTCGATGGTCACCTCGCGGCGACCGACCCGCGCCGAGGCCTCCGACGTGGCGAACGCCGTCCTCGACGGCACCGACGCCGTGATGCTGTCGGGCGAGACCGCGGTCGGCGACGACCCCGTCAACGTCGTCGAGACGATGGACCGGATCGTCCGGCAGGTCGAGGCCAGCGACGAGTACGCCGAGACGCGCGAGCAGCGCGTCCCGACCGCGGAGGAGGGGTCGCGCACGGAGGCGCTGGCGCGCTCGGCGCGCTACCTCGCGCGCGACATCGGTGCCTCGACGGTCGTCGCGGTCTCCGAGTCCGGCTTCACCGCGCGCAAGACCGCCATGTTCCGGCCGGGCGTCCCCGTCGTCGCGACGACGCCGAACGACCGCGTCCGCCGCCAGCTCGCGCTCTCGTGGGGCGTCCGTCCCGTCCTGACCGAGTACGCCAGCGACATGGAGGCGATCCTCGACAACGCGGTCGACGCCGCGCTCGACCGCGGCGGCGCGGAGTCGGGCGACACCCTCGTGGTCCTCTCCGGGATGCTCACCGAGCTGGAGGGGACGAACACGACGAACACCCTGAAGGTCCACGTCGCCGCGGAGACGGTCGTGACCGGGAAGGCGGTCGTCGCCGGCCGCGTCGCCGCCCCAGTCCACCGGACCGCGGACGGCGACCTCGACGCCGTCCCCGAGGGGTCCGTCGTCGCGCTCGGCCCGGGCTTCGACGGCGAGTTCACCGGCGACCTCGACCGGATCGCCGGGATCATCGACGCCCGCGAGGGGATGACCGGCTACCCCGCCGTCGTCGCCCGCGAGCTCGGCGTGCCGATGGTCTCGGGCGCCGACCTGCCCGACTCGGTCACGGACGGAACCACGGTGACCGTCGACGGCGAGCGCGGCGTCGTCTACGACGGCGACGTGCTCCGGGCGGCCCGCGAGCGGTAGGCCGCTCCGCCGAACTGGGACCGCCGTCCCGCTCCGCACCCGACGCGACCGACCCCCGCTCCCCGACCGCGCCGAACGGCTCGACCGCCCGCGCCCGCCAGCCATTTATTACGGAGCCGCGTACGTCCGGCCATGAGCGACGAATCCGGCGGCGACGCCCGCGACGGTGACTCGGCCGACTCCCCGGAGTCGGCGGAGTTCGGCGAGCGGAGCCGGGCCAACGACGCCGGCGACGAGGGCGCGGACGACGAGCGCGAGTGGCGCTTCGCGGTCGACGACGTCGGGCCCGACGGAGTCACGGAAGACACCGCCACGCCCGCGGACGAGCCGATAGAGCCCGGGGACGTCACCCTCGAACACGCGGTCTTCGTCGTCCTCGGGGTCGCGCTCACGGTCGGCGTCCTGCTGCTCGGCCTCTGAGCCAGGTCGCCGCCGGTCGGGCGCGAACCGGGCGGGGACGGCCGCTCGACCGACGCCGCGGCCGCGCACCACTTATCAGGCCGCGGCCGTAGGACCGAACATGAACGCGCTCGCACAGTCCGGGCTCCTCTCGCCGGACACCCTCCCGCTCCTGCTTCTGACCGCGGGGCTGCTGCTCTCGATGGCGGAGGCGCTCGCCCCGGGAGCGAACTTCATCGTCGTCGGTATCGCGCTCATCGGCGCGGGGCTCGGCGGGCTCCTCCTGGCCTCGTTCGGCGTCGCCGGCGCCCTCCTCACGCTGTTCATGGCGCTTTTGACGCTCGTCTTCGGCGCCGCCGCCTTCTACGGCTACCACGAGTTCGACCTCTACGGCGGGAAGGGCCAACAGCAGACCAGCGACAGCGACTCGCTGAAGGGGAAGACGGGGACGGTGACGGAGCGGGTGACGCCCACCGGCGGCGAGGTGAAACTCGCCGGCGGCGGGTTCAACCCCCATTACTCCGCCCGGTCGATCGACGGCGAGATCGACGAGGGCGAGGAGGTGATGGTGGTCGACCCCGGCGGCGGCAACGTCGTCACCGTGGAGTCGATGGGGTACGTCGAGGACGACATCGACCGCGAACTGGCGGCCGACCGCGCGCGGAAGGCCGCGGAGGACGAGGGGGGCGACGCGGCGGAGGAAGGGGGAGACGCCACGGAGGAATCCGACGCCGAGCGAGAGACCGAACTCGACCGCGAGTGACGTGGCGGGGTCGGAGCGGCGGTCCGCGGCGCGCGTCACCGAGCGGAAAAGCACTTCTCCGTCGGCGGCGATCCCCCGACGATGCCCTCATCGCTCGCCGTCCTCGCGAGCCTGCCCGGTAGCGCCCTCGACCGCGTTCGCGACGCCTTCGGCTCCCCCCGCGCCGGCGCGGTCGCGGTCGCGATGGTCGTCGTCGTCACGGTCGGCACCAGCGTCGGAATCCTCGCGCTCGGGGCCGTGTTCGACGCGACAGTCGACCAGCAGGTCACCGTCGACAACCCGGACCGTCCCCCGGAGTCGACCTGCGAGTCGTTCGGCGACGACTCCGTGTTCGCCGAGGAGTGCGACGAGCCGGAGCGGATCGAGGTCGACGCGGGGGAGGAACTACGCGACGCCGCGACCGGCTACCTCCACTACGGGCTGCTCGGGGTGCCGCTCTGGTGGACGCTGTTCGCGGTCGCGCTCCACGTCGGGGCCCGGGTCGCCGGCGGCTCCGGGTCGATCGGCGACTCCTTCGTGATCGCGGGCTGGGCGATCGGCGTCGAGCTGCTCCGGCTCGCCGCCGGGCTCGCCGGGATCTGGTACGCGCTCTCGAACGCGACGATATCGGGGGCAACGGGCGAGGCGGTGGCGGGCGACGTCGTCGGCGCGATCACGGGCGCGACCGGGCCGCTGCTCGCCGCGTCCGCGGTCGGCATCGCGGTCCAATGGGTCGTGGTCGTCGGCGGGTTAGAGGCCGAACACGACCTCGACCGCGGGGCCGCGGCGGGCGTGGCGACGGTCTTCGCCGCCGTCGCGCTGCTGCTCGCGGCGGTCTGAAGCGCCCCGGAACGTCCCGCCGCGCTCGCCGCGGCCGCGGATTCGGGAGTTTTTAAGCCGCCGGCGCTCCCCCTCTCGGTATGATCCTGTCCGACGCCGACATCCTCGACCGGCTCGCCGAGGGCGACCTCGCGATCGAGCCGCTCGACGACGTCGACCAGCAGGTCCAGCCCGCGAGCGTGGACCTGCGGCTCGGCGAGCGATTCCTGGAGTTCCAGCGCACCAACATCCCCTGTATCCACCCGACCGACGCGGGCGAGGTGAGCGAGTACGTGACGGAGACGACCGTCGCCGAGGGCGACGAGTTCATTCTCCACCCCGGCGACTTCGTCCTCGGGACGACGGCCGAGCGCGTCGCGATCCCGGACGACCTCGTCGCCCACGTCGAGGGGCGCTCCTCGCTCGGCCGGCTGGCGATCGTCGTCCACGCGACCGCCGGCCTGTGTGACCCCGGCTACGAGGGACAGATCACGCTCGAACTGTCGAACCTCGGGACCGCGCCCGTGGCGCTCTCGCCGGGGATGCGCGTCTCACAGCTCACCTTCACGGAGCTGAAACGGCCCGCCGAGCGCCCGTATGGGGCCGAGCGCGGCTCGAAGTACCAGGGGCAGGACGGGCCGCAGGCGTCGCGGATCGGCGACGACCCCGAGTTCGCGGGGGCAGACGGCGACGAGTCGGCGCCGTCGGGCGGTGATCGCGAATGAGGTTCATCGAGGAGGTCGTCGTCGACGAGTTCCTCCCGACGGTCCGCTCGATGCTCGCGGAGGACCTCCGCGACCGCGGGTTCACCCAGTCGGAGGTCGCCGACGCGCTCGGCATCTCGCAGTCGGCGGTCTCGAAGTACGCCGCCGGCGACGTGGCGAGACACGACCGGGTCGTCGCGGACGAGCGCGTGCGCGACATCGTCGAGCGCGTGGGCGAGGGGCTGGCGAGCGGCGACCTCACGCCCGTGGCCGCGCTCGTCGAGATCGAGGTGCTGATCCGGCAGTTGGAGGAGGGGGACCTCCTCGCGGACCTCCACGAGGCGGCGATGCCCGCGCTCGCCGACGCCGACGTGGAGTTCTCGGTCCACGACCCGGACAGCGGCCTCCGCGAGCGCGAGCGCGTCCTCACCTCGGTCCGGCGCGGCCTTCGGACCCTGACGAACGCCTCCGGCTTCGCCGGGCTCATCCCGAACGTCGGCGCGAACGTCGCCGAGTGTCTCGCCGACGCCGCGACGGTCGACGACGTCGCCGCCGTCCCCGGCCGGCTCGTCGACGTGAAGGGCCGGGCGATGGTGCCCGGCGAGCCGGAGTTCGGCGTGAGCGAGCACGTCGCGACGGTGCTGCTCGCGGCGCGCGAGGCGGGCGCCGACGTCCGGGGCGCCGTGAACCTCCGGTACGACTCGGCGACCGTCGAGGCGCTCGCCGCCGACCGCCCGACCGTCGAGTTCGACGCGGAGCGACCGACGCGCGAGGCGGTCGCGGACGCGGTCGCGGCCGCCGGCCTCCCGGCGGACGGCGAAACGCTCGTCCTGTACCAGACCGGCGCGGTCGGCATCGAGCCGATCGTGTACGTGCTCGCGCCGACGGCGTCCGAGGCGGCCGCGATCGTCCGCGGGATCCTGTAGGCGGGGCGCAGCGGGACGAAGCGGTCCGCCCGCCCGGACCGTGGTTGGTATTCATTAGCGTACGCCACGACGATCGCGTATGGAGAGCACGGACGCGGTTCGGATGGCGGACGACGAGCGCGACGAGTTCCTCGGGCGGTCGGGAACGGGGGTCCTCTCCCTGTCGACGGACGGGGACGATCCACCTCACTCGGTCCCGGTGTCGTACGGGTACGACCCGGTCGAGGAGGTGTTTTACTTCCGCCTCGCCGTCGGGAAAGAGAGCGGAAAGGCGAACCCTACCGACCGCGGCGTCACGTTCGTCACCTACGGGGAAGCGGACGGACGGTGGAAGAGCGTGGTGGCGAGCGGTCGGTTGGTGTCGACCACCGACGACGCGGACTCGACGGAGTCGCTCGCCGGCCTCGAACGCACGGAGCGGATTCCGATAGTCGACGTCTTCGGCGAGCCGACGAGCGAGGTGACGTTCGAGTTCTACCGGCTCGATCCGGACCGACTCACCGGCCGCGCCGAGCGGGCGATGGAGCCCTGAGGCCTCGGCCGAGACCGCCGTCAGCCCGGCTCGGGGCGACGCTTTTTAGACGGGACCGTCCGAAGCGTGAAGCGTGACACGGCGTCGACGGTCCGAGATGCGGATGCGCTCCTTTTAGCGACGGGTGGACCCGTCGCGTCGGCGCCGGCCGGTAACGCGGCCGGCGCCGACGCGGCGGCGAATCCCGTCGCCTTCCCGCAGCGCCCGGACCGTCGACATCGCGGACCGCGCAAACCCCCTCGCGACCTGCGCGATCTTCGTCGGCCCCGAACCAGCGGGCTTTAGACCCGATCGACCGACACACGATACACACACCACATGAGCCACGACGACTTCCCCACCGACCGCCCGGCGGTGGTGACCTGTGGACTGCCGTACGCCAACGGCGACCTCCACATCGGTCACCTCCGCACCTACGTCGGCGGCGACGTGTACAGCCGCGCGCTCGAACGACTCGGCCAACGGACCGCGTTCGTCTCCGGCTCCGACATGCACGGGACGCCCGTCGCGGTCAACGCCGAGCAGGCGGGCGTCTCCCCGGAGGAGTTCGCGCTCGACTGGCACGAGCAGTACGCCGAGACGTTCCCCGAGTTCAACGTCGACTTCGACAACTACGGTCACACTCACGACGAGACGAACACCGAGATCACCCAGCAGCTCGTCCGCGACCTCGACGAGGGGGGCCACCTCTACGAGAAGGAGATCATGGTCGCGTACGACCCCGTCGACGACCAGTTCCTCCCGGACCGCTACGTCGAGGGGACCTGTCCGTACTGCGGCGCGCACGCCCGCGGCGACGAGTGCGACGAGGGGTGCCAGCGCCACCTCGAACCCGGCGAGGTCGAGGACCCCGAGTCGACGATCACCGGCAACCCCGCGGAGTACCGCGAGCGCACCCACAAGTTCTTCGCGGTCTCCGAGTTCGCCGACTACCTCTCCGGCTTCCTCGACCGCCTCGAAGGCACCTCGAACGCCCGGAACCAGCCCCGCGAGTGGATCGAGCAGGGGCTTCAGGACTGGTGTATCACCCGCGACATGGACTGGGGGATCGACTACCCGGGCGGCGAGGCGACGGAGTCGCCTCGGGAAGGCGGCGAAGCCGCCGACTCCCAGGACCTCGTCTTATACGTCTGGGTCGACGCCCCGATCGAGTACATCTCCTCGACGAAGCAGTTCTCCGAGCGCGTCGGCGCCGACGCGTTCGACTGGGAGGCCGCCTGGAAGGAGGGCGTCAGCGACGAGCATCCGGAGGGCGGCGAGATCGTCCACGTGATCGGCCGCGACATCATCCAGCACCACACGATCTTCTGGCCCGCGATGCTTGAGGCGACCGACCACGCGGAGCCGCGCGCGGTGATGGCGAGCGGCTTCGTCACGCTCGACGGCAAGGGCTTTTCGACCAGCCGCGACCGCGCGGTGTGGGCGGACGAGTACCTCGACGAGGGGTTCCACCCCGACCCGCTGCGCTACTACCTCGCGACCAACGGCGGGTTCCAGCAGGACGTCGACTTCTCGTGGGAGAAGTTCGCCGAGCGCGTCAACACGGAGCTCGTGGGCACCGTCGGCAACTTCCTCTACCGCTCCCTCCTCTTCGCCCACCGCAACTACGAGGACGGCCCCGACGCCGACGCCCCGAGCGACGAGGTGGCGGCGCGGATCGACGAGGCCGTCGAGGAGTTCGCGGCCGCGGTCAACGACTACTCCGTCCGCGCGCTCGGCGACGCCGTCACCGACCTCGCGCGCTACGGCAACGAGTACATCCAGCGCAACGAGCCGTGGAAGCTCGTCGACGAGGAGCCCGAGGAGGCGGAACGGGTCATCTACGACTGCGTCGCGCTCGCGAAGGCGATCGCCGTCCTCTTCGAGCCGCTGGCACCCGAGAAGAGCGAGCGGCTCTGGGCCCAGCTCGGCGAGCCCGGCTCCGTCCACGAGGCGACCGTCGAGGCCGCCCGCGAGGGACCCGCCGGCGACCTGAGCGAGCCGACCGAGCTGTTCGAGCAGATCGAAGACGAGCGCGTCGAGGACTTGAACGAGAAGCTCGAAGCGCGCGTCGCCGCGTCGGAGAGCGACGACGGCGACGAGACCGACGACGACAAGAGCGACGACGAAACCGACACCGACGACACCGACGACACCGACATGACCGACATCGAACCCCTCAGCGACGACCGCATCGGCTTCGAACAGTTCCAAGAGATGGACATCCGCGTCGGGCGGATCGAGGCGGCGGAGGGGATCGAGGGCGCCGACGACCTCGTGGAGCTCACCGTCGACCTCGGCGCGGAGACCCGGACGATCGTCGCGGGCCTCAAGCAGCTCCACGACGTCGACGAACTCTCCGACACGAAGGTGATCGTGCTCGCGAACATGGAGAAGGCGGAGCTGTTCGGCGTCGAGTCGAACGGAATGGTGCTGGCGGCCGGCGAGGAGGCCGACCTCCTCACCACCTACGAGGACGCCGCGCCCGGCACGAAGGTGAAGTGAGGCCGCGGCGCCACCCTCACGCCGACGGTTCTCGAAGTTTTATCTGACTGACGTGCGACGATCCGGGTATGGCCCTCCTCCGTCGGTTCGAGGCCCTCTCGTTTCAGGCACAGCTGATCGCCGTCGCGGTCGTCTGCGACCCGATCGGGTTCGCCGCCGGCTACCTCCTCGCGCCCGAGTTCGGCGTCGAGCCGATCCTCGGCGGCGTCTACGGGCTCGTGGCCGCGAGCGTCCCGATGTCGCTGCTCGTGCTCCGCGAGTCGATGACGGGGTAGGCCGGCGCACGGTCCGACTGCCGCGCGGTCCGGCGCTCTCCTCAGGCGTCCAAGACTTCGATCAGGTTCCCCTCCGGGTCGCGTACGAACAGCACCGTCGTCCCGATCTCGGTCGTTCGCGGCGGGCTCAGCGTCTCCACGTCGTCCGCGAGGTCGGCGTAGAACGCCTCCACGTCGTCGACCGTGAGCCCGAGGTGGGTCGCGCCGGGGCGGTTCAGGTCGGGGTCGTCGGTCGCGGAGTCGTCGTCCGACTCGACCGCCGCGTCGTACGCGACGAGTTCGACGACCGCGCCGTCGGCGTCGAGGTGTACGAACTCGGCGGACGCGCCCTCGACGGCGACCGCCTCGGCGAAGGCGTCGCCGCCGACGGCGAACTCGGCGACGACGTCGAGGTCGAACGTCGTTGTGTAAAACTCGACGGCTCGGTCGAGGTCGGTGACGGTGACCCCGACGTGGTGCGCGGTTGGGTCGGACACGGGCGGTCGGACGGTCGCCGCCCGGGAAACCGTGTCGGGTCAGAGCCCGAACAGGCGGGCGGCGAGCCCGGCGAGCACGACGAACGCGCCGAGGATGAACGTGCCGGGGATCGGGAGGAGGAACAGGGCGACACCGATCAGGACGACGATCGTCGACGTTCTCATGACGCGCCAGCTTCGGTCCCGCGTCGGATACGCTTTGGGTCGCGGCGAACTCCACGGCCGACGGTCGCGCGACCTCGCCGACCGAAACGACCATTCCGCGTCCGGACGACCCTCGCGTATGCACGTGGTCGTCAACGCGGCCCAGAGCGTCGACGGGAAGCTCGCCACCCGCCGCCGGGAACAGCTCCGGATCTCCGGGCCGGAGGACTTCGACCGGGTCGATCGCGTCCGAGCGGCCGCGGACGCGGTGCTGGTCGGGGTCGGAACCGTCATCGCGGACGACCCGCACCTCACGCTCGACGAGGAGGACCGCCGCGTCGAGCGCCTGCGGAACGGGCGGCCGGGCGACCCCGCCCGCGTCGTCGTCGACTCCACCGGCCGGACGCCGACCGACGCCCGGATCCTCGACGACGTCGCGACGACGTACCTGCTCGTCTCGGCCGCGACCGACCGGGACCGACGGGAGGCGCTCGCCGACGCCGGCGCGGAGGTGATCGTGGCCGGCGAGGAGCGCGTCGACGTCGCCGAGGGGCTCGATCGGCTCGCCGACCGGGGCGTCGACCGCCTGATGATCGAGGGGGGCGGCGAGGTGATCTTCTCCTGCTTCGAGGCGGGCGTCGTCGACGAACTCCACGTCTACGTCGGCTCGCTCGTGATCGGCGGCCGCGACGCGCCCACGCTGGCGGACGGCGCCGGCTTCACGGAAGGATTCCCCGACCTGACGCTCACGGGGACGGAGCGGCTCGACGACGGCGTCGTCCTCTCGTACGAGGTCGGGGACAACGGCGGGGCCTGATCGGCGGTCGTCGATCCCCGTCCCCGTGTGAACAGTAACCACGGAAATCGTCGGGTACACGCGCCGTGGCACCGGTACGCACGAGAATCACCGAAGTATTTATGTATCGCCCGGGGGTAGTTGCGGGTACCAGAACGCCTCTGGCGCTGGTGGAATCGCACGCTGAAATGAACGGGAGTTCTTGCAGACGGCCCGACGCACCACAGCGAGCGTTCGCTATCGCCGGAGCGGTGATGGAGAGATAACAAATGGTAACGAAAGAAGAAGTCATCGAGCAGTACGACGTGGAACCGATGGACGAGGCGGACAACGTGGACCTTTCTGAGGACGACCTGGAGAACGGCTCCAAGGGCCAGCTCATCAAACGCGCCGGCCAGCTGCGGGACCGACGCAACGAGCTGAACCAGATGGCGTCCGAGCGCGCCTCCGAGCGCGACGACCTCAACGCGAAGACGCGCGAGAAGGTCGACGAGGCCCAGGAACACCGCGAGAAGCGCGACGAGCTCAACGAGCAGGTCCAGGAGCACAAGGACAAGCGCAACGAGCTCAACGCCGAGGCCAACGAGCTGTTCGACGAGGTCGAGGAGCTCAAACAGGACATGGAGCTCGGCTCCGGGAAGTCCATCGAAGAGCTCGAAGAGGAGATCGAGGACCTCGAGTTCCGCCAGCAGACCGAAGTGCTCGACGCGGAGGACGAGCGCGAGCTGATCGAGAAGATCGACGACAAGCGCGAGAAGCTCGCCGAGAAGAAGGAGAAGGTCGACGACACGAGCGAGCTCGACGACCTCGTCGAGGAGGCCGAGGAGGTCCGCTCCGAGGCGTCCCAGCACCACCAGAAGGTGACGGAGCTCGCGGACAAGGCCCAGGAGCACCACAACCAGATGATCGAGGCCTACCGCGAGGCCGACGACATCCGCGACGAGGCCGACGAGATGCACGAGCTGTTCGTCGAGGCCCAGGAGGCGGCCGACCGCCACCACGAGGACTTCGTCCGCGTCCAGAAGCGCCTGCGCGAGCTCGACAAGAAGGAGGAGGAAGAGCGGCAGGACGAGCGCGCCGAGAAGCGCGAAGAGGAGAAGGAGGAGGCCGAGGAGATCTACCAGAAGTTCAAGGAGGGCGAGACGCTCGACACCGAGGACCTGATGAAGCTCCAGAAGACCGGCCTCCTGTAAGCCGGCCGAGACGCGGTTCGACGCGGTTTTCTGCGGTTTTTCACGGTCGACAGCGACGCGCTCGTCGAACGCGGCCGCCCGACCTCGGCGGCCGGCGCCGTCCACGGCAGCATATAAACGGGAGCGCCGCCAACCGTCGGTATGGACGACGCCTCGACGGACGGACGGAAGGGGTTGCTCGCGGCCGCCGCGGTGGGCGCGGCGACGACGATCGCGGGCCGCGCGCTCCTCGGGCGGCTCACCGGCGGGCGGTTCGGTGACGCCGACGAGTACAACGCCGCGAAGGTGACGGTCTCGGGACCGATCCGACGGCGACAGGGCCGCCCCTCCCCGCTGTCTGGGTCGGGCGGTACGACCGCGGACGACGTGGTCGAGCAGATCGAGGCGGCCGACGAGGACGAGGACGTCGAGGCGCTGCTCGTCGAGCTCAACACGCCCGGCGGCGAGGTCGTGCCCAGCGACGACATCCGGCGGGCCGCCGCCGACTTCGACGGGCCGACGGTGGCGTACGCGACCGACACCTGCGCGTCGGGCGGCTACTGGATCGCGAGCGGCTGCGACGAGCTGTGGGCGCGCGAGGCGAGCCTCGTCGGCTCCATCGGCGTCGTCGGGTCGCGGCCGAACGCCAAGGGGCTCGCGGACAAGCTCGGCATCTCCTACGAGCAGTTCACCGCGGGCGAGTACAAGGACGCCGGCGTCCCGCTGAAGGAGATCGAGGAGGACGAGCGCGAGTACCTCCAGGGGATCATCGACAGCTACTACGAGCAGTTCGTCGAGACCGTGAGCGAGGGGCGCGACATGGACCCGGAGGAGATCCGAGACACCGAGGCGCGGGTGTACCTCGGCGATGACGCCGCGGAGATGGGGCTCGTCGACGAGCTGGGCACCGAGGACGACGTCGAGGACCGGCTCGCCGACCTGATCGGGGCCGAGCCCGAGGTGCGCGAGTTCACGCCGGAGCGCGGGCTCGCCGAGCGGCTCGGCATCGGCGCCGAGCGCGTCGCGTTCGCGGCCGGGAGCGGGGTCTCGGACGCCTTCGTCGACGACGGCGGCGACATCGACGTGGAGTTCCGTTGACATCCTCCCCGCGCTAAAGCGCGAGGATTCCCCGAAGGGGATATTCAGGTTGCGCGTTTCCTCGGGCCTCAAGGACGCTTTCGCGTGGGCCGTCAACGGTCGCCACCGAGTTGTGACCAACGGTGTGCTTTCCAGCGCGTACAGCCCTGTCAATGGGGCCTTCCTCCCCGCATACAGCGAGCGTCGAAGACGGCTGGCTATTCAACCAGCGAGGTAGTACGGTTCGCGTCAGCCGAACTGCTACGCCGTACATGGTTCTCCCTCCCGTTGTGCGATGTTCTCTGAAGCGTTCAGGTCTGCGTGGCGTCCTCGACCGCACTCCGAACACGAAAAGTGGTCGCCATCACGGGTTCCCATCGAACCACACGCTGAACACCGCTGGCTGGTATGGTACGCATCGACCTGTTCAACACGAATCCCAGCGCGTTCAGCTTTGTACGTGATGAATTGTTGGAGTTGGTGGAAATGCCACGAGTGAACACCTGACCATGAGCTGTTCTCGCGGATACCTTTGAGGTCTTCCATCCGGATGACGGGATTCTCGAACTGTTCCGCGAACGTGATGAGCCGACGGGAGAGTTTGTGGTTCAAGTCCGCGATTCGACGCTGTTCTTTGTCACCTACACGGTTACGTGCGCGAAGCGCACCCGCTTCCGAGAGCGAATCGCGTAGGGAACGATATTTGCGTCGAACGTACTTCGCCTCACCACCAGACACCAGCATTGATTCGTCCTCACCGTAGGCGGTCACAGCGAGGATATGCCGTTCACCAATATCGACACCGATAGGCGTCTCACCCGACGCGTCGGCGTCGTATTCGACGTTGAACGTACAGTACCAGTCGTCGCCACGGCGGTAGACCTGTAGACGAGTCTTGTCGGCGTCACCTTCGACAAGTCGGGCTACGGGGTCGGCAATATCGTCGTACACCTCAATCGGAGTGTACCACCATTGAGAGACGCACGGGAAGCCGACGACGACCGTGCCGTTCTCAGTCGTGTCGATTTCCCAGTTCTGGTTGTTGATGGCGAACGGTTGACTTTCTCGGTAGCGAACCTCCCCGTCCTTGCTGTGGTCGGATTTCGCCTCTCGGATGGCTTGGTTCTGAATAGCCGAGTAGAGGTCGTTGTTGATGCTGGACGTGGTCACGGACTTCCCGAAGTCGCCGTTCTCCCATCCGTCAATACAGAACTGTTTGGTATCACGGTAGAGACGAGAGGCGCGTTGCCACTCTTTCCGTCGTGAGAGGGATGGATTGTGGAACTTGGCGGTGACAGCCACCGTGACCATTACATCTGTAATTAGACGTGCCATCATTATGTATCTGGTGGAATATCGGGCGCGATATGGTCGGTGGTTCGTGTCATCGACTGTCGGATTCATCCCCGCGCTAAAGCACGGGGCTTTCTCCTCACACTTCCGTAACGGGCGGGAGAGGGGCCGCGGGGGCCGAACCGCACGCGGCGGTCGACGGGGAGGATTTTTGTCCGGTCGCGGTGTGGGACGACACGTGACGACGCTGGTCATCTGCGTCGACCGGTCCGGAGCGATCGGTCGCGCCACCAACGTCCCGATGCCGGTCGCCGGCTGGGAGGCCGTCCGGTCGCTGGTCACGGACGCCGGGCTGGACGACCCCGAGGACGCCAGCGTGAACTGCCTGCTGGAGTCGCTGCGCGTCGCGCGCGACCTCCGGGACGAGCGCGAGGAGTCGGTGGTGGCGGTCGTCTCCGCCGAGAGCGACACCGCGGTGGGCGCCGACCGCTCGATCGCCTCCCAGCTCGACGACCTCGTGGAGCGGTACGACCCGCGGGCCGCGATCGTCGTCGTCGACTCCGCCGAGGACGAGCGCGTCCTCCCGGTCGTCGAGTCGCGGGTCCCCGTCGACTCCGTCGACCGCGTCGTCGTCCGGCAGGCCCGCGACATCGAGTCCACCTACTACCTGCTCAAGCAGTTCCTCGCCGACGAGCAGCTGCGCTCGACGATCCTCGTGCCGTTCGGCGTCGCGCTGCTTCTGGTCCCCGCGCTGTTCTACTGGTTCTCCGCCGGCGAGGCGGTCGCGGGCGTCGCCGGCCTGCTCGGCGCCGCACTGCTGTACAAGGGCCTGGCGATCGACCGGTTCGTGGCGGGGATGCCCGAGCGGGTCCGCGAGGCCCTGTACGCCGGGCAGGTGTCCGTCGTGACGTACGTCGTCGCCGGCGGGCTCGCCTTGGTCGGCGGGTTCTTCGGCTTCCTCGCCGCCTCGGACTTAGGGCCCGGATCGTCCCGGCTCGTCGAGGTCGTGGAGTTCGCCTACGCCGCGGTCCCGTGGTTCGCGGTCGCGGGCGTGACCGCGGCCGTGGGGCGGCTGCTCGACGAGCTGATCCGCGACGAGGGGATCCGGACGCCGTACCTCAACCTCCCGTTCGTCATCGGCGCGGTCGCCCTCGTCGTTCGCGGGTTCGCGGGCTACTTCCTCGCGCAGGAGGCGATCCACGAGCCGCTGTCGATGTACGGGATGACGATGACGCCGGTCCAGCAGCTCGCGGCGTTCATCGTCGGCGGCATCGTCGTGTCGCTCGTCGGCGTCAAGGTCGCCAGCGACGTGGGGACCGAGACCCTCGAAGACGTCATCGACGCCGAGCGGGACGCCGAGGGGCAGCGAGAGTGAGACCGCGGGCGGAACCGGGGAAGCGGATCCGCCCGCGACCGACCGCCTTTTGTCGGTCGCGGCCGCGTGAGCGGGCATGGACGTGTACGGACTGATCGGGAACCCGGTCGGCCACTCGCTGTCGCCGCCGATGCACGAGGCGGGCTACGAGGCGCTCGGCCTCGACGCGCGGTACGTCACCTTCGAGCCGGACGCCGACGCCGCGGCCGCGGCGATCGCGGGCGCCGCCGACCTCGGCGTGGCGGGGCTCAACGTGACGGTTCCGTTCAAGCAAGACGCGCTCGACGCGGTCGACGCGGCCCCGCTCGCCGAGCGCATCGGCGCGGTCAACACGGTCGATTACGGGCCGGTCCGCGCGGGCGAGGCCGACCACCCACGAGGCCACAACACCGACGCCGCCGGGGTGACGCGGGCGCTCGCGCACCACGACGTGACGGTCGACGGCCGCGACGCGCTCGTCGTCGGCGCGGGCGGCGCGGGGCGGGCGGCCGCGTTCGCGCTGGCCGACGCGGGGGCGACGGTCCACGTCGCGAACCGGACCGCGGAGCGCGCGGTCGAGTTGGCCGGGGACGTTCCGGGCGCGACCGGCGGCGGCCTCGACGACCTGGGCGACCGCGTCGCGGCCGCCGACCTGCTCGTCAACGCGACGAGCGTCGGGATGGAGGCGCCCGACGAGACGCCCGTCCCGGCCGAGCACCTCCACGGCGACCTCGCCGTGCTCGACGCGGTGTACGCCCCGATCGAGACCCGGCTGCTGCGCGAGGCCGCCGCAGCGGGCGCGACGACGGTCGACGGCGCGTGGATGCTCCTGTACCAGGGGGTCGAGGCGTTCGAGATCTGGACCGGCGAGGACGCGCCGGTCGAGGCGATGAACGCTGCGCTGCGCGCGGAGCTGGAGTGAGGGAGCGGCACGATCATTTATAAATAGAACCGCGGTGGCGCGTGCCTCCGAGCGTCCGAAGGACGCGAGGAGCACGCGCGAGGGAGTCGGGCGCGACGAGGGCGACCGCAGGGAGCCCGAAGACGTGCCCGACGAGGCTGGGGAGGCGTGAGGTGCGGTGCGGAGCGGTGTGGGGCGGGACTCAAAGGGGCAGTCGTGAGGCGGGCGCAGGCGACGCAAGTACCGCAGGGAGCGAACGAAGTGAGCGACCGAGGAACGCAGCGAGCGTGCGCCCGCCTCACGGCTGGGGCTTTGGAGGCGTTCACCGGCGATCCGCAGTCAGCCGTTTATAAGCGAGCGACCGAAGCTATGGAGGCGTTCACCGGCGATCCGCAGTCAGCCGTTTATAAGCGAGCGGCTGGGACTTCGGAAGTGTTCGCCGCGCGGTCGACAATACCCTAAATGAGAGTATCGACAGCGGCGCGCGAGTGTTCTTAAAACAGTCCCGGACTCGCCAGCAGCCCCGCGGTGACGATGAGTCCGACGGAGACGGCGGACGCGCCGTAGAGGAACGGCTTGGCCTCGCGGGCGGGCTCGCGGAGCTTGTCGGCGTCGAGGCCGTCGGCCAGCTTCGAGCCGCCGACCTCGACGAGCCCGGTGCCGACGAACCACAGCCCGAGCATCGTCAGGACGAGGTGGCCGCGGGGCGTCCCCGTCAGCGCCTCGAACGTGTACAGCGTGCCGGCCATGTGCCCGCCGGTGGCGACGAACGCGACCGCGCCGATACGGGTGATCCAGCGCAGGCGGCCGACGAGGGAGCCGAGCGCCTCGGTACCGATGTCGCCGCGGAGCGCGGGCGGCAGGACCGCGAGGGTGACGAACAGCACGCTGCCGACCCAGAGGACGGCGAAGCCGACGTGGACCGACCACATCACGGGGTTGAGAACGTCCATACCATCGGAACGCGCCGGCCCCACTTATAAACCGGCGAGACGGAATCGCGGTTGGTTGCGTCGGAAAGGGTTTTTAAATATCTCGCATGTGTAGCCGTCGGCAATGGCGCTACTTCAGAAGCTCAAAGAGAAGCTCGGATTCGGGAGCGGTTCGGGCGAGCGCGAGTCCGGGGAGACGGAAGTGACGGTGGAGCGGGAATCGGAGCCGGCGGCCGACGCGTCCGGGACCGACGGCACCGAGGCGAGCGAACCGGTCGAGACGACGGAAGCGGCGGCTGAAGCGGAATCGGCGGCTGAAGCGGAATCTGCTGAAGAACCGGAACCTGCGGGGAGCGAGGCCGACGAGACCGACGAGACCGGCGAGAGCCCCGAAACCGAGGCCGACGAAGCCCCGGAGACCGACGAGGAGGCGGTCGCCGCCGAGACGGAGGCCGCCGCCTCGACCGAGTCGCTCGTCGACGACGAGGGCGCGGGTGCCGACGAGGCGGCCGAGCAGGCGGAGGCCGCGGCGGGCGAGAGCGACGACGTCGCGGTCGACGACGACGACCGCGGCCCGAGCGTCGAGGAGATCAAGGGTATCGGCCCGGCGTACGCCGAGCGCCTCGCGGAGATCGGCATCGAGACGGTCGACGACCTCGCCGACGCGGACGCCGCCGAGGTGGCGGAGGGGACGAGCGTCGGCGAGAAGCGCGCCGCGACGTGGATCGACCGCGCGAGCGAGTTCTGAGGGTCGACCGACCGCAACTGTTTCGTCGTCCCCGCCGAACGGAACCCCATGAGGCGAACGGTACACACCGATCGGGACCGGTTCCGCGCGGTCGCGGCCGCGGCGTCGGACGGCGCGCGGGTCCCGGTCGAACTCCGGGTCGCCGTCGACGACCCCTTCGCGGCGTACCGCCGGGCGCGCGACGGCCCCGGCGGCGTCTTCTACGAGACGACCGGCGGCCAGTCCGGCTGGGGGTACTTCGGCGTCGACCCCGTAGAGCGGCTGACGGTCTCCGGCGAGGCGGTCGTCGCGGACGCGGGGGATCCGGAAGCGCCGGAGCTGGACGACGGGGCGGACCCGGGAGGCGACTACCGGCGCCCGTCGCCCTCGCTGTCGGCGCTGGAGGGCGTCCTCAACGGCGAGCGGCTGGCGCGCGGCGACTGCGACGTGCCGTACCCCTGCGGCGCGTTCGGCTGGCTCTCCTACGACGTCGCCCGCGAGTTAGAGGCGTTCCCGCCCGCGGCGCCCGACGGTCCGGGAGCGGTCGACGACCGCGGGCTCCCGCGGCTTCAGGCCGCGCTGTTCGACCGGATCGCGGCGTGGGAATGTCCCGTCGACGAGAACGACGAACCCGTCACGCTCCGCGTGACCGCCTGCCCCCGGGTGCCGGCGGGGCTCGACGACCCCCACGCCGACCGCGACGGGCTCGACGCGCTGTTCGACGAGGGGCGGGCGCGGGCCGGGAATCTGATAGATCGGATCGAGGGCGGCGATCCGGCCTCGGGACCGGCGCCCGATCCGACCGCCGAGAGCGCGACCTTCGAGAGCGACGTGGGCCGCGAGGGGTACGCCGACGCGGTCCGGCGGGTCAAGGAGTACGTCCGCGAGGGCGACACGTTTCAGGCGAACGTCTCCCAGCGGCTCACCGCGCCGGCCGCGGTCCACCCGGTCGAGGCGTACGGCGCGCTCCGCGGGGTGAACCCGGCTCCGTACTCCGGGCTGATCGAGTTCGGCGGGCGCGGAGAGGCCGAGACCGGCGAACCCGAGTCCGACCGGCCGAGCGGCGTCGACCTCGTGAGCGCGAGCCCGGAGCTCCTCTTGGAGCGCGAGCCGACCGACGACCCGGAGCGCGGCGCGCGCCTCGTCACGGAGCCGATCGCGGGGACGCGGCCGCGAGGCGACTCGGAGGCGGCGGACGCCGAGTTGGAGACCGAACTCACCGGCGACGAGAAGGAGCGCGCCGAGCACGCGATGTTGGTCGACCTCGAACGCAACGACCTCGGGAAGGTGTCGCGGTTCGGCACGGTCGAGGTGAGCGAGTACCGGCGCGTCGACCGCTACAGCGAGGTGATGCACCTCGTGAGCCTGGTCGAGGGGGAGGCCCGCTCGGACGCCGGGTTCGCGGACGCGGTCGCGGCCTGCTTCCCCGGCGGGACCATCACGGGCGCGCCGAAGCCGCGGACGATGGAGATCATCGACGAGTTAGAGCCGACGCGCCGCGGGCCCTACACCGGGTCGATGTTCGCGGCCGGGTTCGACGGCCGCGCGACGCTGAACATCGTCATCCGGACGCTCGTGCGCCACGCGGCGGAGTACCACCTCCGGGTCGGAGCCGGGATCGTCCACGACTCCGACCCGGAGGCGGAGTACGCGGAGACGCTCGCGAAGGCGCGCGCCCTCGTGAGCGCGGTCGACGAGGCGCTCGCCGCCGGCGGGATGGCGGTCGGCGAACCGGACATGGAGGCGACCGAGGAGACGGCAGAGGAGGCGGTCGAGCGATGACGGAAACCTGTGCTGGCGGTGAGCCGGAGGGTACAGCCGAGGGCGGCTGGCGCCCGGGCGCGGGCGACGCCGACGCGCGGGTCCTCGTCGTCGACAACTACGACTCGTTCGCGTACAACCTCGTCCAGTACGTCGGCGAGGTCGCCGGCGCAGTGACGGTCCGGCGCAACGACGCGGTCGATCTCGCGGGGATCCGCGCGCTCGACCCGGACGGCGTCGTCGTCTCGCCCGGGCCGGGGACCCCGGCCGAGGCGGGGATCTCGACCGCGGTCTTCGAGCTCGACCGACCCGTGTTCGGCGTCTGCCTCGGCCACCAGGCGCTGTGCGCGAGCCGCGGGAGCCGCGTCGGCCACGCGCCCGAGGTCGTCCACGGGAAGCCCTCGACGATCAGCCACGACGGCGAGGGCGTCTTCGACGGTCTCCCCGACCGGCTCCGAGTCGGGCGGTACCACTCGCTTTGCGTCGAGCGCGAGGACCTCCCGGACGAACTGATCGAGACCGCCCGTACCGAGGACGAGCGCGAGGTCGTAATGGGCGTGCGCCACCGCGAGAAACCTCACGTCGGCGTCCAGTTCCACCCGGAGAGCATCCTCACGCCGCGCGGGAAGCGCATGGTCCGGAACTTCGTGGAGGTGTGCGAGGACCATGAGTGACGACGGCAAACGGTCCGAGTCGATCGACGGCGAACGGTCCGAGGCGACCGACGGCGACACCGAGCGGCTGTACCACGTCGACGGCGAGCTCGTCCCCGCTCCGGAGGCGACCGTCTCGGTGGAGGACCGCGGGTTCGCCTACGGCGACGCCGCCTTCGAGACGATGCGCGCGTACGGCGGGGATCTCTTCCGGTGGAACGCGCACGCCGACCGGCTCCACGACACCTGCGAGACGCTCGCGCTCGACCACGGGATCGCCGACGCGGAGCTGAAGCGGCGGGTCGACGAGACGCTGGCCGCGAACGACCTCGCGGACGCGTACGTGAAGCTCTCGATCACGCGCGGCGTCCAGCCGGGGACGCTCGATCCCGACCCGGAAGTCGACCCGACCGTCGTCGTCATCGCGAAGCCGCTCCCGCGGGGCGGCGTCGGGAGCGACCCGGTCCACGACGGCCCGGCCGCGCTCCAGACGACGAAGACGCGCAAGCCCGCGGACCGCGCGATCCCGGCCGCGGCGAAGACCCACAACTACCTCAACGGCATCCTCGCCCGGCTCGAACTCCGGGTGACCGGCGCCGACGAGGCGCTGATGCTCGACCCGGACGGCAACGTCGCGGAGGGCGCCACTTCGAACCTCTTCTTCGTCGACGGGACGGCCCTCAAGACCCCGTCGCTCGACGGGCCGATCCTGCCCGGCGTCACCAGAGCGACCGTGATCGATATCGCCGAAGACGAGGGGATCCCCGTCGAGGAGGGGACGTACGCGCCGGACGCGGTCCGTGAGGCGGACGAGGCCTTCCTCACGAACTCGACGTGGGAGATTCGACCCGTGGGGACCGTCGACGGCATCGCGGTCGACGGCGACGGCGAGGGGGTCGCCGGCCCGCTCACGACGCTCCTCTCGCGGCTGTTCGACCGCCGGATCGAGGAACGGCACTACGACGGCGCGCGGCTGTGACGGTCGGCGACCGGTGCTGATCGACGTCCCCGTCCCCGATCGTCGTCGCTCGCGGCACCGTATTTAAAAACGGCGTGCGGTGCGGTGGCGCGTGCCTCCGAGTGGCCGCCGAAGGCGGCCGCGAGGAGCACGCGCGAGGGAGTCGCGAGCGCAGCGAGCGACGAGGCTGGGGAGGCGTGAGGCGCTGTGCGGTTGCGGTCGGGCGGGACTCAAAGGGGCAGCCGCGAGGGCGTCGTAGGCGACGCAAGGACCACAGGGAGCGAGCGGAGCGAGCGACCGAGGACCGCAGCGAGCGTACGACGCCCTCGCGGCTGGGGCTTTGGCGGTGGTCTTTGCCGATCCGTCAGCAACCGTTTATAAGCGAGCGGCTGGGGCTTTGGAAGCATCCTCGGCGGGAGCGACCGCGCATCGCCGACCGGGTGCCGCCTCGGAGGCGTACGGGATCTACCCGCCACGCACCATTTATAAATAGGCGACCGAGCGGCCGAATCGATCAAGGGCGACCACAGCGTTCAAATCGAGCCCACGCCACCGACTCGTATGGACGAGGCTCGCCGGATGGCCGGCGTCGAGGAGGTTCCCGAGGAGAGCACGCTGCTCGCGACGCTGCGACCGACCGACCCGGACGCCGTCGACGAGGGCGAAGGCGACCTCGGCGAGGGCGAGGACGGCGGGCCCGAGGTGGAGGCGATCCTCACGCGGGCCGCCGGCGAGGTGCGCGCGTTCCGGAACTACTGTCAGCACTGGACGGACGTCCGCCTCGACAAGGACGACGGGGCGTTCGTGCGCAACGGCGAGGTGTTCTGTCAGACGCACGGCGCGACGTTCGAGGCCGACGGCGGCTACTGCAACTTCGGCCCCTGCGAGGGCGCCGTCCTCGAATCGGTCGACGTGACGGTGGCGGACGACGCGGTGTACCTCGACGACGACGCCTACGAGTTCGTCCGGCTCGGCCCCTCCGACGGGAAGGGGGGCGGGAGCGGCTCGCGGATCGACTTCACCGGGAACTGAGCCGCGCGGTCGGTTGCCGCGAGCGCACCCGATCAGAAGCGCGTGCGACCGCCGCCCCCGCTCGCGTCGTCGCGGCCGAGCGCCTTCTTTAAGAAGTTCATCCAGCGCTTCCGGTCGGCGGCCTCCTGCCGCTTCGCCTCGGTCTCCGGGTCGGGCGCGTCAAGCCCCTCTAGGGCCTCCAGCGCGCGGTCGATGCCGATGATCGACGCGGCCAGCTCCTCGCCCGCCTCGTAGCTCACCTCGTTCTCCTCGATGGGCTCCAGCCGGTCGAGCCGCTCGCGGCGGAGGTTCCGCTTCGCGCGCTCGACGCGGTCGCGCTCGCCGGGCGGCACCGAGTCGCGCCGCTTGATCTCGAAGACGAACGACCGCAGGTCGATCGACTCGCCCTGGATCTCGATCGACTCCGGGATGTCGGCGCCGACCGTCGCGGACTCCCGGTTGACCCGCTCTAAGATCTGTTTCCGCTCGTACTCCTTCACGCCAGTCCGGTAGGGAGCGGGCGCACTTCGCTCCTTCGCCCCGCGGATCGGGTCAGACCGACGCCCCCGACCGCTCCCGCGGCGGGAGGTACAGTCGGACGACGTTGCCGCGCGGCTCGCGCCGCTCGAACTCCAGTTCGCCCCCGAGCGACTCGATACACCACTTCATGACGAAGAGGCCGACGCCCGTTCCGTGGCGCGTGCTCGTCACTTCGCCGAACGCGTCGAGGGCGTCGGTCTCCGCCTTCGGGATGTGCGGGTTCGCGTCGGCGACCCGGATCTCCACGCGTCCCGTGTTCGGCGAGGGCCGGACGGTCACCTCGACGGTCGGCTCGGGGTCGGCGGCGTGCCGGGCGGCGTTCTCGATCGCGTGGCGGAGCGCGTGGTCGAACGCGGCGTCGACGTGGACCCGCATCGGCCGGCGTTCCGTCACGAGGAACTCGGCGTCCGGGTACGACGGCTCGAGCGCGGCGACGACGTCGCGGACGGCGTCGGCGGCAAACCGGTACGAACGGGACGTCTCGGACCGGCTGACGGCCTGCTGGATCTCCTTGACGGACGTGGCGACCGCGCCGAGCCCAGTCGCGGCCGACCTGGCGCTCGCGGCGGCGGCGCGCACGTCTCCGTCGTCGGTCCCGCGCAGTATCTCGCCGGTGTACCCGATGATCTTGTTCGCCTCGTTCCGAAGGTTGTGGCGGAGGACACGCCAGAACAGCGTCTCCCGACGGCTCGCGGCGTAGTGTTCGGTGATGTCGCGTAATTCGGCGAGGACGAGTCGCTCAGCCACCTCGTTCCCGGGTCCGTTCCCGTGGTCGTCTTGGCCACCCTCGCCCCGGTCACCGTCGCCCCGCCACTCGGAGAGCGAGACCCGGACCCAGACCAGTTCGCCGTCGGACCGCTTGATCCGCCACGTGAACTCCGGCGAGTCGCCAGCGGTGGCATCGCGGAGGCGTTCGGCGAACTCCGACTCCGAGAACCGGTACGTGTTCGCGGTGTACCGGCCGACGGGCAGGTCACGCAGCTCCTCGGTCGGGTACCCGACGAGCGACTCCAAGCGCCCGTTCGCGCTCGCGACGGTGGCGTCGGCTGGATCGAACAGCGCGATTCCGACTCGAAGCGCGTCGTACGCCGGGGGCAGTCGCGCGTGCGGCCTCGTAGCCATACGACCGATGTCGTCGCCGGCGCGGTGATGGACCTTGCTAAGAGCGGTATATAGGGCTCCGGTGACCTCGTGACCGCCGGGGTTTTGCGCGCGCGCCGCGAACAAGTTCGCATGAACTCGCTCGAAGCCGAACTCGCCGCGGCCCGCGACCTCGACGTCGCGGAGCTAGCGGACGCCATCGAGTCCATCGGCTTCGAGTGTACGCGCTGCGGCGGATGCTGTACGGGCTACGCGCCCGACGAGCCGGGGGGTGCGCCCGCGGGAGAAGGCGCGGACGAGGACGACGGAGCGGGAAGCGCCGAGAGCGGCGCCGGGTGCCACGACGACGGCGCGGACGGCGACGCCGACTGCGAGCCCCACACCGCGACGGTCTTCCCGGACGAGGTCCGACGAGTCGCCGACGCCGCAGAGGACGAGTTCGGCGAGGCGTACGACTGGCGCGACGTGGCCCGGCCGATGCCGTTCGGGCTCGACGCCGACGCGGACGGCGATCCGACCGGCGAGACGTTCGAGTGGGCGCTCGCGACCGACGGCTGCGGCGACTGTACCTTCTACGAGGAATCGGACGGGCAGGGGGCCTGTACGGTCCACGACGCGCGCCCGCTCATCTGCCGGACCTACCCGTTCAGCGTCGCCGTAGAGGGGACCAGCCAGCCGATGGGCGAGGCGGTCGACGAGGCGGGCGTCGTCCGCGCCCACGAGTGCGAGGGGCTGGGCCGCGACATCTCGCGCGAGGACGCCGAGGAGCTCGCGGCCGCGCTGAAGGAGCGCGCCGTACGGGAGCTGGAGGAGGCGATCGGCGTCCGCGACGGCTACGA
The DNA here is from genome assembly GCF_003666015.1 of Halorubrum sp. Atlit-26R. Taxonomy (GTDB): domain Archaea; phylum Halobacteriota; class Halobacteria; order Halobacteriales; family Haloferacaceae; genus Halorubrum. The sequence continues at coordinate 145,184 of NZ_QPLT01000006.1, forward strand.
CCCCGGCGCGCGCGAGCGGGCCGACGGCGACGTCGTCGTCTTCGACTCGGAGGGGCCGAAGGAGGCGGACGGGACCCCGATCGGCGGCGAGTAACCGTTGGCTGTCGGATTTTGCCCCGCTCAGACCACGTCGAGCGCCGCGTCCACGTCGGCGCGGATCGACTCGCGGGCGGCCTCGTCCGGGAGCGTGAGCGGCGGGCGCACGGCCGGGTCCGGGATGAAGCCGCGGTGGGCGGCCGCGACCTTCGTCGCGGGCGCGAAGCCGTGGTCGCCGCAGCGGGCGAACAGCGGCCTGACCGCGCGGCGGTGGAGGGTCAGCGCGCGCTCGTCGTCGCCGTCGCGGATCGCCTCGCCGAGCGCGACGAAGACCTCCGGGATCGCCTGCGAGAGCGCGTGTATCCCGCCGTCGACGCCGAGGCTCGCGCTCGGGTACAACAGCGCGTCGACGCCCTGGAAGACCGTGAACTCGTCCGGCGTCCGGTCGACGGCAGTGTCGACCGCCGAGACGTCGCCGCTGGTGTCCTTCAGCCCGACGATCGAGTCGCGCTCGGCGACGGCCGCGAGGACGTCCGGATCGATCGGCTCGCCGACCGTCGAGGGGATGTCGTAGAGGTAGACCGGGAGCGGCGCAGTGTCGGCGACCGCGTCGAGGAAGGCACGCTGTCCCGCCGGCGCCGTCGAGTTGTGGTAGTACGGGAGGGTGACCAGCGCCGCGTCCGCGCCGGCCGCGTCGACGGCGTCGAGGCGCTCGCGGACCGCCGCGACCGAGGTGTCCGCCGCGCCGGCGATCACCGGGATCCGCCCGTCGACCGCGTCGACGACGGTCTCGACCACGGTCCGCCGCTCCGCGTCGGTGAGGCTGGCGAACTCGCCCGTGGTCCCGCAGGGGACGATCCCGTCGAGCCCGGCGTCGACGAGCGCGTCGACGTGGCCCGCGAGCGCGTCGGTGTCGACGTCGCCGTCGGCGTCGAACGGGGTGACGATCGGTGGCGAGACGGCGCCGTGTCGGAACTCCGGAGCTGTCATGGGGGGCGATTCGACCGGGCGTGACAAAGGTCTTGGTTCGGTGGCAGGGGGTGCGGGAGAGAGCGGCGACGGAGAAAGAGAGCGGCGACGGAGAAAGAGAGCGGCGACGGAGAAAGAGAGCGGCGACGGAGGAAGAGAGCGATCGGCGCCGTCAGTCGACGTCGACCGGGTCGCGCTCGGGGACCCTCGCGTCGGCCGTGCCGCGGTACCGGTCTCGGAGCCCTCCCGCGAGGGCGCCGAGGCCGAGCAGGAGGACGGCGAACTCGACGAGCCCGCCGACCCACGGGAGCAGGCCGATCAGGGCGATCGCGACGGTCCCGAGCAGGAGCGCCGCCCACCGGTTCGAGCCGCCGGCCCGGCCGAGCACCCACGCGCCGATCGCGTACCGACCGTACACGGACCCGACCCAGAGCGCGACGACGTAGGCCGCGACCCCGGCGAGCGCCAACGGGATCCCGACGATCGTGATCGCCACGAGGACGAGAGCGATCGGGGCGAGGACGAGCGCGAGGAGACCGATCCCACCGCTGACGAGCGGATCGGCGCCGACCCCGTCCTCGACCGCTCGGGAGAACCGGGGGAACGCGAGCAGCAGGACCGCGCCCAACACGAGGTTGGCGGCGACGCCGTACGCGGAGCCGGCCCACGAGGGCAGGCGATCGACCCCGCCGGCGACGCCGGTACCGCGGTCGCCCCCGAGGCTCGCGTCCTCGACGACGCCGCCGGCGACCGCCGCGTCCGGGCTCTCGGTGAACTCGCCGGCGTCGTACCGGAACTCGCCGTCGACGACCGCGTTCGGCCCGAGCACGACGGAGTCACCGCTCGCGCGGACGTCGCCGCCGACCGCGCCGTCGACCCGGACCGACCCCGCGCCCACGTCGAGCGATCCGGCGATACTGCCCGTCTCTGTCAGTTCGAACGAGCCGGCACCGACCTCCGCGTCGCCGCCGATCTCACCGGCGACGACCACGGTCCCGGCGGCGGCCTGAACGCTGCCCCCGACGCGGCCCGTCTCGGCGATCCGGATAGACCCGGCCGCGCCGGAGACGTCTCCCTCGACGGTGCCGCGCACGACGACCGTCGCGGCCACGGTCTCGACGCCGTCGACCGTCTCGCCCTCCTCGACGACGACGGACCCGGACGGACCCTGAACCGACTGGGCCGTCGCGAGACCCATCGCGAGCGGCGAGAAGAGCGCCATCGCCGCGAGCACGACGGCGATTCGACGACGGGTGCTGCTGTCTGAAAGGACCATGCGCGGTGAATCGCTGTCTGGATACATATGTGTGTTCGTCAACTAGTGACCGCCGGATCGGTCTCTTCGGACGATTCGTCCCGCGTGCGAACGCGCACGCGAACCGGCTCGGCCGGCCGCGTGTTCGCGCTCGCCCGCACCGACAGGTCGGCCGTCACCGGCTCCAGCCGCAGCCGCCGGAGCAGCGTCGCGGTCGCGAGCCGGAGCTCCTGTCTCGCGAAGCGCATCCCGATGCAGTGGCGCGGTCCGCCGCCGAACGGGAAGTACGCGTACTCCGGGCGCTCGCCGACCGCCGGTCCAGGGGCGTCGTCGCCGTGGACGGGGCCCGCCGCCTCGTCGCCGCGGTCGGATCCCGCCGACCCGTCGCGGAGCCAGCGCTCGGGGCGGTACGCCTCGGGGTCGTCCCACCACCGCTCGTCCCGGTGGACCGTCCACGGCGAGAGCGTCACCACGACGCCCGCCGGGACGCGGTGGCCCCCGAGCGTCACCGGCTCCGTCGGCTCGCGGAAGAAGGAGTGAACGGGCGGGTACAGGCGGAGCGCCTCGTCGACGGCCGCGGTCAGCGCGGGGCACTCCCGGAGCTCCGCGGGCTCGGGGTCGCCGTCCAGCGCCGCGACCTCGCGCCGGACTCGGTCCTGAAACGCGGGGCGGTCGGCGAGGCAGTAGAGCGCGTACGTGAGCCCGAGCGCGCTCGTCTCGTGGCCGGCGAACAGGAACGTCACCGCGTTGTCGACGAGCCGGTCGTCGTCCATCGCTCCCATGTCGGCGGCCGCGACGAGGGTTCCAAGGAGGTCGTCCGCGGCGCCGGGGTTCGCGGGCGGGCCGGCCGCGCGGCGCTCGGCGACGAGGTCGCGGATCGTCGACCGGAGGGCGGCCAGCCGCCGCCGGTAGCGGCGGTTCGTCGGGGTCGGCACCCACGCCGGGAGGAACGAGGTCAACCGCCGGGTGTCGAACCGCTCGGTGACGCTCTCGGCGGCCGCGCGGACGGTCTCGCGCTCCCGTTCCACGTCGCTCCCGAGCAGGCTCTCGGCGAGGACGTCGAACGCGTACTCCGTCGCCGCGGCGTGGACGTCGACGACGTCGCCGTCGTCCCACGACGCCGCCGCGCGGCGGGCGCGGTCGACCATCGGGTCGCCGTACTCGGCCACCCGCTCGCGGAAGAACGCGGAGCGGATCGCCGTCCGCTGGTCCCGCCAGTCGTCTCCCTCTGCGAGGAACAGCCCGTCGCCGAGGAGCCCGCCGAGCCGCTCGCGGGGCATCGACCCCTTCTCGTACCGGTCGTGCTCGTCGACGAGAATTCGACGGACCGCCGCGGGGTCGGTGACGAGGTAGCTCTCCGTGCCGAACACGTCGTACCGGACGACGCCGCCGTGCGCTGCGGCGCGGCGCTCGTAGAAACCGAGCGCGTCGCTCGCCAGCTCGTGAACGTTCCCGAGCAGCGGGAGTCCCCCGGGCGCCGGCGGTCGGGTCGAGTCGGCGTCGTCGTCGCGGTTCGTCGGCGGGTCGGCCTCGTTCTCGTCTGTGCGCTCCGATCTCGGGGCGGCCTCGGCGGCGGCGCGACTGGTCCCCGGATCGGTCTCGTCGTCCGCTCGGGTCGTCGTCTCGCCCATACGGATCGATCGGCGCCGCGACGGACTGAGCCTTGGCACGGACACGTCCGTGTATTTTAAATTAAAGTGTGTAGCGCCGCGTGTGGGGCCCATGCGCTACGTCCACGTCGAGTTCGAGTTCCCGCCGGCGGTCCGGCACCCGATGCACGACTTCCTCGACGGCGGCGACGGCCGGCGCAGCGAGCTGGTGACGTGGCGGCGGCTGCCCGACGGGACGCTCGCGACGCTGTTCCGGATCGCGGCCCCGCGCGAACCGTACCTCGAGCGACTGCGCGAGATCGACGCGATCGAGCGGTTCGAGACGGCGCCGGGGGAGGCGCCGTTCTACCTCAAGGCGTACGAGCGGCTGGGCGGGCCGACGGAGACCTTCCTCGACGCGTTCGCCGACACGGAGTTCCTCTCGGTCCCGCCCGTCGTGTTCCGGCCGGCGGGCCGGCTGTCGTTCGGACTGATCGGACCGCCGGACCAGCTGCGCGACGCGCTCGCCGCGGTGCCGGACCCGATAGCCGTCGAGGTCGACCGAATCGGGTCGTACGGTGGCGGTCGACGGCCGGCCGGCGTCCGGATCACGGAGCGCCAGCGAGAGGCCCTGCGGGCCGCACACCGCGTCGGCTACTACGAGGTCCCGCGTAGCGGGTCGGTGGACGACGTGGCGGCGGCGATCGGCTGCTCGTCGTCGACCGCGGGCGCGCACCTCCGCAAGGCCGAGGCGGCGCTGGTCGACGCGTTCTTGCGGTGACGGGGGAGTCGCCGCGACGCCGATCGGCGCGACGCCTGACTGTGTCGGCGGTACAACTATACTGGCCCGCGCCCAGCATCCGGTGGAGTCTACTATGGAAATCTCCGAGAAGCTCCTCTGTCTGTTCAGCGCGGAAGTTCGCGAGACCGACGACGGCGAGTACGTCGTCGACGTGCCGAACCGCGAGATCGAGGCCGGATCGCTGGAGCCGGGCGAGACGTACCGCGTCGCGCTCGTCGCCCGAGACGGGTCCGCGGAGGGGACGGCCGACGCCGACGCCTCCCCCTCGCGGAACGACGACGGGCCGCAGCCGCCGGTCGAGCCCGGCGAGATGCGGTACGTCGAGATCGAGGACCTCGGCAAGCAGGGCGACGGGATCGCCCGCGTCGAGCGCGGGTACGTGATCATCGTCCCCGACACCGAGGTCGGCGAACGGGTGAAGATCGAAGTGACCGAAGTGAAGTCCAACTTCGCCGTCGGCGAAGTCGTCGAAGAGGCGGGCTGAGCGGCGGCGAGACGGCTACTCTTCCTTCGGCACCCGGGCGTCCCAGTACGACACCGAGGCGACGTAGTCGCCGGGAACCGTGTCGCCCGCGAGCTCGTCGAGGAGTCGGAACGGCTTCGCGACGGCGCCCGGGAGCTCGCGGTAGAAGCCGTACGGCAACACGAAGTCGTGCTCCTCGTTCGCGAGCGCGAGCCCCGCCTCGCCGAGCATCGCGGCGACCTGCCGCTCCGAGTAGAGCCGCGAGCCCATCGGGAGCAGCCAGGTGTACAGCGTCCGCAGGCTGCGGCCGTTGAACGTGTCGAAGAACACCTGATCGCGGCTCACCCGGCGGAGCTCCTTCGCGAACGGGACCGGGTCGTCCATGAGGTGGAAGAATCGCATCGCGACGACCGTGTCGAAGTGGTCGTCCGGGAACGGGAGCCGCGAGGCGTCGCCGCGGAGGAACTCGACCGTGTCGGCGTAACCGGCGGCGGCGACCTTCTCGCGGGCCTGTTCGAGCATCTCGCGGGAGACGTCGAGCCCGACGACGTCCGCCCCTTGGTCGGCGAGCATCGTCGTGAACCGCCCGGTGCCGCAGGCGACCTCCAGCACGCGGTGGCCCGGGTCGATCGGGCCCAGCGCGGCGAGGACGGCCTCCTTCTCCCGGCGGTCGATGAGCTGTCCGCCGCCGGAGAAGCGGACGTCGTCGTACTCCTCGGCGACCTCGTCGGCCTGGTACCAGTCCTGTCCCTTCACGTTGTCCGTGATGGAGCCCGGACCGACAAAACCGTACTGGATGCGGTCCGGCGGTCGCCCCGATGTGAGCGGTCGGACGCGGTCCGGCGGCGGCCCGAATTCGGGCGGTCAGGGACGGCCCGGCAGCGATCCGGAGTCACCCGCTCGTGGCGACGTTCTCGGCGGGAATCTTGACGATAACGCGGGCGCCCTCCTCCTCGTCGTGGTGCGGGTACTCGTCGACGCCGAAGTAGCGGCGGGCGAGCTCGTCGATGTGCTCGCGAGCGCCCTCCTCGGTCAGTTCGGCCTCGCCGCGGACGGAGACGTACCGGTACGGGTCGTCGGGGTCGAGCACGCTGACGCCGACCTTCGGGTTGTGTCGGACGTTCCGCTCCTTGCGGCGCCCGCGGGCGGTGTTCACCAGGACGTACTCGCGGTCCTCGTGGTCGACCCACACCGGCGTGACGTGGGGGAGCCCGTCCGGTCCGACGGTCGCGAAGTGCGCGTACGACTCGGCTTCGAGGATGTCGACGTGGGACTCGGGTATCACGCGACGTGGTAGGGCCCCGCGTCGGAAAACCTGCCTGATAGATCGTCTATGATAGCCGGACGAGAAGTGATATTAACACATTATATTATCACAGGCAACTTCCCCTATATGTAGCCAACCTTTACCACTATCCACGGGATTCGTGTGAGACATGAGTACCAGTCCCGCGGAGACCGCTGACCAGGACCGCCTGTCGGAGACCGAGTACCGCGACCGCCTGCGCGAGCTTCCCCCGAGCGCGAAGCTCGTCGCGAAGGTGCTGGAGGGGGACGCCCCCCTCTCGCAGGGCGGCCTCGCCGAGGAGTCGCTGCTGCCCGACCGCACCGTCCGCTACGCGCTCAACCGCCTCGAGGAGGAAGGCCTCGTCGACTCGCGGTACAGCTTCAAGGACGCGCGCAAGCAGGTGTACTACCTGACGATCTAACCGGATCGCACCGCCCGGCCGTCCGGTGCCGACGCGGCGCCGATCCGGCCGCACCGCACCGACCGCACACGCAGTCCTTTTTACCTCCTCGCCACGATAGCCGCTCGTATGGACCTCTCGGTCGTCGTCCCGACGCTCAACGGTCGGGACCGGTTGGCCGCCTGCCTCGACGCGCTGGCGGCCGACGCGCCCGACGCCGAGGTGATCGTGGTCAACGGTCCCTCGGCCGACGGCACGACCGGCATGGTTCGCGACCGCGACGACGTCGACGTGTTAGTGGAGATCTCCGACCGCACCGTCAACGTCGCCCGCAACGCCGGCGTCGAGGTGGCGACGGGCGACGCGGTGGCGCTGGTCGACTACGACAACCGGATCGAGCCCGGGTGGCGCGACGCGGTCGCCGACGGCCTCGACGCGGCGCCGGTGGTTTCCGGCCCCGTGACGCCGATCCCGCCGAGCGAAGGGGACGCGGGAGCTGACCGCCCGGACGACGCGGCGGCCGACGACTCGACCGAGCCGGAGCGCAACCCGAGCGAGCCAGAGCGCAACCGGATCGCGGGCCGGGACGTCACCTACTTCGAGAGCGGGAACGTCGCGTTCCGCCGGGACGCCCTCCGGGACCTCGACGGCTTCGACGAGTACCTCCGGGTCGGCGGCGCGCGCGACGCGGCCCACCGGCTCGCGCGCATGGACCGCGAGGTGGCGTGGCGGCCGGCGATGGCCGCGCGGAAGGAGCTCCCGACCCCGACCGCCGCGGACGGCGGGCGCAGCGCCCACGAGTGGGGCTGGAAGTACCGCGGGCTCGCCTACCGCCTGCTGAAGAACTACGGCGTGCGGCCGACCGCCCTCCTCCGGACGGGGTCGCACGCGGTCGGCGACGCGCTCGGTGCGGCGCGGGACGTGGTCCGCGGCGAGTCGACGCCGACCCGCTGGGCCGCGACGGGCCGCGACGTGCTGGTGGGGCTCACCGGCGGGAGCTCCGACGGGTTCGTCGCGCGGCGTCGCGACCGGAGTCCCGCGCGGAACCCGAACGGCATCTCGACGCGCGCTGACCGCGCCGTCGCGAAGTACGACCGGCGGCCGGAGGCGGACGACGACGACGGGAACAGGGCGGACCGCGACGCTGGGAGCGGAGCGGACCGCGACGGAGCGCGCGAGTCCGACGACGGCGAGCGCGAAGCCGAAGCCGCCGGCGAGTGAGCCCCGGGCCTTTTAACCGGAGCCGCGGCCTACGCTCCGGCAACGAATGGGACTCACGAAGCGCATCATCCCCTGTATCGACGTCGACCTCGACGAGGACGGCGACGCCGCGGTGTACACCGGCGTCAACTTCGAGAACTTGGAGTACACCGGCGACCCGGTCGAGTTAGCGAAGAAGTACAACGAGGCGGGCGCAGACGAGTTCGTCTTCCTCGACATCACCGCCAGCGCCGAGGGGCGCGAGACGATGCTCGACGTGGTCAACCGCGTCGCCGACGAGTGCTTCATTCCGCTGACGGTCGGCGGCGGCATCCGGACGAAAGCGGACATCAAGGAGACGCTCCGCGCCGGCGCGGACAAGGTGTCGATCACGACCGGCGCCCTCGAACGCCCGGAGCTGATCGAGGAGGGCGCGGCCGCGTTCGGCTCGCAGTGTATCGTCATCTCCGTCGACGCGCGGCGGCGGTACGACGACGAGGGCGAGCACTTCTACGAGGACGAGGACGGCGAGACGGTGTGGTTCGAGTGCACGAAGAAGGGCGGCCGCGAGGGCACCGGCGTCGACGCCGTCTCGTGGGCGAAGGAGGCCGAGGAGCGCGGCGCCGGCGAGCTGTTCGTCAACTCTATCGACAAGGACGGGACGAAGGACGGCTACGACATCCCCCTGATGAAGGCGGTGGGCGAGGCGGTCTCGACCCCTCTCATCGCCTCCTCCGGCTGCGGGAGCCCGGAGGACATGTACGACGTGTTCACCGAGGCGAACGCGGACGCCGGGCTCGCGGCCTCCATCTTCCACTTCGGCGACTACTCCATCGAGGAGACGAAGGCGTACCTCGACGAGCGCGGCGTGCCGGTGCGCCGCTGAGCGTGGGATCCCGGTGCGCCGCTGAGCGCGGCGTGTCGGTGGTGAGTTAACTACCGCTGTAGTGTCTATTTTTCCGCGTCCGAAACCAACAGTTATTATCCGACGGAGCGCGAACCGTGACGTATGTCCACGTCCACGTCACCCACGCGTGTTCGCGACGGCTCGCCGGAGCTCGTCTGTAAACGGACCGACGACGGTGACGACGGCGGCGAGGTGACGTTCTTCGAGCGGGACGTCGACCCGGACGAGCGGACCACCCGGTGGATCACGGTCCGCGAATCCGACTGCGTCTCCCGCGACGAGTGGCGATAAGATCGGGTTTGTCGTGTTTTTGGCGGTTATTTATAAATTGATACTAGCGGAGCGGCGGCGAGCACTTCCAGAGCTCCAGCCGCTTGCTTATAAATAGGCGACCACGGAACGGCGGAGAACACTTCCGTAGTGCCTGCCGCTTGCTTATAAATAGGCGACCACGGAACGGCGGAGAACACCTCCAAAGCCCCAGCCGTGAGGCCGCAGTACGCTCGCTGCGCTCCTCGTCACTCGCTTCGCTCGTTCCTGCGGTGCTTACGTCGCCTACTGCGGCCTCACGGCTGCCCCTTTGAGTCCCACCCCGACCGCGACAGCACCGCGGCCTCACGCCTCCCCAGCCTCGTCAGTCGCCTCCGCTTCGCTCCGGCGACTGACTCCCTCGCGCGTGCGGTTCGCGGCCTGACGGCCGCTCACCGGCACGCGCCGACCGCACTGGTCATTTATAAATAGTCGCAGAGGTCCGGTCAGTCGTCGTCCGCGGCGGCGCGGTCGGCGAACTGCGGGAGTTCGTCGTCGAGCAGCGCGACCGTCGCCAGTCGGATCGCGTGCGGCCAGCCGAGCGGGGTCGCGCTGTCGGGCGTCCCGTCGTCGAAGAACTGCTCGGGGAGGTACGTCGTCGGCTCGCAGAGGGAGCCGCCGGGCGAGACGTGCGCGAGCAGGTCGCGAGCCCGGGCCGTCATCTCGGCGGCGCGCGGGTCGTCGTGGGCCGCGAGCAGGGCCGCGAGCTCCGCGCAGGCGTTCGCGCCCCACGCGGTCGAGACGGTCCACACCTTCTCGGAGATCTGGTCCGCCCGTCGCCAGCCGTCCCCCTCGTAGCGGATCAGCCCGGTGATGTCGTCGGTCTCGTGGTGGAGCCCGTCGACGACCGTCTCCACGTGCGAGACCAGTCGGTCGAGGCGCTCGTCGTCGACCGCGCCGACGGCGTCGAACGAGCGGTGCGCGGCCGCGAGCGCCAGCGTCGCGGAGTCGAGCCGGTCGTCGATCCCGCCGTCGAGCGTCTCGCGGACCGCGTAACAGCCCCGCTCGGGCACCCAGAGGTCGTCGAGGGCGTCGTACACCTCGCGGGCCCGGTCGCGGGCGTGCGCGGCGAGGTCTTCGGGCAGCGAGTCGGCGGCGGGTACGGCGTCGGGGTCGTCGAGCGCGTCGGCGTCGAGCCCCTCGCCGTGGCGGCCCAGCTCGCTGTACGCCTCGAGGAACGTCGCGGCGGTGTGCGCGAACCGGCCGGCGGAGTCCTCCCACGCGTTCTGACAGACGACCGGGCGGCCGTCGGGTTCGAGGGTTCGGTCGAGCCCCGCGAGCGCGGCGACGAGCGTCCGGTCGAGGCCGTCGACGTCGACCCCCGCGGCGCGGGCCCGCGCGAGGTAGGCGACGACGCTGCCGGTCTGGTCTGCCTGGTAGTCGACGTCCGGCCCGTCTTCGATCCGGGCGTTCGCCCACCCGGGCGCGAGCGCGCCGTTCCGGGGCCACACCCGGTGGGGCCACGAGCCGTCCGGGCGCTGGGTGGCGACGTACATCCGCGCGGACCGGGCGTGCCAGTCGTCGAGGTCGAGGCCGACCGCGTCCGCGGCGCCGAGCAGGAAGCCGGATATCTCCGCGTCGTCGCGGAACCAGGTGTAGCCGTAGCCCCCGGAGTGCTCGTAGTAGGGGTCGAAGTCCGGCCCCGCGATCCGGAGCCCGCTGGGGGCGGAGAGCAGCGAGAGGACGCGCAGGTCCGCGACGACCGACTCGCGGGCGGGCGCGGACTCGGGGACCGTCGGGAGCGAGTCGGCGGCCGCCTCCCGCAGGGCGTCGACATCGTCGAGATCGGAAAAGAGCGCGTCGAGGCGGTCGCGGGCCGCCTCGCGGTCGGTCTCCCTCCGGTCCGTCAGGAGCGTGGCGACGGTCGCGACCCCGTCGTCGAACGGTACGTCGGCGATCACCTCGCCGGAGAGGCGCTCCTCCTCGTAGCGGTCGCCGTCGCGGTCGCGCGGGAGGTCCGTCGGGTCGTCGTCGAGCAGTTCGGGGAACGTGGCCGGGAGCTGCCCGCGGAGGTCGGCGAAGCCGGTCGCGCTCGCGAGGAAGTCGCGCTCGTCGGCGTGGTACACCTCGACGGCGTCGTCGTACCGGAGCTGCCCCACGCGGTCGTCGCGGCCGTCGGGCGCGAAGCGGGCGTAGACGACGAGCGAGGCGTCCGCGGGGTCGACCGCAGTCCCGTCCTCGAACTCGACCGACGCCCGGGTGAGATGCGCGTCGCCGAGGGTCGCGTCGTGGCGGGTCACCGTCGCGCGCGGCGTCTCGTGGACCGTCTCGACCAGCGCGGCGTCGCCGACGTACCGCTGGGTCGTCTCGGCCTCGTCGAGCCAGTCCACCTCGTCGCCGACGGCGAGCCCGATCCGGGACCGGACGAGCCCGGTCCGGCCGGTGAGCGGGTAGCCGAAGTCGCGGAGTTCGCCGTCGTCGCCGACGTGGACGAGCCGGCCGTCGCCGCCCGAAAACCGACCGGAGACGGTGCGCCGCTCGCCGGGGAAGCGCGTCCCGTCGCCGGCGTGGCGCTTGTAGTCGTCGAGCGCGTCGCGGAGCTGCATTACGCGAACACACGCCGCCGCTCGGTATGAAGCTTTGGTGTAATTATTGTTCAATCGTTTAGCGAACGGAAACCCTCAAACCGCGGCGCGACGAGAGGCGGAGCGTGCACGAACCCGGCCCTCCGCGAACGACGAGCGTCGGCGAGCCCGTCGAGTTAGCGCCGCGGTCCCCCGACCCCGACGGGACCTACCGCTGGACCGTCCGCGACGCGCCCGCCGACAGCGGCCTGTCCGCCGGAGACGGCCCGGACCCGGACGCGACCGGGCCGCCGAGTTCGGCGACCGCGGTCGGTTCGGATGGCTCGGCGACGGTGCTGCGCGCGGGCGAGACGAGCCGCGACGACGACCCGGTCGTCCACCTCGACCCGGACGCCCCGGGGACCTACGTCCTCGCGCTCGACGCCCCCGACGGCGTCCACCGCCAGCGCGTTCGCGTCTTCCCCGACGAGCGCCGCGAGGCGGCGATCCGCGTCCCGGCCGACGAACTCTCCGTCGAGAACGGCGACCGCGTCTCCCTGCTGTGGCCCCACAACGAGAACCGGCTCGCCCTCGACCGGGCCGAGCGCGACGGCGACGAGTGGGTCGCGTCGGTGCGCGTCCCGCCCGGCAGCCACGGCTTCGGCTTCGTCCCGAACGGCGACCGCTCGGCGGCGTTCCACGGAGAGTGCGAGGTCCCCGGCCCCGGGCGCCCGCGGCTCTCGCTCGACGCGGCGGTCGTCGAGGCCGACGACCCCGGAGCGAGCGACGGTCCCGAGGCGAGCGACCGGCTCCGCCTGACCGCCGCGGTCGAGCCCGCGCCCGCGGTCGACGACGTCGAGCGCGGCGGCGACCCGGAGGCACTCGGCGCGACGTTCCTCGTCGACGACCGGGACGCCGATCCCCAGACGGTCGCGGCGATCGAGTCGCGGGCGGACGGGCAGACGCTCTCGGTCCCGCTCGACGACCTCCCGGACGAGGTCCGGATCCACGCGGTCCCGCACGGCGAGCGGTACGGGGCCGCGGAGACGGTGCGGATCGAGACCGAACGCGGTGCGCTCGAAGCGGTCGACGGCGACAGCCTGGTCGCGGTCACCGACCCGAACCCGACGCCCGAGTGGGCTGCGTCGCCGACTATCTACGAGGTGTTCGTGCGGTCGTTCGCGGGCGACACGCTGCCGACCACGTTCCGCGAGATCGAGCGCCGGGTCGAGTACCTCGACCACCTCGGCGTCGACGCGCTCTGGCTCACCCCCGTCCTCGCCTCGCCGACGGACCACGGCTACCACGTCACCGACTACTACGACACGGCCGCGGACCTCGGCTCGCGCGAGGCGTTCGAGTCGCTCGTCGACGCCTGCCACGACGCCGGGATACGCGTCGTCTTCGACCTCGTGATCAACCACACCTCCCGCGACCACCCCGCGTTCCAGCTCCACTCCGCCGGCGTCGACGCGTACGCCGACCACTACCGACGCACCGACGCGAGCGGCGACGTGACCGGGATCGACTGGGCCGAGCTCGGCGAGGGGGACGCGCCCGACTACTACTTCGAGTGGGGTCGGATCCCGAACCTCAACTACGACAGCCCGGCGGTCCGCGAGTGGCTGCTCGACGTCGTCGACGAGTGGGCCGGCGTCGTCGACGGATTCCGCGCCGACGTGGCGTGGGGCGTCCCGCACGGCTTCTGGAAGGAGGTCGCCGACCGGGTCCCCGACGATACCCTCCTCCTCGACGAGACGCTCCCGCACGACCCGTTCTACGGTGAGGGGGAGTTCCACCGCCACTACGACACCTCGCTGTACGAGACGCTCCGTGCGATCGGCGCGGGCGACGAGCCGGCCGATGCGGTCGAGACCGCGCTCGCTCGCGGCGAGTGGCTCGGCTTCGACGACCCCGCTTCCCAGATGCGCTACGTCGAGAACCACGACGAGGACCGGTACCTCGCGGAGCACGGCCGAGACGCGCTCCGCGCGGCCGCGGCCGTCACGTTCACGCTGCCCGGCGCGCCGATGATCTACGCGGGACAGGAGCGCGGCAACGAGACGTACCGCGGCCCGATCCGGTGGCACGACGGCGACAACGACCTCACCGAGTTCCACCGCGAGCTGGCAGCGCTGCGCGGGGCCGAGCCGGTCCTGCGGACGGGCGCGGTCGACTTCGGCGGTCGCGCGGCCGACGCCCGCGTCGTCGAGGGCGACGCCGAGCGCGTGGTCGCCTACGAGCGCACGCCGCCGGAGGAGAGCGGCGTCGACGCCGCGGACGGCGACCCCCTGCTCGTCGTCGTCAACTTCGCCGAGGGGCCGGCGACGGTGGCGGTCCCCGACGCGGTCGAGGCGGACCTGTTCGGGGGCGAGGAGGGGATGACCGGAGCGAGCGACGCGGGCGACGGTGACGCCGGCGACGGCGAAACCAGAGTCGAGGTCGACGCGGTCGCGGTCCTCCGCTGACCCCCGGCCTCGATCGGACGCCCCGGACCGACCCTTATAAGTGTCGCTCGGAAGAGGCGTGCGTATGGACGACCGGACGCTGACCGACCTCCTCCGTCGCTTCGGGCTCTCCGACAAGGAGGTCGACACCTATCTCAGTCTGCTGGAACACGGCGAGGCGAAGGCGAGCACGGTCGCCGACGCGGCGGGCGTCTCGAAGCGGTACGTCTACAGCGTGAGCGAGTCGTTAGCGGAGCGCGGCTTCGTCGAGGTGAACGACCACGTCGTGCCGACGACGATCCGCGCGAACCCGCCGGACGAGGTCATCGACCGGCTCCGGTCCGACGTGGACGCGATGCGGCCCGGGTTAGCGGAGCGGTACTCCCGCGTGGAGCGCCAGGCCGAGCAGTTCGAGGTGATCAAGTCGCGGGCCACCGTCATCAAGCGGATCCGCTCGCTGCTCGCGGACGCCGAGTCGGAGGTGGCGCTGTCGATCACCGCGAAGCAGCTCCCCGAGGTGAAGGAGGCGCTCGTCGACGCGGTCGACCGCGGCGTCCTCGTCCTCCTCGTGGTCTCCGACGCGGCCGCGGACCTCGACGCGGACGACCCCGCGCTGGAGGGCGTCGCGAACGTCGTCCGGACGTGGGGCGAGGCGATGCCGACCCTGCTCACGGTCGACTCCGCGGCCGGCGTCGTCGCCCCGCCCGAGCTCCTCCGGCGGTCGACCACCGACCGGCAGGCCATCGCCTTCGCGCAGGAGCAGCTCGCGCCCGTGATCGTCGGCTCCTTCCTCGGGAACTACTGGCCCGCCGCGACCGAGCTCGCCGTCGCGGACCCGGCGCCGCTCCCGGCCGAGTACACGGACTTCAGGCACACCGTCCTCCAGGCGACGCTGCGGCTCCGCGCCGGCGACCGGCCGCGGGTGACCGTCGGCGGCCGGTGGACCGACGACGACGAGCCGGCCGAGGTCGTCGGCCGCGTCGTCGAGACGAGACAGGGGATGGTCGAGCCGACGAACAACGAATTCCCGGTCGAGCACTCCCTCGTGGTCGAGACCGACGACGGCGACGTCACCGTCGGCGGCCAGGGCGCGTTCGTCGAGGACGTCGAGGCCGACCTCGTCCGGATCGAGTCCGACGCGGAGTAAACCGGCCTCACGAGCCGTCCGAACCGCCCGAGTCGCTTCCCTACTCCTCCAGGCTCGGGTGCGTCTCCTGCGGGTCGGGGTGCGGCTCGGCGAACCGGTCGCGGGTCGCGTCGAGCGCGGTCGCCTCGCGCGCCTCGCGCTCCGCGGCGTCGATCTCCTCGCAGCCGGGCGGCACCTCCCGGTCGCGGTCGGTGAAGTACCCCTCCGGCGCGACCCAGTCGTGGTAGAACGGTAGCTCCGCTTCTTCGAGCAGCGTCACCGCGACCTCGGCGCCGTGGCCGGCGCACACCGCCGCCTGATGCGGTTTGCGAGCGAGCCGCCCCGCGGCGTACAGGCCGTCGACGCCGGTCCGGCCGCGTTCGTCGGCGTCGACGTACGCCTTTCCGCGGTCGACGATCGCGACGCCGTCGAGATCCGCCAGGTAGCCGACCTCGTTCTTCGTCGCGGCGACGACGTGCCGCGCCCGGATCCGATCGTCGCCGTCGGTCGCGACGACGAAGCGGGCGGACCCGGTGCGCGCCTCGTCCGACTCTCCACCATCACCGTCGACGAGCGAGACCCGCGTGACGCGGGCGTCCAAGCGGTCCGCGCCCGCGGTCTCCGCCTGCTCGCCGAGCAGGTCGAGCAGTCGACGCGCGTCGACGCCGAGCGGGAAGCCGGGGAAGTTCTCCAAGCGGGCGTTCCGCCGGAGGATCGAGCCGCCGGGGTCGACGACGAGCGTATCGAGGCCCTGCCGGGCGGTGTAGACGGCCGCCGAGAGGCCGGCGACCCCGCCGCCGACGACCACCACGTCCCGCGCGGCGGGTGTCCCGGTTCTCGGAGCCGTCGAGTCCTCGCGCGCCTCGGTCGTCTCCTCGGTCATCGGTCGATCACCCGGCGGCGTCGTCGCGGGCCGTCTCCGACCCGTTCGCGGTTCGAGTCCATACCCGTCGATGCGGCCGAGACGAGATACGGGCGTCGGTCTCGGGCCGCGTCGGTCGCGCCGAACCGAGGGAGCGGGGGCGGAATCGGTCGGGGACGCCCGGTCACCGGCGCACCCGAACCGGACGGTCCGCGGCGATGAACGGCTCGTCGCGGTCGGCCGCTGCGAACGCGATCTCGCCGGCCTCCCCGCGCTCGACGCGCCAGGTCGGCAGCGCCGGGACGTCGTAGTCCGTCGGGTCGCCATAGGTCGCCGCGACGGCCCACTCGCGGGCGCGCATTTACAGGTCCCCGTTGATGGCGTCCGCGACGCGCTGACGATCGAACAGCCGCTCCGCCGCCGGGATCTCCGGGTACGGGCCCTCCTCGTAGCGGGGCCACTCGCCGAACGCGTCGGGGTAGAGCTGCTTCGCGGTCATCTCCAGCTGGAAGAGGTTGAGGATCGGTCCCTGATACCGGGCGCCCTGCGGGTGGATCCGGTCGTTCTTCACCGCCGTGACCTCCGAACCGACGGGGTCCTCCTCGAAGGCGGCCCGCCGCCCAGCCATGTCGGTCTCCGGCTCGAAGCCGCCGAGATAGAGGATGACCTCGGGGTCCGCCTCTAAGATCGTCTCGAAGTCGACGACCGTACCGGACTCGACGCTCCCCTCGAAGGCGTCGCGCGGGCCGAGCGGACGCGTGTGGGCCGTGAGGAAGCCGGGGTTGCTCAGGGTGTACGCGTAGATCTCCTCGATGTCGGCGGCCGCGACCATGATCGCGGTCGGGCGCTCCGCCTCCCGCGGGAGCCCGTCCTCGATCGTCGCGAGGAGGTCCTCGCGGACCTCCGCGAGCGCCTCGTAGCGCTCGCGCTCTCGGAACGCGTCGGCGACGATCTCGAACTGCTCCCAGAGGCCGTAGTACTGGTAGCCGTCGGCCCACTGGCCTGTCGGCTCCTGATGGCGGTCGCTGAGCGAGTTGCCGAACCACGGCGAGACGCGCTCGGCGATCTCGTCGACGTCCTCGCGGCTCCACGCGTCCTGTCGGGTGATCCACGCCGGGTCCGCGAGGTGGACGTCGCTGTCGAGCTCGTACAGCTTCTCCTTGTCCGGCTGCCAGGAGGAGTAGAGCCCGGACCAGTCGAGCGAGACGCCGGGGAGGCGCGCGACGAACTGGTTCCAGAGACCGTCGTAGTAGTCCGGGGCGTGCATCGCGGTGAGCCCGTCGCTCCGCCCCAGCGCGAACGCCATGTCCGCGTGGTGGGTGAGCCGGGTGAACACCGTCTCCGGCGGCGACTCGAAGGTCACCTCGCCGGTCGGCGAGATGGACGCGGTGTAGCTCCCGTCGCCGTCGTCGGTCGAGGAGACGTCCGAATCGCCGGTCTCGCCGTCGGTCGAGTTCCCGCCGTCGCCGTCGGAACCGGATGGGCCGTCCCCGGCGTCGCCGCCGGTACACCCGGCGAGCAGGCCGCCGAGAGCGACCGTACCGCCGTACTTCGCGAACGCTCTGCGGGTCGATTCCTCGGGTACCGCGTCCTCGTTGGGCATACTTTTAGGCCACCCTAAACCAATTTAACCGTTCCGATTTTAGGCCGGCTTAAACTTAATTGACACGCCGGCGCCCGCGGGCCGGCTACTCCTCGTGGCGCGCGCGGATCGGCGCCACTCGCGGGCCGCGGTCGGTGGCCACGACCTCGGCGTCGACGCGGAACACCTCGGAGAGCAGCTCCTCGGTGACGACCTCCTCGGGCGGGCCGCTGGCCCGTATCTCGCCGTCCGTGAGCGCGACGACGCGGTCGGCGAGCCGCGCGGCCTGCTCGATGTCGTGGAGGACGACGACGACGGTGACGTCGCTCTCGTCGCGCAGCGTCTCGATGATCTCCATCACCTCCATCTGGTGGTGTAAATCGAGGAACGTCGTCGGCTCGTCGAGCAGGAGCACGTCGGTATCCTGCGCGAGGACCATCGCGATCCACGCCAGCTGTTTCTGCCCGCCGCTGAGGCTCCCGACTTCGCGGTCGCGCAGGTGGCCGCAGCCCGACAGCTCGATGGCGCGCTCGACCGCCCGGGCGTCCTCGGCGGTCGTCCGCTCGAAGAACCCTCGGTGCGGATAGCGACCGTGGTACACGAGGTCCTCGACGGTGATGCTGTCCGGCGAGGTGCTCTCCTGTGAGAGCAGGCCGAGCTGCTTCGCGAGCGCCTTCGTGTCCATCGAGTGGACGTCGCGGCCGTCGAGCAGCACCGAGCCGTCGTCGGGTTCGATCTGGTCCGCGAGCCCCTTCAGGAGGGTGCTCTTCCCGGACCCGTTCGGCCCGACGAGCGCGGTCACCGCGCCCGGCTCGGCCGCGATCGACTCGCCGTCGATCACCGGCTCGGGGGCCGTCGGGTAGCCCAACACGAGGTCCTCGGCGTCGAGGTCGCTCGCGTCGGCCGCCGCGTCCGACTCGGTCGGTTCCGCTGCGCCGCCCGGGCCGTCCGCCGCCGGATCGGTCGCGGCGCCCGGACCGTCCGCCGCCGAATCGGTCGCGCCGCTCTGTTCCTCCGACTCGGTCGCGTTCGCGCCGAAGATGGTCATTTAGAGGTCACCCACGTTCCGCCGTCGCCGCATCAGATACAGGAAGTACGGCCCGCCGACCAGCCCGGTGACGATCCCCACCGGGATCTGCGCGTCGGCGCCCGTGAGCACGCTCATCCCGAGGCGCGCGCCCACGTCGGCGCCGACCATCAGCGCCGGGCCGACGAACAGGCAGCCGACGATCACCCGCTTGTAGTCGCTGCCGACGAGGTTTCGGACCACGTGCGGGACGATGAGGCCGACGAAGCTCACGATCCCCGCCACCGCGATGCTGGCGGCCGCCGCCAGCACGGCGACGCCAGAGAGCGCGAACCGCACCTTCTCGATCGACATCCCCAGCGACTTCGCCGTCTGCTCGCCGAGCAGGAGGAGGTTCAGCTGCCGCGAGCCCGCGAGCGCCAGCCCCATCGCCGCGACCGTCCACGGGAGCGCCATCCGGACCTGCTCCCAGTCGGTCCCGGTCAGCGACCCGGTCGTCCACTGGATCGCCGACTGGACGACGCCGATGTCGTCGGCGAAGAAGAACAGCCCCGTCTGGAGGCTATTGAAGACGGTGCCGACGATGACGCCCGCCAGCACGAGCCGAACGGGGCTCGTCCCGTTCTTCCACGCGATGGCGTAGACGATCAGGAACGCGACCGACCCGCCCAGCGCCGCGATCAGCGGCAGGAACGCCGAGAGTCCGCCGAACACGACGAGCGTGAGCAGGATGGTCAGCCCGGCCCCAGAGGAGACCCCGAGGATGAACGGGCTCGCGAGCTCGTTCCGCGTCACCGCCTGAAAGATGGCGCCGGAGACGGCGAGGTTGGCCCCGACGACGACCGCGACGAGCACCCGCGGCAGGCGGATGTTCCAGACGATAAGCGTCTCGTGTGCGAGCTCGGGGAGCTCTCCCTGAAAACCCGTGACCGTCCGCATCAGCTCCTCGCCGAGGAGGAAGTTGAGGAACCACCGCGGGTCGAGGAGGACGGCGGGGTCGAGGACGGCCCGCCACGCCTGCCCGGCCGTCATCGAGTACGCCCCGAAGCTCACCTGAACGAGCCCCGCGGCGACGACCAGCAGGAGGCTCGCGGCGGCGACGGTCAACAGCCGCGGCTCGAACAGCCACCCGAGCCGGTTCCCCTCGACCGGTTGCCGGCGGGAGCCGCCGCCGATCCGCCGGCCCTCGTCGCCGGTCACCGATCCTCCGTCGGTCGCCGGTCGCTCGCCGCTCATCGGGATCCCTCGTCGGCTTGTGGTGCGTCCAGCCCTTCGTCGCCCGCGTACGCCGCGATCGCCTCGTCGTCGATCGCGTCGAGCAGCGCGTCAGCCCCGTACGCGTCGACGACCGCCTCGGGATCAAGGCGTTCGGCGAGCGCCCGGTGGCCGGCGGCGGCGCGGGCCCGCTCCTCGTCGGCGTCGACGTACGCCGCCAGCAGGTCGTCGACCGCAGCCTCGCGGACGCGCGCGAACCGCTCCGAGTTGGGGTCGACCGGCCCGTCGGCGTGCTCCGCGTCGAACCACTCGACCCACCGCTCGCGGTCGGCCCACTCGCCGTCGAGTTCGGCCTCGCGGCGGAGCCAGTCGACCCCCTCGGCCGCCTCGCGCCACCAGCCGTCGTCGATACGGGCGTCGGCGACGACCCGCTTGCCGACCCGCGCACCACGGCCCGCGGCCGTGATCGCCTGGCGGTCGGCGTCCGACGGGGACGCGACGTACAGCCCATCGACCGGGGTCGTCCCGTCGCGGTCGGCGTACTCCCGGTCGAAGTGCTCGTGCGTCTCGCCGCCGTGATCGTGGACCTCGAACATCGGGTGGTCGTCGTCGAGCCCGCGGAGGTACTCGCCGTCGTAGCGCGTCGCCGCGACCACGCGGCGGGTGGTTACCGGCTCGCCCGTCTGCGGCGTGACGACGAAGCACGGCTCGTCGGGGGCGTCGCCGAAGTCGTCGCCGGAATCGTCGGCGTCGCCGCACTCGTCCTCCGCGCGCTCGACGGACTTGACGAGGTCCCCGACGACCGAACAGCCCGCCCGCTCGGCCTGCTCGCGCATGAGTTCGGAGAGCGTCCCGGCGTCGATACCGGCCGGGAACCCGGGGTAGTTCTCCAGGTGCGCGCACTGCGCAAGCGACGACCGACCGCGGTCGAAGACGGCGACGTCGAGCCCGTCGCGCGCGGCGAACACCGCGGCGGCGCAGCCGGCCGGGCCGCCGCCGACAACGACCACGTCGCGGTCGAGCGCGGCGCTCATTCCGCCCCTCCGGCGACGATCGAGGTGACCTCGTCGCGGTCGAACAGCCGCTCGTCGGCGGGGATCTCGGGATAGTCGTCGCCGTACTCGTAGCCCGGCCACTCGCCGAACCGGTCGGGGAACAGCTGTTTCGCGGTCATCTCCAGCTGGAACAGGTTCATGATCGGCCCCTGGACCGGGTCACCAGAGGGGTAGAAGCGGTCGTTCGCTATCGCGGCGAGCTTGCCGGCGACCGGGTGGTTGGACAGCTCTTCGCGGATCGCCCCCACGTCGTAGTAGGAGGCGATCCCGTACTGGTGGAAGATTACGTCGGGGTCGACCTCCAGCAGCTGCTCGTGGTCGTAGGCGGTCTCGTAGGTGACCTCCTCGGCGGCGAACGCGTCCGGAACCTCGAACGGGCGCACGTGCGCGTTCGCGAACCCCGGCTCGTCGGTCCGAGAGGGGTAGTAGGTCCCGTCCATGTAGATGAGCGCGGCGACCGTCGGGCGCTCCGACTCCGGCGGGAGGTCGCTCCGGATCGTCTCGACCAGGTCCTCGCGGACCGCGTCGAGCGCGGCGAACCGCTCCTCCTCGCGGAACGCGGCGGCGACTCGCTCGCCGATCTCGGGGAGGGCGTAGTACTCGTACCGGTCGCGGTACGGCTCGGGCGGCTCGGCGTGTCGGCGGCTGTAGACGTTCCCGAACCACGGCCCGACCCTGTCCCGGATCTCGGCCACGTCGTCCTCGTCCCAGCCGTCGAAGGAGGCGAACAGGGCCGGGTCCGCGAGGTGGAGGTCCGAGTCGAGCTCGTAGAGCAGTTCGCGGTCGACGGAGATGCCGCCGCCCGAGCCGGCGTTGAGCTGCGTGAGTCCCTCGCGGTCGAAGGAGACGCCGTCGAGGGCCGCGTAGTAGGCGTCGAGCGTGTTCCCGCCTGCGTCGGCATCGAAGCCGAGCGAGTTGACCGCGTCGCCGTGGCCGAGCGCCACCGCCAAGTCGGCGTACAGCAGGCTGTACACCATGACGTCTTCCGGGACCGCGTCGAAGGAGACCTCGCCGACCGGCGCCATCGCGGCGGTGTACGAGTCCGAATCGGCGTCCCCGTTCGTCGAATCGCCCTCGCCGGCACCGGCGTCCGCCGAACCGTTCCCGCCGTCAGATCCGTCCCCGCTCGACGCCGCCTCCCTCCCGCTACACCCTGCGAGCAGTCCCGCGCCGGCGACGGCGCCGGCGTACCTGATCGCGTCGCGTCGCGTGCCGACGGGTCGGTCCGCGTCTGGGCCCATACTTTTTAGGCCACCCTAAAGATTTAAAGCGGTTTCGAATCTTAGGTGACCCTAAATCCTCGACGCACGCTGGCGGTGACCGAGCGCGCGGCCCGCGATGGAGACCTGTCGGAACGTCAGACGAGGCAATAAGTGCCGCGCGGGAGCGAGACGCGCTCGGAGGGCGACAGAAGCCGAACGCGCAACACCTCCGACCGCCCCCGATCTCGGAGGACGGTATCGATGTGTGCCTTCTATTTTTTTACTTAAAAATGTGAAATAATATACATACGCCGGCTTCGCTAACTGTTGTGATTATTCTATTCCGTAGAAACAGGGTCACCCTCACTCGTCGGCGAGAACGACTCGACAGCACTCGATCGCTGCTTCGATGTGGCGGTCGGCGACGGCGTCGCCCGTTTCGTCGGCCGACTCAAGCAGTGTGGCGACTTGGCGGACCCGTTTCCGTCTGGTTTGCGTGTCAAGATCGTCACTGGTAGCGTCGCGGGCGACGGCTTCAGCCTCTCCGAGCCATCGGTTCGTCGCTGGCGGGACTGGGCGGTCTGCGGTCGCAGTCAGGTGGGTCGCCAGTGCGTCGACCGCAGCCCGCGGCTCAGTCGGGATGTCGATTTCGTCCGTCATTGTGGGTGTGTTGGCGCCCACCCTGAAGAATCGTTGCGCCAAGCCACACTCCAGATCCTTTCGAACGTCTCCAGCCGAGTGCGACCCCTTGTTCGCCTCCCGTGACACGTCCTCGGTATCTGTCCGGGCTCGTTCGAGAGACACACCAGACGACACAAATCCGTACGCAACCGAGAACGACTATGATCGAGTCGCTCCTCCGGATTGACGTCGTCCTCTTCGTTCTCATCGGCGTGCTGGGCGGCGCACACTGCATCGGGATGTGCGGTCCGCTTGTGACGATGTACTCGAAGCAGATGACGCCGCAGCCAGACGGCGGGACGGTGACAGCCAACGACGGGCGTGCCGGTCATCTCACGACCTACGAGGTTCGCCAGCACTTCCTGTTCAACGTCGGCCGGGCGACGACGTACGCGATTCTCGGGGCCGTCTTCGGCGCGCTCGGAAGCGTCGTGTTCGTCACCGCTGACCAGTTGACACCGATCGCCGACCTCCTGCGAGGTGTTGTCGGTCTCGCGGTCGGAGGGTTCATCGTGGCGACCGGCGTTCGATATGTCATCGGCGGAAGCGGAGGCGACATTCGAATACCCGGCGTCCAGCGCGTTACGTCGTGGCTCGCAACGAGAGTCCATCGGCACGTCAACAGCCCGAGTATTGTCGGGCTCGGCGCCGTCCACGCGTTCCTTCCCTGCCCGATGCTGTATCCCGCGTATCTGTTCGCCTTCGCGAGCGGCTCCCCGACCACCGGGGGAATCGCTCTCGGTGCCCTCGGCATTGGGACGATCCCGGCTGTCTTCCTCTATGGAACGATTATCCAGTCGATCGACGTTGCCCACCGGCGTCGCGTTCATCGGCTGCTCGGCGTGGTGTTCGTCGTACTGGGGTACGTGCTGTTCGCGCACGGATTGATGGCGCTCGGTGTTCACCTTCCACACCCGATGTTCCCGCATTACCAGCCCCTCGGGGGCGCGATGGGGCACTGAACTCCGCCTCCGGCGCTACCCGTGACCGTCTCGTATTGACTACAGAAACTACGGCTCTGCGGATATAAGCTACCGTAGTACAGTCCTCGAACGGGGGAATTACACAACTTCTCTTTTACTTCCGTGAGAAAATATATCTATGTTCTCGACGGCGCTTCCCGACGTCTTGATTCAGGGATGGGCGCTGCAGCTCTCGCCGGAGCTTGCGAGCCGTGCGCAGTTCGGCTGGACGATCAGCGTTCACATCATTTTCGCCTCGCTCTCGGTCGGGTTAGCGCCGTTCATCGTCTACTTCACTTGGAAGGACGTTCGGACCGACGACGAACGGTTCACGCGGCTGCGATCATTCTGGGTCAAGGTGTTCGCCGCCGGATTCGTCATGGGAACGGTCACCGGCATCCCGATGAGCTTCCAGTTCGGAACGAACTTCCCACAGTTCGCCGAGGTGGCTGGCGAGCTGATCGGTGGGCCGCTCGCGTTCGAAGCGAAAATGGCGTTCTTCCTTGAGGCTGTTTTCCTCGGGGTACTGCTGTTCGGTCAGGAACGCGTCAGCGATCGGACCTACGTCCTCTCGTCGGTACTGGTGGGAGTCGGGGCGTGGCTGTCGGCCTTCTGGATCCTGATCGTCAACGCTTGGATGCAGACTCCACGGGGCTTCGAGATGATCACGCGTAACGGTATGGAGGTCGCGAAGCTAACCGACCCGCTGGCTGCGTTCTTCACGCCCCGGATGCCGTGGATGTATGTACACATGGTCAACGCGTCGGTCATTTCCGTCGCGCTGCTGGTCGCCGGGGTCTCGGCGTACATCGTCTGGAAGAAGCGAGACGCCGCTGCGTGGAACACTGCGTTGAAACTCGCGGTTATCATCCTGCTCGTCACCGCTCCTCTACAGGCAGTCCACGGTGACGCGTATGGGCGTCACGTCGCAGATACACAGCCACAGAAGTTCGCAGCCATGGAAGCTCACTACGAGACCGGCACGGCGGACTTACACCTGCTCGCGTTCCCGAAGAGCATTGACGCGATCACCGACCCGAAAGCCGAGAACCTCTTTACTGTGAGTCTCCCGGGCGTCGGGTCGTTCCTCGCTAGCGGTGGCGACTTCGACGCCGAAGTGCTCGGATTAAACGAGTACGAGGAGAACCCGCCCGTAGCGATGGTGTTCTGGTCGTTCCGGTTCATGGTCGGACTCGGATTCCTGTTCATCGGGTTGGCGCTGTGGGGCGGGTATCTCATCTACAACGGACGCCTCTCGGAGAGCAATCGATTCCTGAAGACGATGATCGCTGCGTCGCCGCTCGGCTACGCGGCGCTTCTCACGGGGTGGTACGTCACAGAGATCGGTCGACAACCGTGGGTCATCCAGGGCGAACTCAGAACTAGTGAGGCCGTTTCCTCGACATTGAGCGGAACCGAAGCGACTCTGACGCTCGTTGGCTTCGTCGTTATCTATATCGGACTGATCTTGGTAGCCCTTCATGTGCTGCGGTGGCTGGTCGAAGACGAGCTCCGGGAACTCGGAGCGAAGGTATCGGACGACGACCGCTGGTACGGTCCGGTCCCGAAGGTGAGCGACGATGACTGAGCTCGTGTTGCTCGTCGACGCGTATCTTGTCGACGCGCTCCCCGAGATCTGGTTCGGTGCCGTCATGTTTGCGCTGGCGATGTACGTAGTCCTCGACGGGTTCGACTTCGGAATCGGAATGCTGTACGCGACTCGCGACGACGAACGCGAGAAGGAGACACTCTTGACGGCGTTCGGTCCGGTTTGGGACGCAAACGAGGTGTGGGTCGTCGCCTTCGGAACGATGCTGCTAGCGGCGTTCCCGCGAGTGTACTCGCGGGTCCTGGCCGATCACTACCTGCTCGCGCTCGGGTTCGTGCTCGCGCTGCTGTTCCGCGGGCTCGGCCCGGAAATGCGCGAACAGCGCGACGACGAGCGCTGGAAGCGGTACTGGGATTACTCCTTTATCGGAGGGAGCTTTCTCGCGCCGCTGCTGTTCGGGACTCTCGCCGGTCGGTGGATCTTCGACGCGCCGACACTGTCGCTGCCGGCGCTGCTGACTGGTGTCGGCCTCGTAACTGTCTCGGTCGCCACCGGCGCGGCCTTTCTGACAGCTAAGACCAGGCCACGGTTAGCGTCAGACCTGCGCACGTACGGAATCGTCGCGACGCTGGTGTACTTGATCGGAGTTGTCGCTCTGCTGACGACGGTTGTCGTAACTGATGCCGGAGGTGCCGCCGAAACCGTTCTTTCGCTTCCCGTAGGTGCGATTGTCGTCTTGTCGGTCGTTGCGGGAGGAGGGGGAAGTGTTCTCGCTCTGCGCGGCAAGTACCGTGCTTGGCTGGTGAGCGCACTCGGGCTTCCTGCGCTACTGAGTCTGCTGGTCGCGCTCCTGCTGTATCCGACGATCTATCCGCCGACCGGCTTGACGGTTCGAGAAGCGATCGTCTCACCGTTAGCGCTGAATCTCGTGACGATTCTCGGATTTCCGGCGCTTCTCCTCGTACTGTGGTACTTCAAATTCCTCTATGGCGTGTTTAGCGGTCCGATCGAGGGAGAGGGATACGAAAGTTGACCACCGGCGAAGTCAGATTTCGTATCGCGCTATGAGATTTATTCGGCGCCGAACCCCCGAACGCTCTCGAACGAGCCGTCGGCGATAGCGGCGGCGACTCCGTCGGTATCGGCGTCTCGGGGCACCTCGTGGGGGTATTTCCGAGCGAAGTACCGCAAGAGGTTCTCGACGTCGCGTTCGAGGAACTCCCGGGCGTTCTCGTGGTCGACGGACACCGCCTGCGGCCAGTCGAAGATCGTGATCCCGCTCTCGGCGACCGCGACGTTATGCTCGGAGGCGTCGGCGTGGATCCAGCCGAGGTCGTGGGCGGTCGCCAGCTCGCGGAGAATCAGATCGAGGACGCCGACCGCCTGCTCGGGGTCGAGTTTCGCGCGCGAGAGCTCGACGCCCGCGAACTTCTCCATCACGATGGCGTGCCGGTTGTGATCGACCGGTCGCGGGACGCTCACGTCGGGGTACAGCTCCTCCATCGCCTCGTACTCGCGTTCGGCCGCCTTGCGCGCGGTGTAGAGCCACGAGACGTGGTCCCGGTCGGCGGTGTACTCGCGCTCGCGGTTCACCTCGCGGAAGTTGGTGTACCCCTCGCGGTGGTACTTTAAGGCGAGCGGCCGGAACGACTGCGCCTCGTACACGTCGCCCTCCTTGCCGAGCCCCAGGGGGGACCCCACGCCGTCGATGGTCTCGCGCTCGGCGAACGTCCGGAGCGCCAAGGCGTCGTACCCCTCGAAGGTGAGCTGATACCCCTCGTACTGGATCGTCTTCCGCTCGATCAGCTCGCGGTCGAGACACCGGTCGATCCGGTAGTCGACCTCCTCGCGCGTGAGGTCGGCGTACTCCGGGAGCTTGTCGCGGCGGACCCACTCCGAGAAGCGCATCCCCTGCTCGACGCCCGAGAGGAGGTAGAAGTCCTCGGGGTCGAGCTCCGCCATGTCGCCGGCGACGTTTCGCACCATACGCGCCCCTACTCCGGCGATTCCTAAAAGGGACGCGCGTTCGGCGGGAGCGGGCGATATAGCGTATAGCGCGATAGCAAATCTGTTTCGTGCCGGTCGGACACCGAGCGCAACCGCTTTCGGCCCGCCGCTCCGAGACGGGGGCATGACCGCGCCCGCCGTCGACTGGCGGCTGATCCGGGAAGAGGAGCGACCGGGACCGATACAGATGGCGCTCGACGAGGTCGCGGCCGAGACCGCCGCGGCCGGGGGGCCGGCGACCGTCCGGACCTACCGCTGGGAGCCGAGCTGCCTCACCCTCGGCCGCCACCAGGATCCGGAGACGGTCGACTGGGAGTTCTGCGAGCGCGAGGGGATCGACGTCACGCGGCGGCAGACGGGCGGCGGCGGGATCTACCACGACGGGCGCGGGGACGTCGCGTACTCGATCGCGGTGCCCGCGGAGACGGTGCCGGGCGAACTCCTCGACTGCTACCACCTGCTCTGCGAGCCCGTCCTCGACGCGTTCGACCGACTCGGGGTCGACGCCGACTACGTCGACGAGCCGATGTCGGAGCTGTACCGCCCGGCCTGCTACCTCCGCGAGCTTCACCCGGCGCACGACGTGGTGGCCCGGGGTCCCGAGAGCGATCGACACCGCAAGATCGCCGGCAACGCGCAGTACCGCAAGCGGGAGGCGGTGATCCAACACGGGTCGCTGACGTTCGCGGTCGACGCGGCGCGCCACCTCGGTGTCTTCGCCGACCCGCCGGTGACGCCCGAGGGGTTCCGCGACCGCGTCGTCGGGATGGACGAGCTGGTCGACGTCGACCGCGCGGACGCGGTGGCCGCCGTCGAGGCTGCGCTCTCCGACTGGGCGGGAGCGGCGCCCGAGGCGACCGTGGACCTCGACGGGTCGTGGACGGACGCGGAGTTGGAGCGGGCCGAGGAGCTCGTCGCGGAGAAGTATCGGGACGAGGAGTGGATCCGGACGCGACCCGGGAGCGGCGGGAAGTAGCGGCTTCGAGGGTCGAAGCCGGGGTCCGCCCGGTTCCGAAGGGGCTTTTTCGACCGCCCCCCAGTGTTCGGTATGAGTCTCAAGGTCGGCGCGCACGTCTCCATCGCCGGCGGCGTGGACAACGCCGTGGGAAATCAGGTCGAGGTCGGCGGCAACTGCGGACAGATATTCACCCACTCGCCGCAGGTGTGGCAGGACCCGGACATCGGCGACGAGGAGGCCGAACGCTTCCGCGAGGGCACCGAACGCGACATGGAGGGGCCGTGGGTGATCCACACCTCTTACCTCGTGAACCTCTGTACGCCGAAGGAGGGGCTCCGCGAGAAGTCGCTCGACTCGATGCAAAAGGAGGTCGACGCGGCCGACAAGCTGGGAATCCCGTACGTCAACGTCCACCTCGGCGCGCACACGGGCGCCGGCGTCGAGGGCGGCCTCGACAACGCCGCGTCGGTGATCGACGACCTCGACGTGCCCGACGGCGTGACGATCCTGATCGAGAGCGACGCGGGCGCGGGGACGAAGCTCGGCGGCGAGTTCGAGCACCTCGCGGGGATCATCGACCGGACGGAGACGGACATCGACGTCTGCGTCGACACCGCGCACGCGTTCGCCGCGGGCTACGATCTCTCGACGCCCGCGGCGGTCGACCAGACGATCGGGGAGTTCGACGACGTGGTCGGGTTGGAGCACTTGGAGTACGTCCACCTCAACGACTCGAAACACGAGTGCGGCACCAACAAGGACGAGCACGCCCACATCGGCGAGGGACACATCGGCGAGGCGGGGATGGAGCGGTTCCTCAACCACCCCGACCTCGTCGACGTGCCGCTCGCCCTAGAGACGCCGACCGAGGACGGGAAGAGCTTCGCGTGGAACATCGAGCGCGTGCGCGAGCTCCGTCGCGACTGAGAGACCGACGCCCTGAGGGCGCCGCGGTCCGGATCCGACGGCAGTCGTCCGTCCGACGCGGATTTAAGTAACCTCGCGATCGATCCACGGACATGCCCACCACGAAGGCGTTGCTGTTCGGACGCCGCCGCGATCGGGCGGTCGGGCTGGTGGTCGGGTTCGCCGGCGTCGTGACGCTCGCGCTCGTCGCCGCGTTCCTCGGCGAGTCCGCGGACGTCGCGACGGCGACGGCGCTGACCGACCGGCTCCTGCCGCTCTTAGTGTTCTACGCGCCCGGGCCCCTCGCGGCCGCCGGCGCGTACGCGCGCTGCGGCGGGCCGGCGTGTATAGCCGTCGGCGTCGTTCCGGCGCTCGTCCTCGGCGGGTTCGTCCTCCTCGGGACGCTCGTCGGCGTCCCCGGCGTCAACGGCGGGAACCCGGCGATCGGCGACGTGACGGTGAGCTTCGCCGCGATCGGGGTGACCAGCGCGTTCGTCGGCTACTGCGCCGGCGTGACCGCCGTCCTCGCCGCCGACGTGCTGGGATTCGAGGGCAGCGACGGCGACGAGGAGTGAGAGGCCCGACACGGAATCGAGCCGCGACCGATCTCCGGACGTTTATTTCCGCCCGCCGCGAAGCGGGCCCGTGCGACGCTTCTCCGCCGAGTACCTCGAACACACCCGCCGCGGGATGTGGGATGACGGCCGCGACGCGCTCGCGGACCTGGAGCTGTCGAGCCGCGAGCGCGTCCTCGACGTCGGCTGCGGCACCGGGGAGCTGACCCGCGTGCTGGCCGCGGAGGCCGAGGGCGCGTCCGTGTACGGCGTCGACGCGGACCGCGACCTGTTGGCGGTCGCCCGCGACGCGAGCGACGACCGGACCGAGTTCCTCGCGGGCGACGCGACCCGGCTGCCGGTGAGCGACGACGCGGTCGACCTCGCGGTCTGTCAGGCGCTGTTGATCAACCTCCCGGACCCGACCGCGGCGGTCCGAGAGCTCGCCCGCGTCTCGAACGACCTCGTCGCCGCGGTCGAGCCGGACAACGCCGACGTGCGGGTGGCCTCGACGGTCGACGCCGAGGAGCGCTTGGAGCGCGAAGCGCGCGAGGCGTACGTCGCGGGGGTCGACACCGACGTGGCGCTCGGCGACCGGGTGCGCGAGGCGTTCGACGCGGCCGGGGTGGTCGACGTGCGCACCCGGCGCTACGTCCACGAGAAGCGGACCGAGCCGCCGTACGCGGAGGCCGCGCTGCGGTCGGCGGCGCGGAAGGCCTCCGGGGCGGGATTAGCCGACCACCGCGACGAGCTGGTGGCCGCGACCTCCGAGCGCGCTTACGACGACCTGCGCGGGCGCTGGCGCGAGATGGGCCGGGAGGTCGCGGCGGCGATCGACGCCGGCGAGTACGAGCGCGTCGAGTACGTCCCCTTCGACGTGACCGTCGGACGAGTGAACTGAGAGAGGAAACGTGAACCGGTGCGGTCAGGCGTTCATTTATAAGTTAGAGGGACGGGCACCGAGTGTGGTTTATAAATGGTTGCTGGCAGATCGGCGGCCAACACCTCCAAAGCCCCAGCCGCGAGGACTCGCGCGGCTTGTTGCGCGCCTCGCTCAGTCGCTTCGCTCCTTCGCTGCGGTGCTTACTGCGCCGTGCTTCGCCCTCGCGGCTGCCCCTTTGAGTCCCGCCCCGCACAGCCCCGCACCTCACGCCTCCCCAGCCTCGTCGCTGGCGGCTGACGCCGCCAGCGACTCCCTCGCGCGTGCTGCTCGGCCGCGAAGCGGCCTCGCAGGCACGCGCCACCGCACCGGCTTCTACTTATAAATAGCGTCACGGCGCGTCCGAATCAAACCATGTCGCCGCGGACCGAGGCCCCCTCCTGCTCGGCGCGCTGTTGTTTGAGCACGTCCGCGGCCGCGTTCGCGGCGTCCTCGTCGGCGCCGAGCATCCCGAGCGCGGCGGGCAGCGTCGGCATCGCCAGCGAGGCCTCGCGGAGGCGATCGAAGGCCTCGTCGTCGCGCTCGCCGTCGACCCACAGGCAGACGCCGCGGGGGTCGAGCACCTCCTCGTAGGCGTCGCGGGCGAGCGCCCCCTTCAGGCGCTGGCGAACGTTATCCTCGAAGCCCGCGTTACACACTTCGAGGTGGATCGGCTCGTCGTCGGCGACGAGCTCGGCCGCGAGACACTTCTCGGGCGCCGCGTACCCGTTGTCGCTCGTCCGCACGCGCTCCGGATGCGCCTCGGCCCACTCGGCGTCGACCGTCGTGCCGACGCCTTTCACGCCGTACTCGGCCTCGAACGCGGCGGCCGCGTCGGCGTCGCCGCCCATGATCACGTCCTTCGTGAGGTAGACGTCGAGCCGGTCGACCGGGTCGAGCCCGAGCGCGACGTCGCCGAACGCCCACACCTCGCGGACGGGCACCGGCATCGGCTCGCTCTCGACGCGGTCGACGAGCGACTCAAGGCGGTCGACGGCCCGTTCGCGTTCCATTGCCAGCGGGTACGCGGCGAGCGGGCAAACCCGTTACGCTCGGCCCGACTCACACGCGCTCCAGCCGGGCCGCCACGTCGTCCCAGTGCCCGCCCTTCCAGAACCACTGGCCGCACTCGGTACAGCGCCACCCGGGCCGGTCGGTCCCCACGTCGTCCGGGACGTAGTCGGGGCGGGCGAGCGAGGCGTCGCCGCGTCCGGAGCCGACGCGCTCGACCGGTCCGTTACAGTTCCCGCACCGCGTCGGCTCGTCGGCGAGCGCGACCGGGAACCCCGCCGCGTCGAGCTCGCGGAGCTGGTCGATCACGTCGCGCTCGGCGAGGAGGACGGCGTCGGGGGTCCCGTCGGCCGCGTCGGCGCGCGCCGCCAGCTCGCGGTCGCGGGTGAGCAGGGTCCGACCCTCGTCGGCCGCGGCCGCGAGGAGGCGGTCGTCGGCCTCGGCGTCCCGGTCGAGGGCGTACGCCGCGTCGTAGCCGCACAGTCGGAGGTAGGTGGCCAGCTTCCCGCACATGACGTCGAGGAGGACGGGCGGCTTTTCCTCGGTAGCGGACGGCGAGCCGTCGGGCGCGTCGCCGCCGTCGCCGTTCGTCATTCGAGCAGGAACGAGCGGAGCCCGTTGAGCGAGCGCGCGTTGAGCACGTTCGACGTCTCGGCCCACCCTCGCCGCGCCGTGTGGACCCCGTACCGGGCGTTGTCGAGCTCGCGCGGGGCGTGCGCGTCGGTGTTGACCGCGATCGTCGCGCCCGCCTCGACCGCGGCCCGCACGAACTCGCCGTCGGCGTCGAGCCGGGCGGGGTTCGCGTTCACCTCGATCGCGGTCCCGTTCGCGGCGGCCGCCTCGGCGACCGCCTCGACGTCCGGGTCGAGCCCCGGCCGCTCGTTGATCAGGCGCCCGGTCGGGTGGCCGAGGACGTCGACGTGCGGGTGTTCGACCGCGCGGACCAGCCGCTCGGTGCCTTCCTCCCGGTTCTGCCCGAGCGCGGCGTGGGGCGACGCGACGACCAGATCGAGGGCCGCGAGCGTCTCGTCGTCGGTCGCGAGCCCCCCGTCGGCGTCGATGTTGGCCTCGGTCCCGTGGAGGATCGGGATCTCGACCTCGTCGGCCGCCTCGGCGACCGCCGCGGCCTGCGCCTCGATGTCGGACTCGTCGAGGCCGACCCCGCCGACCATTCCCGGCCCGGTCGCGTGGTCGGTGACGACGTGGTAGTCGTAGCCACGCTCCTCGGCCGCCCGCGCCATCTCGGCGATCGAGAAGGCGCCGTCGGACCAGTCGGTGTGGGTGTGGAGGTCGCCGCGGAGTTCGCCCTCGTCGACGAGGAGCGGGAGTCGCCCCTCGGCGGCCGCCTCGACCTCGCCGCGGTCCTCGCGCAGTTCGGGCGCGACCGGGTCCATGTCGAGCGCGCGGTACACCTCGTCCTCGCTCTCGCCCGCGACGCGCTCGCCGGCTCGCGTCGAGTCGGTCTCCTCGCCGTCTCCGCCGTCTCCGCCCTCAACGTCGCCCTCGTCGGCGTCTCCGGAGGGGTCCTCGTCGAGGTCGCTCACGTCGAAGAGCCCGTACTCGTTCAGCTTGAGCCCGCGGTCGATCGCCCGGTTGCGGACGGCGACGTTGTGCGCCCGCGACCCGGTGAAGTACTGCAGCGCGGCGCCGAACTCGTCGGGGTCGACGATACGGAGGTCGACGCGGGTGCCGTCCGCGCGCACGCTCGCCTTCCCGGTTCCGGCCTCGATCGTCGCGTCCGCGGCCTCCCAGTCGGTGAACGCCTCGACGATCGGCTCGCGCTCCTCGCTGGCGACGAGGAGGTCCACGTCCCCGATCGTCGCCTTCCAGCGCCGGATCGAGCCGCACACCTCGGCTGATTCGACGGGGTCGAGGTCGGCGAGGTACGCGAGCGCGTCGTCCGCGAGCGGCCGGGCGTCGCCGAGGCGGGTTCGCTGGCGGGACTCCCGGGCGAACGGAATGTTGTCGAGGACGTTCTCCTCCGTCTTGGCGCCGAACCCGGACACCTCCTGGATCTCGCCCGCCTCCGCGGCGGCCTCCAGCTCGTCGAGGTCGGTGACTCCGAGCGCGTCGTACAGCGACCCGACCGTCTTCGGGCCGACGCCCTCCACCGCGGTCAGCCCGGCCATGTCGACCGGGAGCTCCTCGCGCAGGTCGTTCAGCTCCTCGATCTCGCCGGTCTCGACGTACTCGACGATCTTCGCCGCGATCGCGTCGCCGACCCGGTCGATCTCGGCGACCGCGTCCTCGCCGTCGGCCGCGAGCCCCTCGATCGGCGCGGGGTGGTCGCGGACGTTCTCGGCCGCCCGTCGGTAGGCGGTCGGCTTGTACTCGACGCCCGTCGCCTCGAGGAGGTCGGCGAACTCCTCCAAGCGGGTCGCGACCTCGTCGTTCCGGCTCATGCCGCGACCGTTCGACGGCGCGGCACTTATACCGCCGGCCGAACGCCCGACGGCCGGCCCGCGGCGGCCCGCCGGTCGCTTATGTTGTCGGCGGCCGAACCCCGTTCCATGTCGACCGACGACCGCGACGACCGCGATCCCGGCGACCGAAACGTGTTCGGCGGCGAACTGGTCCCGTGCGGCGACGATCCCGTCACGGGTTACCTCCGCGACGGCTACTGCCGCGACGTCGACGGCGACGTCGGCGAGCACACGCTCTGTGCGGTCGTGACGGCCGAGTTCCTTCGGTACAGCCGCGACCGCGGCAACGACCTGATCACGCCGCGCCCCGAGTTCGACTTCCCCGGGCTGGAGCCGGGCGACCGCTGGTGTCTCTGCGTCGGCCGGTGGACGGAAGCGGCCGAGGCGGGCGTCGCCCCGCCGGTCGTCCTCGAGGCGACGAACGAGTCCGTGCTGCGGGCGGTCGACGCCGACCGGCTCCGCGAGCACGAGTTCGACCCGGAGGCGTTCGAGCCCGAGAGCCTCGACTGAGCGCGGGCGCCGCGGGAGGACCGGCGACCAGTTACTCCGTCACCCAGAGCCCGGCGGCGACGACCGCCGCGAGCCCCATCGACCCGGCGAGCAGCGCGAAGGCGGGCCGGAAGCCGACCGCGTCGGCGACGATCCCGACCGCGCTCGGCGCGAGCGCGCCGGCCCCCATGAGCAGCGTCCGGACGACACCGAGCCCCCCGCCCGCCAGCCGCTCCGGGAGCAGCTCCATCAGGTAGGCGCTGCGCACCGGCTGGAACCCGTGCGAGCCGAGCCCGAAGAGAGCGACGACGACGGCGGCCGCGACGGCCCCGACGCCGAGGCTCGGGAGCGAGACGAGCGCGACGAGCGCCGCCGCCGCCAAGCCGAGCGTGCCGACCATCACGGGGAACCGCCCGACGCGGTCGGAGAGGTCGCCGGTGACTAACTGGACGAACGTCACCGCGAACACGAGCGAGTACAGCAGGTTCGCGGTCGCGGTCGGGAGCTCTGCGGCCTCGGAGAGGTACAGCGGGAGGAACGCGACGAGCCCGTTGTGCGCGAAGGAGAACCCGACGGTCACCAGCACGAACGCCGAGAACCGGGGGTTTCGGAACAGCCGGAGGTACTCGCGCGTGTCCGGGTCGTCGCCGTCGCTCCCGGTCGCGCCGGTCGCCGCCGGCGAGCCGGAGAGCCGGACCGCGGTCGCGACCGCGAGGCCGACCGCGAGGACGCCGGTGAGGAGGAACGGGGCGCGCCAGTCGGCGCCGGGGAGCCGCGCGAGGACGGCCGCGAGCGCGGGCGGCGCCGAGAGGACGGCGACGACGACCGCGGGCGCGGCGACCCCGCCCATCGCGCCGAGCGTGTCGTGCGCGCCGAGCATCCGCCCGGTGCGGGCGGGGTAGACGCGGGCGATCAGCCGCACCGAGACCGTCTTGTGGACGCCGGTGCCGGCCCCGATGACGAGCATCGCGGCGACCAGCGCGGCGAAGGGCGCGTCGAAGACGACGGCGAGCGACCCCGCGCCGGCGACGAGCGCGCCGGCGACGATCACGCGCACCGGGCCGAGGCGGTCCGCGACCGCGCCGCTCGGGAACTGGAGGAGCGCGTACACGATCATGAACCCGGTGAACGCGGTCCCGACGACGGCGTTGCTCACGCCGTAGGCGCCCTGGATCGACTCGAACAGCGGGGGGAAGAGGTAGCGGACGAACTTCCCGAGGAACCAGACGAGCGAGACGAGGATCAGAGCGTCGTACTCGCCGATCCGGTCCCGAGCCATCGACAAGCCGTAGCCCGGTCACCCGTATAAAGGGCCTGAAGCGCTCGGGGACTGCCGGTAGGGATCGATTTTGTCATCTCGGTTTCCGCGGTGGCGCGTGCCGACGAGCGCCCAGCGGGCGCGAGTCGCACGCGCGAGGGAGTCGGCCGACCGGAGCGAAGCGGAGGGAGGCCGACGAGGCTGGGGAGGTGTGAGGTGCTGTGCGGTCGCAGTCGGGGAGGGCTCAAAGGGGCAGCCGCGAAGCCGCAGTAGGCGACGTAAGCACCACAGGGAGCGAACGGAGTGAGCGACTGAGGAGCGCAGCGAGCGTACTGCGGCTTCGCGGCTGGGGCTTTGGAGGCAGTCTCCGCCGAGCCGCAGTCACCGAATTACAAGCGAGCGACTGGAGATTCGGAATAATTCGCCGTCGTCCGCGCGGGCGACGACTTGGGATCAGTTCGCGAACGAGACGTTATTTAAAACGGCCCCTTCCCGCCGCCCATCATGTCTCCGAGACCGCCGCCGCCCTCGCCGCCCATCTTCTTCATCATGCGCTGCATGTCGCCCTCGCCCATCCCCTGGAACTGGCCGATCGTCTCCTCCATCATCGAGTGCTGTTCGAGGAGCTGCTGGACCGTCTCCTCGTCGGTGCCCGAGCCGCGTGCGATCCGCTCCGTGCGCGACTGGCCGACGACGCGGGGGTTCTCTAACTCCTCCTCCGTCATCGAGTCCATGATGCGCTCGAAGCGCCGCATCCGGTCTTGGGTGACGTCCATCGCGTCGTCGGGCAGCTCGTCCATCATCCCGCCGCCGAGCCCGGGGATCATGTCCATCACTTGGTCGAGCGGCCCCATCTTGTTCATCGCGTCCATCTGCCGCTTCATGTCCTTCAGGGTGAACTCCCCCTTCAGCATGTCCTCCGGGTCCCAGTCCTCGTCCTCCTCCTGGGTCTCCTGCATCGCGCGCTCGACGCGCTCGGAGAGCTGCTTGAGGTCGCCCATCCCGAGCAGCCGCGAGATGAACCCCGAGGGCTCGAAGCGCTCGATGTCCTGGACCGTCTCCCCGGTGCCGAGGAAGGCGATGGAGGAGTCGGTCTCGTTGACGGCGGTGAGCGCCCCGCCGCCCTTCGCGGTGCCGTCGAGCTTGGTGATCACGACGCCCTCGATGCCGATCGACTCCTCGAACTGGCGGGCCTGCTCCTTCGCGCCCTGCCCGATCGCGGCGTCCAAGACGAGCAGCGAGCGGTCGGGGTCGACGACGCCCTCGATCTCCTCGATCTCGGCGATCAGGTCGTCTTCGAGCGCGTGGCGCCCCGCCGTGTCGACGATGTGAACGTCGGCGTCGGCGGTCTCTTCGAGGCCGGTCCGCGCGATGTCGACCGGGTCGTCGTTGTCGGGGTTCCCGTAGAAGTCGACCTCGGCGCGCTCGCACATCTGCTTCGCCTGGTCGTACGCGCCGGGCCGGAAGGTGTCCGTCTGGATCACCGCGGGGCGGAGCCCCTTCTTCGAGAACCACCACGCCATCTTCGCCGCGGAGGTGGTCTTCCCCGACCCCTGGAGGCCGGCCAGCAGGATCGTCTGGTTTTCGAGGGGGAGCTCCGTCGAGTCGCCCACCAGCTCGACCATCTCCTCGTAAACGATCTTGAGGACGTGGTCCTTCGCGGTGGTGCCGCCCGGCGGCTCCTCTTCGAGCGCGCGGGACTTGATCGAGTCCGACAGCTCCATCACGAGGGAGACGTCGACGTCGGCGGAGAGGAGGGAGCGCTGGATCTCCTTGACGATCTCCTCGACGTCGCTCTCGGAGAGTCGGGACTTCCCCTGGAGCTTGTCGAGGCTGCTCCGCAGGGACGTGCCGAGGTCGTCGAGTACCATTTGCCGGAGATAGGCGGGCGACGCGGTAAAGCTTTGTTCGTCGGCGGGCGCAGAATACGTTTCGAGAGTGTAGTCAGTGGGGAATGCTTTCTACACGCTCGTCGACCGCTTATAAATAGCCGACTACGGATCGGCGGCGAACACCTCCAAATTCCCAGCCGTTTACGTATAAAGGATTGCTGGCAGATCGGGTCGCGTTAAGTTAGTATCAACATCGCTTCAGTCATGCGATTTTATAGAAGTATTTTCGAATGATGTAGCCGATCGCGTTCTGTGGATCAACGGGAAGGAGAACTGAGAAGGCAGATCTGGTTCTTCGCGGAGTTACTACCTATTTTGAGTTTATAACTCAGCTTTTCCGAACTCGGCGAATACTCCCGCTGTCTTGCGTTTCTGCGTAACTTAACGCGAGGGCAGATCGGCGGCGAACACTTTCAAAGCCCCAGCCGGGGGGGCGGCGCACGCTCGCTGCGCTCCTCAGTCGCTCACTCCGTTCGCTCCCTGCGGTGCTTACGTTGCCTGCGCCGCCCCCCCCGGCTGCCCCTTTGAGTCCCTCCCCGTACCGCTCCGCACAGCGCCTCACGCCTCCCCAGCCTCGTCAGCCGGCCTCCGCTTCGCTCCGGCCGGCTGACTCCCTCGCGCGTGCTCCTCGCGGCCGCCGGGGGCGGCCGCTCGCAGCCACGCGCCACCGCAGAATTATTTAAATAAGGCTTGGGACCCAAAGCCGACCATTCTCCGCTGTCTTCCCACCTCAGACCTCTTCCGCGATGTACCGCTCGATCCGCGTCACCAGCTCCGGGCGGAACGTCCAGAACCCGTCCCAGACGTTGGGCTCGTCTTCGAGCGCGAGCAGCGCGACGTGGTCGCCCCCGTCGCCGCCGTCCAGCGGCGTGAACACGACGAACCACGACCGTCGGTACGGGTACGAGGTCCCGGTGTGGACCGTCACGGGGAGCCCCGACAGCGACTCCACGTCGCCGACACCGTACACGTGTACGTCGACGCCGGTGCCGGCGACCCGCTCGTACACGTCCCGGGTGCCGCGCTCGTCGTCGATCCGCGAGAGTCGCTGGAACGAGGCGCGAAGCGTGCCGCCGCCGTGCTCGGCCGCGATCCGCTCGATGACGCGCGAGACGACGATGAGGAGGAGCTTCTCCTTGTTCGAGGCGGGGTAGCCGCGCACCCGAAACGGGACCTCGTCGAGCCCCTCGAACACGGCCGGCAGCGCGACCTCGTCGAGCTCGATCGCACCGGACTTGTACAGGTCCGAGTTGATGAGCAGCACCGATTCGAGCAGTTCGTCGAGGGTCGAGCGCGCGACGACCGAGCCGTCCTCGACGAGGGCGACCACGTCGTCGTCCGCCGCGGTGTCGGCCTCGGCCTCGCTGACCGAGACTGGCTGGCCGTCGAGCAGCGAGTCCAGCAGGTTTCGGACCGGGTCCGGCGACGACCGGTTCAGGAGGACGAGGTGCCGGTCCGGCGCCTCGAGTTCGTCGAAGAACGAACGGAGCGATTCGGCCATGGGCGTTACTCCGGCCGAGCGAGACAAAGTCCTTACTCCCGGCCGCGCTCGTCGACGAGCCGCGCGCCCGCGGCGTCGATCCGACAGACGTCCGGGTCGTAGCCCGCGTCCGAGAGCCCGGTCCCGAGCGCGAAGACGGTACGGCCGAGCATCGCCATGGCGGCGCCGAGGTCGTCGGGCGACCCGGACGATTCGGGCGAGCCGCCGTCAGCGCCGACCGCCGCGATCGCCTCGGCCACCCCGGGGACGAGCAGGTCCGCCTCGCGGGCGAACCCCCGGGCCGCGTCCATCAGCGTCGGGAGTCGAGGGTCCGCGCGGAGGCGGTCCAAGGCGTCCTCGCCCGCCGCCGTGAGGGCGTCGGTGTCGCCGCCCAACACCGCCTCCGTCGACAGTTCGCCGAACGTGACGTACTCGACGCGGGCGGTCGCCGGGACGCCGTCGAGCTCGCCGACCCCCGGCGCCCCCGGTTCGAGGCGGACCGGAACCCCGCCGCGCGCCTGCGCGACCACGTCGCCGAGGCCGGTCCCGCGGCCGACCTCCGCGGCGTGGGCGATCCGGACGAGCTCGTTCTCGGACCGGCCGCGGTCGAACGCCTCGTTCGCGGCGAGGGCGGCCCCCAGCGCCGCGGCGCCCGAGACGCCGAAGCCGGCGCCGATCGGGAGGTCGGTCTCGACGGCCACGTCGGCGCCGCGCGCGTCGAGTTCGGCGAGGACGTCGTCGACCGCGCCGATCGATCCGGGCTCGCCGTCGATAGTACGGGACCCGGTCCCGTCGCTCGCGGCGTCGCCGTCCGCGCCGTCGCCGTCCGGACCGTCGCCGCTCGTCGCCGCATCGGTCTCGCCGTCCGCCGTCGACGCCCGAACGGTCACGCCGTCGGTGAGGGTCAGGCCCGCGCCGCGCGACCCGGCGACCGCCGGATCGTCGGCGGGGTGCGCGCTGAAGAAGGCGGTGACGTGGCCCGGGACGAACGCGGTCGCCCGCTGGCTGCTCATGTGGCCGCCGACGAGCGGGCCGCGATTAACGGTTGTTATCCGGGCCGAGTCGGTCGGGGAGGCGACCGCCGCGCGACGGCGACGACACCGCAGGCCTAAGTACCGGCCGGCCGAACCGCGGCCGTATGCGAAGCCAGTTGCGCCCCGTCCTCGCCGCCCTGCTCGCGCTGGTGTTCCCGGGGCTCGGCCACCTATCGTTACGCCGATGGGGGCGGGCGCTGCTGTGGCACCTGACGATCGTCGGCGGCGGGGTCGCGCTGTTCGCGCTGTACGACGTCGAACCGGTCGACCCCCTCGCCGACCCCGCGGCGGTGTCGGCCGCGGTCCCCACCGACGTGGCGCTCCCCATCGTCCTCCTGTCCGCGCTGTCGGCGCTCGACGCGTACCTCGTCGGGCGGGCGGGCGGACGCCGCCGAGCGCGACCGCGTCGACGCCGCCACCGAGGCGATGCGGCGGCGGGCCGCGAACGCGGACGGCGACGACGGACCGGGAGGGGGTCGGTCCCCGCCGGCCGCGGCCGGCGACGGCGAGGACGGGGAGACGCTAGAGGTGACCTGTCCCAACTGCGGCAAGGAGGTCGACGCCGACCTCGACTTCTGTCACTGGTGTACCGAGCCCCTCCCGTGGGCCGAGTCGGACGACCGGTGACGCGGGCGGCCCCGCCGGTACCGGGACAGCGTCACCCGCGGTAGTTTCTCACCGCTGATAACTGAGAGCCAACTATCATATAACCCCGCCGAGAGGGTTCGGGTACGGACGCGAACGACGGACGGAAACATGAGTCTGAATCCACGACGATACGACGTACGGGAGCTGCGCCGGATCGCGGACGCGCCGCGAGACGGTGCGGACGGAGCGCCTCGGGAGCGGGCGCTCCGGCGGCCGAACCGGAACCGGGCCGAGCAGGCGGCGCGCTCGGCCGCGTTCACGGAGCTGCTCCAGCGTCAGCGTGGTGCGCGGCTGAACGGGGGCGGGCCGGGAGAGAAGCCGTACCTGACGGCGATCCCGGCCTCGCCCGCGGCGGAACGCGAGATCGGCGAGTGGCTCGGCTACCTCGTCGACGTCGGCGGCCACGTGCGGAGCCGGGACGCGCTGTCCTACTACGGCGAGATCGACTGGGTCGGCGACGACGCGGTCGCGGCGCTGACGCGCCGCCTCGAGGGGTTCGACGCCCCGACGCGCGACCGGCCGTTCATCCCCGCGGACCACCGGATCAGCCTCGTCTCCATCGTCCGGATCGCTTCGTGTGCGAGTGACCAATGAGCGACGACGAATCCACGGACATCAACGAATCGGACGAATCGGCGGCGGTCGGCGTGAAACTCGGCAGCACCCGGACGGTACTCGACATTCCCGACGGTCGGGGCGGCCGCGAGCGCCACTCGATACTGACCTGCCTCGCGACCTACGAGGACGCCATCACCGGCGAGGAGAAGGTGCTGTTCGGCGAGGAGGCCGCGGTGGAGTACCCCGACCGCGTGCGCTTCATGCTGCGGTCGGGGCTCCCCGAGGACGACGACAGCGTCGCGGACGCGGAGCGCTTCTTCGAGGCGGTCGTGGACGCCCACGACGTGCCCGAGGACAGCGCGGTCGTCTACGCCGTGCCGACCATCGACAACGAGGCGGGCGTCGAGAACCTCAAGTCGGTGATCGAGGGATCCGCTATCGGCGATGTCGAGACGCGGAGCTACCCCGAGTCGCTGTGCGGGGCGATCCCCGCCTACGGCGACGATCTCGACGCGATCGACGAGGTGTTCGTCTCGGTGAACCTCGGCTCGACGACGATGGAGGCGTGCGCCTACCGGCGCGGCGAGCAGCTCTCGCCGTTCTCGACCGGCTCGGTGACGGGCAACGAGGTCGACCGCCGGATCGTCGCCGCCGTCGAGGAGGAGACCCAGGGCCGGGTCCACATCGACCGGACGACCGCCCGGGAGTACAAAGAGCAGCACGGCGACGTGTACGACTTCGACCCGTTCACGGACGTCGTCCAGCAGCCCGGCGGCGGGAGCCACGAGTTCACCGTCGACCGCGGCGTTCAGGAGCCGATCGACCGCTACATCGACGAGGCGGTCGACGTCGTCGCCAACGAGTTCCTCCCCGAGCTCGCGAACGACCACATGAAGCCCTACCAGCTGGCGCTCGGACGCCCGCTCGCCGTCACCGGCGGCATGGCGTGTATCCCCGGGCTCACCGAGGAGTTCGAGAAGCGCCTCAGCGAGGAGCTCGACCGCGAGGTCGAGGTCGTCTCCCCCGAGGAGCCCGCGCTCGCGGCCGCTGACGGCGCGGCGCGCATCGCGGCGCGGCTCGTTTGAGCGGCGCGCGAGCGGTTCGGGTTTTTATTATTTTTAAATCCAACAGCGGCCGATCCGCGCAACTCGGCTCGGGACCGATGCGGTGGCGCGTGCCTGCGAGCGGCCGGCAGGCCGCGAGCAGCACCGCGCGAGGGAGTCGGTCGCCCGAAGCGAAGCGAGGGCGACCGACGAGGCTGGGGAGGTGTGAGGTGCGGTGCCGTGTGGGGCGGGACTCAAAGGGGCAGCCGTGAGGGCGGCGCACGCTCGCTGCGCTCCTCACTCAGTCGCTAGCGCTCCTTCGCTGCGGTGCTTGCGTCGCCTGCGCCGCCCTCACGGCTGGGGCTTTGGAGGTGTTCTCCGCTGATCCACAGTCGGCTATTTATAAGCGAGCGGCTGGGGCTTTGGCGGTGTTCTCCGCTGATCCACAGTCGGCTATTTATAAGCGAGCGGCTGGGACTTTGGAGGTGTTCTCCGCCGATCCGCAATCAACGATTTATAAACGATCCGCCGCCACGTCGGCGACGCTCACACCCGACCCACTGCCCGCTATTTATACCTCGAAGAGTCGCTCGGCGTCGTCGGCCTGGCGTCGGTAGATGCCGCGGCCCTTCAGCCGCGGTACCTCGTGGCGGTGGAGCCGCTCCGCCTCGGTGTCGTACACGAGCGGGAAGACGTTCGTCCGCCGCTTCGCGACCGTGAACCCGGACATCGCGTCGAGCAGCGACGGGTCGGGGCCCGGAACCGCGAACGTCACGTACCCGATGGGCGTCGGCGCCTCGCCGCCGTCGGCGCGTTCGGGGCGGGCGTCGATCCGGTCGGCGACCACGTCGCGGAACGACGCCGCGACGTCGACGAGCTCCGCCGCGTCGAACCCGTTCGCATCGGTTTCGTCCGTCCCGACGAGCGTCGCCACCACCGCGACCTCGCCGAGCGTGTCGTCCGTCTCGCGGGTCGACCACAGGCGGTCGAACTCGGCCGCTCCCTCGTCGACCGACTCGAAGCCGTGGTCGCGCCGGTTCGAAGCGACCGCGTCCCGGTAATCGCTGATGTCCATAGAAGGGCCACGACCCGCATGGTAAAAAATAACATAGGTGGATCGGAGGCGGCGGGCGTCCGTCGTGGCGAGGCCGGTGCGACACCCGAGAGCCGTCGAAGTGACACCCGAGAGCCGTCGAAGTGACACCCGAGAGCCGTTGGAGCGGCCGCCGGACGACCTTCGGTCACTCGAACGTAGCCCTATATAGCCCTCTTAGGAACCGTTATCAGAGCCCGCCGGAACGGTCGCGTATGAACGACGACGTCGTCACGTTCGGGTTCGTCTGCGTCCAGAACGCCGGTCGCAGCCAGATGTCGGCGGCCTTCGCGGAGCGCGAGCGCCGCGAGCGAGGCCTCGGCGACCGCGTCGAGATCGTGACCGGCGGCACGCACCCGGCCGACGAGGTCCACCCCGAGGTCGTGGAAGCGATGCGGGAGCTCGACATCGACCTCGCCGACCGCGTCCCCCGGGAGGTCTCGACCGCGGAGCTCGACGCGTGCGACGTGGTCGCCACCATGGGGTGTTCGACGCTGACGCTGGCCGACGGCGTCGAGGGCCGCGACTGGGCTCTCGACGACCCCCACGGGCAGGACGTC
Organism: Halorubrum sp. Atlit-26R; assembly: GCF_003666015.1. Classification (GTDB taxonomy): domain Archaea; phylum Halobacteriota; class Halobacteria; order Halobacteriales; family Haloferacaceae; genus Halorubrum. The sequence continues at coordinate 189,447 of NZ_QPLT01000006.1, forward strand.
GAGCGCGTCCGCGAGATCCGCGACGAGATCGAGGGACGCGTCCGAGATCTCTTCGACGAGTTCTTCGGCGAGGCGTAGGCGCGGTGAAAAGAAGGCTATTTATAAATAGTGTTTGTGGCTGATACGAACGCGCTCCTCCTCTCCCTGCTCGCTCCCTCCGGCCGCTCCCTGAGGAAGGAGACTCCGCGCTACCGCTTCAGTTGAACGTGCCGACCCATCGCGAGCACGCCCATTGTCGGTGGGGGGTTATACAGTCGGCCAAGTAGCGCGTGCGTATATTCCACTAGAGGCCAAATACCAATACTGCCGTAACACATCCCTACGGTCGGACTATGCAGAGACTCGAGTGCCCCATAGACGGATGTAGCGCGACCATCGAAGCTGAGACTGAACAAGAGGTCATGGCTCAAGCCGAAGAGCACGCGAACAGTTCACACCCCGATCTTGAACTGGACGACGAAACCGTCGAAAACATCAGATCGAGTATTATACAGGTCTGAGGGAAGGGACTGTACTGGTCGAAGCATCGGTCTCCTGTATCGGCCGATCCGACCGGCTGGCTTTCACGGAACACCTGTGCGAGGGACGCGCTCTGTATTCAGCACGTCTCCAAAAACATCTCTCCGATTGAGGACTTCAACAGAGCCGATTCACACCATTTTGGTAGTAGTCCCGGGCGGATTCGAACCGCGGTCACTCCGCTTCGCTCCGTTCCCTGCTTCGAATCCGTGGTCGGGACTATTCGTCCTCACTTCGTTCGGAGAATAGTCCCGGGCGGATTCGAACCGCCGTCAATGGCTGACTTCGGGCATCCGGCGGGCGTTCCGTCAGGAACGACCGACAGCCGCGCGTGAGCCGCAGACGCGGACGGATTCCCTCCAAAGGCCATTATGATTGGCCACTACACCACGGGACTGCGATTCCGGCTAACCGGCGGGCACTCAAGTAGGTTACTCTCCGCGGCGCGTCGAGAGACCGTCTCCCGACTACGCCCCCTCCTCGATCCGGTCGAACCGCTCCTCGAAGTTCTCCCGGCAGGAGCCGCAACAGAAGTGGTACAGCGTCCCGTCGATCCGGGCCGACTCCCCCTCCGCGGTGACCGTGTTGCCGCACTCGACGCACTCGACCGCGAGGTCCGCGTCTCCGACCGCGGGCGACCACTCGTGGGCGTCGAGCGGGCGCACCGACAGCTCGGTTACGCTCTCTAACCCGACCGCCTCGTCGACGAGGTCGCGAGCGGTCCCCTCCTCGACGCGCGCGACGACCGTCACCTCGCCGTCGGCGGTGAGGAACGCGTGCTCGACGCGCTCGTGACCCGCGACCGCCTCGTGGACGCGCTCGGCGTCCGCGGGCGCGACGGCGAGCGTGGCGAGGACTCGCAGCCCGTCGGAGAGCGCGTCGCCGTCGATCCGGAGCGTGAACCCCTCTATCACCCCGACCTCGCGGAGCCGGTCCACGCGGTCCGACACCGCGGGCGCGGACAGGTCCACGCGCTCGGCGATGTCGCTGTACGGCCGCCGCGCGTCGGCCAGCAGCAGCCGCAGGATCTCCCGGTCCGTCTCGTCGAGCGTTCGCATGACCGGGCGTTCGACCGGCGCGGGCAAAAGCGGTCCGGCGAGCGGAGGACGCGAAAACCACCCCGGGAACCGGTCGCTCACGGGGGCGACGGAAAGGCAGTTGTGCCCGCGGCGCCAATCGACGCGCATGACGACGATAGACGTCGACGGCATGTCGTGTACCGGCTGCGAGGACAACGTGACCGACGCGCTCGGCGAACTGCCGGGCGTCGAGTCCGCGAGCGCCGACCACGAGGCGGGCACCGCGACCGTCGAGGGCGACGTGGACGTCGACGCCGTCGTGGCCGCCATCGAGGACGCCGGCTACGAGGCGTCGGCGTAAGCGAATCGCTGCCCCTTTTCGGGCCGAACGCGCTCGCGGAGACATGGACACCGTACTGGTCACCGGGAGCGCGGGCGGCGTCGGCGCGTGGACGGTCGACGCGCTCGCCGACGCGGGCCGCGAGGTGGTCGCCGTCGACCGCGACGCGCCGCCGAGCGACGACCGCCGCGACGACGTGGAGTACAAAGGGGCGGATCTCACCGACTACGGGGAGACGCGCCAGGTGTTTGAACTACTGAGCATATTCATCGCTTTCGCCGTGGACAGGTCCTCATTCCAGTGGCGGTTCACAAACGTACATCCGATCGCCCTTGAACACGGCGTAGCGTTCCTGATTGGGATCGTACACTACCCGTTCACCCGCATCTGCAGCGACATTGACGAGGTCAACGAGCGACGACATTTCGATAGCACCCGAATCAGGAAGGTCGGGTTGTACAGAGAGGGATCCGACCGAGATCCACTCGGAATACTCTGAGTGAACCAGTTGATCGCGTTCCGTTGGCGACAGCGTGATCTGCTCGCGACGACGTGCGACGACGAGACCGCCGAGACCAGCCGCACTAAGGATCACCACGACCGGTCCGCCAAGGCGTCTAGCAGATGAGTACTCGCGTGTGGTAGTGATCGCCCGCGTTTGACGGCTGGTGTTCGTCACCTCTCCTGGGTCATTAACGACGAATGTATCACCGTCTGGAATTAACCGAAGCTCATCCGTGAATTCACGATTAACTGGCTGGCCGTTAATCTGGCCGGTTATACTGGTCTGTGCCTGTACGATCACGACCGGGTCGCCAGGTGTCTCACCAAATGTTTCCTCGACGCGTTCGAGCTGAACTCGTGTCTGGTTCATGTCGAACTCGAACTCGGTGGTCGCAGTCCCTCCTGGCTCGACCTCATCCGCAGTAACACTCCCGACATCGCGGGTCCGCTGCCAGAGGGCAGTCCCGTCGCTGCGGCCTTGAACGGTTGATTGAAGCCGAACATCTATATCGATATTGCCATCGTTACTTGCGGCGTATTGGAACCGATACTCGCCTGAGAGAACCGGTGAAATGAGTGGAAAGTACGCCCGCTGGTTTTGTAGACGCTGTCCCGTGTCGTATACTGGATTGTCTCCGGTGACCGTTGCGCCGTGGTCGAACGTCGCGGTCCGGCTCCACTGTGAGACGACTTCAGTTTCGGTCTGTGTTTCTGGACTCACGTGGGTCGTATAGCTAACCCACAGACCGGCCGTCATCAGCAGGACGAGAAGGCCGATGATGAGCACGTACTGGGTATCGATCGTATCCCGGATCCGCAAGAGAAGTTTGTCATCGGACTCACCGACCGCGTCGGTCATCGTCTGGGCCCTCCGAACAGACGGCTCGGACCGGAGCCCGCACCGGGTGAGCCGCGAATCCGCGGACGATTGCTGACGAACCGTACAGCGAGGAGAAACGGGATCGCCAGAACCGCGTCAAGAACGAGGATCGGAGCGAGCGGGCTGAACTCATAAAGGGTCTTGATAAGCGACGCAGGCATCACGAGCGGATACCGATACTCTTGGACGTACCGTCTGTACGCGCCCGTTTCAGGTGGTGCCGACAAACGGATCGTGGCGTTCGCCGAGTCAGTCGGTTGGATACGACCGGTACCGGTTCCGTTGAGTACCTGTACGCCGTCACTGGCCGGTTCGACGTAGTATTGAACTGGAAAGACCGTCCCGCCGGGTACTCGATACGTAGTCGTTTCTGTCTCGCCTGCGGCGATGACGCTCGGACCGGGTAAGTCGGCTTCAGCGCTTACGACCTGGTATTCGGTCGGCCCAAACGGAGCTAGGGCGCTCGCGGTCGCCGTTACGAGGACGACCGCTCCACACAGCAGGATGATTTCACGCGGTCCGATCGACAATCTCTGCCCGCTGTCGTGTCCGGGCGCACGGTCCCGGAGTGACGCCCGTTCCAAACGTCCGCCGCCACTACCGCTGGCCAACAGCACGACTAGGCCAGCGACACCAGCACCTATCCAGACGTGAGTCGGGATGCGTTGTTGGAGTCCGCCGCCGGCACTCCGAATCGCGACCGCGGCCGTTCCGAGTTCTGGAACAGTAACAAGATTGCCGGCGACGCGGACGCCGACGGCGACGACCTGCGGATCGCGAACCGGCGGCTCTCCGGCCGACTGGTCGGTGAACGGGTTCGCGTCACCCTGTGTCACGTATCCGCGATCGGTCTCACCGACGACACGGTGAGTGGTCAGGCCACCGCCATTCACCTGTTCTGCCCGGTAGACGATGACATCACCGGACGACGGTGAACCAACAACCTCGGGCGGTAGCGAAACGAATCCGTCGCCGGGCTCGAGCGTGGGCTCCATACTCCCCGTTTCGACGTATCCGAGCAAGACCGGCTGTCCGACTAGCTGTCCGGCAAGAAGGGTGACCGCAAAGAGGATGACGAGAGCCTCAATCAGCCGCTCTGCTGTTACCCGCATTCATCGTGGAACTATTATCACAGTGATATAAAAGTTGCCGATGTGGCGAATCCACGGAAAGCTAACCCAATGCGGGCTTCCGGATCGTGAACTATGAGAACACCCGTCGACCTACAGGGAGAATTATCAACACGACAATTTAGAGGGTGACACTTTACAGCGTTGGTGGTAACTTCGCGGTATGGGGAGGTCTCTACGCGAAGGGGTGCGGTTGGGCGCGCTCGCCGACGCGTGTCTGGTTGTCGGTCCCCCGGCACTCTATCTGCTCGTGTTTCTCGCGCCGAGCGAGACGCGACTCGCACTGTCGCTATCACACGCGGCGCCGAGTTTCTATTCGTTGTACACGTCCCATTTCGTCCACTTTACCGTGGCACATTTGACAGCGAACGTTGTCGGGTATCTCATCGCCACGATAGTCGGATATCTCCTCGCACGGACCGCCGGTGCTCGGGGGCGCTACCGCATCGCGCTCTTCGTTATCGTCACCGTCTTGCCACCAGTGTTATCCGTTCTTAACCTCGCAATCTCACGTCCGAGCATCGGATACGGCGCGTCGGGGGTAGTGATGGGTACGGTCGGTCTCGTTCCGGTGTTCGTGTTCGTCTACCTACATCACCGGCCGAGAATCGGTAGCAGCGTCGAGGACGCACCCGTTCTCTTCTTCTGCGGATTCGCAGTCGTCGGTGTCTCAGCGCCGATCGGGTGGCTCGGTGTCGGTATAAGCGCGGCGGCGCTCCTCTCTGCCGTGCTGTATGGTATCGACGTCCGGATAGACTTCGGGTCGCTCGCGGCGCTCCCGCCGGGACACCTCGAACTGCTCGTCGCCGGGGTAATAATCGGGGTCGGTTACCCGGCCGTGGCGTTTCCCTCGGACCCGTACGTCCAAGGCGGGCTGGTCAACCTCTATGTCCACCTCCTCGGCTACGCGTTTGGATTCATCCCGGCGTACCTCACGCCCAGTGTGGGGAGTAACGTACTGGTTACAGTCTCGAAGGCGTGGCGGCCTTCCGATTCATCGATAGAAGACGGCAGGTGACGGCGACAGCGATCGCAGCGTTACGTGCCGCGCCTCACTCTCGCCGGCGGATGCGGATGAAGCCCACCGCCGCCAAGATGGCCAGCACGGCCGCAATCACGAGGGTCGGGAGGAGACCGATGCCTCCGAGCTCGCCGTCCGGCGGCTGGTCGTCTGGGGCCGCCGCGCCGTCGGCGCCGTCGATGTCATCGGATGTATCGCCGTCGTCAGCGTCGTCAGCGTCGTCAGCCGGATTGTCGGCACCGTCGTCCACGTCATCGGCCGGATCGTCGGCACCGTCGTCCACGTCATCGGCCGGATCGTCGGCACCGTCGTCCACGTCATCGGCCGGATCGTCGGCACCGTCGTCCACGTCATCGGCCGGATCGTCGGCCGGATCGTCGGCACCGTCGTCCACGTCGTCGCCGCCACCGTCACCACCGTCACCGTCGGGATCCAGCGTCGGCGCGTCGGGGTTCACCGTCACCGCGAACGGCGAGAAGCCGGGCGTCTCGGCGACGAGCGTGATCGCGCCGTCGCCGGTGTTCTCGACGGCCGTGGGGAGCGTCTCCCACGCCGTGCCGTTGTACCGTTCGAGCGCGAGGTCGGAGGCCGGGGTCCCCGCTGGGACCGCCGAGGCGTCGGTCTCGACCGTGACCGTGGCGTCGACGTCTGGGTTGGCCGGAACCGAGATGTCGGCCGCGCCGACGACGGCCGACCCCTGCGGCGAGTTGCCGTCGGCGGCGTCCGCGACGGACTCCGGGGCGAGCGCGCGGACGGCGACGTCGCCGCTAGCCCCGCCAGCCAGGTCGGCGGTCAGCGACTCGATGGCCGGGTCGTCGCTCCCCGAGACGGTGTTCGGGAGCGTGATCGTCTCGCCGGAGCCGGCGGTCTGCGGCGGGCCGCGGACTACGACCTCCCGGGTGACCGAGTCGGAGCCGTTGGGCGCGCGCGGGGCGGTCTCCTCGACGGTGAGCGTCACGTTGTACGTCCCGGGGTCGGTGAAGGTGTGGCTCTCCTGCGGACTGGCATCGCCCGCGATCGTCCCGTCGTCGAAGTCGTAGGCGTACGCGATCGCGTCGCCGTCGCTGCCGGTGGCGTTGAACGTCACGGGCTCGTCGACGGTGGGCGTGCCCGTCTCGACCGCGAGGACCGCGTCGGCGATCTCGCTGACCTCCGCGACGACCGTCAGGGAGAGGTCTGTGGCCTCGAAGCCCTCACGAGTGTCGACCTCGAACCCCACCGGGGCGGACTCGCCGGTGTCGAGCCGGACCGCGTTGTCTTGGCCTTCGATCGGCGTGCGACCGCCGGGTGCGGTTCCGCGATAGAAGTCGAAGTCCTCTGCGGCCCCGCCCTCGTCGCGCACGTAGACGTACGCCTGCCGACCCTCAGCGTCGCCGGCGGTGTTAGTGTTGACCACCAACAAGACTCGGTCGAAGTGCGTGAGCGCGTCGGCCGGGAGGCTTCCGCCCGGCACGGCCGCGTCGCCGTCAAGCTGAATCGAGACCTGCCCATCGTCGCCGACCTGAGCGTACGCGCCGTTCGGCCCGTTTGCGGGCTGGATCGCAACGCCCTCGCCAATCTCGGCGGCCTGAGTGCTCGCGAGGGGTGCTGCGGCTCCGAGGAGGGCGAGCAGGGCGAGCGCGGCGACGAGGGGGCGGGCGTTCAAGGGTATGCTAAATTTGGTCGTTTATTCGGATTCTGATACGCCGATTCATCAACACTCACTACACGGTATGAACGCTAGACATCATCCGGATCGGCAAAGTCGATTCCAAGCGAATCGGCTTGTCCACCACCCGAGCCGATGAAGACAGTACCCTCAACGGTCACCATACCATCTGCTGGCACGTCGGTAAACTCAAACACCTTGAGCGGGCCCGACGTAGCCATCTTGTATCCACTCACTTCAGCATCTGCTCCGTTGATACTGAGATCTTTCACAGCAACCTTATTATTTCGGCTAATCAGGTTGACCGCGATATCAACCGTCGAAGGAACACCGTCGGGGAACTCCGTGTCCCCGTTCAGGTCGCCATTGGATCCCTCGCCGTCAGTCACGTCCTCATCAGTAACTGTTGCGCCGGCGGCGTTTAGTTCAACCGTATTGGCGCCGGGATCCAATGTGACGGTAAAGTCCGTTTCGCTACCGCTCAGCGATTCGTCAATTGGAGCGTTGTTCCCTCCGGTGGCCCCGTGGATCTCCAACTCGTCGAAACCGCCCCCGCTGTCGGCTATCAGATTGGCATTAAGGGACTTGTTAATTGAGATCGGAGAGAAATTTCCATCATTTTGGAAATTAGCGGTGATACCGTCACCACCGATAGTGTCGATATCACCGTCGACCTGAGCAGTCTTGACATCGTTCTCCTCAAGGATAGCGTTCAACTGGTCCTCGGTGCTGGTTTCGCCGTTGATTTCGTCCGGAGGTCCGTTGACGCCGACCTTGATTTCGGCGTTCCCGTTGCGGTTGGCGTCGTGGTTCTCAACCAGGTTGTTCTCGATTACGAAGTCCTTCGTGTCGCCGGAGTCGGTCTGGGCGTAGGCCCAAATACCCTCATCGATAACGCCGTTCACGTAGTTGTTCGTGATTGTAACTGTTCCACCGGCCTCCTTGTCGACAGCAATCGGACCGTTCGTCACCTCAGAATTAGTAACGGTTGGGTCCTGCCCTTGAAGATCCACCAGAGGGTCTCCATTGCTATTGTCCGCATTGTTTGGTGAATTAACTGTAACACCCTCAATGGTCACTCCATCACCTGACGCGAGGATACCTTGCTGGACATTTGGTCCGATATCGGCATCAGCCTTGAGAGTCAGATTCTGGAGTGTCACATTGTCACCCGAGGCTTGTATGAGATTTTCGACGGTATCACTGCTTGGGAGGTCCTGCGTGCCGTCAATAGTCGGCGTCCCTTCGAAGCCGGTGATAGTGACGCCGTCGAGATCGATATCGATAAGCGAAGATGGCGTCAACGGACTGCTACCAGCGTCGCCGCGAATCCCGATGACCGCTCCGGCCCCGCTCTGGTCGTCGTTCCGAGCTGCTTGGAGCGCAGACGCAATCGTCGCGTGCGTGTTGTCCTCAGCCGGCTGGCTGCCACCGCTCTCTGCTGCCGTCGGGTCGACCACGTACTGCGGCTCGGGAACGGTCTGCTCTGGCGCGGAGGCGCTTGCGTCCGCGTACAGAGTTGCCCTATCGAGCAACTGCCCGCTCACGTCATTGTTGAGCGTATCGACGGTCATCCCCACCACAACCTGCTCGCCGACCGCGAGTTCGGCCGAGTTGTCCGGGCCTTCAAGCGACTGCCCGCTCCCGCTGAACCCGTCTGCTGACCCGCTGACTCGGAACGTCACCGCGTCGCTGTCGTCCTCGAAGTAAACGCTGACCGGCTGTGAACCCTGATTGACAACCCGGAACAAGTCTTCGAGCTGTGTGACCGCGTCTTGGGTGACTCCCTCTCCTGGGCCGCTGTTGTCGCCGTCGAGTTCGAGTTCGACCGTATTGTCACCGCTCTCCGTGTTTACGTACTCGTCCGCATTTTCGCTGCTAAGCGGTTGGATCGCAATGAACGAACTCTGATCGCCCGCAACGCTGACGTCAACGTTACGCTCCGCCTGCACGCTGGTGAACGCCTCTGTGCCAAAGGCCGCGCTCCCGCCCGCCGCGGCCGCGCCGATGCCGATGAGTAGCTTTCGCCGTCTCATGCTACACCCGACCCTGTGGGCGGACACCACTTCGTTTTCGGTTCGTTGAAACGTCGAAACGAGTGGTTTCGATACGACAACCGCTCGGTGAGACCGCGTAACGAGTCGTTTACGCGGACTGAAACGACGCACGGCAGGGGTGTCACCCGAGACGCTTGGCGAGGAATGCGTGTTTTGATAGCTTCGCTAATGTCTCCCAAAAAATACAAAAATGATATATATTCTGTTGAGGGACATTAAGATGTCTTGATGAACCTGTCTTCCACCGACTGGTTGACGTCGGGTGCCGGCGTTGAGCTGGAGGAGGAAGTGGTCTTCTCCGTGTTGTCGAACCGACGTCGGCGGTTCGCGCTGCATGCGCTCTGCCAGCGCGGGGACGCGGCCGACCTCGGCTGGCTGGCCAAGCGAGTCGCCGCGTGGGAGGCGGGCGTCTCTCCCGCCGAGGTGGACTCGGACACCCGGAAGTCCTGTTACGTGTCGCTCCAGCAGAGCCACCTCCCGAAGATGGACAAGGCCGACATCGTCTCGTTCGACAAGCGTGCCGGCGTCGTGCGTCCGACGCCAGCCGCCGAGGAACTCGACATCTACTTCGACGTCGTCACCGAACCCGAGATCCCGTGGCACGGCTACTACCTCGGTCTCGCGGCGGTGGGCGCCGCGCTGTTGACGGCGCTGTGGACCGATGCGATGCTGTTCAGTGCGCTGCCCGACCTCGCGTGGATGGCCTTCCTCGTCGCCGCGCTCGTCGTCTCCGCGCTCGCACACACGTATTTCGCCCGGCGCAGAAAGCTCGGCGGCGACGGTCCGCCGCCGGAGGTGGAAGGGTGAGACACCGGCGGCTGATACTCGCGCTGTTCGTCCTCGCGACGGTGATCACCGGGACCGCCGGGTACAGCGCGATCCAAGCCGAGCGGTCGGTTGACGTCACCGTTGCCGACGACGAGAACGCCTACCTGGCCGTCGAAAATACGAACGATTCGATCGAGACCGGATCGACAAGGGGCGTACTCCGCGTCACCAATCAGTTCGGCCGAGAAGTCGATCTGACTGTTGACGACGTCGAGACGACCGGGAGTGTCGAGTACGACTCGGTGGGTGGAACGAATAGCGACGTGACTCTTCACGCCGACGAAGATGAAGAGATCAAAGCGTCGTGTACGGGGACCAGCGACGGGAAGCTAGAGGTGATGTTGTTCGTCGAGAGTGATGACAAAGAGCTCTCTGTCAGGACGATGCAGGTTGTTGATATCAGCTGCGAGTCCACGTGAGAAGGCCGAACGCCCCAGGATATCATAACAGGCTGAGCGTTCCAAATTTTGACCGAAAGCAGTTCGACGTGGGGCGTGACAGCCAGCACCGACCTGCTCTTTTCGCGCGCCGCCGCCGAGTCGAAACTTCCGCCGCTCAGAGTTCCCGCCACTCCGTCGGCTCCGGGTGCGCGACGCGGACCTCCCGGGCGTCCTCCGCGCGCCGCGTCTCGACTATCGCCTCGAACAGCGGAGCGAGTTGCGCGACCACGCAGTCGCCGTGTGCCGATCCATCGAGCCCGGCGACGACCGGGCAGTCCGACGCCGTGGCTTTCTGGACCACGACGTGGAGGAACCGGAACACGGCCGACGCGTCGGCGTACATCAGGAGCGGCGAGACCGTGTCTATCCCCACCGCGAGCGTGCCGTCGTCGCGCGCGTCGAGGAACTCCGTGAATGTGGTCCCGACCGAGGTGGGGTTGCTCGGGTGCTGGGCGTACTTCGTGTGCGGTCCGTCCGACGGCGATCTCCCGACCGCGCCAGTGACGCAGTCGACGATGAGGGGCGTCGGCTCGCCATCCGACCCTTCTGGCGTCTCGTCTGGCGCCGCCGACTCGCGGCCGACGATCCGCCGGTGCGTCCGGCGCGCGCTCTCCGCCGGCTGCCGCGTTGAGACGACGAGCGTGGTCCCGTCGCGGTCGTGGAGGAACTCGTGGACGACCCGCCGTTGACCTGACAACACTGAGCCATCGACGAGTACGGAGTCCACCTCGGGAACGGGGACTGTCATCTGCCCGAAAACATTGAATAACCGATAAATGAGTATGACGCACGGGGACAAGCACTATATAAATCGGGTGTAACCGTCGTCGGCTCCGAACGAGCCCTCCGCAGGCAACCGGGCGTCGTTCAGTGCGTTCGAACCGAGACTCAGTCGTCGCCCAGACGATACGCGCCCGACCGATGTTCGATGTCGTAGATCACCACGACCTCTCGATCGCGATCAGCGTCAGCTCCGAGGCGAAAATCACCGATACGGATCTTCCCGTGCGGAACGCCGGAGAGCGGTTCAACGTATTCGGGTGGATCCCGCCACTCGTCGGTCACGATGTCGTCGAGCTTCGAGACAATACGCTGCTGTATCGCCGTATCGAGCCCCTCGAACGCTCGTGTGGCGGGCGGCCGGAACTCCCACGTCCAGTCGTCACTCCTCGTCATCGATCATCTCGACGACCTCGGCGCGAGAGACGGTCTCACTCTCACCCTTCCGCATCGCGTACTCCTCAGCGGCGATGCTCGCCAACATATCGCGTGACGCGCCCGGGTTCTCTGTCGCGTCCCGGACCGCGTGCCGGAGGAACTCGCTTCGAGACGTGTATCCCTCTTCCTTCCAGGCCGCGTCGATCTCCGCCAGTTGGCGTTCGGTGACACGGATGTTGATCGTCGTCGTCTCGGGGTCGTCGATATCGCTATCGTTCGTACCCGTTTCAGACATACGTGTGTATTGTCTCTGCGGTAATATAATACTATCCAGTTGAAGATCGCCGTCCTCAATGTTGGGACAGCTAATCCCGCGGTGTTAAGTTAAGGAAGAGGCGGGACGAGGATTCAGTGCTCTATGCCGAAAACCGCCCGCCTCACCGAGTGTACCGAGTGGATCGACTTGGAGTTTGTGGAGCGAGAGCGGACACCCCGCGAGATCATTGAAAAGGGTATTCGCCACCATCTTGCTGGACTATCACTTTCGAATACAGTTATTCTTCTTGAGGAATTGGGT
>NZ_QPLT01000007.1 GCF_003666015.1 Halorubrum sp. Atlit-26R
GGCCCCGCTGTCCACCCTCGCGCGTGGTACCGCGAGTTCCGCGAACTCGTGGTGACCGCCGCAGTCTACAACCTCGAACAGGCTCTCAAACAGTGATCCCCACGCCGTCATCGGATTCAACAAAGCACTCTGAAAGGAGTAAATTCGATTCAGTACAGAGGGATGGAGTATCCGGAAAGCTACCTCGTTTCTGGAGTGGGAGCGACGATCTTCGGATTATTTGTGGCGCTGGTCATGCGGGGAGCATCAGGTGTTGAGCCGATACCAGAGGGTGCCGTTTGGGGCGTAGCAGCACTTTCTATCGCTGCTAGAATACTCACACTAGTCTGGGGCCTGTTCATTAGAAGAGCTAGTTTGAAGGTACACACTCCGAACAAGACGTATCGCTTCTTCTCGACAGATAGCAGCTTGAAGGAGATCGGCCACGCGGTGCGCGGCCACGAGATGAAAAATTGAGAGGAGTTGCTGACTGGACCAAGTGACCAGCCTAACCAGAGTTTCGAACGCAGCCTACCAGCAGCAACGTCACTCGGCTGGACCACGATCGCGGAGTTCCTCCAACAGCTCGGGCCAGTCGAGGTCGAGCGCGAATAAGTCGGGTTCGAGGTCCCATCTCCACGGCGCCGCGTCGTCCGGATCCGGTTCCGCGGTCGCGGGTTCGAGGTTTTCGACGGTCCCGCTGAACAGCTGGTTCGTCGGCTTGTCGGCATCAGCGGGCCAGTCGGCGAAGAAACCGACCTCCTTCTTCGAGTGTTTGAAGTACGCAGTCGTGAACAGCCGTTTCAGTTCCGGGTGGCAGTCCTTCCCCGTGTGGAATACGGTTCCGAAGACGTCGACGTTGATCTTCGCCATCCGCTTGGCGAGCGGAGAGAACTGCGCGGCGACCTCGTAGGAGTTCGTCCGCGCGTCGAAGTGCGTCGATCCTTCGTCGATGAACACGAACTTCGGCCGGTCGCGATACTCGATGCACGTCACGGCGAGGTCATGCGCGCTCGTGACCACGACATCTGTTCGAGGCCAGGTGCGCGAGTTCGAGATTACGAGGAGATCGTCGACGGTCGCCGAGCGGAGTTCCGCCAGCAGCGCCATCAGGTTCGTTTTCCCCGTGTTCGGGTTTCCGGCGCCGCCGATGAACGCGGTCGCGTCGTTGTTCGTCATCACGTCGTCGAGCCGGAGCGGGAGCCGAAGCGCGGAGCCGTCGAGGTCCTGCTCGGTCACGCCGACGAGGTGCGAGAGCATCAGGGAGTTGCCCGAGCGAATCGCTTCGGACGCCTTCCGCGACTGCTGGGCCCGGTCGACGAGGTCGAGCAGCTGGGAGTCCTGGACAAGCTCCGGGTCGAGGTTGTTGAGGAACACCGACGCCGACACGTCGTCCGGGTCGATCGCTCCCGCTCGGGGGTCGAGATCCCGATGCGTGTCGATGCGCCCGGAGAGCTGCTCCGCGAGCTTCGCCGCGGTCAGCATCCCTTCGTCGGAGTTACCCATCGGCACGCACCTCGGCGGTTTCCGCGTGTCCGTTTCGTTCGGCGTCCGGGTCCTCCGGCGTCGAGAAGTCGAACCCCGACTTGTGGTCCATCTCGTCGATCGCGTCGTCGTCGACGAGGTCGGAGAGGTCTGAGTTCGAGGCGTCGTCAAGCCCGAAGTCTTTCAGCTCCTGGTCGACGGCGCGCTCGATCCCTTCGCCGGAGTCGGGCAGGGACCCGTCCTCGAACAGCTCGACGATACGCTCGACCGTGTTCCGGGTCGCGCGCCGGACCACGATGAACGCGGAGCTTTCGAGGATGAAGCCTCGCTGCGCGTCGTCTTGGAGCTGGCCGCGGCACTCGTGTACGGCGCGGAGCGCGCGGGTCAACTCCCGATCGTCGAGCGTGCCGCGCCAGGTACCGACGACGGTCATGTCTTCGAGGTCGACCTGTTTCCCGACGTAGAGGTTCGGCGACAGTTGCGTGAGGTCGTACGTCGAGTTCACGAACTCATCATCATCGAGGATTTCGAGTTCGCGGAAGTCTTCGAGCGGGAGCCGGTAGATTCCGCCGTCGAGTACGCGAGCGTCGAGGTCGATCAGGTAGACCCACGCCGGGTTGTAGAGCCACGAGACGACCTTGTTACCGACGAGGAACCCGAGCGGCGAAAGGCCGACCGCGGCGACTCCGAACACGTACCAGAAGCGCGGTACTTCGAGGTCGAATCCGACGATCGCGAACAGGCCGATGAGCGCGATCACACCGACGACCAGCTCAGGCGCGTGTCCGTGGAGCCAGTCGAGTACCTTCACGTGACGAGGCGGGTCGGGTCGGGGTTCTGGTGCGTCTCTCATGCTAACCTCTCGGGTTCCTCGCTGCGTCCGTAGACGACCTTTGCCACGAGGAAGATGGTCACAACGGCGACACCGGCGCCCCCGCCGAGGCCGGCCGCCTGCGCGTCGCTGGCGGTGAACGGGCCGGTGACGATGGTCGAGGCCGTTTCGAGCGGGACGCCGTAGAGCGTGGAGCCGTCGTCGATCGTCACTCCGGCACGGCCGTTCGAGGGTTGAACGGGCATCCGAATCTCGGTCTTCCCGTCGACGATGAACGAGTCCCGGCGCAACTCGCGCGACTCAGTTAGCGCGACGGCCTCGGTGACCGTCACCCGGTCGCGGGTGTCGGAGTCGAGCAGTAGGACGGCTTCGCCGTCGACGTACTCGGCAGAGCAGAGCCGGAGCGTCGGTGTTATCTCCTCGGCGCAGGTGTTGACCTGTTCGCCAGCAGTCGTGTTTTCAGCGGTCGCGTTCGGGGAATCCTGTGCGGCGACGGCGCCGGTCAGCGAGGCCACTAACACGACCGTAATAAGGAAAAATCGGGGGAGCATGGTGGTGGTCAGTTGCTCAGGACGCCGAGCGCGACGAGCGCAGCGGCGACGACAGCGACGATCTCTCCGGGGATGCCGAACATGTCGAACTGCCCGAGGTCGATACCACCACCGGACTGCGAGTTCTCGTACTTCTCGATCAGCTCTTGGTTCTGCTGTTCGAGGTCGTCCCACTCCTCCTGCGTGATGTAGTTCGAGTCGTTCTGTGGATCGGAGCTGGTGAAACTCGTCGTCGTCACCTCTTCGCCGGACTGCTTGTTCACGAGCTTTTCGACAGTGAACGAGCCGTCCAGTTGAAGCGTCTCGTACTGCGTCTCCGTCGCAGTGGAGACGAAGCGCGCAGAGTCGACAGAGGTGATGGTGGTTTCGAGGTCGCCCGATGCGTCGTACGTCCACGTGCCATCGCCGTTATCCGTCCAGTCAGCGGCCGGGACAGAGACGGTTTCAGAGTCGACAGTCGTGACCTCGATCGCAGTGCCCTCGTAGGGCTCCGAGGTGATGGTGATGTTCCCGCCGTCGACACTGGTGCTTATCGCGGACCAGTCACCTTCGACGAGACTCATGTCGGCAGTGAAGTACACGTCGCCGGTGAACGTCGAGGGGTCGTACGTCGTGCCAGCTTCAAGTGGGCCGTCCGACGAGTCGGTAAGCGCGAACGTGCCGGGCAGGGTTGCGCCGGTATCGCTGATGGTGATCGTCGCCTCGCGTTCGGCGTCGACGGGAACGTTCAGCGCGATGAGGTCGGCAATCGCCTGCGATGTGCCTTCCCCATCAGCCATCATGGCAGCGCGTTCGCGAGGCGTCACGAGATCGTCGATCTCGATGTCGCCGCTTTGAACGTCGCCGTAGACGTTCGTTACCCACGTCGAGATGCCGTCACGGACGTTTTGGAACGTGGTATCCATTTGAGACCAGATACCATTCCAGTCGGTGTAGCGCATGTAGTCGGTGTCCGTACCGGTATTGGTGATCCAGAAGTCCGAAGGCGCCGGATCGAAGTTACTGTCCCAGCGGGTGGGATTCCAGTAGCGAGGGTAGCTGCCGTCAGTACCACCGACATCGATGATAGTGAAGGACTGGCCGTCAGGGAGAGTGTAGCCGGTGTAGTCCTGCGTGCCGGGACTGTACTCAGTATTTCCGGATTGCTCGCTTTGGTTAGGAAGGAGGTAGTTGGAGTTAACGTCAGCGTGGGATTCAAGGGTGGAAACCATCTTCTCGAACTCCCGAGCAGCCTCATTCCACGTCTTGAGCAGGTTTTTGCGGACAGTAGTCTCGTAGGCGTCGATCGCGGCAGTAGAGGCGTCGAGAACAGCGGACTCAGTAGAGCCAGCATTCAATTCCTCGATCGCTGCGATCTTCGCTTCGGTGTACGCGGTATGTTCAACGCCATCGAGGATGTTGCCATTGTCGACAATGGTACTCGCGTTCGTGGACTTACGGGACCGAACAGTCTCGTCAATGTCCTGCCTAAGAGCGTCAGCAGTCAGGCCCTCAGCAGGACCGTCGGAGCCGATGACCTCGAACTCGCGGAGCGCCCAGCCGACGCCGACAGCGCCAGCAGCGAGGCCGACACCGACGAGCGGTGCGATAGCTTGAGCGTCCTGTGCGAACCCGTCGTCGACGGAGAGGCCGACCGTGGCGGCGCCAGCAGCTCCGAGACCTTTCACGAAGGTGCGGCGGCCCAGACGAGCAGGGCGGTCGGTATCAGAACCGTCAGCGCCCACAGCAGGCCCATCAGGAGGGCGATTCGAAGCGGTACAGCTAGCCGGGTCGTCATGGTTGGAACTCATAAGTTGAGATCGAGGGTGGTTACCGAACAGCGACGCCCCAGGCGACGACCGTCGCGAAGAACGCGAGGATCGGACCGAGGTTGCTGCTCGTGTTGATGATGTCAGCGATCTGTGGAACGTACTGGTAGCCGATGATGACGAGCGGCCCAGCTGCGATCGCTATCTGTTCCCAGCGTTCGTAGCTCTCGAACTGCTTCGTTTCGCTGCTCGCGAAGGCGATCGCGTACGCACCGAGCGCGATGAACGTCGCGTGTTCAGAGGTCAGCGTGTAGTCGAGCCACGTCAGCATGACCTCGGAGATCCCGCCGAACTGGTAGAGCCCAGCGAGTACGAACACGACCGACAGCAGCGCGGGAAGCGTCCGCAGGTGGGTGTAGTCCGAGAGCGTGTCGGACATCGTCCGCGAGTACGACGACGCCATCAGGAACCACCCGGGAACGCGCAGTTAGTCGGATGGTAGTCGTGCGTCGAGCCGTCGTCGCGTTCCAGCGTCACCTCGTCGGTGGCCATCGCGACCCAGATCTGTTCGCCCACCTCGATGTGGTCCTGCGCAGCTGCGCGCTTGACCTCGTCCTTCGCGAAGTAGCGAACGACTCCGTGATTCTCGTCCTTGATCTTGAGCCGGTACCAGGGGCCGTACTCTCCTTCTCCTTCGGTCAGATCGAGTACGAGCCCTTCCAGCACGTCACCCGGACCGAGTTCCACCGTGGGAACATCGGACTCGGGCGACTCTCCTTCGAACCGTTCGTAACCGTCAGGCGGCGTCGGGTTTTCAGTCGACATCTCCAACTGTTAGTGGTCATAGAAATCATGTATAGTATCAGGCAAGGCTCGGTGAAAGTAGTCGGACAGCAGCCGCTTTACTGAATCCCCCTACTGATAGATGTCAAAACCTTCCTGAATACAGAACGTAGATTTAGAAAAGTGATGTTCAGAGTACCTTTAAGATGAGTTCTATCTAGTTTTGACTAACATCTTTACATACCCAATGAAAATAGTCAGATCGGACTGCGAATATCAAGCAATACCTAATAGAACTTCCATACGAGCTTCTATCTCGGCCATTTTACTAGCGGAGAGTTCACCCATTTTCCAAACACTAGGATCCTCGCTTTCATCCATAATCCTTCCGGGAACTGAAACCG
The DNA here is from genome assembly GCF_003666015.1 of Halorubrum sp. Atlit-26R. Lineage (GTDB taxonomy): Archaea > Halobacteriota > Halobacteria > Halobacteriales > Haloferacaceae > Halorubrum. Next base: position 5,783 of record NZ_QPLT01000007.1, read on the forward strand.
CACTAAGTAATCCAAGTTTTGCTATAGAGTCGTCATCAACTCCCTCACTGGATGAAGAAATTTCCACATCAGCAAATTCCTCCGATGATTCTTGACTTGTGCTTAACGGGGCTACAATTGTCGTATCGTACTTATGGTTTCGAGAATCATTTTGAACGACAACAGCAGGATGTGGATTCTCAAATTCCTCTTCAGGGACGTCTTCGGGGTCTGGAAAAGTAACCCAAACTACGTCCCCTCTAGATATTGTTGGCATGAATCCTATCTATCAGCTTCATCAGCTCTCGCTGCTAGTTTTTTCGTGATTGACGCAGCAGATGCTTTTGTCCAAGGTTCTACGTCTTGATCATGGGTGCCTGAGTTTTCTCCTGTTGGACCATCATCTTGATTCTCCATCGAGTACTCTGTATAGAGATTTCTCCTTACAGCTTGTTCTCTTAGACTATTGATTTCGTCGTCAATGTCCCCCCTGAGAGTTTGAAGATCACCATCTATTGCGTTCAGCAGCTTATCATCATTCTCACCTGGGGAGAGATGAACTGTGTTCTTTGAAATCAGCAGGGCCGCGTATTTCCAGACATCAGTGTAGAAAAAGCTGGCAATTTTTTGAATAAATTGCTCTTGAGACGCCGATAGGTCTTCTTTGTCAGAAGCTTCAGCGATAATTCGTTTAAGAAGCTTCGAGTAATCACTGTACGAGTTGAACACCTCAGCTAATGCATCAACTTTGAGAAGTTCCCGATGTAGTTTAGTCAGTTCTCGACTCAAAGATTTAGAGTAGTCTTCAGCCTCAGTGTGCCACTCATCATCACTCTTGATATTGTCAAGAATAACCTGTACCTGGACACTCTGTTTATACAAACTTCCATAGGAAGGAGGCGCATGATCTTCATAGAACTCAATCAGATATTCTTTGGTAGGGGTCTGAAGTATTCTATCGAAGTGAGTACAGTCCCTAGTGAAATAATATGCGTACTCCTCAGGGCTGTAAAACTCATCACCTGGATCAGGGAGACGAGATTCTTCAGATGCTTTAACCTCCGTTTCTGGGGTAGGTTCAATCCGCGCAGTACTGGTATCAAATACAGGGGCCGGTCCGTATTTGTACCAACCATAGGTAACAGGGACGTCTAAATCCTGAATCGCAAAATGGGCCAACTTGTTGACCTTGATCGGGTCAATAGAATCGGAAGAGTATCCCTCCCAATCCATGGCAATTTGAATTCCCTCCTCTATATCTTCGAGAAGGTCATTCTCATCCCCTGGAGTGAGCATAGTTACTGCCAAATAATCTGTTCCCTTGATATAAAATCTTTCCGTGCTATGTGGAAGGCAGTTTCCTGTCTATCAGGCATCTCGTTTATCATCAACGGGCTCCTGACGGTATCTGAGGGCCTCAACAGAGCCTCAGCAGCCGGCTCATCGTTCACTCGGATAGATCATACAAGGTCGTCGTTCATTTCGATCCATTACCGGATTAGAAACGTGGTAGTCCTCAACGATCAAGAGCCGTTCGACGACTTTAGGATCAGAAATCCCATCATCAACAAACCCGTTCGCAATGGTCCTCGGATTGTGACTCGCGACCTCGGTACGAGCGTCGCGGAACACCTCACCTTGAGCGAGATCGTGCCGGAGCCGAGTATTCTGGATAACATTTTTTATCGGCAATTCTAGGGATACCATGTCAACTCCGCCACCACCCGGTTCATGTTCATTCCCGTCGCGGTCGACAATCGCTTTCAGCTCGTAGCCAAACGCAGGTTCTGTCGAGCGGCGATCGAACGCCTCGGAGTCGGGTTCCATCTCGCCATCTAGTATCTGACCAACGAACTCCCTGTACGACGGGTTGATGTTCAGATGTGCCAGTATCGAGGGAAGAGATACGTCCCTACCGTGAACGTTGAGATAGTCGTGAACGCGCTCGCGTATCAGGGTCTTTCGCGGGGATTCTCCGTAGGACCACGCGCTGTCGGCGCTGGGCCACCGCTCAGCGAGAGAGCGGTCCTGTTCCGATTCCGGCGCCGGAGCAGCTGCGTCAGCAGCCCAACGAAGATCGTCGTTGAGCGCGGATTCTGTCTCAGGCGGTCCGTCAAGCTGGTCCTGGTCGACAGTCCACGGTGAACCACAACAAGAGCAGACGACATCGGCGCCGCGGCCGTCGTCCCACCGGATGCGCTCGCCGTGCGCGTCAACCTGTCCGGACTCCTCGTTTTCCGCGCGCTGTTCGCACCGATCGGCGCGGATGGCCTGATTGACGGTCTGCGAGCGGGTGGTCCGCTGGCGGGCGGCCGACCAGTAGACCGCGCCCCACGCGATGTACTCGATTGGCTTGTCTAGCAGGTCCTCGGTGTAGCCGCCCATGTACGCGGCGAGGTAGGAACCGAGGTTACCGACGTCTGCGTTCATCGAGATACAGCCGTCATCTTCCTGAAGGTAGTCGTCGATCGCGTCGTAGTCGTGAGCTGACCAGCCGGCGGGCTCGCAGACCTCTAGATGCTTGTCGATCACCCGTTCGAACTCGGAAGCGACCGGGCGGAGATCTCCGAACCCGGCTCCGTCGAAGTAGACGCCGACGTGAATATGAGTGTAGCAGGCATTGAGGCCGGCGTCTTTGTCGGGGTCCGCAGCGGTGCCCATTCCGTGCGGTTCCGCTTGGAGCCAGTAGCCCCACTGTTCCGAATCGAGATCGAGGTGATACTCCATCACGTTGCGGAGCGTATCGCGAACGCCGCCATAGCTGAACGCGTCGTGTATCGCGTCCATCTGTTCGACGGGCGGGAGGCGGTCGCCGTCGGGTACCGACGAGGCGGTCAGCGTGAGCATCACGGTCACCGGGGCGTCCCAAGCGGGAGCGGCTTCGCCGCCGGAAGGACGCTTTCCGCCAGACATCTGTCGCTGGAGCGCGCGAGCCCGAGCGTACTGCTTTTTGCTGTACTCTTTCCCCCACGCGTCGGCAAGCGGTACGTCGAACTCATCGCCCGATTCCCGATCTTCGAACCGGGCCATCATGCCGCTGTACTCGTGGTGAGCGCGCAGGAAGGCGTGAATCGCGTCGAGCCACGTTCCGGCGGAGCGGGAGCGGAGCGAATCGACGGCGAAGGAATCTTCGAGCGGGTGATCGGGGTCGACGAACTCCTTTTCCCAGTCGGCTTCCGTGACGATGCGGCGAAGCTTCCGCCCGTGCGCCTCCGAGAGAGGGAGGTCGGCGAGTTGCGGATACTCGGTCGCGAACTCACTCACCCGTTCGACGATCGGATCGGCGTCATCCTCTAATCCGGTGAGAGAAGCCGTTACAGAGTTAGTCTCCTTGGAAGGCCAAGACGCGGCCGGTTCGTCGGGCGCGCTCATCGCTCACCTCCAGATACGCGCGCGACCGCGACGGCACCGCCACTCGTTTGGCGACCTTCGGTCGCCTGTGCGCGGTCGGCGGCGCTCGGACCGGGTCCGCCGGTCCTCGCGCACCACAAGGTCGCCGACCGCTTGGAGAGACTGACAGGGCTCGCCCCGAGGGAGCGAGCGAGATCGTGCCGGAGCCGTGGGGAGGTGGACCGGCGCGCAGCTGGCCGGCTCACTTCTCGTCGGGATTCGAGAGCTCGCTGGGACGCGCGGGACAGTCCAGGGCGTGGCCGTACTCGACGCCGCTCGACGAGTTACGAGTACACCGCTGGTTACAGAGCCCGCACCAGAACTCGCCCGGACCGTCAGCAGAGAGGGTAGTCCCGGTTGAGCCGTCGGAAAGGCTCACAGAGACCACCCCGTAGAGACGCTAAGACCTGTCAGTAGAGGCTGGAAAAAGTATAAGTGGGTAGTGGGCCGGCACGAATTTGAATCGTGGTTACGGCCACCCGAAGGCCGAAGGATACCAAGCTACCCCACCGGCCCGCAATCGATTGAAGGCCGCTCGTTCTTTTAATCCTTCCGAAAGGGGGGCGATCGGAGAAGTACAGTCAGCATGCAGATCGATGATGTCCGGGAGGATGGACGGCAGCGACGGGTACCGCCGGAGGTCTCTCGTTCATTTAAAAGTGGCAGGGAAGCAGATCGACGGTGGATACCGACAAAGCCCCTGCCGCTTGCTTATAAATGGTTGATCTCGGATCCCCGGTGGACACCGCCAAAGCCCCAGCCGCTCGCTTATAAATGGTTGATCTCGGATCCTCGGTGGACACCACCAAAGCCAGCTGCTCGGTTATAAATAGTTGATCTCAGATCCTCGGCGGACACCACCAAAGCCCCAGCCGCGAGGCCGACGTACGCTCGCTGCGTTCCTCAGTCGGTCGCTAGCGCTCCCTCCTTGCGGTACTTGTGTCGCCTACGTCGGCCTCGCGGCTGCCCCTTTGAGTGCTACCCGACCGTAGGAAGACGGTCCTGCTCGCTCACTGCGTTCGCTGCGCGGGCTGCGACTTCCGCGCTCCCGCTCGCTTCGCTCACGGGAACGCGACCGCACGCAGCCTCACGCCTCCCCAGCCTCGCGGCTCCCTCCGCTTCGCTCCGGTCGCCGCGTCCCTCGCGCGTGCGACTCGCGCCCTGTCGGGCGCTCGTCGGCACGCGCCACCGCACCGCGTCGTTATTTATAAATTGTCGCCGTCGTCTCCGTCGTCCGAACCCTCAACCTCGAAGTAGCGGTCGCGGTGCTTTCGGCAGCCGGGGTTGAACGCGGCGCCGCACGCGGGGCAGGTGTCGTCACTGTCGAGGTACGTCCGCGCGGTGAGCGTCGTCCGGCAGGCGCCGCACAGCACCGCCGGCTCGTCGAACCGGTCGCGGGGCCACGGGACCGCCTCGTGGTCCGCGGCCGCGTCGTGGCAGGCGTCGCACGGGTAGTAGGTCTCACAGCAGCCGAACCGAAGCGCGACCACGTCGACCGGGTCGTCCCAGTGGGCGCACCGCGTCTCGGAGTCGACGTCGATTCCGCGCAGGGAGACCTCGAATCGGGGGTCCGTGTCGGGCGCGGTCGTGGTTTCGCGCTCAGTAGCTGGCGTAGCCATCGGTATCGAGCCAGTTGTGGACCACGGTGACGGTGTGGTCGGCGTGGAGGAGCTCGGGACCGACCCGCAGCCGGCGCTCGGCGCGCTCGGCGACCGATTCCGCCTCCGCGGGCGCGAAGTCGTGGTGGTCCGAGAGGACGAACACGGGATCCTCGGGGGGCTCCGCGTCGACGAGCGGGTCGCCCTCCTCGTGGAGCTGGACCAGCGTCCCGTCCGGCCCGCGGCCGTCCTCGCCGACGAGGCGGTCGAGCGTCGCGTCGAGTCCCATCCGGCGGAGTTCGACGCCCGGGGATACGTCCGCGGGCATGTGTCCGATCGCGTCGTCCCGCGCGGCGAGCGCGTCGCGGATCCGCGCGGCGACGTTGCGCTCGTCGGGGTGGAGGTGTCGAAGCGTGTCCGCGTCGAAGGTGACGGTGAACTCGTCGGCGACGACGAGGTGGACCCGGACCGACTCCCGGATCCCGTGCGAGAGGAAGACGCCGGCGCTCACGCACCGACAGAGCAGGTCGAGCCGCCCGGCCCCGGGGATGTCCGACAGCGAGATGGCGTCGGGGTCGGTCGGGACGTCGCGACCGATGACGACGAACTGGCGCATACCGGAGGGTCGCCCGCGACCCTGATAAGCCGTCCGACCCAACGAGGGGTATGAGCCTCACCGGCCTGTGTCAGATCTGTGAGGCGGCCACGGCGAGCCACACCTGCGACCGCTGCGGGCGCGCCGTCTGCGACGACCACTGGGACGAAGCGGCGCACGCCTGTACGGCCTGCGTCGCCGGGCGCGGATAGCGCGGTCGGCTCCGACGCTCGCCGAACCGCCTCGCAGTCCGGGACTATCGGTGCCGGTTCAGCCGCTTCTTAAGACGCTTCGCCGCGTCGCCCGCCGCGCCGAAGTACGTCGCCTCGTCGCCGGGGCGGCTCGACTCCTCGCCGGCGAAGATGATCCCGCGCGAGGAGTTGACGAGCCCCACGTCGACCGGGAGGTCGGGTCGCTCGGCGAGCCCGTGTTCGACCGCGGCCTCGGCGTCGCCGCCCTGCGCGCCGACGCCGGGGACGAGGAACGGGATCTCGGGGACGATCTCGCGGACCGCCTCCAGCTCCTCGGGCGCTGTCGCCCCGACGACCAGACCGACGTTGTCGTTCGCGTTCCACACGTCGGCGAGCGCGGCGACGCGCTCGTAGAGGGGCTCGCCGGAGGCGAGTTCGAGGTCCTGGAGGTCGGCGCCGCCCGGGTTCGACGTGCGACAGAGCGCGAACACGCCCTTGTCCGCGCGGTCGAGGAACGGCTGGAGCGAGTCGCGCCCGAGGTACGGGTTCACCGTGATCGCGTCGACGTGGTCGAGCACGTCGGCGTACCGCCGCGCCGTGTTGCCGATGTCGGCGCGCTTCGCGTCGAGGAGGACGGGGACGCCCTTGCCCTCCGCGTACGCCGCGGTCTCGCGCAGCGCGCGCCAGCCGTCCGGGTCCTCGTAGAAGGCCGCGTTCGGCTTGTAGCAGGCGGCGTGCTCGTGGGTCGCGTCGATGATCCGTCGGTTGAACGCCCACCGGGGGAGGTCGGCGTCGGCCACGTGCTCGGGGAGCCGGCTCGGGTCGGGGTCGAGCCCGACCGACACGACGCTGTCGACCGCGTCGATCCGGTCCGCAAGCGTCTCGAAGAAGCCCATGGGCGCCCTGTGTCGGCGGGCGCACTAACCGTTGCGCTCCGCGACCGCGCTCCCGGATCGCGACGGTCGTGCGGGCCGGCGACGCGGGCGTACCGGCAATATGATCCGGCGTATGTGCCGACCCCGGGGTCGCGTAATAACAGCTTACACCAACCGGCCTCCCGTTCGGTACCACACGCATGGCAGCCAGCACCGGCGACGGTCTCGGAGCGGGTCTCTCCGGGAACATCCTGAAATACTACGTCTACAAGGCGACGAAATCGGTCGAGTTCTATCGGCCGATCATGTACCTCTTCTTTCTGGCGCAGGGGCTCTCCTTCACGCAGATCGCCGTCTTAGAGGCGCTGTACAACCTGACGACCGTGTTCGGCGAGATACCGACCGGCTACGTCGGCGACCGCGTCGGGCGGCGCAACAGCCTCCTCATCGGGACCGCGCTCATCTCCGTGACGCTCCTCGGTATCGGGCTGTCGGGCTCGTTCCTCCCGCTGGCCGGCCTCTACGTCTGCTGGTCGCTGGGCTACAACTTCCGCTCCGGGAGCGAGGACGCGTGGCTCTACGACACCCTCACCGACGACCTCTCCGAGGACGAGTTCGCTCGCGTTCGGGGACGCGGGGAGTCGGCGGCGCTCGCGGTCGGCGCCGTCGCGGCGGTCCTCGGTGGGTACCTCGGCAGCGTCGACCTCTCGTATCCGTGGTTCGTCGCGGCGGGCGTGACGAGTCTCGGGGTCCCGGTGCTGCTCACGCTCGACGAGTCCGAGACGTACAAGGAGACCGACACGGAGGACCTGACCCTCCGCCGAACCGCCGGTATCGTGAAAGCGGTCATCTCGCGCCGTCGGATGCGCTCGTTCCTGTTGTACTACTACGTCCTGTACGCCGCCGTCACCTACCTCGTGTTCGTCTTCCTCCAGCCGATATTCGAGACCGTCGTTCTCGACCTCGGGATCTCGCAATCGCAGGTCGAACCCCTCCTCGGGTGGTTCTACGCGGCGTACAGCCTCGTCGGCGCGGTGCTCACCTACTACACGGGAGCGATACGGGAGCGGATCGGGCTGCGGACGTGGTTCCTCGTCCTCCCGTTCGCCGTCGGCGGCGCGCTGATCGGGATGTACTTCGTCCCGGTGCTCGCGCTCCCGACGTTCCTCCTGATTCGTGGGGTGTCGGACGTCACGCGGTCGTTCGCCGGGCAGTACGTCAACGACCGCGTGGAGACGCTCGGTCGTGCCACCGTCCTGAGCGCGATGGCGATGGTGAGCGGGCTCGCCGTCGTCCCGTTCCAACTCGGGAGCGGCGTCGTGTCCGACGCCGTCTCCCCGCTGTTCGCGCTCGGCGTCGGCGGCGTCGTCCTCGTCGTCGGGGCGGCGGCGATCCTGCTCTGGCGGGTTCCGATCGGCGACGAAGCGACCGAAGACTCCCGTGACGAACGGCCGGACGGCTGAAACGCTCCTGCGGAGCGGCCGCGCTCGCTAACAGGAGCAGTAGTACTCGCGGTCGACGAACTCCGTCTCGAACAGTTTCGCGGCCGGTCCCGGGTCTGAAGGGCGGTACACGCCGGTCGTCAGGTCGCCCTCGCGCTCGAAGGCGCCGGAAACGAGGCGCCGCCAGTCGGCGGCCGACAGCTGGTCCCAGAACGCGTCGTCGCCGGCGAGCAGCGAGAGGTAGTCGCGGAGGTACACCCACCGCGTCGGCTCGATCCCGCCGGACTCGTAGGTCGCGTCCGTCGCCGCGGCGTACGCCGCCATCGGAAGGTTCGCGCCCGCGGCGACGGGCATCGAGATCCACTTCCACGGCCGGGTGTTGACGTCGAGCAGCAGGAACTCCTCGCGGTCGGCGTCGTAGACGAACTCTGACTCGCTGATCCCGTGGTACCCGGCGTCGTCGAGGACGGCGAGCGCGCGCTCCTCGATGGCCGGCTCGTCCGCCGTCTCGACGAGGCAGGAGGTGCCGAAGTTCCGGGGGTACCGCACCGCGGCGTTGCCGACGACCGCGAGCGCGTCGTCGGTCCCGGACGGCGGGACGTAGGAGGCGAGCGAGTGGTCTTTCCCGGTCGCGATGTCGACGCGCTTCTGGGCCATCACCGCGATCCCCTCCTCGCTCGCGGCCGCGACGACGTCCGCGAGCTCCTCGCGGTCCGCGACCTCGATCACGTTGGTGCCGAACGCCTCCTCGAAGTCGCGCTTGAGCTCGGGCTTCACCACCAGCGGGAAGCCGAGCGCGTCGGCCGCCTCATCGACCGACGCGTCGGGCTCGCGCGTCGCCGCCGCCGCGGTCTCCGCTAACCGGTACGTCTCCGGGTAGGGGACGCCGAGCCGCTCGCAGGTCGCGTACAGCTCCGACTTGTTCAACACGTCGTCGAGCGTGTCGCTGCCGGCGAACGGGAGCTGGACGCCGTCGGGGTCGGCCTCGGCGTACGACAGCGCCCACTCGTCCATACAGCCGAACGCGACCGCCTCGGTGCCCGCGGCGTCGACGATCGCCTCCACGTCCTCGCGGAACCCGTCGAGGTCGTCGAGCGGGTACGTCACCGCCCCGGCGAAGTCGACCGCGTCCGAGGGCGGGGCGACCCCGTCGTGGGTGACCGTCTCGGCGCCGCCGTCGCCGGGCGTCGGTGACGAACCGTCGCCACCGGCCCGATCGAGCGCGATCACGGGCACGCCGTGGGCGTCGAGCGCGCGGGCGACGCCGAGCCCGGTGATGTGCGCGTTGCTGACGAGCGCCGGCGGGCGGTCGAACTCGGCGTCCGCGAGCGCGTCGATCAGTCCCTCCGTGGACCGAAAGGTGTCTGCCATATCCCGTCTCGTCGGTCGACGCACAAAAGCGTCCCACGTACCGGCCCGGCGTGCCCGTATCGGGGACGAGGGCGAGCGGTCGGGACCCTGCGTGCCGCGACCGTCGGCACCCTCCACGCCGCGACCGCCGGCGGCGACGCGAGCGGCTTTTCAGGCCGCGTCGCCTCCGGATCGGTATGACCGGAACAGAGGACGACGACGCCGAGAACGCCGACGGTGAGGCCGACGGGCCGGAGCCGACCGACGAACTCCCCCGCCGGGTCCGGCGCGCGTTCGCGGACCACGGCTCCTTCGAGCGCGAGGGTGACGGCTGGGTCTCCGAGACGACAGCGTTCGACGGGCGCGTTCGCGTCGAGCAGGCGGAAGAGGGGCGAATCGGGTTCGCGGTCGTCGTCCGCGTGCCGACGCTCTCGGCGGTCACCGCCGACGAGGTAGCCGACGTGGTCGAGGACGGCTGGGCCGACACGTTCGAGCGCCGCGCGGTCGACGTCGGCGGCGTCACCCGGAAGGACCGGGAGTTCGACCCCGCCGTCGAGCGCGGGGGCGACGAGATCACGGTCACGTACGAACTCACGGACGTCAACGAGCGCCGCGCGGTCGACGACGCGGGCGCGCTGATCGACTTCGTCGAGGGGACGTACGTCCAGGGGGTCATCCCCGGCTACGAGTACACGGAACCCGTCTCGAACCTGCTCTCGGCCGCGCGCCAGCAGGGCGGCGGCGGGCCGGTCTGAGGCCGATAGGGGGAAGTGTCGGCGGCCCGTACGGCGACCATGCTCGCGCTGTTCGGGTTCGGTAGCCTCCTCGCCTTGATGGCGTTCCACACGTTCCTCGCCGGGGTCGCGACCCGGTTCTTCCGGATTCAGCTCTCGACGTCGTGGGGGTCGGTCGTGTACACCCTCGTGTTGACTCCCCTGCTGTTGCTCGTCTCGACGATCGTCTTCACGGGCGCGCTCGGCGTGGGAACCGGGATCGACGTCGGGAGCTCGACCATCCTGCTGGCGCTGCTCGTCGCGCTCCCGCTGGTGCTCGGCGTCGCGATCGACTACCTCTACGTCCCGTCGCCCGATGAGTACGAGCTGCCGGACACGCGCTGAGAACTCCGGATACCCGCTGAAACCCTCGAACGAGACGGCGTCAGCGGTCGACCAAGTCGGCGACTATCTCCTCGACCCGGGCGACCACGTCCTCCGGCGCGCGCGTGGCGTCGACGCGGTGGAATCGGCCCGGGTCGGCGTCGATCAGGCGCTCGTAGTTGTCGCGCACGGCGGCGAGGTAGCCGTCGCGCTCGAACTTGTCGGTCCGGCCGGCGCGCTCGGCCGCGGTCTTCGGGTCTAAATCGAGGTAGATCGTCGCGTCCGGCGGCCGCGAGAAGGCGGCGTGGATCCCGCGGACGTACTCCAGCGGGCGCTCGATCCCGGCGTCGGCGCGCGCGAGCGTCGCCCCCTGGTAGGCGAACCGCGAGTCCGAGTAGCGGTCGGAGATCACCAGGTCGCCGTCCGCGAGCGCCGGCCGCACCGTCTCCGAGAGGTGGTTCGCGTGGTCGGCGGTGTACAAGAACAGCTCCGCGAGCGGGTCGGCGTCCGGGTCGCCCATCGAGCGTCCCACCGCCTCCCCGTACCAGCTGTCGGTGGGTTCGCGGGTGAACGTCGCGTCGGGGTACACGTCCTGGAGCGCCTCCCAGACCGTCGTCTTGCCGCTGCCGTCGAGCCCCTCCAGCGTGATCAGCATGGTGGCGTTCCGCCGCGGCGAGGAATAAACGGCGCGGGTCCGGTCCGGGCGTCCGGGCCTCCCTCGGTCCGAGCGCGGGCCCGCCCGACGGCCCTTTTTAGTGACCCCTCCTCGAACGGGGGTCATGGCCGATAATCCGCCAGCCGCTCGCGGGCCCGGAGGGAACGGATGGTAGCGGTCGCCGTCTCGCTCTCGCGGGTGGCGGCCGCCCTCGCGTTGGTGGCCCTGAACGGCTTCTTCGTCGCCTCGGAGTTCGCGTTCGTCAGGATCCGGGCTACCTCGGTCGATCAGCTGGTCGAGGAGGGGAAGGCGGGCGCGGAGACGCTCCAGGAGGTGATGACCAACCTCGACGACTACCTCGCGGCGACGCAGCTCGGGATCACGCTCGCGTCGCTCGGGCTGGGGTGGATCGGCGAGCCCGCGGTCGCGGCGCTCATCGAGCCCGTCCTCGGCCCGCTCCTGCCCGAGGGGCTGGTCCACCTCGTCGCGTTCGCGATCGGGTTCTCCTTCATCACCTTCCTCCACGTCGTCTTCGGCGAGCTCGCGCCGAAGACGATCGCCATCGCGCAGGCCGAGCGGATCTCGCTTCTGCTCGCGCCGCCGATGAAGCTCTCGTACCTGATCTTCTCGCCCGGAATCGCGGTGTTCAACGGCACCGCGAACGCCTTCACGAGCCTGATCGGCGTGCCGCCCGCCTCGGAGAGCGACGAGACGCTCGAAGAGCGGGAGATCCGTCGCGTGCTGGCCCGCGCGGGCGAGGCCGGTCACGTCGACGAGTCGGAGGTGGCGATGATAGAGGGCGTCTTCGAGCTCGACGACACCGCGGCCCGCGAGCTGATGGTCCCCCGCCCGGACGTCGTCTCGCTGCCCGCGGACGCGTCGCTCTCGGCGATCCGCGAGACGGTCCTCGACGCGGGCCACACTCGCTACCCGGTCGTCGACCGCGACGACGCCGACCGCGTCGTCGGCTTCGTCGACGTGAAGGACGTGTTGCGCGCGACCGAGGCGGCCGACGGCGACGCCGGCGACGCAGACGGCCCGACCGCGGCGGACCTCGCCCGGGAGATCCTCGTCGTCCCGGAGACGACGAGCGCGAGCGACCTCCTCGTCCAGTTCCGCGACGAGCGCCGGCAGATGGCGGCGGTGATCGACGAGTGGGGCGCCTTCGAGGGGATCGCCACGATCGAGGACGTCGCGGAGGCGCTCGTCGGCGACCTCCGCGACGAGTTCGACGTGGCCGACGGCCGGCACACGATCCGGCGGACCGGCGACCGGACGCACGAGGCCGACGGCTCGGTCGCGCTCGTCGACGTCAACGACGCGCTCGGCACCGACCTCAGCGGCGACGGCTACGAGACGCTTGGCGGGTTCGTCCTCGACCGCATCGGGCGCTCGCCCGAGGTCGGAGACGTCGCGGAGACCGAGGCGTACGCCTTCGAGGTCACCGCGGTCGACGGCGCGCGCATCTCGACGGTGCGCGTCACGCGGCGCGACGGCCCGGACGAGTCGGGCGACGCCGCCGGCGGCGAGGGGTCGTCAGCCGGCGACGCTGCGTGACGGCGACGACGCGAGCGTTTTTCACCCCTGCGCGAGACCGGTCGCGTATGTTCGACCGGATCTGCGTTCCCACCGACGGCAGCGACGCGGCCGCGGCGGCCTTCGAGCACACCTTGGCGATCGCCGCCGACCACGGTGCGACGGTCCACCTCCTCCACGTCGCGGACACGACCCGCGACAGCGTGACCCGGATCGGCGGCGACGTGGTCGACGTGCTGGAACAGGAGGGCGAGTCGATCGTCGAGGAGGCGGCGGCCCGGGCCGCGGACCGCGGCGTCGACGCGGAGACGGCAGTCCGACAGGGCGGCGTCCCCGAGACGGTCGCCGCGTACGCCGAGGAGGTCGACGCCGACCTCGTCGCGATGTCGACGCGGGGCCGACAGGGGGTCGAACACCTCGTCGGCAGCACGACCGAGCGCGTCGTCCGGCAGTCGCCGGTGCCGGTGTTGGCGCTCCGTCCGGGCGACGAGACCGTCCCGTATCCGTACGAGGACGTCCTGGTGCCGACCGACGGGAGCCCGGCCGCGACCGCCGCGCTCGATCGGGCGCTCCCGATCGCGGAGCGGGCGGGCGCGACGGTCCACGTCCTCTCCGTCGTCGACACCGGCGGGATCGGTATCGGGGACCACGTCGAGGTCGACGCCCTCTCGGAGTACGCCGACGACGCGGTCGCAGAGGGCGTCGAGCGCGTCGAGGACGCCGGGTTGGAGGCGGTCGGCGCCGTCGAGGTCGCCTCTTCGGCCGCGCGCGGGATCCGGGCGTACGTCGACGACCCCGGCGTCGACCTCGTGGCGATGGGGACGCACGGCCGGACCGGCGTGGGGCGGTACCTGCTGGGGAGCGTCGCCGAGCGCACCCTCCGGACGGCCCCCGTCCCGGTGCTGACGGTCCCGGTTCCCGAGGAGGAGTAGTCCGGCCGTTCCCGTCGACGTCGGCCGCCGATACGTCGAATTTCCAGAGCGTCTGACGCCGCGGTAGGTTTACGGGGCTTCCACGCGATATGGCTCGCATGAAAGTGTTGGTAGCCGGCGGGACCGGGTTCATCGGGTCGTACCTCTGCCGCGCGCTCGCGGACGACGGCCACGCGGTGACCGCGCTCTCCCGCTCGCCCGAGGAGACGCCGGACGGCGTGACGGGCGTCACCGGCGACGTGACCGACTACGACTCCATCGCGTCGGCCGTCGACGGCCACGACGCGGTCGTGAACTTGGTCGCGCTCTCGCCGCTGTTCGAACCGGACGGCGGTAACCGGATGCACGACCGGATCCACCGCGGCGGGACCGAGAACCTCGTCCGGGCGGCCGAGGACGGCGGGGTCGACGGCTTCGTCCAGCTGAGCGCGCTCGGCGCGGACCCGAACGGCGACACCGCCTACATCCGCGCGAAGGGCGAGGCCGAGGAGATCGTCCGCGAGAGCGGCCTCGACTGGACGATCTTCCGCCCCTCGGTCGTCTTCGGCGAGGGCGGGGAGTTCGTCTCGTTCACCAAGCGGCTGAAAGGGATGTTCGCGCCGGGCGTCCCGCTGTACCCGCTTCCGGGCGGCGGAAAGACGCGGTTCCAGCCGATCCACGTCGAGGACCTCGTGCCGATGATCGCCGCCGCGGTGACCGACGGCGAGCACGTCGGCGAGACGTACGAGGTCGGCGGCCCGGAGGTGCTCACGCTCCGGCAGGTGACGGACCTCGTCTACGAGGCGGAGAAGAAGGGCGTCACCATCGTCCCGCTGCCGATGCCGCTCGCGAAGATCGGCCTCTCGGTCCTCGGCGCGGTGCCCGGGTTCCCGATGGGCGCGGACCAGTACCGCTCGCTGAAGTTCGACAACACGACCGCCGACAACGACGTCGGCGCGTTCGGCGTCGACCCGGCCGAACTGACCACGCTCGGCGAGCACCTCGGGGTCCGATGACTGACACACCGGTCACCGGCGACTCGAACGTGTCAACTGCCCTAATCTCAACGCTGGTAACCGCAACCGAAGGCTTATATACGAGATCACGTTCTGTTCAGTTCAAACGCGGAGGGAGCACACGATGAAACTCGCAATGATCGGATTCGGACAGGCGGGGGGCAAAGTCGTCGACAAGTTCTTGGAGTACGACAAGCGGACGGGCTCCGAGATCGTTCGGGCCGCGGCGGCCGTCAACACGGCGAAGGCGGACCTCATGGGGCTCGAACACATCGCCGAGGACCAGCGCGTCCTCATCGGCCAGTCGCGCGTGAAGGGCCACGGCGTCGGCGCTGACAACGAGCTGGGCGCGGAGATCGCCGAGGAGGACATCGACGAGGTCCAGGGGGCGATCGACTCGATCCCGGTCCACGAGGTCGACGCCTTCCTCGTCGTCGCCGGGCTCGGCGGCGGGACCGGCTCCGGCGGTGCGCCGGTGCTCGCGAAACACCTCAAGCGGATATACACCGAGCCCGTCTACGGGCTCGGGATCCTGCCGGGCAGCGACGAGGGCGGAATCTACACCCTCAACGCGGCCCGCTCGTTCCAGACGTTCGTCCGCGAGGTGGACAACCTGATGGTGTTCGACAACGACGCCTGGCGGAAGACGGGCGAGTCCGTCCAGGGCGGCTACGAGGAGATCAACGAGGAGATCGTCCGCCGGTTCGGTATCCTCTTCGGCGCCGGCGAGATCCAGCAGGGCCAGGAGGTCGCCGAGAGCGTCGTCGACTCCTCGGAGATCATCAACACGCTCTCCGGCGGCGGCGTCTCCACGGTCGGCTACGCGGAGGAGGAGGTCGAGGAGCGCTCCTCGGGCGGCCTGCTCTCGCGGCTCCGAGACGACGGCGACGACGACGAGCTCGACAGCGCGCACACCACGAACCGGATCACCAGCCTCGTCCGGAAGGCGGCGCTCGGCCGGCTCACGCTCCCCTGTGAGATCGAAGGCGCGGAGCGCGCGCTGCTCGTGCTCGCGGGCCCGCCGGAGTACCTCAACCGGAAGGGCATCGAGCGCGGGCGGAAGTGGCTCGAAGAGCAGACCGGCTCGATGGAGGTCCGGGGCGGGGACTACCCGTACCGCGGCGCCGGCTTCGTCGCGACCGTCATCCTGCTCGCGGGCGTCACGAACGTCCCGCGGATCAAGGAGCTCCAGCAGGTCGCCATCGAGGCGCAGGACAACCTCGACGAGATCCGCGAGGAGAGCGACGACAACCTCGACGAGCTCGTCAGCGACGACAGCGACGAGCTGGAATCCCTGTTCTAGGCCCCCGTCCCCCGCGATGGAGGTCATCGTCCCCTTTTCGACCGACCGCCCGAAGTCACGGCTCTCCGCCGCCCTCTCGCCGGACGAGCGCTCGGCGTTCGCGCGCTCGATGCTCGACGACGTGCTCGATGCGGTCGAGGGGGCCGGCGGTGAACCGACGGTGTTGGCGACGGGCGCCGTCGACGTCGACCCGCCGGTCACGGTCGACGACCGGCCGCTGACGGCGGCCGTGAACGCGGCGCTGGACGCGCGGCTGGGCGGAGACGGCGAGGATGACGCCGGGGCCGACGGCTCCCCCGAGCCGGTCGCCGTCGTGATGGCCGACCTCGCGCTTGCGACCCCAGCGGCGCTCGATCGGCTCTTCGAGGCCGGCCGGGACGCCGACGTCGCTATCGCGCCGGGCCGCGGCGGCGGCACGAACGCGTTCGTCGCCTCGCACCCCGAGTTCCGGGTGGACTACCACGGCGCGTCGTACCTCGATCACCGCGGGATCGCGGCCGAGGTCGGCGCTGACTTCGTCGCGGTCGACTCCCACCGGCTCGGCACCGACGTCGACGAGCCCGACGACCTCGCGGAGGTGCTGATCCACGGCGAGGGGCGGGCGGCGGCGTGGCTCCGCGAAGCCGGCTTCGCGCTCGACGCGTCGGAGGGGCGCGTGGCGGTCGTTCGGGAGTGATCGACAGCCCGCTCGTCAACCGCCGTTCCGCGCCGATATTGACAAGTGAATGAGATTCTTACCGTACGCTAGAACGAATGTCGACACGAGGCGAAGAATCGGTCGCGGACACGCTCGGCGTCCCCCGAGACGATCTCTCGGTGTTCGTTACGCATCTCTGTCTCGTCGTCGGTGTCGTCTTCTTCCGATGGAGCATCGACGAGCTGATTCTCGTCTACCTGATCGAGATCGGGGTCACCATTCTCCTGTTCGCGACCGCCGCCCTGTTCGCGGCGCAACCGATCGACGACGGTGAGGCCGACAAGTGGGGAGAAGCGCCGAATCCGATCGAACTCCCTCTTCTCCCGCCGCTGTACAGGCGGAACGTCCGACTGGTCGCCAGGCAACTGCTCAACGGCGCCGGCTTCTTCTGTTTCTTCGCTTTGATCGCTGTGTCGGTGTTCGAGTTGGGCCTCTCCTCGCTGTCCTCGCTGTCGGTCGTCCTGACGATAGCCGCCGTCTGCGGGTCGCAGGCGGCGCAGGTCTGGCGTCAGTTCCTCGGCGACGGATCGTACCGAGACCGGTCGCCGGCGGACGCGCTCAAGCTCGCCCTCCGTCCCATCGGCCGACTGCTCGTTATCGCGCTGTACGTGATCGCACCGATAACCGTCGCGATCGGGTTCACGACGATCCTCGTACTCGACGTGGAGTCGGTCTCGGCCGTCCCGTACGGGGACACCCTCATCCTGCTGGCGTACGTCGTCCCCATCGGCGCCGCGAGCGTCTGGCTCCGAAACGACCGGTTCGAGATGGGCCTGTCATACTGAAAGCCGACCGACTCCGGCGAAACGAGAGCGGGCCGGCGAAACGAGAGCGATCGGCCTCACCCGCTACCCGCGACGTAACCGAATCCGGTATCTTCGAGGGGATCCGCAACCGCGATTCTTTTTAAACGCCGACCGCGAGTAGCGCCCGTGTTCGCCGGGGCCGACGAGTACGACGTCGACGTCGCGGTCGACGAGCGGGCGGTCGAGCGGCTGCTCTCGGTCCGCCCGGACGACGTCGAGGCCGCCGACCGGCTCACCTTCGCGCGGAACGTCTTCATTCCGCTCACCACGGCGTGCCGGTACACCTGTACGTACTGCACCTACTACGACGTGCCGGGCGAGGCGTCGCTCCTGTCGCCCGAGGAGGTGCGCGAGCAGTGCCGCGTCGGCGCCGACGCGGGCTGTACGGAGGCGCTGTTCACCTTCGGCGACGAGCCCGACGAGCGGTACACCGAGGTCCACGAGACGCTCGCGGAGTGGGGGTTCGACTCGATACACGAGTACCTCTACCGGGCCTGCGAGATCGCCTTGGAGGAGGGGTTACTCCCGCACTCGAATCCCGGTGACCTGACCGAGGCGCAGTTCGCCGACCTCCGCGAGGTGAACGCCTCGATGGGCGTCATGCTGGAGACGACCGCGGACGTCGACGCGCACTCGGGGGGGCGACGGAAGACGCCCGGCCAGCGGCTCAACACGATCCGGGCCGCGGGGCGGCAGGGCGTTCCGTTCACGACCGGCATCCTCGTCGGCATCGGGGAGGACTGGCGCGACCGCGCCGAGAGCCTTCTCGCGATCCGCGAGCTCCACGAGCGGTTCGGTCACGTCCAGGAGGTGATCGTGCAGAACGTCGTTCCCAACGAGCGATCGGACTTCCCGAAGCCGGACCTCGCGACGATGCGCCGGGTCGTCGCAATGGCCCGCGCGGCGCTTCCCCCGGAGGTGTCGGTCCAGGTGCCGCCGAACCTCTCGCCGGCGGCCGAGCTCGTCGACTGCGGGATCGACGACCTCGGGGGCGTCTCGCCCGTGACGGACGACTACATCAACCCCGCCTACGAGTGGCCGGACCTCCGCGAACTCGAGGCGGTGGCGGACGCGGGGGGCGTCCCGCTGCGCGAACGCCTCCCGACGTACGCGCGGTTCCTCCCGGACGACGTCCGGCCCGCGGGCGTCGAGCCCGCCCCCGAACCCGACGGTCGCGAGGCGTGGATCCCCCCGGCAGTCCGGGAACGGATCGCAGCGGACGACGTCCACGGCCGGCGGCTGCGCGCGGTCGCGCGCGGCGACGGGCCGCTCGCGGTTCGGAGCGACTGAGTCCTCGCGGTCCATCGCGTCGTAGCCGCCCGTCACACCGGACGTAAACAACCGCGCTGCCAGTAGCTTCTTTATATAGTCGCGTCAATGAGTGGACGATGTACCCATTACAGCTCGACGCGATCACGAACGCGGTCGACGTGGCGGCGATCGCGACGACGGCGCTCCGGTTCGTCGCCGGCTTCGTCGCCGTGTTGCTCCTCGGAAAGCTCGCCTTGGTTCCGGGTTTCAGACGGGTCGCCAGATCGCGCGGGTTCGACGAGGCGGTGGTGAGCCTCGGGACGAACGTCCTCAACGCCGTCGTCTGGGTGGCCGCGATCGCGATCGGCTTCGCCGTGGCCGGCTACGGGAGCTTCCTCTCGGCGTTCGCGGTGTTCGGCGGCGCCATCGCGCTCGCGGTCGGCTTCGCGGCCCAGGACCTCCTCGGCAACTTCGTCGCCGGCGTGTTCATCCTCAAGGACAAGCCGTTCCAGGTCGGCGACTGGATCGAGTGGGGCGGTAACGCCGGCCGCGTCGAGGATATCGACCTGCGCGTCTCGCGCGTCCGGACGTTCGACAACGAGCTGGTGACGGTGCCGAACGGCGACCTCGCGAACAGCGCGGTGACGAACCCCGTCGCCTACGACACGCTCCGACAGAAGTTCGTCTTCGGGATCGGCTACGACGACGACATCGAGGAGGCGACCGACATCATCGTCGAGAAGGCGGAGGCGCACGAGGAGATCCTCGACGACCCGGGCGTCTCCGTCCGAGTCACCGAGCTCGGCGACTCCGCGGTCGGACTCCAGTCGCGCTGGTGGATCGCCGACCCCGACCGCGGCGACTTCGTCCGCGTGCGCTCCGAGTACGTCACCGCGGTGAAGGAGGCGTTCGACGACGCCGGCATCGACATGCCGTACGTCCACCGGCAGCTCACCGGGAGCGTCGAGGTCCTCGAATCGGTCGCGGACGGCGAGTAGCGCGCGAGGCTCCGACGGCCCGACGACGACCGGAACCCGCGAGGCTCCGACCCCTCGCGGGACCCGACGTGTCGGTCCGAGTCACCCGACCTCTTCTTCCGCGTCGCCCGCGTCGGGCCGGTACTGCCGGCTGACGGCCTGCCAGCGGTTCGACCGGAACCGGTAGCCGTTCAGCCCGGCGGGCACGAGCTTTTCGGCCACCAGCGCCCCGTACAGGCCGCCGACGCCGAGCGGCGTGACGAGACCGACGAGCGCGACCGGGAGCGCGAACGCGTACAGCCCGATCATCGACGCGACGAAGGGCCAGCGCGTGTCGCCCG
Organism: Halorubrum sp. Atlit-26R; assembly: GCF_003666015.1. GTDB lineage: Archaea > Halobacteriota > Halobacteria > Halobacteriales > Haloferacaceae > Halorubrum. The sequence goes on from NZ_QPLT01000007.1 coordinate 25,793, forward strand.
CGCCGCGCAGCGACCCCGTGACCGAGCCGTCGATCCCGAGCGGCACGGCCGAGACCGCGGCCGCGATGACGAACGCGGCGGTGGCGCTCACCGCGGCCGGGTCGTCGACGAAGACGCCCGCGATCGGCGTGGCGGCGGCGATCACCGCGGCAGACGCGAGGACGTAGACGACGGCTGACAGGGCGATCACGTCGCGGCCGTAGGCGGTCGCGAGCGACTCCTCGCCCGCGCCGAGCCGCTGGCCGACGAGCGTGCTCGCGGCGATCGAGAAGCCCCAGCTGAAGCTGCCGAGCAGGGCCCGCACCCGGCGACCGACCTCCAAGGCGGCGACCGTCGCGTCGCCGAACGACGACGCGACCCAGAGAAGGGGGAAGACGACGACACCCTCGGCCACTCGCCGCGCGATCAGCGGCGCGGAGACTCGGAGCAGCTGCCGGGTCAGCCCGGCGTCGAACCACGGGCCGGAACGCCCGACCGGGACCGGGGAGGCGCCGCGGCCGAAGTAGGACCGACCGGTCATCCCCCACGCGAGGACGAGCCCGACGGCGGCGATGGAGACCGCGGTGCCGAGCCCCGCCCCGAACACGCCCAGTCCGGCCCCGAGGACGAGCCAGACTGTGAGGACGACGTTCAGCAGGGCGCCGCCGGCGCGCGCGACCATCGGGGTGCGGGTGTCGCCGACGCCGGCGTACGTCCGGCTGGCGATCATGTTGAAGAACTCGAAGGCGAGCGCGGGCGCCGTGACGGCGAGGTAGGTGGTCCCCGCGGACAGCGCCGCCCCGTCGCCGCCCACGAGTCCGATCAGCCGCTCCGCGCCGAGAACGTAGCCCGCGACGATCGGCGCGACGAGCAGGGCGGCCACGATCAGCGACTGCTTCACGACGAGCCCCGCCCGCCCGCGCTCGTCGCCGCCGTAGTTCTGCGAGACCAGCGAGACGGTGCCGCCCGCGAGCCCAATGGAGACGAACTTCGCGAGCTGCCAGAACGCGAAGGCGTACCCGAGCCCGGCGACCGCCGAGACGCCGACCGCGTAGCCGATCACCGCGAGGTCGACGGTGTTCTTCGACATGATCGCGAAGCCCGTCACGATCCGGGGCCACGCGAGCCCCATCGTCTCGTCGAGCCGCGACCGGTCGATGACGCCGGCCCGGTCGAGCGCGCCGGCGACCGCCTCGCCGACGCGCGCGGCGCCGTTCCGGAGCCGGGATAGCATTGGACCGGCGTAGTGGGCGAGCCGGCTTGTGTCTGTCTGTCCGCGTCACGAGGGGAGCCGTCGGTCGGCGTCAGCCCCCTTCGAGCAGGGACCGAGCCCGCCGGACGTAGCTGTTCGCGTCCCAACTGCGAGCGTCGCCGACCGCGTCGAGGACCGTCCTCGCGTCAGCAGGCGAGAGCGCGTCTGTTCGGACGAACGCGGAGAGGAGGGTCGGCGTCGTGACGAGCCGCGTGTCGGCGAGCGACGCGTGGATCAGGCCGAGCTGGTTGAACTCGTCACAGAGCAGCAGCGCGGCGTCGAGGTCGTTCGAGAGGGCGACGGCGGCGTTCTCGCCGTCGTCGAGCGGAAACTCAGTGTCGAGTTCGACCGACCGGGCCGAGATCGCTTCGGTTCGGTCGAGGACGGAGGCCGCGGCGCGACCGTGCGCGTCGTCGTACGAGGCAGTCTCCCGGAGCTCTTCAACGACCACCGACGGAACGACGACCTCGTACCGCCCCACGCAGATCGAGAGGGGATCGGGATCGTCGCCGGCGGCGATCCCAAGGCTCACGAGACCGGACGTGTCCGCGACGAGCCGGGACATCTACGCGTCGGCGACCTCGTCGACGAACCCCTCGTCCAACTGCCGCTTCAGTACCCGAAGGTTCGCGGCCTCCTCGGCGCCGACGAGCGCCTTGAGCTGCTCGAAGGAGATCTCGTCGTCGTAGTACGCCGCCGCGATCTCCTGGGTGAGTGCGTCGTCGTGAGCGGCCTCCTGAAGGTACTCCCGCAGCGCCGTCACGAGGATGTCCGTCCGGTCTTCCCCGAGCACGTCCGCGAGCGCGTCGGTCCGGTCGATGAGACGGTGCGGCGCCCGAAACTGGACCCGTTTCTTGTCGCTGCTCATCGTGTGTACATCGTGAGCCAACCCACTTAGCGCTTGGCGTGTGTACACTGTGAGCCTCGGGGTCGGTTCGAGGGAGTCGTCTCGGTGACCCGGCTTCGGAGCGCAACCGTTTTCACCGAACCACCGACGCGTACCACATATGAATATCAACGAGTGGCGGACGTACCTCGTCACGGCGGCGAGCCGCTCCAAGGGGAGGAAGACCCCGGAGGTCGTCGCGGCCGCGCTCGACGGCGGCGTCGACGTCGTCCAGCTCCGCGACAAGGCGACGAGCGCGCGGGAGCGCTACGAGACGGGGCTCCGGCTCCGCGAGCTGACCGCCGAGGCCGGCGTGCCCCTGGTCGTCAACGACCGGATCGACCTCGCAAGCGCGGTCGACGCCGACGGCGTCCACCTCGGCCAGTCGGACCTCCCGGTCGCGGTCGCTCGGGAGCAGCTCGGCGAGGACGCCGTCGTCGGCGTCTCGGCCTCGACGATCGAGGGGGCCGAGGCGGCCGAGGCGGCCGGCGCGGACTACCTCGGCGTCGGCGCCGTCTACGGCACCGAATCGAAGGACGTGTCCGGCGACCGCGACGGGATCGGCGTCGAGCGGATCGCCGCGGTCGCCGAGGCGGTGGAGATCCCGGTCATCGGGATCGGCGGGATCGACGCCGACAACGCGGCGCCCGTCGTCGAGGCGGGCGCGACCGGCGTGGCGGTCCTGTCGGCGATCACGGCCGCCGAGGACCCGGAAGCGGCGACCGCGGCGATCCGGGAGGCGGTGACGAGGTGACCCGGCCCCGTCGGCGGGGCGCCGACCGAACCGGCGCGCCCGGCCCGCTCACCAGTCGCGTTCGAACTCGGGGTCGAACAGCCGCGCCGACATCGGTGCCGGGTCGCCCTCGGTGAGGTTGTACTCGGAGAAGTCGGTGACGCCAGCCTCGCGGAGCAGGGCCTCGTCGTAGAAGCTCTCGCCCGTACACTCGGCGGGGTCGCGCGCGAGGATCTCGAGGACGGCGTCGGAGACGATCTCGGGAGTGCGCCAGTCGTCCTCGGTCCCGAGGCCGAAGTAGCGCGTCGCGCGGGTGTCGATCGTCGTCACCGGCCAGAAGGTGTTACAGCCCACGTCGTCGCTCGCCAGCTCCTCGGCGAGCGAGAGCGTGACGAACGACATCCCGAGCTTCGACCAGGCGTACGGCGCCTTGCCCGGCGAGCGGTCGGTCGTGACCGGCGGGGCGTTCGTCAGCAGCCACGCCTCGTCGAGCCCCGCGAGGTGGTCGGCGAACGCGTGCGCGACGAGGTGGGTCCCGCGGACGTTCACGTCCGTCAGGAGGTCGAACCGGTCCGCCGGCAGGTCGGCGACGTTCGCCAGCTGGATCGCGCTGGCGTTGTTGATCACGATGTCGACCTCGCCGAAGCGATCGATGGACTCCTCGACGACCGCCTCGACGCGCTCTTCGTCGCGGAGGTCGAGTTCGAGCGCGAGCGCCTCCGGGCCGCGCTCGCGCACCTCGCGGGCGGTCTGCTCGATCGACCCCGCCAGTTCGGAGTCGTCGTCGTCCGTCGTCTTGCCCGTCGAGACGATATTACACCCGTGGTCGGCGAGCGCGAGCGCGATCTGCTTGCCGATGCCGCGAGTCGTTCCGGTGATGAACGCCGTCGAGCCCGAGAGGTCGGGGTCCGCGAGTGGCATACCCCCCCTTCGACCGACCGCGGGATAATTCTCGGTGGTCGCGTCGCGAGACCGACGGGGCTGTATTTAAAAGCCGATTAGTGGCGGCGACGATCATTTATAAATGAACGACGCGGTGGCGCGTGCCGACGAGCGGCCGAAGGCCGCGAGTCGCCCGCGCGAGGGAGTCGCTGGCGGCGCCAGCCGCCAGCGACGAGGCTGGGGAGGTGTGAGGTGCTGTTGCGGTGCTGGGCGGGACTCAAAGGGGCAGCTGCGAGGACGCCGCAGACGACGTAAGCACCGCAGCGAGCAACGCGAGCGAGGAGCGCAACGAGTGTGCGGCGTCCTCGCAGCTGGGGCTTTGGCGGTGTTCACCGCCGATCTGCGAACAGATATTTATAAGCGAGCGGCTGGGCTTTGGCGGTATCTTCAGTTGCTCCGTCAGCAATCACTTATAAATGAACGGCTAGGGCTTCGGAGGTATTCACCGGCCCGGACTCGATCCACTCTTATCGCGTCGCGGACTTCCACTCCCGAAGCCCCAACCGCTCGCCGTTCAGGTCCTCGGCGGGCGCCTCGGTGGCGGCCCAGACGAACAGCGGCGCGACGCTCTCGGGGTCGCGGGCGCGCTCCTTCCCGGTGAGGTCGGTGGCGACGAGGCCGGGGTCGACGACCCCGACGGTCGCGTCGAGGTCCGCGGCGAAGCCGCGCGCGACCGCCTCGGCGGCCGCCTTCGACACCGCGTACGCGCCCATCCCGGGCTTCGACTCGGCCGCGACCGCGCCCGACGGGACGACGACGCGCGCGTCGTCGGCGAGGTGGGGGACAGCCTCGGTGATCGTCGCGAACACGCCGCGCGCGTTCGTGCGCATCGTGTCGTCGTAGTCGGCGTACGAGAGCTCGTCCGTCGGGCTCTCGCCCGGCGCGCCGTGGAACACGCCGGCGTTCGCGAAGACGACGTCGACCGGGCCGGCCTCGCGGGCGACGCGCTCGAAGAAGCGTTCGAGGTCGAACTCGTCGCGCACGTCGACGCGGTCGCCCCACGCGGTGCCGCGCTCGGCGTCCGCGTCGCCCCCCGGGTCGCCGTGGCCCCCGTCTCCGTCCTCACCCTCGCCGCCAGCGCCGTCGTCTCCGCCGCCCGACTCGCCGCCCTCGCCGTTCAGCGCCGCGACGGTCCGATCGACGGCCGCGCCGTCGCGGCCGGAGACGGCGACGAACGCCCCCTCGTCGACGAACGCCTCGGCGACGGCTCTCCCGATCCCGCTCGTTGCGCCGGTGATCGCGACCGTCAGGTCCATGTGGAAACCGGTACGCGCGTCGGCGACTTAGTGGTATCCACTCGCCGCATCTGGCCGGTATTTATACCGATTCCGTCCGTACGTTCTCACATGGACGTGGTCCCGGACATCGACGGCGTCGCCGGCGAGTCCGTCGTCGTTATCGGCGGCGGATTCGGCGGCCTCTCGACGGCCTGTTACCTCGCGGACGCCGGCGCGGACGTCACCCTACTGGAGAAGAACGAGCAGCTCGGCGGCCGCGCCAGCCGGCTCGAAGTCGACGGCTTCCGGTTCGACATGGGGCCGTCGTGGTACCTGATGCCGGACGTCTTCGAGCGCTTCTTCGGCCACTTCGGCCGGTCGCCCGACGAGTTCTACGAGCTTGAGCGGCTCGACCCGCACTATCGGGTGTTCTGGAAGGACGGGGACATGGTCGACGTGCTGCCGGACCGCGAGAAGAACAGGGAGATATTCGAGTCGTACGAGCCGGGCGCGGGCGACGCGTTCGACGCGTACCTCGAGGAGTCCCAGCGGACCTACGAGATCGGGATGGAGCACTTCGTGTACGAGGACCGCCCGCGGCTGCGCGACTACGTGGACAAGGACGTGCTCCGCTACTCGTGGGGGCTCTCGCTGCTCGGCAAGATGCAGGGGCACGTCGAGGACTACTTCGACCACCCGAAGCTCCAGCAGCTGATGCAGTACACGCTCGTGTTCCTCGGCGGCTCGCCGACGAACACGCCGGCGCTGTACAACCTGATGAGCCACGTCGACTACAACATGGGCGTCTACTACCCGGACGGCGGGATCGGCGCCGTCGTCGACGGCATCGTCGAGCTCGCCGAGGAGCTCGGCGTCGAGTTCGTCACCGACGCCGAGGTGACGGGCATCGAGGGGCGCTACGGCGCGTTCGCGGTCGACACCGAGAACGGCGAGCGCTACCTCGCCGACCGCGTCGTCTCCGACGCCGACTACGCGCACACCGAGCAGGAGCTGCTGCCCGAGCACAAGCGGCAGTACACGGAGGAGTACTGGGAGTCGCGGACGTACGCGCCCTCCGCGTTCCTGCTGTACCTCGGCGTCGAGGGCGACGTGCCGAACCTCGAACACCACACGCTCGTCCTCCCGACGGACTGGGACGAGCACTTCGAGCAGATATTCGACGATCCCGAGTGGCCCGACGACCCCGCGTACTACCTCTGCGTCCCCTCGAAGACCGACGACACGGTCGCACCGGAGGGGCACAGCAACCTCTTCGCCTTGGTGCCGATCGCGCCCGGGCTGGCCGACACCCCGGAGATCCGGAACCGCTACCGCGACCTCGTCATCGACGACATCGCGGCGAACACCGACACCGACCTGCGCGGCCGGGTCGTCGTCGAGGAGACGTTCTCGGTCGACGACTTCGCGGACCGGTACAACAGCTACGCGGGCAGCGCGCTCGGGTTAGCGCACACGCTCACGCAGACCTCGCTTTTGCGCCCGCCCCACACCTCCGACGCGGTCGACGGGCTCTACTTCACGGGCTCGACGACGACGCCCGGCATCGGCGTCCCGATGTGTCTCATCAGCGGGGGGCTGACCGCGGAAGCGATGGCCGACGACGACGTGTGATCAGCGCCGTGAGCGACCAGAACCGATCCGCGACCGACGGCGACCGAGCCGCCCCGGAGGAACGGGACCGCTCCGCCAGCACCGGCCGCGAGGGGCTCCGGTACCTACTGGTGCTGTCGCGGCCGCGCTTCTGGCTCTACCTCGCCGGGCCGGTCGCGGTCGGCGTCACCTACGGCATCGACGCCGTGAGCGGGCTGTTCACCCCCGTCACCGTCGCGCTCGCGCTCTACTTCCTCGTTCCGGCCAACGTGTTCCTCTACGGCGTCAACGACGTGTTCGACGCCGACATCGACGAGCTGAACCCCAAGAAGGAGGGCCGAGAGGCGCGCTGGCGGGGGAGCCGGTTCGTGATCGCCGCAGTCGTCGCGTCCGGCGCGCTCGGACTCGCGACGCTCGCGATCACGCCCCGGGTCGCGTGGCCGTACCTGCTCGGCTTCCTCGTCCTGGCGGTCGGCTACAGCGCGCCGCCCGCCCGCTTCAAGACGACGCCGTTCCTCGACTCGCTGTCGAACGGGCTGTACGCGCTCCCGGGCGCGGCGGCGTACGCGACCGTCGCGGGGACGCACCCGCCGCTCGCGGCGCTCGCCGGCGCGTGGCTCTGGACGATGGGGATGCACACGTTCTCGGCGATTCCGGACATCGAGCCCGACCGGGCGGCGGGGATCGACACGACCGCGACGTTCCTCGGCGAGGGGCGCACGTACGCGTACTGCTTCGCGGCGTGGACCGCCGCGGCGGCCGCGTTCTGGCTCGTCGACTTCCGCCTCGGCGCGCTGCTCGGGGTGTACCCCGTCTTCGTCGCGTGGGTCGCGCGCTCGTCCGTCTCGGTCGACCGCGCGTACTGGTGGTTCCCCGCGCTGAACACCGTCGTCGGCACGCTGCTGTCGATGGGCGGCCTCTGGCGGGTGTACCCGCTCTGGGAGGCGCTGCCGTGACCGACGGCGACGGCGGGTCGACTGAGGTAGCGTCCGCCGCCGCGACGAGTTCCGGACTCGACGCGCTCCGCGAGCGCGCGCCGGACACGCGCCGCGAGGCGGAGGCGCTGCTGGACCGGATCGTCCGCGAGAACCGCTTCACCATCGCGGTCGTCTTCCCGCTCGTGGGGGCGATCGCGCTCGTCGGCAGCGCCGAGGGATGGGTGCCCGAGCCGTTCGCGTTCCACCCGTGGTTCGTGCTGTTCGGCGTTATCGTGATGCGCTCGCCGCTCGTCGTCGGCGTGCTGCCGACGATAGACCGCCGGGCGCTCGGCTGGATCGGCGCCTTGACCGCGTACACGTACCTCATCGAGGGGGTCGGGGTCGCGACCGGGTGGCCGTACGGCGAGTTCGCGTACACCGTCGACCTCGGGCCGATGCTCGGGGGCGTGCCGGTCGCGCTCCCCGTCTTCTTCATCCCGCTCGTCACCAACGCCTACCTGCTCTGCCTGCTGCTGCTCGGCCCGCGGGCCGACAGCGTGTGGGTCCGGCTGGCGACGGTGATCCCGGTCGTCGTCGCGATGGACGTCGTCTTAGACCCCGGCGCCGTCTCGCTCGGCTTCTGGGACTTCGGCGGCGGCGCGTTCTACGGCGTCCCGCTGTCGAACTACGCCGGCTGGGTGCTGTCCGCGATCGTCGCGGTGGTCACGCTCGACCGCGCGTTCGCGGCGGCCGGGATCCGCGAGCGGCTCCGCGACTGCGAGTTCATGCTCGACGACATGGTGAGCTTCGTGATCCTCTGGGGCGGAATCAACGTCTGGTTCGGGAACCTCCTGCCCGCGGCGGTCGCGGCCGCGTTCGGCGCCGGCCTCGTCCGCGCCGACCGGTTCGACACGAGCCTGTTCACCGAGTGGCGCCGGTCGTGAGGGTCGGAGTCCCGGCGAGTCCGGCTCGCGAGTCGCCGCGGACCGACTCGGTTGCGCTTAAATACCGGTGTCTCGTTTCCCCGACCGTGACCGACGGCTGCGACCGCGGCGGACGACGGAACAGGGAGGACGGACGGCGATGAGCGACCTCGCCATCGACTACGGCGACCACGACCGGGTGCGCGAGGTCGTCGACCGGCTGACCTACTGCGCCGAGGGCGTCAGCGTCTCCTTCGACGGGTGGGAGGAGCCGCACGTGAAGGGGCCGGGGCTCTACTTCGCCGTCATCGGCGACAGCGACTACGGCGCGTACGCGGACCCGATGGGCGACAACCGCTGGCCGCGGGACACCTGTCCGTCCGTCTTCGACGGGGACGCGCTCTCGGCTGCCGCCGAGTCGGTGAGCGTCGCGCAGGACGGCGGCGTCGTCGTCGCCGTCGACGGCGAGGTCGAGAGCCAGATGGTCCGGTTCCGCGACCTCGGCACCCGCGACGAGGAGGCAGAGCTCGTCGACGACGTGAGCTACGAGCCGTGGATGGGGTCGCGCCACATGAGCGCGATCGAGACCTCCGTCCGCCCGGAGGTCGTCGCGACGGTGACGCTGAGCGAGGAGACCGGGCGCGTCAGCGTCTTCCGCGACGGCGAGGCGAACAGCATGCGGCGCGAGGAGATCGGCGGCCGCTGGCGCGGCGAGTAGCGCTCCCCGCCTCCGGCGCCGACTCCGCGCGCGGCGGGAAGCGCTCCCGGACGCCGACACCGAGGCCCCACCGTTAAGCCCCGGCCGCGCGAACGTCGAGACATGTACGACGAGATCCTGGTGCCGACCGACGGGAGCGAGGCCGTCGACCGCGCGCTCGACCACGCGATCCGGCTCGGGACGGACCACGACGCGACGCTCCACGCGCTGTACGTCGTCGACCAGCGGGTCACGACCGCGAACTCGGGGGACCTCCACGAGGAGGTCGTCGCGGACCTCGAATCGCAGGGGGAAAGCGCGGTCGACGCGGTCGCCGACGCGGCGAGCGAGGCCGGCCTCGACGTCGAGACCCACGTCGCGCACGGCACGCCGGACACGGAGATCGTCGAGTACGCGGACGAGTCCGGCATCGACGTGATCGTGATGAGCCCGGAGGGGAAGTCGCCGCGCGAGCGGATCCGGTCGCTCGGCAGCGTCTCCGACCGCGTCGCCGACGACGCGTCGGTGCCGGTGTTCCTCATCAAGTGACGGCCGTCCGCGACTGAAGCCGCGGGGTTCAGGTGGATCCGGACGCGACCCGTCCGCATGGAACTCACCGTGCTCGGGTCCGGCAGCGCGATGCCGGTCCCCGACCGCGCGCAGGCCGGCTACCTCCTCGACGACGGCGACCGCTCGCTGCTCGTCGACTGCGGCAGCGGCGTCCTCCAGCGGCTCGCCGGCACGGAAACCGGCTACGAGGGCGTCTCGACGGTCCTCCTCACGCACCACCACCTCGACCACGTCGCGGCGCTCCTCCCGCTCCTGAAGGCGCGCTGGCTCGCCGGCGAGGAGCACCTCGAAGTCGTCGGCCCCGCGGGCACGAAGTCGCTCGTCGACGGCCTGCTCGACGTCCACGACTATCTCGACGGCCGGATCGACCTCGCGATCCGGGAGGTGTCGGCGTCGCGCCCGTTCGCCGCGGGGGGGTTCGACGTGACCGCGCGCGAGACGCGCCACTCGGTGGAGGGGTTCGCCTACCGCTTCTCGCCGCCGAGTTCGGACGCCGAGGCCAGCGACGGGCCGCTCGCGCTCTCGGGCGACACCGAGGCGTTCGCGGGGATGGGACGGTTCGCGGACGGCGTCGACTGCCTCGTCCACGACTGCTCGTTCCCGGACGACGTCGACGTGTCGAACCACCCGACGCCGACGAGCCTCGGCGAGTCGCTCGCGGGCGCCGATATCGGGACGCTCCTCCTCTCGCACCTCTACCCGCACACCGGCGGCCGCGAGCGCGAGATGGAAGAGAGCGTCCGCGACGCGGGGTTCGACGGCGAGGTGCGCGTCGCGACCGACGGGCTCCGCGTGTCGCTGTGAGGGGGCGGCGAGTCCGGAATCGTAACCGACCGCCGACCGCGTCGCGGCCGCGACGTAACCGCTGAGTGTTACGCACTCACACGTTCGACCCGGATATTTAAGCGCGCGTAGTCGCTTCTCTCCGCCATGGCCGGCCCACTCGCGGACGACTTCGGACGGGAGGTGACCGGGGTGCGGATCTCGCTCACCGACCGGTGTAACTTCGACTGCGTCTACTGTCACAACGAGGGGTTAGGCGACACGCGCGGGCCGATGGAGCCGAGCGACGAAGAGATGAGCGCCGACGACGTGGTCCGCTTCTTGGAGGTCGTCGAGGGGTACGGCGTCGACGCCGTGAAGTTCACGGGCGGCGAGCCGATGCTCCGGCAGGACCTCGAAGCGATCATCGAGCGCACGCCCGACTCGATGGAGGTGTCGATGACGACGAACGGCACGTTCCTCCCCGGGCGCGCCGAGGACCTGAAGGCCGCCGGGCTCGACCGCGTCAACGTCTCGCAGGACGCGCTCGACCCGGACGACTTCGCGGAGGTGACCAAGTCGGGCGCCTACGAGAAGGTCCTCGAAGGCGTGAAGGCCGCCGTCGACGCCGGGCTCGACCCCGTGAAGCTCAACATGGTCGTGTTCACGCACACCGCGGGCTACGTCGAGGAGATGGTCGAGCACGTCGCGGACAACGAGGGGCTCCAGCTCCAGCTCATCCAGTACATGCCGGAGCTGACCGGCAAGCCCGAGTGGAACGTCGACATCGGGCGCGTCCACGACTGGCTCGCCGAGAAGGCCGACCGCGTCGAGCACCGCGAGATGCACGACCGGAAGCGCTACTTCGTCGGCGAGGCGAGCGACGACGAGACGGGCGGCATGGTCGAGATCGTCGACCCCGTCGAGAACGAGGAGTTCTGCGCCAACTGCGGCCGCGTCCGCGTCACCCACGAGGGGTACCTGAAGGGCTGTCTCAACCGCAACGACGACCTCCGCTCGATGGGCGAGATGACGCGCGAGGAGATAGCGGAGACGTTCGAGGACGTGGTGGCGAACCGCGTGCCCTACTACGGCGAGTACCTGATCGAGGGCGAGGACGGCGAGTACGAACTGAACGAGAAGTACCTCGGGACGCCGAGCGCGGCGGATTGAGGGTCGGATTTTACGATTGGTGAGTCGCTGTCGAAATCTAGCTTCCGAACTGTTCGGAAATGCCGATGGTGTCGGCTTTTCAATAGACCTCTCTAACTGTTGCTTGTGTGGGTTAAGATAGAATCATGTATTTAAATATATTAGAATTAAATTAATATACGCGAACATATTATTCCTCAGATACATTTATAAACTACAATTAAATATACTGGAATATGTTCGACCGTAGAGAATTTGAGGGATATTGGTGGACCCCAGAGTCAGAAGATCGAAAAGTTCCGGGGACGCTTGAGTATGACCCGGACACAGGGATAACGCTGCGACTACTTAGTACACTAAAAAAAGAAGGAAACATACCCAAGTCAGATTCCACTGCTACCCGTTACGATCGGATATTGGGAAAGACAACAGAAGAAGAAAATATTACATTAATTGACTGTCCTCTCTCAAAGACATCGGGAATTGGTGGGGCAAAGACAGAACAGTATATCGCTAACGAGCTACTAATCGGTCACTGCTTCACAGATTCCATAGAATTTTCTCGCATACAGATAAAATCCGATCTCATTGATGCTTGGGCAGAGCGGCCAGCTACGTCATTTGACAGTTCAGTTTTAGAGAGAGCTGATGGTAAGGGACCAGTAAAAGGACAAGTAGGGGATACATTCGAAATTAAAGGGGAAACGCTTGAAACACTTGACGCAGAAGTTGAGATAGGGACTGTCAAACTAAAAAATAACATTACTACTAATCTTCGTCGGCGTGGTGGCGGTGAAATAACCGATAAGTGTTTTTTTGAGATCGTCTTTCAATCGGGCGCTGAACCCTATGAGGTCTCATTAGACTATGTGAAGAAAATTGAAGACTTTGTCACATTAGCATTAGGAGAAGAATGTTGGGCCGAGCAATTGATTGGTATTGGGACTGATGGCGATACAGAAATTGAGATTCTTTACCCACCGCAAGAAACTCCAAAAGAGGCCTCAAAAATCCATCCATACAAAACCAATTTTATACTTCCTGATATTTCTGATAATTACGAATCAGTCATACAGAACTGGTTTGATATTTCGAACAGATATTCCCAGTCTCTGAATCTATACTTTTCCACCCGATATAATAATAGGATGTATGTTAATAACGAGTTCTTTTCTCTTGTACAGTCCATCGAGGTATATCACAGACGGAACGAGAACTTTGATGGGATATATGTAGACCCAGAGGAGTTCGAGGATTATTATGACGAATTATGTGAGACAGTCCGATCTGATTTCGATAATAGTTTCAGCCAGCATCTAAAGAAGGGAAGCTTCAAATATGCTAATGAGTACTCGCTGGCGAAACGTATGGACGAACTTGTTCAAAGAGTTACTGAAGACTTTGAGGAACTCCCTCTGGAATTTGAATCAAATATTCGACCAATCGTAAACGCGCGGAATAATCTAACACATGAAGGTGATGCTGGTGTATCTACTGCCAAATTATTTGATTTTTCACAGGTACTCAAGGCATTACTTGAGTCTCTAATATTAATAGATATTGGAATAAATAAAGATCAAATTCAAGATCGTCTTAGTCAAAGGTATGAGAATCTAATTTGAGGTACAGAATTCGGCACGGGCACGGTGGGATTCGAACCCACGACCATCGGATTAGAAGTCCGACGCTCTATCCGGGCTGAGCTACGTGCCCTCATCAACTCCTGATCCCCCCAGTCTAAAAAACGCCCGCGGTTCGCGCCGCCCGCGGGCCAACAGCAGACCTAAGTCCGCGAGCGGAGTATCCGCCGGTAATGAACGTTATCGGAACCGTCGGCCTCCCCGGCAGCGGGAAGGGGGAGGCGGCGAACGTGGCCGAAGCGGCCGGCATCCCCGTCGTCGTCATGGGCGACGTGGTCCGCGCCGAGTGTCGCCGCCGCGGCCTCGATCCGGCGAAACACCACGGTCGGATGGCCGGCACGCTCCGCGAGGAGGAGGGCGACGACGCCATCGCCGCGCGGACGCTCCCCCGGATTCGGGAGGCCGCCGCCGAGAGCGAGCGCGACGAGACCGTCCTCGTGGACGGCCTCCGCTCGACCGTCGAGCTCGAACGCTTCCGCGAGGCGTTCGGCGACGACTTCACCCTCGTCGCGATCCGCGCGCCGTTCGAGCTGCGCGCCGAGCGGCTGGGCGAGCGCGGCCGCGACGACTCCGACGCCGACATGGCCGCGCTCCGCGAGCGCGACGAACGCGAGGTCGAGCTCGGCCTCGGCGAGACCTTAGAGCTGGCCGACGTCGAGATCGACAACACCGACAGCCTCGCGGCGTTCCGCGAGCGCGTCCGCGCGGTGCTGGGCGTCGGGGACGCGGAGTCGGACCCCTCCGACGGCGAGGCCGGCGGGCACCCCGACGACGCCGACCCCGAGGCGTCCGAGGCCGGAGGTGACGGCGCGTGATCTACAGCGTCGACGTCCGGATCGAGACGCCGGTCAACGACACGGAGGTGACCGACCGGGTCGCGGACGCGGTCGAGAACGTCTTCCCCGACGCCGAGCCGGTCCACGAGGACGGGCGGCTCGTCTCCGAGACGCACAGCCTCGACGCCTTCTCCGACGTGCTTCACGAACAGGAGATCCTCGACACCGCGCGGCGCGTGTTCCGGCAGAACAGGACGGAGGAGGGGTTCGCGTTCTCCCTAAAGAAGCAGGCGGCGTTCGAGGGCGTCGTCAACTTCGCGGTCGGCGAGCCGGACGAGCTCGGCGAGATCGACGTCGACGTGCGCGTCCGCGAGCCCGACGTCGAGTCGTTCATCGACTACGTCGCGCCCGAGACCGACGAGGGGCAGCCGGTCGACCCCGTCCGCGAGTACGGCGACCGCTTCGACCCCGAGGACGAGGCGTACTGAGGCGTCAGACGGCGCGAGCGGGTTCTTCGCTTCAGTTACTCAACGCCGACGAGCCCGCCCCGCCGATCGCCCCGAAGACGGCCGGGTAGACGGCGCCGGCGAGCAGGACGGCGGTGACGATGTCCGGAGCCACGCTCCCGTTGCCGACCGCGTACCGGAAGAGGAAGGCGCCGACGACCGCGAGGGGGAGGTAGCCGGCCGCGACGAGCGCCCCCGAGCGGGCGCCGGCGAGGGGACTGTCCGCGCCGGCGACTCGACCGGCGACGAGGCCGGCGACGAGCAGGAGGACCGGCGGAACGAGGAGCAGGTACCCCGCGCCCTCGGCCTGCATGAGGAGGTTCCGCGACGACGTGCCGCCGAACACCGCGGGGGACACGGTCTCGACGAAGTGCGCGTTGTAGAACAGCCAGCCCGACACCTGCCACGTCGAGATGGGGTCGCCGCCGAACAGCTCGGCGAGGAAGTTGAGCCCCGACAGCCCCTCCTCGATCCGGCCGCTCTGCGTGAGGTAGACGGACAGGTAGCCGACGAGGTACGCGGCGGCGCCGGCGACCGCGCCGCCGACCGCCTCTCTGGCGATGCTCGGATCCGAACCGGTCGTCGCGGTCGTTCCGCCGGACGGTGACGAGGACATGCGCTCGGTGTCGTTTCGGGCGCGGTAAGTGTTTGTTGGGTCGGGACCACAGCCGTAATTCATCCGGAAAGAGCCTCGAAAATGGCGTTATCGACCGAATCGGCCGCTCCGATCAGGCGGTCGCCTCCCGCCACTCGGCCTGCGAGATCGAGTAGCGGACCTCGTCGTGGACGCTCCCGTCCGGGAAGGCGAGCGCGTTGCGGAGGCGGCCCTCTCGCCGCCCGCCGAGGCGGTCGACGTACTTCTCGATCGCGCGCCGCGACTGCTCGTTGTCCGGGTGGTGGCTCACGGCGACGACGTCTAAGTCGAGGTCGCCGAACGCCACCTCGACGAGCGCGGCGGCGCGCTCGCCGGAGTAGCCGCGCCCCCAGAACCGCTTGCGGAGCCACGTGCCGAGGACCGCCGTGCGCTTCTCCCAGTCGACCTCGAAGCCGCCGAAGCCGGCGAGCTCGCCGGCGCCGTCTTCGCCCTCGCGGGGACGGATCACGTACGACGCCGCCTCGCCCTCCTCGAAGCGCTCGCGGCCGCGTTCGAGGAACTCCAGCGTCTCCTTTTTCGTCTCGTGGGGGTCCCACGCGAGGTGCTCGGTCACCTCGTCGATGCCGGAGTCCGACGAGCAGATACGGTAACACTCGTCGAGGTCGACGTGCTTCGGGCGTCTGGCTTCCAGCCGGAGTCGATCCGTCTCGATCGTCTCGGGGAACATACCGACGCCGACGGCGGCGAACGGATAAACTCCACCGGCGGCCTGCGACTCTTTATCATGGCTTTGTTGAGACCCCATTCTTCAGACACATTCTCGCCTGAAACGGCTGGTCGCTGAAGTGTGCTTCTCGATCGGTTGCGGGAGCGAGTATCGCAGATCGGCGGCGGTAATTCGGTATTTAAATGATCGTGAGCGACGCCGACGATGATTTATAAATGGCAGGCGGTGGCGCGTGCCTGCGAGGCCGCTTTGCGGCCGAGCAGCACCGCGCGAGGGACGCGGTGAGCGCTCGGAGAGCGCGAACCGCGAGGCTGGGGAGGTGTGAGGCGCTGTGCTGGGCGGTGCGGGGTGGGACTCAAAGGGGCAGTCGTCGAGGCAGGCGGAGGCGAAGTAAGCACCGCAGGAACGAGCAACGCGAGTGACGAGGAGCACAGCGAGCGTCCGCCCGCCTCGACGGCTGGGGCTTTGGAGGTCGTCATCCCAGCCTCAACCAATTATAAACAGCCGACGCCAACACCGAGATTCAGCTTATAAAATCCTCACTCACGACGTACTACACGTACTCCCGAAATCGCTCACCGCCACCTCCGTATTGAACGAATCAAGCCAAAATATTCTGAGTATTTCGACAGGGCACTATCACGGGCCGATCGTCGTCATACGTGGAGGGCGCCGGGAGCCCGGCGGCGCCGAACCGCTCACCCGATCACGCCGACCGTCTGTAGCTCCTCGCGGATCGCGTCGCGTTTCACTAAGGCGAAGCCGACGCAGATGATCAGGAAGCCGGCGACCGTCGTCGCGGTGATCCCCTCGTCGAGGAGGAGCCACCCGACGGCGGCGGCGAACACCGGCGCGACGTAGGAGACGAGGTTGATCTCGATCGGGCCGAGCCGGTCGAGCAGGTCGAAGTAGACCAGGAAGCCGATCCCGCTCGCGACGACCGAGAGGTAGCCTAAGGCGAGCAGCGACTCCGCCGTCCACACTGCCCCGGCGATCGACTCGCCGAGCGCGAGCGAGACCAGGTGGGTGAGCCCGGCGCCGAGCAGCATCGACCACGCCTCCATCGTTTCGATGGCGATGTCGGCCTCGGAGGCCCGCGAGAGGACGGAGCCGAGCGCGAACGAGGCGGCCGCGAGCAGCACGAGCAGCTTCGCGCCCGCGCCGCCGCCGGTCAGGTTCGCGGGGTCGGGGTTCGCGAGGACGACCGCGCCGACGAGCCCGATCGCCAGCCCGAGCGCCCCGACCGCGGTCAGCCGCTCCGCGGGCAGGAAGGCGCGCGCGAACACCGTCGTCAGGAGCGGCGAGAGGCTGACGATGACGGCGGCGACGGCGCTCGTCACCGCCGGGTCGGTCTCGCCGACGAACAGGAACGAGTGGTACGCGGCGATGATGAACACGGCGCCGGAGAGGACTTCCAACCACGCGTCGCGGCCGCGGGGGATCGGGTCGTCGACCGCGTACGCGGCGTACGCGAGCATGACGACCCCGGCCACGTCGAACCGGAAGGCCGCGAACAGCACCGGCGGGAAGTACGCTAACCCCGCCTTGATCGCGACGAACGCCGAGCCCCAGACGGCGGCGAGGACCAGGAACAGCGAGAGGTTTCTGAGACGACTCACGTCCGCCCTCTCCCCGCGGCGCGCCAAAAGGTTCCGGAAACGGTCGCGTTCGCTGGATTCGCCCGGGAGGGAGAGGCGGGCGGGGACCGCTACCGGACTCGGTACCCGTCGGCGTCGCGGGCGACGACGCCCACGTCGGAGAGCCGGCCGAGCGCGCTCTCGACCGTCGACTCCCGGGCGCCGACCTCGTCGGCGACCGCCGCGGGGGTGCCGTCGGTCTCGACCACCGCGGCGATGACGGCCGCGAAGAAGCGGCTGTCGGCCTGCCCGCCCAGCCGCTCGTCGATCTCGGCGAGCGCGTCCTCGACACGGCCCTGGACCCACCGCTGGGCGAGCGAGAGCTCGCGGTCGAGGTCCTGGAGGCGCGCGAACTCTTGGGCGAGCTCCGCGAGGTCACCCGTCGCGCCCGAGCCGTCGGGGGCCTCGATCGAGAGGTGGGGACAGCGTCCCGACATGTCGAGGCTGTTCTTCGCCGGGTAGGCGCTCTTCGCGCCGAAGCCGTACGGCGAGACGCTCACCTCCAAGCGGAGGCTGCGCGCGATCCGAAAGTACTTCCGCCGCTGGTCGTCCGTCGTCGACTCGACGAGACCGGCCTCCTCGAGCTTCCGCAGGTGGTCGATCACCGCCTTCGGGCTCACGTCCAGGTACTCCGAGATCTCCGTGACGTAACAGGGTTTGGTGGCGAGAAGCCGGAGGATTCGCCGCCGGTTCTCGTTGCCGAGGAGATCGAGCAGTACCGCGGAGTCCATTAACGTGTGGTTAGCGTTCAGCGGATAAAAGGTTGGCTTCCGGCGACGGACGCGTCGAGCGGAGATCGAAGGACGGGACGGCGGGCGGAGCGGTTCGTTCGTGCTCGCTTTCGCCCGCCGCTGAGGCGGTCGCCCCCGAGCAGGTGCGGCTCGCTCGCTCGACCGACTCACGCTGCGACGTATCTCGATACCGCCGCGGCGGCCCAAATACTGATTACCGTGACGGCGCACCCTTACGGAGGGAATGCCCGAGAAACAGCCGCGTCCCGAATGGAACCTCTCCGAGCGGGACACGATCATCTTACAGGAACTCGCGCGCGACCCGCAGCTCACCTCCCGCAGGCTCCGGGACCTCCTCGACGAGGAGCACGACATCGACGTCTCTCACGTCACCGTCAACGAGTCGATCCGGCGGATGCGCGAGGACGGGGTGTTCCGGGAGGCGCTCGTCCCCAACGAGGAACACCTCTTCTTCTCGCTTTTCGAGTTCCAGTTCAACCCCGAGGGGTTCGAAGAGAACTGGCGAGACGCGCTCGAACACGTCCGGTCGAGCCGCCACACGTTCATGTACTTCCTCTCCGACGGCGACTACCAGTGGAAGACCATCATGATGTTCAAGGACCGCGAACAGGAGTCGAAGTGGATCCACGAGTTCTACAAGGAGTACGGCGAGCTCATCACCAACCTCCGTAACTCCGTCGTGACGAACGTCCTCAAGTTCGGGACCGACCCCGAACTGTTCGAGGTCTTTCAGGAAGAGGACGGCGACGAGGAGTGACCGCCAGCGTCGGTCACCGACTCAGTCGAACTCGCCGAACCGCGTGACGGCCTCTAACTCCTCCGTCGGCGGGTCCTCGAACGCGTCTCTCGCGATCGACCGCCGGTGGACCTCGTCGGCGCCGTCGACGATCCGGAACTGCCGGACGTTCTCGTGGAAGCGCGCGATCGGCAGGTCGTAGGCGATCCCGTTGCCGCCGCAGAACTGGAGGGCGTCGTCGATCGCCTCCTGCGTCACGTTCGCCGCGAACGTCTTCGCCATCGCCACCTCGATCCGCGCCTCGTGGCCGTCGGCGATCCGGCCGGCCGCGTGCCGCACCATCGTGCGGGCGGCGTGGAGCTCGGTCCGGCGGTCGGCGATCCGGAACCGCGGGCCCTGCTTCTCCGAGAGCGGCTCGCCGAACCCCTCCCGCTCGGAGAGGTAGGCGGTCGCGATGTCGAGCGCGCGGTCGGCCATCCCGGCGTACCGCATACAGTGGGTGAGCCGGGCCGGCCCGAGCCGCCGCTGAACGAGAGTGAACCCCTCGTTCTCCTCGCCCAGCGTGTTCTCCACGGGCACCCGGACGTTGTCGAACCGGATCTCGGCGTGCGTCGTCCCCACCAGCCCCTCGCCGAGGTGCGGGATGTTCCGGACGATCTCGACGCCGTCGGCGTCGGCGGGCACGAGGATGACCGAACAGCCCGCGTACGGGTGCGCCTCCTGGTCGGTGCGCGCGAACGTCAGGAACACGTCGGCGTCGAGGCCGCCCGTCGTCCACCACTTGTGGCCGTCGATGACCCACTCGTCGCCGTCCTTCTCGGCGGTCGTCCCCAGCATCTTCGGGTCCGACCCTCCGCCCCCCATCGGCTCGGTCATCGCGAACCCGGAGTCGATCTCGCCGGCCGCCAGCGGGCGGAGCCAGCGCTCCTTCTGCTCTTCGGTGGCCGCGATCTCGAGGGTGTGCATGTTCCCCTCGTCCGGCGCCGCACACCGGAGCGCGGTCGGGCCGAGCAGGCTCCGTCCCGCCTCCTCGAACACGGGCAGCATCTCGCGGAAGCCGAGCCCGAGCCCGCCGTACTCCTCGTCGACCTGCGGGGCGTAGATGCCCTCGTCGCGCGCGGCGTCGCGCAGCGCCTCGATCTCCGCCGGCGGGAGCGGCCCCCGACCGAGCCACTCGCGCTCGACCGGGAGCACCGTCTCCTCGACGAACTCCCTGACGGCCTCGGCGACCTCCGGTCCGCGTCCGATGTCGTCGTACTCCATACCGGCCCTTATTTAGCAATGTAAATAGTGGTTCCGGCTATTCTCCCAAAATTCTATATTACGCGAAACTGATCCCCCATGTACCGAAAAATAGATTTACAATGTTAGTCGAATATGCGACAATCGATAAAAGCCGTTCGGGCACAGATCGTCCGGCTGCCGTCGCCTCCGGCCCGCATCGAACGGGGGGAGACCGGCCGTGACCGACGCCGATTACCTCGACAGGCTGGTCGACGACGACGCGCTCGGGGCGTACCTCACGGCGGAGTTCGGGCCGGCCGACACGTTCGCCGTCGAGCGACACGCGGAGGGGCACTCGAACGAGACGCTGTTCGTCACGTGGGGCGACCGCGAGCTGGTCATCCGGCGGCCGCCGCCCGGCGAGACGGCCGACACGGCCCACGACGTGCTCCGCGAGTACCGCGTCGTCGACGCGCTCTCCGACACCGGCGTCCCGGTTCCGTCGACGCTGCGCGCCTGTGACGACGCCGCGGTGCTCGGGAGCGACTTCTACGTCATGGAGCGCGCCGACGGCGACGTGCTGCGCGACGCCGAGCCGACGCGGTTCGCCGACCCGGCCGCGCGCGAACGCGTCGGGGCCGAACTCGTCGACACGCTCGCGGCGATCCACGCGGTGGACTACGAGGCGGTCGGGCTCGGCGAGTTCGGTCGCCCGGAGGGGTACACGGCCCGGCAGGTCGAGCGCTGGACGAACCAGCTCGACTGGGCCTTCGGGACGACGGAGTCGGTCAGGGAGGTGCCGGACCTGGTCGCCGTCGGCGAGTGGCTCGCCGACAACGTCCCCGACGACCACCCGGAGACGCTCGTCCACGGCGACTTCAAGCTCGACAACGTGATGTACGGCCCCGGGACGCCGCCGGCGGTCGTGGCCGTCTTCGACTGGGAGCTGTCGACGCTCGGCGACCCCCTCGCCGACCTCGGCTGGCTGCTGCTGTTCTGGTACGACGAGGGCGACCCCGACCCGGCGATGCCCGACCTGATGTCGACGTTCACCGCCCGCGAGGGGTACCCGACCCGCGCGGAACTGATCGACCGATACGAGTCGGCGACGGGCCGCGAGTTCGCCCACGAGCGGTTCTACCGCGCGCTCGCGGCGTACAAGATGGCCGCGCTCGGCGAGATGTTCCTCGCGCGGCACCTGAACGACGACAGCGACGACCCGCTGTACCCGAAGATGGAGACGCAGGTCCCCGAGCTCGCGGCGCGGACGCTCGCGTACGTCGAGGGCGAGACCGAGCGGCTGTAGGCCCGCCGTCGGGCCGCGGGGATCGACTTACCGCGCCGTCCAGCCGCCGTCCGCGGCGAGCGTCTCGCCGGTGACGAAGCTCGCCGCGTCGCTCGCGAGGAAGACGACCGGGCCGGCTATCTCCGTCGGCTCGGCGAAGCGGTCGAGCGGCGTCCGGTCCAGGATCGATTCTCGGAGCCGCTCGTTCTCTTGGAGCGTCTCCGTGAGTTCGGTCGCGACGTACCCGGGCGCGACCGCGTTCACCCGCACGTCCGGCGCCCAGTCCATCGCCGCGCTCTTCGTCAGCCCGACGAGCCCGTGCTTCGACGCGACGTACGGGTGCTGTTTCGGGAGGCCGACCTCGCCCGCCACGCTGGCGACGTTGACGACGCTGCCCTCCGCCTCCCGCAGGTGCGGGCCGGCGGCCCGGAGGGTGCGGAACGAGCCTCGTAGGTTCACGTCGAGCACGCCGTCGACCGCGTCCGACTCGATCTCGGTCGGGTCGCCGAGCGCGTCCCCCGGGTTGAACCCGGCGTTGTTGACGAGGACGTCGAGCGAGCCGAACGCCTCGACGGTCTCCTCGACCAGCGCCGCCACGTCGGCGTCGTCGGTCACGTCGGCGGTAATCGCCCGCGCCTCGACGCCCATGTCGCGGGCCTCGTCGGCGACGGCCTCGACCTCCGCGGCCGTCCGCGCCGAGGGGACGACCGTCGCCCCCGCCGCGGCCAGCCCGAGGGTCACGGCGCGGCCGATCCCGCGCCCGCCCCCGGTGACGACGGCGACCTTCCCCGAGAGGTCCGGGAGGGCGTCGGCCGGCGTCAGCTCGGCGGCGTCCGCCCCGTTTCCGCCGCTCGACGGCGCGTCGTCGTCGCTCATTCGCCACCTCCGTCGCCCGGCGCGTACGGGAGCGCCGGCTCCTCGACGGTCTCCCGGAGCGTCTTCTTGTCGAACTTCCCGGTCGCGGTCTTCGGGATCTCCTCGCGGAACCGGACGTCGTCCGGGAGCCACCAGCGCGGGAACTCTTCTTCGAGGAACGCCCGGATCCCCTCCACGTCGAGCTCGCGGCCCGCCTTCGGCACGACGAACGCCAGCGGCCGCTCCTGCCAGCGCTCGTGCGGCGCCGCGATCACGACCGCCTCGGCGACGTCGTCGTGCGCCATCAGGGCGTTCTCCAACTCGATGCTGGAGATCCACTCGCCGCCGGACTTGATCACGTCCTTGGCGCGGTCGACGACCTCGACGTACCCGTCCTCGTCGACGGTGGCGATGTCGCCGGTGCGGAGCCACCGAGCGCCGCCGTCCTCGGCCGCGACGAAGTCCGTCTCGTTGGCCTCCGGGCGGTTGTAGTACTCCCCGACGACCGTGGGCCCCCGGACGAGCAGTTCGCCGAACGCCTCCCCGTCCCAGGCGATCGGCTCGCCGTCGTCACCGACGACCCGCATCTCCAGCCCGGGCGAGAGCAGCCCCTGTTTCGCCCGCTTGTCGAGTTCCGCCTCGCGGTCGCCGTCCGCGGTCCCCGAGGTCGGCCGCGAGACCGACCCGATGCTCATCGTCTCGGTCATCCCCCACGCGTGTTCGATCGTCACGTCGTGTTCGTCCTCGTACCGGCGCATCACCTCCCGCGGCGCGGCGCTCCCGCCGACGACGATGCGTTCGAGCGAGGAGAGGTCGCCGCCGTGCTCGTCCAAGTGGTCGAGCACGTCGATCCAGACCGTCGGGACGCCCGCGGTGAGCGTGACGCCCTCCTCCTCGATCAGCTCGACGAGGTCCGCGGGGTCCGGGGACGGCCCCGGGTACACCTGCTTCGCGCCCGCCATCGTCACGGCGTACGGGAACTCCCACGAGTTCACGTGGAACATGGGGACGACCGGCATCACCACGTCGTCCTCGGCGATGTCGAGCGCGGCGGGCGTCATCACCATCATCGCGTGGGCGTAGATCATCTTGTGGGTGTACTCGACCCCCTTCGGCTTCCCCGTCGTCCCGGAGGTGTAACACATCCCGGCGGGGTCGTCCTCGGAGAGCGAGGGCCACGATTCCATCGGGTCGGCGTCCGCGATCAGCTCCTCGAACGACGACAGCGGCAGGTCCGCCTCCGTCTCGGGGACCGCGTCGTCCATGACGACGACCTCGCGGACGCCGTCGATCCGGTCCCACAGGCGGTCGAGGGTCGCCACGGCGTCGCGGTCGGCGATCAGCACGTCGTCCGCGGCGTCGTTAATGATGTACTCGACGTTGTCGTCCTGTAACAGGAGATTCACCGTGTGGAGCTGCGCGCCGGAGAGGGGTACGGCGTAGTACGCCTCCAAGTGTCGGTGCGTGTTCCACCCGAGCGTCCCGACGCGGTCGCCGGGCTCGACGCCGAGGTCGGCGAGCGCGGCCGCGAGCCGCCGGACGCGGTCGCCGAAGTCGGCGTAGGTGTAGCGGTCGACCCCGTCGTGGGTGCGGGAGACGACCTCCGTCTCCGGGAACAGCCGCGTCGCCCGCCAGCAGAACGGGCGGAGGGTGAGCTCCTCAGGCATCGGCGGTCCCCACGGAGAGGTACGTCTCGAGGAGGTCCTCGCGGTCCCGGATCTCCGCGACGGTACCGTCGAAGACGATCTCGCCGGTGTCCATGATGTACCCCCGCTCGGCGAGGTCGAACGCGAACTCGACGTTCTGTTCGGTCAGCAGGACGGTGACGTTCTGGTCGACGACCGTCTGGACGATCTCTCGCAGGTCGTCGACGATCACCGGCGCGAGCCCCTCGGTCGGCTCGTCGAGGAGCAGCACGTCTGGCGCCTGGACGAGCGCGCGGGCGACCGACACCATCTGCTGTTCGCCGCCGCTGAGGTTCCGCCCGTTGCTGCCGCGGAGGTCGTCGAGCGCCGGGAACAGCTCGTACATCTCCTCGACCGGCCGCGGGTCGCTCGCCAAGTTGTGCGCGAGCCGGAGGTTCTCCTGGACGGTCAGGGTGGGGAACACCCGGCGGTCCTCCGGCACGAGCGAGATCCCGAGCGCGTTGATCGCGTCGGACGACAGCCCCGCTATCTCCTCGCCGCGGTACGTGATCGACCCCGAGCGCGGCGGCGACGCGCCGACGATCGAGCGCATCGTCGTCGTCTTCCCGGCGCCGTTGCGCCCGAGCAGCGTCACCACTTCGCCCTCGTCGATCTCCAGTGAGACCCCGTGGAGCACGTGGCTGTTCCCGTAGTACGTGTCGATGTCGTCGACCGTGAGTATCGTCATACGCTATCACTCCCCAGGTACGCCTCGGTCACCCGTTCGTCCGTGAGCACGTCCTCCGGCGCCCCGTCCGCGAGGATCGACCCCTCGGCGAGCACGACGATCCGGTCGGAGATATCGGTGACGACGTCCATGTTGTGTTCCGTCACGACGAACGTGGCGTCTAAGTCCTCGTCGAGGTCGCGGATCAGCGAGACGATCTCCGTGACCTCCGTCGGGTTCATCCCAGCGGTCGGTTCGTCCATCAGGAACACGTTCGGCTCGATGGCGAGCGCTAAGGCGATCTCGACGGTCCGCTTCTCGCCGTGGCTCAGCGTGTCGCAGGGCGTGTCCGCGATGTCGGTGAGCCCGGTGAGCTCCAACAGCTCCTCGACGTCGGCCTCGACCGACTCGTCGCCCGTCGCCCGCGACCGGAAGTCGAGCCGGGAGCCATCGTGGCTGATCCGGGCGACCCGCACGTTCTCGCGGACGGTGAGCCCCTCGAAGATATTCGTTATCTGGTACGACCGCGAGAGCCCAGCCTGCGCCACCTCGTGCGGCTCCGCGTCGGTGACGTCGGCGAGCTCGCCTCCCTCTCCGCTCCGGAGCCAGATCGACCCCGACGTGGGTTCGAGCACGCCGGTCAGTAGGTTGTAGAACGTCGTTTTTCCGGCCCCGTTCGGGCCGATGATGCTGGTGATCTTGTCGTCGTCGATCTCGATGGAGACGTCGTCGACGGCGGTCAGTTGGCCGAACTGTTTGCGGAGATCTTCGGTCTTGAGGACGGTCGTCACGAGTTATCACCTCTGTCAGCGCGCACGTTGTCGTCGCCCGATTCGGCTCCGTCGTCCGCCGCAGTCGACGCCTGCCCGTCGTCGAGGGCACCGCCGCCCCCGCCGCCGCCGTCCCCGAACAGTCGGTCGCGGAGAAGCAGGAGGCCGCCGACGGCGCCCTGCTTGAAGAACAGCACGACGGCGATGAGCAGCGCGCCGAAGAACAGCTCCCAGTACGCTTCGAGCGCCGGGAAGCGGCTGATCGCCCACCGGATGTACAGGAAGATGAACGCGCCGACGATCGGGCCGTAGAAGTAAGTCGCGCCGCCGATCACGGTCGCGATGACGGCGATCGCGCTCGTCGACCAGTGCGTGAGCCCGGGCGACGCGACGCTCGCGAGCCCCGCGCGCAACACGCCGGCGATTCCGACGACCGCCGCCGAGACGATGAACGTCATCCAGCGGTGGTGGCCGACGTCGATCCCGAGCGCGGCCGCGCGGTCGGGGCTCTCGCGGATCGCCTTACAGACGGTCCCGAACGGCGAGTTGACGACGCGCCACACCCCGTACACCGCCGCGACCACGGTGACGGCCGAGATGGCGTAGTAGATCCGACGGCCGCCGATCCGGAGGCTGAAGCCGCCGAGGTCGACCGTCCCGAGCAGGACGATCACCCCGTCGGTCCCGTTCGTCAGCCCCGCCGGGTCCTGGATGATGAGCGAGTAGCCCAACATCCCGAACGCGAGCGTGATCAGCGCGAAGTAGATCTCCTCTAACCGGACGCTGAGCCACCCGACGGGCACGGCCACGAGAACGACGAGCACGAGGCCGACGACGCCGCCGAGGACGAACGTGACGAGCGGCGAGATCCCGGCGCCGACGACGTCGGCGATCACCGGGCCGAGGTCCCGCAACACGATCGCGATCCCGTACGCGCCGCCCGCGTAGAACAGGCCGTGACCGAACGAGAGCAGGCCCGTGTAGCCGTACAGCAGGTTGAAGCCGAGCGCGAACAGCGCGACGACGAGGAAGTCGGTGAACAGGTACACCTGGAACGGCGGCGCGAAGGCGACGAGGACCAGCGCGACGGCCCCGAGGAGGCCGAACCGCTCGCGGGTCCACCCCTCGGCGACCGCCGAGCCGAACCGGCTGACCCGGCCGCCCGTGTCGGTCGCGCTCATTCGCCGATCCCCCCGAACAGGCCCTCGGGACGGATCAGCAACACGATCACCATCGCGAGGAAGGGGATCGCGATGCTGCCGGCGCTGATGAACTGCGGGCCGAGGCTCTGCATCATGCCGATGAGCATCGCGCCGACGAAGGCCCCGCTCATGGAGCCGAGTCCGCCGATGACCACGACGATGAACGCGTCGATGATCACCTGGTCGCCGAGCGCCGGACTGGTCGACTGGAGCGGCGCCGAGAGCGCGCCGCCGAGCCCGGCCAACACGCTCCCGAGGAAGAAGACCCCGGTGTAGAGCCGCGGCACGTCGACGCCGAGCATGGCCGCCATCTCGCGGTCAGAGGAGGTCCCCCGGACCAGCGAGCCGAAGTACGTCCGCGTGATGAACAGCCACAGCGCGACCAGCACGCCGACGGCCAGGCCGATGACGACCAGCCGGTACGCGTTGAACGTGCTCCCGCCGAGCGCCACGGAGAAGTTGAACACGTCCGGCGGGTCGATCGAGTACGACCCCGACCCCCAGACGAACCGGACCGTCTCGTGGATCACGAGCACGAACCCGAACGTGACGATGAGCTGGTCGAGGTCCGAGTCGACCCGGTCGTACAGCCGGCGGATCGCCGAGAACTCGATCGCGGCGCCGACGACCCCGACGGCGAGCGCGCCGACCACGACGGCGATCCAGAAGTTGTCGACGACGTTCGAGACGACGGCGAGGGTGAAGTACGCGCCGAGCATGTAGAACCCGCCGTGCGCGAAGTTGAGCACGCCGAGCACGCCGAATATGAGGCTCAGACCGACGGCGATCAGGAAGAGCCGACTCCCGAGGCTCAGCCCGATGACGACGTCGGCGATACCGATCAGTGGAACGAGTGATGTGAGACTCATGGAGGCGGCGGCGGGTTAGATACCCGCCGGGAGGTCAGAGTCGCCGAGCGCCTCCGACAGCACGTCGGGACCCGCCTCGTACCGATTCACGGGGTCGAGCACGTTGCTCTCCCACTCCTCGTCGTACGTGACGGTGCCCCAGATGGACGCGACCGTCGCCTGGTTCGTCTCGCTGAACTGGTAGTCGCCGACGGGGCCCGAGTGCTCCATGCCGGTGAACTCGTCGACGAGCGCGTCGGGCTCCGTGCTCCCGGCCGACTCGATCGCTTCCTTGTACAGGTAGAGGGCCCGATACGCGCCCTCTGCGTTGTACGTCGGGAGCGACTCGTACTCCTCGTAGTACGCCTCGCGGAACGAGTTGTTCGCCTCGGTGTCGGGGACGAACGGATCGTACCGCGTGGAGGCGTACTCCCCCTCCGGGAGCGGGCTGCCGTCGCTCGGGTAGTCCGTTCCCATCCCGACGCTGAACAGCGTGTGGTCGATCTGGTCGAACCAGCCCGCGCTCTCTGCCTGCCCGATGAACGTCGTGAGGTCGGCCCCCCACAGCGGGGTGAGCACCGCGTCCGGGTCGGCGTCGAGGATGGAGCTGATGAACGGGGTGTAGTCGCTCGTCTCCAGCGCCGGGAACTGTTCGGCCGTGAACTCGGCCTCGACGCCGAGCCCGTCGCAGTACGCCTGGAAGTAGTCCCACGTCTCGTACCCGAACGCGTAGTCCGGGCCGATGGTGGCCCACTCGGTCGCGTCGAGGTTCTCGGCGACCCGCGCGGCCCCGTAGATGTCCTGTGCGAGGCTGTTGGAGTCGCGGAACACGTACTCGTTCCCGACGGAGTCCTCGTGTTCGCCCTGCGGCGAGGTGACGAACGGGGTCGCCGCGTGCGTGATCATGAACGGCATCTGGAGCTGCGAGATCTGCGGCGCGACGGCCTGCGCGACGCCGCTGGAGTCGAGCCCGAACAGCCCGTCGACGTTGTCCTCCTGAACGAGGCTGCGGATCTGCTGGATCGCCGTGTCGCCGCTCGCCTCGGTGTCGCGGACGATCACCTCGACGTCGCGGCCGTCGATGCCGCCGTTGTCGTTGATCTCCGACACCGCGAAGTCGATCCCGCGCTCGGCCTCTTCGCCGTACAGCGACGCGAACCCGGAGAGGATGTACGCTGCGCCGAGCGTCACGGGCCCGCCGTCGCCGCCGCCCCCGCCGGAACAGCCGGCGAGCCCGACGGCCGCGCCCGCGCCGGCGGCCTGAAGGAACCGCCGCCGTCCGACCGGCGACCGGCTCCCCGAACTCGTCTCAGCGGCGTCGGCCTGTTTATACTTGTTTCCGGTATCGCTGTCTTCGGTTACCATTGTTAACAATCGTCCGTGAGTGTCGCTCCCCACATAAATATGCGGGTCTATGACATACATGCGTGTTGGGTAATTTATGATTCTCCCGAGACCCCCGGCCCGGACCCGAATCGACC
Source organism: Halorubrum sp. Atlit-26R (assembly GCF_003666015.1). Taxonomy (GTDB): domain Archaea; phylum Halobacteriota; class Halobacteria; order Halobacteriales; family Haloferacaceae; genus Halorubrum. The sequence goes on from NZ_QPLT01000007.1 coordinate 54,820, forward strand.
GGGCCGAACGCGGGAGTCGGCCGCCGGTCTTCCGGCGTGACTACTATTACAACGACTGTACAACGTTCACACACCCCTCATGAACGTGGTAAACCCGACGACCGGAGCGCAGATCGAAACGTACAACGAACACGACGCGGACGACGTCGAGGCGGCGTTAGGCCGGTCGGTTCGGGCGTTCGAGGACTGGCGGACGCGCCCGCTCCGGGACCGCGAGCGGCTGCTCGCGAACGCGGCGGACGTGCTCAGAGAGAACAAGCGGCGGTACGCCGAGACGATGACGCGGGAGATGGGGAAGCCGATCTCGCAGGCGGTCGGCGAGGTCGAGAAGTGCGCGTGGGTCTGCGACCACTACGCGGAGCACGCGGGCGCGTACCTCGAGGCGGACCACCACCCGAGCCCGCCGGGCTCGACGGTCAAGACCGAGCACGAGCCCCTCGGTCCCGTCCTCGCGGTGATGCCGTGGAACTTCCCGTTCTGGCAGGTGTTCCGCTTCGCCGCGCCGTACCTCACGGCCGGGAACGTGGGAATTCTCAAGCACGCGTCGAACGTGCCCGGCTGCGCGCTCGCCATCGAGGAGGTGTTCCGCGAGGCCGGCTACCCCGAGGACGTCTTCCAGACGCTTCTGATCCCCTCGGACCTCGTCGACGACCTCCTGACGGACGACCGCGTCCGGGCCGCGACGCTGACCGGGAGCGGGCCGGCCGGGCGCGCGGTCGCTGCGAGCGCCGGCGACCAGCTCAAGAAGACGGTCCTCGAACTCGGCGGGAGCGACCCGTTCGTCGTCCTCGACGACGCCGACGTCGCGGCCGCGGCCGAGACGGGCGCGTGGGCGCGGAACCTGAACGGGGGGCAGTCGTGCATCGCCGCGAAGCGCTTCGTCGTTCACACGGACGTGTACGACGCGTTCCTCGACGCGCTGGTCGACGAGATCGACGGGCTCGTCGTCGGCGACCCGACCGACGAGGCGACCGACGTCGGGCCGCAGGCGCGGGCGGACCTCATGGAGTCGCTCCACGAGCAGGTGACGGCGAGCGTCGACGCGGGCGCGACGCTCGTGACCGGCGGCGAGCCCCTCGATAGGGAGGGGGCGTTCTACCCGCCGACCGTCCTGACCGACGTCCCCGAGGGCTGCCCCGTCGACACCGAGGAGACGTTCGGGCCGGTGGCCACGGTGTACGAGGTCGACGACGAGGAGGCGGCGATCGAGACGGCCAACGACACCGATTTCGGGCTCGGCGCGAGCGTCTGGACCGAGGACCGCGACCGCGGCGAGCGCGTGGCGAGCCGCATCGACGCGGGCTGCGTGTACGTGAACCAGCTCGTGAAGTCCGACCCGCGGGTCCCGTTCGGCGGCGTCAGGGACTCGGGCTACGGTCGGGAGCTCTCCGAGGCCGGGATCAAGGAGTTCGTCAACCGCAAGACCGTCTGGGTCGAGTGACGGGAGTGACCCCATCGAAGGGTAGTTACCCTCCGGGCGGCACGCTGGGGTATGGAGACGGCACTCGTCATCCTCGACGGCTGGGGGCTCGGCGACCACGACCGCCGCGACGCCGTGAAGGCGGCCGACACGCCGACGTTCGACGCGGCGACGGAGCGCGGGGCCGACGGCCGCCTCGTCGTCCACGGGCGGCGCGTGGGGCTCCCCGAGGGACAGATGGGGAACTCCGAGGTCGGCCACCTCAACATCGGCGCCGGGCGGGTAGTCAAACAGGCGTACACCCGGATCACGGACGCGCTCGCGGAGGGGTCGCTCTCGGACAACGACGCGATCGCGGCCGCGCTCGACCACGCGAAATCGACCGGCGGCCGGGTCCACTTCATGGGGCTCGTCTCGGACGGCGGCGTCCACTCCGACGTCGAGCACCTGCTCGCGCTGATCGACGCCGCGGCCGACGCGGGCGTGCCCGCGACGAGCCACGCGTTCACCGACGGGCGCGACACGGCCCCGGAGATCGCCGACGGGTTCCTCGCCGACGTGACCGCGAAGGCCGACGAGCGCGGCACCGGCCACGTCGCGACCGTGACCGGCCGCTACCACGCGATGGACCGCGACGAGAACTGGGAGCGGACGAAGAAGGCGTACGACGCGATCGTCGAGCGCGAGGCCCCGCACGAGGCCGAGAGCGCGGTCGCGGCCGCCCGCGAGGCCCACGCCCGCGGCGAGACGGACGAGTTCGTCGAGCCGACGCTCGTCGCGGACGAGCCCGGGATCGACGATGGCGACGCCGTGATCTTCTTCAACTTCCGCGCGGACCGCGCCCGCCAGCTCGTCCGGATGCTCACCGACACCCGGCCGGAGTGGGAGTTCGACCTCGACCAGCCCGAGATCCGCATGACGACGATGACCGAGTACGACGAGACGTTCGACTTCCCGGTCGCGTTCCCGCCGGAGATCCCGGCGAACACGATCGGCGAGGTCGTCGCGGACGCCGGCGGCACGCAGCTCCGGATCGCGGAGTCCGAAAAGTACCCCCACGTCACCTACTTCCTCAACGGCGGCCGCGAGGTGGAGTTCCCCGGCGAGATGCGGATCATCGTCGAGAGCCCGGACGTGCCGACCTACGACCTCCAGCCGGAGATGTCCGCCCCCGAGGTGACCGACGAGGCCGTCGAGACGATCGCCTCCGACGACCCGGACCTGCTCGTGTTGAACTACGCGAACCCGGACATGGTGGGCCACACCGGCGACTTCGACGCGGCCGTCGAGGCGGTCGAGGCCGTCGACGAACAGCTCGACCGGCTGCTCGACGCCGTCGCTGACGCAGGCGCGCACGCGGTCGTCACCGCCGACCACGGCAACGCCGACGACATGGGCACGGCCGAGGACCCCCACACCGCCCACACGTACAATCCGGTCCCGTTCGTCTACCTGACGCCCGACGGCGACGACGGGGGACGCAGGGTCCGCGAGGGCGGGTCGCTCTGCGACATCGCGCCGACCCTGCTCGACCTGATGGACCGCGACCGGCCGGCGGAGATGACCGGCGAGAGCCTGCTCGAAAATAAACGATAAACTTCGGATCGATTCTCGCTCGTTCCACGGCGTTTTAATACACCGACTCGCCTGTTATCTTTCATGACAGACGAGACCACGCCGGTGATCGCGGCCGCCTACCGAACGCCGCAGGGGAAAGACGGCGGCGTCTACGAAGACGTCCGCAGCGAGGACCTCTCGACGACGCTCATCGACCATGCCCTCGAAGAGACGGGGCTGACCAGCGACCACGTCGACGACCTGATGTGGGGCGTCGCCCAGCAGCGCACCGAGCAGGACAACAACGTCGCGCGCGTCATCGCGCTCCTCTCCGAGCTGGGCGAGTCGGTGCCCGCGACCTCGATCAACCGCTGGTGCGCCTCCTCGATGCAGGCGATCATCTCGGCGTCCGACGCGGTCGCCGCGGGCAACCGCGACTGTATCATCGCGGGCGGCGTCGAGAACATGAGCCGCGTCCCGATGGACGGCGACTCCTACGAGCACCTCCACCCCGAGCTGTCCGAGGAGTACAACATCTTCCAGCTGCAGATGGGGATGACCGCCGAGAAGGTGGCCGAGGAGTACGACGTGAGCCGCGAGGCGCAAGACGAGTACGCGGCCCGCAGCCACCAGCGCGCCGCGGAGGCGACCGAGTCGGGCCGCTTCGACGACGAGATCGTCCCCGTCGAGACCGACGACGGGCTCGTCGAGGAGGACGAGGGGATCCGCCCGGACACGACGGCCGAGAAGCTCGCCGACCTGCCGCCGGCGTTCACCGGGGACGGCAGCGTCACCGCGGGGAACTCCTCGCAGATCTCCGACGGCGCGTCGCTGACGGTGGTCACGAGCAAGGCGTTCGCCGAAGAGCACGGCCTCGACGTGCTCGCCGAGGTCGGCACGAACAACGTCGCCGGCGTCGACCCCACCGTCATGGGGATCGGCCCGGTGCCCGCCACGCGCGGCCTCCTCGAACGCGCCGGCACCGACATCGACGACTACGACCTCGTCGAACTGAACGAGGCGTTCGCCTCCCAGTGCGAGTACTCCCGGCGCGAGCTCGGTATCGACGAGGAGATCTACAACGTCAACGGCGGCGCCATCGCGCTCGGCCACCCGCTCGGCGCCTCGGGCGCCCGGCTCCCCGTCACGCTGCTCCACGAGATGCAAAAGCAGGACGCCGAGCGCGGCCTCGCGACGCTCTGCGTCGGCTTCGGGCAGGGCGCTGCGATCGAGTTCATGCGGTAGACGAAGCAGAAATCGGATTTTTCAGCGGTGGCGCGTGCCTCCGAGTGGCCGCCGAAGGCGGCCGCGAGGAGCACGCGCGAGGGAGTCGCGAGCGCTTTTAAGCGCGAGCGACGAGGCTGGGGAGGTATGAGGCTGCGGTTGCGGTGCTGGGGCGGGAATCGAAGGGGCGGTCGCGAGGCGGGCGCAGGCGACGTAAGGACCGCAAGGAACGAGCGAAGCGAGTGACTGAGGACCGCAGCGAGCGTGCGCCCGCCTCGCGACCGGGGCTTCGGGAGCGTTCGTGTCGATCGGCTATTTATAAAATCAACTGTCGGGCGGTCGATCGACTGATGTTTCGCCGACTTACTCGTCGCCGTGCGTGAAGCCGCGGTCGGGGAGGGGTTCGCCGTCGGCGAGGACGGGCTGGTCTCCCTCATCACGCTCCTCAACCACCGTCCCGATCCGGGTGAACCCGGACGGACACGCTTCTTCGACCTCATCAACCTCTGCTTCCGGCACCGCACAGACCAACTCGAAGTCCTCGCCGAAGTGCGCGGCGAGCTCGAACCGCTCCGCCGTATCCTCGGCAACCTCCTCGACCGCCGGGTGGACCGGAACCGCGTCCCGCTCGATCTCGATCCCGACCCCGCTCGCCTCCGCGAGCTGGTGACACGACCGAGCCAGCCCGTCCGAGGAGTCCATCATCGCGGTCGCGCTCGGAGCGAGCGCGAGCCCGTCGGCCACCCGCGGCGTGAACCGGAACAGCTCGTTGGCGCGCTCGACCGCCTCGTCGGAGTCCTTTTTAAATAGCCGCAGCGCCGCCGCGGACCGCCCCCACTCGCCGGTGACGCAGAGCGCGTCGCCCGGCCGCGCCCCGTCGCGGGTGACGGGGCCGGACTCGGTCACGTCCCCGATCGCGGTGGTCGCCGTCGTGAACTCGACGTGCTCGTCGAGGTCGCCGCCGACGTACTCCGCGTCGACCGCCTCGCAGACGTCGACCGCGCCCGCGACGAACCGAGTCAGTTCCTCGCGGTCGAACACCTCGTCGGCGTAGACGGCGACCGCGGCCCGCGCGGCCGCGCCCATCGCGGCGACGTCCGAGAGCGACGCGCCCACCGCGCGCCAGCCGGCGGTGTACCGCGTCGTCCCGGGCGGGAAGTCGGTCCGCTCGTGGAGCATGTCCGTCGTGATGACCGTCCCGTCGACGACGGCTGCGTCGTCGCCCGCGGCTGGGAGGTCGGCGGCGATGGCTCGGAGGGCGTCGCGCTCGTTCACTACCCGAATCTCCGCGCGTGGACCCAATAAGCGATCGGTCCGGGCGACGGGCGACGTCGACGTCGGCGGCCCACGAACCCGGGGCGGCCGCCCCGTCCGTGTTCCGTGTTGCCATGAAACATTTAAACGGGCAATACACATTAACGAATATTATCATTATCAATCACTATGTTTAATATCCTCCTCCGATTTCCTCCGTTCGCAATGGCAGTACCCGTACACGGACACGCAGCGACCCGACGCACGGACTCGATCACCAGACGACCGCCGCAACCGCCCACACGACCCGATGACGACACCTAACGACACGCCCGACGACACGACCCGACGCACAGACGGCACGACCGACACGGACTCGACGACCCGCTCCGACCGCCGGACCGAGTCGACCTCGACGACTACTTCTCCGCGGACGATCCCCGGCCGGACCCCGCTCACCGAGGAGGCCGGCGCGCCGCTGGTCCCGACGATCACGACCCGGCGAGCGACGGAGACGCGAACAGCCGGCTCGCCGCCGCAGACCGACAGCCGGCCGCCGACCGACAGCCGGCAGCCGACCGACACCTCGCAGCCGACGGCGACCGACACCCGTCGGCCGACCCGCCCGCCGACGGACGGCGAGCGCGACGCGCCGCTCGTCCCCGACCTGCGTCCCGCCTCGCGGACGCGGACGGACGGGGGGTCCCGATGACGGCGAACGCGACGCGCCGCCCCGTCCCGATGGCGGGCACCGGTGACGGCCCGCGACCGGACTCCACGACGTTCGTGCCCACCGCGCGCACGGACGGCGAACGCTGCGCCGACAGCCGTCCCGCCGACGAGCGCCGCGCCGACAGCCGTCCCGCCGACGAGCGCCGCGCCGACCGACGCTCCACCGACGGCCGCCGCGCCGCGTCGAACCGCACCGCAGCCGACGACTCCACGCTGTAATCCGATGAATCCCAACGAACTCGACGACGACGTCTTCGACAGAGATATCGACAACCCGGCCGGCCGGAAGCTCCGCCAGCTGTTCGACGAGCAGGAGTACACGTTCGCGCCCGGGATCTACCACGCGCTCGACGCTCGCCTCGCGGAGATGGCCGGGCTCGACGCGGCGTACATGAGCGGCTACTCGACCGTCCTCGGCCAGTTCGGCTTCCCCGACCTGGAGATGGTCACCATGTCGGAGATGGTCGAGAACGCCAAGCGCATGGTCGAGGCGACGAACCTCCCGGTCGTCGCCGACTGCGACACCGGCTACGGCGGCGTCCACAACGTCCGGCGCGCGGTCCGCGAGTACGAGAAGGCCGGCGTCGCCGCGGTCCACATCGAGGACCAGACCTCGCCGAAGCGCTGCGGCCACATCGCGGGCAAGCAGATCGTCTCCCGCGAGCAGGCCCGCTCGCGCTTCGAGGCGGCGGTCGACGCCAAGCAGAGCGAGGACACCGTCATCATCGCCCGCACCGACGCGTACGGCTCCGCGAACGGCGACTGGGAGGAGCACCTCGAACGCGGCCGTATCTACGCCGACGCCGGCGTCGACCTCGTCTGGCCCGAGATGCCCGACCCGTCCCGCGAGGACGCGGTCGAGTACGCCGAGACGATCCACGAGACGCACCCGGACCTCGACCTCGCGTTCAACTACTCCTCCTCGTTCGAGTGGGGCGCCGAGGAGGATCCGCTCACCTTCGAAGAACTGGGCGACCTCGGCTACCAGTACATCTTCATCACGCTGTACGGGCTCCACTCCGGCGCCCACGCCGCTTACGAGGACTTCGCGAACATCGCCGAGAACGACGAGGAGGCGCAGTTCGACCTCGAAGAGCGGTACATCGGCCACGAGACCGAGAGCCACCACGAGCTCTCCTTCGTCCCGCGGTACCAGGACATCGAGGCCGAGTTCGACCCCGAGGCGCGACAGCGCCAAGAGGAGTCGGCCGGCTTCACCGAAGACGAGAACGACCCGATCACGGCCTCGGAGGGCGACGACTGATGGGCGGGCCGGAAGACGTCACGCTCCGGCGGAGCCAGCTCGCCACGCCGGGCTCCGACCCGGAGATGATCGAACGGGCGCCCGACTCCGGCGCCGACGAGGCGTTCCTCGACCTCGAGGACTCCGTCGCGCCCTCGGCGAAGGTCGACGCCCGCGAGAACGTCATCGAGGGGCTGATCGAGTACGACTGGTCGGACACCCGGCCCTGCTACCGGATGAACGGCGTCGACACTCGGTGGTTCTACGACGACGTGATCGAGGTCGTCGGCCGCGCCGGCGAGCACCTCGACACGATCATGGTGCCGATGGCGAACAACCCGGAGACGGTCGCCACCGTCGCCAACCTGCTGACGCAGGTCGAGGAGAACAACGACCTGCCGGTCGGCGAGATCGGCCTCCAGGCGCAGATCGAGTCGCCGGAGGCGATGACGAAGGTCGCCGACATCGCCCGCGCCAGCGACCGCCTGGAGTCGCTCGTGTTCGGCCCCGGCGACTACACCGCCAACGTCGGCGCCGCCGGCCTCACGATCGGCTCCGGCGGCGGTTACCCCGGCCACTACTGGCACTACCAGCTCGCGCGCATCGCCCACGCCGCGAAGGCACAGGGCCTTCAGGTGATCGACGGCCCGTACGCCGAGATCGAGGACGCGGAGGGGTTCCGCGACTCCTGTCGCTGGGCGAGCCAGCTCGGCTGTAACGGCAAGTGGGCGATCCACCCGAGCCAGATCGGGCCCGCCAACGAGACGTTCGCGCCCTCGCCCGAGGAGGCCGAGAAGGCCCGCCGGATCGTCGACGCCTACGCGGAGGCGAAAGAGCAGGGCAAAGGCGCCGTCTCGGTCGACGGCGAGATGGTCGACGAGGCGACCGACAAGATGGCCCGCGGCATCGTCGCGCGCGCCGAGCAGGCGGGGATCCTGTAGGCCGGGACGCTCCGAGGTCGTCGCGGCACTCGGGCATCCTTTTTCGCCGGGCGCTCGCCGGGCGCTCGCCGGTATCGTCACTCCGAAATCGCTGCTCCGAGAACGTTACTCCGCGATCGCGCCGAGCTCCCGCAGCTCGTCGATGTCCCCGTCGCCGTAGCCGTACTCGCGGAGGACCGACTCCGTGTGTTCGCCGAGCGCGGGCGGGTGGCGGCGGACCGTCGTCGGCGTCCGCGAGAAGTGCATCGGCGACCCGGGGAACCGCACCGTGCCCGCGGTCGGGTGCTCGGCCTCTTCGAGCATCCCGCGCGCCTCGATCTGGGGGTCGTCGAACACCTCGCCCACGTCGCGGACGCGGCTCGCGGGCACGTCGTGGTCGTCCAGCCGCTCGACCGCCTCGTCGGTCGTCATCGCCGCGAACGTCTCCGCTAACTCGGCGTCGAGCTCGTCGCGGTTCCGGACGCGCCCCTCGTTCTCCTCGTACCGCTCGTCGGCGAGCAGGTCGGGGCGGTCGATGGCCTCGCACAGCGGCGGCCAGAACCGGTCGGACGAGCAGGCGACGACGACGTAGTCGTCCGCCGTCTCGTACGCCCGATAGGGGACGATGTTCGGGTGTTTGCTCCCCATCCGGCCCGGCGGCTCGCCGCTGGCGAAGTAGTTCGTCGCCATGTAGCTGGTCCAGGCGGCCTGCCCGTCGAGCAGGCTCACGTCGATCTTCTGCCCGCTTCCGTCGCCGAGCTCGCGTTCGAGCAGCGCCGCGAGGATCGCCTGCGTCGCGTACATGCCGGCGCCGACGTCGGCGAGCGCGACTCCGATCCGGACCGGCGGGCCGCCCTCGACGCCCGTGAACGACATGAACCCGCCCCGCGCCTGCATCATGATGTCGTACGCGGGCTTGTCGCGGTCGGGGCCCCACTCGCCGTAGCCGGAGATGCCGCAGTAGACGAGCCCGGGGTTCTCCTCGACGAGGTCGCCGTAGCCGAGCTCCCACTCCTCCGTCTTGCCGACCCGGAAGTTCTCGACGAGGACGTCCGCCTCGCGCGCGATATCGCGGACGACCGCGCGGCCCGCCTCGGTCGTCAGGTCCAGCTGGATCGAGCGCTTGTTGCGGTTGACGCTGACGTAGTAGGCGCTCTCGGCGCCGTCCTCGGTCTCGTCGCTCTCGCCATCCTCGCCGTCGCCTTTTCGCCCCTCGCCGCCGTCGCCCTTGCTGAACGCCGGCGGGACCCACGTCCGCGTCTGGTCGCCCGGGCCGGGCCGCTCGACCTTGATCACCTCCGCGCCGAGGTCGCCGAGCTGCATCGTACAGAACGGCCCGACGAGTACGCGCGAGAGGTCCAGCACCGTGACGCCGTCCAGCGGCCCCGTGTCGCTCTCGGGCTCGCGCGCCTCACCGACCACGCAGTATCGCCTCCGCGGACCGTCGCCGTATCCGGTTCATGCGATCCGGCTCAACCGCCGGGGTAGTGAGTGTTGCGGCGCGGTGGTGGTAATGAAAAACAGGGATGGGCGGCCGGATCAGGCCGGGAGGGTGTCGATACCGTTGATCTCGACGTAGCCGTACTCGCAGTCGGGGCAGCGCCACTTCGTCTTCTCGCCGAGGTGGAGCGTCATCGCCGCGGTCCGGTAGAACGAACGGGTCTCGCCGCACGCGGGACAGTCCACGTCCTTTTCGAGCGCCATGCGCGCCGATCGGTCCGGGGCGGTGTTGAACCTACTGATTCGCGTGAGACCGACTCACCACACCGGCGCGAGCAGCAGCGCGACCGTCGCCGAGATGAAGACCAGCTTCAGGGCGGTGTTGACGACGATCACCTTCGTCCCGAACGACGCGCCCCAGATCCCGTACTGGAAGGGGATCGAGCGCCGGAACGTCGAGACGGCAAAGGAGAGGATACTTCCGATGAGCAGCGACGCGACCGCGGTGCGAGTGGTGAAGGTTCCGGCCTCGGTCCCGGCCAGCGTCGCCGCGCCCGCGGTCGTGTCGAGCGTGAACACGGCGATGACGGGAACCGCCTCGCCCGGCAGCCCCAGCACCCCCGTGATCGGTTCGGCGACGCTCGTCAGCGCGGTCACGTCGTACGTCGTGACGAGCCAGATGACGAGCGTGTACACGACCGCGAGCCGCGGGACGATCCGGCGGAGGGTGCTCCACGACTTCTCGGCCGCGTCACGGACGCGCTCGCGGTCGGTGCGGTCGTCGGCCTCGGGGCCGGTCGCGTCGACGTCGGCGAGCGCGGAGCGGTCGACGTTCGCCTCCGAGAGGAGGAGGCCGCCCGCGACGACGCCCGTGACGGTGATTACCAGCGCGATGCCGGCGCGCGCGCCGACGTAGACGGCGCCGGTCGTGACCCCGAGGATCGGGATCAACACCGGGACGTAGTAGGTGAAGACGTGCTGGACGAAGCCGAAGAACGTGTTCATCACCACGGCGACGAGCGTCGCGCGGTCGTCGAGCAGGCCCGCCTCGCGGTACTCCGCCAGCGTGGCGTAGCCCGCGGTCGTCGACGCCGCGGTCGTGAGGATCGCCGTGCCGACCTCGTCGGGGAGGTTCGCCGGCCGCGTGAGCCACCCCGCGAGCCCGGCGACGTACCGGACTAAGCCGAACGCGACGGCGACGTTGGCGGCGAAGACGCCGCCCGCGATGAACGCCGTGATCCGGGCCAGCCGGGGGACCACGTCCGCGAGCAGCGTCGCGAGGTCGGCGGCGACCGATTGCACGGATCAATGTAGGGGAGGGCCGGCCAAATGGCCGTCGGAACGCGCGGGCGTTCCCGGGGCGTCGGAACGCGCGACGGTGCCCGAGCCCGGGACGGGAGCGCCGGCGCGCGGGGCTTATGACCCGCCGCGGAGAACGCCCTCCCGATGGCTCCCGCCGAGGACGACATCTCGATCGACGAAAAGCGCGTGTACGCGGGCAGCGCCGGCCGCACCGACGCCTACGTCGCGACGGGGACCGGGATCGTCCGCGTCTCGCTGTCGGCCGACAAGATCGGCGCGTTCGACATGGTCGCGCGCGACGCGGCCCGCGACGTCGCCGTCCTCGCGCGCGGCGAGGGGGCGGACCTCGTCGCCGCCGCGACTCCGGACGGGCTCTCGGTCGCCGCGGTCGGGGACGATCCCGACTTCGAGCCGGTCGACGACGAGCCGGCGGTCGCGGTCGGCGTGGGGAAGGGCCGTGACGGCGGTGACATCCTCGTCGCGCGTGAGGACGGCGCGATCGAGCGCGTCGCGTTCGAGGACGGCGGGACGGCGGTCGCGTCGACAGCGCGGCTGGGCTCCGTGGCGGAGCCGCGCGCGGTCGACGGCGCGCTCGTCGCGGGCGCTGAGGGGGTCTACCGGGTCGATGCGGGGAGGCTCACCGACGTCGGCCTCGACGATGCGCGAGACGTAGCCGGGTCCGGGATGCCGCTCGCCGCGACCGGTGCGGGGCTCTACTGGCTCGGCAACGGCTGGATGACGGTCCGGGAGGGCGTCGCGGACGCGGTCGCGGCCGACGGCGACGGCCACGCGATGGCGGTCGTCGACGGCGATCTGTTGGTTCACTCGGGTGCGGGCGGTGAGTGGGGGGACGAGACGTGGGGAGTCACCGATCTACCCGTGGACGAGACGGCGGTAGCGCTCGGGTACGGGCCCGGTGTGTCGGTGGCGGTCACTGACGCCGGGACGCTCTGCGTCGACGCCGGCGACGGCTGGCGCCACCAAGTGGTCGGCGTCCGGGACGTGAACGGCGTGGCGCTCGCGGTCGTGGAATGAGTTGGAGATACTGTGTGGAGCGCCCCGAAATCTCGATCGTTCGCTTATAAATCATCGCTAGCAGATCGACGACGCTCTCCGATGTCCTGGCCGATGGTGTATAAATAACTGACCGCGGGTCGGCGGTAAACACCTCCAAAGCCCCGGCCGTGAGGCTGTACGGAAACTGTTGTGCTTATAAATAGCTGATCTCGACGACCGCCGCCGAAGCCCCGGCCGTGAGGCGGGCGCACGCTCGGTGCGCTCCTCACTCGCTCACTCCGTTCGCTCGCTGCGGTGCTTCCGTCCCCTGCGCCCGCCTCACGGCCGCCCCTTCGAGCCCCGCCCCGCCCCGCACGGCCCCGCACCTCACGCCTCCCCAGCCTCGTCGGGCGCGCCTTCGGGCTCCCTCCGGTCGCCCTCGTTGCGCCCGACTCCCTCGCGCGTGCGCCTCGCGGCCGCCGAGGGCGGCCGCTCGCAGGCACGCGCCGCCGCACCGCCGATCCTTTATAAATGAAAAGTTAGATTCCCGCCTTGTGCCGTCTTACGCCTTCGGCAGGTCGATCGGCTCGCCGTCGGCGTAGACGGTCGGGTTCCGGATGATGCCGTCGAGGTGGAGCGGCGCGTCCGTCTCGCCGCCGATCCCGGCGTTGTCGCCGATCGCGATGTGGACCGTGCCGCCGGCCTTCTCGTCTAAGAGGACCGAGCCGACGAGCTCCTCGACCCCGCCGTTGGTCCCGATGCCGAGTTCCGCGAGGTTGTACGCCGCGTCCCCGACCTCCTCGGCCGCCGCCTCCACGTCGGCGCGGATCTCGTCGTCGCCGATCTCGGTCACGAACCCGTCCTCGACCTCGAACGCGAGTGTCTGGTCCTCGTCGAGCAGGCCGTGGGGCATCATCGTCCCGTCGACGACGAAGGTCCCGGTCGCGGTCTCGGGGGCGACGAACACCTCGCCCGCGGGGAGGTTCGAGAAGTCGCCCGGCTCGCGGACCATGCCGGTGTCGGCGAGCCACTCGCGGTCGCCGATCCCGAACGTGATGTCGGTGCCGGCGGGCGCGGTGACGCGGACCTCGTCCGCGTCGCCGACCTGGTCGAGCACGTCGTCGCAGGCGGCGTCGATGGCGGCGTAGTCGGCGTCAAGCCCGGTCGTGAACACGTCCTCGGTGATGCCCGGGAGCGTCGCGCCGCGCGCGCCGGCGTCGCAGGCCGCGCCGCGGGCGCGGGTGTGGCTCAGGCTCTTCGTCGTCGGCGCGAGGAAGACGTCCGCCTCCCGCATCGCGGCCGCGACCGGCGCCGGCGGCTCCGTCCCGTGCTGGTCCGCGGGCGGGTACCGCAGGACCGTCGCGTCGTCGGTGACGGCGCACGCGGCCGCGTAGAGCGCCTCACCGATCGGCTCGCGCTCGTCGTCGGTGACCACGACGACCGACTCGTCGGGGGCGACGTTCAGACACTGTTCGACCGCGGTCGCCGCGGCGTCGGAGAGGTCGGCTGCCATGCTCGCGCCTCCGTTCGCCCGAGCGTTAGGCCTTGCCATCGACGATTTTACTCTATTTCGTAATTGAATTATTTACGTCCGGTGCCGATCGGCGTCGAATTAACCGATCGATTACTCGTGGGGTAGTTAATTTCATTTTACGATCCTCGAAAAGATTATACCACTCCCCGAGCGACAGGCAGGTATGATACGCGTAGGCGTCAACGGCTACGGCACGATCGGCAAGCGGGTCGCGGACGCCGTCGCGGCCCAGGCCGACATGGAGCTCGTCGGCGTGACGAAGGCGTCGCCGGACTACGGCGTCGAGGCCGCGGCCCGCCGGGGCTACGATCTCTACGCGGCGGTCGAGGACCGCGCAGACGACTTTGCGGCCGCCGGCGTCGACCTGGCGGGGACGCTCGGCGACCTCCTCGACGCCGTCGACGTCGTCGTCGACTGCGCGCCCTCCGGCGTCGGCGAGCGCAACGCGCCGGTGTACGAGGCGCACGACACGAAGGCGATCTTCCAGGGCGGCGAGGACGCCGCAGTCGCCGACGCCTCCTTCAACGCGCGCGGCCGGTTCGAGGCCGCCCGCGGCGCCGACTCCGTCCGCGTCGTCTCCTGTAACACGACCGCGCTCTCGCGGCTGCTCGCGCCGCTCGACGAGACCTACGGCGTCGAGAAGGCGCGCGTCACGCTCGTGCGCCGCGGCGGCGACCCGAACGAGACCGACCGCGGTCCGATAAACGACATCGTCCCCGACCCGGCGACGGTCCCCTCTCACCACGGCCCGGACGTGAACGAGGTCCTCCCCGACGTGACCGTCGACACCGCGGCGCTGAAGGCGCCGGTGACGGGGATGCACACCCACAGCGTCAACGTCACCCTGGAGACCGACCCCGACCCGGCGGCCGTCCGCGACCTGCTCGCCGACGAGAGCCGGATCTTCCTCGTGCCCGAAGGCGCCGGCATCGACGGCGCCGGCGCGCTGAAGGAGTACGCGGCCGACGCGGGGCGGCCCCGCGGCGACCTCTGGGAGAACTGCGTCTGGGAGGAGTCGATAAGCGTGACCGGTCGGGACCTCTACCTCTTCCAGAACGTCCACCAGGAGGCCGACGTGGTCCCCGAGAACGTCGACGCGGTCCGCGCGATGGCGACCGACGTCGACGCCGCCGAGTCGGTCGCGCGTACGAACGAGACGCTCGGCGTGGGCCTCGACAGCCGACTCGGAGACGGCGACCTGGTCCGGACGGAACTGCCGGCCGACGACTGACGTCCTCGTTGACCGCCTTCGTTGACTGCTCTCGGTTCGCTACCGCCCGCAGCCGGCGGTCACTCGCTCGGCCGCGTGACGAGGAACGTCCGCCCGCCCCGGCGTTCGAGGTGGACCTCGCTGCCGTCGACGCGGTTCGCCCGGACCCGGTCCGGGAGGCGGTCGGTTCGACAGTCGGTGACGTCCACCCGCGTCGGCGTCGCGTACCGCGGTCGGTCGGCGGTGACTGCGCTCATACCTCACCGTTCGACCGGACAGCCCCTATAAGCGAGCCATCCGCGGAGTGAAAGTGAAAGTAGACGGCTCCGAACCGCTGCCGGGCGATCCGGACGTGGACGGACGGGGACCTCGTCCCCCTCCCGCCCTACCGGCGGAGCCCCGTCGCCTCGTCGTCCTCGACGAACCGCACCGTGAAGTAGTCGTAGCCGCCGTAGGCGGCGTCGAGCGCGCCCATCCACCAGTTCCACCGCTCGACGAGCGAGGAGCCGTCCGGCGCGTCCTCCAAGTGTCCGATCACCCCCGTCACGGTCAGTCCGTGGCCGCGGTCCTCGGAGGGCCGCCCGGAGTCGACGAGGTCGCGGGCCGACCGCGAGACGGCGCGCCGCTCGGCCTCGGTCCCGCCGAACTCGTCTTCGAGTGCGCGTTCCAGACGCTTTCTGTCCATGGCCAATCTACGTGCCGCGAGTATATCAGTCGCGTGGTAGGGGGTGGCACGTCCGGTGACGCCGAGAGGACTCGACCGGACGTTCCGCCGCCTGCCGGCGGGCGCGCAGCCGAATCACAGCCGCGCGGCGAGCACGAGGAAGAGCAGGGAGAACGGCGCCGTGAGCAGCGCCAGCGCCAGTCCGCCCGCCCCCTCGCCGGCCGCGACGGTCATCAGCACGCCGACGACGAGCGAGAACGACCCTAACGCCGCGAGCGTGAGCCGCTCGGGCACGCTCGCGCGGTCCGGCCCGTCGCTTTCCGCCAGCGCCGCGTCGAGCGCCGACTCGACCGCGTCGGCGCGCTCCACCGGGACGAACAGCCACGGCGTCGACCGGAACCACGCGTTTCCGCGGTACGCGAGCAGGAACAGCGTCGTCCACCGGAGGTCGACCCGCCGCGTCCGGAGTACCGCCCCGAGGTCGTCGCTCCGGGTCCGGTCGTGGTGCGGGTACCGTCGCTCGACCGTCGCCTCGACCGAATCCAGTCGGACGACTACGCCCGACGACTGGACGACGGCCGGCACGAACCAGACGAGCCAGAACAGCGGCCAGAGGGCGGGGAGGAAGTCGGACGGCGCCGCCAGCGCCGCGGCGACGACGGCGCCGAACCCGGCGAGCGTCCACCCCGGACTGAGCGCGCCCGCGGCCTCTCGGAGCCGGGAGCCGGTCAGCTCGCTGACCGAGGTCTCGCGGTACCAGACGTACAGCGAGGGGAGGGTGGCGACCGCGAGCGCGAACAGGAACCCGACGCCGACCGCGGCCTCGGCGAGGCCGACGCTCGGGAGCGCGAGTTCGCCGGCGGCGGCGCCCGCGAGCGCGGCGACCGCGACGGCGCCGATCGAGACGAGGACCGTGCCGACGATCCCGACCGTCGCGCCGGCCGCGAGCGAGCGGAGGCGGTCGTGACGGACCGGCCCCCACTCGATCGGGTCGCGTTCGGCGGTCGCCTCCGAGTCGCGGGGAGTTTCGGACCCCTCGGTCACGCCGCGGCCGTCGTCGGCCGTCGAGACGCCATCGGCGGCGTCGACGGCGTCGGCGGCGGGGGGCTCTCGGCTCTCGGAGGGCATACGCACCGAGTCGTTCCGGGACGGCAAAAGAGTGAGGTCGACCTCGGTGCGACGTGACGCGTCCCGGGCCCCGACGGCCGCGGCGAGTTCCGCCCGCTCCCGCGGCCCCTCCGGGGACGAGTACTGCTGGTCGTCGACACCGGCACCGACCGGATCAGCGTCGGCGGCTGGAACGCCGTGGTCGAGGACGTCGAGGCGACTCGGATCGTCATCACCGACGTCGAGGCGACTCGGATCGTCATCACCGACGTCGCGGACGTCGACGAGTACCCGTCGCTACGGGCCGGGACGGAACCCGCCGAGCGATCGCGGACGACGGCGTCTCCGGCGCTTCGCGCGGCACGGATCACTCCCCGTCGCGCAGCTCCGCGACGGCCTCCCGGTCGGGAAGCGCGGCCATCGCACCGCGGCGCTTCGTCGACGCGGCGGCGACGGCGTTGGCGAACCCGAGGATACCGTCCGGGTCGTCGCCGTCGACGAGTCCCGCGATCGCCCCGGCGGAGAAGGCGTCGCCGGCGCCGGTCGTGTCGACGACGTCCTCGATCTCGTATCCGGGGTGGTGCCACTCGCCGGCGGCCCACCGCGAGCCCTCGTCGGCGACCAGCCGCGCGCCGGAACCGCCTTCGGTCAGGAAAACCGCGTCCGGGCCGGCGGCGAGGACCTCCGCGGTCGTCGTCGGGAGGCCGGCGCCCTCGAGGTCCTCGCGGGTGACTTTGAGGACGTCCGTCTCGGAGAGCATCCGCTCTATCGTGGGCGTCGGCTCCGTCTCCCACAGCTCGGGGCGGACGTTCGGGTCGAAGAAGACGCGACAGTTCCGGTCGCGGGCCCGCTCGACGAGGTCGAACGTCGCCGATCGCGCCGGCTCGACGGTCAGCGTGACGCCCCCAACGACGACGACCTCGACCGACTCGAGGACGTCGTCGCCGACGACGCTCGTGTCGAGGCGCCTGTCCGCCGCCTCCGAGCGGTAGAAGGTGAACTCGCGGTCGGCGTCCTCGCCGTGCGAGACGAACGCCACCGCCGTCCGGCTGTCCGGAACCTCCGTGACGAAGTCGTCCGGAACGCCCTCGCGGTCGAGCACCCGCGCGAGATGCGAGCCGAACGGGTCGTCGGCGAGCGCGGTACAGAACCACGGCGTCCGGTCGAGCCGCGCCAGCCCGACCGCCACGTTGGCCGGCGCCCCGCCCGCCCGTCGAGAGAACGACTCCACGTTCGCGAGCCGTCCGGGACGGTCCGGAATGAGATCGATCAGGGCCTCGCCGGCGACAAGGGCCTCACGCGTCATGCGCCACCATGCTCGGAGTCACGAGTATGAAAAACATAAAAATTCGGACAGGGGCGCGAGCGGATGCCACCCCGGCGCGGAGCGACACCCATACCGGATCGGCTCCCCTCGACACGCGGGAGTGAGTCGCCGGCGCTCGGTTCACGAGTCGTCCGGTCCGGGGGTGTTACCGTTATAACCAGTACGTTTTGTAAATCTACTCAGCTGTGAGTTGTGTGAGTGCGCCCCGACGTCGCATCGTCTCCGGTCGGCGCAGACGTAGTGGCGCCGATCGCCCGTGACGGAACGGGTCGTCGCCCGACCCTACGCCGTCTCCGCGTTCGATTCGGCCGGTTCCGCGTACGACTCTGCGGCCTCCGCGTCCGCGGACGGGGGCTCGGCGGGTTCGACGTTGCCGAGGCGGAGCGCGTTGCCGGTGACGCCGAGGCTCATCCCCATGTCGCCGACGACCACGGCCATCGCGACGCTCACGTAGCCGAGGGGGGCGCCCGCGGCGAGCAGCGCCTTCACGGCGAGCGAGGCGCCGATGTTCGTCCGGATCGTCGAGCCCGCGCGCGAGGAGAGGTCGACCACGTACGGGAGCCGCGTCAGGTCGTCGGCCATCAGCGCCACGTCCGCGGTCTCGATCGCGGTGTCGGCGCCGGCGGCGCCCATCGCGATCCCGACGTCGGCGGCCGCGAGCGCCGGGGCGTCGTTGATCCCGTCGCCGACCATCGCGACGCCGCCGTCGGCCTCGGCGCCGAGCTCGCGCACCGCGTCGACCTTCTCCTCGGGGAGCAGCTCCGCGCGTACCTCGTCGACACCGACGCGCTCGCCGATCGCACGGGCGGTCCGCTCGTTGTCGCCGGTGAGCATCGCGACGCGGTCGATCCCGAGCTCGTGGAGCCGGTCGACGACCCACGCCGCCTCCGGCCTGACGGTGTCCGCGACCGCGACGACGCCCTCCAGTTCGCTCTCGGTCCCCACGAGGACGACCGTCTTCCCCTCGGCCTGGAGCCGCGGGATCGTCTCGCTCGCCAAGTCGAGGTACCGGCCGTGGTCGCAGGGCTCGGGCTCCGTGACGCTCGCGCTCGCGTCGTCGGGCTCCTCGCCGTCCGCGTCGCGCTCGCGGACGACTCCACCGTCGGACCGGACGTGCGCGTGGCTCAGGTCGAAGCCGAGCTCCTCGAACAGCGAGGGCTTGCCGGCGTAGTGGGTCTCGCCGTCGAGGTCGGCCCGCACCCCCTCGCCGGTCAGCGCCTCGAAGCCGGTGACCTCGGTCTCGTCGGGATCGCCGTCGCCGGGATCGGAACCGACTTCCTCGCCCTGCGCGACGATCGCCGCCGCGACCGGGTGTTCGCTCCGCCGCTCGATGGCGGTCGCGCACGCGAGGACGTCGTCGGGGTCGCGGTCGCCGAGCGGGACCACGTCGGTCACCGACAGCTCGCCGCGCGTGAGCGTCCCGGTCTTGTCGAGCGCGACGGCGTCGACGTCGCCGGCGGCCTCCAGGTGTTCGCCGCCCTTGATGAGGACGCCGTTGCGCGCGGCCGCGGTCACGCCGGAGACGACGCTGACGGGCGTCGAGATGACGAACGCGCAGGGGCACGCGACGACGAGGAGCGTGAGCCCGCGGACGAACCACGTCTCCGCGCCGCCGCCGACGAGGAGCGGGCCGAGCGTCGCGGTGGCGATCGCCCCGACCACGACAATCGGGGTGTAGACGCCCGCGAAGCGGTCGACGAACCGCTCCGCGCGCGTCTCCTCGCCGTTGGCGGCCTCGACGAGGTCGACGACCTTCGCGATGGTCGACTCCTCGGCGGGCGCGGTCGCCTCGACCTCGAGGTAGCCGGCCTCGTTGATCGAGCCCGCGTACACCTCGTCGCCGGGCTCCTTCTCCGCGGGGACGGACTCGCCGGTGATCGGCGACTCGTCGACCGCACCGGAGCCCTCCTTCACGACCCCGTCGAGGGGGACGCGCTCGCCGGGGCGGACCGCCAGCCGCTCGCCGGTCGCGACGGCCCCGGCGGGCACCGTCTCCTCCGCACCGTCGCGGATCACGACCGCCTCGTCGGGCGACAGCTCCATCAGCTCGCGGAGGGAGGTGCGCGCCCGGTCGATGGAGTAGCGTTCGAGCAGCTCGGCGACCGAGAACAGCACCGCGAGCGTCGCCGCCTCGAACGGCAGGTCCACGAGCAGCGCGGCGACGACGCCCACGCTCATCAGCAGGTCGATGTCGAGGCTCAGCCCGCGCAGCGAGTAGAAGCCGTTCCGCAGGATCGGCGGCGCGGCGGCCGCGACCGCGAGCAGGAACGCGACCGACGCGCCGGTGACGCCCCACGGCCCGAGGAAGCCGACGCCGCCGACGGTCGCGAACGTCGGGTCGAGCCCCGGGAGCAGCCACTCCAAGGCGAGTCCGACCGCGAGGAAGACGCCGCCGACCGCGGTCGCGATCGCTCGGGGGCTCGTGAACAGGTCGTCGGCGACGCCGTCGGACTCGGCGTCTTCGACCGCGTAGCCGGCCGCCTCGACGGCGGCCGTCAGCGCCTCGACGTCCGTCAGGTCCGGATCGTACGTGAGGACGACGACGCCCGTCGTCGGGCGCGTGTCGACCGAGAGGACGCCCTCGCGGTCGAGCGCGCCCTCGACCTTCCCCGCGCACGACGAGCAGTCCATGTCCGGGACCGCGAGGCGGAGCTCCGCGCCGTCGGGGCGGTCGGTCGCACCGCCGGCGGGCGGATCCGTCGCCCCGTCGTCGGGGCCGTTCGATTCGCGTGAGTCGCTCATTGTCCGACCCTATCCGCCGCACCGTTATTAATCCAACTGCCATTCTCACGGGTTATTTTATAAGTAATTATTAAATCAGCAGTTAGAAATAGCAAAACATCCGCGAGTATTTATCTGTGGGTGGGCTACTCGCGGGCATGACAGACTGGCGCGCCGTCGGCTACGGCTTCGTCGTGATGCTGATCGCCGGGGTTCTGGCGACCGCCGTCCCGGTCGTCGGGCACGCGGCCGCCGGGCTCGTCGGCGGGTTCGTCGCGGGCTACCTCGCCGGCGGTGGCCTGCTCTCTGGCTTCTGGCACGGGCTGCTCGCGGGGTCGGTGAGCGGGGTCGTCGTCACGCTGCTGCTCGCCGCGTTCGGCGGGCTCGTCGGCCTCGTGGGCGGCCCGCTCGGGAGCCTGCTCGGCGGCGCCGGCGTCCTCGCGGTCGGGCTGTTCCTCACGTTCCTGTTCGCGGTCGACTCGGCGCTCGCTGGCGCCATCGGCGGCGTGGTCGGGAAATAAGCGCGTTTTTGCGAGGCGGCATAATTTAACGGAACCGGCTCCGTTGAAAGCCGATTCTTCAGACACAAACTGGGCCGAAACAGCTGGTCGCTGAGAGGTACTTGTCGAGATACTGTGAGGAAGGGAGTTAATGCCGGGGTATATCAAAGCCCGATCAGAAGTACGGACCGGGGAGTGCCTCTGACACACCGGAACCGCTCCACGTTCCGGACTGGCTTCCCCAGTTCTCTGGTGCGCCTCTGTGTGGTACGAAACACCGATACTCAGTGGACCGACTGTACCGAGCGGTTCGTGAGTATCCCGTACTGAGCGAAAGGGGCTCAGATACATCACTTGTAGAGGGCTTCAACACAGTCACGCGTGAGGTGGATTTCTCCGACGGCGTCTGCCTGCGGGGCCGCCTCGCGGCTGGGCCGCGAGAGACCGGAGGTCCCTCTGAAATCGGCGCGGAGCGCCGGCGACTCCGTCACTACGAGCGCCTCGACGTTTTATGAAAAATGACCGGGACAGCAACGGAGCCGACTACGCCGCGACAACTCCCTTTTTAAGCGCTCTCGACGGCGTCGAGGACCGCCGCGTAGTCGGGCTCGTTCGTCGGGTCGTCGGCGACCCAGTCGTAGACGACCTCGCCGTCGTCGTCGATCACGAAGACGGCGCGGTTGGCGATGCCGTGGAGGCCCAGCTCGGCGATGTCGATCTCCAGCCCGTACGCGCGGATCGCGTCGCCGGCCATGTCGCTCACGAGGTCGAACTCGATCCCGTGCTCCTCGCGGAACGCGCCCTGCGAGAACGGCGAGTCGGCGCTGATCCCGAAGAGGGTCGCGCCGGCCGACTCGAACGCGTCGGCGCGCTCCTGGAACGCGATCATCTCGTTCGTACACGGCGGCGTGAACGCGCCGGGGAAAAAGGCGAGCACGACCGGCCCGTCGCCGATCTCCTCGTCGAGGTCGAACGGTTCGTGGTCGCTCGTGCCGACCGTCGCGGTGAACGTGGGTGCGGCGTCGCCTGTGGATACCATCTTCACACAGTACGGCCGATTCACGCAAAAGGCTTGTCGCGACCGCGTTCGGTGCCGGCGTCGGCGCGGGGTCGCGGACCCTTTCGCGGCTACCCCCGGTCGAGGTACTCCTGCTGGATCGCGACGACCTCGGCTGAGTCCTCGCAGGCGGCGTACCGCCGGAGCGGCTCGTCGTTGAGTTCGAGGAACGTCTCTCCCCACGTGAACTTCGACAGGACGCGCTCCGCGTGGTCGCGCTCGCCGAGGACGATCAGCGCGGCCGCGAACGCCTCGACGGTCGTGAGCTTCATCGGGCGTCCGAAGTTCACGGGGTTCGCGGCCACGAGGTACGGGAGCGCCCGGTGTTCGCCCGGGAGACTGAACATTTTCTCGCCCGCCGACTCCCACGAGCAGTCGAGCGCGACGAGGGCGTTCTCGCGGGCCATTTCGGCGTCCGCCGGCGAGAGCGCGCGCTCCGCGTGGGGGTTTAAGACGACCCCGTACGGCGTGGCACGGTCCGAGCGGTGGAGCTCCGCGAGGTCGAAGCGCGCGAGCTTCCGGGCCGTACACTTGTCGGGGTCGTCGTCGCCCTCGTACCGGACGTGGAGGTCCACACCTCGGATTCGACGGAGTCGCCTATAAGCCGTGCGGACGTGGACAGCAGAAAAATACGCGGAGCCGTCGCCCGCCGCCCGTCACAGGGCGCGGGTCCGGGTCAGAACCGGTTCGGCGTCGTCGCTCTCGGCCGAGACGCGCGTCCGCGTCCCGATCGGCGCCGGTTCGTCTTCCGTAGGTGTCGGTTCGTCTTCCGTAGGTGTCGGTTCGGCTTCCGTTGCTGATTCACACATCGCGGGCGACGATTCTCGGTCTTCCTACAAAACCGTTCGGCTGAATGTCTCGTTATCTCTGGTATCTCCTAATATACGTATTATATTTCGAGTACTACGGCCCAAATCGTACAATAAAATACGAAATGCTCCGTCATTCACTGATATGCGCTTCCGGGCCGTCTCACGTACCACGCCCCGGATAGCGTCAAACCGACCCGGTACCGGCGGGGTTTTTCCTCGTCGCCGCGCAGGTGATCACATGGAGCTGTTCGCGGTTCCGGACCTCCCGGAGATCCGGGAGGGAGACGATCTGGCGGCCATGATCGACGAGCGCGTCGACCTCCGCGAGGACGACGTGGTCGTCGTCGCCAGCACGGTCGTCTCGAAGGCGGAGGGCCGCGTCTTCGACCTCGACGACTTCCCGGCGAGCGAGCGCGCGGAGGCGGTCGCCGGCCGGCTCGCCGAGATCGCGGACGAGGAGAAGGACCCGCGCTTCGCGCAGGCCGTCATCGAGGAGTCGTCGGAGCTCCTGATGGAGGCCCCCTTCCTCCTCACTGCCACGCGCTTCGGCCACATCGGCGTTAACGCCGGGATCGACCGGTCGAACGTCCCCGACGGCGACCTGCTGCTGCTCCCGGAGCGCCCCTCCGAGAGCGCGGCCCGGATCCGCGAGGGGCTCGCGGCCGACCGCGTCGTCGTCAGCGACACCTGCGGACGCCCGTTCCGCCACGGGCAGCGCGGCGTCGCGATCGGCTGGGCCGGAACCCCCGCCAGTCGCGACTGGCGCGGCGAGACGGACCGCGACGGCCGCGAGATGGGCGTCACCGTCCAGAACGTGATCGACGAGCTGGCCGCGGCCGCCAACCTGATCGCGGGCGAGGGCGACGGGGGCACCCCGGTCGTCGTCGTCCGCGACTGGGCGTTCGGCGACCACGACGGCTCGGACAACCACTTCCGCGAGGTCGAGGGCGACTTCGTCCGGCAGGCCCTGCGGGAGTGGTCCTTCGACGAATAACCATGCTCGGCATCGAACTCACCCCCGAACACGAGCTGTCCCGCCTCGTCGACCTCGGCGTCCGCGCCGAGGACGCCGGCTACGACGCCGTCTACTCGACGTGTCACTACAACAACCGCGACCCGTGGGCGTTCCTCTCGCGGCTCGCGGCCGCGACCGACTCGGTCCGGCTCGGCCCGGGCGTCGCCAACCCCTACGAGACCCACCCCGCGACGCTCGCCTCCAAGGTCGCCACCCTCGACGAGGCCTCCGAAGGCCGGGCGGTCTTCGGCCTCGGCCCCGGCGACCCCTCGACGCTGGCGAACCTCGGGCTCGAAGACGAACGCGGCCTCCGCCCCGTCTTGGAGGCGTTCAAGACCGCACAGAAGCTCTGGGCCGGCGAGCGCGTCGACCACGAGGGGACCTTCGACGCGACGGACGCGGGGCTCAACTACGAGCCCCCGCAGGGCGCCGGGATTCCGGTCCACGTCGGCGGCGAGGGGCCGCACATGTGCCGGATGGCCGCCAAGCACGCCGACGGGCTGCTGTACAACGGCTCGCACCCGAAGGACCTCGCGTGGGCCCGCGAACAGGTCGACGACGGCCTCGCGGATCGTCCCGATCACCGAGGCGACTTCGACCTGATCGCGTACGCCGCGGTGTCGGTCGCCGAGGACGACACCGCCGCCCGCGAGGCCGCCCGCCCGCCGGTCGCCTTTATCACCGCGGGCGCCGCGCCGCCCGTCCTGAAGCGCCACGGGATCGACCCGGACGCGGCGACGAAAATCGGCGACCGCGTCTCGGCCGGCGAGTTCTCCGCCGCCTTCGAGCGCGTGACCCCGGAGATGATAGACGCGTTCTGTATGGCGGGCACCCCCGAGACCGTCCGCGAGCGCGCCGCCGCGGTCGCCGAGCACGCCGACGGGCTCGTCGTCGGCTCGCCGCTCGGCCCGGACTTGGAGAACGCGGTCGATCTCGCCGCCGAGGCGGTCGACGGGCTGTTCTGAGGCGTCTCGCGGCGAGGGGTCGGGGTCCGGGCACCTCGCGGGCGGATTCTCGCGCCGTGACAATCGAGAATCGGTCCTGATAACGTCGGCGGGAGGTTCATAAGCCGTTCTCATCGAGGTCCGGACATGTCCACGACACGACAGCGCCGCCCGGGGATACGCGGGCGGTACGAGGCCCTCCTGTGGGGGACGATGGGCGCGATCGGCGTCACGGAGTCGATAGAGCGCAAGGTCGTCACGGCGGTCGGCATCCAGTTCCTCGTCACCGTCGGCATCTTCGTCACGCAGTTCGTCCTCTCCGGGACCGCCGCGTACGTCGTCTCCGGCGCCCTGTTCCTCGGCGCGGTCGTCGCCATCTACAACAC
Source organism: Halorubrum sp. Atlit-26R (assembly GCF_003666015.1). Taxonomy (GTDB): domain Archaea; phylum Halobacteriota; class Halobacteria; order Halobacteriales; family Haloferacaceae; genus Halorubrum. The sequence goes on from NZ_QPLT01000007.1 coordinate 80,185, forward strand.
CCTGCTCATCGTCCGACGCGACTTCGTCGCCCCGATCCGGGCGTTAGAGCGCGAGGCGGACGCGATCGCCGCGGGAGAGATCGGGGGGACGAGCGGCGTCGACGCGGCCGGTCCGGCGGAGGACGACCCCGCGGACGCCCTCGATCCGACGCAGCCGGACGAGGTCGGGAACCTCGTCGGCGCCTTCGGCGAGGTCCACGGCTACCTCACGACCGTCTCGGCGCAGGCGGAGGCGCTCGCGGCACAGGAGTTCGACGACCCGGCGCTCGACGAGGACGTCCCGGGCTCCTTCGGCGAGTCGCTCGACGAGATGGCCGAGAACCTCGCCGCCTACACGGCCGAGCTGGAGGCGCTCGTCGACGCCTTCGGCGACGCCGCGGAGCGCGCGCAGGACGGCGACCTGACGGCGACCATCGACGCGGACGCGCTGGCGACCGATGAGGACCGGTACGCCGAGCTCGTCGACAACTACAACCGGCTCGTCGCGACCCTCGGCGAGACGCTCGGCGACGTCGGCGCGTTCACCGCCGACGTGGCCGGCACCGCGGACGACGTGCGCGCGAGCATGGACGAGGTCGACGACGCGAGCGGCGAAGTCGCCCGCTCGGTTCAGGAGATCTCCGACGGCGCAGCAGAGCAGACGGACGAGTTAGAGGCGATCGCCGGCGAGATGAACACGCTGTCCGCGACGGTCGAGGAGATCGCGGCGAGCGCGGACGACGCGGCCGAGACCGCCCGCGACGCGGCCGAGCGCGGGCGCTCCGGGCGCGAGGAGGCGGCCGAGGCGATCGCGGAGCTGGAGGCGCTCGAATCCCGGATCGGCGAGACGGCGGCCGCGGTCACCGACCTCGCGGAGCGGGTCGGCGAGATCGACGAGATCGCGGCCGTGATCGACGAGATCGCGGAGGAGACCAACCTGCTCGCCCTGAACGCCTCCATCGAGGCGGCGCGCGCCGACGGCTCCGGCGACGGATTCGCGGTCGTCGCGGACGAGGTGAAGTCGCTCGCGGAGGAGACCCGCGAGTCCGCGGCGGAGATCTCCGGCCGGATCGAGGAGGTCCAAGAGGCGTCGGCGGAGACCGCGGCCGACGCCGAGGAGATGGAGACGCAGGTCGCCGAGGGCGTCGAGACGATCGAGTCGACGCTGCGGGAGTTCGAGGGGGTCGTCGAGGACGTGACGACGGTCGACGAGACCGTCCAGGAGATCAGCGACGCGACCGACGACCAGGCGCGCACGACACAGGAGGTCGTCGACATGGTCGACGGCGTCGCGTCCGTGAGCCGACAGACGGCGACCGAGGCCGAGACCGTCGCGGCCGCGGCCGAGGAGCAGACCGCGACCGTCTCCGAGGTGACGGGGCAGGTCCACACGCTCTCGGACCAGTCCGACGAGCTGCTCGCGCGGCTGAACGAGTTCGAGGTGCCGGACGGGTCGGGCGGGGCCGCGACCGCGGTCGGGGCCCCGGCGAGCGGCTCCGGGACGCGGTCGGCGACGGGCGCCGACGACGACTGAGGAGAGGGTCCGATCGAGCCCCCGGTTTCCGCCTCTTTACTCGGAGTGGCCGCGACCGCCGAGCGAGGGGAGGGTCACGCCGATCTCGTTGAGCAGCGCGCCGACCGCGGCGTAGCCGAACACGGCGACGCCGCCGACGAGGAGAAGCTGTCCGACGACGACGAGCAGCGCCGACAGCGGGTCGCCCGCGCCGAGGATCAGGTCGTTCAGGAAGATGTCGACGAACCGGCCGACGTCGCCGACCAGCCGCGAGACGAAGTCGATGAGCGCGATCATGTGCGGCGTTTGGACCGGGGGGTACTTGGGTGTTGAGTTCGCGGCGGCGATCCGCCGATCGATTCACCCCTCCGACCGCGGCGTCGCCGCCGCCTCGTCGGCGCGCGCGTACCGCAGCGCCCAGCCGATCAGGACGCCCTGAAACGGCAGCCGAATCAGCGCCGCGAGCCGCGCCGGGCCGACGAGCCGGTCCGGGACGAGGTCGGACAGCGTGTCGCTCCGGGCGAGGTGGACGTTCGCCGGGAACACCGCGACGAGGAGGGCGACGATCCCCCACGCGGACGGGCGTCGCGTCCGCGGTATCGTGACGCCGATACCGAGGACGATCTCGGCGATTCCGGAGAGGTAGACGAGTCCCACCGGACTGGGGAACGACGGCGGGACCGCTTCCGCGAAGCGTTCGGGGACCAGGAAGTGGGCGATCCCGGCGACGACGTACGTCGCGCCCATCAGGGGGGCGAGCGAGGGTCCGGACTCCGTTCCGTCTGCGTCGGTCGAGCGGGGTCGGTCTGCGTCGGTCATACCTCGCCACACGAGCGGGAGGCGTATCAGTCCTCGCCGTCCGGGGTTCCGGGAACCGAACCCCTTACGAACGGGCGAGCCCAACGAGGTCGTAATGAACACGTTGTTCTGGGTGCTGACCGGGATCCTCGCGTACTCCGCGGTCGCGATGTGGCTGCGGAACGAGGGGATCCTCCCGGACGCGTTCAGGGTCTCCGGCCCGGTGTTGACCCTCCGGACGCTCCGCGGGCGCGCCTTCCTGGGCCGACTCGCGGCGCCGAAGCGGTTCTGGCGCGCGGTCGCCAACCTCGGGCTCGGCGGGGCCTTGGTGGCGATGGTGGCGTCGTTCGCGCTCATCCTCTCGTCGGCGATGTCCGCGTTCACGAACGCGCAGCCCGCCGCGATCCAGCAGCCGCAGAACTTCCTCATCATCCCCGGTGTCAACGACTTCCTCCCGCTGTCGGTCGCGCCGGAGATCGTCGCCGGCCTCGCCGGCGCGATGGTGGTCCACGAGGGCGCGCACGGCCTGCTCTGCCGGGTCGAGGACATCGACATCGACTCGATGGGGCTCGTCTTCTTCGCGCTGCTCCCGGTCGGCGCGTTCGTCGAACCCGACGAGGAGGCGACCCAAGAGGCCTCTCGCGGCGCCCGCGCCCGGATGTTCGCGGCCGGCGTCACCGCGAACACGGTGCTGACGATCGTCGTCTTCGCGCTCCTCTTCGGCCCGGTCGTCGGCGCCATCTCGCCGGCGGCCGGCTACGCGGTCGGCGAGGTGAACCCCGGCTCCCCGGCGGCCGCGGCCGACCTCTCGCAGGGCGACCGGGTCGTCGAGGTGGCGGGGACGCCGATCGAGACGAGCGGCGAGTTCGAGTCCGCGATCGCCGACGCCGGCGAGTCGGTCGCGCTCACCGTCGACGACGGCGAGACGCGGGAGACGGTGACGGTCGACCGCGAGCTACAGGTGGTCGGCTCCGCGGGCGGCAACCCCCTCGGGGTGACCATCGAGGAGGTGCCCGTGACGATCGCGGCGGTGAACGGCGAGCCGGTCGCCACCGAGTCCGACTTCTTCGACGCGGTCGGCGACGACGAGCGCGCGACGCTGACGGTGACGGGGAACGCGACCGTCCTCGATCAGGTCCGCGACGCGCCCGGTGCCGAGAACGCGTCCGGCGTCGATACGGCGGCCGAGGAGGGCGCCGTCACAGTCCCCGACGTACCGGTCGGCGCGTACGTCGTCGGCGTTCAGGAGGGCGGCCCGATCCACGACGAGGGCGCGGCGCTCGGCGAGCCGCTGACGATCGTCTCGGTCGACGGCGAGCGCGTCGTCGACAACGAGGCGCTCTCGGCCGTCCTCGGCGAGCGCGAGCCCGGTGAGACCGTCCCCGTCACCGTCTTCGACGCCGACGGCGAGCGGACGACGTACGACGTGGAGCTCGACGCGCACCCGAACCGCGACGGCGGGTTCATCGGGGTCAGCGTCTTCCCCGGCACGAGCGGGCTCGCGCTCGACGACGTGGGCGTCACCGAGTACCCCGCCGGCGCCTACCTCGAACTGCTCGGCGGCGACGGCGGTCAGGAGGCCGCGGACGGGCTCCCGCTCGGCGGGGTCACTCAGTCGCCGCTCGGCCTCGTCTTCGTCGCGCTCATCCTCCCGCTCGGCAGCCTGTTCGGGCTCCCGTTCAACTTCGCGGGGTTCACCGGCGACCTGACCAACTTCTTCGTCGTCGAGGGGCCGCTCGCGGCGCTCGGCGGCGGGACGTTCCTGCTGGCGAACCTCCTCTTCTGGTCGGGGTGGATCAACATCCAGCTGGCGCTGTTCAACTGCTTGCCGGCGTTCCCGCTCGACGGCGGCCGCATCCTCCGGATGGTCGCCGAGGCGGTGATCAGCCGGGTCCCGATCAGCGACCGGCACGCCGCGGTGCGGACGATCACGGTCTCGTCCGGGCTCGTGATGCTGGCCGGGCTGGTCGCGATGATCTTCGGCAACCAGATACTCACCGCGCTCGGGGTTATCTGAGGCGGTGGCGCGTGCCTCCGAGCGCCCCTCGGGCGCGAGGAGCACGCGCGAGGGAGTCGCGGCCGTTTTTAAACGGCCGCGACGAGGCTGGGGAGGTCCGAGGCGCGGTGCCGTGCGGCGCGGGGTGGGACTCAAAGGGGCAGCCGCGAGGACGAAGCACGGCGACGTAAGCACCGCAGGAACGAGCGAAGCGAGTGACGAGGAGCGTAGCGAGCCGCGCGAGTCCTCGCGGCTGGGGCTTTGGAGGTTGCCTCCGTCGCTCCGCGATCAGGCACTTATAAACGATCGACTGGGGCGTTGGAGGTTGTCTCCGTCGCTCCGCGATCAGGTATTTATAAACGATCGACTGGGGCGTTGGAGGTTGTCTCCGTCGCTCCGCGATCAGGTATTTATAAACGATCGACTGGGGCGTTGGAGGTTGTCGCCGTCGATCCGCGATCAGACATTTATAAACGAGCGGCTGTGGCTTTGGAGATCGTCACCGCGTCGTCGTTCGCGGATAAACAGCCGACGGCAACACCACGATCCGATTTATAAGTAACCGATCGACCACACCGGTTCATACTCCCTCGCTACCGTTCGCCGCCGTTTCCGTACTGCGCGAGATAGTCAGAATCCTCTCTATTGAAGAGTCGTAACAGACCGAGGGAAACCGGTTTCCGCCGCGGGTGCGACGCCTCCGTATGACCCACTCGCGGACCGTCGAACTCGAGGGCCACATCATCGACAGCGGCACGATGCAGCGCTGCTTCGGCGCGGTGATGGACCTCGGCGGCTCGTTCGACGTCGAGCAGTTCGACGTCGGGAAACACGAGACCGAGGAGTCGTACTGCCGGCTGACAGTCTCCGCGGACGACCCCGAGACGCTGCGGGACATCCTCCACGAGCTCCACCAGAACGGCGCCGTACTTGAGGACCCCTCCGAGGTGGACCTCGTCCCGGCGCCCGCGGACAAGGTGGTCCCGCCGAACTTCTACTCGACGACGAACCACCCGACCGAGGTGCTGTACGACGGCGAGTGGATCGACGTCGAGCGGATCGAGATGGACTGCGCGTTAGTGGTTGATCCCGAAGGTGCCTCCGACGACTCCGCCCGCGCCTACACCAAGACGCTCAACGCGGTCGAGGAGGGCGACCTGATCGCCACCGACCAGTCCGGGATCCGCGTGAACCCGCCGGAGCGCCCGCGGAGCGGCGGCGGCGGCGCGTTCGGCTTCATGCAGGGCGGCGTCTCCGCCGAGCGCCCCTCCGAGTCGACGATCCGCGAGGTCGCCGAGGAGCTGCGCGCGGTGAAAAACGAGGGCGGCAACGTGATGGTCGTCGCCGGGCCGGCCGTGATCCACTCGGGCGCCGGCGACGCGCTCGCGGACCTCGTCGCCGCGGGCTACGTCGACGCGCTCTCCGCGGGCAACGGGTTCGCCACGCACGACTTGGAGCGCTCAATCTACGGCACCTCGCTCGGGATGAACGTCGAGACGCTCGAACACCCGCGGAAGGGCCACAAACACCACATCTGGACCATCTCCGAGATCATCCGCGCGGGCGGGATCGAGGCCGCCGTCGAGGAGGGCATCGTCACGGAGGGGGTGATGTACGAGTGCGTCGAGAACGACGTCGACACCGTCCTCGCGGGGTCGATCCGCGACGACGGCCCGCTCCCGGACACGATCACCGACTCCGTGGAGGCGCAGGACGCGATCCGCGAGCAGGCCCACGAGGCCGACATCGTGATCATGCTCGCGACGCTGCTCCACTCCGTCGCGGTCGGCAACTGTCTCCCCTCGACGACGAAGACCGTCTGCGTCGACATCAACCCCGCCACCGTCACCCAGCTGCTCGACCGCGGCTCGGCGCAGGCGATCGGGATGGTCACCGACATCGGGACCTTCGTGCCGACGCTCGCGGAGTTCGTGCTGGAGGGGGAGAAATGACGCTCGAAATCCGCCCCTACGACCGTGAGCGCGACGCCGACGGCCTCTACGAACTGAAGCTCGCCTTCGAGCGCGGCCTCGGCGAGAACACGGGCGGCGAGGGGAAGGCGGCCGCCTACGAGGGCAAGCTCACGGACGCGTACCGCGAGCGGTGGCTCGGCTGGGTCGACCGCTGCGTCGCCGACGACGAGCGGTGCGTGACCGTCGCGGTCGAGGAGACCGAGGACTCCGGGAGCGAGGTCGTCGGCTACGTCTTCGTCCTCCCCGAGCGGCTGTCGATGATCTGGGACGCGGCGGTGCTGAACGAGATCTACGTCGCCCCCGACTACCGCGGCACCGGCGTCGCCGACGACTTGATCGACGCCGCGCTCGCGCTCGCGGCCGATCAGGACCTCCCGCTCGACCGAATTGTCCTCGACGTCGACCCCGCGAACGAGCGCGCGAAGGGGTTCTACGACCGTCACGGCTTCGAGCCGTGGGGCGAGATGGTGGCGCGGCCGCTGGAGGACGCCTGACTTCACGGTCGCGCGACCGCGATCGGCCCCGTGACCCGTTCCGACTCCCGAAGCTACAAGCGCGCTCGCCCGTTCTCGACGGCCGTGATACAGATCGGGATCGTCGGCTGCGGCGTCATCGGGAACCGCCTCGCGGCCGCCGTCGACGACCACGACCGCTACGAACTGGCGGCCGCCTGCGACCTCAACGCGGACCGCGCGGCGTCGCTCGCGGCCGACCACGGCACCGAGCGCACCGCGACGACGACCGACCACGCCTCGCTCGTCGAGCGCGACGACCTCGACGCGGTGTACGTCGGCGTGCCGCCGCTGGCCCACCGCGAGGTGGTCGCGGACGCGCTCGCGGCCGGCAGGCACGTCATCTGCGAGAAGCCGATCGCGGCGGACGCGGAGACGGGCCGCGAGCTCGTCGCGCTCGCGGAGGAGACGGACCGCGTCACGGCCGTGAACCTGCCGTTCCGCTACACGCCGGGGTTCGTCCGCCTGCGGGAGGCGGTCGCCGACGGCGCGATCGGCGATCCGCGCCGCGTCGAACTCCGGTTCCGATTTCCGCAGTGGCCCCGCGAGTGGCAGGACGTGGCGTGGCTGGAGTCGCGCGAGCAGGGCGGCCCGCTGCGGGAGGTCGGGACGCACTTCCTGTTCGGCGTTCAGGAGCTGTTCGGCCCGATAGAGCGCGTCTCCGCCGACGTGGGCTACTCGGGGCCCGAGGCCTACGAGGACGACGTCGTCGGGACCTTCCGGGCCGACGGCGTCCGGGGGACGATCGACCTGCTGTGCGACCACGAGGGCGACGAGGAGAACAGCGTCACGGTCGTCGGCGACGAGGCGTCGCTGTCGCTGACCGAGTGGTACCGGCTCGTGCGGAATCGGGGGCGCGAGGGCGAAGAGACGCTCGTCGACGAGCGCGGCGACACCGTGAGCGCGCTCCTGACGGAGTTCGCCGGCGCGGTCGACGGCGACGGCGGCGACCTCGTCTCCTTCGCCGAGGCGACGCGCGTTCAGGCGGTGCTCGACGCGATCCACGCCTCGGACGGGGACCGGGTTCACCTCGGTGCGGGCGCTGAGAGATAACCCGACCGCGGAGCCGCGGCCCGGGAACGCCCGACAGGAATTATGTGTCTCACGGACCCATCTCCGCGTATGAGCTACCTCGTTGCGACCGACGGGTCGACGGAGAGCGACGAAGCCGTCCGATACGCGGCGCGTCAGGCGGTCGCGTTCTACGAGACGCTCGAGATCGCCCACGTGCTGACGCCGGACTCGGAGCTGGTCGACGGGACGATCGTCCTCCCGGGCGAGGAGGCCGCCGTCGAGGCCGGACAGGGGGTCTTAGAGAGCGCCCGGAGCATCGCCGAGGAGGCGGTCGGCGACGAGTCGATCGACGTGGAGACCCAGCTCCTCACGGGGCGTCCGGCCGACGCGATCACCGAGTACGCGGTCGAGGAGCCGGTCGACGCCGTCTACGTCGGCCACCGGGGGCTCTCGGAGGAGCGCGAGCAGGTCGTCGGCAGCGTCGCGAAGAGCGTCGTCGACAAGGCCGACGTGCCCGTGACGGTGATCCGGTAGGTGTCAGCCGAAGAAAACGACTGAGCGGCCGCGAGGCGGTCGAATTTTCCGTTTTCGCGCGCCGATCCGGCTGTCACAGGCGCCGGAAAGAACCGCCATTATCGGACGTTCAAAACGGCGTTAGACCGTAGTACGGGTGATGACAGAAGACGTACTCGTCACGGCGGACTGGGTCGAAGACCGCTTGGACCGCTTCCAGGACGACGACTCGGACCTCCGGCTCGTCGAGATCAACAACCCGACCGTCACCGACGAGTCGGAGTACACGCCCTACGAGGAGGGCCACGTCCCCGGCGCGCTCAACTTCGAGTGGGACGCGGTGTTCACCGACGAGACCGAGCGCGACATCGTCTCGAAGGAGGACTTCGCGGCCCGGAACGGCGAGGGCGGCATCGACGCCGACACGACGGTCGTCGTGTACGGCGGCGGGCGCGTCCCGAACTGGTTCGCGCTGTTCGGCTACTGGATCTACAAGTACTACGGTCACGACGACATCCGCGTGATCGACGGCGGGAAGGGGTACTGGGTCGCCAACGACTACCCGCTCTCGACCGAGGAGCCCGACTTCACGCCGCGGGAGTACGAGGCCCGCGGCCCCTTCGAGAGCGTCCGCGCGTACAAGGACGACATCGACAAGGCGATCGAGGAGGGGATCCCGATGGTCGACGTCCGCTCCCCCGAGGAGTTCTCCGGCGAGGTCATCGCGCCCGAGGGGCTCAACGAGACCGCCCAGCGCGGCGGCCACATCCCCGGCGCGAGCAACGTCCCGATCGGCACCACGCTGAACGAGGACGGCACGTTCAAGAGCGCGGACGAGCTCCGCGAGCTGTACTCGGACGCCGGCGTCGACGGCGACGAGTCGACGATCACCTACTGCCGCGTCGGCGAGCGCTCGTCGATCGAGTGGTTCCTCCTGCACGAGCTGCTCGGCTACGACGACGTCCGTAACTACGACGGCTCGTGGACCGAGTGGGGCAACCTCGTCGGCGCGCCGATCGAGACGGGCGAGTAAGCGACGGTCGCGGAGCCGGCTTTCCGAGAGCTGCCCCGTCAGTCGTCCAGCGACGCCACCGCGGTCCGCTCCGCGCCGATCCGGCGGTCGAGGAAGTCGTCGAGCAGCTCCAGCGAGCGGATCTTCTGGTCGATGTCGCCGGAGCCGTGGCCCTCCTCGCCCAGCTCCTCGTACTCGTAGTCGTCCCCCTCCTCGAAGCCGGCGTCGTCGAGCGCGTCGCGAAGGATTCTGGCCTGCGTGATCGGGACCCGCGGGTCGTTGACGCCGTGGACGATCAGGAGCGGCCCGTCGACGTTCTCGACGTAGTTCACGGGGCTGCGCTCGCGGTAGATCGCCTCGTTCTCGTCGGGCTCGCCGAGGTTCTTCACCATGAGCTCCGTCCGGAAGTGCGGCATCGTGTTCTCGTACATGTCGAACAGGTCGCTCACGCCGACCCACGTGATCCCGGCGGCGTACAGGTCGGGGTACTGGACCATCTGCCAGTTCGCGGAGTAGCCGCCGTAGGAGCCGCCGTAGACGGCGACACGGTCCTCGTCGAGCCAGTCGTACTCGTCGAGGACGTGTTCGGCGCCGGTCGCCACGTCGCCCTGCTCGGCGCCGCCCCAGTCGTCGTACAGCTCCTGGACGAACTCGCGGCCGCGCCCCGTGGAGCCGCGGTAGTTCACCTGAAGCACGGAGTAGCCGCGCGAGAGGAGGAACTGGACGCGGTAGCTGAAGCGCCGCATGTCGTGGTGTCGCGGCCCGCCGTGCGGGTTGACGATCAGCGGCGAGGGGCGCCGCCCGGAGTCGAACAGCAGCCCCTCGATCTCGAACTCCTCGTAGGGGTCGTGGTCGACCGCCCGTGCCGGCGTCTCGGGGACGCCGTCGGAGGCGAACGTGACCGTCTCGGGCTCGACGAAGTCGTCCGGGTCGAACGGCCCGTACTCCGCGTCGAACAGGGTCTCCGTCTCGTCGGCGCCGAGGTCGTACGCGACTAACTCCGGCCGCTTACTCGACGTGGTCCGGTACGCGAGCAGGCGGTCGTCCGCCAGGCGCCCGTCGGCCACGCTGGCGACGCCGGCCGGGAAGTCGAGTTCGCGGCCCTCGCCGGTCTCGACGTCGTAGACGACGGGGACAGTCACGGCGCCGCGCGTCCGGCTCGCGACGAACCGGTCGCCGCCGTCGAGGAAGTGGCTCGGGGACTCCTCGAACTCGGCGCCGCCGAACCAGGTCACGTCCGCGGCGTCGCCGTCCGGGCTGGCCGCATCCCCGCCGCCGAGGTCGACGATTCCGGCGCGGCCGAGGTCGGCGCTGTTGTCGGTGACGAGCAGCCGGTCGCCGTCGGGGCCCCAGTCGGTCGGTACGACCTCCGCGCCCACGTCGCCGACCCCGAGGTTGCGGGCGTTCGACCCGTCCGCGTCCGCGACGTAGACGTCGAGGTTCTCGTAGGTGTCCGTCTCGTTGGTCGCGAACGCGATCCGGTCGCCGTCGGGCGACAGCTCCCCGGCGTTGACCGCGCGTTCGTAGTCGGTGACCTTCGTCGTCTCGCCGCTCGGCACGTCGTGGCGGTAGAGGTTCATCTGCCCGTCGCGGCTGGATCCGAGCAGGAGCGTCTCGCCGTCCTCGCCCACGTCGTGGAGCCGGATCTGCCCCTCCATCTCGACGACCGGCTCGCTCTCGCCGTCGAGCGACATCGCCCACACGTCGTGCTGCTCGTCGCCGGCCTCGTCGCGGTGGTAGAACAGTCGGTCGCCGCTCGGATCCCACTCGAACCCGGCGCGGACCGACCGCGGGACGTCGCCGTCGCTGAGCTGCTCTAAGGAGCCGTCCTCCGGGTCACAGAGGTGGAGCTCGTTGCGGCCGGTGACGTCGTAGTAGAGGGCGACGGTCTCTCCGTCCGGGGACACGCGCGGACTCGCTATCGTCGGCAGCGAGGCGAGTTCGCGCAGTACGTCGGTCTCGTCTGAGTCTGACATCCGTCTAACACGGGCGGCGGAACCCTATTCAACGTTTCCCGGGTATCGGTCAGCGCGCGCCGCGCGGTGGGCGACGAGTCGGTTTCAGTCGGATGTCGACTTGGTCCGGTGGTTAAACTCGGCGACGGTGATCGCCATTCCGAACACCATGAGTCCGAACGCCGCGGTCGCAACCGGTACGGAGATCTGTACGAAGGTGCTCGTGGCTCCCCCTGCGACGCCGCCGCTCACGGCCCCCAGGACCCGCTGTTTCCGGTCCGGATCGGTGCCAAAGAACGTTCGCCACGTCCTCCGGTGGGCGACGACGAGCGATGTCGTGGCCGCGTAGATGAGGAAGACCGACGGGGCCAGCAAGTGGTCACCGTTGCCGAAGCGTGCGACGAGACCCGCGACGGACAGTCCGACGATCAGCGCGACACCGTAGCGGAGGGCTCGGTTCACGGATATTTATTGTAGAGAGTTCTCAAATGGATTTTGGTAGCCCATCGACGGCGCCGGCGACCCGCCGACAGACCCTTGCCCGGACGCGCCGAAATCGGGGACGAAATGGGCTCGTCCGCCGACGCCCCCCTTCCGACGACGCCGGACGCCGAGGCGGTCCGCGCTGTGGCGGGGTCGGAGCCGCCGGGAACCGTCGTCTGGCACCGCGACGACCTGCGGATCGCGGACAACCCGGCGGTCGCGGCGGCCGCCGACGAGGCCGACCGAATCGTCCCGCTGTTCGTCTTCGACCCCGGATTCCACGACGAGCGCGGCGCGGCCTGCGACGCGCGGATCGAGTTCCTCCACGACTGCCTGCGCGATCTGGACCGCCAGTACCGCGACGTCGACGGTGCGGGGCTGACGTACGCCCACGGCGACCCCCTCAACGTGCTGGGGCGGTTCGTCGACGCCGGCTGGGATGTCGTCGCGAGCGCGAGCGCGACGGGTCGGTACGGCCGGCGACGGGACGGGCGCGCCCGCGAGCGACTCGGCGTCCGGTTCGTCGCGGGCGACGGGCTGGTCCGGGACACCGACCGCCCGCGGGAGGGCTGGAGCGACCGCGTCGAGGCGTGGCTCGCGAGCGACCCGTTCGACTGGGATCCCCGGTCCGTCGCGGTCGAGCGCGTGGAGACGGGGATCGACCCCGAGGCGGTCGCGGACGCGTACGGGATCGACTCGGCGAAGACGCGCGTGCCGACCGGGGGACGCGAGGCGGCCCGCGAGCGGCTCCGCGAGTTCACCGCGCGGATCGCCGACTACCCCGGCTCCATCTCCTCGCCGCTCGACGCCCGGGACGGGACGAGCGGCCTTTCCCCCTATCTGCGGTTCGGCTGCCTCTCGGTCCGGGAAGTCCACCGTCACGTCGACGAGCGCGCGCCGGACGGCCGCGGGAAGTCCATGTTCGTCTCCCGGCTGTACTGGAACCGCCACTACACCCAGAAGCTGCTCGACTGGCCGGGGTGGCTCGACCGCGCCGTCAACCCCGTCTACGAGGGGTTCAACCGCGACCGACACGATCCCGACCTCGTCGCGGCGTGGAAGCGCGGCGAGACCGGATTCCCGATGGTCGACGCCAGCATGCGCTGTCTGCGGGAGACGGGGTGGCTCAACTTCCGGATGCGGGCGCTGTGCGCGAGCGTCTACTTCCACGTCCTCCAGCAGCCGTGGCGGATCGGCGCGGACCACTTCTACGAGCACCTGATCGACGGCGACCCCGCGATCAACTACACCCAGTGGCAGTCGCAGTGCGGGCTGGTCGGTCGCCCCGGACTGCGATTGTACGATCCCCGCAAGCAGGTTCGCGACCAGGACCCGGACGGCGAGTTCGTCACGCGGTGGGTGCCCGAGCTCGCCCCGCTCCCCGCCGCGCACCTCGACGCCCCCGAGAAGGCCCCGCTCGCGGTCCAGCGCGAGGTCGGAGTCGAGGTCGGCGAGGAGTACCCGTACCCGGTCGTCGACTACGAGGCGGCCCGAAGCGAGTTCCGCGAGCGCTACGGGGCGGCGTACCCCGCCGCGGCCGACAGGCTCGGCGAGGAAGCGATCGCCCGGCGAGCGTCGCTCTCGGGCGGACTCGACGCCGCCGGTTCCATCGCGGCCGACCACGGGGAATCGCACGCGGACGCTGCCGACGGAACCGCCCAGACCGATCTTGACGACTTCTGACGGGCGGCCGACCGCGCTCTCGGACGCAGCCGGGGCCTCGTGGAAAGGTTCATACGGCCGTGTGCCGTATTGTACGGTATGGACCAGAACGTCGGTGCGATGGACAAGCGGGTCAGGACCGTCGTCGGCGCCGTCGCCGGTGCAGCCTCGATAGCGACGCTCGCGGGCGCAGCGCCGCTTCCGGCGCTCGCGGCGCCGGTGCTGGGCGTCGTCGCGCTCGCGATGCTCGCGACCGCCGCGACCGGCACCTGCGGCCTGTACGCCCTGATCGGCGTTAACACGTGTCCCGCAGACGGGCGCGGATCGCGCTGAGCGATCGACGGTGAATCTATTTTTAAGGGTAGAACGGCTCTAGAACGCGTTTTGCGCTGACACGGACGGCAGTCTCAAGTGTCCGGAATGCGTATCGTTCCCATGCTCGACAGCGACCCGAGCCGACGGCGTCCCGCGGCGGACCTGTGCTCCCGCGCGAGGGAGGTGATCGCGGCGTGACCGACGACCCGACCGTCCTCGTGATCGGGGGCGGCGCGACGGGGACGGGGATCGCTCGCGACCTCGCCGCCCGCGGGGTCGACGCCACGCTCGTCGACCGGGGCGGGCTCGGGAGCGGCACCTCCGGCCGGTCGCACGGCCTCCTCCACAGCGGCGCCCGCTACGCCGAGGCCGACGCCGAGGGCGCCCGCGAGTGTATCGAGGAGAACCGGACGCTCCGGGATATCGCCGGGGCCTGCGTCCGCGAGACGGGGGGGTTGTTCGTCCGGCTCGCGGACGACGACCCCGACTACTACGAGGAGAAGCTCGCGGCCTGCGAGGCGATCGGAATCGAGACGGAGCGCCTCGACGGCGACGACGCCCGCGAGGCGGTGCCGGGGCTCGCGGCCGAGGTCGAGGCGGCGTTCCGGGTCCCGGACGGCGTCATCTACCCGTCGCGGTTGGTCGCCGCCAACGCCGCCGACGCCGAGCGGCGCGGGGCGAGCGTCCATCCCCACGCCCCGGTGGAGGACGTGACGGTCCGCGACGGCGAGGTCGCGTCCGTCAGCGTCGGCGGTTCGGTCGACGCGACGCTGTCGCCCGACGTCGTCGTCAACGCCACCGGCGCGTGGGCGGACTCGATCGCGGAGCTGGCGGGCGTCGAAGTCGGGATGGCGCCGAGCCGCGGCGTGATGGTCTCCGTGGAGTACGACGGGCTCGGCCCGGTGTTGAACCGCTGTCGCGACCCCGACGACGGCGACATCGTCGTGCCGCACGACGGCGAGGTCGTGCTGGGGACGACGAGCGTCCCCGTCTCGGACCCGGACGACTACGAGACCGCCGACTGGGAGGTGGAGCGCTCCGTCGAGGAGTGCGCCGCGATGCTCCCCGCGGTCGCCGACGCGCCGACCGTGCGGACCTGGTGGGGCGTCCGCCCCCTCTACGCGCCCGACGAATCGGGTTCGAACCGACGAGGGATCTCGCGCGGCTTCACGCTGCTCGACCACGAGCGCGACGGCGTCGAGGGGTTCTACAGCGTGGTCGGCGGGAAGCTGACCACTTACCGGCAGATGGCCGAGACGACCGCGGACCGCGTCTGCGACCGCCTCGGGGTCGACGCCGCCTGCGAGACCGCGGACGAACCGCTCGCGCACGCCGACGACCCGGAGCGCTTAGACGAACTCGTGGCGGAGTACGGCGGGGCGAACCCGACCGACGCCGACGTGGTCGGCGCGCCCGCCGACGACTGAGCCGGCGTCGGCGTGGGGCGCCGCCGGGGGCGCGACGCCCCCGCCGGCGCGCGAGGTTCGAGCGTGAACCCGGGGGTTGAGAGTCCGACGGTGCGACCGATCGGTATGCCAGTCGCGACGGTCGGCGAGACCGCGGTCAACGAGGTGTCGATCACCGAGGAGATGCTCCCCGCGTTCGCGGAGCTGTCGGGCGACACGAACCCGATCCATCTCGACGACGAGTACGCCGCGGAGACGATGTTCGGCGGGCGGGTCGCCCACGGAATCTTATCCGCGGCGGTCATCTCCGGTGCGCTGGCGCAGCTCTCCGGCGACATCGTCTACCTCTCGCAGGAGCTGTCGTTCGAGAAGCCCGTCTACCCGGGCGAGACGGTCGAAGCGACCGTCCGCGTCACCGAGGACCTCGGCGACGACCGGCTCGCGGTCGAGACGACCGCGACCGTGCCCGAGCGCGACGAGCGCGTGCTCTCGGGCGAGGCGACGGTGCTGTCGGTGCCGCACGGAAACGGTGACTGACCGACGAGACCAGATGCCCGGTCAGAATGATATATAAATAAACGCCGAGCCGAGGCGGCGGCGCGTGCCTGCGAGCGGCCGCCACCGGCGGCCGCGAGACAGCACGCGCGAGGGACGCGGTGAGCGCTCGGAGAGCGCGAACCGCGAGGCTGGGGAGGCATGAGGCGCGGTCCCGTGAGCGACCGGAGGGAGCGAACGGGAGCACGGAAGTCGCAGCCTGCGCAGCGAACGGTGCGAGGTGCGAGCGGAGCCAGCACCTCGGTAAACGAGCGGCGAAGCCGCGAGTAGTGAGCGAGCAGGACCGTCTTCCGGCGGTCGCTGTGCGGTCGGGGGGGACTCAAAGGGGCAGTCGCGAAGGCGCCGTAGGCGACGTAAGCACCACAGCGAAGGAGCGGCAGCGACTGAGCGAGGAGCGCAGCGAGCGTACGGCGCCTTCGCGGCTGGGGCTTTGGCGGTGTTCGCCGTCGATCTACAGTCAGCAGTTGTTTATAAACGACCGACTGGGGCTTTGGAGGCCCTCGGCACCGGTCCGCGATCAGCTATTTATAAGTGAGCGGCTGGGGCTTTGGCGGTATTCGTCCCCGAACCGCTAGCGACTATTATAAATGAACGGCCGGGGTCGGAAGCGTTCGCCGAGGTTTTGCGGAATCTGTTTATAAATGAGTCCGATTCAAGCGAAACCGTCCAAAGAAGTTCTGACCGACGGTCGTGCGAGGTCGGGGGAGACGTCCCACGCCTCGCTACTTATAAGCGGTCAGCCGTGCCACCGAACGACGGTCGCGGACCACGTGTACCCCGTGCCGGCCGCGAGCAGGCAGACGAGGTCCCCGGACTCCAGCCGACCGGTCTCGACGCCCGCCGCCGCTCTTCACGAACCGGAGCGAGGAGAGATCGGTGTCGTCCCAGTCGTCGTGGCGGGCCATCATCCGCAACACGGCGGGGACCGCGACCAGCGTCGTCGCCGACTCGCGCTCGACGTCCCGCAGGACGCGTCCGGGGTCGACCTCCGGGCTCAGCAGGATGCGCCCGCCCATCTGGAAGAAGGGGACCGTGAGCACGTTCCACCCGCCGGTGTGGAACATCGGGAACACCATCGGCGTCACGTCGTCCTCGCGGAGCCCCCACGCGGTGATCGTGTTGAACGCGTTCCAGCGGATCGCGCCGTGGCTGATGACCGTCTCCTTCGGCGTCCCGGTCGAGCCGCCGGTGTGTAAGAAGAGGTGCGGGTCCGCGAGCGAGACGTCGGCGGTCTCGACCGGCGAGCCGTCCGCGGGCAGGTCCCGCGTGTACGAGCGCCACGCGTCGTCGCCGTCGGTCGGTATCGCCCGGACCGCGGGCTCGACGTCGGCGCGCTCCAACGCGTCGATGACGTCGCCCTCGAACGGCGTCTCCACGAGGAGCAGCTCCGGGTCGACCGTCCCCAGCACCGCCGAGAGGTCGCGCTCGGCGAGCCGGTGCGAGAGCGGCGCCAGGACGGCACCGGTCTTGCCGGTCGCGAAGAACAGGTCGACGAGTTCGACCCGGTTCCGCGAGACGACGGCCACGCGATCGCCCTTTTCGATCCCGGCCTCCCGGAGAAAGCGCGCGGTGCGGTTGGCGCGCTCGTCCAGCTCGGCGTAGGTGTACTCGGCGTTCGCGGCCGTGTCGGTGACCGCGACGCGGTCGGGTGAGAGCCGCGCGCGCCGGGCCGACAGCGAGCCCACCCAGTCGTACCCGCGGCCGCCGTGCGGGTGCGGTCGTGGGTCGGCGTCCGACTCGGCGCTGGCCTCTCCGCTGCGGTCGTCGCTCCGCGGATCGTCTCCGGTCGCCATCTCAGGCGACCCCGCCGAGGAAGGACCCGATGCGGTCGTTGACGCGCTCGCGCTCCTCGACGAAGAAGAGGTGCGGCCCGCCCTCGAACAGCTCCACCTCGGCGTGCGGGAGGAGCCCCGCCAGCAGGTCGGCGTTCTCGACCGGGAGGACCCGATCAGCGGTCCCGTGGAGTATCAGCGTCGGCACCGACAGGTCGCCGAGCCGGTCGCTGGCGTCGAAGCCGGCCACCGCCGCGGCCTGCGCCTCGCGGCCAGCCGGCGTCGCGTCGCCCGCGAGCCGCCAGTCGACGATCCGGTCCACCAGCTCCGGCTCGCGGTCGTAGAACCCGTCCGAGACTGCCGGCTCCATTAGGTAACGGACCCGCTCGCGGGGACCGGCGTCCTCGGGCGCGGAGAAGATGTGCTCTTGGACCTCCGGCGGCGTCGGGGCCGCCTCGTCGCCGCCCGGAGACGTACACAGCAGCGTCAGCGACGCGACCCGGTCGTCGGCGAGCGCTAACTCCTGCGCGATCATCCCGCCCATCGACGCGCCGCAGACGTGGGCCGCGTCGACGCCGCGGTCGTCGAGGACCGCGGCCGCGTCGGCCGCCATCTCCGCCGCCGAGTACGGTCCCTCCGGCACGTCGGAGTCACCGGTGCCGCGGTTGTCCGGGCGGAGGACCTCGTAGTCGTCGGCCAACGCCTCCGCGAGCCACCGCCACATCCACCGGCCGTACCCGAGCCCTTCGAGCAGCAGCACGGTCGGTCCGTCGGGGTCCCCGTCGACGGCGTAGTCGATCGTCACGCCGTCCCGTGTCACGCTTGGCATACCCGGATCGACCACGCCACGGCCCATCAACCCGAGTGTTAACGTTTCAACCTCCCCGGAGACGACCGAGGGGCGCGCGCCGGCACCCACACTCAAGTCCGTCCCGAGAGAGGGCCCCGCATGGACACCGCCAACTTCCTCTTCGTCTCGGCCGACGCGGCGCTGATCACCGACTTAGCGTGGCAGGTCCGGCGCGAGGGCCACGACGTGAAGTACTACGTGGAGGCCGAGAGCGACCGGGAGATCGGCGACGGGTTCGTCCCGAAGACGGACGACTGGCGCGCAGAAGTGGATTG
The DNA here is from genome assembly GCF_003666015.1 of Halorubrum sp. Atlit-26R. Lineage (GTDB taxonomy): Archaea > Halobacteriota > Halobacteria > Halobacteriales > Haloferacaceae > Halorubrum. The sequence continues at coordinate 98,768 of NZ_QPLT01000007.1, forward strand.
GGCGGATGTCATCATTTTCGACGATATCTGGGTCGGTTCCGACATCGGCACGGGTGAACTCGCCGAGGAGCTCCGTGAGCAAGGGAAAGCTGTCGTCGGCGGGACGCCGAACACCGATCACCTCGAAGAGGATCGAGGGTACGCGATGGAGGTCCTCGAAGAACACGGTGTGAACACCGTCGAGCACCATATCTTCGACAGTTTCGACGCGGGGATACAACACGTTCAGGAGAACCCCGCCCCGTACGTGATCAAACCACTCGGCGAGGTTCAGAACGTCAAGCGCTTACTGTACGTTGGGAACGAAGACGACGGGAGCGACGTCGTAGACGTGTTGAAAGCGTACAAGAAAGCGTGGGGGCATCGGATGAAGGGCTTCCAGCTGCAACGCAAAGTAGAGGGCGTCGAAATCGCTATCTGCGGGTTCTTCAACGGGAACGAGTTCATTGACCAAGTCAATTTTAATTTTGAGCATAAGAAATTATTCCCAGGGAACATCGGTCCGTCAACCGGGGAGATGGGGACCTCGATGTTCTGGGCGGGCCAGAACAAACTCTTCAAAGAAACCTTCGGGAAAATCGAAGACTGGCTCGCCAATGAAGGCTACGTCGGGAGCATCGACATCAACTGTATCGTCAACGAGAACGGGATCTACCCGCTGGAGTTCACACCGCGGTTCGGGTACCCGACAATTGCGCTCCAGGAAGAGTCGATCGAGTCGTCCACTGGGGAATTCTTCTTCGATCTCGCGCACGGCAACGAGCCAGAGGTCGAGGTTCACAACGGGTACCAAATCGCCGTGCGCGTCGTCTTACCGCCGTTCCCGTTCGACGACGAGAAGACGTACGACGAGAACTCCCGGAACGCAGCCGTAGTCTTCGAGACAGAGAGCCGCGAAGGCATTCACCTCGAAGATGCCAAGAAAGTAGACGGGCAGTGGCGCGTCGCCGGGGAGAGCGGGATGCCGATCGTCGTCACCGGGAAGGGAGAGACGATGGGCGCGGCGCGCGAGCAAGCGTACGACCGGATCGACGATATCGTGATGCCGAACATGTACTATCGCGACGACATCGGCGAGCGCTGGATCGACGGCGACGGCGACCGCCTTCAGGCGTGGGGGTACCTCGGCCCGTGATCGAGATCGGGAGTAGGTGAATTGCTGTGGCGGGGTAGCAGTTTATAAGTGGAGGTTAGATGTCGTCATCGGATTTTTACACTGGATCGGAGATCCTGCGGTGAACACCTCCAAAGCCCCAGCCGCGAGGCGGGCGCACGCTCGCTGCGGCCTCAGTCGCTCGCTCCGCTCGCTCCCTGCGGTCCTTGCGTCGCCTGCGCCCGCCTCGCGGCTGCCCCTTTGAGTCCCACCCCGCACAGCAACCGCACCTCACACCTCCCCAGCCTCGTCGCTCGCTTCGCTCGCGACTCCCTCGCGCGTGCTCCTCGCGGCCGCCTTCGGCGGCCACTCGGAAGCACGCAGGGAGGCGCGACGCGCCTCTTGCAGCCGGCGGCAGAGCCGCCGGCGACGCCACCGCAATAGTTTCTCAATTCACGGACGCCGCCCTCCACGACTTTTTAACGGTCCGGACCACTACACGGGGTATGCCGAAGTACTCGACGGGCGGCGGCGGCGGCGGCGACGACGGCGACGCGTGCGAGCTCTGCGGTCGCGAGACCACGGACCTCCGGAAGGCGACGGTCGCCGGCGCGAAGCTGCTCGTGTGTTCGAACTGCCGCCCCCACGACGACGCCGGCAACGCGCCGAGCGGCGGCGGCGGGTCGCGTGGCGGCAGTTCCGGCGGGAGCCCCGGCGGCGCCGGCGGCGGCGACTCCGGCTCGGGGGCGACCGAGAGCCGGAACAAGGAGCTCGCCCGCAAGCAGGCGAAGATGTACGACTCCGCGACGGGCGACTCGAAGCGCTGGGAGGAGGAGGGGACGAGCTACGAGGCCGACCGCCTCCCGTACCTCGTCTCCGGCTACGGCGACGTCGTCACCGAGGCGCGGCAGGACGCCGGGCTGACCGTCGAGGAGGTCGCCGCCGAACTGGAGCTCGACGAGGACGACCTGCTCGCGGTCGAGGACGGCCGCGCCGCGACCGCCAACGTGGGCGGGTCGGTCGTGCGCGCGCTCGAAGAGCGGTTCGGGATCGACGTCGTCGACGAGTAACGCCGAGCATGTCACGGACGCCCTCCACGTCCCGCCGCCGCGCGCTGGCGCTGGCGGCGGGCGGCACGCTCGGATCGCTCGCCGGCTGTCTCGGTTCGTTCGACCCGATCGGTGACGGCGGGAGCGACGGCTCCGACGACGAGTTCACCGACACGACGGACGTGCCGGAGCCGGAGTACGGCCACTGGTTCGACGGCGGGACCGACTACCCCGGAACGGTCGACCGACGCGGCGAGGAGGCGGTCGCGATCGCGGTCGGCGACGGCGACGGGTTCCGCTTCGACCCGGCCGCGGTGTGGGTCGATTACGGCACGACGGTCCGGTGGGAGTGGACCGGCGAGGCCGGCGCTCACGACGTGGCGACGTACGACGGCCCGGCGGCGATCCGGTCGCGGATCACCGACGAGGCGGACCACGAGTACGCCGTCACTGTCTCCGAGAGCGACGAGGGGATCACCCGGTACTCCTGCCGCCCGCATCAGGGGATCGGCGAGCACGGGGCGATCGTCGTCGGCCCGGACGTCGAGTCGTACGTCACGGAGTACGACACGACGCCCGTCGACTACGGGGACTGGTTCGTCGAGACCCCGAACGCCGCGGGGACGGCGAACCCGCTCAGGCGAGACACGGTCACCGTCCGCGTCGGCGGTCCCGGTGGGTACGACCCCGACGCGGAGGAGTGGGACACCGCCCCCGTCTACGACACGCCCGCGCTCCGGGTGACCCCCGGCACGACCGTCAGGTGGCGCTGGGTCCCCGGGTCGGGCGAACACAGCGTCGTCGCCGAGGACGGCTCCTTCGAGAGCGACCTCGTCGCCGTCGAGGCCGCCGGCTCCCCGGAGGACCAGACGGACGAACACGTCTTCGAGCACGCCTTCGAGGAGCCGGGAACCCACAGGTACGCCTGTGAGCGCCACCGCGACGAGGGGATGCGCGGCGCGGTCGTCGTCGAGCCGTCTCGATACTGAGTCGGCCGCGGCGGTCCGGCACGTCGGCCCGCCGAGCCGCGGGCCGACGGCGAGCCGAAACGACCAATTCCCCGGCGGGCGATCGGACGACAATGAAGGCGATCAAGGACAGCGTCCACGGCCACGTCCGGCTCGGCGACGTCGCGGCCGAGCTGGTCGACACGCCGGCGTTCCAGCGGCTGCGACACATCAAACAGCTGTCCACGGTCCGGCTCGTCTACCCCTCCGCGAACCACACGCGGTTCGAACACAGCCTCGGCGTCTACCACCTCGCGCGCAGCGCGATCGACGGGCTCGGCGTCGACGACGACACGGCCGCGCACGTCCGCGCCGCGGCGATGCTCCACGACGTGGGCCACGGCCCGTACGGCCATCAGACCGAGGGGATAATCCGGCGCGCGACCGGGCGCGACCACGACGACGTGCGGTGGCTGCTCACCGACGCGGACCGCGAGGTCTGTCAGGTGCTCGAACGGAACGGGCTCGACCCGGAACGCGTCGCCGCGCTCATCGACGGCGAGGGCGCGCTCGGACCGCTCGTCTCGGGCGAACTCGACGTCGACCGCATGGACTACCTCGTGCGCGACGCCCACCACACCGGCGTCCCGTACGGCACCGTCGACACCGGTCGGCTCGTCACCGAACTCCGGCTGATCGGCGGCGACGGGAGCGGTGCGTCCGCCGACCTCGTCTTGGCCGAGGGGAACGTCGCCACCGCCGAGAGCCTGCTCGTCGCGCGGTCGCTGATGAACGCCGTCGTCTACCGACACCACGTCTCCCGGGTGGCGGGCGCGATGTTAGAGCGCGCCTGCGAGCGGTACCTCGACCGCACGGGGACGGGCGTCGAGGCGTTCCGCCGGATGGCCGACCACGACCTCCTCGTCGAGCTCCGCGACCGCGTTCCGGCGCTCGGCGAGCGCATCGAGCGGCGCGACCTCTACAAGCGCGCCGTCTGGGCCGGGATCGACGAGGTGCCCGCGGGGACGGTCGACGCGGGACGCGCGGAGGAGCGGGCCGCCGAGCGCGAGATCGCGGACGCCGTCGGCGTCGACCGCGACGCGGTCCTCGTCGACATCCCCTCCCGCCCGGCGCTCAAGGAGGCCGGCTCCGCGGTCGTCGTCGACGGCGTCCCCCAGCGGTTAGAAGACGCCTCCGAGCTCGTGACCGGGCTCCGGGCGGCCGAGCGCCGCCGCTGGACGCTCGGCGTTTACTGCCCGGCCGAACGCGTCGACGCCGTCGCGGCCGCGGCGCGGGACGTTCTGGGGCTGCGCGCGGCGGGACGACCCTCTGCCTGAGCGCCGGGGGCGACGGCGGCGCCCGAGCCCGTCGCTTCTGCGTCGACTCAGTCCTCAGCCGACACCGGGACGGTCAACACGGGTCGGTCCGCGTTCAACACGACCGTCTGCGTGGTGCTGCCGAAGACCGCCTTGCCGGCCGGGCTCCGCTTGCGGCCCGACACGCAGATGAGGTCGACGTCGGCGGCGTCGGCAGCCGCGATGAGCTCCTCGCCCGGATCGCCGCTCGCCTCGTGGTGGACGCAGTTCACGCCGGCGTCTTCCAGGATCTCCCGGGCGCGCCGCACGGTCCCGAGCTGGTGGACCGACGCCCCCTCCGGGTTATCCTGGAAGACGTGACAGAGGTGCGCGGTCACCTCGTCGGAGTCGCCCGGCAGGTCGACGACCGCTTCGGCCTGTGCCGTCGCCCGCGATTCGTCGTCGAGCCCGACGCCGATGAGTACGTCGTACATACCAGACCGTTCGCGGGGGCGGATGTTAAATCGTGCCGCAAATTCGCGGGCGACGGAATCGGTCGGGGGGCGGAGTCGGATCGCGGGGACAGCGGCCCGCGGCGGAGTCGGCCCGCGAGGACAGCGGCCCGCGGCGCCGCTACTCCGACCCGAGCGACACTCACAGCCTTTTATTTGATGCCGCCGAAGGCGGACGCATGATCACGGTCAAGGACACCGTCCACGACCACATCGAGATCGACGGTGTCGCCGCGGACCTCGTCGACACCCCCGCCCTCCAGCGGCTCCGCCACGTCAAACAGCTCGGGACGGTCCAGCTCGTCTACCCCTCCGCGAACCACACCCGGTTCGAACACAGCCTCGGCGTCTACCACCTCGCGAGCCGTGCGCTCGACCACCTCGGGATCGAGGGGAAACGCGCCGACCGCATCGAGGCGGCGGCGATGCTCCACGACGTCGGCCACGGACCTTTCAGCCACAACCTCGAATCGCTCACCCACCGCCGCACCGGGAAGTACCACGACGACGTCGACGAGCTGCTCGCGACCGGCGCGGTCGGCGAGGTGTTGCGCGACCACGACCTCGATCCGGACCGGATCGCCGAAATCGTCGCCGGCGAGGGCCCGTACGCCGGCCTCGTCTCGGGCGAGCTCGACGTCGACCGCATGGACTACCTCGTGCGCGACGCCTACCACACGGGCGTCCCGTACGGCACCATCGACACCGAGCGGTTCGTCCGCGAGTTAACGTTCGTCGAGCGCGGCGCGAGCGCGGACGCCGACGGACCGGACGGCGGGGGCGGACCCGATCGCGACGGCCCCGAGCTCGTCTTGGACGAGGGGAACGTCCAGACCGCCGAGAGCCTCCTGCTCGCCCGCGCGCTGATGAACCCGGTCGTCTACACCCACCACGTCGCGCGCATCTCGAAGGCGATGCTGCGCCGGGCCGCGAGCGAGCTCCTCGACGCGACCGCGACGACGGCCGCCGAGCTGCGCCGGATGGACGACCACGACTTCCTCGCCGCGGTCCGCGACTGCCGGGCGACCGCCGAGTTCGCCCGCCGCTACGACGAGCGCGACCTCTACAAGCTGGCGGTGTGGGCCGAGCACGACGACGTCCCCGACCGCGTCCACGACGCGGACCGCGCGGCCGAGACCGCCCTCGAACGCGAGATCGCCGCGGAGGCCGGCGTCGCCCGCGACCACGTGATCCTCGACGTGCCGCCCGAGCCGACGATGCGCGAGTCGACCGCGCGCGTCACCGTCAACGGCGAGATACGGCGGCTCGAGCGGCAGTCGCCGCTGGTCTCCGCGCTCCGGACCGCGCAGCGCAACCAGTGGCGCCTCGGCGTGTACGCCCCCGAACCGGCGACCGACCGCGTCGGCCGCGCGGCCGCGAACGTGCTCGGCCTCGACCCCGAGGGGCTCGTGACCGAGGTGCGCGGCGCGATGCCGACGACGCTCGACGAGTTCGAGTGAGGTTTATGCCGACCCCGTTCGACGTGCCGGCGTGACCGACGCGCACCACGAGAACCGCCGCCTCTGGAACGAGTGGAGCGACGCGTTCCAGGCGCTGTGGAACGCCGACACCGACGAGGGCGGCGTGCCGCCCGTGCCGACGCCGTTCGACCCCGAGGGCCACGCGGCGACCGGCCCCGAGTTCCCGCCGCCGGTCGAGGGCGAGGCGGTCGTCGAGCTCGGCTGCGGCGGCGGCCAGGGGAGCGTCGGGACGGCGCTTTCGGGCGCCGGGCGGGCGGTCGGCGTCGACGTCTCGGAGGAGCAGCTCCGACACGCACGGCGCCTTCGGGACCACTACGGCGTCGAGGCCGAGTTCGTTCAGGGGGACGTGACCGGCGTTCCGCTCGCCGAAGACGCCTTCGACGCGGCGTTCTCGGAGGCGGCGTTCCAGCTCGTGGCGGACCTCGACGCCGCCGTGCGGGAGGCGCGCCGCGTCCTCCGGCCGGGCGGCGCGTTCTACTTGGCGGTGATGCATCCGTTCCGGGAGCTGATCGACCCGGACGGCGGCGCGCCCCGGCGCGGCTACCACGCGCCGCCGCGCCGCGAGGTCGAGATCGACGAGTCGTACGACGCGGATCTCGTGGCGTTCGACCGCACCGTCTCCGAGCTCCACCGCGCCCTCGTGGACGCGGGGTTCGCCGTCGAGCGCGTCGTCGAACCGGAGCCCGAGGACGGCGAGACGACGAGCGAGGGCGACGCCGCGGCGGCCGCCGAGCCGCGAGCGCTCCTCCCCGAGACGCTCGGGTTCTGGGCCCGGCTCGACGGGCGCTGAGGCCGCCGAGCGGGGTCGCTACCCGTGACGTTTTAACCCCGGGCTGGCGAGCCCTCGGTATGCATCTGGAGGGGACGGTGCTGGTCGGTCGCGACTTCGAGCCGGTCGAGGGCCGGGTCGTCGTCGCGGACGGCGAGATCGTCCGGATCGAGGAGGCGTCGGTCGAGAGCGACGCGGTGATCCTCCCGGCGTTCGTCAACGCACACACCCACATCGGCGACTCGATCGCCAAGGAGGCGGGCGAGGGCCTCTCGCTCGACGAGCTCGTCGCGCCGCCGGACGGCCTGAAACACCGGCTCCTCCGGGACGCGGACCGCGAGGAGAAGGTGGCCGCGATGGCGCGCACGCTGCGATACATGGAGGCGACGGGGACCGGCACCTTCCTGGAGTTCCGCGAGGGCGGCGTCGGGGGCGTGAACGCGCTCCGCGACGCGCTCGCGGGCGACGGGGTCCCGTTCGGCGAGCGCGCGATCGAATCGGTCGTCTTCGGCCGCGACGACCCCGACGTGCTCTCGGTCGCGGACGGGTACGGCGCCTCGGGCGCCCGCGACGCCGACTTCGACGCGGTCCGGGCGGCGGCGCGCGACGCGGGCAAGCCCTTCGGGATCCACGCGGGCGAGCGCGACGCCGACGACATCAACGCCGCGATGGACCTCGGTCCGGACTTCCTCGTCCACATGGTCCACGCCGAGGCGATCCACCTCGAACGGCTCGACGACCGCGGGACGCCCGTGGTCGTCTGCCCGCGGTCGAACCTCGTGACGAACGTCGGCGTGCCGCCGATCCGCGAGCTGGCCGAGCGGACGACGGTCGCGCTCGGCACGGACAACGTGATGACCGACTCGCCGTCGATGTTCCGCGAGATGGAGTTCGCGGCGAAGCTCTCCGACCTCCCCGCCCGGGAGATACTGCGGATGGCGACGGTCAACGGCGCCGAGATCGCCGGGCTCGATCGCGGCGTGATCGAGCCCGGCGCGGACGCCGACCTGCTCGTCCTCGACGGCGACTCCGACAACCTCGCCGGCGCGCGCGACCTCGTCCGCGCCGTCGTCAGGCGGGCGGGGCAGGCCGAGGTCTCCCGAGTCGTCATCGGCGGCGAGTCAGTCGTCCCGCGCGGCGACTGAGGTGCGGCCGGTCCGGCGACGCCGGGACCGATTTCCCCCGCCGACGGAGTGAAACCGCTCCCGCCCGTGTCTCCTCTCATGACGACGCTCTCGCTGCTCGCCGGGCTCGCGCTGGGACCGGTCGTCGGCCTCGTCGCGACGCTGGCGATGGACGTGGCCATGGCGCGGCTCCCCGAGGGAGAGACGGCGCCGAAGGTCGCCGCGGGCGTGCTCACGGACACCCCCGTCGACGACGCGCCCGCGCGGCTGGCGACGTGGGTCCACTACGTCGCCGGCGGCGGTTCGGGGCTGCTGTTCGTCGGCCTCGTCTCGGCGGTACAGGCGGCGCTCGGCGTCGGGACCGCCGTCGCGCTGGTCATCGCGGGCCACGCGATGGTCGCGCTGATGGTCGGTTTCTTCGCGCTCGTCCCGCTGCCCCGCGCGTCCGGGCTCCCGCGCCAGCGGCTCGGCCCGATCCGACGCGACTGGGCGGTCTCCGCCGCTGCGTACGTCCTCGTCGCCGCGGTCGTCGTCGCGGTCGCGACCGGGTACTGACACCGGAGAGAAACGGTTTAGTCGCTGGCTCCGGCCCGATCGGGTATGCACGCTATCACTCGATCCGGGTGGATCGAGGTCATTTCGGGGTCGATGTTCTCGGGCAAGACGGAGGAGCTGCTCCGACGGCTCCGGCGCTCCGAAATCGCCGGCCAGTCGGTCGCCGTCTACACGCCCGCGATCGACGACCGCTACGGCGAGACGACGATCGGCAGCCACGCCGGCCGCCAGTGGGAGGCGACCGTCGTCGACAACGAGGGCGACGGGCCGCGGGACATCCTCGACGACGATCCCGCGGAGGTCGTCGCGATCGACGAGGCGAACTTCTTCTCGGACGCGCTCATCGAGGTCTGTAACGCCCTCGCGGACCGCGGCAGCCGCGTGATCGTCTCGGGGACCGACCAGACGTTCCGCGGCGAGCCGTTCGAGCCGCTCCCGCAACTCATGGCGACCGCCGAGTACGTCGACAAGCTACAGGCCATCTGCTCGGTCTGCGGCGAGCCCGCCTCCCGGAACCAGCGGCTCATCGAGGGCGAGCCCGCCCACGTCGACGACCCGACGATCCTCGTCGGCGCCGAGGAGTCCTACGAGGCGCGGTGTCGCGACTGTCACGTCCTGTTGACCGGCGACCGGCCCGACGGGGAGCGACCGTTCGAGAGCGCCGAGGCCGACTCCGCGAACGACTGAGTCAGTCGGCGCTCGCCTGCGGACCGCCGACCGTCACTTCACTGGGAGCTGCGCGCCCGCCGGTAGGCCCACAGGTGTCCGTCGCCGTCCGGGAGGTCGATCGGTCGATACGTGCGAACCAGCGCCGTCCCGTCAGCGAGCGCGAGCCGCTCGTCGTTCACCGGACGCCGAGCGTCGACGATCCGCTCGATCCGCTCGACGAACCCCTCGGGATCGGCGAACCGTCCGCTCAGGTCGGCCGCGAACGCCTCGCAGTCGCGGCCGACGGCGCCCTCCGGGTCCCCGTCGATGTCGAACAGGTCGTAGAGCCGCTCGTTCACCCGTATCACCCGTCGGTCCGCGTCCTCGACGAGCATCCCCACCGGGAGCGCGTCGAGGGCGGTCGACAACACGGCGTTCGTCCGCTCGATCTCGCGTTTCCGCATCTCCGCCTCGGTGACGTCCTCGAACTGCGAGAACACGCCGATCACCTCGCCGTCGGCGTCGGTCACCACCTGGTTGTGCCACGCGCAGCGGATCCGCTCGCCGTCGCTGCGGACGTTCTCGTTGACGCTCTGGTAGCCGCCCTTATCGGAGAGGAGGTCGCGTTCGAGCGCCGCCACGTGTCGGTGCTCCGGCTCGGGAACGAACGGGAGCCACGTGCCGCCGAGCAGTTCGGACTCGTCGTAGCCGAGGATCTCCTCCGCGGCCGGGTTCACCCGAACGATCCGGAAGGCGTCGTCGTACTCGATCGTCCCCAGCGGCGACTGGTCGATGAACCGCGAGAGCCGCTCTTGGCTGGCGGCGAGCGCGGCCCGCGACCGGTGCTGGTCGACGGCGTTGCGCACTCGGTTCGCCAGCACCTCGTACTGGTCGTTGCCGCCGCGCTTCTGGATGTAGTCGGTCGCGCCCGCCGAGATGGCCTCGCTCGCGATCTCCTCGCTCCCCTTGCCGGTGAACAGCACGAACGGGATCTCGATCCCGCGGTCGCGGACCCGCTGGAGGAGCGTCAGCCCGTCCGCCTCGGGCATGTCGTAATCGGAGACGATACAGTCTATCCGCGCCGTCTCCAGCGCGTCGAGCGCGTCGTCGACGTCCGTCTCGGACCTGACCTCGAACGTCTCGTCGATCCGTTCGAGGTAGGTCGCGGTCAGATCGAGGTAGGCCTGATCGTCGTCGACGTGGAGGACCCGAACCGTCGACGCGTCTCGCGACTCGGGGTCCGCGGGATCCCCCGTCATGTACATTCATACCGGGACCTCCCCGATATACGTTCGGGTCGCTCCGCCGCCGCGGGCGAGCTACCGGATCACGCCGCGTCGACGGCGTCCTCGCGCCCGTCCGCGGTCGCCTCGCCGTCGACTGCGGCGTCGTCGTCCGCAGTCGCGAGGCGGAACAGCCCCGCGAGCGCGCCCGCCGCCACCAGCGTTCCCTCGACCTTCGCGGCCGCGTACACCCACTCGCGCGGCTCGGCCTCGCCGGCGTTCCGGTAGAGGGCGCGGGTCCAGAGCGCGACGGCGCGACGGGGCGCGACGGCTTCGAGCAGTCCGCCGATTCCGGCCACCAACAGCAGTAACGCCTTCATACGCGTCCTTCGACGCCGACCCTCAAAAGCTGTCCGGGGAGCCGGCGGTCGGTCCGAGTCCGACGTGCGTCCCCCGCTCACCCCTCGCTCACCGGTTCGGCGGCGGCGAGGTAGCGCCGACAGGTCGCGGCCGCCCACTCGCGGACGGCCGAGTCGCCCGTCCACAGCAGCGCGGCGACCCCGTCCCCGTCCACCAGTCCGACGAGGGCCCGGTCGTCCGCGAGGACCACCGCCACCGGCGACTCGCCGGCGTGGCGGTACGCGTCGACGCCGCGGTCGGCGAGCGCCCGTCGGACCACCGCCCCGGTCGCTCCGGTGAGGCGGTCGCTCGCGGCGTCGGTGAACACGACGCGGACCTCTCGCGGAGCTCCCGCCCCGGGTTCGGCGTCGCTCCCCTCGACTGCCCCGGATTCGGCGTCGCTCCCCTCGCCCGCCCGGTCCTCACCCGTCGCCAGCGACGCGCTCAGTCGCCGGGCGAGGTCGGCGTCGACCCGCGGGACGACGGCGACGACGCTCCCAGCCTCCCCGACGAGTTCGGCGAGTCGTCCGGCCGGAGTGGGGGAGTCGCTCCCGGCCTCGCCGTCGCCCGCCGACTCGCTCCCGCGTTCGACGACGTCGACGCGTCCGTCGAGGCTCGCGGGGGCGACGTCGACCGCGCGCGCCACGAGCGACCGGAGGACCGCCGCGGGCGACGCGTCGTCGTCGGTCACGCGTCCCGCTCGTCCGCCGCGGCGGATTCGCTCCCGACGCTCGGCCACCGGTCCGGCCCGTTTGGGCGTTCCGGGTACGACTGCCGACCGCCGGTCGACTTCTGCGCGAGCAGCCGGGCCGTGGCGCGCCGGCGGTCTCCGGGGCGCTCCGTCGTCGTCTCGTCGTAGTAGCGCACGCTGAGTCCGAGTCCGGCACGGAGCAGCTCGTTCGCCGCGAAGCGGTACCGGTCGTCGCTGGGGCCCGACGGCGACGGCTCCGCGGACCGGAGGTGGCCCTCCACGAACAGGTATCCGCCCGGCGCGAGCGACTCGACGAGGTCCGCGAACCGGTCGAGCGCGTGGAAGTAGCTCATCGTCACGAGATCGTACGTCTCCGCCGGGAAGGCGTACGTCGAGACGTCCCCCTGAACCGTCTCGATCCGGTCGGCGATCCCGCGTTCCGCGGCGCGCTCGCGGACGATCCGGAGCCCCTCCCGCGAGGCGTCGAGCGCGTCGACGTCGTAGCCGCGGTCCGCGAGGAACACCGCGTTGCGGCCGGTGCCGGCCGCGACGTCGAGCGCGCGGCCGCCCGGCAGCGACGGCTCGTAGGCGCGAAGCACGGGCGACGGCTCCGGCGCACGGGGGTACTCGCCCGACGCGAACCGCTCGTCCCAGTCGGTGTCGGTCACGGGCGCCCTTCGGCGCGCCGGGGCGTAAACCTCAGGGGCGCTTCGCCCGGAGTGACGGGTATGGAGGACGCGACGGACCCCGCGAAGCGGCTGAACGCACTGCTCGCGGACGGCGACGAGACGCTCGCGACCGCGGAGTCGCTCACGGGCGGGCTGGTCGGGTCGCGGGTGACGGACGTGCCCGGCGCGAGCGCCTACTTCGACCGCGGCTTCGTGACGTACACGTACGACGCCAAGCGCGAGCTGCTCGGTGTCTCCCGCGAGTCGCTCGACGCGCACGGCGCCGTGAGCGAGCCGGTGGTCCGCGAGATGGCGGCGGGCGCGCGCGACCGAGCGGACGCGGACTGGGCGGTCGCGACGACGGGGATCGCGGGCCCGACCGGCGGCACCGAGGAGAAGCCGGTGGGGCTCGTCTGGTTCGGCGTCGCGCACGCCGCGCCGTGGGGCACCGAGGAGTCGTTCGTGCGGGCGGAGCGGGCCGTCCTCGACGGCGACCGCGACGCGGTGAAGCGGGGCGCGGCCGAGCACGCGCTCGACGCGCTCGTCCGGACCGTCGAGGACGTCGACGGGTGAGGACGAGGGAGATCCGCCCGTTCGCCCCCCGAACACCACGTGCGTTTATCAGGTAACGGCGCGTGTTGCCGGTATGATAGAGCGCGTACTCGTGGCGATGGACGGCTCTGACCTCTCCGAGCGCGCGCTCCGGTACGCGCTCGACGGGCACCCCGACGCCGAGATCACCGTGTTACACGTCGTCGGCGGCGCGTCGCCGATGATGGGGCAGGCCGCGGGGATCGCCCTGTCGGAGGCCGGTGAGGACGGCATCCGCGAGGCCGCCGAACCGGTGCTCGAACGGGCACGCGAGATCGCCGCCGAGTACGACGCGGCGATCGAGGCGGTCGTCGAGGCCGGCCGGCCCGCGCGGCAGATCATCGACCACGCGGAGGCGTTCGACGTCGTCGTGTTAGGCACCCACAGCGGGTCGCTCGCGGACCGCCTGTTCGTGGGGAACGTGGCCAAGACGGTGTTCCAGCGGTCGCCGGTGCCGGTGACGGTCGTGCGGTGAGCGGGGTCCTTCTCGGAGGCGGCGCCCGCGTTACCGTGGTCAGTCGATGTAGGCGTTTCCGACGACCGCGACGACGAGCGCGGCGATCACGATCCACGTGAGCGGTTCGACCGCGAGGAGCCGGAGCGGCCGCGCGACCGATTCCTCGAAGCCGAAGAGGGCACCGCCGGCGACCGCGACTGCGATCACGAGCGCGCCGACGATTCCGGCGACGCCGAGCAGCGCGCGGTCCGACGAGTCCATACCCGACGTGAGCGTCGGGGCTACTTAAGAAATGTCCGGGGGACGGTCGCAAAAGGGTCTGAAGCCAGGGCAGGGATTTGAACCCCGGAAGTCTCGATTACAAGTCGAGTGCATGAACCACCCATGCTCCCCTGGCGCGTGCGGCCGTACTCGGTCCTCCTATGTGTGCGTGTCGCTTTCCGCGAACCCGGCCGGCGTCAGTCGCTTTCGTCGCCCGATCCGTCGTCGCTGCGTCCGTCGCCGTTGACGCCGCTCAACGACTTCGTCAGTTCGACGCGGTGCGGGCCGTAGCCGCGGTCAGCGTAAAATTTCCGGGCGCGGTCGTTGTCGGCCAGCGCCTCCAGTGCCACGCGGTCGGCGCCGCGCTCGGCGAGCGCGCGCTCGGCCGCGTCGAGCAGCGCCGCGCCGATCCCCTCCCCTCGTCGCTCCGGGACCACGAACAGGTTACTGACGGTCCCGCGGACGGCGTCGCGCTCGTAGTCGCCGCGTTCGAGCGAGAAGCCGACGAAGCCGACCGGGTCGGCGTCGCGGTCTCCCCCGCCGTCCGTCTCCGCCGCGCGGTCCGGATCGCGAGCGACGAGCAGCTCGCCCGTGACGACCGACTGCGCGACCCACTCGCGGACCGTCGCGCGGTTCGCCTCGGCGCGGAGCGTGGCGCCGTGCTCGCGCTGCCCGGCCGCGAGCGCCACCCACATGTCCGTGACGGCGTCGACGTCGTCGGCGGTCGCCGGCTCGATCCGCGCGTCCGTCTCGCCCATGCGGAGGGCTTCGGCTCGGGGCGTGTTGAGGCTGCCGGCCGGCGAATCGCTCGCTTCGAGGCCGACTCAGATCTCGCGGCAGTTCGGGCAGACGGCCTGCCCGTTCGCGGTGACGAGATCGGGGACGAGCGCGCCGCAGTTCTCGCAGACGCCCTGCGTCGAGGCCCCGCTCGGCGCGCCCGCAGTCGAGTCGGCGCCGCCGTCCGTACCGGCGGGTTCGTTGCGGGACGCGGCCGCGGCGCGCTCCGCCGCCTCCGGATCCATCGTCGCCTCGGCGCCGCGCTCCGCGTCGGAGTCCGCCGCGGCCGCCGTCGACAGGACCGTTTCGTTCGGTCGCGGCTCGCCGGCCGCGGCCTCCTCGCCGAACCCCTCGGCGCCGGCGCCCGTCCGCGGCGCGCCCGCGGCCAGCGCGTCGCCGTCGGTGACGACGCCGACCGCCTCGCCGTCGTCGACGGCGACGACGCGGTCCGCCCCCTCCGAGACGAGCCGCTCCTCGACGGCCGCCAGCGAGTCGTCGGGCGCCACCGCCGGCAGCGGCGGGCCCATCACGTCGCCGACGGTGAGGTCGGCGGGGTCGGGACCGTCGTCCGATCCGTCGCCGGTCGCGTCCAGCAGCGCGTCGAGCGCGTCGCGGGACTCCAGGCGACCGACCGGTTCGCCGCCGCGCACGACGACCAGGCAGTTCGTCTCCTCGTCGACCAGCAGCGCGGCCGCCTCCGGGAGCGAGTCCGACTCGCTGACGCCGAGGAACTCGCGGTGCATCACGTCACGAACCGTGGTGTCTGTTCGCATACGACTCGGATCCGCTCCGACCGGCTAAAAGCTGCCCCCGGTAGCGTTTTATCCGCGCCGATCGTAGGACTGCGATCGGTTGGCACGATCTTCGGTGCGGGGCGGGTGTGTAGCGCGGATCGAGGACCGCACGCGGCGAGGAAAAGGGAGCGTTCAAACCCTCCGGCGTTCGAACGGCGATATGGCCATTCCCTCGTTTGTGATCGGGATCGCGGGGGGGACGGGCGCCGGGAAGACGACCGTCTCCCGGCTCGTCACCCGCGACCTCGGCGACAGCGTCACCCGGATCCCGCTGGACAACTACTACGAGGACCTCTCGCACCTCGAGTTCGAGGAGCGTCAGGAGGTCAACTACGACCACCCCTCGGCGTTCGAGTGGGAACTGCTCCGGGAGCACTTGGAGGCGCTCTTGGAGGGGCAGTCCGTCGAGATGCCCCAGTACGACTTCGAGGTCCACAACCGCAAGGAGGAGCGCGTCACCGTCGAGCCGACGGACGTGATCGTGTTAGAGGGCATCCTCGCGCTGTACGACGAGGAGATAAACGACATGATGGACCTCCGGCTGTTCGTCGAGACGGACGCCGACGTGCGTATTCTCCGGCGAATTCGGCGGGACGTGATCGAGCGCGGCCGCGACCTCGAAGGCGTCATCGACCAGTACCTCTCGACCGTGAAGCCGATGCACGAGCAGTTCATCGAGCCCTCGAAGAAGCACGCCGACGTGATCATCCCGGAGGGCGCCAACAGCGTCGCGGTGAACCTCTTAGAGGAGAAGCTTCGGGCGGAAGTCGAGGGGGACGCCGTCCGGAGCTGGGAGCGCGGCAGCCTCGAAGCGGAGCTCGGCGAGAAGCGCTCGCTCGACATGGACGGCGACGATTAATCGGTTGGAAACGTCGGGCCTCTGAGTGTGGACATCGGAACGACGGCATCTGTCGCCGAATCCCCGGTCGTTTGCTTATAAACTGCTGCTCGCAGATCGACGGTGAACACCGCCAAAGCCCCAGCCGCGAGGGCGACGCACGCTCGCTGCGCTCCTCACTCAGTCGCTCCGCTCCCTCGCTGCGGTGCTTGTGTCGCCTGCGCCGCCCTCGCGGCTGCCCCTTTGAGTCCCACCCCGCACAGCACAGCCCCGCACCTCACGCCTCCCCAGCCTCGTCAGTCGCCCTCGCTTCGCTTCGGGCGACTGACTCCCTCGCGCGTGCGACTCGCGGCCTCCGCTTCGCTCCGGCCGCTCGCAGGCACGCGCCACCGCGTCGTCATTTATAAATAATCGTCGCAGTCGCTCATCCCTATTTAAAAATCACATCTCGACCGTTCCGGCTTATCGACGCCGGCTCGCCACCCGCTCCTCGGCGGTTTCGGCGCTGACGAGTTCGTACAGCGTCGCCCGACCGCCGTCCTCCTTCGGGCGAAGCACGCGGCCGAGCCGCTGGGTGAACTCGCGCTCGCTGCCCGACCCGGAGAGGAGGACCGCGACGTTGGCGTCGGGCACGTCCACCCCTTCGTCTAAGACGTTCGCGGCGACGACCCGCCTGTAGGTGCCGTCGCGGAAACGTTCGAGGATCTCGCGGCGCTCCTTCGCGCCCGTCTCGGCGGTGATCGCGGGCAGCAGGAAGCGCTCGGAGAGCCGGTAGACGAGGTCGGTGTGGGCCGTGAACACGATCACGCGGTCGTCGCGGTGGCGGTCGAGGATCTCCGCGAGCCGCTCGACCTTGCGGTCGGCGTTCATCATGATCTCGCGGGCGTCCTGCTTGGCGAGGAGCGCCTCCCGAGCGGCCGGGTCGTTGCCGGAGCGCTTGACCAGCTCCTGATAGTCGCTCCCGCTCGTGAACGTGATCCCCGCGTCGCGGACGTACTCGACGAACGTGCCCTGTTTCTCGTCGTATCGCTCGCGCTCCTCCTCGGTCAGGTCCACCTCGATACGCCGGATGTCGTAGGGCGCGAGGTGGTCGCCCGCCAGGTCGTCCACGTCGAGCGCGTAGACGCGGTCGCCGACCAGGTCCGCGACGACCTCGTGGGCGCCGTCGGGGCGCTCGAAGGTGGCCGTGAGCCCGAGCCGCGCGGGCGCCGCGAGCAATCGGGCGGCGTCGCGGTACCCCTCGCCGCCGAGGTGGTGGACCTCGTCGAAGACGACGAACTCGAAGGCGTCGCCGACGCCGTCGGCCTTCAGGTACGCCGAGTCGTACGTCGACACCGTGACCGCCTCTCGGCGCTGCTCGCCGCCGCCGAACCGCCCGATCGGGACGTCGAACTCGCGCTCCAGTTCGCGCTGCCACTGGTCGAGCAAGTCCACCGTGGGGACGACGACGAGCGTCGGCACGCCCAGCTCGACCATCGCGCGGATCGCGATCACGGTCTTGCCCGCGCCGGTCGGGAGTTCGATCACGCCGCGGTCGCCCGCCTCGTGCCACGCGTCGAGCGCCTCGCGCTGGTACTCGCGGAGGTCGTAGTCGGTGGCGAGCGCGTCCGGCAGGCCGGCTTCCTCGGCGGCGCGGTCGCTCGCGTCGAGGACCCGGTCGTCGACCGAGACGCCGGCCACCCGGAGCGCCCGTCGGAGTTCGGCGTAGCGGTGCGCGGGCGCGCGGCCGGTCCCGGTCCGGGGGTCGGTCTCGACGCCCGGCAGCGGCGGCAGCGCGTCCGGGCCGAGGTCGGGGTCGGCGTCGACGCGGATCGTCCCGTCCTCGTAGGTCAGCCGGACGTCCATCGCCCGGAGTTGCCGACCGACTTACAAAGGCCCACCGCCTCGCCACGGTATGCGCGCGGACGAACTCGACCCCGACCTCGCGGCGGCGATCGACGAGATCGAGTCGCTGGGGCTCCCCGCGTGGAGCGACCTCTCCGTCGCGGCCGCCCGCGACCTCGAAGACGACCTGTTCTCCGGGCCGCCCGAGCCGCCCGTGGCCGACGTGCGCGACCTCGCCTTCGACGGCCCGCACGGCGAGGTGCCCGTCCGGGTGTATCGGCCCGAGAGCGCCGTCGATGACTCGGCAGCATCTCGCGCCCTCGTCCACTTCCACGGCGGCGGGTGGACGCTCGGCACGCTCGACTCCGTCGACGGGATCTGCCGCGAGCTCGCGGTCCGCGCCGACGCGGTCGTCGTCTCCGTCGACTACCGGCTCGCGCCGGAACACCCGTTCCCGGTCGCGGTCGACGAGGCCGCCGCGGCGGTGTCGTGGGTCGCGGAGACGGCGGGCGCGCTCGGCGTCGATCCCGACCGAATCGGCGTCTCGGGTACCAGCGCGGGCGGCGCGCTCGCGGTCGCGGCGTCGCTCCGCGCCCGCGATGTCGGCGACCTCCCGGAGCCGGCCGGTCAGTTCCTCCTCTATCCGATCGCCGGCTACGACTTCGAGACGGACTCCTACCGCGAGAACGCCGACGGCCCGCTCCTGACGCGCGACGACATGCGATGGTTCTACGAGCGGTACCTCCGGAGCCCGGTGGACGCCGCGAACCCCTACGCGGTGCCGCTCCGGGCGGACCACCTCGGTGACCTGCCGCCCGCGACGGTCGTCACCGCCGGGTTCGACCCCCTGCGGGACGACGGCGTCGCGCTCGCGGAGCGCTTCGAGCGCGAGGGAACCCCGGTCGAACACCGCCACTACCCGGCGATGGCGCACGGGTTCTGTAGCCTCGCGGATCGCGTCGACGCCGCGGAGGCGGCGCTGTCGGCGGTCGGGGCGGACGTGCGAGACCGTTTATAAACGCCCGCGAGGCGCCGGCATCGGCATCGGCGTCGGCCGCGCGCCTCGGGCGTCGACTCCGGTCAGGCCTCGACGGTCGTCTTCACGATGCTCACCGGCGCGGGCGACTGCCGGGAGACGCGCTCGGTGACGGAGCCGAGCATGCGGCGGTAGTCGCCCGAGCGCGTCTTCGAGCCCATCACCGTGAGGTCGACGTCCTCCTCGTCGGCGTAGCGGAGGATCTCCTCGTGGGGGACGCCGTACCGCAGCGCGGTGACCGCCTCCACGCCGGCGTCACGGGCGTGCTCGGCGACGGCGTCGAGCGCCTCGCGGCCGGTCTCTTCGAGCGTCTCCTCGGCCCCCTCGGCGCCGTCGACGAACTCGTCGCCGGAGTAGGCGTTCACCACGTCGCTGTCGACGACGTAGAGGACGTGGAGCGTCGCGTCGTAGCGGTCGGCGGCGTCGATCGCGTGGTCGATCGCGCGGTCGACGCCGACGCTTCCGTCGGTGGGCAGGAGGACGTTGTCGTACATACGCGGCGATTCGTCGGGCGCCCGAATAAATCGGTCGCCGTTTCCCGAACGGTTAACACGCTGTGTGCCCCCCGAATTTCCATGACCGAGGCCGCGGACCGGATCTTCGTGAACGGAGAGGTACACACGCTCGCGGACCCGGGTTCGGGCGGCGACGCAGACGACGGCGGCGACGCGGTTCACGAGGCCGTAGCCGTGCGCGACGGCGAAATCGTCCGAACCGGCCGGACCCACGACGTGGAACTGCTCGCCGGCGTCGACACCGACGTGGTCGACCTCGACGGTCGCGTCCTCCTCCCCGGATTCGTCGACGCGCACACCCACCTCACCACCGTCGGCCGCTACCTCGTCCACGCGGACCTCTCCGCGGCCGACTCCCCGGACGCGGCCGTCGACCTGCTCGCCGAGCGCGCGGCGGAAGTGGAATCCGAGTCGAGCGGCGGCGAGGCACCGGACAGCGACGGGGAGGCGGAGGACTGGGTGCTGGGCTACGGCTACGACGAGTCGGCGTGGGACGAGTCGCGCTACCTGACCCGCGCGGACCTCGACCGCGTCTCGACCGAGCGCCCGGTGGCGGCGTTCCGCGAGGACATGCACGTCGCGGCCGTCAACGGCGTCGCGCTCGACCGGTTCGCGGACGCGCTCGCCGACGCCCCCGACGAGACGGTGCCGACCGACGGCGACGGCGAGCCGACCGGCGTCCTCCTCGAAGCCGCCATCGACCCGATCTACCGGGCGGTCGAGCCCGACCGCGAGGAGACGCGCGCTGTCGTCGAGGCCGCGCTGGAGCACTGCGCCGCCCGCGGGATCACCGGGTTCCACGACATGGTCCGCGACTCGCACGCGCCGCGGGTCTACCGCGACCTCGACGCGGCCGGCGAACTCACCGCCCGCGTCCGGATCAACTACTGGAGCGACCACCTCGACGCGGCCCGCGAGGTCGGCCTCGCCACGAACGCCGGGAGCGAGATGGTCGAAACCGGTGCGATCAAGTCGTACACCGACGGGAGCTTCGGCGGCCGGACGGCCCGGCTCTCCGAGCCGTACGCGGACGCCCCGGACGAGACCGGCCAGTGGGTCGTCGACCCCGACGAGCTGAACGAGACGGTTGCGGAAGCGACCGACGCGGGCTTCCAGTTCACCGCCCACGCCATCGGCGACGAGGCGGTCGACGCCGTACTGGACGCCTACGAGGACGCCTCGGCGACGGACCCGGGCGAGGCGCGCCACCGGATCGAACACGTCGAACTGGCCGACGACGAGGCGATCGAGCGGCTCGCCGACAGCGGCGTCGTCGCGAGCGTCCAGCCGAACTTCCTGAAGTGGGCGCGGGAGGGCGGGCTCTACGAGGAGCGGCTGGGCGAGGAGCGCACCGCCGCGACGAACCGCTACCGCGACATGCTCGACGCGGGCGTCGAACTCGCGTTCGGCTCCGACGGGATGCCGATGGACCCGCTGTTCGGCGTCCACCACGCCGTCAACGCCCCCGCGGAGGCGCAGCGGCTCACCGTCACCGAGGCGCTGCGGGCGTACGCGAGCGGCGCCGCCTACGCCGGCTTCGACGAGGACCGGCTCGGCACGATCGAGGCGGGGAAGCGGGCCGACCTCGTCGCGCTCGACGCCTCGCCGTGGGAGCGCGACGACGCGATCGACGAGATCGGCGTCGCGCTGACGGTCGTCGACGGCGAGGTCGTGTTTGACGGCCGATAGGAGACAGAGCGACCGGGAACCCGCAATCGCTGCCAGAAAACAGCAGTTATTAATCGTGTAAGTCTAACCCGACGGCATGGCAGAGATAGCTATCGAGTACGCCGCGGGGGACCGCCTCCGGTCGGAGGCGGAGACCGCCCGACGGCTCATCGACGCGTACCTCGGCGACCGCCCCGATGTCGACCGCGTCACGCTCTCTCCCTCCGGCGAGTCGGTCTTCTGCGTCAGCGTCGAGGGCGACCGCATCTGGTGTACCGACCCTCGCGAGTGGATCGACGCCATGAAGGCGGTGACCGCCGCGCGCCGCCGGCTCTCCGAGGTCTCGTAACGCTCTCGTCCGTCACTCGCCCGACCAGTCCTCGCCGGCCGCGTGCGCGTAGACGAACTCCCGCAGCAGTTTGCCCGCGAGCGCCGCCGCCTGCCCGTCGTCGCGGTCGTTCACCTCGACGACGTCGAAGCCGTCGGCGCGCGGCGCGACCGCGCGGACGAGATCGCGGACCTCCCGCGGTTCGAGCCCGAACGGCTCCATCGTCCCGGTTCCGGGCGCGTAGGCGGGGTCGAGGGCGTCGACGTCGATCGAACAGTAGACCGTGTCGTCGCCGTCGAACGGTCGGTCGTTGGCCTCGCCCGCCGAGCCGTCGCCGAGCGCGTCGATCCACTCGCGGGCGTCCTCGGGCGCGACGACCTCGACGTCGGCGTCGGCCGCGCGGTCCCACTCCGCCTCGGAGCCGGTCCGGGCGCCGACGATCACGGCGCGGTCGACGCCGAGGTCGTCGAGGCAGCGGCGCGTGACGCACGCGTGGTTCCACGGGTTCCCGTCGTACGCCTCGCGGAGGTCGAGGTGCGCGTCGGCGACGACGAGTACGTCGGGGTCGACCGCGTCGACGCCCGCGTACGTGACGGTGTGTTCGCCGCCGAGGAGAAGGGGGGTCGCGTCGTCGTAGACGGCGCTCCGCAGCTCGGCGGCGAGGTGGTCGAGGTACGCCGGCACGTCGTCCCAGGGACGCACGTCGCCGGCGTCGTGGACGCCCAGCGCGGAGAAGCGGCTGTCGGTGCGGCGGTCGTAGTCGTCGTACGTCTCGGCGAATCGCCGGACCCGGTCCGGTCCGAACCGGGCGCCCGGCTGAAAAGTGGTCGTGGCGTCGAGCGGAGCGCCGACGACCACGTGGGAAGCAGCTTCGCGGTCGGTCGTCGCCCCGGGGAACATGCCGATTACCCGATGATCTTCCGTTGGCCCTCGTAGTCGAGGTACTCGATGTTGTCGTCCGAGGTGAAGTCCTCGCCCTCGGGGATGCGCATCGTGAACGTGTCGTAGGTGTCGAGGTCCATCACCTGGACCTCGTCGCCGCTGACGTTGACGACCTGGCCCTGCTTGCGTTCGATGATCGGGACCCACACCTTCGCGTCGACCGGCTGCGAGAGCGAGCGCTTCTTGTCGTCGAAGACGCCCTTGCCCTCGACGCGTGCCTTCGCGCTGCCGTGTTTTCCGGGTTTGGCGGTGCTGTAATGGTTGATCTTACAGGGCGCGTCGTCCATCATCACGTAGCTGCCCTCCTGGAGTTCGCGAACCTGCTTCTGCTCTCGCGGCATAATCGCCAATTCCCGCGGGGCGGGTATAAACGGTTTGGAACCGCGGCGCTCCCGAAACCGGCGTGGCGGCCGAGGGCGTCCGCAACGCGCGGATCGGGCCGTCGGACCCCCGCGGAGGGAAAACACTCAACAGGAACCGAGTTGGATCGCCGGTCGTGTCCCCGATCGATTCCCTCTCCTCGGACGCATCGATCTCGACCGCCGCGATCGCCGACGCCGTAGCCGGCGCCGTCGCCCCCGCCGACCCGGGCGCGGTCCCCCTGAGCGGCGGCAGGCTCGTGGTCGCCGGCGCGGTGATGTCGGCCGGGCTCGCGCTCCTCGGCGGCATCGTCGCGTACGTCCTCCACTCGTCCGACGACCGGGTCGACCGCGTCGCCGACGCGCTCGGCGACGACCTCCCGGCGCCCACCGACGCGCCGGTCCGCGAGGGCACCGACGTGCCCTCGGCCGCGAACCTCCACGAGGTCGCCGAACACGACGACGGCGACCCGGTGTACGTCCCGGTGATCCGGATTCCGCTGGCGACCGCCGACCCCGGAAGAGACGGCGTCTACCGTCACGTCGCCCGCGCCGCCGCGGCGCTCCACGACGAGTTCGACGACGCCCACGTCCGCGGGTACGACGTGGAGTTCGGCCTCGACGACGGGTCACTGGGCGACGTCGGGCGAACCGTGAAACGCGTCGCCGTCACGCCGGAGCTCGCCGAACGCCTCCGCGACCCGGACTACGATCACCGCGACCTCCGGAGCGACGTGGCCGACGGCGACGACGGCGACCCCGGCGTCCCGCCCGTCGACTGGGGCGACGCGGTGAACTACGCGAGCGGGAGCGGGTCGGCCGCGGCAAGCGGCGCGGCGGCCGCGACCGCGGCGACGTAGCGGTCGAAAAAAGCGTCTACGGGTCGAGCTCGTCGACGTACTCTTCGGGCTCCTCGTCGTCGTCGACGTTTCCGTCCGGCGGGACCAGCTGGCCGGTGTACAGGTAGCTGACGAGGAACATGACGATGAAGCCGACGCCGACCGCGGCGGTCGTCCGGACGACGAACGGGAAGTCGATGGCGTAGAAGAAGCGGTCCGCGACCGCGATGGACAGCGCCGCGGTCACCAGGATCTTCTGCTCGTCGGTCGGGTCGCGGACGAACTCGACCACGTCGTCTTTGAGGTCGCCGAACAGCCCCATCAGGCGTCACCCCCGGTCGCCGCGGCCGAGTCGGACGCCGTCGCGTGCGCTTCGATCACGCGGCTCACTCGGTCGAGCCCGTCCTCTAACTCCTCCGTCGGGAGCCCGAATCCGATCCGGAACCGGTTCGGGAAGCCGAACAGGTTCCCGGGCGCGAGGACGACGCTCGCCTCCTCGACGACCGTCCGGCAGAACGCCTCGGCGTCGTCGAAGCCCTCGGGGACCGTCACGAACGCGTTGACGCCGACCGGGTCGAGCCAGTCGAGGTCGTGCTCGTCGACCCAGTCCGCGACCCGGTCGCGGTGCTCGCTCGCCAGCTCGCGGTTCTCCGAGAGGATGCGGTCCTCGCGCCGCCCGAGGGCCTGCTTCGCGACGTGTTGGCCGAACAGACTCGGCGAGATGGTCGTGTAGTCCTTCCACCGCCACGCGCGCTCGACGACCGGCTCCGGGCCCGCGATCCAGCCGAACCGCAGTCCGGCGAGCCCGTACGCCTTCGTGAGGCTCGTGGTCGAGATGCCGTGCGCGCCGTAGCTCGCGACCGGCGGCTGCGGCTCCTCGGCGAGCAGGCGGTACACCTCGTCGCAGAGCAGGTAGGCGTCGCGCTCGACCGCGACGTCGTAGACGGCCCGCATCGCCGCCTCGTCGTGGTACTTCCCGGTCGGGTTGTTCGGGTTGTTGACGACGATGACGGCGGTATCGTCTCGCGCGGCGTCGGCGATCGCGTCCGGGTCCAGTTCCCACTCCGGCGGCTCCAACTCGACGCGGGTCACGTCCCCGAACGCGTCGGGGACGGCGTGGAGCGCTTGGTACGTCGGGGTGACGACGACGGCGTGGGTGCCGGAGCCGACGCCAGCTGTCTCGCCGGTTCCGCCGACTGAGCCCTCGTCGCCGAGCAGCGAGAGGAACGTCAGGAAGTTCGCCTCCTGCGTGCCGCAGGTGAAGAGCACCTCGTCGGCGGACCGGTCGTAGCGGTCGCCCACGGACGCCCGGAACTCGGGGTCGCCGTTCGTCGGGATGACGTAGCCGAGCTTCCCGGGATCGAGGTCGAACCGACTCGCGTCGAGCGACCGGATGCCGCTTTCGGCCAGCATGATGTCGGCCTCGTGTTCGTGCTCCGCGAACCAGCGTTCGAGGCCGAACGGGTCGATGCGCATACTCGGTGTCGGGCCGGCGTGAGGTTAGGTGCTGTGGTTATCGGTGGCAGTCAGGAGCGGACAGATGCGTTCCGTGGTGGTGTTCCGGCGAGTCGACGGGGAACGCTTCCAGATCACAATTGATTGCTTATAAATAGCTGATCGCCGAGCGGCGGTGGACATCTCCAAAGCCCCAGTCGCTTGCTTATAAATAGCTGATCGCGGATCGGCGGTGAACTCCTCCAAAGCCCCAGTCGCGAGGCGGGCGCACGCTCGCTGCGCGCTTCACTCGGTCGCTCACTCCGTTCGCTCCCTCGTTCCAGTGCTTGCGTCGCCTGCGCCCGCCTCGCGACTGCCCCTTTGAGTCCCACCCGACCGCACAGCGACCGCACCTCACGCCTCCCCAGCCTCGTCAGTCGCCTCCGCTTCGCTCCGGCGACTGACTCCCTCGCGCGTGCGACTCGCGGCCTTCGGCCGCTCGTCGGCACGCGCCGACCGCATTGTTCTTTATAAGCAATTGTCGCCACCGGCCGCGAACATTTAAAAGCTAACTCGCGGTCGCCGCGGCCACCGCAACGACTTTCGTCGGTGATTGCGACTCGGACACATGGTTCTCACCCGGCAGCGGCTGTTGGCCGCGCTGCTCGTCTCTCTGGCGGCGCTCGCGGCGGTCGTGCTGGCGAACGTGTTGCGGACCGTCGTGTTCGCGGTCACCGTCGCGTACGTCCTCTATCCCCTCCGGCAGCGGCTCGTCAGCCACGGACTCTCACGGCGGATCGCGTGCGCGGTCGCCACCGCGGTCGCGTTCGTCGGCGCCACGCTCCTCGTGGCGCCGCTGCTGTACGCGCTGTACCGGCGCCGCTCTCAGCTGATCGCGATCCTCGAGGGGATCCCGGACGTCGTCCCGATCAGCGTCGGCGGCTTCGAGACGGTCGTCGAGATCGCGCCGTTCGTCGCGGCGGCCGAGACGTGGATCCGGGGGGTCGCGATCGCGGTCGCGGGCGCGGCGCCGGTGCTCGTCCTGGAACTCGTCGTGTTCACGTTCCTCGTGTACGGCATCCTCTATCGCCCCGGCGCGGTCGGAACGGCCGTCTTCGGCGTGGTCCCCGCGGAGTACCACGACATCCCGATCCGGCTCCACGAGCGGACGCGGGAGACGCTGTACTCGATCTACGTGCTCCAGGCCGCGACCGCGGCGGGCACGTTCGTCCTCGCGCTCGCGGTGTTCCGGCTCCTCGGCTACGGCTCGCCCGTCCTGCTCGCCGTCATCGCGGGGGTCCTCCAGTTCGTCCCCGTCGTCGGGCCGAGCGTGCTGATCGTCGCGCTCGGGGCCGGCGACTTCCTCGTCGGCGAGACCGCCCGGGCGGTCGCCGTTATCGTGATCGGGCTCGTCGTCGTCGCGTTCGTGCCCGACGCGGTGATCCGGACCCGTCTCGCGGGCTGGGCCGGGAAGATCTCTCCCGGGCTCTACTTCGTCGGGTTCGTCGGCGGTATCCTCACGCTCGGCGCCGTCGGCGTCATCGTCGGCCCGCTGGTCGTGTCGCTGCTGCTCGAGGTGATCGACATGCTCTCGGAGGACGGTGCCTCGCCGGAGCCGGCCGACGGGACCGCGGACGCGGCCGAGTAGCACGCCCGCCCGCCTCCGCCGCCGGTACGGCTTTCCCTCCGCCGACCGTCCGTTCGGTATCTGATGTCCTCGACGGATACTCCCACCGCGGTCGGCGACGCGCCGACGCTCGCGGCGCGACGGCTCGACGGCCTCGCCGACCGCGTGGCGCGCTCGCGGCCGGCGGACGACGGCGACGGCCCGAGCGGTGACCCCGACGTGATCGACGTGTTCGCCCCGGCGACCGACGAGCGGATCGGCCGCGTGCCGGCCTGCGACGCCGACGACGTCGAGGCCGCGGTCGAGCGCGCCCGGGACGCGCAGGCGGCGTGGGCCGAGACGCCCGCGACGGAGCGCGCCCGGGTCGTCGACCGGTTCGGCGACCTCGTCGCGGAGCGCCGCGAGGAGCTACTGGACGTGCTTCAGGTCGAGACCGGGAAGTCCCGCCGCACCGCGGTCGAGGAGCTGTTCGACGTGCCGACCGGCTGTTCGTACGTCGCGAGCGAGGCCCCGGACGCGCTCGCCGAGGAGCGACGCCGGGGCGTCGCGCCCGGGATCACGACGGCGACGGTCACCCGCGAGCCGGTCGGCGTCGTCGGCGTGATCTCGCCGTGGAACTACCCGCTCACGCTGTCGATGGCCGACGCGATCCCCGCGCTCGTCGCGGGCAACGCGGTCGTGCTCAAACCCGACGAGAAGACGCCGTACGGGGCCCTGCTGCTCTCAGAGCTGCTGGAGGTCGCCGGCCTCCCCGACGACCTCTTCCAGGTCGTCACCGGCGAGGGCCCCGAGGTCGGCCCGCCGCTGATCGACGCGGTCGACTACGTCGCGTTCACCGGCAGCACGGCGACCGGGCGGACCATCGCGGAGCGCGCGGGCCGGAACCTGATCGGCTGCTCGCTGGAGCTCGGCGGCAACAACCCGCTGGTCGTACTCGGGGACGCCGACGTCGAGGAGGTCGCCCGCGGCGCGGTCCAGGCCTGCTTCTCGAACGCCGGCCAGCTCTGCCTCTCCGCCGAGCGGGTCTACGTCGTCGAGTCCGCGTACGACGCCTTCCTCGACGCGTTCGTCCGCGAGACCGAGGCGCTGACGCTCGGGACGGGGTACGACTACGACGCCGACCTCGGCTCGCTCGTCGACGCCGACCAGCTGGCGCGCGTCGAGTCGCACGTCGCGGACGCCCGCGAGCGCGGCGCGACCGTCGAGACCGGCGGCCGGGCGCGCCCCGACGTCGGGCCGTACTGCTACGAACCCACCGTCCTGACTGGCGTCGACCCGGACGCGACGCTCGCCTGCGAGGAGACGTTCGGCCCCGTCGCCGCGGTGACGCCGGTCCCCGACGCGGCGGCCGCGGTCGACGCGGCCAACGACTCGCCGTACGGACTCAACGCGAGCGTCTGGACCGCGGACCGCGAGCGCGGCGCAGAGATCGCCCGCGAGATCGACTGCGGCACGGTGAACGTCAACGACGCGTTCCTCGCGACCTGGGGCGCCGTCGACGCGCCGATGGGCGGGTTCGGCGACTCCGGGCTCGGCCGCCGGCACGGGCGAGAGGGGATTCAGCGGTACACGGAGACGCGGACCGTCGGCGTCTCGCGAGTCGGGCCGCTGACGTTCCCCGAGCGGATCCCGACGGACTGGTTCGTTCGCGGCGCCTTCGCCGCGATGGGAGTCGGGCGGCGCGTCGGCCGCTCGCTCGACGCGGTGCGGCGGCGCCTGTCGCGTCGCTGATCGGGTATCTGGTCGCCGGAGAAAAATGACGGAAATACGGAAGCGGGGAGCTACTCGTCGTCGATCAGGTCGCCGAACACGGACGCCGCGGTGTCGGGGACGTCGAAGTCGTGGTAGTGCTCGCCCTTCTCGTTCGAGAGGATGTTGAGCGCGGCGGCGGCGCCGTCGCCCGCGGAGATGACCGCCTGCCACTCCTCGGCGCGGGCCATCGCGCCGGTCGCGTAGGCGCCCTCGACGCTGGTCTCCATCGAGACGCCGACGCTGACGGTGTCGTCGTCGTCGAACTCGCAGCCCAGCTCCTCCGCGAGGTCGCGGTTCGCGCCCGTCGCGAGGACGACGTAGTCGGCGTCGTACTCGCCCTCCTCGGTCGAGACCGTGAAGCCGTCACCGGCCGACTCGACGCCGGTTACCTCCTCGCCCTGATGGCGGTCGACGCCGAAGTCGTCGACCTGCTGGCGCGCGGTCGCCATGAACTCGCTGCCGCCGACCGAGCCCACGCCGAGATAGTTGAACAGGTGCGCCTTGTGCATCCACGTCTCGTCCGTGTCGAAGAGGACGGTGTCGAGGCCGTTCTTGCTCGCGAACAGTCCCGCGCTCAGTCCGGCCGGTCCACCGCCGACGATTGCGACATCTGTCATGCGCGACACAACGGTGTCCGACGCATAAGAGTTGGCGGAAGCGGGGATCGACGGGCCTCGCGCGCGCGACCCCGACCGTGACCCGGCGCCGCTACTCCGCGAAGTCCTCGAGCGATCCGGCGCCGTTGCCTCCGACGTCGTCATCCCCGGAGGTGTCCACGTCGGGGATGTCGCCCTCCGAGCCGCTCGTGTCGGAAGCGCCCGATCCCTCGCCGTCCGACTCCTCGGGGTCGGACGCCTCCCACGGGTCGTCGGGATCGACCGGCTCGACGGCGCGGTCGAGCTCGTCGGCGTCGTACTCGGTCTCCTCGTCGAGTATCATCGCGAGCCGCTGCCAGCGCGCGCTCCGCTCGTCTTCGCCCTCCGGGCCGACGCGGGCGCCGTGGGTCTTGAAGAATCGGGTGCCCCGCCCGCGCTTCGACCCCTCGCCGGTGTGGCCGTCGAAGACCGCGTCGAACTTGCCCTCCGGTTCGAGGTCGCCGATCGGGAAGTCGTGGGCGGGCTCCTCGCCGCGCTCGCCGGCCTCCGCCCGGACCTCGGCGACGGCGGAGAAGTAGGCGTCCGCGTTCGACGCCTCCCGGGTCGAGCGCGCGCGGGCCGCAGCGAGCGCGGCGTGGACCGCACAGAGCCGGCCCTTCCATTCGTCCGGCTCCCAGCGCTCGGTGGCGAGCTCCTCGTAGCGCTCGATCAGGAGCGCGACCTCGTCGCCCGCGCGGAGGTCCTCGACGACGTAGAGGTTGAGCCGGTCCCAGAGGTTCCAGGCGTAGCCGGAGCGCGCGAGCTCCCACGCCGCCCACGCCGCGACCTCCTCGTCGGAGCGTCGGACCGCCTTCTGGAGGAGGCTGGAGACGACGTAGCGGCTGTACCCGCCGTCCGTCTCGTTGGGCTCCTTCTCCTCGCCGAAGTCGTTCTCGCCCGTCGCGTCCGGCGTCGTCTCGGTTTCGAGGCTCCCGTCCGACCCGAACGTCGCCTGTCTGTCGTCGCCGTCGGCCATGTCCCCGCTCCCGCCGCGAGCGACTTAACTGCCGCGCGGCGAGCGCGCTCCGGACGCGACGAGAGCGGCGTTCGAGTCCCGCGATCGGGGCCGCGGTACGGCGGATCACACCTGCTCTGAAAGGGAACCCTTAAGTCGAATCCGGCGGCTATGTTTCGGTAACCGCCCTTAGCTCAGCCTGGTAGAGCAGTCGACTGTAGATCGACTTGTCCCCCGTTCAATTCGGGGAGGGCGGACTGAACCTCAGCAACCGTGAGCGACAGCGAGCGGTTGCTGACCGAGAGGGACGACCGACCCGAATTGAGCAGACGAGTCACAGCCCGGAACGGCGAGCGAAGCGAGCCGCACGCCCGGACTGTCTCGGCGAGTTCAATTCGGGGAGGGCGGACTGAATTTCTACACTTGTGAGCGACAGCGAGCGGCTGACGGCTTTACTCCTGGCGAGAGATTAACTCCGATGTGCCGGCGCCGCACCACTTCTACGTAGGCGTGGCGCTGTCGCTGTTCGGCTTCACGTCGACCTGGCCGTACTACCCGGCGACCGCCTCGGGCTTCGCGTTCATCGGTCTGCTGGTCGCGCTTGACGACGTGATCGAGCATATGACGCCGTATTCGACGCCGCTCGATCAACTATGGAAGCGTGTCGTACACCCATTTGTTAGAATATTGGGGATTTGATCGGCTAATAGGCCCTATTACGTTTTTAGAGCGTTTATTCCGGTCGATGTTTCATAGGCCAGTTACACCAAGTTTATGCCCCATCCGGGCTGAATGGGTGTTGTACGACATGGCTCCCAGTAACCCCTCTGACGATCCTCAGGTGAGTCTAGATGAGGACGATCAGGAGGAGCTAAAGGAGATAATCGTGGAGTTCCTTTCGCGGTATGAGGGACTCTATGAGAAACGGATACAGAAGTTAATCTTCTACGGGGAGATATACACTGCTCAGAAAACGGGCCAGCGATTGACGGATGCTACTTTCATCCCGTATATGTATGGTCCGTTCTCTGAGGTAGTGCGGCAGGCTTTGGATGATCTAAAGTCCGAGGGCAGAGTCCAGATCCGGGAGGACGGGCAGTATGCCACTAGTCTGGATGGGGGAGATCTCTCGCCGAAGAAAGAATATCTCATCAGCCGCATCCATGAGGAGACTCGTCGGATGTCCACTGATGAGCTTGTCAAACACGCCAAGGACTCTTGGCTTTGGCAGAACTTTGACCAGGAGGAGGAGATGGACTTCGCAGAGTATATTGACGAGGTCATCATGCCTCCTGAGATGCGTAATCGTATCGGCGAGCCCGATCGCGACCCGGTTGATGACCCTGATTTAGAGAATCTCCTTAGCTCTTAGATGTCGGAATTGCCGACTGACACCCCGTGGGATGTCAATTGGGACAAAAAATTCGAAGAGCAAGTTGACAAATTGAAAAGTGGTGGGTCCTTTGACAGCTATCGAAAGCAGATTATAAAGATAATCGAGAATCCAGTCCGTGAGGGTAAGTACAAGAGTAAGAATCTGAAAGGTTTGAAAACGTGCCACGTGTCTGGCAGTACGCAGGATATTATCTGTTTTGAACTTACTCCGGGTATTAACGATCAGGGACAGAGGTCCAATATTGATGAGTTGTACTTCCATTTTATAGATCACTGGGACAACTACGATTCAGCTCTTTGTGGTCGGGATCCCGCAAGTAGGGACCTAAAATTCGAGATTCAGATTCCCTACTTGGCTCAGGGATTCGAAATAGAACGTGTGAAAAGCTCAGTGTATAATCTCGTCGGTGACGTAGACGGATGTGCTGTCACTAACGAAGATTGGGGCGACGAGTACCTTCTACTTGAAGGAAACATCCCTAGATCAATGGAAGAAGACCTGAACGAACTGATGCCCGAAGACGCTAAGACGGAGATCGTGGACGACGGACTATTTGATTAGACGAACGCCTGCGTCCGCTCTTCAGTATGCTCGCTGACGACCTCGTCAACGCCGTCCCGGTCAACCATCGCCGCGTGTAGGGCCTCGCCCGTCATCATCAGCTCGCTCATATCGTCGGCCTGCTCGATCCCCTAGTCCCACGCTTCACGTTCACCGGGACGGAAGATCCCGTGGTCGTCGATCGCGGCGACCAATTCACGCAGATCCTCGCGATAGGCGGATTGGAGAGACATGTTTCACTTTTACTCATCGGACATGGCTTATGTCTTTATTTAAACACCGGCTCGTTCGAGGTGTGCCGCCAAGGAGGACGCAGCAGATGATGGTGGAGCAGCGCGCGAAGGAACTGGAGGATTTCCAGCGGATGCTCCGGCCGGAGGCAGAGATGTCGTTCGGCGAGGTGCTGGGGATGATGGGCGCCAACGCTGGCGCTGCTGATTACCTGGAGCCGGCGTCACCGCGGCGGGGGATGGACCTCTCGCTGTACATCGAGGCCGAACTGGAGCAACAGGCGCTCTAAAGAGAAATTGAAGAATTATAGCAAGAAATTGAGCAATTAAAGAACTATCTGATCTCAAGTGAGTGAATAAATAGAGTTTGAATGTGGTGTATGCTGTCCAGTATTATTTTGCGTTGACGTAAACAGCGACACCAGCGATTGAAGCCGACAGGAATGCTACGAGGTTCGCTTGTGCCGAAAATCCTGTCGGAGACATACCACGGAAGTAAATCCATAGCACGCTGAAGAGGACGAATACCAGACACCCCAGCAGTGCTTCAGCACTAATTGTCATCACTAATCACCTTTCGTCTGCTCATGTTGATGCTGTTGGAATGCATCAACACCTACAACGGCGTAAGAGCCGTTATAACAGGCTGAAACTCCTTAGTTCGACAAACGAAGAATCCGGTTCTACAATTCGGGAACCTACTTCGACGAATGTAGAATGGGAGGAAAGTTTTGACCTCCCGTGCTGTTTTTGCTCTATGGAGAGTGAACAGGATGAATTACCAGATTGGATCTCCTCCAGAATTGAGGAACCAAATTACAATAAAGACCTGACACAGAAACGAGTTGCTGAGGAGTTTGAATTTGGTGACCGACCGTTCTATAATGTTTCTCAGATGCACGCTGCCCTCGGAGGATCGGTTAGTGATGACACTGTACGGACTCGACTAAAAGAACTGAATGAGAGGGACGTACTACAGCTTCAAGAGGTCAACAACGGGAAGATTTACTGGCTCGATCGTCCTGAGTCAAGCTGGCCTATTCCACCAGATGTTGAGGTTGAACCGAAGTCGTCTGAGATGACGCTTTCCGAATGGCGAAGTCAGACACATGTCCAAACAGCAGCTGTATCCATACTTGCCGCAATATTAGGGACCGCTGTGACGCTCGTCGGTGTTTTTCAGACTGGTGGCTACTATCAACTCCCAATTTCTGGTGGTGAACTCATCACATACGGGCTAAGCGCTGCGCTGATGAGTTATGTGGGACTGTTTGCTTCAGGAGCTATGTGGATATTTACTCAATCAGAACCCGACGAGACATCATTAGGGATTGAATGAACTGTAACTCTAGAAGTGGTTCACAACAGAACCGAGAATATTAGGCGCTGAAAAGTAACAGCGAAACCGCTCGATCGCGGCCGAGCGTGAGGGTAAGGCCGCCACCACCCGACTTTTCACGGCTCCCGGCGACGGGTGGGTATGAGCGTTCGCTGGCGGCCGATCGCCGTCGTCCTCTTCGTCGCGCTGGCCGGCTGCGCCGGCGCGCCGGTCCCGGACGTCGGCTCCGACTCGCCACCTGCCGACCTCGAATCACCGCCCGAGAACCCCGACGGCGTCGACCCCAGTGACCCGGACGACACGGCCTGGACGGGCACCGTCGTCCGCGTCGTCGACGGCGACACGATGGAGGTCGAGTTCCCGAACGGCGAGGTCGACACCGTCAGGCTGCTCGGCGTCGACACGCCCGAGACGAGCGCGGATTCGACCTCGCCCGGCGAGTTCGAGGGGATCCCGGACACCGATGCCGGCCGGGCGCACCTCCGGGCGTGGGGCGTCGAGGCGTCGGCGTTCGCGGAGTCGGAGCTCGCCGGCGAGGAGGTCACGGTCGTCACGGGCGGCGACCGCCGGGGGAGCTACGGGCGCCTCCTCGCGGTGATCTACGTCGACGGCGAGGACTTCAACGAGCGGCTGCTGACGGAGGGGTACGCGCGGCTGTACGACACCGAGTT
The DNA here is from genome assembly GCF_003666015.1 of Halorubrum sp. Atlit-26R. GTDB lineage: Archaea > Halobacteriota > Halobacteria > Halobacteriales > Haloferacaceae > Halorubrum. The sequence continues at coordinate 133,051 of NZ_QPLT01000007.1, forward strand.
CGCGCTGCGCGACGCGTACGCCGCGGCCGAGGCGGACGCGATGGAGCGCGGGGTCGGCCTCTGGAGCTTCGACGAGTCCGACTACCCGACCGACGCGAGCGAGGTCGACGACGCCGACCTCCCGCCGCTCCCGCCCGACGGCGACTACGACTGTAGCGACTTCGACACGCGGGCGGAGGCGAACACGGTCCTCGACCGGACCGCTGGCGACCCGCACAGCCTCGACGCGGACGGCGACGGCGAGGCCTGCGAGTCGCTCCCCCGGTTCGGGGTCGACGCGGCCGCTCCCCCTGTGGCGGCGTAACACACTTAAGAGCGCGCTCGGTACGGTGTCGTAGTGGCATCCCGACAGGGCGGGTCGGGGGACGCGGAGCCCCTCGGGCCCGGATCGACGGAGCGTCGGACCGCTTCCACGACCGCCGCCGCGAGCCGAGAGGACGACGTACGGCCTCGGTCGCCGCCGGAGTCGCCCGCGCGTCGCCGCGCTCGCGCCGGCCGATCCGACCGATCCGCGGACTATCGATCGATCGACTCGCACCGCGGCGGGGAGTCCGCCGCCCGAACGCCGGAGGATCCCCCGGTGCGCGACCCTTCCCTGTACGCGCTCACCGACCACTTCCGCGAGCGGCTCGAACAGCCCGGTCGGTACGTCTCGACGCGCACCGTGAGCGACGCGATCCGCGAGGGACAGCTCCGGTGGAACAGCACCGACGGCTGGCGGTTCGCCCTCGTCGAGGGCGGCGTCCGCTTCGTCGTGGTCGTGGGTGACACGGAGACGAACTCCCCGGTCGTCGTCACCGGTTGGACCGAGGTGGCGGACCGCGAGGCCGCCCTCGAAGCGTCGCGGTGGGACGGCGTCGACGTCGACACCATCGCGGTTCGGGCCGCGCTGAGCGAGGCCGCCTCGACCCCGATCCCCGATCGGATCCGCCCCCGAACGGTCACCCGCCCGTTCGAGGTCGGCGAGCATCGCCTCGAAACCGAACCGGGCGAGCCGTTCGTGCGCTGTACCGACTGCGGCTGCCGGTTCCGCTCGAAGGAGGGGATCACCTCGCGGCGGTGTCGGCAGCGGTCACCGGGTCGGTAGCAGCCAAGCTTCGTATATCTATTTATAAACGACTGCCGAGCAACGACGACCACTCAGCCGCGGATCTGCGGTGCGGTGGCGCGTGCCTCCGAGCGCCCAGCGGGCGCGAGGAGCACGCGCGAGGGAGTCGCTGGCCCCGGAGCGAAGCGGAGGGTGCCAGCGACGAGGCTGGGGAGGTGTGAGGTTGCGGTGCTGTGCGGGGCGGGACTCAAAGGGGCAGCCGTGAGGGCGGCGTAGGCGACGTAAGCACTGGAACGAGGGAGCGAACGCAGTGAGCGACCGAGTGAAGCGCGCAGCGAGCGTACGCCGCCCTCACGGCTGGGGCTTTGGCGGTGTTCACCGCAGAGTCGTCGATCGCGTATCGCCGATCGATAGGGGCTTCGGCGGGCATGTCCGGGTCGACGATAGCAGCTATTTATAAATGGCTGACCGGGCCGCCGTCTCGGACACGCCATCGACTCGCCCGAAAGCCTCTCGGGAGCTATAACCCGATGATGTCGTCGAGTTCGACGTCGCTCACGCGGCCGCCGCACACCGCGCACTCCGATACGTCACGGGGGCCCGCCCCGCCTTCCATGTGGAGGTTGCCGCACTCGGTACACACTTCGAATTCAGCGTCGAGCATGGGGCCGAACGTTTTTCGAATCCGCCGTATATGTTTTGTGCCGAGCACCGGCCGCCCGGACCGCCCACCCGGTGACGCTACCCCTTTCCGCCTCGCGGCCGAAGCGGCGGTGATGACCGACGACACCGGCGACGACGCCGGCGAAGACTCCGGATGCGACGCTCTCACCGACGACGCGACTCCCGACCCCGACAGCTCTGCCGACGACCTCTCCCTCGACCGCTTCCACGAGGCGCTCGAAGCCGAGGAGCGCCCGGTCGCGACCGCGAGCGAGGTGGCCCGCCGACTCGGCACGACGCAGGCCGCGGCCCGCGACGCCCTCGCCGCGCTGGTCGACCGCGGCGACGTGGACCGGCTCGACGTCGAGGCAGACCCCGTCGTCTTCTACCCGCGCGACTGGGGCGCGTTGGCGAGCCGCGAGCGCGTCGTCGCCTTCCCGAAGCGCCGCGAGTTCGTCGTCGACCGGCCGACCCAGTACACCCGCGCGCGCCTCTCGCAGTTCGCGAACCTCGTCGACACCACCGGTACCGAGCCCGGCACGCGCGGCTACCTCTACCGGATCCGGCAGGAGGACGTGTGGGCCGCGCCGTTCGACGACGCGGACGCGCTCGTCGACGCGCTGCGCTCCGTCCTCCCGCGCCGGTTCGAACACCTCGAAGAGTGGGTGCGCGACCAGTGGCGCCGCGCGCACCGCTTCCGGCTCTCGACCCACGAGGACGGCTACGTCGTCCTGACGGCCGCCTCGGAGAGTCTGATGGGGAACGTCGCCGACCAGCACCTCGACGACGACCACCTCCGCGCGCCCATCTCCGACACGGAGGCGTGGGTGAACGAGGGCGCGGTCGCCGAGATCAAGCGCGCGCTGTACGACGCGGGCTACCCGGTCGAGGACGACCGCGACCTCGAGACCGGCGAGCCCGTCTCGATCGAGCTCACGACCGACCTCCGGGACTACCAGGAGACGTGGGTGGAGACGTTCCTCGACCGCAAATCGGGGGTGTACGTCGGCCCGCCCGGCTCCGGCAAGACCGTCGCCGCCATCGCGACGATCGCGGCCGTGGGCGGCGAGACCCTCATCCTCGTCCCCTCGCGCGAACTTGCCGACCAGTGGCGCGAGGAGCTGCTCGACCACTCCACGGTCGACCCCGCCGATGTCGGGCTCTATCACGGGGGAACCAAAGAGATCCGCCCGGTGACGATCGCCACCTACCAGATCGCGGGGATGGACCGCCACCGGAGCCTCTTCGACTCCCGGAAGTGGGGGCTGATCTGCTTCGACGAGGCCCACCACATCACCGCCCCCGTCTACTCCCGGACCGCCGAGCTCCAGAGCAAACACCGGCTCGGGCTCTCGGCGACGCCCGTCAGCGAGACCGGCAGCGAGGAGGATATCTACACCCTGATCGGCGGGCCGATCGGCGCCGACTGGGACGCGCTGTTCGAGGCCGGCTTCGTCCAAGAGCCCGAAGTCGAGATCCGCTACGTGCCGTGGCGCGACGAGCTGGCCCAGAGCGAGTACGCCGCCGCGGACGGCCGCGAGCGCAGACGCCTCGCGGCCGAGAACCCCGCGAAGATAGAGGAGATCCGCTACCTGTTGGCCGCCCACCGCGAGAAGAAGGCGCTCGTCTTCGTCGAGTACCTCGACCAGGGCGCGGCGATCGCCGACGCGCTCGGCGCCCCGTTCGTCAGCGGCGAGACGCCGCACCACGAGCGCGCGGAGCTGTTCCGGCGGTTCCGCGCCGAGGACGGTGGCGACGGCGACGCCGCGGGCACCGACGACGGCCCCCGCGACGCCGACTCGCTCGACGTCCTCGTCGTCTCGCGGGTCGGCGACGAGGGGATCGACCTCCCGAACGCCGAGCTCGCGGTCGTCGCGAGCGGCCTCGGCGGCTCCCGACGACAGGGGTCACAGCGCGCCGGCCGGACGATGCGCCCGACCGGCTCCGCGCTCGTCTACGTCCTCGCGACGCGCGGGTCGAGCGAGGAGGAGTTCGCCCAGCGGCAGATGCGGCACCTCGGCCGGAAGGGCGTCCGCGTCCGCGAGACGAACGTCGCGGAGTGACCGGGGACGCGGTCCCCCTCTGCCCGGGAGGCGACCTCCTCGACCCGCGGTGCGGGTCGACCCGAGTCGCCCGGTCAGAGCGAGTCTGCCAGGCGCTCGGCCGCCGTTTCGATCTCCCCCTCGTTCTCGACGAACCGAACGGGCGCGTTCTGGTCTCTCGCGTACTGGAGCGCCGCCGACCGGTTGAGGTCCTGCTCGAAGTCGATCCGGCGTTCGGTGACCCCGTCGAGGTCGCGGTCGCTCTCCCGCCTTCGTTCGAGGATCGTCGCCGGCTCCGCCTCCACGAGGACGAACGCGTCCGGCGAGACGTCCCGAAGGACTTCGACCGGGAGCCCCTGGACGTAGCCGGTCTGCGTTTCGACCGCGAGGTGCGTCGAGAGGATCACGTTCGTCGTCGCCGCCTCCTCGGCGACGAACTCGCCCGCGCGGCGCTGGAGGCGACGCGTCTCTGTCTGCGAGAGCGTGCCGAGCTGGGCCCGCTCGGTCGTGATGCCCATCGCGGCCGCCTGTTCGAGCATCGCGTCGCCGAAGTTGATCAGCTTGTACCCGTCTCCGAGTCCGCGTCGGACCGCCTGACAGACGCTGGAGAGGCCGACGCCGTTGACCCCCGACACGAGCGTGACCGACATCAGAAGCTCACCTCGTTCTCCTCGTCGCCCGGCATTCCGCCGCGGTCGTCGTAGTACCGGCGCCCGATGAACTGGGCGCCGACGAGCATCATCAGCGTGTCGTAGAGGTCGTCCGCCGAGTCGAACGTCTCGACGTCCGACCGATCGACGACCGCCCGGATCGTCGTGGACTCCCCGTCCGGCGGCGACAGCTCCGTGTCACCGACCGTCTCCAGCACCTCGCTTCGGGGTGCCGGAAACTCCAGCTTTCTCGCGAACAGGTCCCGCGTCTCTGGTAAGCGCATTCATACCATATGACAACGCACGTGAGTATAAGTGTGTATGTACCGCGGGGGGTCGTCGCGTCTCCCGGCCGTTTCCCTTCGCGCGCGCCCGCCGGCAGCACGGACCCGACCGCGGACCGTCGTCGGGCGAAGCTTTCAACACACACTCCGGTGACTTCGCGACATGGACGCTGACGAGCCCTCGCCCGCGGCCGATCCGGCCGCGACCGACGACCTGCCCCCGACCGTCGCCGAGGCGGTCGTCGACGCCATGCTCGACCGCGGCGTCGAGACCGTCTTCGGCATCCCCGGGAAGCAGACCCTCCCGCTGAACCGGGCGCTCGCGGACCGCGACGCGCGGTTCGTCGTCGCCCGCCACGAGACCGCCGTCTCCCATCAGGCGTGGGGGTACGCCGAGACGAGCGAGCCGGGCGAAATGGCCGCCACCTGCGTCGTCCCCGGCCCGGGCGACACGAACGCGATGAACGGGCTGAAGAACGCCCTGAACGACTGCGTCCCCCTGCTTCACCTCGCCGTCGAGACGGAGCGATCGGTCCGGGGCGGCGACGGTATCCACGAGACGCCGCCCGAGACGTACGACACCGTCGTCAAGGAGAACGTCCTCGTGGACTCGCCCGCGGGCGCGGTCCCCGCGGTCGCCGAGGCGATCCGGACCGCGCGCGAACACCCGCAGGGGCCGGTCCGCGTCGGGATCCCGAAGGACGTCCTCGCGGGCCGAACCCCACAGCCGGCGGTGGGCGACCGCGAGCCCTCGCCGCCGGCGGCTCCGCCCGCGGACGCGGTCGCGGAGGCCGCGGATCTGCTCGACGCGGCCGACGCTCCGGTGATCCTCGCCGGTGGGGGCGTCAGGCGCTCGGCCGCGAGCGACGCGCTCCGCTCGGCCGCGGAGGGGCTGGACGCCCCGGTCGTGACGACGTACAAGGGGAAGGGGACGCTCCCCGAGTCGCACCCGCTGTCGGCCGGCGTCCTCTGTGGCGGCGCGAGCGCGGAGCTCCGCGAACTTCTCGCCGACGCAGACGTCGGCCTCGTCGTCGGCTCCGACCTCGACGCGGTCGCGACCGCCTCGTGGTCCGTCTCGATGCCGGAGACGCTGGTTCACGTCACGCTCGACGGCGACGACGTGGGGTTCGGCTACGAGGCCGACCTCGGCGTCGTCGCCGACGCCGACCGCTTCCTGCGCGCGCTCGACGACCACACGGACGACGGGCGAGCGGCGTCTCGCGACCGTTCCGGCGCCGAACGCGCCGAGTCCGTCCGCGCGGCCGACCGCGAGCGGTTCGACGCGCTCTCCGAGGACCGCGGCCCCGACGACCCGCTCCGCTCCGTCGAGGTCCTCTCGGCGGTGCGCGACGCGGTCCCGGAAGAGGCGGTCGTGACCGCCGACGCGGGCGGGTTCCGGCTGTGGACGCTCGTCTCGTTCCCCGCGTCCGGGCCGCGGTCGTACGTCAACCCCGGCTCGTGGGCGACGATGGGCACCGGGCTCCCGTCGGCGATCGGCGCCAAGCTGGCGAACCCGGACCGCGACGTGGTCGCGCTCACCGGCGACGGCGGGCTCATGATGTGCGTCCACGAGCTTCACACACTGGCGAGCGAGGGTATAGACGTCACGGTCGTCGCGCTCAACAACGACGACTACGCGATCATCAGCGAGGAGGCGGAGCGCTCGTACGAGTTCCCCGAGGGCGCCTACGGCTGGGCGGAGACCGGGCTCGACCTCGTCGCGGTCGCGTCCGGGATGGGGCTGCCCGCGGAGCGCGTCCGCGACCGCGACGCGGTCGGCGACGCCGTCGAGCGCGCTCGGGGCCGAGACGGCCCCGCGCTCGTCGAGGTCGTCACCGACCCGGCCGAACCGCAGGCCAGCGAGTGGATGACGGGGGCGCGACCGGGTGAGTAGCGGCTCGGTTTCACACCGAGCGTTTCCGAGATCTGAAGCGATCTATATGGGCGCCGGCTCCCGAGTCGGCGTATGCGAAACCCGTGGGTCCACGACGACGTCCCGGACGACGCCGGGAGGGGGTACGACGGGCCGGTCCGCCTCTTGGCGGCGTTCATGTGGGGCTCGCTGGCGCTCCTCGTCGGCGGGTTCGTCCTGCTCTCCGGCGCGGGCGTCGTCGACCTCGCAGACGGCGGATCCCTCGGCGAGGTCGTCACCGGTGTCGTCGCCGCCCTCGCGCTCGCGCTCTCCCTTCCGATCCTGTTGAAACTGCTCGCGATCTCGCGAGCGCTCGCCCTCCTCGCGTTTCTCGGGACCGGCGCGTCCGTCGGTCGCTTCGTGATCGCCCGCGAGCCGGAGCGGTTCCGGGCGCTCTTGGACGCGCGGGACGGACTCGTCGAGAACGCGGAGTCGCTCGGCGGCCTCTTCGATTTCGTCGACTCGATGTCGCCCGCGGCGGTCGACGCCGCGGTGTCGGTGGTCGGCGCCGTCCCGGTCGTCTGACGCGGAGACCGGCGCCTCGACTCACCGCGTTCTGCCGGACGTGAGTGTTAAAAACACCCGTTGTGAATCCCGCCCATGACGCATCCGAACGACGTCGCCGTCGGCATCGTCGGCCTCGGCGGCATCGGGTCCCACCACGCGACGAAGTTGGTCGAGCGCGGCGCGAACCTCGTCGGCGGGATGGACATCGACGCGGACGCCCGGGCACGGTTCCACGAGGAGTTCGACCTCCCCGCACACGAGGACGAGTCGACCCTCTACGACGCCTGCGACGCCGTGCTGATCACCACCCCGAACCGCTTCCACGAGGAGTACGCGACCTCGGCGCTGGAAGCGGGCCTCGACGTGCTCTTGGAGAAGCCGCTGGCGCACACGCTCGAGAGCGCCGAGCGCATCGCCGAGGCCGCCCGCGCCGCCGAGGGGTTCTGTATGGTCGGGTTCAACAACCGGTTCGCGGAGCCGGTCCGGGTGATCAAACACTACCAGGACGAGGGGCGGTTCGGCGAGACCACCCACGTCGAGGCGAACTACGTGCGCCGACGGGGCGTCCCCGGCCGAGGGTCGTGGTTCACGTCAAGCGAGGTCGCCGGCGGCGGCGCGCTCATCGACATCGGCGTCCACGCGATCGACCTCGCCCTCTACTTCCTCGACCACCCCGAGGTCGTGGAGGTCTCGGGGGAGACGCGCTCGGAGTTCGGCGGCCGCGACGACTACGCGTACGTCCACATGTGGGGCGACGACGCCGGGCCCGAGGGGTTCGACGTCGACGACTCCGCGTCCGCGTTCATCCGCGGCGCCGACGGCGCCACGGTGTCGCTGGAGGTCGCGTGGGCGACGAACCGGCCGGCGACCGACGAGTTCGTCGTCCGCGGCACCGAGGCGGGCGCGACGTTCGACCGCGGCAGCGACGACCTCACCGTCCACGAGGCGGGCGTCGGCGGCGGCCACCACCTCACGGACGCGACCGTCGAGACGCGCGAGGGCGACGCCCACGCCGCCGAGCAGGCGACGTTCCTCGAATCGGTTGCCGCGGGCGAGGCGCCAACACTCAACACCGTCGAGGAGGGACTGCGCGTTCAGCGCGTCATCGACGCGATCTACCGCTCCTCCGAGACCGGCGCGGCGGTTCGGCTGGACTGAGCGAGGCTGTCGAAATCCGCTCCAAGAGATACATTCGGCCCCAGTCCCGTTCAAGATAGGGAACTCACGAATCACTCCATAAAGTTAGTTCGCTGAGTCTCGGTTCCCGTTCGGTCGAAGTACCGTATAAAAAAGAAGCCCAAGTTCTGTAAGTACGACTACGCCCCCGATCGAGCGAGCAGCAGTCGATATCCCTGTCGTGTAACCGCGTACCGCAACAGCGATATCACCGAGTGCCGCGACTCCAAGCCCGAGCAAAAATACAATTACGAAGAGCAGATACCGAATCGATTTAAGTAGTCCATCTGTTTTGGAGGGCATCAAAACTAGTTCAAGTGGAGTTTGTGATAACTTTTCTGAAATGGCAAACGACTGGCCAGTTCGCACTCTTCGGCGACTGGCTGTTTCAGGAAATAATATGCCTGACGAATATGGTTTCAACGGAGCCAAAATTTATTATTACGATTGGGAATCACACTATGTATGCGTCGCCGCGCCCTCCTCGCGTCCGCCCTGACCGCCGCCTCCGCTGTCACTGCGGGCTGTAGTGCCGTTGAATCGCGCACGGAACACACGAATCCGGTCGTACAAACCAGTGACAACCCCCGAGATGACGAGCGGTATCTCGAATTCCAGCAGGACAGCACTGAGTTCGCCACTGTGGGCGTTGACCCGAGGTTTGCCCCCTTCCCAGAACATTTCCACACGTGGATTTCGCACACCGAGGACACCGAACTACAATCGCTCACACAGCGGTTCGTGGCACTAGGCGGTGACGGCACTCCGCCACAGCTCTCGCTCCAAGGCCCGTTTATGGGGGACTCTAAACCCCACCCGTCCGTGTCGCTATTCCGCGACGGGAGGGCCGCGGTCGTCGAAGTCCATCGGTTCGGTGAACTTGCCAACGAGACCGTATTTATCGACCTTCCGGTTATTCAATGGCCGGAGTCGGCCCCACGACTCGTCGTCGAAAGCACCGTCGAACTCGCTCAACCGGGGCTGCCCGACCGAACACACGTCCTCGACGGACAACTGGAATTCGAGTTCAACGCCGAGACTGAAGGCAGCGAATGAACCGCGAAATGTGTCTGAAGAATAGGGTTTCAACAGCGGCGGAGCCGATCGAAGTCGGCGGGCCCGACAAGCGACGACGCCCGCCCGGGCCGCTGCCGACCCCGTCCGCGATGGGAACCTATTCGGTGCTGGGGGCCGTCCTCGCGGACAACTCGTGACCCGCGATCCCGGCCCCACGCCGCCCTCCGAACGGATCACAAGCCTCGACGCGCTCCGGGGGTTCGCGCTGCTCGGCATCCTCGTCATCAACATCCGCGTCTTCTCGATGCCGGAGCAGACCCTGCTCAACCCCAACGTGTACGGCGACTTCACGGGACTCAACTACTGGACGTGGTTCGTCGGCCACGTGTTCGCGCAGTCGAAGTTCATCACGATCTTCTCGGCGCTGTTCGGCGCGGGCGTCCTCATGTTCATCGAGAGCAAGGAGGAGAAGGGCCAAGACGCCGTCCGCCTCCACCTCCGGCGGACCGCGGTGCTGATCGCGGTCGGACTCCTCCACGCGTACCTGCTTTGGTACGGTGACATCCTCGTCGCGTACGGGTTCACCGGGATCTTCCTGCTGTTCGTCCGCGACCTCGGCGCGCGCCGGCTCGCCGGGCTCGCCGGGATCTTCCTGCTATTCATCCCCGCGATCGAGCTGTTCGCCGCGGTCTCGATCGGCGGCGAGGCGCTCGCCGGGCAGTGGCTGCCCTCGGAGGCCGCGATCCGACAGGAGGTGGCCGCCTACCGCGGCGGCTGGCTCGATCAGATGAGCCACCGCGTCGACTCCTCGTTCCAGCGGCAGACGTCCGGCTTCATCGGATCGAGCTTCTGGCGCGTCGGCGGCGTCATGCTGCTCGGTATGGCGCTGTACAAGCGCGGCGTGCTGACCGGGGAGCGGTCGACGGCGTTCTACCGTCGGCTCGTCGCAGGCGGCGTCATCGGCGTCGGGATCGTTGTCGCGGGCGTGGCCTACATCGAGGCGAACGACTGGAGCGCGGGCGCCGCGCTGTACTGGCGGCAGTTCAACTACGTCGGGAGCCTCCTCGTCGCCGGCGGGTACGTCGGACTGGTCACCCTGTTCGTCCGGTGGCGCGGCGAGGGCGTCGTGACGCGCGCGCTCGCCGCGGTCGGCCGGACCGCGTTCACGAACTACCTGCTCCAGACGGTGATCGCGACGACGATCTTCTACGGGCACGGGCTCGGGCTGTTCGGCTCCGTCAGCCGAGTCGAGGCGATGGGGATCGTGGTCGGGATCTGGGCGGTCCAGATCGTCCTCTCGGTAGTCTGGCTGCGGTACTTCCGGTTCGGTCCCGTCGAGTGGGTGTGGCGGACGCTCACCTACGGCGAGGCGCAGCCGATGCGGCTCGGGAACTGACCGACGCCGCCCGCGCCGGCGGCGGTCCCGCCGCGCCCGTTCTCCGAACTGAGACTCGCGAGGACACGTTCAACACCCTCCCGCCGAACTCCCGACTATGACCGGCTTCGACGTCCACGACCACCGCCACGAGCTGAAACAGCTCCGCGATTCGGGCGCGACGAGCCTCTGGGAGAACCGCGAGGAGATGACGTGCCCCGTCTGCGACGACGTCTTCTCGCGGCTGTTCGTCACTCGGCAGACGGGAACGACGTTCCCTGAGAACGACGGCGCGCGGTTCTGCCTGCTCCGCGACGGCGACGCCGTCTACCTGTTCAGACACTGAGCGCACAGGCGATCGGGTATACGGAGCGTCGGCTCCGTTGAAATCCCTTCTTCAGACGTACATTCGCCTGAAACGGCTGGTCGCTGAGGAGTGCGAATTGATCGCTGAGAACCCTCCCAGCTTGAGACGAACCGACTACGCACTCGCGGGGGCGCTGTCGGCATCGCCGTCATCGACGAGCGGGTAGTCGATGTGGACTTCGATGCGGTCGAACGGGACGACCGGTTGTATCGCGCCGCCGGGGCCGCCCTCTTCGAGCGTAAGGATACCCAGGACTTCCAGCTGCTTCAGGTCAGAGTGGACGTCGGATACGTCCCTCTCGACGAGCCGCGCCGCTTCGCGCATGCTTTCGGGAGCTTCCTCGGCGATCGCTCGGATGAGATTCAGGCGGAGCGGGGTGAGACTGTCGACGAAGTCGTCGTAGGTTCCGAACTGGAGCGTCGCCGTTCCGTCCTGGTCGTCCTCGACGTTCTGGACGAACTGGAGTGCGTCCTCACGGAGCTGTTCTCGGTCGCCGACGGTGATGTGGAGTGTGGTCATGGTCGGGGTGGCGGTGGCTCGGGTGGTGTTCGATCAGTGCGGTCGGGGTGGGTCGCCGCCGACAGCGTCCCAGTACTCGTCCGCACTCGCCCAGAACTCGACGAGGCCGGCTTCGACATGTGTGTACTGGAAGAACGGCTCTGAGGGCATCCTGTACGTGTTGAGATACCACCCAACAGCATAAGCGTTGGGCAGAAGTCCAACACCGAACGGGAACAATGCGAGCGCGGTGGACAGTTCCGAAGTCCAAGCAGCGAGGTTGTACAATGCTGTCATTACTTATAAACCGACGATCGTCACGAACCCCACCGAAGCCCTAGTCGCTCATTTATAAGACGTTGAGGCAGGCCAGCGAGGAACACCACCGAAGCCCCAGCCGCGAGGCGGGCGCACGCTCGCTGCGCTCCTCGTCGCTCGTTTCACTCGCTCCTGCGGTGCTTGCGTCGCCTGCGCCCGCCTCGCGGCTGCCCCTTCGAGTCCCGCCCCGCACTGCTCCGCACAGCGCCTCACGCCTCCCCAGCCTCGTCGGTCGCCTCCGCGTTGCTCCGGCGACCGACTCCCTCGCACGCGCTCCTCGCGGCCGCCTTCGGCGGCCACTCGGAGGCGCGCGCCACCGCACCGCAGATCGGTCCTTGCTCTCCCTGTATTGAGCGCGATTGGGCCGGAATATCTCACTTATTACGGATCTCAGCGGATCCAGGGCGGCTCAGTCGTCGCCCACGGGGTCGACGCCGGGGTCGGGGTCGTCAATGTAGCGCTCGGTCCACGTGCCGCGGGAGAACCACGCGACGCCGACGACCGCGCCGAGGACGTTGCCGAGCGCCATCCCGACCCAGACGCCGGTCTCGCCCCAGCCGGCGACGAACACGAGGTACGCCACGCTCGCGACCCGGCCCACCCAGAGGGTGAGGATGGAGATGACCATCGCGGTCTTCGTGTTGCCGGCGCCGCGGAACGCGCCTAAGATCACCTGCGAGACGCCGATGAAGGCGAACTCGACCGACCGGATACGGACGTACTCGACCGCGTACGAGATCGTCGCGGGCGCGTCCGGCACGTCGCCGAGGAACGCCCCCACGATCGGCTCGGTGAACGCGACGGCGACGACCGCGACGAGGAACATCACCCCCGCGCCTGTCGTGGCGGCGAACTTCACCGCCTTGGCGGCGCGGTCGGCCCGGTCCGCGCCGAGGTTCTGCCCGACCATCGTGTCGATAGCGCGGCCGAGCCCCATCGCGGGGAGGAAGACGAGCGAGATGAGGCGGTTGCCGAGGCCGTACGCCGCGACGACGGGCGGCGAGAAGGTGACGATCATCGCGGTGAGGGTGATCATCGCGAGCGCGCTCGTCGTCTGCTCGACGCTGGAGGGGAGCCCGAGCCGGAAGATGTCCCGGATGAAATCGAGGTCCGGGACGAGGTGGCCGAAGGTCACGTCGGGACCGTAGCCGGTCCCGAACAGGATCCAGAGCCCGATAGCGGTCGCGACGCCGCGCGAGAGGATCGTCGCGAGCGCGGCGCCCTGAATGCCGATCCCGGTGATCCCCGTCGCCGAGAGCAGGGTCGCCTCCAGCGCGACCGGGTCGAGCGCGGCGACGCCGGGCACCGCGGCGAGCCACCCGAACAGGGGGTTCCCCTCGAACCCGAAGATGAAGAACGGGTCGAGCAGGACGTTCAGGAGGACGGAAATGAACATGACCGCCATCGGCGTCCGCGTGTCGCCGTAGCCGCGCATCAGCGCCGAGAAGACGAAGAAGCCGAACATCAGGGGGATCCCGGCGAAGATGACCTCCATGTAGTCGGCCGCGAGGGGGATCACGGTCGCCGCGGTGTCCGCGTCGCTCGGCAGGATCTCGAGCGCCGGACGGGTGTAGAAGTAGCCGCCGATCCCGATGAACACGGACAGCACCGAGACGGTGAAGATGGTCTGTCCCGCCACGAGCCCGGCGGACCCCTCGCCGTCCGCGCCGGTGTACTGCGCGACGAGGATCGCGCCCGCGGTCGTGAACCCGCCGGCGACCGCGATCAGCAGGAAGATGAGGGGGAACGCGAGGCTGATCGCGCCGACGGCCTCCGCGGAGAGCCGGCCGAGGTAGAGGGTGTCGACGATGTTGTACGTCACCTGCAGCAGCTGGATGACGACGATCGGCCACGCGAGGCGGAACAGCGGTCGGAGGAGGCTCCCCTCGGTGATCGACTCGTCGTCGAGCGGGCCGTCGTCGTCGCCGGGGCCACCGGACGGACCGGCGACGGGGCCGTCCGGCGGGTTGCCGGATGGGCCGTCGGGCGAACCGTCGTCGGATGGGCCGTCCGGATCGGCAGCGGGCTCGTCGCTCACTGCCGTACAAACGCCGGGGGCGCTCTATCAGGCTTCCGATCCGGTCACTGTCCCGCCCCGCCGCCGCTCAAGTCGTCGCGGTCGCTCTCGGCGTCGTCGCTGAGGTCCGGGGTGGCGGCAGCGGGCGCGTCGGGGCCGACGCCCTTCGGCGTCCCGGATCCGGCGTCGACGCGGGCGACCCCGGAGGTGTCGTCGAAGACGAGGTGCCGGTGCGGGTACGCCATCGTGACGTTCGCGTCCGGGTCCCCGAGCCGCTGGCGGATCTTCGTGTTCACGTCCGACTGGACCTTCGCCAGCTTGTACGGCTTCTTCACCCAGTAGCGGAGCCGCAGGAGGATCCCGTTGTCGCCGAACTCGTGGAGCCGGCAGTCGGGGCCCGCCATGTACCGCGCCACGCCGATGCGGATGTCGGGCCCGCCGTCGATGACGGCGTCGCAGTCGCGCGCCGCGCGCTCGATGCGGCGGCGCGCCTCCGGGACGTCGCTCTCGTAGGTGACGAGGACGTCGATCGACCGCCGGGTGCGCTCGTCCTCGGCCGAGAGGTTCGTGACGTCGCGCTCGCGCATCGTTCCGTTCGGCACCACGAGGAAGGTGTTATCGAGGGTGAATATCTTCGTGTACCGGATCGTGATGTCCTCGACGAACCCCGTCGTCCCGTCCTCCAACTCGATCATGTCGCCGATCTCGAACGGCTGGTCGGCGAGGACGAACACGCCGTTGATGAAGTTCCCCACCAGCGGGGCGAGGACGATACCGATGACGGCCGAGAACACCGCCGTCCCGAGGAGGAGGTCCGAGAACTGGAATCCGACCGCGCCGAGCCCGACGAGCAGCGCGGCGCCGATCGTCCCCACCCGGACGCCGCGAACGATCGTCTGCGCGACGCTCTGTCGCGACACGCGGCGCGCCACCGGCCGGCCGATCAGTCGGACGAGGAAGTTGGCGACGACGACGCCGACCGCGACCGACGCGAGGACCGTCAGCACGCTCGTTCCCGGTAGATCCGCGAGCCGAGAGCCGAGGCCGGCGAGCCGCGAGACGACCCCCGCGATCGGCGTCTCCTCCGGGAAGACCATGGGAATCCGCGGTCGGCCATCCGAAAAAGCGTTTCTCCCCGTGGCGATCGGGGGGCGAGAGTGCGGGCACAGCGATCGACGGCCCCCCGAACGCGAGCCTCGGGGCAACCACTATGGCCCGGCTGAGCGAAGGGGAAGTATGTCTCGACCGCCCGCGGACCCGACGACACCGAGGTTCAGCGTCGAACACGACACCGAGCCGGGCGAAACCCTGATAGCCGGCTTCTCCTCGTTCGGGCTCGCCGGCCTGACCGCCGTCGACTACCTCGTCGACGACCTCGACTTCGAGGAGACCGGCCACGTCCGGATCGACGGCGCCCCGTCGATCACGCCGTTCACGAGGGGGACGCCGCGGCACCCGATCCGGCTGTACACCGACGCGGACCGCGAGATCACGGTCCTGGTCGCCGAGCAGTTCGTCCCGCCGTTCCTCGGCGAACTGCTCGCGGACGCCCTCCTCGACTGGACGGAGGCGAACGGGGTCGACGAGATCGCGGTGTTAGCGGGCGTTCCCGTGGCACACGGTCCCGACGCGCACCGCACCTTCCACGTCGCCACCGAGGACTACCGCGACGCGCGCCTCGGCGACGGGGTCGACGTCCCCGCGATGGAGTCCGGGTTCCTCGACGGGGCGAACGCCGGCCTGCTCGAACGCGGCATCGACTCGCCGCTCGGCGTCGGGGTGCTCGTCACGCCGGTCCACGCGCAGGCGCCCGACGTCGACGCCGCGGTGCGGCTCGTCGACACGGTCGACGCGATCTACGACCTCGGCGTGGACGCGGCCCCGCTGGAGGCGTTCGCCGAGGCGATCCGCCGCCGCTACGAGGACCTCGCCGAGCGGATGGAAGAGCGGGAGCCCGAGGGGAGCTACGACCGAATGTACATGTAGCCGGTCGCCGGTCGCCGGGCCGAGGACCACGCTCCGAAAACGCGTACAACTCGACTCATAGTAAAAAGCTATAATCCCCGCCCCCGTTCGTCGGATTATGACAGACGATCTCCGCGACACCCTCGACCGCGTCGGGGACCGGTTCAACCTCGGCGAGTACGAGATCGACGCGTACCTCGCGGTGTTGGAACACGGGGAACTGACGGCGAGCGACATCGCCGACCGGACCGACATCCCGCAGCCGCGCGTGTACGACACCGTGCGGAGCCTCTCGGACCGCGGGCTCGTCGAACTGCGCGAGTCGCGGCCGATGAAGATCGTCGCGGTCGACCCCGACGACGCCTTCGGCGACCTGCGCTCGTCGTTCGCGGAGATGGTCGACGAACTGGAGGCGCGCTACACCGCGCCGACCCGCGAGACCGAGGCGGTGTCGCTCGTGAAGTCGCGCTCGACGATCCTCCGGTACCTCGAGGAGGTGATCGCGAACGCGGAGTACGAGCTCGCGCTGTCGCTCACCCCCGGCCTCCTCCGGCGGTTCCGCGACGAACTCGCCGCGAAGGTGGCCGAGGGGGTCAGCGTCGAACTGCTCGTCACGCCCGCGTCGAACGCGCCCGACCCGGCGGAGTTCGACTACCTGGAGGTCGCGACCATCGCGCGCGCCCGACGCGGGATCACCACGCCGGTCCTCGCGGTCGGCGACGGCGAGTACTCCGTCTACGCCACGCAGGACGCCTTACGCGACGACCGCGAGCGCTACGGCGTCATCTTCAACCGCTCCGCGCTCGGCTTCCTCGTCTCCGGCTTCTTCGGGACGGTCCTGTGGACGACCGCCGAGACGCTCGCCGCCGACGGCGAGGAGCGGCCCTTCCCGCGCCGCTACGCCTCCATCCGCCGCGCCGTGAAGGACGTCCGCGAGTTCGACGGCGAGGAGTTCTACGCGACCGTCGAGGGGCGCGACATCGAGACCGGCGAGGAGGTGACGGTCCGCGGGAAGGTGGTCGACGTCGCGTTCGTCGACACGGAGGAGGTGGCCTCGCTCGTCGTCGAGACCGAGAGCGGCCGCGTCGAGATCGGCGGCCGCGTCGCCGCCTTAGAGGACGTCGAGGGCCAGGAGATAGTCATCGGCCGCGACGAGCCGCCGGCGCTTTGAGGCGGGGTCCGGACTCCCGGAGGTCGCCGTTCAAGTGTGCGCGGCCCGAAGCGACCCCGTGACCGACGACCCGTTTTCCGACGACGCGTTCTCCGACGACGACCGAGAGGTGCCGACCGTCTCGTGCGAGCGGTGCGACCGCGAGTGGGTTCTCGACCGCGAGGTCGACGACCTCGACCCGGGGAGCCACGCGATCGAGCAGTTCGCGCTCGACCACGAGCGTCACACCGGCCACTACCCGGACGGGGTGACCCCGTGGATCGCTCGGTGCGACCGCTGTCCCGACGGCGAGCGGTTCCTCGCGGAGCGACCCGCGCGGCGCTGGGCGCGGACCCACGCTCGACACACGCGACACACCGTCCGCCTCGAACCGCCGACGGGCGCGGGCGAAACCGTCTCCGCCGAGGGGACCGGAGACCGGTCGTAGGAGCGTCACCCTCGTCGGCGCCTCGCTCCCGTCGACGCCTCGCTCCCGCGCGCTCTCTCTCCCGTCGACATCTCGTTCCCATCTCCACCTCGCCCTCGCCGACGGCTGACGGCGACGGCGGATCGCCTCCGACTACACCCGTTTTGCGCGCTCTCTGTGGCGGTAGGTGGCTTCGTACAGCTCCTCCCACGCGTCCTCGTCGAATCCGTCGGCTCGGATCGCTTCGAACCGCGTGAGTTCAGTCAGTACGTGACACGCTCGGCACTGCGCGATTCCGTGGTACCTGCGCACCTCGACGCCGATGTCGGGGTGTTCCGCCTCCACCTCGACCTGTCCGTCTCGGGCTCGGAACTCGGCTTCGCTCCCGCAGCCCGGGCACCGGTACTCGGTCCGCCCCACCGCGTCGCCGGAGTACGGAGCGGTGATCTCCCTGTGGTAAGCGAGCGCGGACGCCAGTACCTCCCGCTCGTCCGCGGAGAGTTCGATCTCGATGGGCCCGTTCTCTCCGTCCGCGAGCACCTCGTTGAACACCCGACAGAGCGTCTCGTACCGTTCGTCGTCGTTCATCGTCGTTCCGAACCCGTGGCGTTCCAGAGAGACGAGTCCTCCGGTTCCGAGCGTCTTCGCCGGCCGCCGTCACCGCACGGGGATCGCGATGGCCCGCCACACCGACAGCGTATTTACGTCGGGGGTCCCACCGGTCTGACATGACGCTCGTCGTGGTTCCGGTCCGATTTCCTCCCTCGTCGCACTCGGCGGCGACGCTCCGAGAGGCGGCTCGCATCGCCGAGGAGCGCGGCGCCGACCTCACGATCCTCCACGTCGACTTATATCAGCGCTCGGGAGGCGTCTCGCGCAGCGACCTCAAGCGCGCGGTCGAAGAGCGGATCGGCCGGGTCGACCGCGCGCGCTACGTCGTCCGCCGCGGCTTCCTCGTCGAGGAGACGATCCTCGAAGAGATCGTCGCCGAGGGCGCAGACGTCGTCGTCATCGGCTCCAAGCAGGCCGGCCGGTGGCGGCGGATGGTCCAGAAGCTGCTCTCCGACCCGGACATCGACTCGTTCCTCCGCGGCGAGCTCGACTGCACCGTGATCACCGTCGGCGCCGACGGCGAGACCACGGGCGAGGAGGCGGACGGCGGCGACGAGGGCGACGTTCCCCTCCCGAACGACGGCGACGACTGAGCGCGTCCCGCTCGGATCACTCCGCGACCTCGTACCGCCGCTCGTACTCGATGACGGTCGCCACCCGGCCGGCGACCCCCTCGCCGAACTCGCGCTCGACGAGATACAACGCGAGGTCGATCCCGGAGGTGACCCCGCCCGCGGAGAGGAGGTCGCCGTCGTCGACGACGCGCGCGTCGACGACCTCGGCGCCCGACTCACGGAGCTCCTCGATCGCCGAGGCGTGCGTGACCGCCCGGCGGCCGTCGGTGATCCCCGCCTCCGCGAGCAGCATCGACCCGGTACACACCGAGGCGATCCGCGTGCCGGCCTCGTGGTGCGCCGCGAGCGCGCGCGGCACGTCCCCCTTCCGCGCCTCGGCCCACGCGCTCGCGTCCTCGTCGCGCGCGCTCCAGCCGCCGCCGGGGACGACCAGCAGGTCGGGCGCGTCGTCGGCGTCCGGATCGGGAAGGATCCCGTCCACGCCCACGCGAGTCCCGTGGCTCGCGGTCACCCGATCGCGCTCGTCGAGCGTGACGTACCGGACGCGCCCCGCCCTCGTCGGCTCTCCCCGGTCGTCGTCCCGCTCGGCCGCGTAGCCGAACGCGTAGTCGAACACCTCGTACGGGCCGATACCGTCGAGCTCGTCGAACCCGTCGTACACCAGAATATCGACGTCCATACCGCTCGGGAGGGTGGCGGACGGCTTGTGCGTTCCCCTCCCGCCGACCCCGCGCCGTCGCGCGGCCGACGCGGCGACGAGTCAGTCGTCGGCGAACGCGGCCGCGACTCGCTCGATGTCGCTCGCGACCCGCTCCGGGTCGAGCCGCTCGCCGCGGTACGCGCGCTCGACCACCCCGTCGGGATTGACGAGCATGGTCACGACGATGTGGGTGAAGTCGTACCCCGGAAGCCGGTCGCTGTCGGTCGTCTGCTCGAAGCCGATCCCCAGTTTGTCCTCGACCACGGCCTTCGCGCGCTCGGGCGTCTCTGGACGGAGGTAGAGCCAGTTGCCGGCGTCGAGGTCCGCGCCGATCGACGCGGCGTTGTCGCGCAGCGCGGCCGCGTCGTCGCGCTCCGGATCGAACGTTATCGGGACGAAGTACACGTCGTCGGTCAGTCCCGCCTCCGCGACGCGGCGCTGGACCGTCGCCCACTGGCGGAGCAGGATCGAACACTCCGCGGGACAGAAGGTGAACACGCCGGTCACGAGGGCGGTCCGGTCGAGTTCGTCGCTGTCGAACGTCTCGTCCGCGAGCGGGGCCGGGAGTTCGAACGACGGGAGCGATTGCCCGTACGCGGGGTACGCGAGGTCCTCGCTGTCCGCGATCTGGTCCTCCTGCGGGTCGAGCGCGACGCCGTCCGGGCTCTCGCCGAACAGGCGAGAGGTACAGCCCGCGACCGAGCCGGCGGCGGCCGTTCCGACGCCGGCGAGCAGCGTTCGTCGCTTCATGCGCGAGTGAAGGGGCGAGCGGCGCATAACGCGTCTGGTGCGATCGACGAACGGACGCGACGCGGCCCGGCGAGAGCGAGCGGGCGGCGGCGCGGCCCGGCGGGTCGTCCCTCAAAGCGGCGCGTAGTACGGGATCGGCGGATGCGGCAGCGGGACGCCGAGCGTCGCGAGCCCGTGCTGGAGGGGGACGTACCCGAGCGCGACGAACGCGACCCCGAGGACGCGGTGGAACCGGAGCCGCGTTTCGAGGCGCATCGACTGGAATGCCGTCCCGAACAGTAGCATCGCCGGCACCGTCCCGAGGCCGAGGACGCCGAGCGAAACGGCGCCCCCGAGCGCGCTCCCCTGAACGAACGCGTAGAGGAACGCGGGGTACAAGAGCGGACACGGGAGGAATCCGTGGGCCGCACCCAGTCCGAGGATGCGCCAGTCGCGGACCCACGCGTCGACGCGGGCGACGATCCGCTCGCTCACCGCGGCCGCGACCCGGTCGAACCCCGGGATCGGGACGGACTCGAACTCGAGTCGGAGCGCGTAACGAACGCCGACGGCGACGATCATCCCGCCGACGGCGATTCCGGTGAGCGCGTGGACGTCGTCGGCGACGGTCGTCACCGTCCGTCCCGTGACGAACGCGACGCTCCCGGCGAGCCCGAAGAGGCCCCCGAGGACCGCGTAGCTCGTCGCCCGGCCGAGGTTGAACAGCGCGTGCTGGCGGACCTGCCGCACGGTGAGGTCGTCGTCCCGCCCGCGCCCGCCGGCGGCCTCCCCGGACCGCATCCGGTCGGCGTAGGTGGTGACGAGCGGCCCGCACATGCCGAGACAGTGGGCGCCCCCGAGCAGCCCGACGAGGAGGAAGACGCCGAGGCCCAGCGAGTCGGTCGCGTAGAGGGAGCCGCTCGGCTCGCAGGTCGCCGGGTCGGCGGCGGCGAGGAGCGGACGGAGCGCCGCGGCGCTGACAGCGTACATATCGGCGAAACGGCCCGGAGGCCGCTAACCGATCTGGTGCGATCGGCGAACGGACGAGACCGACCCCGGACGGGGCCAGCCCGTGAGGGAGCCGAGGCGGC
This sequence comes from Halorubrum sp. Atlit-26R, assembly GCF_003666015.1. Lineage (GTDB taxonomy): Archaea > Halobacteriota > Halobacteria > Halobacteriales > Haloferacaceae > Halorubrum. The sequence continues at coordinate 154,174 of NZ_QPLT01000007.1, forward strand.
CCGCCCCCCGGGCGGCGTCGACGCCGTCACTCCTCGGCGTCGAAGAGCGAGTCGACCGTGCGGACGAAGCGGTCGACGAGCCGGTCGGGCAGCGACGGCGACACCTCGTCGAGGAGCGCGGCCGTCCGCCCGGGACGCGCCAGCGAGACGGTCATCGGTCTGTCGGGCGACTTCTCGACGATCCCGTGGTCGGCGAGCGTCGAGACGTGCCACGACACCGTGCTCTTCGCGAGGTCGAGGTCGTCCGCGAGCGCCCCCGGGCGAGTCGGGCCGTCCACGTGGAGGCGGACGACGATCTCGCGCGCCGTCTCGCGCCTGAGGAACGCGAGGGTCCGGCGGTCCCACGCGTCGACGTCCGGATCGAAGTAGTGGGCGCGCCCGCCGATCCGCTCGACCGCCAGCTCGCCGTCGCGGACGAGTCGCCGGAGGTGGTACTGCGCCTGCCCGGTCGCGATGTCGAGGTCGCGGCCGATCCGGTTGAAGTGGACGCCGGGAGTCTCGCGGACGTGGCGTCGGATCCGGGATCTGGTGTCCGACATTCGTGGCTGTCCGTCCTACCCTCGCGCCGAATAAAAGGCGCCCGCGCGGTCTCCCCGTCTGGGAACGTCGCGGGGGAACGGCTTCTTATCGGTCGCGTCCCAAGGACCGCCGTGGCGCAGTCGCTCTCGGGGTCGGTACCGGCGCTCGCCGGGTGGTCCGTAGAGGGGTCGCTCCCCATCTTGGCGGTCGTGATCGCCGCCGGGCTCGGAACGACTCTCCTCTTCGCCGTCAGCCTCGCCGCGTACCGTCGGCGGCGGCGGGCGCAGTACCGACTGATCGCCCTCGCGGTCGGCGCGCTCCTCGCCCGGTCGGTCGTGGGCGCCGGCACGGTCCTCGGCGTCGTGCCGATGCCGGTCCACCACCTCGTCGCGCACAGTCTGGACTTCCTGATCGCCGCGCTCGTCCTCTACGCCGTGTACGCCCACGCGCCCGGGGCCGTCGGCGACGACGCCGCCTCGGACTGAGTCGGGCGTCGCCTCGGACCGAGCGCCGGCGTCGCCGCGACGCGCCTACCGACGGAGCCGCTCGCGGAGCCTCTCCGCCGCGACGTCGACGCGCGGCCCGAAGGCGACCGCGGCGACCGCCGCGACGGCCCCGAGGACGCTCCAGCCGACGAGCGAGGCGGCCGCGAGACCGGTGTCCACGAAGCCGCCCTCCGGCGCGAAGGCGACCCCGATCACGTGTTCGAAGACGAGCCCCCTGAACGCCCCGTTGGGGGTGAACGCGATGGATTCCGCGATCCCCCCCGCCGGCGCCCCGGCCGACAGCGACCGGAGCACCGCGAGGTCGCCGCCGAGGACCCCGGCGAGCAGCGCGAGCACGCCGAGCGCGACCGCGCTCCGCCGGCTCGTCGCGATCGTGGACACCGCCGCCGACAGCGAGAGGTACGCCGCGCCGAACGGGACGACGAGCGCGACGAAGCGGACGAAGAGGACCGGCGAGTCGACGCCGGCGTGCGTCGCGAAGATGCCCGTGTCCGGGGCGGCGGTGAGCCAGACGTACGCGCCGACGAGCGCGAACGGTCCGCCGACGAGCGCGACGAGCGCGACCGTCCGCGCCAGCAGCACGCCGAGGACGTACGCGGCCGCGCTCACGGGATAGGTCCGGATCACGGCGAGTTCGCCGCTCGCGGCGTCGGCGAACAGCGCGCGGTACCCCAGCACGACCGCGAGCAGCGGGACCAACACCTCCGTCGGTAAGAGCAGGTCGACGACCGCGGGCACGAACCCGGTCGCGCCGCCGCCGCCGACCGCGACGAGCCCGCCGAGGACGACGAGCAGCCCGAGCGCGAGGACGGCGTAGCCGGGAGTCCGCCGCACCGTGACCAGCTCGCGACGGAACACGAGCCAGACGCCGTCGAACGGGGTACTCATCGGTCGGACACCCCCGCGACGTGGACCGACTCGTCGCCGTCGCGCTCCGCCTCGCCGCCGTCGTCTCCCCGTGCGAGGGCGTCGGCGTCGCCGGCGACGGCGCGGTACAGTCCGTCCACGTCGTCGACCTCGTGCTCGTCGAGGAGCCGTTCGCGGGGCCCCGCCGCGGCGATCCGTCCGCGGCGGAGGACCACGACGGCGTCCGCGTGCGCGTCGACGAGGTCGAGGTCGTGCGAGCTGACGACGACCGCTGCGTCGTCGCCGGCGCGGGCCGCGGCGCGGAAGGCCCGCTCCCGCATCTCCGGATCGAGCCCGCTGGTCGGCTCGTCGAGGACGACGACGGCCGGGTCGCCGAGCGTCGCCTGCGCGATCCCGAGCAGCCGCCGCATCCCGCCGGAGAGCGCCTCGACGCGCTTGTCGGCGGCGTCGGCGAGCCCGACCGCCGCCAGCGCGGCGTCCGGGTCCCCGTCGACGAGCGCCGCGTAGAAACCGAGCGTCTCGCGCGCGGTGAACCCGTCGCGGAACGGGACCCGCTGCGGGAGGTAGCCGACGCGCTTCTCGGAGCCGGAGCGCGGGCCGCCCTCGGGGTACCGGACGGCCCCGTCGGTGGGCTCGACCGCGCCCGCGAGCACCCCGAGGAGCGTGGACTTGCCAGAGCCGTTGGGGCCGACCACGGCGGTGACGCCCGCCTCGACCGACAGCGAGACGCCTTCGAGGACCGGGACGCCGCCGTAGGCCCGCGTGACGCCGTCGACCGCGGCGAGCGCGCGCTCGCTCATTCCGCCCCCTCCGCGGTCGCCGTCGGTCGTACCGAAGGCGTCACGCTCGCGTTTCCGGCGGCCCCGTGCGCGGACCGCCAGTCGCCCCGAACCGGCCCGTCGTCGGCGTTCGCCCCCGTGACCGCGTCGATCCGGTCGGGGTGGTACGGCGCCGCCGCGGGGACGGGGTCCATGATGCTCCCGGAGCGCGCGCCGGGGACGGTCCCGCGGAGCCGGTCGAGCAGCCGCGCCGCGGGCGACTCGCGGACCGCGACCGCGCTCGGATGGCGGTGGAGCGCGCCGTCGACGGGCGAGGTCGGTCGGTACGCCCGGTCGCCGGCCGCGCGCGGGCCGACGTTCGCGCCCTCCCAGTAGTTCCCGCGGTCCCCGTCGGCCCACACGCGCAGGGCGCCGGCCCCGGCGTCGGCGTGGTCGTCGTTCCCGACGAAGTCGTTCGCGACGATCCGGCTCGACGGCACGACGGTCGTCGCGCGCGCCCCGAGTCCGTTGTCGACGACGACGTTGTGTTCGTACAGCGACCCGCGGGCGCTCGTGGAGAACCCGAGGTCGTTGCCGACCACCGTGTTGTAGCCGATATAGGTCCGGGTCCCCGAGGCCTGGATCCCGGCGCTGGAGTTGCGGACGTCGTTACCGACGATCGCGTTGCCGGCCGGCCGCGTCATCACGGTGATCCCGGCGAACAGCTCGTTCCGGAAGGCGTTGTCCGCGACCAGCGCGTCGCCGGTGTACATGAGGTGCGTCCCGTACCGGTTGTCGACGAACGTCGAGTTCCGGACGACCGAGCCGTCCGCGCGGTGGAGGTAGATCCCGTCGCGGCCGCCCTCGAACCGGCTGTCGGTGACGGTGACGCGCGACTCCATCCCGGTGACCCCCATGAATCCCTCCTGCCACTCGTCGGTCCCGTCGACGAGGAGCCCCGTCGCGGTCGCGTGCGAGCCCTCCCGGAGCAGGAGCCCGCTCGCGTCCGTGTCGACGGCGACGTCGTCGACGACGAGCCCCGGCGCGCCGACCGCCTTGACCCCGGCGTCGCCGTGGCCGTAGCCGAGCTGGATGTTCGTGTCCCACGTTCCGCCCTCCGGGTCGCGGGACTCGCGGGCCGCGTCCGGGTCGCGGGTGCGGTTCCCCGTGCCCGCGATTCGCATCCCCGTGAGCGCCACGTCGGGCGCGCGGACGGTGATCACCGACCCGGTCCCGTTGCCGACGACGCGGGTCGTCTCGGTCCCGTTCCCCGGGCCGCGGTTCGTCTCCGCCCCGCCGCGTCCGCTGCCCGCGCCGGCGATCGTCACGGACCGGTTCACCGTCACGGTCTCGTCGTACGTCCCGGGCGGGACGCGGACCGTCGTGTTCGGCGGTGCGGCCGCGACCGCGGCGTCGATGGTGGGGGCGTCCTCGCCGACGACGACGGAGACGGGACGGTCCGCGCGCCGCTCCGCCGCCGCGAGCCGCTCGTTCGCCGCCCGCCAGCGCTCCGGCGCGAGCGACCGCACGGTCGCCGCGGAGTCGACGTCGAACGACCGGGTCCGGACCGCCTCCCAGCCGACGACCGACCCGCCGTGGTCGTCCGCGAACGCCGCCGCCGCCTCGCCGTCCCGGAAGGGGACGACGACCTCGCCGGACGGGCCCTCGGCGTCGCTCCCGACGACGTACCGGGCCTCACCGACCGGCGTCCACCCGCCCGCGCCGGTCGCGGAGAACAGCCCCGACTCGGTCGTGCCCGGGTCCCTGTGGTCGAACGTCTCGACGTACGCGACGAGCGGGTAGCCGAACTGCCGCTCCGTCCGGCCGTCCCGCCGCGAGTCGACGAACGAGGCGACCCCGTTGTAGCCGACGACGTACTGGAGCTGCGAGTAGAACACCTGGACCCGCGGGAGGGTCGCGTCCCCGGCCATCAGCGCGTCCGTCTCCGAGGAGAGCCCCAGCTCGACCGCGTCGTCGAACCGCACCGGCTCGGGGACCGACTCGCTCGGGTCCGCGGCGAACGCGCCGGCGGTCGCGACCGCGGCGAGCGCGACGACCGCGACGACCGCGAGGCGGAGGCGACGCGACCGGGCGGTAGCGGGGTCGAAAACTGCCACGCGAACCTTTCGATCGGCGGCGACTTAGGGCGTTTGGTTCGTTCCTCGAACGCGGCTTTGAACGCGTCCAGAGGTGCTAAGAGGCCGGTACTCCAACTACGATTATGACGAAAGGCGACCCGTCGACCCCTACACCCGCCAGCTCGGAGAGCGTCCCGCGGCGACGCCTGCTCGCCGGAATCGCCGCCGCCGGGATCGGTTCCGTCGCCGGCTGCGCCGGCGGCGGGTCGAACTCGATCGCCCCCGTCTCCATCGACGACGATCAGGCCTGCGACCAGTGCGGGATGATCGTCGCCGACCATCCCGGGACGGTCGGGCAGGTCCACTTCGAGGACGACGAGCCGGAGGGCGGTCGCCCGGCGCAGTTCTGTAGCGCCACCTGTACGTACACCTACCGGTTCGACGCCGAGGGCGAGGGACGGACGCCGCTGGCGACGTTCCTCACCGACTACTCGGCGGTCGAACAGGAGGTCTTCGAGCAGGGCGGCGACACGATGTTCTCCTCGCACGTCGAGAGCGAGGCGTTCGCCCGAGAGTCGGCCCTCACGGTCGTCGCGCGCAGCGAGGTGATCGGCGCGATGGGGCCGGACCTGATCCCGTTCAGCGACGACGGAGACGTCGACGAGTTCGTCGCGGAGTACGGCGGCGAGGCGATGCCCGCGACCGAGGTGGAGCGGTCGACGCTGGAAGCCTTATAAAAGACGGAGGTCGACGGAAGCGATTTATAAAAGCGTGAGCGGACGGAGAGAAGGGTATATAAACAGACCGCGGAAGGCGGCCGCGCTCGGGCTCGGTCCGCCTACTCCGCGGCGCCCCACTTCTCGACGCGCTTCGGGCGGTCCGAGACCGCCATCACGTCGAGGTCGTCGCCCGCGCGGTCGAGGGCTTCGAGCGCCGCTTTCGCCGACGCGTGCGTCGAGAAGTAGGTGATCTCCTCCTCGACGGCGACCTCCAGCAGGTCGCGCTGGCGCGAGACGATGAGGTCGAGCTCGCCGCGCCGCGCCGCCTCGATGAGGTCCGTCGCCTCGCTCAGCTCGAAGTGCTCGGCGTACCCGTCGACGAGCGCCTCGCCGGCCTCTGTTCCCGGGTCCGGGAACTCCTCGGCCGAGAGGTCGACGACGGCGGTACCGGACTCCGGGATCGGCTTCCCGGTGGAGTCCTGCGCCTTGTCGTACGCCTTGCCGAAGGAGGTCGCCGTGCCCATCACCTCACCGGTCGACTTCATCTCGGGACCGAGCCGCGGGTCCGAGCCCGGCAGGCGGTCGAACGGCAGGACGACCTCCTTCACGGAGCGGTGTTCGGGGATCTGCTCGTCGACGTCGAGGTCGGCGAGCGTCAGGTCGTCCGTCATCACCTTCGCCGCGAGCTTCGCGATGGGGACGCCCGTCGCCTTCGAGACGAACGGGACGGTGCGCGAGGAGCGCGGGTTCGCCTCCAACACGTACACCTCGCTGTCGGCGTCGCTCTCGACGTCCGTCACCGCGAGCTGGACGTTGAGCAGGCCGACCGTGTCGAGCGCGCGGGCGATGTCCTCGGTGACCTCGCGGACCCGGCCGAGCGTCTCGTCGCCGAGCGAGCGCGGCGGGATCATGCACGCGGAGTCGCCCGAGTGGACGCCCGCGCTCTCGACGTGTTCCATCACGCCGCCGAGGAGGACGTCCTCCCCGTCGGCGACGGCGTCGACGTCCAGCTCGACCGCGTCGTCGAGGAACTGGTCGACGAGGATGGGCTTGTCCGGCGAGACGCGGACCGCCTCCTCGATGTACTCCTCGAGCTCCGCGTCGTCCTCGACGACCCGCATCGCGCGGCCGCCGAGCACGTAGGAGGGGCGCACGAGGACCGGGTAGCCGATCTCGTGGGCGAGTTCGAGCGCCTCGGCCTCGCTCGTCGCGGTGCCGCCCTCGGGCTGGGCGACGCCCATCTCGTCCATCAGGACGTTGAAGCGGTCGCGGTCCTCCGCGAGGTCCATCGCCTCGACGCTCGTGCCCAGAATCTCGCAGTCCAGCCCGCGGCGCTCGATCTCCTCGGCGAGCGGTTCGCCCACGTTGACGGAGGTCTGCCCGCCGAACTGGACCATCACGCCGTCGGCGCCGGTCGTCTCGATCACGTCGGCGACCTCCTCCGCGGAGATGGGCTCGAAGAAGAGTCCGTCGGAGGTGTCGTAGTCCGTCGACACCGTCTCCGGGTTGTTGTTGATCACGTGCGCGTCGATGCCCAGCTCGCGGAGCGCGCGCACCGCGTGGACCGCGCAGTAGTCGAACTCGACGCCCTGCCCGATGCGGATCGGGCCGCCGCCGACGACCACGACGCTCTCGACGTCGGGGTCGACGCGGACCTCGTTCGCCGCGCCCGCGGTGTCGGCGCCCTGGAGGAACTCCGGCAGCCGCGCGGAGTAGTAGTAGGGCGTGGACGCCTCGAACTCGCCCGCGCAGGTGTCGACCTGCTTGTACGTGCGGTCGGGGACGCTCGCCTCGATTTCGCCGACGTCGGCGTCGACGCCGCCGGCGGCCGCGACCGAGGCGATCTCCGCGTCTGTGCGGCCGACCATCGCGGCCTCGGTGAAGTCGCCCTCGGCGGCCGCGGCGGTACCGTCGGCGACCTTCTCGAAGCGCTCGACGTACCAGCGGTGGATGCCGGTGAGGTCGATCACGTCGTCGACGGAGTAGCCGCGGTCGAACGCCTCGAACATCGCGTACGGGCGGTCCGGGCTCGGGCGTTCGAGGTACTCGGACTCGAGCTCGTCGTCGCCGACCTCGTCGAAGTCGACGGCGGGGTCGTACTCGGAGGAGCGCAGCGCCTTCACCATGCTCTCCTCGAACGTCCGGCCGATCGACATCGCCTCGCCGGTGGACTTCATCGCCGTGCCGAGCTCGAAGTCCACGTCGTCGAACTTGTCGATGGGCCAGCGCGGCACCTTCGTCACCACGTAGTCGATGGCGGGCTCGAAGGCGGCGGTCGTCTCGCCGGTGATCTCGTTGTCGATCTCGTGGAGCCGCTTGCCGAGCGCGACCTTCGCCGTGACGCGGGCGATCGGGTAGCCGGTCGCCTTCGACGCGAGCGCGGAGGAGCGGGAGACGCGCGGGTTCACCTCGACGACGCGGTACTCGCCGCCCGGCGTGCCGTCGTCGTGCCACGCGAACTGGATGTTACAGCCGCCCTGGATGCCGAGGTCCCGAATGACTTCGAGCGCCGCGTCGCGCATCTCTTGGTGGCCGTCGTCGGGGATCACCTGCGAGGGAGTGACGACCGTCGACTCGCCGGTGTGGATCCCCATCGGGTCGATGTTTTCCATGTTGCAGATGATGATACAGGAGTCGTCGGCGTCCCGCATCACCTCGTACTCCAGCTCGACCCAGCCCGAGATGGACTCGGTGATCAGCACCTCGCTGTTGCGCGAGAGGCGGAGCCCCTTGCGGACGCGCTCGACGAGCTCCTCGAAGTCGTCGACGACGCCCGAGCCGGAGCCGCCGAGGGTGTAGGTCGTGCGCGCGATGACCGGGAGCCCGCCGACCGCGTCGACCGCGTCCTGAACGCGCTCGCGGAAGTACTCCTCGTCGAAGTCGGTGACCGACTCGTCGTCGTCGAGGGAGATGGTGGTCGACTTCGGCACCGGCTGGCCGAGGCCCTCCATCCGCTGGCGGAACAGGTCGCGGTCCTCCGTCGCGTAGATGGTGTCGAGCGGCGTCCCCATCACCTCGACGTCGTGCTCCTCTAAGATCCCCTCCTCGGCGAGCTCGGCGGTGACGTTGAGCCCGGTCTGGCCGCCGAGCCCCGCGATGACGCCGTCCGGCTCCTCGATGCGGATGACCTCCGCGATGGCCTCGGGCGTGATCGGCTCGATGTACACCCGGTCGGCCGTCTCGGGGTCGGTCATGATCGTCGCGGGGTTCGAGTTCACCAAGACGACGCGAGCGCCCTCCTCCTGGAGGGCGCGACACGCCTGCGCGCCGGAGTAGTCGAACTCGGCCGCCTGTCCGATCTGAATCGGTCCGCTGCCGATAAGTAGAATCGTCCGGTCCTCGCTCATTACGCGGACGAAATACGCTCATCGTAATAAGGCCGGCGGTAGAGTACGAATCTCGCAGCGAGTTTGCGATTTTCGCAAGACACGACATGCCACGGTGGTCGGTACGACACCACATGATTCTCCCGCCGCTCCGTATCGGTGAGCTGAGAGGCCCACCACAAGGGATTTATCGATATGTCAGAAATCCGGGACCGACATGCGCTGTTCCCGCCGCCGTGCCCTCCGACTGCTCGGCGCCGCCGGCGCGACCGCCGCGACGGCCGGGTGCCTGAGCCCCGGCGACCTCGATTCGTACGCGCTCATCGCCGACGAACTGGACCTGTCGTCGATCGGCCGACCCTACCTGTGGCCCGACCCAACGGTCATCGACGCCACGACCCGCGTCGATTTTGCGACCGAGGCCAAGACCGCGTCCCTCTCCGAGCTGTTCGAGACCGGAGAAGTGACCGTCGAGCAGTGGCCCCTCGTCGGCCCCGACGAGTGGGGAACCGAGACCCGCCCGCGACCGACGTTCCTCGAACGCGACGGGATCTTCTACGAGGTCCGGATCGTGGAGGAGCGCGTCCTCGAACGCGATCGGTGGCACTTCGCGCTTGACCGGACCGACGAGACGCCGCCCGACGGCGCGGCGGTCGCGGAACCGCCCTTCGACCTCTCCGAGCAGGACGAGCGCGTGTTCGACGCCGCGCTCGACGCCGTGTACGCGGGCAACGACGGCTTCCTCGGCGACCCCCAGTTCGACGAGCTCCAGACCGTCGAGTTCCACCACGGGCTCGACGCCGACGCCAGCGCGCTCGTCCCGTCGCCGCCGTTCGAGTTCGTGGAGTACAGCGACGAATTCTTCCGAGCCGTCACGGAGCGGCGGACCGTCGACGTTCCGGAGTGGACGTACGCGACCACCGAGATCAGCGACTCCCGGAGCGAGTTCACGTCGTACGCGCGGGACGCGATCGTCGAACGCGACCTGAGCGAGGTCGGACTCTCGGACTCGGCCGCCGGCGTGTTAGACGACGCCATCGCCGAGGAGCCGCGCCGCTACGAGGAGGGCGCGCCCCCGTCCGAGAAGCTCGACGAGGCTCTCGGCGCGCTCGGCATCGCCGGCGACCTCGAACCGATCGAGGGCTACGACGAGCGGGTCGACTTCCGGAACGTCGTCGTCGAGTACCGAGACGGCGTCTATCGGTTCGATCTGATCGTAACGCCGTAGGAGGCTCGCGGACCGTCGCCGGCCGACCGCACACCGCCCCCTCGACGCGGGCGGAGGCGTCTCGGACGCCGAGCCGCCCTCAGGTCTCGAGCCGGTACCGGTACGGCTGGCCCGCGATGACCTCGACCTCGCCGCGCTCGGCCCGCCGCCCCAACACGGTGGCGATCCGGTGCGGGCTGTCGATCGCCTCGCAGTCGTCGCACTCCTCGACGAGTGCGAGGATCTCCCGCGCCGTCAGCGGCTCGTCGGCCTCGGCGAGCACGCCGCGGATCCGGTCGAACCGGTCGTATTCGCCGGCGCTCATGCGTCTTACGTACGGTCTCCGAACATATAGGGTTCAGTGAGACAGAAGTCGGACGATTGTCTGACAGGAGGCGTGAGACGGCCGTTATTCGGCGTTTTGGCGGCTCCCGAGAAACGTCGGCGGAGGGTTCCGTCCCGAACTCAGGCGTACGGGTCCTCGGCCTCGAGGTCGCGCTCCGCCCGGTACTGCTCGACGAACTCGCTCACGTCGAACTCGACCATCTCCCGCTCGAACGCCGACAGCGCCTCGTCGTCGTCCGCGTGGCTCACGGCGTGTTCCATCAGCTCGACGACGAGCTCGACGACGATCTCGTGGAGCCGGCGGGAGTCGAACTCGGTCACCCAGACCATCGCGTACCCCACGTCGGCGTTCTCGCTGGCGTCGTGGGAAACGACCGCCTCCGGGAACTCCTCTAAGACGACGCCGAGCAGGTGCGGCGTGTCGAACTCCGGCATCTCCTCGCTGGTCGTGTCGATCGCCTCGCGGAGGACCTCGACGAGGAAGTCCGGGAGGAACCGCTCGGGGGGGTGGACGTCCATCACGACCGCGTGGGTCTCGCCGCAGGCGCACTCGTACTCGCGCATCCCGAGGTCCAGTTCGCCGACGCCGACCGTCTCCCCGCAGGGTAGCTCCAGCGCGTTCTCGTCGCCGCCGGGGACGCGGGGCTGAGACATACCTCCGTTTGGTCGCTGTCGAGGTTAAAAGGAGCGGAACCGCCTCGTCACGCGGGCCGTGACCGGCTCACTCGCGGTTCTCTTCGGCGTCGCTCTCGTCGTGACTTCCTTCGGCGCTGCTCTCGTCACGGCCGTCCGCTCCGTTCGCGTCGTCCGCGTCGTCCGCGTCGTCCGCGTCGTCCGTTTGGCCGACTTCCTCGGGCTCGTCGCTCCCGCCGTGCGTCTCAACCTCCGCTTCGACTTCGATCTCGATCCCGTTCGCCTCGTACGTCGCTTCGAGGACCTCGGCGTCCTCGCGTTCGATCTCTAATTCGTCCCGGTCGACCTCCACTTCGACCTCCACGTCGACGGTCACCTCGTCGGACATGGCGCCCGCTACGCGCGCGAGATCCAAAAAACGTCCCCGCAGGAAAGCCGGGTCGGCGGCGCTACTGGAAGCCGATCCGGCCGCCGGTGTCGCGGAGCGACTCGCCGCCGCCGCCCTTGAACTGCTCTCTCACGTCCTCGTAGTACGCGAGGATGTCGTCGTTGATCGTCGGGCGCACCGACTCCATCGCGCGCCGGAAGTGCTTCATCTCCACCTCCTCGGCGTCGTCGTCGTCGCGGAGCGCCTCGATGGCGGCCTCGCGGGCGATCCCCTCCAAGTCGGAGCCGACGTAGCCGTCGGTGATCTCCGCGACCTCCCGGAGGCTCACGTCGGGCGCGAGCGGCGTGTTCTCGGTGTGGATGTCGAGGATCTGCTCGCGGCCCTCCTGGTCGGGCTGGCCGATCATCACGAGCCGGTCGAACCGCCCCGAGCGCAGCAGCGCCGGGTCGATCATGTCCGGCCGGTTGGTCGCGCCGATGACCATCACGTCGCCCATGTCTTCGAGGCCGTCGAGCTCGGTCAGGAGCTGGTTGACGACGCGCTCGGAGACGTTGTTCCCCATCTCCTGCCCCCGAGAGGGCGCGAGGCTGTCGAGCTCGTCGAAGAAGATGATCGTCGGGCTCACCTGCCGGGCCTTCCGGAAGGTCTGTCTGATCGCCTTCTCCGACTCGCCGACCCACTTCGAGAGCAGCTGCGGTCCCCGCACCGAGATGAAGTTCGCGTTCGTCTCGTTGGCGACAGCCTTCGCCATCAGGGTCTTCCCGGTGCCGGGCGGGCCGTACAGCAGCACGCCCTTCGGCGCGTCGACGCCCATCCGGTCGAACTTCTCCGGCGAGGTGAGCGGCCACTCCACCGACTCCTGGACCTGCTGTTTGGCGTCCTCCAGCCCGCCGACGTTGTCCCACGAGATTTTGGGGAGCTCGACGAGCACCTCCCGCATCGCCGACGGCTCCACCTCGTTGAGGGCGCCCGAGAAGTCGTCGCGCTTGACGATCATCCGGTCGATGAGGCTCGGGGGCACCTCCTCCTCGTCGAGGTCTATCTCGGGGAGGTAGCGCCGCAGCGCCTTCATCGCGGCCTCCTTCGTGAGGCTCTCGATGTCGGCGCCGACGAAGCCGTGCGTCTCGTCCGCGAGGTGATCGAGGCTCACGTCGTCCGAGAGCGGCATCCCGCGGGTGTGGATCTGGAGTATCTCCTTCCGGCCCACCTCGTCGGGGACGCCGATCTCGATCTCGCGGTCGAACCGCCCGGGGCGGCGGAGCGCGGGGTCGACGCTGTCGACGCGGTTCGTCGCCCCGATGACGATCACCTGTCCGCGCGTCTCCAGCCCGTCCATCATCGTCAGCAGCTGGGCGACGACGCGGCGCTCGACCTCGCCGGTGACGTCCTCGCGTTTGGGTGCGATCGAGTCGAGCTCGTCGATGAAGATGATCGAGGGCGACTCCTCTTTGGCGTCCTCGAATATCTCCCTGAGCTGCTGTTCGGACTCGCCGTAGTACTTCGAGATGATCTCGGGGCCGGCGATAGAGAAGAACGAGGCCGACGTCTCGTTGGCGACGGCCTTCGCGAGCAGGGTCTTCCCCGTGCCCGGCGGGCCGTGGAGCAGGACGCCCTGCGGCGGCTCGATCCCGAGCTTCGAGAAGATCTGCGGGTGTTTCATCGGCAGCTCGACCATCTCGCGGACGCGCTGGATCTCCGACTGGAGGCCGCCGATGTCCTCGTACGTGATTCCGCCGCCGGTCTTCTCGAACCCGGAGATCGGCTCCTCGCGCAGTTCGACCTCCGTGTCCTCGGTGATGAGACAGACGCCGTCGGGCTCCGTCTCGACCGCGATCAGCGGGATCGCCTGCCCGGGCGACCGCATGAACGGGTGGTTCGTCGAGGACATCACGGGGACGATGTCACGCTCGACGACCGGCCGCTTGAGGATCTGGCGTTTCACCATGCCGGCGGCGTCGGAGCCGAACTGGACCGACGCCTCCTCGGGCGGGGCCAAGACGAGCTTGTCGGCCTTCTCGGCCTCGGCCTTCCGGATGGTGACGCGCTCGCCGATGCCCACGTCGGCGTTCTGGCGGGTGAAGCCGTCCACGCGGACGGTGTCGGTGTTCCAGTCCTGGCGGTCGGCGCGCCAGACCTTCGCGGCGGTCGTCTCCGCGCCCTCTATCTCGATGATGTCGCCGGGCGAGAGCTTCAGGTGTAGCAGGGTGTCGGGGTCGAGTCGGGCGATGCCGCGCCCCGAGTCGTTCGGGTACGCCTTCGCCACTTCGAGTTGGACTTCGTTCATGGTTCCTCGCGGGGGATGGTCGTATCTGGACCCGGTCCGGGAATAAGCCTGTTGCCCGTACCGCCGCCGGTCCGTCCCGAGCGACTGGCGCCCGCGGAACGTTGTGTTATCATATAGCACGGTACGGAGTCCGCTCTTAAAACCCCGTCGTAAGCGTGCGTTTTCGCCGTGGATCCGCGGCCGGCCGCGACGGACGTTTTTTGCCCGCTCGGGGTCACGTTCGGTCGTGTTCGACTCCCTCTCCGACCCGATGCGATCACTCCTCTCGCGGCTCGCCTTCCTCGTCGTCGGCGCCCTCGTCGGCACCGCACTGTACGCCCTCGATATCGCCGGTTTCCTCGCTGTCGCGCTTGCGGCCGTCGCGTTCGTGGTCGTCGGCGAGCTGTACCTGTTCGCGACCGGCGGCGATTTATAAATAGCAACGACGACTTGCGGTGGCGCGTGCCTGCGAGCGGCCGGAGCGAAGCGGAGGCCGCGAGGAGCACGCGCGAGGGAGTCAGTCGCCGGAGCGAAGCGACGGCGACTGACGAGGCTGGGGAGGCGTGAGGTGCGGTTGCGGTGCTGTGCGGGGCGGGACTCAAAGGGGCAGCCGCGAGGACGAAGACGCGCGACGCAAGGACCGCAGGGAGCGAGTGAAACGAGCGACTGAGGACCGCAGCGAGCGCATCGAGTCCTCGCGGCTGGGGCTTTGGAGATGTTCGCCGTCGATCCGCGGTCAGCTACTTATAAACGAGCGGCTGGGATTTCGGCGGTGTTCAGCGTAGCGTCGTTATCTATTTATAAGTAATAAACGGCCACTCGCCGGACACTTATAAATGGATATCCGACCGATTCGGCGGCGTCAATCCCGAGGTATTTGTCCGCCAGTCGCCTCGGACGCACCATGCGAACGCTCGTCTTCGACGGTCGGACCGGCGCGGCCGGCGACATGATCTGCGCCGCGCTGATCGCGGCCGGCGCCGACTCCGACGTCCTCGCCCCCGTGAGCGACGCGCTTCCGGTTCGGTACGAGATCGGCGAGACGGAGAAGAACGGGATCCGAGCGACGACCGTGGACGTACTCGTCGATGGTGACGACGATGCGGTCGAGGCTGACGCGGACCGCGTTCACGGCCACGACCACGATCACAGTCACGACCACGATCACAGTCACGACCACGACCACAGTCACGAACACCCGCACGAATCGGACGCCTCCGGTGCCGCCGAACCGGCCGAGGGCGCCGGCGTCCACCGCTCCTACCGCGAGGTGGCCGACCTCGTCGAGTCGATGGACCTCCCCGACGGAGTCGAGTCGACCGCGCTCGACGCCTTCGAACTGCTCGGCCGCGCGGAGGCGTCGGTCCACGGCACCGACCTCGACGAGACCCACTTCCACGAGGTGGGCGCTGACGACGCGATAGCCGACGTGGTCGGCGCGGCGCTGCTACTGAACGATCTCGACCCCGAGCGCGTGGTCACGACGCCGGTCGCCGCCGGCGGCGGGACCGTCGAGATGAGCCACGGGACGTACCCGGTCCCGGCTCCGGCGACGACCGAGATCGCGACCCGGGCCGACTTCCGGATCGTCGGCGGGCCGATCGACCGCGAACTGCTCACGCCCACGGGCGCCGCGATCCTCGGCGCGGTCGCCGAGGGCGTCGACGCAGTCCCGGACCTCGCCGTCGAGCACGCGGGATACGGCGCCGGCGACGCCGACTTCGAGGCGCACCCGAACGTCCTCCGCACGCTCGTCGGCGACGGGGGACACGACGCGCACGCGGACCGCGCTCGCGCGGGCGCCTCCGACGGCGCGCTCGTCCGCGACGACATCGCCGTCTTGGAAACGAACCTCGACGACGCCGCGCCGGAGGTCCTCGGCGGGCTTCAGGAGACGCTCAAACGCGCCGGAGCGCGAGACGTGACGATCGTTCCGACGACGATGAAGAAGTCCCGACCCGGTCACCTCGTCAAGGTGATCTGTAAGCCGGCGGACGCCGAGGCGGTCGCGGAGCGACTCGCCCGGGAGACGGGCACGCTCGGCGTGCGACAGTCGGGGGCGAGCCACCGCTGGATCGCCGAGCGCGAGTTCGAGACGGCGACGCTGCGGATCGACGGCACGGCCTACGAGGTGGCCGTGAAGGTCGCCTCGACGACCGACGGGGAGACCTACGACGTCAGCGGGGAGTACGACGACGCGGCCGCTGTCGCCGAGGCGACGGGCCTCCCGATCCGAGAGGTGCTCCGACGGGCCGAAGCCGAGGTGCGGGAGCGGCTCGCCGAGGAATAGCCGGGACCAGCCTCCGCGACCGCCCCGTCAGTCGGGCGGGTCGACGCGCTCGACGCGCTCGGGGTCGACGCCGAACCCGTCGGCGAGGCGCTCCCGGACGCGGTCCGCGACGAACTCCGCCGCGGCGTCGAACTCGCCGTCGGGCGCCGCCCCCTCGTCGACCGCGAGGGTGGCGACCGCCTCGACCGTGGTGTCGTTGAGGCCGGGCCGGAGGCCGGCGATCTCCAGCTCCTCGACGCTGAGGCCGTCGATTCGTTCGATCTGTGCTCTGGCGCCGGCGGCGAGGTCGCCGGCGGCCGCCTGCGAGACGCGGACGGTCACCGTAGCCTCGACCGACGGCGTGTGGATGGCTGCCGCCATACGCCCTCGCCGCGAGTCGAACGCGGCGCGGACGGTCGGCTCCCGGTCGAACCCGGGAACGACCGGTCCGCCTCCTCGAACGCCCCGCCGACGACCTCGTCGCCGGCGGCGCTCGCGAGGGTGACGGTCGTCCGACTCGACGCGCGCGACGGACAGCGGCGGCTGGAGAGAACGGGAAATGGTCCGTCCCGCGGGGAAACCTCCCCAGCCGACGCGCGTCACGCGGTCGGGCGGACGGACCGTAGGTTCGGAATCCCGTAGCCGGTCCCGGTCCACCCGAGGAACGCGACGCTCGCGGACCGCACGAGCGTCGAGAGGGTGGAGCGGGTCATGGTCGGGATCCGCGGCGCGGGGTGCGCCGTTGTTCACTCGATATGCCGGTTTTGTATTAAAATTATGTTAGTTATGCGACCACATGACACGGTGTGCGCGAGCCGAGAGCCGCCGAGAATCCGCCGGAGCGGCCGCGGGCGAGCCGTTCCGTCGACGCCGAGACGACAGGCCTATGCCGAACGCCCGACCAGTTGCGCGTAAGCAGTCACCGTCATGATCGAGCGCATTCACACGTCGGACGTCGAACCGGACGCGGACGAGGTCGCCATCGCCGGCCACGTCCACGAGATCCGCGACCTGGGAGGCCTCGTCTTCCTCATCGTGCGCGACCGCGAGGGACTCATCCAGATCGTCTTCAAGGAGGAGCGCGAGCCGGAGCTGTTCGAGGCCGTCCAGGACGTCGGCGCCGAGGACGTGGTCCGCGTCGTCGGCGAGCCGCTGGAGAGCGACCAGGCGCCCGGCGGCGTCGAGATCTCCCCCACCGAGTACGAGGTCATCGACGAGGCCGACTCCCCGCTCCCGCTGGAGATCTCGAAGGACATCGAGGTCGACCTCTCGACCCGGCTCGACAACCGCGCGCTCGACCTCCGGAAGCCGGAGACGCTCGCGGTGTTCACCCTCCGATCCGAGCTCATCACCGCGATGGAGGAGTGGTTCGAAGACGAAGGGTACGTCGACATCAAGACGCCGCTGATCTCGAAGGGCGGCGCCGAGGGCGGCGCCGAGCTGTTCCCGATCCTCTACTACAACCAGGACGCGTTCCTCTCGCAGAGCCCCCAGCTGTACAAGCAGATGCTGATGGCCTCGGGCTACGAGGCGGTCTACGAGACCGGTACCGCGTTCCGCGCCGAGGACTTCGCCACCTCCCGGCACGTCTCCGAGATCGCGATGTTCGACGTGGAGCTGGCGTACATCGACGACCACGACGACGTGATGGACGTCCAGGAGGAGTCGCTGCGCTACGCGCTCCGCGAGGTCGCGGAGAACGCCGAGCGCGAACTCGACCTGCTCGACGTCGACCTCGACGTGCCCGAAGACGACTTCCCGCGGATCACCTTCGACGAGGCGCTCGACATCCTCGAGACCGAGTACGGCCACTTCCCGGACGACCCGACCGACCTCGACACGAAAGGGGAGAAGCTGCTCGGCGAGCACTTCGAGGAGCAGGGGCATCCCGCGTTCTTCGTCGTCGGCTACCCCGACGAGAAGTTCTACTACATGCAGGACGTGCCGGACGACGAGATCGCCTCCCGGAAGTTCGACCTCATTTATAAAGGACAGGAGCTCTCCTCCGGCGGCCAGCGCGAGCACGACGTCGAGCGCATGGTCGAAGTGATGGAAGAGGAGGGCGTCGAGACCGCGAACTTCGAGTTCTACATCGAGGCGCTGAGCTACGGCACGCCCCCGCACGGCGGCTACGGGCTCGGCATCGACCGCCTCGTCCAGAAGGTCGCCGGCCTCAGCAACATCAAGGAGGCGATCATGTTCCCGCGCGACCCGAACCGGCTGGAGCCGTAGGAGGCGCGATCCGTTCCGGTTCGTTCCGGTTCGCGGCGCGGGCGTGGCGGCGTCTCTCCCGCCGACCGCGCGAGCGACGTTCGACTCGCCGCGCGAGCGGATTTTCCTCGGTTGGCGCTGGTGTTCTTTTATAAACACTCCCTCGTATCAGGTGGAACCGCCATCAGGGCTTCTTCCGACGATTAAACCGGATTAAATCGGACGAAAATCGGCTGAACGGCTTGCGTCATTAAAGGGGATAGGGGCCCGAGCCCGAGTCGCAATGAACGCACTCCGAACGGCGCTGCTCGTGGCGCTGGCCACGGTTGTACTGATCGGGACCGGCGCAGCCGCCGGTGCCGTCGCGGCGACGCCCGGGCCGGACAACGCCTCCGGCGACGCGGGCCCGCCGAGCGACCTCCCGGACCAGGTGCCCGACTTCGTCGGCGGGGTCCTCGACAGCGTGAACGAGTTCCTCGACGGCGGGGTCGACGACCTCGGCGAGACCGTGAGCGACATCGCCGGGAACGGGGCCGGCGAGGGTGATGCGGACGACGGAACCGACGCCGACGGGGGTGCGTAACGTGACGGACCACGCGCTCGACCGCCGGACCTACCTACGGGCGACCGGCGCCGCCGCGCTCGCGTCCGTCGGCCTCGCCGGCTGCGTCGGCCGGGCGAGCGGCACGCTCGCGACGCGGGTGACCGACCAGCCGGCGGACATCGACGACTTCGAGTCGCTCGTCGTCACCGTCGAGGGATTCTGGCTCGGGCCGGAGGGCGCCGAGCCCGACGACGACGGAGACGACGCGGACGGCAGCGAGACCGACGACGGCGACGATTCGGACGACGGCGACGGTGAGACCTCCGGCGGCAACGAGACCGACGGGGAGGAGGACGAAGCGGGTCGCGAGTACTTCGAGTTCGACGAGGCGCAGGAGGCCGACCTCGTCGAGCTCCAGAACGGCGAGACGCAGCTGATCGACGAGCGAGAGCTCCAGACGGGGGAGTACCCGTACCTCCAGCTCGACGTGTCGTCGGCGGACGGGACGCTCACCGACGGGAGCGACGCGACCGTCGACCTCCCGGGCAACGCGCCGCTGAAGTTCAACGAGTCGTTCGAGATCCGAGAGAACGCCCGGACGACCTTCACCGCCGACTTCGCGCCGGTGTTGCGCGGGAACGGCCGCTACCTCCTCCGACCGGTGCCGAGCGGCATCGAGGTGGAGTACGAGGAGTCGGCGGGCTCGGCGGGCGACGGATCGAGCGGCGGCAACGAGACCGACGACTCGTAGCGACGCCGCAGTCCCCCGGTCCCCCGTTGGAGCCGCGGCCGCGCCCGTCGCTCGCGCGGAGCGAGCGCGGCCCGCGCCGCGGCTTCGGGGTCAGGGCTGGGTCGGTTCCCGGGATTCGGGGACCGGGGGAATGCGCGCGCCGTTGCGGTCGGTCCCCGAGTCGAGGCACACGACGCCGTCAGAGGCACACGACGCCGTCAGAGGCACACGACGCCGTCAGAGGCACACGACCCGCACGATCGCCCGCGCGACGACGCGTTCGGGCGGTCTTCGCTTTCTCCGATCCGTTCGGTGTTTCCGCGTTTTTATATCGTACCGAGTCAGGCCGGCGCCGCGTCGGACCGCAGGAACGTCCGGTAGAACGGTCCGGCGAGCACCAGCGCGCCGACCGCGGCCATGCCGACGAGTACGGTTGGGTCGACGAGCGACCCGCTCGCCGCGAGGCGGTCGAGCGAGACGCCGACCGCGACCCCGCCGACGACCCACGGCAGTTCGCCGAGCGCCGTGCCGAGGAGGAGCGGTCGGAGCCCGACGCCCGCGGCCGCGGCCCCGACCGTCACGGCGTCGGAGGGGAGCGGCAGCAGGCGGGTCCCGGCCACGGCGCGCACGCTGCCCGACTCCGCCGCGAAGCGCTCCCCGGCCCGACAGAACCGGTCTGCGATGCCCGGCTCCTCGCCCGTCTCGGAGCCGTCGCGGAGTCTGAGCCGCCCCGCCCGAGCGAGCGCGTACGGCGGGAGCGCGGTGCCGACGACGAGCGCCAGCGCGAACGGGGCCCCGACCCAGCCGTACCCGAAGCCGACGGCGACGGCGAGCAGCGTCGTCGGCCACGCGAGCAGGGGCCGCACGGCGGCGAGCGCGACGACGGCGACCCCGAACCGGAGCGGGTCCGTCGCGAGCCACCGGAGCCGCGAGAGCGCCGCCTCGGGGGAGACCGCGAGCGCGAGCGCCGCCAGCGCGGCGACGACGGCGCCTGCGACCGCGTACCGTCCGAGCGTCGACCGGCGATTCACGCTCCCGAGTCCGCGGGCGCCCGGTAAACGCTTTGTGGGCGCGGTCGAGCGGGAGCCGAATGCGTTCGCGTCCGGCTCACGACAGCTTCCCGAGCGCCTCGAAGAAGTCCGAGGGCGGGCCCGCGATCCGTATCGGCGGCGCGGTGCGCTCGACGGTCACCTCGACCGGCCCGTCGAGGGTCTCGGTGTCGCGGCCGTCGCTGACGACCGTCGCGCCCGCGTCGTCCGCGACAGAGACGGTGACCGTCGCGTCGGCGTCCACCACGAGCGGCGGCATCCCCTCCTCCGCGACCATCTCGTTGACGACTAACCCACCCACGTCGGGGTGGACCAGCGGGCCGCGCTCGGAGAGGTTGTACGCGGTCGATCCGGTCGGCGTGGCCACGAGGACCCCGTCGGCGTGGCCGCCGGCGTACCGAGAGCCGTCGACCCGCACCTCGTAGTCGATCCCGCCGCCCGGACCGCGTCGCTCGCCCTGGACGACCACCTCGTTCGCGGCCGGCGTCGACGTCCAGTCGCCGGCGCTGGCCGCGAGCCGCGGGGCCTCGCGGACGTCTAAGCCGCCGCTGCGGAACGCTCTGATCTCGGCGCGGAGCGCGGTCGCGGCGTCCGTCGGCGGGACTGCGTTGAGGAACCCGACCTCGCCGAGGTTCACCCCGACGATCGGGGTGTCGCCCGCGTTGCGCGCGACGAACAGGAACGTCCCGTCGCCGCCGACCGCGACGACGAGGTCGCAGTCGCCGAACGCGTCGACCGGTCGGGCGTCGTCGCCTGCGTCGAGCGCGGCGGCGGTCTCCTCGTCCAGCCAGACGCTCTCGCCCGCGTCGACGACGACGTCACGGAGGGTCGCCGCAAGCGACGCCGCCCGCTCGCTCCCCTTTCGCGCCACGATGCCCACTTCCATGCGGAATCCATCCCGATCCCCGGATAAAAGCGTGCGGACATCGGCCGCCCGGCCGGGTTCTCGGTATCTGAAACCTCGCCGGAAAGTTTCAAGCCGCTCGGCCGCGTTGCTGGGTCCATGTCGACCCCCCACGGGCGGCGGAAACGATGAGCGAGGAGGACGACTGGTTCGAACGCGCGCTCCGGGAGACCGACGAGGAGTCCGACGAGCCGCCGGTGGGCCGTGCGGAGGGCGGTTCCGACGGTGTGGAGGACGGGTCCGGCGATCCGGATGGCGACGCGGACGACGCGGAAGCCGGTGCGGACGACCCTGCGGGGGAAACGGAGGCCGCGAGCGACGGCGCCGAGTTCGCCGATCCGTTCGGCGGTGCCGACGACGAGACGGGCGCCGAGGCGGGCGACGGAGACCCATTCGCCGGCGACGACGGGGAGGGCGACGAGTCCGACGGCGGTGAGTTCGGCGACGGTGAATTCGACGGCGAGGACGCGGCGAGCGACGGCGTTCCGGCGGACGCGTTCGGCGACGTCGACGCCGACGCCGGATTCGACTCCTTCGGCGAAGGCGACCCCTTCGCCGGCGGGGAGGAGGCCGACGCCAGCCCCGATACCGCCGTCGGCACGGACTCCGGCGGCGACGGCGGCGGGTCGGACCCGTTCGGCGCGGACGACCCGTTCGGCGGCAGTCGGGGCGGTGGGGGATCCGGCGGTCGATCGGGCGGCGGGGGCGGCGGGGACGGCGGGGACGGCGGAGCGGCGGACGGTGGCGGCGACCCCTTCGGCGGGTACCGCGGGAGTGCGGGTGGGGGCGACGACGACTTCGGATTCGGTGAGTTCGGCGGCGACGCGGACGCCGACGGGACGACCGACTTCGACGTCGACCCGGACGAGTTCGAGTCCGAAATCGAGCGGACCGACGTCGGGGTCGAGGGGCTCGACGACATGATCCTCGGCGGCGTCCCCAGCCGGTCGCTGCTGTCGGTCATCGGCGGGGCCGGCACCGGGAAGACGACGTTCGCGCTCCAGTTTCTCAACCACGCGCTCGAATCGGGCGAGAAGGGGATCTACATCACGCTCGAACAGACCCGCGAGTCGATCCTCGACACGGCGACCGAGAAGGGGTGGCCGTTCCGCGAGCACGCCGAGGAGGACCGCCTCGCGGTCGTCGCCATCGACCCCATCGAGATGGCCAACTCGCTGGCGTCGATCCGCAACGACCTCGTCCGGCTCATCGCCGAGTTCGACGCGGACCGGCTGGTGCTCGACTCCGTCTCCCTCTTGGAGATGATGTATGACCACCCCGCGAAGCGCCGCTCGGAGGTGTTCGGGTTCACGCGCTCGCTGAAGGAGTCGGGCGTCACGACGCTTCTCACCTCCGAGGCGAGCGAGGAGACGCCGTACGCGTCCCGGCACGGGATCGTCGAGTACCTCACCGACGCCGTGTTCGTGCTCCAGTACGTCCGCGGCTCCGACTTCCGCGAGACGCGCCTCGCCGTCGAGATCCAGAAGATCCGCGATGCGAACCACTCCCGCGAGACGAAGCCGTACGACATCACGGACACCGGCATCTCCGTCTACGACCAGGCGAACATCTTCTGAGCCCTCGCGGGCCGCGGGCGGCTCCGAACCTATCCGGGGAGCTGAACGACCAAGTTCAACGCCTGCGGAAGTAGGACGCTGACGAATATCTGCGACCACATGGCGAACGTCGTCGGATACGTTCCGGTGCTTTCGACGTGCGCGAGCGTCTCCTGTGCGTTCTCGTACTGCTCCCTGTTCTCAATATCCGTGAGCGTGGCGTCGAACGGGTCGCTCACCGACCGCTTAAGCTCCCGTTCCAGCGATCGGATCTTCGCTCGCTTTTTGCTCTTCATGATTGCGTGGACCCTGTACATCGAGTACCCGATCGTCAGCACGCCGACGAACCAGACGGCCGAGAGAACCGCTTGGAAACCCGGCCCGGGAGCCGGATACGGCGACGAGAGGTACTGCGAGAGGATGACCGGGATGTGGGTCTGGAGAAACCACAACAGCAGGACCCCCGTATAGATGTAATACGAGCGTTTGAGGAGCTCTCCGACCGGTTCGAACCCACCGAGGTTCCGGGGGTCGTAGTAGAAGAGTCCGAAGTCCGCCTTGGCGAGCCGGCGTGGGACAGCGAGGTGAACGGCGACGTAGGACACCCCGAGCTCAACCAAGATCGGGATCGTGATGAGCGGGAACGAGACCGCCTGTGCGTACAAGACGAGGCCGATCCCGTCCGTTTCGATGAGACGCGGGAATCCGAGCACGAACGCCCCGAAGGCGTAGAAGGCGACGAGGGCGACGACGTAGGCCGCCGTCCGCGTCCGGAGGGAGACGAGCCCCTCGAACTGCCGCCGCATCGACGCGTCGATGTCGACGTGTTCGTCGTCGATACCGAGCGCGATCATCGCGTCGGCGTAGCTCTCGTGGATGTACCGGAGCCCGAACACGCCGAGGACCGTCATCGCGGGGATGGCGAGCGAGTTCGGCTGTACGAAAAAGGAGCTTTTCCCCGACACGAGGAAGTTGTACACGTCGAACAGCCCGTACTCGACGAACAGTCCGACCGCGACGAGCAGATACGGCGGATAGACGTCTCCGCCGGTGAGCGCGTCCGATAGCCGCCCGAAACCGAGCTTCTCGGCGATGATTTCGATCAGCAGTCGGTCCCGATATCGCTGTACGTCTGCCATAGCGTCCGGTCACCATCCAGACAGTATAAGAGTGGGTCCTCCGTCTTCGGCGAGCATCGGCGCTCGCGAGCTGATCGTCGCAGAGATACACCGTCCGGGAACTGAACCTGAATCAGACGTGCTCGCTCGGTGCTCGCGGCTTCGCTGCTCGCTTCCCGAGGCGCTCGCTTCGCTCGCACCTCGCACCGCTCGCTGCGCGCGACTGATAGGGTTCAATTCCGTCCGGTGATTTCTTTCACTACGTTCGAGAGTTCGCTGAACAGCGTGAAGCGGACGCTACCTGACGGAGTCAGGTAGAAAATGCACCGTCCGGGAATTGAACCCGGGCTATTAGCTTGGGAAGCTAATGTCCTACCACTGGACCAACGGTGCTCGAATCGAGATACCCGACCGTCCCACTTGAACGTAGCGTTTCATCGGACGGCCACGAGATGCCGAGAGCCACACCCTTAAGCCGTCACCGACGGAGGCACGCTCATGACCGACGACGCAGCAGACGGTGCGCGAGCGGACCGGACCGCGGCGGTCGACCGCGTGCGAGAGCGCGCCGACGACCTCGCGCCCGCGCTCGGCGCGACTTGGACCGACGACGAGCCGTGGCGCTTTATCACCGACCTCACGGCGATCGGGAGCCGCATGGCCGGGGGCGAGGGCGAGCGCCGCGCCGCCGGACTCGTCGCGGACGCCTTCGAGCGCGCCGGGCTCGCGGACGTGCGCACGGAGCCGTTCGACCTCCCGGCCTGGGAGCGCGGGTCCGCGTCGCTCGACGTGACCGTTTCCGGCCGCGACGGCGAGCCGACCACGCGCTCGTTCGAGGCGCTCGCGCTCCCGTACTCGCCGGCGGGGAGCGTCGCGGGCGAGCTCGTCGACGTGGGGTACGGCACCCCGAGAGAGATCGACGAGCGCGACGTGGAGGGGCGGATCGCGGTCGCCTCGACGACCACCCCCGAGGGCGGGCGGTTCGTCCACCGCATGGAGAAGTTCGGCTACGCGATCGACGCCGGCGCGGTCGGGTTCGTGTTCGTCAACCACCTCGACGGGCAGCTTCCGCCCACGGGGTCGCTCACGTTCGGCGAGGAGGCCGAGGCGGTCGCGGTCGGCGTCTCGAAGGAGACCGGCGCGTGGCTCCGCGAGTACGCGGTTGGGGGCGATTCAACCAGTCCGGACTCCGAACCGGTCGCACAGGCTGAACTGTCGGTCGAGGCGTCGACGACGCCGGGCGAGAGCCGCAACGTGATCGGCAGCGTCGGACCGGACACCGACGAGCGAGTCCTCCTGCTCGCCCACTACGACGCCCACGACATCGCGGAGGGGGCGCTCGACAACGGCTGCGGGATCGCGACGATCGCGACCGCGGCCGGAGTCCTCGCGGACGCCGACCTCCCGATCGGCGTCGACGTCGTCGCGGTCGGGGCGGAGGAGGTCGGGCTCCTCGGCGCGGAACACCTCGCAGACCGGCTGGACCTCGACCGCGTGAAGGGCGTGGTCAACGTCGACGGCGCGGGGCGGTTCCGCGATCTGGTCGCGCTCGCGCACGCCTCGACGGCGGCCGCGTCGGTCGCGGAGGTCGTGTCGTCCGCGACGCGCCAGCCGATCGAGGTGGACGCGCAGCCGCACCCGTTCTCCGACCAGTGGCCGTTCGTGCGCCGCGGCGTGCCGGCGCTCCAGCTCCACAGCGACTCGGGCGACCGCGGGCGGGGGTGGGGCCACACCCACGCGGACACCCGCGACAAGGTCGACGACCGGAACGTCCGCGAGCACGCGATGCTGACCGCCCTGCTCGTCGCCGAGTTCGCGGTGCCCGAGCGCGACCTGCCGCGGCTGGACCGCGACGAGCTCGCGGCCGCGTTCCGCGAGGCCGACTTCGAGACGGGGATGCGCGCCGCCGGCCTCTGGCCGGCCGACTGGGACTGAGCGGGGCGGTCGCGGAGCGGCCGCAGGGCGGATCGACCGCCCGCCCGGTCACTCCACGTCCGCGTCCGGCGTCGGTGGCGGGAGCCGCTTGTGCGCCGTCGCGCGGTGACGGCCGAGCAGGTCCGCGACGAGTTCGCGGTCGACGTCGAGGTCGTCGTCTCCGTCCATGGGATCGGGCGCGTCGAGGTCGCCGGCGACGACCGCTCCCCTGATCCGCTCGACGACCGACTCCGGGTCGAGCCCGCGGTCGACGCCGAGGTGGAGGACGGGGTCGACGACCTCGTAGGGGGCGCCGAGGTCGTCCGCGTCGCGCTGCCCCGGCAGGAACCCCGCTGTCGGGGGCTTCTCGACGACGAACTCCGGCACGTCGAGCTCGGTCGCGAGCCCCCGGACGTCCGTCTTGTAGAGGCCGCCCAGCGGGAACAGGTCGGCCGCGCCGTCGCCGTGTTTCGTCAGGTAGCCTAAGAGGAGTTCGCTCCGGTTCGCGGTGCCGCAGACGAGGCGGTTCGTCGCGTTGGCGGCGAGGTAGGCGACGGCCATCCGGAGGCGCGCGACCGCGTTGCCGGACCGGACCGGCTCGTCGTGGAGGTCGAAGCGGTCGGGGGCGACCGCGCCGAACTGCGCGAACAGGGGCTGGAGGTGGACCGTGTCGTGGTCGATCCCCAGCGCCTCGGCGAGCGCCTCGGCGTCGCGGGCGTGCGGCGCGCCGATCTTGTTACACGGGAGAATCAGCCCGTACACGCGGTCGGCGCCGAGCGCTTCGACCGCGAGCGCGGCCGTCACCGTCGAGTCGAGCCCGCCGCTCATGTTCACGACCACGCCGTCCGCGCCCGCGGCGCCGACCCGATCGGCGACGAACGACCGGATTCGGTCGCGTTCGACAGCGGGATCCCGGTCCGGGAGCAGCGAGACGGGAAGGGGGTGAGAACTGGCGGCGTCTCGATCGTGGTTCGACACCGCAGCTCCCGCCGAACGCTCGGCGGCGGCCTCGTCCGAGTCGAACGCCGACTCGCGGTCAGCCATCTCTCTCTCCGTGTGCCGTCCGCCCCGTCCGCCCCGTTCTCCGGTGCGGGGGTCCGTCGACGGCTCGTGAGGGAGCGCGGGTGCGTCTCTGCGGGCGTTCGCGAGCGTCGCGTTGGATCGTCATCAGTCGGCCGCCGCTTCCGCTTGCGCTGGTAAATACTTGCGGTGTGGATCGTATAAGGAATTGGTACTGTTATGGCTGAGTAGAGTAGAGCCACTCGTGTAGGACGATGTATGTATAATTATACTCAAAATAACCGGAGATACCAAACCTTGACACCGCTGAATAGAGGAATACCCGGTTTGTCGGAATATCACGCCCAATTAGAGTACGTTTAGAGAGGAATTGGCCACACAACAATCGTTCTAAGCATATAATGTGGTTATACACAAACATTTATTAGTTGAATCCGGTTCGATTCGTCCATGTCACGGATTCAGCTGAGTTCGAGTCAGGAACGCGTGCTCACCGCGCTCGTGAACCTCTCCGAGGGCCGGGAGGCGCCGGTACAGGGCCGCGAGATCGCGGACGCGATCGACCGCAACCCGGGGACGGTGCGGAACCGCATGGGGAGCCTCAGCACGCTCGGTCTCGTGAAGGGCGTCGCCGGGCCGGACGGCGGCTACATCCCGACCGACGAGGCGTACGACACGCTCGGCATCGAGCGCCTGGAGGACGCCGCGACGACGCCGGTCGAGCGCGAGGGCGACCCCGTCGAGGACGTCACCGTCGCGGAGATCGACCTGTCGAGCGTCGCGAACCCCGAGCTGTGTCGCGCCGAGCTCGTGATCCGCGGCCCAGTGGGTCCCTTCGACGCGGGCGATCACGTGACCGTCGGGCCGACGCCCGCCACCGGACTGCGGCTCTCCGGCGTCGTCGACGCGACGAACGTCGACGGCAACAGCCTCCTGGTCCGCGTCGACGGCATGGAGACGCCGACGGGGGGATCGGCCGCCTGAATAGCGGCCTGAGCGGGGACCTGAGCCGCGGCCGTCAGGAAGCCCGATTCACTCCCTCTCGATCGCCGAGAACAGCCGATCGCGGACCGCATCGGTCGCGGCCGCGGCGTGACGCGCGTCCCGGTGTCGCTCGCCGAAGGCGACGCGCGCGCTCTCCGCGGCCTCGCGATCGACGGTGAACGACGCGTCGGGGTAGGTCACGTCCCAGAGCACGAGCGGCTCCGGCGGCGCGGGACCGACGCCGCGCTGTCCCGAGACCGGCTCGGCGGCGAGCAGTCGGTCGATCCACGCGA
The DNA here is from genome assembly GCF_003666015.1 of Halorubrum sp. Atlit-26R. Taxonomy (GTDB): domain Archaea; phylum Halobacteriota; class Halobacteria; order Halobacteriales; family Haloferacaceae; genus Halorubrum. The sequence goes on from NZ_QPLT01000007.1 coordinate 182,375, forward strand.
GGTCGGCGGTTCCGCGACCGACGGCGCGAGCGGCGGCGACGACCCGCCGGACGAGCGCGCGCGGAAAGCCGCCCGCCGAGAGCTCGACGACGAGCGTGTCGCCCTCGCGGGTCGCGCCCGCGTCGAGGTCGCGGACCGTTCCCGTCTCGTCGGTCGTCAGGTTGTGGAAGTCGTGTTCGCCGTCGAACCGCGCGAGCGCCGCCCGGAAGCGGTCGTCGTCGACCGCGTGTTCCGGCTCTCGCCGCGCGCGGTCCGAGCCGGAACCGGCGCCCGATTCGGGCGCGTGGAGGTGGTACCGGTACGTCCGCCGGACCGCGTCGTGCGTCGCGTGGAAGTCGTCCGCGACGTCGGCCGCGGCCCACACGCGGACCGACCCCGGCAGGTGACCGTTGAACGCGCGCGGCGTAAGCCACGTCGGCGCCTCGAATGCGACGGTCTGTGCCACCGCGGAGACGCCGGCGTCGGTCCGGCCCGCCGCGGCGTAGCCGGGCGGCGTGGCGTGGGTCGACCCGTCGCCGCGCTCGACGAGGCCGTGTTCCGCGAGCGCTTCGAGGAGCGCGTCCGCGACCGTGCGGGCGTGCGGCTGGCGCTGGAAGCCGGCGTACTCCCGGCCGTCGTACGCGACCCGGAAGGCGCGGGTAACCGTCTCCCGGCCGCTCGACTCGCCCGTCACTGGGCGTCGGACGCGTCGCCGCCGCCCGTCGCGTCGCTCACGTCCTCGTCCGTATCGGTCGCCCCCGTCTCTTTCTCGGCCTCTTCGGGGTCGGCCATCGGGACGGTCACCACCGGCACCGACGCGACGCGGACGACCTTCTCGGTGACGCTCCCGAGGAGGAGCCGGCGGATCCCCCGTCGGGTGTGGCTCGGCATGACGACGATGTCGGCGCCGTCGTCGATCGCGTTCTCGATGACCTCCAGCGGGTCACCGCGGACGACGCTGCCGACCGCCTCGACGCCGTTCGCCTCCAGCTCGGCGGTCACCGTCTCCACCCGTTCCTCGGCCGCCTCCGCGAGCCGGTCGGAGAACACGCCGGTCCGCGGGCCGGCGAGCGTGTCGACTGCGGTGTCGGCGGCCGAGAGGACGTGGACCGTCGCGTCGTACCGCTCGGCGAGGCTGGCCGCGTGCGGGATCGCGTCGTTCGCCTCGCCGCCGGGCGCGACGGGCAGGAGGATGTCGTCGTACATGCGTGGTGACGGAACGCCCACCCGCAAAGTCCTGTCGGCGTGCGCGCCGGTTCGCAGGTCGCGGAGAACCGGATGGGCAGGGTTTTCCGGCGGGCGGCCGTCCCGGTCGGTATGGGACGCGACGTGTCTAACCCCGACAACCCGCAGGTGACGCTCCAGACCAACCACGGCGACATCGTCGTCGAGCTGTTCGCCGACCGCGCGCCGAAGACGGTCGAGAACTTCCTCGGCTTAGCGCGCCACGACCCCGCCGCCGACGCGGAGCCCGCGCCGGAGACGAACACGTGGGAGGATCCCAAGACCGGCGAGGTCCGCGGCGACTCGCTGTACGAGGGGATCGTCTTCCACCGCGTCATCGACGACTTCATGATCCAGGGCGGCGACCCGATGGAGAACGGCCGCGGCGGCCCCGGCTACCAGTTCGACGACGAGTTCCACGACGACCTCACCCACGACGGCCCCGGAATCCTCTCGATGGCGAACTCCGGCCCGAACACGAACGGCTCGCAGTTCTTCATCACGCTGGACGCGACCCCGCACCTCGACGGCAAACACGCCGTCTTCGGGCAAGTGATCGACGGGATGGACACCGTCGAGGAGATCGGCGGGGTGCCGACCGGCCGCAACGACGACCCCCGCGAGGCCGTCGAGATCGAGAAAGTCGACGTCGACGAGTAACCTCGAACTCCGGGCCTCACCGCGACCTCGATCGCGTGGGCTCCCTTCCCACGCCGGGGGGACTTGAGAAGAGTTAAATTATCCCCGACGTAAGCACCGTTCGCGCTCGGTTGGTGTAGTCCGGCCAATCATGTTGGCCTTTCGGCGGACGCGGCGCCTCGGCGCCGGTTCGGAAGTCAGCCGACGACCAGGGTTCAAATCCCTGACCGAGCATCCACTCTCACACCGCGAGCGACGCGTCTCGTTCTCCGGTCGTCCGTTCCGTTCTCTGTTCAGTCCGTTCCGTTCTCCGGTCGGTACGAAGGGGAAGAATCACGGCCGTCGGTGACGGAGCGTCGGGTATGAGCGACCGACCCGACGAGCGCGACGGCGACGACACCGCCGGTGACAACGGCGACGACGACCGCCGCTTCGAGACCCGCGCGATCCACGCCGGCCAAGAGCCGGACCCGGAGACGGGCGCGTTGATGACGCCGATTCACGCGAACTCGACGTACGAGCAGGACGCGCCCGGCGAGCACCGCGGCTACGAGTACAGCCGCACGGGGAACCCGACGCGCAGCGACCTCGAAGCGAACCTCGCCTCGCTGGAGTCGGGCAGCCACGCGCGCTGTTTCTCCTCCGGCATGGGCGCGATCAACACCGTCCTCAACCTCCTCTCGGCGGGCGACCACGTCGTCGCGGGCGACGACGTGTACGGCGGGACGCACCGGATCCTCACGCAGGTGTACGACGAGTACGACATCGACACGACGTTCGTCGACACGACGGACCACGACGCGGTCCGGGACGCGATGCGCGAGGAGACGGAACTGGTGTGGGTCGAGACGCCGACGAACCCCCTGATGAACGTCAACGACATCGGCGCGCTCGCCGACGTCGCCCACGCGAACGACGCGCTCTGCGCGGTCGACAACACGTTCGCGACGCCGTACCTCCAGCGGCCGCTCGAACACGGCGCGGACATCGTCTCCCAGTCGCTGACGAAGTACCTCGGCGGCCACTCCGACACCATCGGCGGCGCCCTGATCGTCGACGACGAGGAGTTGGACGAGCGGCTCGGCTTCTACCAGAACTCCGTCGGCGCGACGCCCGGCCCGTTCGACGCGTTCCTCGTCCTCCGCGGAACGAAGACGCTCCCGGTGCGGATGGACCGCCACTGCGAGAACGCGATGGCGCTCGCCGAGTGGCTGGAGGGCCACGACGCGGTCGAGCGCGTCTACTACCCCGGGCTGGAGTCGCACCCGGACCACGAGCTGGCGGCCGAACAGATGGACGACTTCGGCGGCATGCTCTCCTTCGAGCTCGACGGCACCCTCGAGGAGGCCTCGACCGTCGTGAGCGAGACCGAGGTGTTCACGCTCGCGGAGTCGCTCGGCGGCGTCGAGAGCCTGATCGAGCAGCCGGCCGCGATGACCCACGCCGCGATCCCCCGCGAGGAGCGGCTCGCGGCCGGCCTCACCGACGGGCTGATCCGGGTGTCGGTCGGAATCGAACACGTCGACGACATGAAGGCGGACCTTCAGGCGGCGTTCGACGCCGCGCTCTCGTAAGGGTATCGTCGTCTTGGGACCCCCCGTTCGGACTGAATTCACCTGTTTCGGCTGTCCCTCACCGTTATTACTAAGCAGAATGTCAACACAACACCGTCTCGATAGATCATGTCGGCACGCAACTGGACGCGGTCGATCGTTCCCGGCGGTAAGGTAACCACCTCGTGGGAGGCCGACCAAGTACACAGAGTTGAATACGAGGTGACGGTCCGGCAAGGCCCCGGCGTTAGTGTCTACGTCCTCGAGCAATCGGAACTCCGTCACGTCGAAAACGGTAACAATTTCAAATCGTTTAGCGACGCGACGAACGAGAACGTTTCGTGGGTACAAAACGCGAAGCGATTATCCGGCGGCGAGTACGGATTGCTCGTGTCAAATAACTTTCCATCGGCGGTTCAGGTAGAGATCTCCTGTGAGGTGGAAACGGTCTAAGCGGACTTCACCGCGGTTCCAGCCGTTTCTGAAATGCGAGACCATTTATAAACGATATCGAGTTTCGAAGACTCACCGACGAAACGGGCCCGTCCGTGGACTGAAACCATTTTTACCGATCCCGGCGAGACTGCCTCCATGAGCGATCCAGACGTCTTGGTGCTTCGCCAGACGATCCACGGACTGGGGCCCGACGAACTGGCGGCGGCGATCCGCGAGCGACTCCCGGACGCCGAGGTGGCGCGGGCGCGAACCCCCGCGGAGGAGCGCGAGCTGATCCGGAACGCGCGGGTCGCGGTCGGGCTCAACGTCGACGAGGAGCTGCTCGGCGCCGCGGAGAACTTGGAGCTATTCGCGTGCGTGTTCGCGGGGACGGGCCACCTGCCGCGCGACCTGCTCGCCGACCACGGGGTCGCCGTGACGAACGCCTCGGGCGTCCACGGGCCGAACATCGCCGAGCACGTCGTCGGGTCGATGATCGCGCACGCGCGACAGTTCCACCGAGCGTACCGTCAGCAGTCCCGCCGCGAGTGGCGCACCTACGAGACCACGGAGGTGTACGGCTCGACCGTCGCCGTGGTGGGGCTCGGCGCCATCGGGCAGGCGGTCGTCGACCGGCTGGCGTCGTTCGACGTCGACACGGTCGGCGTGCGCTACTCCCCCGAGAAGGGCGGTCCGACCGACGAGGTGTACGGGTTCGACGAGTTCCACGAGGCCGTCACCGACGCCGAGTACGTCGTGCTGGCGTGTCCGCTCACCGAGACGACGCGGGGGCTCGTCGACGCCGACGCGCTCCGGACGATGCGGCCCGACGCCGTCCTCGTCAACATCGCGCGCGGGCCGGTCGTCGACACCGACGCCTTAGTGACGGAGCTCCGGAACAACCGCATCCGCGGCGCGGCGCTGGACGTCACGGACCCGGAGCCCCTCCCCGAGGACCACCCGCTGTGGGGACTGTCGAACGCGACTATCACGCCGCACAACGCCGGCCACACGCCCGAGTACTACGAGCGCGTCGCGGACATCCTCGCCGACAACGTCTCGCGGCTGGACGCCGGCGACGAGCTCCGCAACCGAGTGGTCTGAGCCGACCGCGACGGATCGAATCTGCCTCAAATATATATCCCTATATATCAATATTTCTCCGTTAATACCGTTCCAGACGGTGCTTAGAGCGACGATGGAGATCGTCGTTGACAGAAGAACCCCTACTCCCGAACGCAGGTATATATTTTGATCAAGATTAAGGTGTTCCGCTCCGGAGGGCGAACCATGGAAACGCGGAAGGTCCAGGTCACCGGCGGTTCGACGTACACGGTCTCGATTCCGAAGACGTGGGCGACCGACAACGACGTCGAGGCCGGGACGGAGATCGAGTTCCACCCGGACGGCGACTCCCTGTTCCTCACGCCGCGGTCCGACGAAGAGCGGACGCGAGGGACGCTGGACATCGCCGACCTGACGGGACAGGCCCTCCAGCGCGCGGTGACGACGATGTACGTCAGCGGCTTCGACGTCATCGAACTGGAGGCCGCGGAGATCACCACCGAGCAGCGGTCGACGATCCGCGACGCGGTCCAGAGCCTCGTCGGGCTGGAGGTGTTAGAAGAGACGCGCGACCGCGTCGTCGTCCAGGACCTCCTCGACTCCTCGGAGCTTTCGATCCACAACGCGGTCACGCGGATGCGGCTGATCTCGCTGTCGATGCTCGAGGACGCGATCACCGCGCTCGCGGAGCGCGACCACGACCTCGCGCGCGACGTGATCGGCCGCGACGACGACCTCGACCGGCTGTGGCTCGTCGTCTCGCGGATCTTCCGCGCCACGCTGCGGACGCCGAAGGCCGCCGAGGAGCTCGGGCTCCCGCGCGAGGAGTGTTTCGACTACCACTCCAGCGCCCGGCAGTTAGAGCGGATCGGCGACCACGCGACGAAGATCGCACACCTGACGCTGAACATCGACGAGCCCCTTCCCGACGAGGTCGTCGACGCGGTGAGCGATCTCCACGGCGACGCGGTCGACGTGATCGACGCGGCAATGGACGCGCTGTTCGACGACGACACCGACGAGGCGACCCGACGGGCCAACGAGGCGCGGACGATGGTCAGGGCGATCGACGAGCGGGTGCGCGCCATCGACGAGCTCCTCCGTGATCTCGATCCGACGCGCGCGCAGCTGCTGGGACTCGTCGTCGACTCGGTCCTCCGGTCCGCCGACTACGGCGGCAACATCGCCGAGACCGCGCTCCAGAAGGCCGCGCCGACGCCGTGAGGAGCGTCCTCGACGCAATAGCGCGCCGACTGCCCGAGCTCCGGACGCTCGCGTTCGCCGGAGGTGCGGTCGTCCTCCTCGTCGCGCTCGTCGTCGCCGGCGGCGCCGCGTACTTCGCCGCCGGACTGGGGCCGGACGCGGACGCGGTCGCGGCGGTCGAGGCCGACCCGAACGTCTCCGTCGATCGGACGGCGGTCGGGACCGCGGTCCGCGACGGGCCGGTTACGTCGTCGACCGTCGGGCTCGTCTACTATCCGGGAGGGCGGGTGGCCCACGAGAGCTACGTTCCCACCGCCGCCGAGATCGTGGCGGCGTCCGATCGCGACGCGCTCGTCGTCGTGGTGGACGCCCCCCTCAACCTGGCCGTCCTCGCGCCGGACCGCGCCGAGCGCGTCCGCGAACGCTATCCCGAGGTGGACGCGTGGGCGGTCGGCGGCCACTCGCTCGGCGGCGCCATGGCCTGCCGACACGCGGCCGGAAACGCCGAGGCGTACGACGCGCTCGTCCTCCACGCCGCGTACTGCGACCGCGACGTCTCCGAGAGCGGCCTCGACGCGCTCTCGGTCTTGGGCGGCGCCGACGGGGTGATCGACGCCGAGCGCGAGCGCGCGTCTCGGTCGAACCTGCCGGCGGACGCTCGGGTCGTCGAACTCGACGGCGTCAACCACGCCGGATTCGGGGCGTACGGACCACAGCCCGGCGACGATCCCGCGTCGCTGTCGCCGGACGCCAGCCGGCGAGCGGTCGGGAACGCGACCGGACGGTGGCTCTCGGAACGGGGCGCGGTGACCCGTGAGCAACGGTCGCGAGCGGTTTCGGACCGCGGCTCGGAGGGAGTCCGCACCACCGCTCGGCGGGCGTCCGCACCACCGCGTCCGTCGTTGCCGGGGTCGCGTTAAGTTTGGCGTGAATTGTGGTAGACGGCGAAGGCTTCGAGCCAGTTTTGAGCTGTCTCTAGCGCGACATTGCTAAAACTATTCGCAAACGATGATGTTCGTCGTTCTATTTCCCAAAAGACACGTTCGATGGCATTCCGATTTCCATGTTGAATGACTTGAAATCGATAGCCGTCTTCAGCGAGAACTGATCCGAGATAGTCTGCGTCATCGACGAGAAATTCGACGTTGTTCAGCTGATAACGCCGGTGTAGCTCGGTCAGAAACCATCGTGTTGTC
>NZ_QPLT01000008.1 GCF_003666015.1 Halorubrum sp. Atlit-26R
TTTAGGACATTCTCAAGTAGAATTCAATCGTGTCCCTGTAGGTTTTGATATGCTCTTTCAGTCATTCTGTTAGATCCTAGTTGTGAATAAAGAAGCCGTGAACGTTTCGTGTCGTTCGCAACTTAACTCGCTCCCGCCCACGAACCGGAGCAGCAGGTGCCGCGAAAGCAATCCATCGACCTTCGGGGAGGTTGAACAGATATTGGAGGTCGACGGAAACGACTAAGTCAAACCCGGAGTGAGAGACGGGTAAGACACCCGTTCACGGGTGATTTTCAGACGAACCCCTTGGGGCTTTGAAGCGGACCAGCATAGTAAAAAGGCGGCTACAAGCGATAGTTTCAGACGAACTCTTGGGGATTTGAAGCGACGGGATCGCGCCGCGTATCACCGACCGCTTCACGGTTTCAGACGAACTCTTGGGGCTTTGAAGCCAAGGCGAGAAGGAGAAATTGGAGGCAAACACGTTGGTTTCAGACGAACCCTTGGAGCTTCGAAGCGAGTGTACCATGACCGGCGGGGACCCGGCAATGAGTTTCAGACGAACTCTTGAAGCTTTGAAGCTTGTCTGTCTGGATACTCCCGGCCGCAGTTATCTGGAGGTTTCAGATGAATCCCCGGGAATTTGAAGTTGAAGATCGTACTCTGTGGTCCGGAAACGCCCATCGTTTCAGGCGATCCTTTAGGGCTTTGAAGCATCGATCGGGCCGGCGGGCTCGTCTCTTTCTTCGATCTTCAGACGAACCCTTGAAGCTTTGAAGCGACGAGAGGATCAACTACGGGCGCGACCCGACCAACGTTTCAGACGAACCCTTGGGGCTTTGAAGCTCCCACAGCGTCGAGGCCGCGTACCCCTCGACGTGTTTCAGACGAACCCTTGGGGCTTTGAAGCAACCGAAAGGCACTGCCGTGGGAGGGCGCTGCGTCTACCGTGTTTCAGACGAACCCCTTGTGGGTTTGAAGCGCCGCGGAGGTGACGACCCCGGACCCAGACCCCCGATTTCAGACGAACCTTTGAGGCTTTGAAGTGACCAGAAGCAGCTCCGTTACGAGTTCGCTGGTCTCTTTTCAGACGGACCCTTGAGGTTTTGAAGCGTCTGGATTCGGACGCGCGACGGCGACGTGACGCGGTTTCAGACGAGCCCTCGTGGATTTGAAGCCTCGGCGCATACCACTACCCCGATATGCCGCCTCACGCTTCAGACGAACTCTTGGGGCTTTGAAGCACCGTCGCTGCGAAAGAGGATGTACAACACCGCAGTTTCAGACGAACCCCTGAGGGTTTGAAGCCTGCGCGAGACGCCTGCCCGGCTGCTGTATCAAAAGTTTCAGACGAACTCTTGAGGCTTTGAAGAAACCGCGTCAACCGGGCGGTCGACGGCGACGACGCTGTTTCAGACGAACCCTTGAGGGTTTGAAGCCCTCTGTAGCGTCAGCCACGTATGGCTAATACAATTTTCAGACGAACCCCTGTGGATTGAATTGAGGCAGACGCGATAAACCGCGTGAGCTGAATCTGTTGCCCCCGGTGCGTTTATGTTCGGTCTCGGGGAATTGGTTAGATAGGTGTATTCACCGACATGATCTCCGTAACGGAGGCTGATAGATGCGGCTGCTGATTTCACTTGAAGCAACGGCAGACGCGGCGTATAGGCACACCTACCACCACAAGCTCCGAGGGCGGCTCTGGAAGGCACTCCGTGGGACTCAGTTCGAGGAGGAACACGATAATAACCAGCCGCTCGGCATGGCGTTCTCCAATATCTTCCCGTGGGGAGACATACAGGCTGGCGACGAGCGCACGGTGATTGTCGCGTCTCCCCGAGAGCCGTTACTGACAGCGATCGCGGGCGACCTCAACATGGACCCGACGTTCGACATTGGGGATATGCGGTTCCGCGTCACGGACGTGACTCCCTTGTCGGTCGACGTCGGAGAGCCGGGAGAGCGCGGTACGATCCAGACCGATACGGGAGTGTTCGTCCGGCTCAAAGAGGAACACCGCCAGCAGTACGGGATAGAAGCGGAAGGGGACGCTCGCACGTACTGGAAGCCGAAGCATACGATAGAGCCGTTCAGAGATGCGATTACGGCTAATCTCCAACACAAGCACGACTTGTTCGCGCCTGACTATCAGGAGGGTCCGGAGGAGGTCGACGGTGATCTGTTCGACAGTTACGAACTGATCAAGACCTACGCGCTTCCAGTGACTGTCACGACCGGGGAGCAGGTTGAGTATGTCGTCAGCAAGTGGGAGCTCGGATACCATGTCCAGAGCGACGCCCACCGGCAGCACTTGAATCTCGCTCTCGATACGGGTATTGGCGTCCAGAACGGGCTCGGATTCGGATTTATCAACATCACCAACGATGCCCAGTAGCTACGCAAAAACAGCGGTAAGTCGGTTCCAGCCCCGTATTCCGGCGTCGCTTTACGAGATCGCGTGGCAGTATTCGCTGTTCGACTGGTACGACTCGGTCCAGTCGGATGCGATTGATTGGGGGCTGGATCCAGAACATCTCCCGTATCTCACGCCGCGTGCGAAGGACGGCCTGTTCGGGGAGCCGGACAGTCTGATTGTCGTGTACGCCGACCTCTCAGACCCGGACAACCCAAGCTTCCGGACGGAGGCTGACGGCGGAGCGGTCGAGTTGACAACCTACACCGAGGCGGATCGGTTCAGGGTGGGCCATTCGTATCCCCAGCCGCGCCGGGGGAAGATGATGGACCACTCGATCACGACGTACAAGAACGCTTCTGCCGAGCTCATCGCAGGCCGCGTTGAGGGGAAGCGAAACACGATCCAAGACCGGTTCACGATCTGGGCGTCCAAGTACGGTGAGAGAGTCCGAGATGAGGTCTCGGATGCAGATGCGGCGATTCTCGATGGGCTGATCGCGCTGGGAGAGGACGAGATGCAGTTGGACACGATCGCGGATTCGCTGTTGGGGCAGGTCGAGCAGGCCGACGAGGAACTTGACGCCCTGATAACCGTCGCCGTCCGCACACCAGACAGAGAGGAGTACCGACTTCCGGGCGAAATTCCGGTGTTGAACGAGGTCATGGCCGCAAAGAAGTCTGACCGGATGGACAGCACCGGAGTCTCCGATGCGAGCGGCGAGGCGACCGGCTTCGTGACCGGTGAGGAAACGACGGTGACCGGCGGTTCATCGGGTCTGTTTGGGATGAACAGCAAGAAGCAGCGCGAACACGTCCCGAGGCTTGTATCGGATGGGTCGTCGGTATGGAGATCGCGCCCGGTATCGTATCCAGTTGCCGCGGCGATCATCTCGGCGGAGTCGCTGTTTGATTCGTTCAGTCGGGGACTTCCGGGGTCGGGAAGGTTGTACCTTCTCCCGTATCTCGCGGCCCGGCGCGAGGACGTGAGTGAACAGACGTTCGAGTGGTTCTACGATCGCGTCTACAAGCGGATCCAGACCGCAGACGGCGGAGCGGACGGAGCATTCGACGACGTGATCGAGTCGATCTTCGTCGAGATCGCGGACGTGTCCTCCGGGGACGAGGAGGTGGAGCTACCCTTCGAGGAGGCGCCGAGTGCGTGGGATCAAGTTCGGTTCGCGGCCGTCCTCCAAGTCTCAGGGAACCCAGATCGGGTCTACTTTGAGACGCTGGATGCGGTGTCGCCGGCGCTCCGCTTGGAGGATGCTCACAACGAGATTGTGAGGTACGGGGCGGCGTTCACTCCGGGTGGAGTCTTCGACGGCTCCCCGCCGTCTGAGTCCAGTCCGTTACTCGGTCGCGGGGGGCTCAACCTCACGCAGTATATCCTCTACGGCGGCTACTTTGCTCGGACGACAGAGCCGACGCGGAGTAGCCGAGAGGCGTCCGAGCGGCCGACTGCCGGGGATATTGACGACAACCGGACGAGCCGCGTTCGGCGGCTACTCTCGGAGTCTCAGATTGACACCCACAGGCTCCTTGAGGAGTATATCCATCAGATAGTTCAGGATCAGCGAACGCTGTTCGGCGAAGACAACGTCTACGCTGCCTTCCCGAAGCGGAGTGTCGTCGAGCAGTATTCACAGATCCACGCGCTCGGCGCTCTCGGCGTGTTAGACGACAGTACCACGGTTCGGTTCGATACCATCCCAATGGCAAACGACAACGACTCAGACACAGCCCTTGACGACTTCGTACAACCAGAAAGCGACGGAGAGACGGGCGAAGTACCCGAGGACTCTCCGGAACCGGATACGGCGGAAGCCGCGGATGAGCCTGTCTCCGAGGAACCAGTCTCCGAGGAGCCAGTCGAGCAGGAGTCAGAGACGCGAGAGTCGCGTCTTGAGGCGTTTATCAGCGGACACAGCGCCCTTGATGATGATGAACAGGAGGCGATTTTCGTTCTCGGTGGCCTTGTGGGACGGATCAGCGCCTACCAGAACTACGAGAACGTTTCGTCGACGCTCATCCGCCGGTATCCGGTGGACTACCTGACGAAGCAGACGATCAAGGAAGTGACCAAAGAGGTCCTTCAGATGAACAACTCCTACGCGGAGGCCGACGAGAGCCGGTCTTACCAGACGAATACGCGGTACACGACTCGTCTCACGGGGACGATGCTGGCCGCCGATCCCGAGGAGTGGCACATGACTCAAACCGAGATCCAATGGCTCTACTCTCTCGGGATCACCTACGGCCTCAGCGATTACAGCAACTACACCCAGCAGGACGACGAACAGGGCGATGAGACCGATTCCGACGCTACTGACAACTAATGTCTTCCGACACCACCCACGCCGATACTGACGGTACTGACGCCGTAGAGAACCGCTCCGAGATCGTGTTCGCTTACGACGCTGAGGACACGAATCCCAACGGGAACCCACTCTCGGCAAACGACAAGCCGCGAGTCGACGAGACGACCGGGAAGGCAGTCGTGACCGACGTGCGGTTGAAGCGATACCTCCGTGACCAGTTAGACGACGACGGGCTGGGTGTTTACATCCAGAACCCCAGCAAGAGCGATGCGGACTCCGTGCTGGACAGAGAGGACCTGTTCACGGCCGCGACGGGGATCGACGACGACGAGCTCGGTGACATGACCGGGAGCGAGGCGGCAGATGCGTTCCTGACGAACGCGGTCGACGTGCGCTACTTCGGTGCGGCAGTCACCTTCGATTTCGACAATCTCCCCGACGACTTCCCGGGGCAGTTCATCGGGCCGGTCCAATTCAGTCACGCCCGGAGCCTCAACAAGATCGTCAGAAAGAGCGAGTCGAAGCAACTGTCGACGGTCGTGTCGAGTGGCGGCGACGCCGAGCAAGGGACGTTCGCAGCGGACAACCGGCTCCAGTACGCGTTTATTCCGTTCCACGGCGTAGTCAACGAGCGGAACGCCGGGAAGACACGGCTCAGTCAGACCGACGTGGAGCGGCTGGATTCGCTCATGTGGCGCTCGCTCAAGAACCAGACGTTGACGCGGTCGAAGATGGGCCACCAGCCCCGCCTCTATCTCCGTGTCGAGTACGCGACCGACGATTTCCACATCGGCACGCTGGACGACGGGATTGAGCTCACCCAAGAGAAGCCGGACAAAGAGCTTCGGAACATTAGCGACGTGGTTCTCGGCGTCGACGATCTTATCGAGTCCCTGTCGGAGAACCGTGACCACGTCGAGGCAGTCCACTTCATCGCTGACCGGCACTTGACTGTGGAGGCCAACGGCGAAACGGGCGGAGCCGACCACCTCTCCGATCAACTCGCAGAGGCGGTAGGCGCCGACAACGTCGTTGAGGTCGACCCATACGACACCTAATGGGGACGACAGAGATGGACGTCGACGGTCGCGACTGTATATCGTTCACCGTCCGGGGGCCGTGGGCCCACTTCCGGCGAATAGACACAACGACGGACAAACCTACCTATCTCGTTATCCCACGGACGACCGTTGCGGGGCTTATCGCGGCCGTTCTGGGCGAGCCGCGAGATTCGTACTACGACACGTTCAGCCCTGAAAACTCCGCGATCGCCATCACTCCTACGTCGGAACTCAACACACAGGCCATTCCGATGCTTACGGTCCCGACAGCAGAAGGCGACCTCAAGAGCGTCGGCGGGACACGGCGGAAGGCCGTTATCGCACCCGAGGAGATCGCGGAGGGGCGGAAGCGCCGGACCTTCGAGTATATCGTTGATCCAGAGTACCGGATCGACCTCGTGTTGGCTGACGCGGAGACCGCGGAGAGAGTCGCGGACTATCTCACAGCCGGGAAAGCAGCGTACACGCCCTATCTCGGGAAATCAGAGTGTCTTGCGGAGATCACCGACGTTGAACAGACCACCGTCGAGCCAGCACCAGATGGAGAGGAGGCGGTTGCGTCGACCGTCCCCGAGGAGTACGTCGTTCCCGAACCGGGGTCCAGACTCCGGATGGAGCGAACACCGGCCTACATGGAGCGTGACGACTCCGGGCGGCGAACGACCGGGTTCATCTCATACGCATACGCCCCGGGTGGTGAGACGATAACCGCTCCGGGCGCCCCGATCAAGAAGGTGGGAGGCCGCTCAGTCTGTTTCCTATGAGCAGTCCAGACGGCGCTCTCTCGGCGTTCTTGGCTCGGCCCGACCAGACGCTCGGGGACCATCTTGAGGGCGTCGCTGACGGCTGCGAATCGCTCGTCGAGGCAGACAGTACGATGCCGACCGGCGACTCGTGGGCGCAGTTTCTCAAGACGCTCGCGTGGACCCACGATATTGGCAAGCTCACCGACTACTTCCAGACGTACATCGAGACGGGCGACCGAAGCACGGCGCCGACACCGGAGCTCACGTACCACAGCTTCACAGGAAGTGTCGTGACAGCCGCCGCGCTCGCAAGACAGGGGTTCAATAAGAAGGCGACAGCAGCGGGCTTCTACGCGGTGCTTAGACACCACTCCGTGATCGAGAACGTCCCGTCTGACCTCCCGAGCTACTACGAGTCGAGGTCCGCGGTCGACGCGCGATACGAGCTTGTGGAAAGACAGGTCAGGAACATCGACCAGAGCGCCGCCCAAGCCGCCGACGAGGTACTTACGAGAGCAACGGACGGGCAGTACGGGTGGGAAGGGTTCCAGAGTGACGGAGTCGAGTTTGTGAGGCGGTTGGTCCGAGCCACCGATCCAGCCACCTCAGAATCGGATTTCTACGAGATCGTCCTTCGGGCGTGGTCCACTCTCGTCGCCGCCGACAAGTTCGACGCAAGTGGAAGTGCGACAGGGGCCGCCGATCGACTCTCCGCGACCCCACGGCCGCCAGTAGACCAGTTATCCAACCACCTCCGGGCCCTCTCAGACACAGAGCTACCAGACGGAAACACCGCCTCACAGTATCTCGATACGCCTCAAAAGCCGGCGCCGGGAGATGAAGCGACCATCGAGCAGCGTCTCGCAGCGGTGCGAACAAAGGCCAACGAACAGGTGGTCAGGAACCTCCAAGCAGGACACGAAGCCGGCGATCGCGTCTTCGAGCTTACCCTCCCGACAGGGTTCGGGAAGACATACACCGGACTCAGGAGCGCCCTTTCTCTTGGTGAGACACGGGATAGCCGGGTGATCTACGCGCTCCCATACACGTCGATCATCGACCAAGTGGACAGCGAGATACAGCGGATCTTCGACGTCTCCCCACGCGACCCAGAATACACCGTCCACCACCATCTTGCCGACACGCTCACAGTAGCAGCAGCCGGCGGTGGCCCACTCTCAGACGGTATCGGGAGTGGCGCAGACACGCTCCACGCCGAAGCGTGGAGGTCGGGGCTTGTTCTCACGACGTTCACGCAACTGTTCGAGAGCGTTGCTGGACCACAGAATACGCAGTCGATGAAGCTCCCGGCGTTACAGGATAGCATCATCATCCTCGATGAGCCTCAAGCTCTCTCGTTAGAG
The DNA here is from genome assembly GCF_003666015.1 of Halorubrum sp. Atlit-26R. Classification (GTDB taxonomy): domain Archaea; phylum Halobacteriota; class Halobacteria; order Halobacteriales; family Haloferacaceae; genus Halorubrum. The sequence continues at coordinate 7,890 of NZ_QPLT01000008.1, forward strand.
TGGTGGCAACTCGTCGGCCGCCTCACCGAGTTTCTGACCGACGAGTACGACGCCACGGTCGTGTTCATGACGGCGACACAGCCCCGGATCCTCGATAACCTTCCAGACTACTCAAATCCGACCCAGCTAACCGACTGTCTCCCCGAGTGTAACGCCCTACTGCGTGATTCTCCACGGGTCCGCTTCCGGATCCACGACAGCCTCCAAGCACACCTATCCGGAGACGCTGACCCACTACCGCTCCCAGAGGCCGCGACCGAGATCGAGGGTTCGACGACAGAGGCAGACAACACGCTCGCGATAGTCAATACCGTGGAGTCGGCCGTCACGCTGACAGAACATCTCTCGGGGCCCGATACGGCTCCGCTTGCGGCAGACCTTCTTGACACGCATGACACAGACCCCGACCCGTTCGACCCAGACGCCTACCTCGAACGCTTCGCGGAGCGGCACACAGACGCGGAGCAGATCGTCGCGACTCTGACGACGAGGCTCCGCCCGGTCGACCGAAGTCGCCTGATCGACGTATTGAACCACATCCTCGATCCGGAAACGACGACGCCGGTCGATGGAACACCGCTAATCACGGTGTCGACACAGTTGATCGAGGCAGGAGTGGACGTGAGTTTCGACCGGTTGTATCGCGACTACGCGCCGGTTCCGTCGATCGTCCAAGCCGCGGGAAGGTGTAACCGAGAGTTTGGGGGAGACGCAGCTTCGGTCACGATCTGGCGGCTGGACAGTCCGGCAGAGAGCTACTACGTCCCGAGCGAGCTCATCTACGGTGACCGGTCGCTGCTACACCCGACACAGCAGGCACTTGCGAGAGTCACGGCCCGTGACCACTCAGTCCCCGAAGTCGAGATGATCACGACGGGGGTAGAAACATACTACGAAGCCCTCCACGGAAAGCGGAAGACAGGCGACAGACGAGATCGGCTTGTCTCCGCGTTTGACGGTTCGAAAGGCGAGCAGTTACGGAACGCGTCGCTTGTCGGGTCGGAGTACCCGACGCAGGAGACGATTGTGCTCACGTCAGAAGAAGACCGCGAGCAGGCGCGTCGGTACCAGCGACACAAGGACGCAGAGGAGTGGAGTGCGGCTCAGGCAGCCTTCCAAGACCTCAAGCGACTGTTAGTGACCCTTCCCGTCGAGGAACCGGTCGATGAACCCGTGATAATCGACGTAACAGACACCGACAGCTACCACCCGGAAACTGGGAGCGGGCCTACCATATCAGAGGCGCAAACCGACGCGGAGCTCTAAGCCACTATTCCATCGACCCCCCGGGGGTTGAGACGATATTGGAGGTCGACGGAAACGACTAAGTGAAACCCGGAGGGTGAGATAGGTAAGACACCCGTTCACGGGTGGGTTTCAGACGAACCCTTGGGGCTTTGAAGAGGCCAGCAGCGGACCGCCCAACGGAGGCCAGCATGAAGTTTCAGACGAACCCTTGGGGCTTTGAAGAGCCCGCGACGTGCGCGCGTACGCCTCGTCGACGGTGGTTTCAGACGAACCCTTGGGGCTTTGAAGCCTTTGAGATTCGGATGCCGATCGCGTCCACGGGGTTTCAGACGAACCCTTGGGGCTTTGAAGCGCCCTGCTCGACGGCGATCGACAGCGCCTGTCCGGGCGTCGTTTCAGACGAACCCTTGGGGCTTTGAAGCTGAACGTGGCGGTTGATGAGCGCCTCGGTGTCGATGTTTCAGACGAACCCTTGGGGCTTTGAAGCCATATGCGGAAGGGCTACCGACAGGCGGGAGGTGGGTTTCAGACGAACCCTTGGGGCTTTGAAGCATCGACGCGCTGCCCGACGACATGGAGAAAGTCGGTTTCAGACGAACCCTTGGGGCTTTGAAGCTGAAACCGGTTTGTTGAGCAACTGTGATTGAACAAGGTTTCAGACGAACCCTTGGGGCTTTGAAGCCATCTCGGGTGGTAGTTCCATGTGCTGTGTTCAGTTTCAGACGAACCCTTGGGGCTTTGAAGCCACATCACCGGGCGCTCCGACGACGCTCACGCGGAGTTTCAGACGAACCCTTGGGGCTTTGAAGCGGGTGGTCTCCTGACTGAGCCCACGTCAGATCGTGGTTTCAGACGAACCCTTGGGGCTTTGAAGCATCGGTCCCTCTCGTCGAGGTACGCCGCGATCGTGTCGTTTCAGACGAACCCTTGGGGATTTGAAGCTTGATGTTCATGCGAGTCCTCCGAACGTGCCGCGGTTTCAGACGAACCCTTGGGGCTTTGAAGCCACGCCTACCGCGGGCTGAGTACCCTCGCCCTACAGGTTTCAGACGAACCCTTGGGGCTTTGAAGCGCGGAGACCGCCGACATGACTTACGCCCGCGATGTGGGATTCAGACGAACCCTTGGGGCTTCGAAGCTGCGACAACGCCAGCGAGTTCACGATCCGGACGGTGTTTCAGACGAACCCTTGGGGTTTTGAAGCCACGGCAGCGGCCTCACAGAGCACCACAATCTGCGTTTTAGACGAACCCTTGTGGGTTTGAAGCAGCGAGACGCGTCGGCACTCGGTACAGCGAGCGCGGAGTTTCAGACGGACCCGTGTGGGTTTGAAGTGAAGCGCCGAAAACCCCGTCACCTACATCGACATGACCGCGTTTCAGACGAACCCTTGAGGATTTGAAGCCCCGAGGCTCAAAGCACACAGGAAGCCCTCAGAATCTTTCAGACGAACTCTTGGGGATTTGAAGCGTCGACCCCGCCGACACGCCAGCCGACCTCGCGGACGTTTCAGACGAACCCTTGGGGCTTTGAAGCAAGACTCGCTGGTCTGACGGCGGCCGACAGGACAAGGTTTCAGACGAACCCTTGTGGATTTGAAGCGACAAAATGCGAAGCGACCCTGACTACTTCCGCAAGTTTCAGATGAACCCTTGTGGGTTTGAAGCAGTATTACGACGCGGAGGCGGGGGGAAGCAGTCCTGTTTCAGACGAACCCTTGGGGATTTGAAGCGCGAGCGTCGACCAGCTCCGGAAGGTGCTGACCGACCGACGGATCGAGCTCATAGAGGACCTGATGGCAGCGCCGGCGGAGAGCATCAGCCAGTTGGTCGAGCGGGTCGGTCGGACGTACTCGGTGGCCACGACGATGTCGACGTACTGGTCACCGCCGGCATCGTTAAGCGGCGGGAAGACGGGGCGGCGGCGCGGCTGTTCGTCCCCTACGAGTCTGTCGAGATTGGGATCACGATTCGGGCGGCAAGAGGAGCCGATGGGGAGGAAACGCCCGCATAAGGGACAAATGCGTGCGATTCCTTGAACGAGTCGTCTGGTAGTATATCAGACCTATCGGTAGGTGCCGAGATATTTTCTCAGCTTATTCGAGATCAAGGCGAACGCGACGATTGATGGGAGAGGAAACGGCTCACAGGGTGGATCTGGGGGGTACGGCACAGACGCCAATGGAGACGCTGGAAGTGAAGGGATGATGGGCGGATCTGGTGGTTCCGGTGGCTGGGGCGGCGTTGCCTCCAGAACAGGACTCGGCGGTCAATATGCCGATGGCGGTCAAGAGGGCGATGCGGGAGGGACACGATCCGTAAGTGGCAACAAGCTGGCGGCACACTACGTGATGGCGGTTTCATCTTCGTTCACGTCGCTTCCGAATCTTGGCGGCGGGGGTGGAGGCGGCGGAGGTGGCGGCGGCTCAATATGGGGCAGCGGTACGTCTGGGGGAAACGGAGGTAACGGCGGGGCGGGGCTGTTATTGTGTGCCCCAGAGATTGTGGTTGCGCCATCAGCAACTATTGACTTGAGAGGCCAAGATGGAGAAGACGGAGAGGATGCGGCAGGTAATATTGAATCAGAATCAGGTGGCGGTAGCGGTGGGGGCGATTGTGCTGCGATCGGTGAAACGGTTTCACTTCCAGAAAGTGTCGTGAAGCAGTGGGGCGGTGCTCCCGGGGAAGGTGGAGGGATGGGTTTTTCTTCCGGTTCAAGCACCGGGAATAGGTTTTGTCTTCTGTTGGGGTTGCGCCGCCTGTACAAATAAGTAATAGCCGCAAGAAGTCCCGATCGACTACCGACCAATGGAGCAGTTAATTAGCCCATCCACAGCCGCGTTAGTAGCAGAACTGGGGAGTATCGGTGTAGAGCAATATATTGGCTCAGCCGGAGCCTACTTGATCGCCGGCTTTGTCAGCGGAGCAGTTGGAACGGTCGCCTTCGTGAAGGCGGTCAGGGTAGCGGTCATCGTCGGGAGCATCGCGATCGTCGGCCTGTTCGCAGGCACCCAGATGGGGGTCGTCGACACAAGTGGGAGAGAACTCGTACGGGTAGCACAGTCGGGTATCACACTACCGCAGATCCCAGCGGGGGTCGTCGAGATGTTCACCGTTCTCCCGTTCGTGGCCGGGTTCGCGATAGGGATCGCAGTAGCGTTTTCCGAACTCTAAATCGGGGGCGATGAGTCGTTCCCGGAGTAGAAATTCGAGTAGTAGTGGATAGGAGAGCCAGCAGGAGTGAACATGACGTAGTCAGGAGAGGTCGCGATCACCTTCCATTCATCCGAACCCGCGTGGTGGTTACGGACGGCGGAGAGAGCAAGAGGGAGGCCGACAAACAAGACGTTCGGGACGCGCAAAACCCGGAATCACCACCTACCTATCATCTTGGGAGACGTATATTTCCTGTTCGGTGATGAGTTGTAAGTTACCCTCTGGCGCGTACGCTCGGTAGGTCCCACCGGCAGGTACGATCGCAGATACAGCCATTAGTACATTTGAGTCCAACTTTTCCGGGCTGTGATATCCACTTAGATCGGCATATTGGCCGTTCACATAGAGAATGAGCTGGCCTTCGTAGGTCCAATCTTTATCAGCCCCTATTGCGCGAGCCGAGACAATTATTGGATGGTCGCGAGTGTTTTTTCCTTCTTTCTCTGTCTGGTGTAAAGGCGTGGACTCCACATCGCCTGCGTGTAGTTTGTACTCGTCTGGGGAGCCGCCCACAGGTGTTAGCGACATGGTTACCCACTAACCTCGGTCATATAGAGTGGATTCTTGTTCAAGTCCATATTAACAGGTAATCATCTACCGTGTTAACTTTTTTTGCCCTATCTCACACCTTTGAGGGCGGTTACTGCTCTCCCGGAATAGAGTCCTGAGTAGTAGTGGATAGGGGAGCCAGCACGAGTGAATATGGCGTAGTCAGGAGAGGTCGCGATCTCTTTCCACTTCATCCGGACCCGCGTGGCGTGGTTACGAACAGTCGTTGGAGCGACGTCGAGGAGGTCGACGGAAACGACTAAGTGAAACCCGGAGGGAGAGACAGGTAAGACACTCGTTCACGGGTGTGTTTCAGACGAACCTTTGGGGCTTTGAAGCACGTCGTCGACGAGGTCCTCGGACGGCGACCCGTGTTTCAGACGAACCTTTGGGGCTTTGAAGCCTGATCGGCTCGGCGCTGATCCTGACGTCATCCTCGGTTTCAGACGAACCCTTTGGGCTTTGAAGCCTGTCGCTCGACCCCGGAACAACCGACGACGTGAGTTTCAGACGAACCCTTGGGGCTTTGAAGCACGTCGCGATCCGGTCGCTCGCTGACTTCATCGAGTTTTAGACGAACCCTTGGGGCTTTGAAGCGAACTACGCGACCTCGGCACAAGTGCCGGAGTCACAGTTTCAGACGAACCCTGTGGGTTTGAAGCCTCCGCGTTTCGGGTGGAGCGACCGCGAAGGAGTTTCAGACGAACCCTTGTGGGTTTGAAGCGAATCCGCGCTGGTCCATTGGCCGTTTGGACTGGTTCCTGACGTACTCTTGAGGCTTTGAAGCGGCATGGAGGGAGATTTTTGGGGTCGACTGACCCGTTTCAGGTGAACCCTTAAAGATTTGAAGGGGTGGGTGACTAAACCACCGCATACCGTCCGGCTGACCGTTTCGCTCTTATGTAGAAACGTGGAAAGAGGTCGTTTAGTTATTTCCTGTAGTGAATTGAGTACGTTAACTGAGACACAGACCGCCGGACGGCAGCAGTATTCAAAATTTCAAATCCTCTTTCCGCAGCTCTACACAAGAGCGAGACTTGGTGCGGTAGAGCGTGAAGACGAGAGTTGAGCCTCACCCACAGGAACACTCGAAACGGTGGAGGGTGAGCTTAGGCCGGAGCAGCGACGACGGTGGCAGAGTAGGCGGAGATCGCGTCCTCCGGGTCCTCGACAGTCGTGGCGAGCGTGGCATCGCTATCGGGGTCAGCGGTGCTCGTCTCGGTGCCAGTCGAGGCGACGTTATCGCCGCTTCCGTCGGTCCAGACGACCTCGGCCCCGCAGTCGACGGGGGTACCGGAACCGTTGCTCACGGTGATCGACAGTTCGTAGCCGGCGTCGGTGGCCGCGAGGGACCGCTCGGTGGTGATGTTTTCTGCCGGTCCTTCAACAGTGAGCTCTCCGTCGAGATCGGGGCCGGAACCTCCCCCACCGCCGAGACAGCCAGCAGTAGCGGTCAGCGAGCCCGCAGCAGCGAGCGTGGCGGTCGTTTTCAGTACGCTCCGTCGCGTCGGATTGTGTTCGTCCATTGTATTCCGACTTCCCCGAGTATCGTATATAAACCTACAACTGGGATTATCGGTGTGAGATAACTGCCGTCTATCAAAAACATGTCAGACAAAGCGCGGAACGGAAAAATAAAGCAGAGAGGCGAGACGAGGGTACCAGACGCTTATTCAGCGTTCCCGTAGAGGCGGTGCCAAACGGAGTTGACGTCGAGGAAGTCGTACTTACTCTCGAACGGGTACAGGACAAAGATCACCGTCAGGGCGAGGAGGTACGCGGGGACCACGAAGACGAGCGCGGGGCTGTTCGCGAACGCTCCCGAAATGAAGCTCAGAGCCGCGAACACCGTGACGACCATCGCCGCGAACCGAAGGACGGTGCTTATGGCGTAGTCGTAGACGACGTGGAGGAGCGGGAAGTCTTTGTCCTGATGGTTGAGTAAACGCCGCCACACCCGCCGCTGGGTGCGGGTAAAGTACGGGTGCTTCCGCGGGCGGTCTCCCTTGGGGAACTTCCACGCCGGCTGAAGGAGAGGAAGGTAGCGATTTGCTTCCACCTCTCCGATGGGATTGAACGCAACATCAGTCCACCCGAACGGCATCCGGGCTTCGAGCTCGCCGTGCCGAAGCGCGGAGTCGGGGTTATTTTTCGGGCGGGGACGGTGGGGCCCGTCACGCTCGTCTTTGCGGGTGGAGAACCGTTCCCGAGTGTAGCCGGTCATCATATCGCTCAGGTCCGGGAGCTCACCGGCGGGAGACTGATCCTGAACTTCGTCGAAGCAGGTGGAACAGAGGGCGTGCCATGCGTCGGGGTCGGTGTTGTTCTCCCGGAAAGCGTCTTCATCGCCGTCCTTGGGGAGCGCCATCGGGACTTCATAGCCGTCGTGTCCACAGAGAGCGTCGCACCGTTCACAGGTGTAGTCGGCCCTCTCGAAGACCTCGCGGGCCAGCTGCCGACCCATCTGCGGGTTTTCAAAGATCGCCGCGGTCTCAGAGATGCCGCGGCGCTGGTTCTCGGACAGCCCCCGCCGCCCAGTACGCTTCCACGGGTTGAGTCGGTTGATGAGTGACCGAATCATGTATATCTCGTCTCGCTTACCCTTACTTTCCGACTACCCGTATATAAATGACCAGACGAAAACGACGGGCGTTTTTTCTAAGAGACGGCTGAAAAGGGGTAGTACGCGGATGACAGATACCGACCCGCCAAAGGGGTCGGAGGGGCTTGCCGCTGACCACGGCACGGCCGCCCGACCTGAACAGCCGGACGAGGAGCATCGCGAATCTGCGCCCGAAAGTGACAGCGATCCCGGGAGTGATTCAGAACAGGTTACAGTCCCGCTACAGGAGCGGGACGTAACAGAGCGAGGCGTGTTTTCGACGTTGATGGGCGAGCGGCGCTCAGTTGCCGAAATCGTCCGCGGGAGCGAGTTTGAGATCGAGCGCCGGTATTGGATTCAACCTCCCCACGTCTACGTGGCGATCCTCCAGCACACGGAAGCCGCGGAGTACCTCTACTACGTCGTCACGCCGTCTCTTCGAGAGGATGAGGAACAGTTGTATCAGAAGCTCTACTCGGAACTCAGGAAGCTGCTGTTCCGAATTGAGCCGGAAGAAGACGAGACGCCAGCAGACGTTGTTGAGCGGCAGGCGCAACGGAAGCTCCAGAAACTCGGCGTTGACCTGTCTCCGGCGTCGCAAGATCGTGTCCTCTACTACCTGAAGCGGAACATCGTCCGCTACGACAGGCTTGACCCGCTTTTGTCCGACCCCGAGCTTGAGAAGGTGTCCGTCAACGGCGCGGGCTCAGACAACCCGGTGTTCGTCCAGCATCAGGACTTCGGCAACATGGAGACGAGCATCGTTCTCAAGGAGGACCGGCTCCCGAACCTGATTCGGAAGATCGCACAGCGGGCGGGGGAAGACGTCTCCCGTGCGAACCCGGTTCAGCGGGCGAGTCTCCCGGGTGGATCGGACGTACACCTGTTCTTGGAGGACGTGTCCCCGAGTGGGAACGCGCTCACGATCCAGAAGCAACGCGACGAGCCGTTCACCCCGGTTCACCTAATCGACGAGGAGACCTTCGCCCCACGTCAGTTGGCGTATCTGTGGACGCTCGTCGAGTCAGGACACTCCGGGCTCGTCGTCGGGGGGCTCTCGGCGGGAAAGACGACCGTGTTGAACGTCCTCGGGATGTTCGTGACTCCGCGGAGTCGTGTAGTGACGGTCGAGGAGAGTCCGGAGCTACAGTTACCGCAGGACAACCAGATCGAGACGACGACCCGCCGGTCGTTCGGGTCGGGGACTGACGACGAAGTTGGACAGGGAGAGCTCATCGACGCAGCACTCGGGAACAAACCGGAGTACCTGTTCGTGGGAGAGGTCTCGGGGAGTGAGGCGCAAAACCTGTTCCGCGGGATGAGTGTCACCGGCAACGCGGTATTCACGTCGATCACCGCCGAGACGCTGGAAGGTGCCGCAGCGAAGTTGGAGCGAGAACCGATGGGCGTCCCGAACCCCCGGCTTCAGGAACTCGATTTCGCGGTGATCCAACGCGAGGAGGAGCGAGATGGGGAACGAGTCCGGCGAAACGTCCGAGTCTGTGAGTTCCCGGAAGCGGGACAGAGCAGCGAGGGGGAGCCCCGCCCGACGTGGGAGTGGGACCGACAGGCCGACCAGATGGCCCCGATGCTGGACAAGTCGCAGTTTGTCGATACGGCCGGAGCAGGCGAGGGGATTCCGGTTGAGGAGATCGACAGACGTGCCCGGGTGTTAGAGCAACTTCAAGCCCGGTCGATCACCGGCTTCGAGCCGGTGACAACGGTTCTCCGCGCGTACATGGTCGCGCCCGAGAAGGTCATGAAGCAGACCCGGGCCGGCGAGTACGACTTCGACGAGTTGGAGTCGCTTGTGGGTGAGGACCGATGAGCGGCCACGAAGCAGACCGGTCGCAGTCTGCCGTACAGGACCAGCGTCAACGAGGCGTCGACGTGGATCCAACGGCAGAGGTCGTTCGCGATGCTATCGCTAAGAACGGTCGCGGTCGGGCCGAGAGGGAGCGGTTGAGCCGGGAGAAGTCTGGTGTGAGCCGTCTGAGGGAGCGATTCGGGCGGGTTGCGGAGAAACGATTTAGCGCGTACTTCCGGGCGAAGGGTGAGCGGTTCGATGAGCTCCGGGACGTAATCGATCAGGCACGCTTCGAGACGACAGCCGATGAGTACCTTGCGCGGGCGACGCTTACGGTCCTGATCGCCGCCTTACTCGGCGCGGTTGTGGGCGCGGGGATAGGTGCGGCAGTCATCGGTCCAGTCGGAGCGGCAGTCGGGGCGGTCCTCGCGACCACCGCTGGCGCGGGAGTGACGGCAGCCGCCGGCTACTGGTATCCCCATCTGAGGGCGAACCAGCGCCGGCAGCAAATCGACCGACAGCTCCCCGACGCGGTGATGGCAATGTATTCGCTCTCGCAGGGCGGGATGGAATTGCCGGAGATCGTGAAGTGGGTCGGTGAGAGTGACGAGATTGGCGACGAGGTCTCCGTCGAGTTTCAGATGATCGTCAACGAGATGGAGACCTTCGGGGCGGACCTCCAAACGGCGATCCGGGAGACGCGCGATGCGACGCCGAGCGCGGACCTCCGAGAGTTGTTAGACGACATGGACTCGTCGCTCCGCTCAGAGCAGGATATTCTGCCGTTCCTCGCGGAGCGGACGGAGCGGTTCAACCGCCGGATGGAGGAGCAGACCGACGACTACTTGGAGTCGATCAACAACCTCGCAGAGACGTTCATCGGAGTGGTCGTGGTCGGAGGGACTGTCGTCGTCGGCCTTCTGACGATCATCGACGTGAACACGGTCGGGGGGAACATCCCGGCAGCGATCGGCGCGATCTACTACGTCGTGTTGCCGATCGTCGGGGTCGCAGCCATCGCGACCGCCCGGTACCGGTCGCCGTTCACCCCACTCCGGCGCGGTAGCACGTTCGACCTCCCTGACCCGGACGTGACGAGTGAGGGTGTTGGGGAGGCGTTAGAGGCCGCTGAGGATGAACTAACTCCATTGGAAGTGAAGGGGTTAGAGCAGCTTCGCGACGGACTCCAAGCCGAGGAACGACAGAGCATCCGTGGTCGGATACGCAAGCGGTTTGAACGTCATCCGGAGTCGACGCTGTTCGCGAGCGTTCCAATCGTCGGAGTGTACCTTGCCGCGCTCACCCTCACAGGCGTGGTAAACCCCCGACCGGCAGGGTTTCAGTCCGCTCCGATGGTGACCACGGTTGCGGCAGTAGTCGTCCCTGTCGCGACGCTGGTCTCACCGATTACCATGTTCAAGCGGCGCCGCCAACAGTTCCACGAGGAGATTGAGTCTCAACTCCCGGGAGTGTTGGACCGGCTCGCCCGGATTACTGAGTCGGGGGAGACGCTTGGGGGCGCGATCGAGACAGTTGCCCGAAAAGACGGCAACCGATTAGAGGAGGAGCTTGAGGGCGTTCGTCGTGAGATCCAGTTCAGCACGTCGCTGGGAGTGGCCCTCAAGCGTATGTCAAACCGGGTCCAGAACAGCCGGATCACCCGTGCGGTACGGATTCTCGTGGAGTCGAACACGGCCAGCGGGTACGTCGACGAGGTGATCCAGAACATCTACGCGACCGTCCAGCGAGTCGCAGAGGGTCGACGTCGACGGCGGAGCGAGATGGCCCCACACGTTCGAGGGCTCATTCTGGGGTTCTCGGTCTACCTCATAATCTCGGCGTTCATGCTCGCGTTCCTCCTTCCCAACGTGGAGATGATCGCGACCGTCGACGCGCAGGCGGAAGCGGCAGGGGTCGGCGCCGGGTCGACAACCACCGACCTGTCGGCAGACACGTACCGCGTCCTCCTATTCCACGGCGCCATCGTTCAGTCGGTGGTCTACGGGGGGCTGGCAGGCGAACTACTCCACGGGGACGCGTTCCGCGGGGGTGGGCTCACCCTTGCGGGTCTTGTGGCGAGCGTCGTCCTGTTCGGGGTGATCTAACCATGACCGAGTTACCACTACCAACGGGCGATCAGGACCGCGCACAGACACAGGTGGGCGTTCTACTCGTCGCCCTACTGGTCGTGGTCGTGGTCGTCGTCGCGCAGACCCAATACGCCCCCGCAGAGCGCGCCGAGACGGAAGCAGAGCACTCGGTCGCGCTGTTGGAGGACATGAAGGAGTTACAGGTGTCGACGCTCCAAGCGGCCCAGTCGGGGGCGACACAGAGCGTTCCTGTCGAACTCGGAAGCCAGTATTCGTCGTTCCTGATCCTCTCGCAACCAGCCAACTACCCGTGGGGGACAATCGAGACGACGAACGAGACAGAGATCGGCGTGTTGAACGCCGAGGCGGTGAGGGACGACACGAGAGACTACCTTGACGGGTCGCCGCTCATCTTCAACACGGCTGGGCTCCGGTATTCGCCGGAGTACCTACAGCGCGACGAGCCAGCGACCGAGCTTCGGAACGGAATATTGGCACAGGGAGATGGGACCATGTTGACCGGGTCAAATCTCGTCGACGGACAGCAGATCAACATCATCGCCGTCGACGGGAACGTATCCGAGGCGGGGCAGCGGGCAGCGATTATGGTCGCAGACCCGCTTTCGTCGAGCGACCAGACAGTCCCGGTTGAGTCGGCAAACGGCGACCCCATCGAGATACGGCTTCAGACGCAACTCTCCGAGGAGAAATGGCGACAGGCCCTCAGCGAGGAGATCGACCCAGACTGTAGTGCGATTCAAGAGCCCTACGTGTGCGGAGTCAGCGTTGAGGACAACGTCGCGACGATCACGCTCGCCCCCGGGCCGACGTACCAACTGAATACGGCGTTAGTAGGGTACCGAACGGTTGAGTCGGCGGGTGGGGCGGGGAAAACTCCGGAAGCAGAGTACCTTGTCCGGACGGATACACAGCTTGTCGGGCAAAATGAGGTGGAGGTCACCGTAGAGGCCCGAGACAAGTTCTCAAATCCGGTTCAAGGAGCAGTTATTGAGGCCGACGCACGAAGCGGTCGCCTCAGCGAGCGTGAAGTCCGGACGGACGCTTCGGGAGAAGCAACCTTCCGGGTCTCAACAGGGGCGAGCAGCACGAACAGGGTTGAGTTGACGATCGAGGGCGTCGACGGAGAACAAGCAACAGTCACCTTCGAGATCACCGGCTAATTCATGGTTAGATCGCTCATTCAGTCCGTTATCGGGAGTAGCACAGAGTCAAAGACGACGGCGACAACCGACAAGTCAGAGCCCGATTTCGCAACGAGTATCGCGGATCCGGCGATCCCGGATGCGGAGAAACTGGTAACGCCGATTCCACCAGCGGTAATTGAATCAGCACGCGAATCGTCGCCTCTCACGGGAAGCGATCGCTCGCTGATCGAAGCACTCGATGGCGTCCAAAAACTCGTCGAGAGCTACGAGTACCAAGACCGGATGGGGAACGCCTACTACGAAGTTCTCGCAGAGCAGTTCTCAGACCCGCATTCGCTCCGCCGGCCGCTCCGAGCAACCGACTCCGAGCTGACGTTCATCGTTCTCGCGGAAGGTCTCATCGAGATTGGCGATGAGCTTGAGATGAACGAGCGCGAGGTTCAGGCGATCCAGATCGCCCACCAACTCTACGCAGAACAATTGGGCCTGACCGGCGAAGCGGAGCAGGTGAGTGTCCTAACTGTCGAGATGAGCCAAGAGCGGATTGGTGAGTTACTGAGCCTAACTGGTTTCGAGAGCTACTTGGAATAGCGGTTCGAGTCGGCCTCTCGAAACGCTGGTTGCTTCATTTCTAATTAATATACCGCTGAGAGGACCTGATAAACTATTTTTCGAGGGATAATCTCCTTGTAGAGTAACTTTTATTATAAGTGCGGATGAATCCGCATCTATCCACATAGATGTGGGCAGCACATACCCCGCCGACCCGGGGGCCGCGTGACTCGCGGTAGACGTGTGCGAAACCGACCAATGGAATCGGCGTGTAAGCACCACGTTCCACAGACATGATGCCACAGCTACATGGGCGATAAGGACCGGGCAACAGACGGGAACATTAACCTCTCGTTAGACGAGTACCACGAGGGGTTCCTGAAAGACCACCCAGAGATCAACGCTTCTGCCGTTTTTCGCGGTACCCTCGATGAGTTGATCTACAAAATGGGATGGTCCCCGGACTCATCAGACGAGGATTGGACCCCAGACACGATCTGCGGAAATACGACTGAAGACACCAGCTGCGAGGCTCAAGCCACAGCGCAAGACGATGACTGAAAATGATACTACGACGCAGACTGCCGAGAGTAGTACCGACGAGACGAACGAAAATCCCGGAGGAAGCAGACTCCGGCGGATGGCCCGGATCGGTGGGGTAGCGACCGTGCTACTCCTGACCGTCGCAGTCTCGCCCGCGGCAGCGCAGGACGGGCTGGTCTGTGAGTCGAGCTTCTTGGAAAACCTATTCCAGACGTTCGTGAATTTCACGACCCTCTCCGCGGTCGTAATTTTCGTCGCTCTGTACCAGCTTGACGCCGTCATGGAGATGTTCGCATTCGGGCCGGAGCGGCAGAAACAGATCAAGCAGCATAAAAAGAAGCTCTGGGGCGGACTCCTACAGCTGATCCTAATCGGCCCGGGGATCACCGCGTTCGGTAGCGCGGTCGGTTGGGACTTCGCCTCCTGTATCGACCTCGTTCCGTTCTGATGGACAAGCGTCGGGTACTTGCCGCGGTGGCGTGCCTCGGGTTAGTGACTCTTGTCGTTTCAGCTTCGGTGGGCTCAGTAGCGGCCGACAACGATACCGAGGGGGTCGACCTCGGGTACACCGGCACGATTCACGGCCTCGATGCCGGGACGTTCGTCTCGTTGTGGGGTGATGCGACAAGTCCAGAGTGGATTCAGTTCATCTCAAACACGACGACCGAACGTGCGAGAATTGGCGAAGAAGGAGCCTCAGCCTCCACAGTCAAGACGTTCGTCGCACGTTCCGAAACCTCAGCTACGCCAAGAGGCCTGCCGCAGAAATGGAACTCCGAAGTGCTGACGTCCGCGGAAGTGATTGAAGACGCCGAGTACCACGATACGTCGGTGTATCCGGAGTCCGTGGACCCGGTCGACCGACCGATGATCGAAGACGCCCACGCGACGATTTTCTCCGTCGGGCCGTCGACAACCGTCCATGACAGCGGAAACCCGACGCGGTACATTGCCGAGTCAGGGACGGTTCGCTCCCTGACCGACTTCCGTCCCGAAGAACCAGAGTACGACTCGGGGTTCGAGGACGACAAAGTGGTTACTGACGTTGATGTAACCGCGACACGGCAAGCATCCCCGATAAACGAGACCCGGCTCATCGTGGACGGAGAAGTGATCGACACGGCAGAAAACACCCGGACAGCAGCACTCCAATATGACAAAATCGACGCTGAAACAGAGGAACTGACGGTCGAGTCGGAGCTTCACACGGAGTATGAAGTCAGGGTGGAAACAACCACAGAACGGACCTACGACTTGGGAGTTATCAAGCTCTCAGAAGTCGGGTCAGTTGATATAGATGATCTGACCGACGTACAGAACTACGTCGATGCTCGCGAGTCGGCTGACGAAGACTACGGACAGACAATCGGAGTCAATATAATCGATGTAGACAGCAACTACGGGATATTTAGCGTTTCAGATTCCGGTGTTTCACCCCGAGGCGTTCAAGCACAAGGCGCAGCTGGTATAGATCATTTCACTAACCCCACCAGTCAAAGGGATGCGTTAGAAGGAGAATCAAAACGGGAGTGTATCCCGGGCGCACCCCCCGGGGTCGGTGGTTGCGGCGGTGGGGGTGGGAGTAGCGGGGGTGACGGCGGAGGTAGTGACGGCGGAGGTAGTGACGGCGGAGGTAGTGACGGCGGAGATAGTGACGATGATGACGATGATGACGATGACGACGATGATGATGACGACGATGGAAATGAAAACCCCTTCGTTGATCTGGGATCCGTCACCGTCCAATACACCGCGGTCACGTTCGAGACAGTCGAGAACACGGAAATCCTCCGAGACACCGTCGACGTAGAGGTCTACGACCCTGAGAAGCCCGATGTGGTTGTCGGGTCAGCCACAGACGGCGCGGACTACGTTCAGGTCCGTTCCGAAGACCCGATCGCCGGGTACACGGTGGAGGACGCCCGGAGTGGAGAGCAACAGCGCGTCCGCTACGGGTGGGACTTCTACACCGCTCGCGATACAGAGTGGGACAACACGACGATCAGTACCGACACCGAGGATACGACGGTACGGTCGGTGTTGAACCCAGTCCAGACGCACGCGGCGTCGGCAGACACGTCGAGCGTCAACCCGGATAACGCGGTAGTGGACGAGCCGGACGTGGAGTACGACGAGCGAGGCGACCGGAGTGATGATCCACACCCACCGGGAGTGGGTGCTGGTGTGACGACCTACCGCGTGCCGGAGAAGGCTGTCACGCCCCACACGACAGACGTTGACGGCGGAGTCACAATCAACGGCATCGTCCCGGGATCGGGGATAGAGATTAGTAGTGACGAAATCTCAGAAGTCGAAATTCGGCCAGTTACGATAGAGACAGAGGAGAGTGATACCGAGACAGGACCAGTCGTAGAGGTCACGATCAAAGACGGTCGAACTGGGGAACCAATCCCGGGGAGTGAGCTCGCAGGGACCGTCTACGGACTCTCCGGCGTCCGGGAGAAGTCGATCGAAATCTCCGAGGACGGAACCGGAGAGTACGAGATGGAGACCTACGGGAACGGCGAGATCAGGTACGAACCTGCGCCGTGGGGAGAGGCAGAGACCCCACGGAGTTCAGCCCGGGAAACGTTCGCGATCAGCCAATTCACGGAAGGTGACGCCTTTGTGCGGCTGATCGAGGAGACGATTTACTACATCGTCATCCCGCTTCTGATCGTCCGGAAGGTTGCGAGTATCCTCCGCGGATGGAGGCCAGCGATAGAGTAACCCAGAGATGAAATCAAAACACCACAGCCAAGGCGGGCAGACTACCGCTGAGAGCGCGTCAGTAGACGGTAGCGGCCTCAGCGATACAGTCGTTCGCCAGTACGATGAAGATGAACAGGCAGCAAACGAGACAGTCGATCCGACAAAGGAGGAGGTCTTACAGGATGCGGCAGGCAACGTAGACTCAACTGGGTTTCTCGACAACCCCGGGTCGGCGCTGATCGACACGATCGGCAACGACTTCATGACTTCCGCTGCGGACACATTCACCGACCTCGGCGCGCAGGTGTTCTCGGTCAAACCGCCCGAGACCACCGGCCCTCTCGCGTTCGGGGAACCAAAGACAGGGGCTCTCTTCGGGCAGTTGACCCACATGGCGTGGGAGAGAACGTGGCCGGGAAGCGGCGAAGCAGACATAGCGGCGTTGGCGGTGTTAACGCTTGTAGTCGCGTATCTCGTGGCTACAACGCTCGGGATGTTCCGGTTTGGAGCATCCTCAAATGACAAGAAAAGCTTAGTCGAGGGCTTGGCGCTCATCGTGATGTGGTTCCCGTTAGCCCTGTTTTTCATCCAGTTGGCCTACGGGATCACGATCGCGCTCTCCCCTGAAATTTACAAGCAGTTTGCGGGGCTACTGGTCGTATCCATCTCAGCGTTCCTCGGGGGCCCAATCACCGGCTTAATCACGATTGGCGGGATTCTCGTGTGGCTCCTGATAATCGCGCTGCTTCAACTTCAGCGGTTCATGGTAGCCGCGTACTTGGTCGGCGGACCACTCCTGATAGCCGGGTGGTACTCCAACATTCCAATGTTGGACGACCTCTGTCAGAACCTACTCAAGAAGTTCCTCCCGCTGGTTCTGATGCCGTTACCGCTGGCGATCGTGTCGATCCCATTCCAAAGTCTCGGCGCGGTTCCACTTGACGGGAGCTCGCAGTACGGCCTCTACGTCGGGGCGGGATACGTCGCGTCTACGACAATCCTTGGGCCGGTCATATTCCTTGGATTTGGGATCATCGTGCTGTTCGCGATCTGGGCGCTATTCAAGTCGGCCAACCAGACGGCAGCTTCGATCATCGGGAGCGGAGCGAAGGGCGCAGCCGCACTCGGCCTCACGATGGGAGGCGCCCCGGCAGCAGGGCGTGCCCTCCTGATCGGGCGGAGAAGTACGGGACGTGCCCTTGCTTACGGTGCCGGTGACACCATCGTTCCGCGAGAGGGAGACGATATGCGATCCTCGATGGAGGAGGCTATGGGCAACTTCGAGGACAAAGCAGAATCGGTCACATCATCTGCGAAAAGCGCAGTTGAAACAGGGAAAGATCGGGCGACCAACGCAGTTTGGGGCTTCGGTAGCAACCGGAGGAAACCATGAGCGGAACTGAACCAGCAAAATCAGCAGTTATCAACGAGTCAGGCGATGAGGGACGCGTCCCGCTTGTCGGGTGGAAAAAGAGTAGTGTCATCTTCACCGGAGGAGCTGCGGCCGTGGGGTACCTCTTGGCGAGCCAACTCGGCGCGTTGTTCAGGATCCCCGGGATCATCTTCGGGACGTTCATCGGAGTGATCGTCGTCTACTCCACCCCGAGCCACCTTTCGGTGTGGCAGGCGCTCAAAGACGGTCTGAGTTATCTGAGCGAGCCGAAATATATCTACTCGGCCTCAGACCCGCACTACGCCACGGACGGCGGGAAGCGGAACGAGGGGGGTATCGTGAGCTACACCCCGCTCCAACCGGACACGCGGACACAGGACCTCACAAGCGTCAAACTCGCCCTCCCGGGAGCCGACGCCGTACTGACGAAGGGCGGGAAGATGGAGGCGATGATCGAGGTCCACGGCGACAACATGGACTTTGCCCCGCCGGCGGAGTGGGCAACAAAGCAGGAAATCGGAGCGAACTTCGCTGACCGAGAGGTCTCCGAGGAGGTCAAGGTCCACGCAACGACGCAACAGTTCAAGTTCGATGAGATAATCGAGCGGCTGGACGACCGGCTGGAAGCCGGATTCGACGAGCCTGACGACCCGGACCGGACCAAGAAGGGCGCTCGGGAACTTCTCCGTGACTACCGGGAGAACCGGCCCGACGAAATCAAGGAGCGTGGCACGCAGGAAGTCCGGTACTTCATCGTCGTCTCCGTCTCCCGCAATGACGTACTTCAGAAGTACGCTAACGAGGAGACGCCGGTCGAGCAGGCGTCTACTGCCCCGATCGTCGGCCCGCTTATCCAGCGCCTCCGAAGCGACGAGGCGGTCGACATGACCGATGAGGAGATTCGCGAGGAAATGGTTGACCGCTTAGACGACCGTGTCCAGTCGGTGAAGAACGAGCTAATCGCACAGACCGAAGGCTACGACCCAGACCGGTTGACCGCAGCAGAGATCATGATCATGTTAGCGCGGCAGTTCAACGGGAACCAGACGGAGCTCCACGGTGTCGAATCGGCAATCAACACGAAAACTGTCGTCGGGAGCAGCCGGCGTGACACCGACCTCGGGGCAGACGGACCGATGGGTAGCGGCGGCGTGTCGCTCCGTAGTGAGGGTGAGACGAAATGACCGCGGGGACCCCCGCAGTCGGTGTGCCGGCGGTTATTCCACCCGGTATCTGGAACCAGACGCTCGCCCGGCTACCCATGTTCGAGCAGGTATCGCAAGCGGTCGGGTCCCCCTCTCAACTCCTATTCGCAGGGGTGATTGGAGGGGCCGCGCTGTTCATGGTGTACGCGCAACTACGCTCCCGAGGCGACGAAACCACCTCCGTGAGCGGAGCGGCCGAGGAAGGAGAGGTGAAGGATCTCGATCTCTCGTCGGTCATGGAGGAGAACAAGCGCGCCTACGGTGATGATGAGTCGGAGTCCGCGATCGGGGAGGAGACCGGCCCGGGCGAGACAGACAGCGGTTCCGGTCGGATCGTTCGGGAGATCAGCGAGGAACACAAATCGCTCCTTTCGGCCAGCGGGATCGAGAACGACCCGCGTCACCCGCTCGTCGGTGAGCAATACGTTCAGACGTTTTACGTCCCGGCGAGCGCCTTTCCGGAAACGCCGGTCGACGGGTTCCTGAGCCCGATCTTCAGCACGACCGACGTCCAATTCGACGTGACGATGTATTTCGACCGGGAGAACCAGAACCGGGCGAAGGCGCGCTTCCGGGCCGAAAGCAACGACGCGAAAGCCGAGAAGCAGAACGCAGATGGAGCGACGATCACGAAACACGCCGAGCGAGAGCAGAAGTTCAATTCACTCTACGAGGTCGCTCAAGAGGGGACAGCAGTCTACAAAACGAGTCTCTACATTAGTGTTCGCGGCGATACCGTCGAAGAATTGGACGAGGCGAAGGCCAAACTCCGCCGGGCGCTGGCGGATGAGAGTACGCAGTTGAGCGTCAAGACGGCCCTCGGCCGGCAGACAGAGGCGCTTCAGTCGGTGTCTCCCATCGGTGAAGATACCCTCGGGTTGTCGAATCCGGAAATCTATCGCGCTACCGCGATGAGCGGCGTGTTCGGAGCCGCTTACGCGAGCTTCGTGAGCCCGACAGAAGTCGATCCGAACGGCGTCGAGTTTGGTCGGCACAAAGGCACCAAGCTCCCGGTATTCGAGGACGTGTGGACCAGCAGCGACACCGGGAACGCCATGTTCCAGTTGGCCGAACCGGGCGGTGGGAAGTCCACGACCGGGAAGGCGCTAATGAACCGTATCCAGACCCAGCGCGACGACGTGATCAGCGTGATCATCGAGCCGATGGGCAACTGGGAAGGGCTCGCGAAGGCACACGGCGCGGAACACATCACCGTCGGCGGGGACCGCGGGATCAACCCGCTTGAGATCAACGGCCTCCCCGAAGACAAGTGGGACGAGCTTGCGGACGACGAGGACCCTCTTGGGAGTACGATCGAGTCGGCAATCGCGTTCCTCGAAAACTACTTCGACACTCGCGGCCTGTCCCAGAAATTCGCGGAACACCGCACCCTGTGTGAAGAAGTCGTGAGCGACGCGTTCTACGACGCCGGAATCACGACTGACCTATCGACCCACAGCAAGGAGTCGCCAACCCTCCGGGACGTTCGCCACGACCAGCTGAAACCCCGGATGGAATCGCCGGAGGACTTCGTCGACTCCGAGCAGAGCGTCGACAACCTACGGGAGAGCGCGACGTGGCTCTACGAGCAATTCAAGAACTTCGACACCCGTGACGGCGGGGAACGGGCGGGAGCCTACGCTAACTTCGGTGAACAGACCGACTTCAGTATCCGCGGCGAGGACATGGTCTATCTGGACCTCGGTCAGAGCGAGGGGAGTGTATCGGAGAAGGCCGTTCTTACGATGCACATACTGTTGGAGAAGGTCTACGAGATGGCGAAGGAGACCGACAAGAAGGTCATCGTCGCGATGGACGAGTTCCGCTACTTCATCCGCGACGTGGCGAACATCCACTCGATTGAAAACCTGTTCCGGCACCACCGTCACCACGACATTTCGCCGTGGATCATGACCCAGACGGCCCACGAGTTTTTCCAGCGGCCCGAAGCCGAGGCTATCCTTGACGCGTGTGCGTTCACCCTCGCACAGCGATACGAGGGCATGAGCGAAGGGCCTGCCGACAGTCTCGGGTTCTCGCGCCGTCAGTACCAATTCGTGACGCAGGAAGCGCAGGCGGGCGACCCCGAACGCGGGTACGCCGACGCCCTCCTTGGTGTGGGCGGCGACTTCCGGAAGTTGGAAGTCGTCCTCCGTGACGAGGAGCTTGCGATGAGCGAGTGGGATGCCGGCGACCCGCTCCACGAACTCCCCGGCTACGAGCGCGACACCGTAGAGGCAGCAGCCGTCTCCAACGGCGACGTGAGTCCCGGCGAGACGGCGTGGGGTGCCGCCAACACCACACGACGGGAGCCCGCGGCGGACGAACCCGAGAAGACGCCGAGCGCGGACGGAGGTGTTGAGCGATGAGCGGCATCGTCGACACGATCAAGAGATCGCTGGTGAGCGACGAGAGCCAGTACCCCGCGGTCCAAGTGGGCGAAGACCTCTACGACGAGTTTAACGAGGGGATCGCGACCGCGGAAGCCGACTCCGGGCCCCGCCTTCGCGTCCGGCCGCCGCGGGAAAACACCGGGATGGACGCCAGTATCAACCTCTACGAGACCATCCACGACCCGCACGAGACCGGAATTGGAGTCGGGCGCTTCAAACTCGTCTCCACCGACTCGCACATCCACAGTCACGAGATGGTCTACGACGGTGGGAAGCTCCAATTCTTTTTCAAGCCCGACACCCGCGTCGACGCCAACCAGTTCGAGCGTCAACTCCGGAAAAACTACCCCGACGCCCAGATCAGCGAGGCCAACAAGCAGTTCCCCACCCTCGATCGCGGTGACCACATCGCGATGGCAAAGATGCGGCTGAAACAGCCGTTCTACTACCCCATCAAGTGTAAAATCGCAGAGGAGGACTTCGAGGTCGACCCCTACGGTGACATTACCTCCGACATGGTCGTCGAGGAAGACCAGACCAGCAGCGGCCAGCGCGTGCTCGCAGAGGACTGTCGCGTCATGGTCCAGACCGTGTTCGAGCCCGCACGCGACGTGTGGACCAAGCGCCGCCCCTACGGCCTCAACGTCACCGACGCTGCCGCCAAGATCAAAGAGGGCGAGGTCGTCGGCAACATGGTCGAAGGCTACGACCTGCGCGACCCCGGTGCCAAGCGGAGTCGGACCGCGAAGATCATCGACAAGCTCCACGGCGCCAAAGGCTACTATTTCACCGTCCGCGTGCTGGCGATCTCGCCGCACAAGGAGATTGCCGAGCGGCGGTGTAACACCGTCGCAAGCGACTTCGAGAAGTATTACAACTCGTTCACCGAGCAGGGGCTTGACCCCGTCGCGATCGGCCCCGACGAGATCCCACACCACCTCCGGGAGATGGCCGAGCGGACCCACTCAGTCCCGTGGAGCCAGCGGCTCAAACTCGGTCCCGGACAGCCCGCCGTCCTCCAAACGGTGAGCGCGCTCGGGTCAATCGCCCACATCCCCAACGACAGCATCAACACGCCCGTCGTCGATTGGGCGAAACAGCAGACCGGCCCGGGGATCCCCGCCGAATCCGAACAACAGGACGACGTCGAACAGGTAGACGAGAACGAGGATACTGGATACAGCGAGGCGACCTTCGGCGGTTCTGGAAGTTACCGATCCAGTACGCCGGACAGCGGTCCCAGTCCGTCACCGGACCCCGAAAGTGGCGGTGAAGCCTCTACCGGGACTCACAGTACCCCATCGGCAGAGGGTCGTTCACCCGACCCTGCCGGAGACCGGCGCAAGGACGCCACAGTTGGAGACCCAGACCCAGACCCGGACGGGAGAGGTGACTCCGATCCCATATTCGGGGGAGACGACGACAAAGCAGGCTGGGCCAGCCCCGATGCCGGCGCAGACGCCGGTGCGAGTGGCGAGGACGACGAAGACGACGAGGACGACGAAGAAAGCGTGTGGGGAGACAACCGCCGCAGCGACTTCTGATCCCCATCGCATTTTAGAGCAGATACCGACAACCCATGTTCGACAGAATACTCGGCTCAGACGACGACAACGACGAGAACGCAGAGTACGTGAGTGAACATCATCTGGTGACTTTCCGCCGCAAGGTCGAGGAGACCGCGGAGCAGGTCGAGAGTCGCCGCCTCAGCATCGACAACCGGCAGGAGTTGATCGAGTACGTCGCCACCGTACTCAGCGCCGTCGACGACGTGACAGTCGACGGTGAATCCCCGACGTGGACACCCCCGGACGAGAACCCGACGACTGACCGCATCGCCTACGATCTACGGCGACTCAAGGACTTTGTCACCCTTGATCGCCTCCCCAAGAACACGACCAGATCGCAACTCCAATCGATCCAGCGCGAACTCGTCCGGGTCGAAAACGCTCTCTCACAACTCCCGGAGTTCGACTACGCCTACACCGAGCGCGACCGAAACACGATGTACGGCGAGGAGATCCAGTCGGTCGGGATCCCCGACGAGATCGACCCGGACGAGTTGAACGCCGGGGACGACGGGAGCGAAGTCTACGCCGCTGGGAGCGCCCGGGAAGTCCTTGAAGAACTCCCGCGCGAACACCCGGACGCACCGCTGTTCGTCGGGAAGGGCACGCGGAACGGTCGCGACGCGTCGATCGACAAAGACCACCTGTTCCGCCACCGGGCGGTCTTCGGCGTCACCGGCTACGGGAAGTCCACGCTGCTCACGAACGACGCTCGGCAGCTGATCGAGTCCGGCGCCGGATTGTGTTTCATCGACCCGAAGGGCGACGACGCCCGCCGCTTGATGAAGATCATGCCGGAACACCGGCTTGACGACGTGGTGTGGATCGAGCCGGGCGCGACCGGTGACTATCTCTCGGGGTTCAACTTCATCTCGCTCAACATGGACCCCGAGGAAGACGCGTACAACGCCGCCCTTGCGTCGCTCGTCGAGGACCTGAAGAAGATGCTCGCGGCGAACGACGACTACTGGGGGCCGCGGATGGACCGCGTTGCCCAGTCGATCATCACGGGGATGAACCTCTACAACTCTCGGACGCCGGACGACGCCCCCGAGATGAACTTCGTGGATATGTACTACGTCCTCAAATCGGAGGCGTCACGCCACGAGTTTACGGCGCGGCTGAAGGAAGCCGGGATGCGGTTCATCACCCCCCACATGGAGACGGTCGCGGAGATGCCCGAGGACGACCTTGAACCGCTACTCGGGCGGTTTCTCCCGTGGATCCAGAACCCGGTCGCCCGCCGGATGATTGGCTTCCGGTCGGGCGGGGTGAGCATCCCCGACGCGATCGACAACGACAAGATCATCATCGTGCGGATGGGCTCCGAGCCGCGCGAGCTCAAGCAAATGCTCGGGATGGCGGTCATCCGCCGGGTGTGGTCGCACATCCGCGGGCGGGCCACCGAGTCGGAACACCAGCGGTCACCCTTCTACCTGTTCGCGGACGAGTTTGACAATCTCGCGCTCGCGGACGACACGATCCCCGCGATGATCTCCGAGAGTCGGTCGTATCGGCTCGCCATGACGCTCGCCAACCAGTACCCGGACCAACTCCCGAGCAACGTCATCGACGCGATCACGACCAACTGCGATACCATCATGTCGTTCAACCCGGGCGACAAGAAATCCGCTCGGACCTACTGTACGCAGTTGGGGCTGGACCCCGAGGATCTGACCGAGGAGGTCAACTACCACTACTGGATGCGGACGACCATCTCCGAGAACATGGAGCGGTCAGAGGCGTTCCGTGTGTACGCGCACCCGCCGTTCCCACCCGTCCGTAGCGCCGACGCCCGGGACGCCGCGATCGAAGCGAGTCTCAAGAAAGTCGGTCGCGAACGCCGGTCCGACGAGGAGGTCTACCAGAATCTCCTGTTCAACGAGGGACAGGGCCGGTGGGAGACCGGTATCGGGCGGAAAATGGCGATGGTCGAGGAGAAAGAGGAAAAGCTGTTTTTCGCTCGCGAACTCCAAAATGCCGTCCCGGGGCCGGAGAATCCCACCATCGACAGCGGGGGCGGTGGGGACACCACCGCGGCATCGACGACGCCCATGTCCGACAGCGAGGGCGGCGCTGGGGGTGCCGGCGAGACACCCGGGGCGTTCGGGGCGTCGACGACAGACGACGCCGAGAGCGTCGTCGAGCGCCATCTCGATACGGTCTTGGAGAGCATCTTCGCGGCCCGCCTTCGGGCAGGCAAGCAGGCCGATGAGTACGTGCCGACCGACGATGCGAAAGACGAGCTCGTGGCCCGGCTTGAGGATTCGACGATTAACAGCCTCTCCGAGCTGTCGAACATTTACGAGCGGATCAACAGCAGCTACGTCGACCGGGAACGCAAGGGTGGGACGCCGTCGATCAAGCTCACCCCCGAGGGGCGTGGAGTCGTACTCCAACAGGACACGGGGAGTGCTGGGTCCGGCGGTGGCGACGACCACCGCTGGATTCTCGGTCAATGCTACGTGGCGTTCACGCAGATCGGCTACGTGACGTGGCTCCCCGAACAGGAGGGTGAGGAGATGCCGGACGGCGTCGCAGAGGCGCCGATCGACGTGACCAACGTAGACTCGGGCCAGTCGCGGAACGAGATGATGGAGGCGATGGAGGAGCGTCGTGAGCGGCTTCGCGAGGAGTACCCCGGCGTGTGGAACTTCGCCGGCGCCGACGACGTATCGATCGAGGCAGAAACGTCGACAATCAAGTACCCGTTCCAGACGTTCACCAACCTCCGAAAAGCGAGAGAGAAAGGCGAGAAGTGCGTCTTTGCGGTGAAAGACGGGTCCGCCAACCACGGGAGCTTCACCTACTGGGGAGAGCGCGCCGAGAAGGTCATCTACGAGACAGAAGGTACCCGCCATAGCGCAGAGATTGTGAGCGATGAGATCACTTTCAGGAAGTCCCCCGGCCCCGACGGGAATCCACGGTACTACAACGACGGGGGTGGTGATTACCGGGTCGATGATGACAAGATCGCCCTCCGAGAGCGACGTCCAGAAGATGATGAAGGGCAGGGGAACATGGGGACGATCTGGTACAAGGACAAAGAGACCGGAGAAGTGGTCGCTGCTGCTGGCGACAACGAGGAGATAGCCGAAGATGGAGAGATAGGTCGGTTCGAGGACGAAGAAGCCGCCCAGAACGGGGATAAGACTGCTGTCCCCGCGTACTACGAATATGACGAGAGTGAGGGCGAGTATATCGTCTACAACGACGGCGAAAAAGAGTTCTACCCGAGTAAAGAGGAGCTTGAGGCCAACTGGGTGCCGTTTAGAGGGCCGTTCCTTCCCAAACAGCGGTTCGACACGGCAGAAGACGAAGACGATCTACCCAGTAACGACGACTTCGAGATCATCATCTTCCCGGACGGAGACAACGAGGAGTACGACCAGCCGCAACTCTACCACCGCGGCGAGTGTACCCCGCTGTTCGACCATCTCGGTGTCGAGTCCGTCGACGACGTCGACGCCGGTGAGATCGAAGGGCCCGGCGAGGTCGAAGATGCGACCGCCGACGAACCTGTTGAAGAAGACGGGACCACCGAGGACGCAGAGAGCGGCACGAGTGCTGACCCCGCCACTACGGATGCGCCATCCGTTGAGGGCTTCGAGGAAGCGCCCACGCCGGCGCGTATCGCGAGCGACGACCGGATTGACCTCACCGTCGAGGAGATCAGCGACGCCGCTGCGGACGACTACAAGCCGCCCAAGCAGCAGAGGGCCATTCTACTGACGATTGTAAACTCTCTCGCCGACCCGGACTATATGGCAACGACGCCTGACGAAGCGGTTGACCGAATCGTACTCCCGGAGGAGATCGATGAGGACGCCGGGAGCGAAGAACCGACTGAGTCGGCCGGCGAAGACGAGACCGCAACAACCCCCGAGGAGTCGCCTGAATCCGATGAGCGCGCCGAGCAGCGCGATACAACGGCCGGTGAGAGCGGAGGGACGATCGGTACGTCGCCGGAGAACCCCGGCCTCTCACATCCGGGATACCACGAGGCACCAACGCCGACGCGGATCGCGAAGGACGACCGGTTAGAGCTTACACCCGAGGAGGTCGCCGAGATCGCCCGGGGCGGACGCGACATAAGTGTCGACGAGAGTGTCATCCTCCAATCGGTCCTTCAGCGGCTTGCGGAGGGGAACCCCGAGTACCCCGTCGAGGAGATCCCCAATGAGATCGTCATCCCCGTCGATGGTGTCGGCGCATACGCAGCCGATGAGACCGACACGTCCACCGAGCCGGCACCCAGCGAAGCCAACACCCCCGGGGAGTCGCCGACAAGCGACAGTCAAGTTACCCCGGAGGAGGTGGCCGAAGACGACCGTGTTGACCTGTCCGTCGCAGCGATACAGGCATTCGCCGATGGTGAGCTCACGCCCACAACGGAGCAAGAAGTGGCTCTCAAATCCGCCGTTCGTAACCTCTCAAACGGTGGGCGCGGAGAGGTCCGAACCACGGAAGATGCGAGAGATGCGATCGCGTTTACGCCCGAGAAGCCTGATGGCGAGGAGACAGAGCCACCTCAAAACGAGGTCGACGATGAGGATTGGGCGGGGATGGCTGAGGCAGAAGCCGAGTCGGACAGCTCATCGGTGGAAGTCGAGGAGGAGAAGGATTCCATCTTGATGGGGAACTTCGGAGGGGACGACGACGACGAAGTCGGTAGCTAATACCCCACCACCCGCCCCGGACCGTCTCTATTCTACCCACAGAACCACCGTTGATCGCGTAGGGACAACGAGAGCAACCGGAGATTCGCGTGATATAATTTCAAGAAAGGGGCCGAGAGAAAATATCAGGGGTAAACGAGAGGGATCAGAGGCGAATTGGAACCCGAATCACGGCTCCGAACCAGACGATCACGCTACCCTATTCGGCGGGAGATTCGACCCCACCTTCGTCGTCCAAGACTGCTTCCAGATCAACACCATCGTCCGCTTCGAGACTCTGAGTGAGGTGGTTGTACGCGGCGACACGAAGTTGCCGAATCCCATCTTCGTCGCCGACCTCTGTTTCTTGAACTGCCTCCATATCGATCCCAAATACCTCGCTGAAAATGAACTGCTGTTGCGGCACCGCCCGCGAGATCGCCTTGAGCTTCGAGGCCATATCCGCGTCGACTGCGCCCGTCTCACTCTCTTGGATCCCCTCCAAATCGTCGGTAATATTTTCAATTGATTCTTGTATGTCAGAAAGTTTCTCGTTAATCCGTGCGATCTCCTCCCCTGACACGCCGCTGGCCGGGTCGGTCTCCGCACCGTTCGACGACTGCGATTGCTCGATCTCGCTGACGATCTTGTACCCCTTGTCAGTCAGCTCGACACTCCGTGGACCGAACCGTTTACCCTCGATGGACGGGCCGTGTGTCCGAAGCCACCCCTTGCCGGACTCCCCGAACCCACGACTGTCATCGCCATCGCGACACCGGTACGCGACCTGCGTTTTCGACAGGTCAGTCTCACTCCGGATTGACGTGACGTTCGCCGCTGTTTCACCCGGTTCTGTATTATCGTAATCTTGAGGATTTTCTAATATGTTTCGGACAGTTAACAGAAAGTTCACGTCAGCCGCGCTCAAATCGTGGTCGATTATGACGCCCATTGATTCTGGATCCCTCGTTGTAAAACACGACTCAACCCCGCCACTTAACGATTATGCCCCTCGCTCTAAGTGACTCATTAACCCCATTATTGACTACCCACATATTCTCTAAGTGGGCTATTATACCCACTTACCGTGTACCCACTTACAGATCCGGCTAATACACCCACTTAACAACCCGCTTAATTTGTACCCACTCATCCAGTAACCCCTATATATGCCCCGTATCCCACCCCCCTATCACTCAATAAGTGGGGTATAACCCCCCATATCTATACCCCATCCCCCCCTTGACCGCACTAATATGGGCGATACCCCCCACTTACCAAGTTGAGTGAGAGAGGATGTGGGGTCCCTCGCCCATCGACAGACTACGATCCCAATGAGACGACGACCGTGGACCGTGGAGACAACGACGCGAA
Organism: Halorubrum sp. Atlit-26R; assembly: GCF_003666015.1. Lineage (GTDB taxonomy): Archaea > Halobacteriota > Halobacteria > Halobacteriales > Haloferacaceae > Halorubrum. The sequence continues at coordinate 36,965 of NZ_QPLT01000008.1, forward strand.
GCCCGACATGAGATCGTGTGCTGACCGTGCTCGAAACAGCACCGTGATCGTCGCCGTCGACACCAGAAGTTGAGCTCGCGCACTATATCAGAAACCAGAGAAAAGTGAGACGTGGACCGTCGCAACGACGCCACGATCTCGGACGACAGATGAGACGATCGACGACGTCGACACCGTGGAACGAGGCAGCGCACAGCGCAGAGTTGAACCCCAGATGAGTCGCGTGGATCGTCGCCGTCGACGACGCAGACGATGACCGCACATCGAGTGCGAGCTCACGCTATCGCGTGAGCGATCGCGAGTGTGATCCGCGTTGACCGCGAGCCGACTCGACGCAGTTCGACACCTGATCGCGTCGCTCGTTGACCGCGTCTCGACGACGTTGACCGCGCTTCCTTGCGCGCGTTACAGCACAGCAACTTTCCGCACGTGGGGTGCGCGCTCACATCCTGATTTTCCACGGATCGACACCGCCGATAGACGCCGCAACAGCGACGCGAGACGACCCACGTTGATCGCGTTGACCGCGGAGTGCTCGCGTTGCTCGCGAGAGAGACGACCGTCGATCGCGTCGCGTTCGCACCGCACGTTGAGCGCGTGGAGTCGCGCACAAGCCGCACCGTCGATCGTCGTCGTCGACAGCGTGGATCGTCGCCCGCGTTGTGAGCCTGACCCCCAGAGAGCGTATCGCGAGTGTGGAGCGCAGAGTCGTGATCGTGGAGTGTGGAGTGGAGTGCGATCGAGGGAGTGCCGAGTATGATGCGTGCCCCGTGGACCGTCGCCTATCGCGTCGTAACCCCCGATATTCTCTCAAAGCAAAACACTCTTGAAGAATCCTTACGTGGGGTTGTGATATGGACCGTGGATCTGACCGTGGATCGAGGGGGGTTCGAGCGTGACCGAGCGAGGTCCGACCGCGCGTGCTGATTCCGCCGCGGAGGAGACCGAGTCGTCGTCGCCAGCGCCGACCGCGAGCGAGTCGCGATCGGAGGAGCCGAGCCGAGACGCGTCAGCCCGCCGTCCCACGTTGCGGTCAGGGGTGCTGCGGCGATGAGTGGTGAAGTCTCACGACGGAGACCACCGGCGACAGGGATCGTTCCAATTGTGGGAGGCAATGAGGGCCACAGAGAATTCGTTGAGGAAGTCAGACCGGACGCGGTCATTTTGAGAGTACGGGAGGCGAAAAGGCTATTAGCCAATTACGGGAGAGAGGTTAACTCATGGTTTCCAGACGAGACAACAGTCATCACGAGGCGATATGCTGGCAGTAGGGAGGAGTTAGTATTTTCGTGGAGAGAGGAGAAGAATTGGGTTGAGGCGTTTGAGCCGGATTATCACATTCCAGCGTTTCGCGTAGTTGAAGCGTCAAATGAGGCGTTTTCGCGCGTGGATGGGTGTGAGCGAACTGCCCTCGGAGCCGAGTGGATGAGAGAGAAGCTACCAGAGCAGATCAGCATTATACCCTCCGTGAAGGGGGCGAATTTGGATGAACGCACGATATGTGAACAGGTCGTAGGCAAGTTACAGCCCGATATGCTGGCAGTTGGCTATACAGAGTATTCAGCTGTCAGTAACGGCGAGCAGTCGATTACCGAACACTTGGAAGCCGTGGCACGGGAGACAGCTGAGAAACCAGTATTACTTCTCGGTAGTGCGTCACCAGACCTGTTGAGCCAACTCCCCGACAACGTGGTCGCAAGCACGCAGGAGCCGCATAATCTCCTGTGGAGGAGGCAGTCGGAAATACGAAAGTCGTATCGCGACCTTGAGGCGGAGGTACGGGAGGCGTTGGGGTACAGGCACGATGGGGAGGAGACGGAAACAGGAGGGGAGAAGTAGAGATGGAGATCGCTCGGAGCGGAGAACGCAAGATCAACGGCAAGCGCGTCAGGGTGCGGCCACCGGTCGGAGGCGTGGTCCCGCGGGTGGAGAAGGGGCAGGCCCACCGGGAGTTTGTCGAGGCGGTCGAGCCGAACGCGGTGATGTGTAACGTGTTGGCGGCGCGGCGGATCGTGAAGGACGGAGAGACGGCGGAGTCGTGGTTTCCGTCAGGGACGACCGTGGTAACGACGACGACGATCCCGGACGACGACTTGGCGCGACTGTCGTGGGAACGCGAGGCGGAGATCGTGGAGTCATTCGCCCCGGATTATCACATTCCGACTGATTATCCGGTGTACGGCGACGACAAGCCGTATCAGCGCGTCGACGGGTGCCGGCGGTGCGCCCGTGGGACGCGGTGGATGCGCGAGGAGTTGCCGGCGACGATCGGGATTATCCCGCTGGTGAAGGGAACGACGCCGGACGAGCGCGCGATTTGCGAGCGGTCGGCGGCGAAGTTGTACCCGGACGTGTTGGCGGTGTACGCGTCGCAGTATTTCAGCGCGGGCGGCGGGGGCGGGCGGAGCCGGCTTGTCGAGGACGTGGAGGCGATCGCCCGGGAGACGGACGATATGCCGATCCTGATTGTGGGCTCGGCGTCGCCGTGGGTATTGAAGGAACTGCCGGAGTGCGTGGTCGCCGGCGCGGGGCTTCGAGCATGGCGGGAGCCGGTCGCGCCGCGGTCGAGCGCGCCGCCGGAGATGCGGAGGTCCTACGGCGAGCTGGCGAGCGAGGTCGAGGAGGCGATTCTCGGCGCGGACGCTGACGTTGAGGGCGCGGCGACGGAGGGGGAGGGGTAGCGATGGGGGGCGGAGATTCCCGACCGCGTGAGAGCCGGTCAAACGAGTACGAGCCGCGAGAGCCGGACGACCAGCAGGGACCAGTCTCGGGGAGTACGGGAGGCGAAGGCGACACGGTCCAGACGGAACTGTCGGGGTATGTGCGCGAAGGGAACCCGTCCGACGAGGGGCCGGTCCCGGAGTTTGGCGACGGCGAGGATCCGTTCGCGGAGTTGGGCGACGCGGACGGCGAGGACGAGGAGGACGACCGCGGGCTGTTCATAGAGGTGGGCAAACCGGACGGCGAGGACGACGACGAGGGCGACAACGAGGACGACCGCAGGCCGTTCGCAGAGTTGGGCGACGCAGACGGTGAGGAAGGACGGGAGGCAGACCCGGCCGAGCGTGCCGAGCAAGCGGCCGAACGGCAAGCCGAGGGCGACGCCGAGAGCGACGGAGCGGATCAGGGTGAGGAAGGCGAGAGTGCGGCCGGAGGCGAGTCGGAGGCGTCACAGGGGCGAGTGAAGCGTATGGCGGCAATGGCGACGGTGTGGTCCGGCGCGCAGACCGGAACCGCGGCGGTCGAGAGCGGGGAGCGACGCGCAGAACGGATTGCCGAGTTAGCGGCCCGGCGGGCCGAGGAGGAGGCCACCAACCCGGACGAATAGGTCGTGAGGCGATGCGATCGAGCGCCGGAGGCACCGCAGAGGCGGCGCGCGGTGCCTGATCAGGCGGCGTATGCGGTCGCGAGGAAGCCGTAGGCACCGAACGCGGCGACGAAACTCCCGCGAAGGACGCCCGGTAAGAGGGCGCTCCCCGGGTGGATCGCAGCGACGAGGAGGCCGGCGATCGCCGCGGTGATGAGCGCGGGGATCAGGTTGAGCGCGAAGGCGATCGTGAGCCGCGCAGCGACGACGCGTTTTGTGAGCGGTTCTGTCGAGGTGGGTGTTGGGTGTGCCATCGTTCTGTACCCATCTCTCCGTAAGAGCCGTACCTACTTCAAACCTTCATACTGGAAGTAATGGAAAATATTAAGTCCCCGTGGGGCCATGATCCGATGAGGTCAGAACGATGGCAACACAGAACCCACAGGAGCCGGAGAGCGGGCCGAATAAGGAGGTCTACGGCTGGGTTTCAGTCCCAGTAGACGTGAAGTGTGACGGCCGGCTGTCGGACGGAGAGGTGCGGGCAGCGTTGCTCGCGCAGACGGCCGCGGAGACGGACCCGGAGAACGTCGAGGTTGACAGCTCCGAGGATCTGGACGGCAAGAAGGTACACGTCCGCGGCTGGGCGTCGATCCCGGTCGAGACGGAGTTACCGGCCGCCGCGTCGGACGAGGAAGTGCGGAAGGCGTTGCTGGGGGAGACGGCCGCCGAAACGACCACAGAGAACGTCGAGGTTGACCACGTAGGGGCGTAGACAGCGAGATCCCCGTCCCGTTACCCGAGGGGGGAGTTTTTGCCGTACATTTCTATACTTAGACTAATGGAAAAGACTTAAGTCCCCGTAGCCCCTTGTTACAGTTGAGGTCAGAACGATGGCACCCACTCAGACCCAGTTGACTGATACGGCGTTTGGCCCGCGGCCGAGTATCGAGGTCGGAATTTTGGAGGACGGAGCGCGGCTTGATGGGCGCGCTCGGCGGGCAATGTCGAGCCGGATGTTGGTTTTGCCGGTGTTCGACGGCGACGGCGAGGCGACAGGGACCTACCGCGTGGTCCGGTCGTCGGGGACCTACCGCGTGACACTTGGCGAGGACGGCGGGTGCGACTGCCCGGACTCCCGTCACCGCGATGCGACGTGTAAGCACCAGCGGCGGGTGGCCCGTGAGATCACGGACGGCCGTGTGCCGAATCCGGGCGAGGAGGTCCACCTGTTTTTCGCGGACACGGTGCCCGAGATCCGCGGGCGGCTTCGAGACGCCCGCTCGGCGCTTGAGACGGGACAAGTCCCGGCGGGAGCAGACGCGAGCGAACTGTCGGAGACGGTCGAGCGGTTCGAGGCGGAGTTGACGAAGGCGGTCGACAAGTACGGCGCGCTGTAAGCGCGCGCCGGCCTCGGCCGTCGGAGTGACCAGCGACCAGTAGCCGGGCGGCCAGCGGGATCGAGAGCGAAGTCGAAGCCATAGACGCGCCGAGAGCGTCGCAGCACGCCGGCGCAGCGAGCCGGTGGAACCGCCCGGGCAAGACGTCGAGGGCGCACAGTCGCCGCGCAGGGCGCGAGCGCGAGCTTGTGAGCAGCGGGTGAACCGGCGCCGGCAGGGTGGAGAGTTTCACCCACTTCAAAGTACCATACGGATAGTAATGTAAAGGCTTAAGTCCCCGTAGCCCCTTGTTACAGTTGAGGTCAGAGAACGATGGCAACCGCGAACTCCCCCACCACGACCGAGACGGACGAGCCGCGAATTGAAGGGCCGATCACCGAGTTTGACCGCTACGGCGACAAGACGGGTGCGACGTACTTCCGCTGTTCCGGGTGCGGCGTCGAGTCGATCAACAAGAAGGGCATCACGGGCGAGGACGGACACGAGCCGTGCCCGTGCCGCAAGTGAGGTAGGCGCGGCGGCGGGCGGTGTTGCGGGCGTATCGGAGTCAGGTACCCGCTGGCAGCGGCGGGCGGATTTTCTCCCCGGTCGACGCGTCGAGGAGCAGGGACCGCGCGATCGGCGGCAGTCGCGAGGTCGACAGTCGCGAGATTGTCGTGCGGTGCGGTAGAACCGGCGCCGGCGCGCAGGGGCCGAGCGTGAGTCTGTGGCGCGAGCGCCGGCGGTGCGGTCGCCCCTCAGTAGATCCGGCCGAACCGAGTAGTGAGGAGCAGCGGGGCGAGCGAGCCGGCGGCGAAGGCAACCGGGAAGATCACGGCGGCGGAGACACCGAGCGCCGACAGCGTGAGCGCGACAGCAACGCCGAGCGCGGGCGACAACACCGACACCGTGAGCAGCGTCGCCGGAATCGCGGCGGAGTCGAAGACGTTGAGCGGGCGGTTCGAGCGGGATAGGTCGTTGCGTGCCATCGTTTTACCCATCTAATCGTAAGGGGCTGTACCTACTTCAAACCTTCATACGGATAGTAATGTAAAGACTTAAGTCCCCGTAGTCCCTTGTTACAGTTGAGGTCAGAACGATGGCAGACGACAACGACACGACCGACGACGTGGAAGTGACGAAGAACGAACGAGTTACCACCGGTTCAACGATGGTCGGGAAGGTGACGCGCGGCGAGGATACGCGCGATCAGGACACCCTGAAAATCAAAGGCCGCGGCGAGACGATGGAGGAGGCCGCGGAGGACTTCGCGGAGGGGCTTGAGAAGGCCGAGGAAGGCAACTTCGCGGAGCGGCTTCGGGCGCTCGGGAACGAGACGGACGACGAGGAGGAGAGCGACGAGTAGCCGGCGGAGAGCCGGCGGCGACGGCCGGTGTGTCGAGCGGCAAGCGGCGGCGGGCTGTTTTCACGGCGGTGCGGTCGACGTCCAGCGGGCGGTGAGCAGCGGCGCACAGCGACGTGAGCGACGTGTGCGGCGTCGAGGTGCGTCAAGGTGCGTCGAGACGGCCGAGGCCGTGAGCAACAGCAGCGCGGAGCAGCGCCAGCGTGAGCTCGCGCTCGGCGGTGCGAGTCGGAAAGAGGGAGTCGGGCGCGAGGCCGCCGCGGGCCGGCTTAGTGGAGCCGGCCGTAGGTCGCGAGCAGGACCATCGAGGCGAGGCCGCCGACAGCGAACGCGGCGAGGCCGATGATGATCGGCGGTGCGCCGAACGCGTTGAGCGTGAAGCCGACAGTCGGCCCGAACAGGGCGGGGCCGAGGAACGCCAGCAGCAGCGAAACGGTCAGGTCGGCGGTGCTGAAGTCGTTGAGGTGGGTCGTGTTCGTGGGTGCCATCGTTCTGTTCCCATCTAATCGTAAGGGCCCCCACCCACTTAACTTTTTCCATTAGTCCCCGTATGAAGGTTTAAGGTGATAGCGCCCTATGATCCGATGAGGTCAGAGAACGATGGCAACCCCGGAACAAGCGGCCGACGACGACAACGGCATTCAGGAATTGTACGAATCGCCCCCGGACATTGGGACGTGGGTCCGTGTGTGGACTGACAACTACGCGCTGCGGTTGTGGGTCGAGAAGACGGTGCCGGCCGAGGCGGGCGCCGTGGTGGACGACGAGGTGAAGATCATCGGCGAGGGCCGAGGCTTCGAGACGGACGCAGATCACGGGCAGACGAAGGTCGAGGTCGAGGACACGGCCGACGGCTACGACGCGTATGTCAGTTACCACTACCCCGACCGCTCGGGGTCGAAGCGGAATATCCCGGTCGAGCGGGTGGAGGTGGTCCAATGACGGTCGCGACGGGCAACGTGACGCGGATCCCGGAGTCATACGACACGCTCCAAGAGATCGACGCGACGGGCGCGGAGATCGTGAACGCGATCCCGGAGGTGGACCAACAGCGGCTTATCGAGTGGTACGACCGAGACGGCGGCAACTACTCGGGCCCTTCGGCGGAGAAGGCGGACAACCTCGCGGACGAACTCCCGGAGGAAGTGTTGGACGACTGGGAGACGTGGATCCACGAGGCAATTCGACCCGGTCGCGGGGAAGTCGTGATGTACGTCCTTGAGGCCCGCGAGGACGTGTATATCCATACCAACGCCGTAGACTACGAGATCGTGATGAATCTCGGAGAGCCGCCGGTCGATCCGGATCAGTTGATGGTGTAAGCGGGCGGCGGCGATCGCCCGCGCTTCCGCGGAGAGAACAGCGACCAGTAGCCGCGGCGACGGCGGCCGAGGTGGAGAGCGGCGGAGTCGTCGAGCAGGCGGGAAGGGTGTGCTGCGAGCGCGCTCCATGCTGGTGTGAGCGTGAGCTCGCGCTCGGCGCGGAGAGAGTCGGACAGGTGGAGTCGTGAGAGAAACAGCGACAGCGACGCGAGCAGCGCCGAGAGGGCGCCGTGAAGCGCCCGGAGGACGTCGAGCGGCCGGAGGTGCCGGCGGCCGCGACGAGGTCGGCAGTCGCGAGGCCGCGGGGCGGCCGTGGGCGCTTACTCAGGGATTAGCCATTGGGGGAGCGTCCCGTATTCAAATTCAAGTGCGGCGTCCTTGGGATAGAGCGGGGCGGATTGTGCGATCGCCAACTCCCGTGAGCCGTCGGGGTAGTGCCCAACCATGACGTGCGCGCCGGCGAGGCCCATCCCATCAACATGATCAACCGTTTCGTCCGAGGGGTCGTGTTCGCGGTATGTGGGTGCCATCGTTCTGTTCCCATCTAATCGTAAGGGGCTACACCCACTTAAGTTTTTTCCATTAGTTCCAGTATGGTAGAGCCTTGTCGCTGGGGCCGGATCGCGGCCGCCGATCTGCCCTGAGTACCATACGAGGAATAATGGAAAAATTTAAGTCCCCGTAGCCCCTGATCCGATATGAGGTCAGAACGATGGTAGTGATTTCCCGCGGTCAGGCCCGAGAAGCCGAACGGTACGACGCGATCAAACACGAGATCCCGGACGCCGCGGCGCGCGCCGAGGCGATGTGCGAAGACCTGCGCGAGCCGGCGGAGCGCGAGGCCCACGGCATCGAGAACGTGGCCGACGCGGTGGAGGTTGTCACCGAAAAAGTGGTCGCGGAGATTGAGAGCGCGCCGCTGCCGGCGGAGGATCGGCACTTCATTGACGACGAGGCCGACCGAGCGCGCGAGGTCATCCCTGAAATCGTCCGACAGGCGGGCCTCGGCCTGAGCGCGGAGTAAAGGGCGGCGGAGCCGCGCTTTCGATGCGCCGATCCTGTGCGGCCCACGGCGGCGCAGGGGGCCGCGGATCGGAGAGCGGCGCGAGGGGGCGCCGGCCGGCGCGGAGAGCGCGAGCCGGCGGCGAGATCGTGGCGGCCGTGAGCATCGCGACCGGCGCGTGCGTCACGTCGAGGCGGCGGGCGGCGGCGAGATGGGAGCAGGGAGAGAGTCGGACGAGCGGCGCGACTGTGCCGCGAGCGGCGGCGGGACGGTGGGAGGCCCGGCGGCGGGGGAGACGTCGAGCGGGCGCGGCGGCCGTGGAAGCCGGAGCGCCGCGCTTAGTCGGCGGCGGGAGTCGGTGCGTCGGTGGAGCGCGAGGGGCCGAGCGTGCCGGCGGTGGAGGTGTTGACGCGCGGACCCGGCGCGTTCGCGGCGAGTTGAGCATCAACGTCGAACTCGCGGAGCATCCGCGCGGAGACGGTCGCGGTGCCGACAGCGATCCGGGCGCGGCGGACGTGCTTACAGCCACCGTCCGGGTCGCGGTGTTCCATGTCCGGGCAGGAACAGCGGCCTTCCCGAACGTCCACGTCGTAGCAACTACCGGATTCAGTCGTGACGGAGACGATGGTAGTGTCCGGATCTTCGATCGGGGTTCCGTCGAGGGAGAGAACCGACATGGATTCAGTCAGGGCGCGGATCGTGCGATCAGCGATTTCAGCGCGAGCGTCGTCGTGGGCGTGGGATTCGAGGTGTGCCATCGTTCTGTTCCCATCTAATCGTAAGGGCCTACACCCACTTAACCTTTTTCCATTAGTTCCGGTATGGACATCTTCCGGCGCGGGAGGGGCAGATCCGGCGCGGGGAGGGTGCGACAATTCCATACGTTAGATAATGGAAAAACTTAAGTCCCCGTAGCCCCTTGTGTGAGTTGAGGACAGAACGATGGCATCCGCATCCACTTCCCCGAAGCAGTACAAGGCGATGAACGTCGACGACCGGCGCGATCACTCGAACGGTCGCCGGTACCGCGGGACCGTGCGGCGCGACACGGTGCGCCGGATTCTCGAAAACGGCTGGGTCGATGGCGCGGTGTGTGAAGGCCGTTATACGGACGATTACAAGCGCGACGCGGCGCGGAACTACGATAAGGGCGCGGTCGACACGCAGGAGGTCATCAACGCGATGGACCGCGTCGCCCCCAAGCATTGCTGGATCGCGCTCCGCGAGGACGGGCGGCAAGTGATCACGGTGTACTGGTCCTTCCAGTCGTATTCCGTCGAAATTGACACGCGAAAGGTCCGGTTCAACTTCGGCGCGGACGACGAGGAGGCCGACGAGGAGGACGCAGACGGCGACGAGGGCGGCGAGCAGGCGATCGTGACGGGCGACGCGGTCGACGTGTTCGAGGAGTTGAGCGAGGGGGACGCGGTCCTGTGGGACGGCAAGAGCCAGCCGCTCACGGTTACGATCGGCTACGAGGCCGCGCGGGAGAAGATCGCGGAGTTTGACCACGTCGATAGCCCGGAGGTGTGGGTAGAGGGACCGCGCGGCGGTGAGAAGCGGCTTACTCGGTCGGACGGTTCGGTGTTCGTGTCGACGTTTTCGCTTTCGTCGAGCGGCCGGGAGGCCGTCGAGGGGCTTCGAGTCGTCGAGCGCGACGAGTAGCCGAGCCGGGGCGGGCCGGGCCGGGAGCCGCCCACAGTGCCAGCGGTGCGCCCGCAGCCCCCGCGTGTGAGTGTGCCAGCGGATCGGGTGTATGTTGAAAGTGCCATACGGGAAGTAATGTAAATAGTTAAGTACCCGTAGCCCCTTGTGTGAGTTGAGGACAAGAACGATGGCAGCAGCAACCGACACCCGGAACGACGAAGCGAGCAAGTGGAACAGCGAGCGGGAGGCACAGGAGGGCGCGGAGTGCGCGCTGGCCGACGTGGTGATCATCCAGACGGCCAGCCCGGAGGCCGAAGGTGCCCGGTACAACATCGAGGCGGCGGTCGGCGGGAGCCACCGGGAGACGAGCCCGGCGGCGGAGGTCTACGTCGACGGCGAGCGGCGCGCGGTGGTCGGCTCGTCGGTTCTCGCCGGAACCGTCGGTGTGACGCTCGTCGAGGGCCCGAACGGCGAGCAGCACGCCAACGTCCGGGTCGACGTCGACGAGGAGGCGGGAGCATGAGCCAACGAGACGGCGAGCGTGGGACGCCGGTGGACTTCGCGCAGTACATCGGGGGGCTGTTCGGGCTCGATGCCGCGGTTAACGACGAGAAGGAGACTGTGATCAAGGCGTCGCCGGCTGCGGTGCGTCACGTCGGAAAGAAGATCGCGGATCGGGGGTACGAGGTCGAGATCAACGACGAGGCCGACCCGGCGCACGTCGTCGTTACGCCGACCGAGGAGGACCTTCAGGCGGTCGGTGACGCGCTCGCGGAGGGTATCCCGGAGCCGGGCGAGGCGCTTGAGATGGTCGACCCGGTCGAGCGAGACAGCGGGGCGAGCTCGCCGCAGAGCGACGAGGAAGGGGCGGCCGACCCGGAGACGGTTACGACGCGGTCGGTCGAGATCGAGTCAAACGAGCGGACGAAGACAGCGGAGTATCTGGTCCATCTCGGCGGGCGAAGCCCGGAGGTCGGCAGGGTGTTGATCGAGGGTGTCCGGTGCGTACTCCCGCCGCACGGCAGCATGGCGTTAGAGAACGACCGCGGCGAGACGTTCGAGGTCGAGATCCGCACAGTCGTAGAGGAAGGCGAGGAGGTTCGGGTAGCCGAGATCGCGCAGCCAGCCAGTGAGGAAGTGCCGACTGCCGCCGCGTAAGCGGACGGTCTCTTTTGCGCTCCGGCGCCGTCGGTGGGCAGTCAAGCGGGCACTCCGGATCCACTTCAAAATACCATACGGAGAGTAATGTAAAGACTTAAGTCCCCGTAGCCCCTGATCTAAGTTGAGGACAAGAACGATGGCACCCGAGATTCAGACCCAACTGACCGACGCAGAGATCGAGAATCCGAGCGCAGCCGCGGCCGAGGCGGTCGACGTCCGCGAAGGCTGGGAGGAGACGACCGCCGGCGATGAGCAGGTAATCGTGTGGGAGCGGACCGGCGCCAACCCGGACCTGCGCGACAACCACGGCGAGCTTCGCACGACGGGCTGGGAGGTCGCAATCAAGTGCGCGGAGTACGGCCCGGACTTCGCGGTGATGGCGCGGCCGATGTGTGACGCGCTCGCATTCCGGTCGCAGGTCCTACTCAAAACGAGCAACGTCGAGGCGGCGGCGCGGGAGGTTTCGCGGTTCATGCGGACGGTCAACGCGACGCCGAACGGGTGGAGCCTGATCGAGACGGACGGCGGCGAGCGACACCGGTGGATGTCGTGGGACGGCGAGCAGACGGTGAAGGTGTGGCAGGAAGCGCGGAACTGCGGCGAGCCCCGCACGTTCACAACAACCGCCACGACAGCTGATCAGTCCAATTTCGACGGTGCCGAACGGTTAGTCAAGCGTACCGAACTCATGGACGCGGTCCAGACGGCGGCGGGGCGGTTAGAGGAGGTCGATGGCTACCCTGAGCCGAAGTGGGAACCGACAATCGAGGCGTAACCACCAGCCGGCGGCCGCACCGGAGTGAGGTGAGCGATCGTCAGCCGACCTTTTCGTTGTTCCATACGGTAAGTAATGGAAAGTTTTAAGTCCCCCCGAGCCCTACAACGGAGTGAGGTCAGAACGATGGAAGTCAACCCAAACATTACGATCCAGAAGACGGCCGGAGGACGGTACACCGTGACCGATCACGGGGTAGGGCAGTTCGGCGGCGAGAAGCCGGTCCGCAACGGCAGTCGGGCGAAGGCAGCCGAGTACCTGTCAGACTGTGCGGCCGCCGGTGACATGATCGTGGTGAAGGAACACGGAGCCGTCACCAAGACGCTAACCGGGGCGCAATTCACCGCGCAGGAGATTTGACAGAGCGGTTTCAGCCGACCGATCGACCGCAGGAAGTGGGAAGGTGCCCCGGTGGACGTCGAGGGTCGGCGGAGGAGTGGCCCAGTAGACGAACGACAATCAGAGCTCTATTTTGGTCGAGCAGAACGCCCCGAAGGCCGATCGTCTCGCGGTATAGCCGGTTACTGGGCTAACCGGACGATCACCGCTTCTTGAGCGAGCCATTCCTCGGCGTTGTCACCGACAACAGCGACTCCGGTGACTGACCATGTGAGCCCCATGTCCTCGTGGATAGTCCACTCAACAGGGCCGTTGTCTTCTCCCTCGCGCTCTATGACAAGCTCGTGTCCGCTCCCGTGAGTGAGAGTATCCGGGCTGTCGAGTGACCGAACCGTACCCGAGACGGACCACGATCCGTTATCGATCACCGCGCGGTCGCCCTCGGTTAGCTGTTCCATCTTGGCGACGACGTCGAGGCCGTCAGCGGCCTGTTTGGTTTCAGGTGCCATCGTTCGTAACCCGTGTAGACGTATGGGACCCCACTACCTTAAAACTACCATACGGAAGATAATGGAAAATCTTAAGTCCCCCCGAGCCCTACAACGGAGTGAGGACAGAACGATGGCAGCGAAAGACGACACCCACGACGCGAGCAACGACGCACAGACGGCGGCCGATCCGGAGGTCTTCGCGGGCGGCAAGGTCGCGGACCTCGACGAGAGCGATCTACTCGGGACGCACGTCTTCGAGGACGTGCTGTTCAGGGGCGAGACGGAGGTCCGGAACGTGCTAACGGGCGAGACGCCCGACCGGTTAGACAAGACGGTCGAGGAGGCAAAGGCGTTCGTCGAGCGGACGCAGGAAGACGGGAAGGCGCCCCGTGTTGCGGTGAAGCAGCACGCCGAGGCGGCCGCGGAGACCGGGTCCGCATACACTTCGTCGGCGTTCTGTAACCGGAAGGTCACCGGGAGCCTCGCGCGTCACTTCATGTTCCTGAACGCGTGGCGGTCGGACGCGTACACGGTAGACGTCGACGCCGATTACCAGTCGGGAGACGTGACGATCACGGTCGAGGTTGCCGAGTAGGCGGCCGGCGCGGCCGCAGCGGACGAACTCGCCGGCGCGGTCTGCCGAGCGACGCGTCCCCGGCCGACCGCGGCCGGTGTTATTTCTATACTGGTAATAATGTAAAGTTTTAAGTGGATGGGGGCCTACCTACAGTTGAGGACAGAACGATGGCACCCACAGACGGCACCCACGACGCGGGCAACGGCGGAGAAACAGAGCAAGAGAGCGGCGGCTGGGAGACAGTCACCGGGAAGCCGGGCGTGATCAGCGAGCGGGAACACGCGAGTCTGTTCGAGGGCGTCGACAGCAACGGGCACCCCGGCGTTCGGGTGCGAGCGAAGACGATCGGTGTTGAGTCGAACTACCGGGTAGAAGTCGAGATGTTCGGCGGCGACCGGCGGAGTCGACAGGCGGAGGTCGCAACCATGGACGACCCCGAGAAGGCCCGCAAGTGCGCCGCGGTGTTCGAGGCAGTCATCGGGGACCTGCCGGACGGGTGGCAGCCGTATGTGAGCGAGAACCGCGCCCTGACGCGGTCGAAGGCGCCCCTGACGGTCGCACAGGCAGACGGGCCGGGACGGGTGGAACTCAACAACACAAACCGGCGCTTCAGTTCGCGCAGCACGTTTGAACTCCGGGGATTCCGGCGGGAGGCGGCGATTCACGAAACCGTGCGTGACGTGAAACGCGCCGCGCTCGGGGGCGCACTTACGGACCTTATCGAATCGATCGAGGAAGCACAGTAGGTTAAACTTCCATATTGGAAGTAATGTAAAGATTTAAGTCCCTGTGTCCCCTTACGATTAGATGGGAACAGAACGATGGCACCCGGAACCCAAACCGCGATCGGCAGCAAGAATTTCGAGCAAGTCACGGACGCTCTTGAGACGGATCTGGCGGCGGCCGAGGTGGAGACAGCCGCAGCCGAGGCCGCGCGGAGCGAACTCGTCGAGCAGCGCGAGTGGCTCGCAGAGCGGCTTGAAGGCCGCGGGGATTCGCTCCGGAAGTCCATGCCCGACACAGACGCGGACAACGGTCTCTCGCGGTACGTCGCCCGCATGGCGCACTACCACACCGGAGTCAACACCTCGATGCCCGTGACGGCGACCTTCGATCTTCAGGAGTGGATCGATGAGCAGGGGTTCGACGCGTCAGTCTCGGGTATCACGGACGACGCAGGCGACGAGATCGCCGCGCTCGTCGATCTTCTCGTCGACGACCTACTCATCAACCACTTCGAGATGGACCCGACAGCGGCCGCGCGCAGGTGGAAGGGGCTACTGTAAGCCACGGCCGCCGGCGCCGGCGAGGGATAGTGAAATAACCATACTGTTCGTAATGGAAAGTGTTAAGTCCCCGTAGCCCCTGATCCGATATGAGGACAGAACGATGGCACGTTCACAACCCAAAGGCGGAGCGGGGGCAGCACACTACGAGGCGACCGGCGAGCAGGCACCGAGCGAGCTTCCGGGGCTGGTGGATCTGACGACCGTGTGTACCGGGTGCGGTTCGCACAGGGCCGTCGCACGGCCGGCGGAAGACCTCCGGCCCGGTCGACGGCTACGGTGCCTTGATTGTGGGCACGGCGGCCGGGTGAAGACGAACCGATACGGCGGCGTGACGATGCTATCCGGGTTCCGGATCATGAGCGGGGAATTGGAGTAGCGGGTCGCGGCAGCTGGGAGATCGACGCGGAGGGTCGGGTGCGAAAATCATACGTTTTCTAATGGAACTTTTTTGTGACTCCGGCATATAGTGGATACCGGAGCGGGTTGACAAGCAGATACCGACCGCCGGGTGACTCCCGGGAGGTGATAGACCACCAGAGATACACCAACGCGTCTGACTGAACACGGTACATCGGTTTCATGTCGTCTTCGCCGTGGCATTGGCGGAGACGGACCCAGACGGGTCTCACCCGGCTCCGGCTGGGGAAGCGGTCCCTACGGAGCCACTTTCTGCGAACGACGTCGAGCGGTGAGCTGTTGCGAACGCTCTATATCTATACTGAAACTATTGGAAAAGTCTTATATATGTACGGGGCATACACGGAAGTGGAGGCAGACAGATGACGCAGATACCGACCAAGACGGCCGACCCGGACACTCCGGGAGTGCCGAAGGAGGTGGAATAGAGCGGAGAAGACAGATCAGTCAGCGTATGAAGGTGTGAGCCCTTCATGAGTGATACGCGGCTTGGGCCGTCGCGTATCATCCCGCCTTTGTCAGAGGCACACGGATCGGCCCGGTCCGACGCTGGGGAGTGTCGAGATCGGCGCCCGCCAATCGTTCTGATACACGCGGCCCGGCTGGGGGTAGCTCCCTACGGGTCGCATTTCACCACATTCGATCGACGCCGCTGTTGCTTTTCGAGCTTGGTTCTCACGTCGACAGGCAGTAGTCCGCACATCTATACTTAGCATAATGGAAACTGTTAAGTGATCGGGGGCCCACAGTTGAAGTACGGAAAAAGATGGCAGCAAGCGAACCCACTTCCAGCGAGAGCGAAGACGAAGAACAGCTTACCGACTTCAACGTCGTGGTCGACTTTGCGGCCGGCCTATCGCGTGCCACGATCGCAGAGGAGTTCAGCGACACGATCCACGTCGAGGGGATCGGCCCGCAGAAGTTCCAGATCGGTTACGGAGTCTCGGCGCCCTCGATGGTCGAAGCGTATCGGCAGGTCGCAAACATGATCGAAGACGAGCTCGGAGACCTTGGAACCGAACCCGCGTTCGAGGAGGCCCACGTCTACGGTGAAGGGACGAAAAAGGTGTTCGGGCGGCGTCAACCGCCGGAGAGCGACGTATCGTTCGACGTCGACGAGTAGGCGGCTGCGTTGCGGTCTGGTTCTGTCGGGGCGGTTGTTCGCGAAGTCGGCGGGTTTCTCAGTAGCAAACTGAAACTAATGGAAAGCTGATAAGTGGCAGTAGCATCTATGTCGCGTATGTCGAGAGCGCGGCCGGATCCCGAGGTGTATGCTCGCCGGACGCACGACACGAGCGAGGAGTATTTTCGGCATCGGGTGTTGAATCTCGATAGCACGGAGTACCTACGCGAGATCGCGCAGGCCGAGGCCGAAGGGGAGGCCCGCACGGAGCGGATCAAGCTCATCAACCAGCATATCGCAGAGGTGGAGGTCGAGAGCGGCGAACAGACCAGCCCCAGCGCCGAGAGCACCAGCCAACAGCGAGGCGAGGGGGCAACATGAGCAGCGAGGAGTCGGACGGTGTGACGGCCAGTAGAGAGACCTTCTTGGACAGCAACGGCGAGATCGATGCGTACCGGGTGCGGGCGATGGACAGGTCGATCAACTGGGAGACCTGCGCGCGGATCCGGCGGCGGCTCCGGAGCGAGGCGGTCGGCTCCGCTGCCGAGCTTGCCCGGGAAGACAACGGGATCGACGTAACCAAGCGGACGATACACAAGCACGCGAAGGGCCGGTGCGGCTGTCCCGTCGACGAACCGGAGTTGACACACGAGCCGGGAGACGGGTGGACGGTCGCGACCGAAGGGACGGAGTCGGAGTAACAGCGGTCGAGTGGTCGCGAGAGCGTGCCGGTGCGCTCGGCGCGGTGCGCGGTACGGACGACGTCGAGCGGCCCGGCGGGGCGAGTGCTACCCGCTCAGAGGTCGCACTCGGAGCAGGTGAACTGTTGCTCGCCGTGATCGAACAGGTGCCGCGTTCGTGCGCGACACCGCGGACACCACTTCTTAGTCGGCTGTGTGGACCGCGGCCGCGAGCGAGTTGTCGAGCGGTGCGACGTGGGGAGTGGGTCACTTACCATCGTTCTGACCTCAACTGTAACATGATCCCCCACCCACATAAGTGTTTTCCATTAGTTCCCGTATGAAGATTTAAGGTGATAGCACCCCTTGTTACAGTTGAGGTCAGAACGATGGCAGCAGCAACCCAAACCGAAGGTAGCAACGTTGAATCGGGCGATACGGTCGAGATCGAATTTATCGGGCTTGCCGGCCGGACGCGCCGGCGGAAAACGATGGAGGTCGAGGTCACCGAGATAATGGGTAGCACCGCCTACTTCGAGGCACCCTACGACACCGACGTGTCGCTGGTGTTGGGCCCGGACGGCGATCTTTGGGCGCGCGACGAGGAGGGGAAAGACGGCCTATACGGCACAAGCACGGTGGTCGACGGCGATCTGTGGGAGTCTGAGAGATAACTGAGGGCCGCCCCCAGCGGGCGGCTCGTCGATCGGGGAGCCGGGAGCGGCCGGTCGGACAGCTGAGGTCGACCACGTAGTACGGCAACAGTCACTTCTTGAGCGGTGTTGAGTAACCGCCGACCCGTCGAGACAAGAATCGTCGGGCGAGGCACTTGGGCAATGCCATACGGGAACTAATGTAAAAAGTTAAGTGCCCGGGGGCCTACACTACACATGAAGTCAGAACGATGGCAGACAACACCACCGCAGCGGACGAAGGTAGCGAGGAACAGACAGAGTCGACCAGCGGCGGCGCGTTCGACATTACGGTGTATGGGGCCGAGCATACCAGTCTCTCCGACCGAGAGAAGGAGCAGGTCGCCCAGCGGGTCCATAACCTACTCCACGAGGACTTCGGCGTGCGGCCGGAGAGTGTCGGCGTCGAGGGGTACATGGAGGACTGAACAGATGTACGTTACAATCACTCAGGACGACGGCAAGAGCGTCGAGCGGTTCGGAGTTACCGATCTCAGCACCGACGACGGGCAGGTGAAAGTGTGGTTCGGCCCGAACCCACCGGAGGAGGTCGACGGTCCGGAGACGATCGAGGGTGCGGTGTCGAGCGTAGTGAGTGAGCGATCTTTCGGCCCGAAGTGGGAAGCGAAGGAGGCGATCGAACAAGCGGCTCAGGATCGGTCCGTCGTCGACGTGAAGGTGGTCGCAACGGACGCGTATCCGTCGGTCAAAAACGCCGCCAAGGACCTGAAAGCGGACGATGGCTTTGTCGACGACTTCGAGTTAGTCGCGTAGCGGGAGCAAACCGGGCAGTCCTTTTTCGTGGCGGGATCGACCGCGATTAGCATACGGAAGATAATGGAAACTATTAAGTCCCCGTAGCCCCTTGTGTGAATTGAGGACAGAACGATGGCAGCCAACAACGAAACCCAAGGCCGCTTCGGAGACTTCGAGCAGTTCGACCGCACCGCGTTCGACGCCGAGACGCTTTCGGACGGTGAAGGGCTTGAGGGCCGCGAGGAGTCGGCCCACACCGAGAATATGCTGGTCGTCCCGGAGTACGACGAGTACGGCTACGTGTTCGACGGCGACCCGACGTACACGCTCTACTCGGCTTCGGGAAGCGAGTACGACGTTGACCCGCGTGGGGAGTGCGGGTGCCCGGACATGATCTTCAACAGCCCCGAGGATGGCTGTAAGCACCAGCAGCGCGTCGTCGCGGAACTCAACGACGGGCGGGTTCCGGTCCCGGACGAACCGGTCGACGAGTGGTTCACGACCGCGTTCGTCGAGCGCGCCGAAGCGGCCGCCGAGCAGGCCGCGGAACTCCGCGCCAACGACGACGCCAACAAGTCGGAGGTCGACGCCGCCGAGGCGATTGTCGACGGGTTCCAGACGGCCTTCGAGGCGTTCCGGGAGCGTGTTGGCGACGACGTAGCCCCGCTCGCGGAACACGTCGACGCGCCGCTGCCGGACGGGAGCGAGGAATAGGGCGGAGCCACGAACCGGAGTTTTCCATGAGCGTAGAGTCACCACTTACGGAAGTACTAGGAGAAATCCCCGCCCTGAAGGGTGGGGATGAATCCGACACTCGGTGACAATAGCCCCCGACCATAGCGCGCCCGGTATTCCAACAAATACATATGGTGGTTTTTCTAATTACATATGTAATGGCCACGGTGGCTGTCACCGCGAAGTTCCATAATCCATCCCTCTCACGGCGGAAAGAGTGGCAACGGGCCTCTCGGCTCTACCGCGATACCAAACAGTTCTGTATCGACGGATGGGAGAACGGCGACTTCGGGAAATCCGTGACCACCGCCAGTATCGACAACGACCTCTACTCGGCCATCCAGAACCAAGCCATTCGAGAGGCGAAATCCGACCACAGCAAGGACGGAGAGGCTCGCTACCGAGAGAGTCAACCGTTCGCTATCAACAACCAGAACTGGGAAATCGACACGACCGACAACGGCACAGTCGTCGTCGGCTTCCCGTGCGTCTCCCAATGGTGGTACACCCCGATAACGGTGTACGACGACATTGCTGACCCCGTAGACCGACTAGTCGAGGGTGACGCTGACAAGACTCGCCTACAGGTCTACCGTCGCGACGACGACTGGTACTGTACGTTCAACGTGGAATACGACGCCGACACGTCGGGTGAGACGCCTATCGGTGTCGACATTGGCGAACGGCATATCCTCGCTGTGACAGCCTACGGCGAGGACGAGTCGATGCTGGTGTCTGGTGGTGAGGCGAAATATGTTCGACGCAAATATCGTTCCCTACGCGATTCGCTCTCGGAAGCGGGTGCGCTTCGCGCACGCAACCGCGTGGGTGACAAAGAACAGCGTCGAATCGCGGACTTGAACCACAAACTCTCCCGTCGTCTCATCACGTTCGCGGACCAGTTCGAGGATCCGGTCATTCGGATGGAAGACCTCAAACGTATCCGCGAGAACAGCTCGTGGTCAGGTGTTCATTCGTGGCATTTCCACCAAATCCAACAGTTCATCACGTACAAAGCCGAGCGGGCTGGGATTCGTGTTGAGCAGGTTGATGCGTACCATACCAGCCAGCGGTGTTCAGCGTGTGGCTCGATGGGAACCCGTGATGGCGACCACTTTTCGTGTTCGGAGTGCGGTCGAGGACGCCACGCCGACCTGAACGCTTCAGAGAACATCGCACAACGGGAGGGAGAACCATGTACGGCGTAACAGTTCGGCTGACGCGAACCGTGCTACCTCGCTGGTTGAATAGCCAGCCGTGTTCGACGCTCGCTGTATGCGGGGAGGAAGGCCCCATTGACAGGGCTGTACGCGCTGGAAAGCACACCGTTGGTCACAACTCGGTGGCGACCATTGACGGCCCACGCGAAAGCGTCCTTGAGGCCCGAGGAAACGCGCAACCTGAATATCCCCTTCGGGGAAACCTCGCGCTTTAGCGCGGGGAGGATGTCAAAGCGGACGATCTACCGCAGATGGACGCCCCCGAGAAGCGGGCGACGACCCAGCTTGTCACGCGGGCGGCACGGCTTCTTGACCACGTCAACGGGCCGACGACGCCGGCGCAGGCGGTGAAACACGCGGTGCGGCCGCACGATCCCCCGGCGGCGGCCGTCGAGGCGGCAGTAGCCGTCTTGTGCGAGGTCGACGAGTCGGTCGGGGAGGGGAGAGAGATCGGGCAAGCCGCGCTCGGCCGGTTCTAAGCCGGGCGGCTCGCTCGGCGCCGTCAGGGGGCTGTTGCTACCACCGACCAGTCGGCGGGCCGGCGCGCAGGGAGGAGTCGACGGCGCGGTTCGGTGGATCGCTGTTTCAATATCCATACTGTACCTAATTGAAAATCCTTATATGGCCGGGGGACGATGATCCGATGAGGTCAGAACGATGGACGAAGTCACCTACTCAGGGTATTGGAAGCACGAATCGGCCTGTGATCTGTTCGAGCCGGGCCACGAGATCCGCCGCGACTTCGTGGAGGTCCTGAAGGCGGCCGCCGGCACGTTCGATCACGAGGTGGAATACTACTCGGCGGGGTGCGGGTGCGCGACGCCGGACGCGGCCACGTACCTGTGGTGGAAGGCTCAGACGGACGCCACCGAGAAGGCGTTTATTCACTTCGGCTCAGACACCGTCGACGCCGAGGCGGTCGCCAAGCGGGTGTTAGACGCGGCAGAGGAGTTGGGCGTCGAGGTCAGTTGGTCCGGGAGTACGGACGACTGTATCTGTCTCGGAGACGCCGGCTACTACGGCGAGCGCGACGATAGAGACGCCTACGAGGGCGTTCCGAAGCCAACGGGGGCTGCCTGATGAGCGTTCGCGACGGAGTCGACGCCGGCGAGTCCACCGGCACAGCAGCGGTCGAAGATCGCTGGGTCACACTCAAGCGCGACTGCGAAGGCGTGAGCATGGAGGTGATCGAGCAACACACGGACGGCAGCGTCGAAATGGTCGACGAGACATGGTTGACGTGGGAGGAGTTTACCGGTGACCCAGCGGTCGACGTCGACGAGAGCAAGCACGGAGAGATCCGGCTGGATGCCAGCAGGGGGGTCGATGAATAGACCCGGAAACAAGCCCGAGCGTGCGGTCGAACCCGTCAGGAGGTAGCCTATTCTCAGAGAGCAAGTGTGGGTTTTCGCCACCGTTCAATAGCATACGGATAGTAATGGAAAAGTTTAAATCCCCGTAGCCCCTTGTGTGAGTTGAGGACAGAACGATGGCAGCTAACACAGACGGAACGGCGCATCTGGACATGATGGAACCGGTCAGAGGCGAGGGGTCGCCGGAGGAAGTGATGGACGCGGCGATCAAAATGAGTCCGTTCAAGACGGGCGTTTCGATCGACCAGATCACGGGGTCGGTGTACGTAACAGGTCGTGTCGAGAAAGGCGGGTTCACCGCGTTCCGGGTCCACAAGTGCCCGGGAGAGGACTTGGGCGACTTCATGGGGACGATCGGGTTCCGGCGCGGTTCGATCGGTCGCGAACCCGATGTGCGGTACTTCCCGCCGGGAGACGAGGACTCGGTGCCCGTCGAGAAGATTAGCGTGTGGAAACACGACCGCAACCAGCGGCTCAACGCGGTGTTGACCGCGCTTCGGACCGAGCTGACAGACACCGACTGGGCAGCGAACCCCGGCCGTACCAACTACGGCGAGTGGGTTCAGGCCGCGAACACGCTTCAGCGGTTCGCAGATGATGAGTGTCCCAAGCTATCGCTACCTTCCGGGATTTTCCAACAGCCGGAGATCACGCACGCAATCGCCCGGTACAACCACGATGCGCGGAAGGTGATGAGCAGCGTCGAGGTCGCGGTGGAGCGTCGCGACGATATAGACTTCCACGACGTGAACCCGGAGACCGTCCGGTCGGTGCTACTCCGGTACGCGGAGGAGCAAGTCGAGTAGGTACGAAACCTCCGCGGGCTACAACCCGCGGAGAAGCCCGCCGCTTTGGGGCACGGCGGAGGCGTCGACGCTGGAACGTCGACGGCCGGGTCCCCAGACAGGAACCCCCTCTCACGAGGATTTTGAGACCCATGTTACCTCTTGCGAGGCAATTTGTGTGTCTGAGCGGTGTCGCACTTAAGTCTGTCAGTCAATTCAACGGGCATGGGAAGGTCTCGATGAACATATGGACCGATACGGAACGCGGAGCGCCCGGCGGTCGCGAGGCGATCCGGGAATACGTCGACGCTGTGGGAGACGCCGATCCCGAGATCAACGCGATCATCGAGCGCGGAGCGTGGCGCGATACGTCGCCCCCAGCCGACGACGTCGAGGCGATCGGTGAGCTCGCCGAGGCAGTCGGGAGAACGCCGAGGCGGTGCTACCGGAACGCTCGCGAAGTCGCGGGAGCTGCCGGTCGCGACGACGTGCGGTACGTCGAGGGAATCGCGGTTCCGCCGACCGTGCCGGTCGCGACGAAGCACGCATGGGTCGAAGTCGACGGCTCAGTCGTCGAGGTCACATGGGAGGATACCCCGGTCCCGGGCGAGGGGACCGCCTACTACGGCGTGCCGATCGAACTCGATACCGTGTTGGAAACGGTCAACGACCGCGGCACGGACGGCCCCGTAATCACAGAGGTCGACCGATAGCGGCTTACCCGCCGATTTTTTGCGATCTACACTCGGCACAGGGGGTGCGGTACCACACCGTGTTTCCGGTGCGATATCTATACTTGGACTAATAGAAAATAACTAAGTACACGGGGTGCCATGATCCGATGAGGTCAGAACGATGGCAGACGACAACAGCGACGAGATTCCAGACGCATGGACCGAAATGGAAGGGGTCGAACTGACGGGCAACGGGATGCGATACGTCGAACACGGGTGGAGCCATTCCGGTGATCCCCTGTGGGACGTGTTGGTGTTCCGCGCCGAGGGAGAGATGAACGAGGTGACCGACAAAGACTGGGGCGTTCAGTACCCGACCGCGGACGACATGGACCCTTTCGACACCGAGCAGGAAGCGGTCGAAGCGGCGAAGGAGTACCTGAGAGAGCACGCCCAGTTAGACCCCTAATCACTATCTTCATACGTTTAGTAATGTAAAATATTAAGTAGGTGGGGGATCATGTTACACTTGAGATCAGAACGATGGACGACTCCCCCACCGAAGACGAGACGATCGACGTAGACGAGCCGACAGACGAGGAGACGATCCGGTCGCGGCTCCCGGCGAACGTCGTCGACGAGCTGACGAAGCGGGCGTTTTCCCCCGGGACGGTCCGGAAGCTACTGCGCGACTGTTACTACCTCGGCCCGATCAGCATCGGGACGGGCGGGTGGCGCGGTGCCTACGGCAACGGTCAGCCCGGGACGGGCCTCCGGCGCCCGAGCGGCGCGCTCTACAACTTTCCCCGGTCGTGGCGGTACGCCGCGATCGTGCGGGCGCTCCGGACGGGGCTCATCACCCACGTCGGTGACACGCGGTTCGGGACGACAGAACGCGGGGCGGCCGTCTTGGACCAGATCGACCGGTGCCCGGAACACGGTGTCCGGCGGGAGCCGGAGGTGAAGCAGACCACCTACGTCGGGAACCCATACGAGGAGGGGAAGCTTCAGAGCCACGCGCTTGTCACCAAGTGCCCGGAGTGCGGCGACACAGGGTACGGTGGCAACGGGAGCGTCACCATCGGCTACAGCCCGTTCGAGCAGGACGAGGAGTGGGTCGAGTACGCGCTTGAGACGATCGAAGGGAAAGGCGCGCGTGTGTACGCGGATGGCCAGCCGATCGACGGGAGTGACGAGTACCCGGCAGTCGACGTCGAGGTCGAGGCGGCAGAGGAGATCGCGACGGAGGTCGTCGAGGAGCAGGCAGAGCCAAACCCGCGGGAGTGGGCAACGCCGGAGGACGAGGGGTTGTACGGTCGCGAAGTCGTGTCCGTCCCGGCGAACGGCCAGTACGCGCGTTTCGTCGGGACGGACGAGGCGATCGCGGTGTCGCGGACAGACGATGAGGGCGACATACACATCAGCCACGACGGGGACGACCGGTTGAAGATCGGCATGAGCTACGAGCTCGCGGTCAACCGGCAGCTGAAGGATTTACTCCACCACGAGGCTGACGACGCCGAGTGGACAGGCGACTACTGGACGGTGGGAGCCAACCGTATCAACCGCGTCTTGTCTAAGTTCACGGTGGGGATCCTCCCAGCAGACGCTCCCGGTCACTTCGCAGCGTTCCCGGATGGAGACGGTCCGGTGCCGGATGAAGCCGAGTACCTGACCGTCACGGTCGAGCAGGACGCACTTGACGCCGTGACTGTCCCGGTCATCGGCGTCGACGAGGAGGCGTAACAGCCTCCCAGCGGCGATTGTCGCGCGAGCCGCACAAACGGGCGGTATCTCCGTGCTGTCCTTTTCTGCTGTCCGAGACGCAACAGATAACCCGATGGTTACATCACCACCGCAGCATTACATCGACGAGCCTGTTTTGGCCGCAAATCTCCTCCCGTCTTGTGGTTCTGTCGTCTTCGGGGGGAGGGGGGCCAAAATCATACAACGGTCGGCAAAACCGTCGGAGAGCTCTCGCGAAAGCCGGAAAATGCTTTGTGTGAGGCGAGGTTTTATTAGCCAGTTGTTCTAACAGCATCCGTAAAGCAAGAAGCCATGTTATTTGTGTAGTGTGAACGGAGCAAATAACGTGTTTCTCCGTGAGCTCGCCCCGTCAATTTGCGGGGGATGTATGATTTTGGCCCCCCTCCCCCCCGGACTACGTGTTCTCCGGGAGATCGGCGTGTTCGCAGACGTTTTGCGCCGGAATCGCGATAATCCGCCGCGCGGGTTGTAATGCTGCGCCCCCGTTGTAACTCTCGACCCGGTGATGTAACCCCGAGGTTGGCTCAAACGGCTGTAATTCTCTGGTTTTATAAACAACCCCGGCTGTAACCCTTGTAATGCCGTGGGGTGGGTTGTAACCCTTGTAATGCGCTGGTGGTAATACAGCAGGGGTTGTAACCCTTGTAATGCTGTGGGGTGGGTTGTAACCCCTGTAACGCGGTGGTTTTATAAACAAACCCGGGAACTGGAGGGTTGTAACCCATGTAATGCTGCGGGGTAGTTGTAATCCAACGGCTTGGGGAGGCCCCGGCCGAGCGGGGGTTGTAACCCCTGTAATGCCGAGGGGTGGTTGTATGGTTCCGGTTTGGGTGGTGTCCTATACTGCGCTGGCGTAGGATACTGCCGGGGCTCCCGATACTACTCCGGCACCGGCAAATGCTCTGGTCGTTGGTTTTATGTAGGATGGATTAAAACGGGTATGTAGCGCGATGCGAGTGAGCGATACAAGCCCGTTGACTACGGGCGACCGACCAACAGATCCCGTTGACTACGGGTGTCAGACGGATAGCCACAGCCTGCCGGGGGGTGTCTGATAATGGCGAATTTGTTTGAAGACACCGCCACAGACATTTTCGATTCGATGGATCGACTCCGGGATGCGTATATCCCAGATGAGGTCCTCCATCGGGAGGAGCAGATCAGCGAACTACGCATGGCCCTCATGCCGGCAGTAAACGGAGATACGCCGTCTCACCCGTTCCTCGTGGGACCGAACGGGACGGGGAAGACTCTCGTCACTAAGCACGTCACCTCTCAGCTGAAAGAATACATCGAGGAACAAAACGAGGAGAAACCGCCGGAGGACCAGCAGGAGGTTTCGATCGTCTACACGAACTGTTCAGACTGTACCTCCGGCTACGCTGCTTCTATTCGGGCAGCAAACCAGATTCTCCCAGAAGAACAACGACTCTCAGAGACGGGACACTCGTCTCGTGTGGTCAACAAACGGCTGTTCAACGCGCTCAACGAGCAGGGCGATATTGTGGTGCTGGTTCTCGACGAGATCGGCGGCGCCGACGATCTCAACGACCTGTTCTATCAGGCGAGCCGCGGGACTCAGCCCGGGACGTACCTCGATGGAACGAAGTTGTGTGTGATCTGTACGGCAAACAACCTCTCGTTCCGGGACAACTTCAACAGCGCCGTGCGTTCGTCTCTTGTCGAGCACACGATCGAGTTCCCAGCCTACGACGCAAACGAGATCCGAGATATTCTTGAGATGCGAGCGGAGGAGGCGTTCACGGAACAGGGTATCGACCAGTCGGCAGTCGAGATCGCCTCGGCTTTGGCTGGCAAGCAGAACGGAGACGCCCGTTACGGGCTCGATATGCTACTCAAGGGCGGCCAATACGCGATGAATATGGGTGATTCACCGGTTACTGACGAACATATCCGTCGCGGAAAGGAGAAAGTCGACCGCACCCGGATGGACTCCCTGATTTCGACGTACTCCGAAACGGGGCAGATAATCATAGCATCTCTCGCTCACGCAATGAAGCAGGCCGAAAAAATGCCCGAGAGTGCTAAGGTGACCGGGACAACCGTGTTGAACATCTACGAGCAGGCTTGCGAGGCTACGGCCACCAACGCTGTCAAGAGACAGAACTTCTACAGTTACCTCCGCGACTTCAGCGATAACGAGGTCGTGGAAGTAATCCGAAACAGCAACTCCAATACTAACGAATACCGGCTCTCTTACCCGCCGGACGCGATATTTCAGGCACTTTCACCTAACATTCAGGAGTCGCTAAAGCAAGAGACGAAGCTGATTGACTGACTGAGTGTTTTCTTTCCGGAGCGACGAAGACGCTCTATTGCGGTAGAGGTTGAGAGATACCGGTGCCCGACGTCGAGGGCGCCAAGTATGGAGCTTGTGTTGACAAGCGAAGATACCACCGTGCCCTGTATATTTCATTACTATACTGGAAATAATGGAAAACACTAAGTAGCACGGGGCCCTTGATACAGATGAGGGGAAGAACGATGGCACCAGAGCAAGAGCAGGAACTTGAATCGGTACAGGCGGGCGAATCGGTGTACGTCGAGATTGGGACGGGATCGGTCCTTCAGGGTGTGATGCTGGACGGGCCGCCGTCCTCGCACGGCTACTCCGGGCGGGCCGACGCCAACGACCGGCGTGTCGTGCGGGTCGAGATCGACCACGACGCCCGCCGCGGCGATCCCGGCCTCCCAGACCACATGGCTCCCGGAGAGTACCAGCCGGACGACACCGGTGCCGTGTTCCGAGACGCGTACACGATCGACGCCGACGAACAGACCTACCTCGTTGATCCCGAGCGGTTCCGGGGGCGGGCGCAGTAAGCGGTTCGAGGTCTCCTATGCCTACACAACCCAACTCCGATACGACACACGAGGAGACGGACGCACCGCCGCGATACGACTGTCTGTGCTGCGATCGCGACTACCTTCCCGAAGACGAGCTCGGCCGCCACGTCACCAGAGATCACGATGCGGGCGACGTGGCGATCAGCATGGCTCCGGCGAACATCCCGGCAGTCGCCCGGTTCCCGGACGATCCGGAGATCACGACCCGGAAGGCGGCGCTAAAGGCGATCAAGCAAGACGGTCGCGAGGGCGAACCGCCGGAGGTGACCCGGCGGCTTTCCGCCGGCGAGTGCCCCATCTGCCGCGAGCCTGTGGCGCCGGACAGCGACGTTCCGGTCCGGATGGTCCCACCGCACGGCCACGGGCCGTGGGAGTGGTATCAGGCGCTCCGTGAGGCGGTCCCCGACGAGTATGAGCAGAGCCCGACGTTCGACGACGGTGGGTACCCCCGCCCGGCAGGAACGGTCATGGAACTTGTCCCGGGTGATTGGTTCGAGATCACCGTCGAGGGGTGGGACGAGCCGGTGGCCGGGTACGTTCGCGAGGTCGACGACCCCCGGGCGAGAGCCGTCGCGGGCGAGTGGGAGAGTCGCGAGGTTACGGCGACGGTGTCCAACACCCCCGGCGCCGACGGCCGAGAGTCTGCCACCCTTCATCCGAACCCTGATGGGGCGGTCAAACTCCGCCGGCCGGGGGTACCGTCCGTCGACGTGCGAACAGTTACCCGCCGGCCGTGGTACGTGAACGAGTAAGCGGAGATCCCGAACATGAAACTCGATATTGAATCTCCAGACGAGACGACGAAGCGATACATCGTGAACTACCGGAAGCGCGACAGCGAGGAGTTGGCCTATCACATCCGGGCGTTGCTGGAAACGAACGACCGGGTGGAACTGTGGGCGGCCGGCGAGCGCCAGCTGGCGACGGTCGACAGCGACGGGTCGGCTTACGAACCGGAGGAGGCCCGAGGCGTACTGGTCGGCGGCGAGCAGATCCACCCGGAAGACGTCGACGAGATACAGGCGATCACAGGGTCGATCTAATCCACGGGGCGCTGGTTATCAACCTTCGATACTGTTCCCCCATGCTTAGGTTCTGCCAGCTCTGTTGAAATCCTCAGATGCTGATAGTTAGGAGAGGCTATGCTGAATACACAGCGCGTATCTTGTACTTGCCCTCGGGGTATTCTGGCTGTTCGAAGAGGTCGCCGCTGCGCACAGAATCGCACTCCGCTTTTGTAGTGATATGGTGGAGAACCGTGTTCAGGGGGGGAATAAAAAAGGCTAGCTCCAACATTGTCACGTACAAAGCCGGCGGCAAGGATAGGTAATCTACGCCGGTAGAGATTGGTACAAACTGCTCTGTCGAATAGCGGTGTTGACCGAGGGGGTCAAACTTCAAGTCGGCTTGTTAGCGGTTGACGATAGTGGTCTCTACATCGGTATCGTCTCACCATGGCTCAGAGATCGCTATTCAACACAGCAGTAGAAACACTAATCCGATTCGTGTGAATATACAATCATATGGACCGTCGCCACTATCTCTCCCTCTCTTCCGTAGCCCTTGCTGGATTGAGCGGTTGTACAGGAGATCCGTCTGGAATCATCAGCGACAACGATAGTGTATCTCCGAACACTGATTCAAACACCACAGTAGATTCTGACGAATCGAATTATTCTGATAGTTCCGATGATTCCACTAATGAATCCACAGATGAAGATGGACAATCATCTGTGGAGGAAGTGATTGATCTCCCTGTTATTGAGGATATGTCTGTCAGGTCTGATGAAAGTTGGTTATATCTGTCACGGGCTTACAAGACGCCGAACTACGCTGATGAATTCACGATGCTAGAACAGTGGACCATCGAGAGCGATGACATAACCATAGAAGAGGAAAATGAGAATGATATTGAACCAGAAACAGAAAGTGATGTGGTGTTAGTGGGTCTCAGTATTCTCTCTTTGAATCGGTGGGGTAACAACATACAGACAGGTGATTACGATGTGACACTCGTTCTTGAAGCTCCAAATGGAGATACGAGTGAGCCTGCCTCTGAATCGATATCAATTACAGAACAGGCTAGTCAGTAATACTCGAAAACCATGGTGTGAGGACCATTTAAATGAGATGACTGCTTGAAGACACAGTATGCCCTCTGAATCTGATTCAGGCTCTGAAATTGCTACTGGCATTTTTTGGAATCCAGTTGTACAGACGCTCAGTATAATGTCTGTAGTGTCAATTGTGGGTTGGACTGCGTTTATGGGAGCAGGTGGTGTGGTTGAACCATTTGTTTTGTCCGCCCCTCTTGATGAATCTCCAGAGTCTATTGTCCTCTCTATCTATGCTCACGCAAACACACAGCATCTAATTAGTAATGCGATGTTGATTGGGTTGGTTGGTGGGCTTATTTCGTTCTCTTCATCGTGGCTTCGCTTCCACCTCTTCTTTGTCCTGAGTGGATCTCTTTCAGGGATTACACAGTTGGTTGTGATGGAGTATTATGGCACGGCTGGACCTGCTCTTGGGGCTAGCGGGGCGGGGTTCGCTTTGTTGGGATACTTGGTTGTAGCGAACCCAGTCGCGGACTACCTCTCTGGGCGGGCAATTGTTGGTCTCATCATCGTCGGAGCATCCGTACTAACAATCTACTTCTCACCATCGGGAAGCGGAATAATGGCTCACTTCAGCGGGGCAGTAATCGGGATGATTGCGGGTCGCTTCCACCTACTGAATGCGGAGTAATCAGTTGTCTGGCTCAGTTATCTCGACCTCGTAAGAGACCTCTTGACTGTCCTCAAGAATACCCGCAGTAAATAGAGAGTTTAATGGACACCATACCCAACACACCTCAGAAATATTTATTGTATCCAGATTCACGAACGAGCCTTTAATATCCTCATTTTGTAGGTAATCTGCTGAAATAGTTTGTATTGTCTCCCCTTCTTGATTAGCAAATACTAGATTCATCTCAACATTTGTCCGTAAGCGAGGTTGGTGGAACCCATCAAGATTGAATGGTCCGAATACATTTTCACTGCTACCCGAAAATTCGATCGGAAAAGTAGCTTCCCCTACATCGTCTTCAGAATATATCGGTTGATCTTCCACTGTGATACTCCAATCAATACTATCCTCTGCTTCGATCTCCAAAGCATACTCTTCCGAAGTAGTATCGACAGCAGTTCTCGTGAAAGCCCGTGGGAAATCAACACCCAGATCTAGAGGAGAATCATTATCCGAATTCACCAGAGAAACCGTAATTGGCTCTTCTGTATCAATTCGGAAGAAAGTCATTCCATCGTTTTCGACTGTTATTTCATGTAAACCTGAGCCAGTTCCCTCAAAGGTGGTCTCAGTCGGCTCTGGACCAGAATCTGGCACCAAATCTGTTCCTTCGCTGTCGTTCGAGATTATACCAGATGGGTCTCCAGTACAGCCAGTAAGGGCTACTGAACCAGACAGGGCAATATAGTGACGACGATTCATATTCGAAGTATAACGACTCGACACTTATTAGCTCGCCTACTACTCAAATTCTACATCAGTGGCTCTGTTGAAATCCTCTTCTTCAGATATATTCTCACCTGAAACAGCCGGTTGGTGTGAGTTGCTTCGTGATTAATAACCGTAATTTAAGACATTCGGACATAACGAGTTTCACATGCCCTCCTCAAAACGTATTGCGGCGGTGTTGGTACTGATTGGTATAATTGGATTGGCGTATTCGGCACTGACTGGTCAAGTCATAATTGGAGCGTGGTTGACGCTTTCAGCATTTGGTGTCGCGGCACTGGTGTACTACGGCGATTCCGAACGTCATACGCTCACTCGTGCTGCGATCGCTGTCACGGTTGCCTATGGCATTTTTATGCGCCAGTTGCCGATGGCTGTCATCGCCGCCTGTGTTGTCTACCTCTCTGCGTGGCTTACCGGACCAAACAGTCCGTTCAACGCACCTGACACAGCGATATTTCCTACTCGACAAACAACTACTGAAGGATCAGAAGACACTGATTGACAGTCCTGATTTCTTGTACTGACCACAACCGGGGCAGCATCTATCACTTTCTAAGGATTTCAACAGAACCGTTCTGCCGTATAGTACCGCCGCTCAACGGCTAATTCAGAGAGTAAGCATGGATACCGACAAACCCACCGACCGGGCTATTGACTCCGAATCCGAACCGTATCTTCGCCTTGATAACGAGCGAGTCGCTGGTAGCGACAGCGAGGTCGGCATCGAGGGGGCAGACGAACAGACGGTAGCGGTGAGGCATAAACACGAGGGCGTCCGGTTCGACGCGACGCTTGACGACGACGGGTATCTCCGTGGCGCCCACGACCGATACCTCCCAACCGGGCTGTACGCGATCGTCGACGAGTCCCCGGACCAGTAGACGCACATCTCGCCTTTTCTCCGCTACTCTCGTCCCGGTAGAAGTGCCAGCCGAGAACCACAACCATACTAAGAATAATGGAAAACAACTAAGTGCCCGGGCCTCCACGATCCGATGAGGCAAGAGAACGATGGCATACAGAACTCAGTCCAATCGCGTTGATACGCTCGCAGGAGAAGCGGTCGAGCCGTTCGGGACCGACGTGCTGATCGACCGGGTGGTCCCAGCGGTTGAAGACTCCCACAAGGTGAACACGATCGCGACGCTCGTTCAGAGCGCCGAGGCCGTCGACACGCGCGCTTTCTCCGAGCAGACGACCGAGAAGGCGGGAGACGCGGCCGAGGAGATGGGCGAGGAGATCCACAACGTCGTCGACGAGGTAGTGGCCGACGAGTGCGCGCAGGTCTTGGAGGAGGCAGGCCCGGAGTGGTGGGAGCAGTCCGATATTCTCACCGAGGAGATGGTCTCCGAAGCGGTCAGAGAGGCGGCGGCATGGCTTCAGGACCACCCGGACGCAGCCGAGCGTGCGGGTGTTACCGTCCCGAGCGACACCCCCGAGGCGGGAACGGCCGTGACTCACGACCCGTCGTACACCAGCGATAAGGCGACAGAATCAAACGGATACTAATGGAAAACTATTAAGTGGGTGCCCGCCCTCGTTTGATTTAGGATCGAACGATGGCAGGTGACTCAGACGAGCATTCGGTTTCAGACCCGCCAGCAGGACCGACGCTGCCCGATGGGTGGGTGGATTACGAGGTACCGCTAACAGCGACCGGGATCGCCGTGGTTCGGGCGACGTCGAAGGCGCAGGCGGCCGAGTGGGCGCGCGAGCAGGGCGACGATCTGCTTACCCACGTCTCCATGACCGCAGACGAGGGGATGGAGACGAACGCCCGCCCGAACGCCACGGACCCCCCGGAGAACGTCCGTTCGGGTGATGGGTCCAACTACGTTCCGTCAGTCCCGACCATGTCGCAACTCGTCGAGGCGCGGGAGCGGGCAGAGCTCACACAGGCCGATGTTGCGGCGGAGCTTGGCGTCTCTCCGGGGACGGTAAGCAACTGGGAGCGGGAGACGACCCGACTGTCGCTCAGGCAAGCTCGCGAGTATATGCGGGCGGTCCGCGACGCGTAGCGACACCATGTTGGAGCGGCGGACGTATGCCGATGGGACGATCCGGCTAATTCTCAAGCGGTGTCCGGCGTGCGAGGAACCGATCGACAGCAGCGACCGCGCCGACCACATCCAGTCACACACGCCACAGGACTTTGGCCTCTCCCCGGCGGGGGAAGTCCGTTCCTAACCCAATCGCCATACGGAACATAATGGAAAAATTTAAGTCCCCGTAGCCCCTTGTGTGAGATGAGAACAGAACGATGGCACGTTCCGAATCCCACACTCAGGACGGCAGTTTCGAGCAGGTAACGCTCATGGCGGACTTTGGCCCGACGGTCGACGTCGAGGACGGCGAGCCGGTCCCGCCGACCGAGGTCGCGGGGTACACGCTTCTGGATGGATCCAACACGCGATTCCGCGCGCCGTCGCGGGTTTCGTCGAGCAGCGCGCGAAACATCGTGACGCAGCGGTACGTGTGGGTATGGGTCGATTTCACCGGCAACGGTCCGTGCGAGGTCTGTGTCAGCGAGGCCGACGAGAAGCCGTGGAACGGCCCCGTCGTCGCGACGGCGGAGGATAAGGTCGAGGCGGTCCGCGAGGCCGTGGCGTGGATGGACGACAACCCGGCCCCGGACGCGCCGGAAACGGTCGCCCGGGTCGGTGAGAACACCCACGCCGAAATGAAAGAGCGGGCGGTCGGCCGCGCAGCCAAGCAGATCCGCGAGGGGTCGGAGGTTACGGTCGACGGGTCGTACCCCGCGACCGTCACGGAGGTCGAGGAGATGGACGAGTCGGAGACACCGTTCATTGGGACGACCGCGGCCGACGTGTTCCGCTGCGAGACCGCGGCCGGGACGACGTTCGAGCTCATCGTCGAGCAGGCCACCCACACGACCCCGGACGTGTTCTACGCGCCGGAGGGCGACGAGTGGGTTCTGCCGGCGGCGCTTACGGTCAACAACGAGCAGAACCTTCGCGAGAGCGTTTACACGGACACCTACGAGTGGGTGAAGGGCCGCGAGGGCGAGACGGTTATCCACCAGACCGGTGACGCGCTCTTTGAGGTGGTCGAACTTTCCGACGTTCGCGACGGGTTCGTGAACCCGCCGTCCGGGAAGGAGTTAGACCCCGAGCAGACCCGCGGTGGGACGTACATTGATGAGGAGGAGGCCGGCAAGTGGTTCGACGCGCCGGACACGCTCGCGACCGGGATGTACCGTGTGACCCCGTTCGGCGTGGCCGAGCACGCCGACGAGTACGGCTTCGATCCGGTGGTCGAACCGGACGAGTGGGACGGCGTCGACGCGAGTGAAGCGTTCGACGCCGAGCGGGGTGCGGGGACCCCCGACCCGACGCCCGTCCCGTCCGAGCGGTCGAACCTCAGCCGCGACGCGGCGGTCGACGCGGTCACCGGCATCGGAGACACCGCGGTCGAGGAGGCATTCTACGCGACGGTCGGGGAGAACTACGAGATGGGCTTCCCGCTCCCGTTCGTGGGAACGCAGTATGCCGCGAAGGCGGTCGCGGACCTATACACGCTCCCGGACGAGGGGCCGACCGCCACCGACGCGTTCCGTGCGGTCATCGGGCTACTCGGCGGCATCGGCTACCGCGCCGACCAGTCGACCGTGACGGCCGCGACCGCGATCACGGACCCGTCCGGGATCGACATGGACGCGATCGACAGCGCGTGGGTCGCAGAGGACGCGCAGATCAAAGGCGAGTACCTTCCGGGATGGGCCGCCGAAGCCGGCGCCGACGAGACCGACGACGGTGGTACGATCGCCCGGCTTGGCGTCGGCAACATCAACGCGCAGGACCTGAAAGACCACGTCCCCGAGGAATACGACGAAACGCGGGGTGCGGTGGTCGCCCGGACCCACCCGCACACGGACGCGATCGGGATCGCCGGGACGAACGGCGAGGGCTACGTGTCCTTCCCGGAGCGCGCGGCCGAGACGGCGGCGGCGATCGCCGGCGTCGACCTTTCCGATCCCGAGGCGGGCCTCATGGCGTGGAGTGACGGCACGGGCGACGGCGTCGTGCTACTCTCCGGGGACAGCCCGTGGAACGTCGTCGTCGATACGAACGACACGCTCACTACGCTCCCCGTCGCGGCCGACGTAGCCGACGCTGCCGAGTAGGGACCACCCGGCCAGCCCGCGCTTCCGTTTTCCCGACCGGCTCACAGTTTTTGTGAACCCCACCCCCCGTCACAGATTTTGTGACGGTTGCGTATGTCCATACGGAAAATAATGTAAACTATTAAGTGCCCCCAGCCCCTTGTGTGAGTTGAGGACAGAATGATGGCACACGCAGAATCTCAGGACAGCGACGTTGCGGTCGAGTCCCGGCTTGTGACCGACGCAGACGAACTTTCCGAGGGCGACGTGATCCACATCGAGGACGAGCATTGGATCGCTCGCGCCCGGGTTCTCAGCGTCGGTGACGCGGTGACCGACCCGACTAACCGCAACTTCGAGTTGGAGGTCATCGCGAGCGAGAACTTCGACACGGAGGGGATCATCGATTGGACGGCGAAGCCCGGGAGCAAACTGACGTGGCGGATCCACGGGTTCGCTGCCGATCACGATACCTTCGAGGGGTGGCGGGTCATGTCCGATGCCGCGGTCATCATGCGCGTCGAGGAGTGACCGCATGGCGGTCGAGTACCGGGTCGCCAACTGGGTCGACGTCGCCGGCGACTATCGCGAGCAGGCGGCAGTAGTCCATCTCGATGCGAACTGGGCCGCGCCGGCGCGGTACTCCGGTCGCGGCGTCGACTACGTCACCCACCCGATCACCGACGAGGCGACCAGCGACTTTCCGGAATCGGAGCTCCAACGCGACGAGATCGACACGTCGCGGACGATCGCGGACATGATCGACGCGGCGTGGGATGCGCTCAAGCCCGGGGGCTGGCTGTTGATGGACGCCGACTCATCTTTCTACAAGCGGGAAACCCCGCCGTTTACGGCGGGAGGAACGCGACACGGTGAGAAACAACCGCTGTTCGGTGGCCGACCGACTCCCCGCATCAAACCCAACCTATATGAATGTAGGGTACTACATATGAAGTATGGCGGAGGTGCGTCGCACGGCCGTCGTCAAACTCGATATGGACGACAGCGACGCGACTCTCCTCCACGAAACCGTCGAGGAGTACCTGTGGGCGTGTAACTACGTCGTCCGAGACGCGTGGCAGGACGACTACAAGCCCACCTCGAAAACAAAACTCCACGACCGGACGTACTCCGACGTGCGCGAACAGACACGGCTTCAAGCCAACCTCGTTCAATCCGCACGTAACAAAGCCGCCGAAGCCATCAAGGGCGTCGTCGCCCGCTGGCAGAACGGCAAGAAGGCGTCACAACCACACTTCACGACGCCATCCGTCCGATACGACAAACGGAGCGCGACGTTCCACGACGACCGCGTATCCCTCTCCACGGTGAACGGACGTATCGAAGC
This sequence comes from Halorubrum sp. Atlit-26R, assembly GCF_003666015.1. Taxonomy (GTDB): domain Archaea; phylum Halobacteriota; class Halobacteria; order Halobacteriales; family Haloferacaceae; genus Halorubrum. The sequence continues at coordinate 73,698 of NZ_QPLT01000008.1, forward strand.
CGAATACGTCCTTCCACCAGAGGGAGACAACCCGCACACGAAGTACCTCCGCGACAACGACTACGAGGTCACGGGTGCGACGCTTCAGTACCGCGACGCGACGGACACGTTTTTCCTCCATATTGGAACGAAGGCCGACGTGGAGACCGAGATACCGGACGAAGGCGACGCCGAGAACAGCACAGTCCTCGGCGTGGACCTCGGTATCGAACAGATTGCCGTCACGTCAACCGGAATGTTCTGGAGCGCCGACTACCTCAATCACCGCCGTCGGGAGTACGAGCGGGTTCGTGGTGACCTCCAACGGACAGGCACGCAATCAGCCCATCGAACAATCGAACGGATGGGCGACCGAGAGACACGGTGGGTCGAAGATTACCTTCACCGTATCTCAAAAGCCATCGTCCAAGAAGCCGTCGCGCACGGGTGCGACCGGATCGCCTTCGAGGAGTTAACGGACATCCGCGACCGGATGCCGGGCGCAAAGAAGTTCCATGCGTGGACGTTCCGCCGTTTGTACGACTACACGGCGTACAAGGCCGAAGCGGAGGGTATTGAGGCCACGCAGGTAGACCCGGCGTACACGTCCAAGCGGTGTTCGAAGTGCGGGACGACGCTGGACGAGAACCGGCAGTCGCAAGCGAAGTTCTGTTGCCAGAAGTGCGGCTACGAGGTCAACGCAGACTATAACGCGGCGAAGAACATCGGCTTTCGGCTACTCCGTGCGGGGCAAAAGTCTCCGCATGGAGGGGCGACACGTCACCTCGCCCTGAAGTCGGGGACGCTGAACGTGAACGGCGGCTACTCGCCTGCCACCCGGTAGGGTCGGCCAGAACGGGAGTCCACCGACAAGCTCCGCCCTTTAGGGCGGAGAAGGTGACACGCGTCCCGCCGGTTCCAGCAGTATCTTGCGCGTGAGTACGGCGAGGTGCGGGTAGCGGCCGGGGACACGCGACCGTACCGCGGCGGCGGGCTTCGGAAGGTGGCCGACGTGCGGTACACGAAGAAGGACGGCACCCCCGACTGTTCAGGAACCGGCCAGTACGGTACCGAAGCCGGCTACCCCGTGGTCATGGCGCACAAAGGCGAGACGGATCGGGAGTGGTCCGAGTCGGTGCGCCTCGATGCGCGCCGGCCGCGATGGCGGGAGCCGACCGACGAGTACGGGCAGGGGACCGTGAAGCCGGTCGGCCCGTACAAAGTGTGGCTGGACGCGATCGCGGAGCAGGGCGAGCTTGTCCTTGCGCCGTGTGCCGGCTCAGGCCCGGCGCTCATCGCGGCCGAAGCGTTATGGGGAGAAGACGCCCGGGCAGTCGGGATCGACACACAGCCCGACGCACGCTCCGCGTGGGAGCAGCGACGGACGCACCTTCTTGGAGACTGCGCCCGCGACCAGCAGTATCTCGGCACGTTCGCGGAGGACGCCCCGTGAGTTAACCAACACCTGTCGGGAGACCCGCCTGCCTGTTGGTTAAGACCCGGGCGACTGACGGCCGCGTGACCCGGAAATTTTCGGCCAACCGAACGCCCCTCTATCGATGTGTTCTGGTCGCTCCCCCTGCGAACACACCCCCGCTTATCGATGTATTCCACCACTACACATCTATACTGTATATAATGGAAAGCCTTAAGTCCCCGTAGCCCCTTGTGTAAGTTGAGATCAGGACGATGGCGACAAACCACCCACTCAGCGAATACACGGAGGAACAGCCGGACACGCCCGAGTGCGACCCGGGCGATTTGGTCCGTGAAGTGGACGCGGACAACGACGACGATGAGGCGATGGTCGTCGTCTCGCTCCCGGGAGAGCAGGCCGACGAGTACGAGATTGACCCGCTCGCGGGGACCACGGTGTTCGGCTACTCCGGGACGCCCGACAGCGTCGAGGCGGACGAGCCGGTCGTCGAGGTCGCATACGTATCGACGCTCACCCACTACGCCGACAGCCTCCCGGACGGCTGTACGCCCACGACGGCCCACCAGCACTTCGAGGTGATCGAGGACTCTCCGGTGACCGTCTACGCGTATCCCGAGTCGCAGATCGAGAACATCGAGTAACCACTACCACGACCCACATCAACCACAGATCATGAGCTCACACGATATTCCGGCACTCCCGGCCGGCTGGGAAGTCGCGGTGAACACGCCGAAGCACGTCGCGCTGCGCGATCCCGCCGGCGACGGGCACCTCATCAGCCTCTCGATGGACCCCCACAACCCCGGCAAGACGTGGGCGGTCCACGGGAGCGCGGAGTACGGACATGACGGGTTCGAGGATCACCCGCTGTTCGCGGAAGGCGAGCAGTTTGATGCGGCGTTCGCGACCGCCGTCGACGTGATCAACGGGCTTTCCGGGGGCGACGTTCCGGAGCCGATCCCGGACGATCACCGGCCCGAACCGGGCGCTACGGGGTCCGACGAAACCGAGGATGAGGCCGAGACCGAGGTCGAGTCCGATCCACAGGACGCCGCCGACGCCGAACCGGCCAGCAGCGACGACGGCCCCGAACAGGCCGGGCTTGGCGAGTGGGTGTGAGGCCGGGTCTCCGGCCACAGACATCCATACTGTTCTTAATGGAAACTCTTTTACCGCCGGGGGTCGAATCGGGGAGTGAGGACAAACGATGGCACAAGTCACCCTCACACCCGACCAGTTGAGCGCCGTGGAGACACGGGGCGCGTACACGACGACGGACGAACAGGGCAACCGAGTCACGATCGTACTCGATGATGAACCCGCCGAGCAGGACGCCGGGGAGCCGGCAGGTATGGTCGCGGAGGTCGCGGCGGTCGAACACGGCGATCGCGTTCGCGTGACGCTTGAATCCGGGGAGTCGTTCGAGGGGACGGCGACCGAACCAGCGTCGACAGAGCCGACCGACCACCACCACGCCGAAGCGTCGTTCGTGTTCGACGGTGTCGACATGGACCACGGTAGCAGCGTTGCCGATTACGCGGCCGTCCGGCAGATCGAGAAGTGGGGTAAGGCCGAGCTTGATGATCCCGAGTTAGTGTACGCGGCCGGCGTTGAGCGCCATATCCCGTCGACCGACGACGAACGAGTCGGCGTCGTCGAATCGATCCGCGTTCTCTCGTCCTAACCCCTCCACCACCATACGGAACATAATGGAAAGCCTTAAGTCCCCGTAGCCCCTGATCTAAGTTGAGGACAGAACGATGGCACACCGAAGTCCCCTCAAGCGCCGACAAGAAGAACAGGTTTCGACCCTCGATGGATTCACGGCGGTTTCCACCGCGGACGACGCGCTCGCGGCGGAGTTGGAGGCCCACCTGCCGAACGGGTGGAACGTGTCGGAGTTGACTTACTCTCCGGAGCCGGCCGAGAGCGACACGTCGACGTACACGCTCACGCTCACGCACGACCACGCTCCGGTTTCGATCGAGGTCGAGCCCGCGTCGACGGCCCGCGCCCAATGCGCGATCCGCCCGCAGAACACCCACCGGGTCGTGTTCGTCGCCCCCGACGAGACGATCGAGAAGGTCGGCGCGGAGAAGATGTTTGACCGGGAGGAGCCGGCCGAGGTGTTCGAGCCTGTCGTTGCGGTCGCGAAGGCGGCGCTCGACAGACACGGACTCTGGTTCTACACCGAGGACTAACATGAGCCAGCAGGACCTTTCGCAGTACGTCGACGCCGTTCGCGATGAACAGACGCCGGCGCCGGGGGCGTCCCCGGCCGGCGAGCCCTCCGGGGCGGCTACTTCGGACACCGACGCGTTCGAGACCCCCGGCGCCGAGGCGTTCCCGGGCGACGGGGTCGACGTCGACGGCCGGGCGACCCTTTCCGTGGAAGTGTGCCTTCCCGACGGCGACGAGGAGACGGTTCGGTTCGCTCGCGTGGCCGGAGAGGGGGGTGTAGGCCGCTCCGAGCTTGACGCGCCGGAGGCGGCCGCAGCGACGCTCACCGACGCGGTCGGCTCGCCGGCCGTGTTGACCGGGGGCGGTCGTGTGGTCGGAGATCAGCGGTACGGGTTCGGTTCGCTTGAGTCGGTCACCGCCGAGGGCGACAGCATCCGCGTTGAGATCGACGAGAAACACGCGATCAACGGGCGGCCCAAAGACGACCCGCGGACGCCGATACTCGGCTCGTGGCAGGTGTACCTCCCGGCGACGGGCGCGGAGGCCGAGACGATCGCGAACGCCATTCGCGCCTACCAGACGGGCGAGACGGACCACTTCCGTGCGTCCCAGCGGCGGCGCGCGAACAAACGCGAGCGACTGTATGAGCGGTTCCGGTCGCTTTCCCCGGGTGACACGGTTTCGACGCCGGCGTATGCGACGGATCTCACCGTCATCTCCCACAGCTACGACGTATGGGCGACCGGTGTCTCCACCCTTCGGGGAAGTACCGACAAGCAGGTTCACGCGGTCGTCGTGTCGAACCCTCGTGGCGGCTTCTACCAACTCGGGATCCAGCAGTCGTGTTCTGACGACGAGCTCCCAACGTGCTACCTGTCTCGGTCTCTCAAACACGTTCCGACACCCAACACCGAGTTTTCCGTCGAGGACCGATTCACCGCTGACGACTGTGCGGTCGAGGGAGGCTCGCCAGCCGATGACGCACCGTTCGCGATCCCCGACCGTGCGGCAGACGAGTCGCCGCTACCGGCGAAGTGCCGTCGCGAGTCCCTTCGAGACTTCAACGGGATCGGAGAGAACACCGCACGAGAGGTATTCAAGACGGCCGGAACTACCTGCGCGCACGAGATCGCATATGCCCTCTACGGCGAGGGTGACGTCGACGCGGCCGCCGGCGCGGTCGCGGAGGCAATCAAGACGAGCCCGAAACACAACGAGGTGTTCAATCGGCTCAAAGATATTCATAATGATACATTAAAATAGTCAGACTACAAGACTATTTACCCCGAACACATAACTAATTAATATAGTAGTTGCGAAGTGACGAAGACATGAGGTTGACTACCCATGATACCTGCGTCTCTACCGGCCAGCCTTCGGAGCCTCTAACGGGATCAACACTACGTTCTGCTGCCGAACGTATTGCGGAGGAACGAACGGCAGACGGCCGCAACGACTCATACTACAGAGCCAAAGAGCAGCTTTACAGGAACCTCGCAGACCTCCAAGAGTCAGGGGATTTCCGGGAGGAGATTCTATTGGGTGTTAGCGCCGAGGCACGAGAGGTAATATCTCAGGATCCGCCGATCGAGCAGCTAAAATCGGCAGTTGCGCGTTTGGAAGTCGTCATCGAGATCCGCAACGGACCTCTCTCCGGTCCCGAGCCGTAACGGGCCGCGTTCGGCGCGCTTCCCTCCCCTTCTGTTTCTCCCGCCGTAGCCACAGCGGTACTTGGATCTGCCCGGCATGGTCGTCCCGCGATCAGAATCTCCATACTGATATTGATGGAAAATACTTAAGTACCCCCGGACCGTGTTATGAAACATGAGTCAGAGCGAAGCTCACGCAGCAGAGTGGAAGAATCGCGACCGGTACGCCGAGATGCTGGACTCGGGCATGACGCCCGACGAGATCCACGAGGAGATCAGCTCGGAGTTCCCGGAAGTCAGCCTGTCGGAGTTTCGGACCTACCTCTCCCGCTGCCAGTTTGACGGCGTCGGCGGTCGGTGGAGTCCGGATCAGTCGGTCCCGATGCGCCTTAGCTCCGGCGTCGAGGTGAGCTTCCCGCTCCCCGAGGAACTACTCGACTCCCCCGAGTTCCCCCGGAAGGTCGAACACGGCGTCCCGATCTCGTTCCACCCGATCATCGACACGACGAAGACGGGGACGAAATTCGGGATCCGCGCGATCCCGTGCGACTACCCGGAAACCGACGATCCCGACGCGTTCGACGACGACTACGAGGGTGCCAAGATCCACACCCGGTGGAGCAACGAGCGCAAGGCGTTCAACGTCGGGGCCCGCAGCATGGAGCTCCGGCTGCGCCGCCGCATCTCGCACGTCATGGGTCTCTCTGGGATGTTCGCCCGATACGACCCGGGGACGGCGAAGCTTCAGATGAAGGGCGAGTCGGAAGTCGTCGAGGATGGCATCCTGTCGGGGATCGACAGCAGCCCGACGTTCGGGGACGACGGCAGCGCCGAAGTGGACACGGAGAGCAGCGGGCGGTCGGAGGTCTCCGCGGACCTGACGGTCGAGGATGGCGGCCTGACGGTTCATATGTCGCCGGCGCCGCCGGTGTGGACCCCGTCGTCCGTGTCCGACCCGCTTGCCGAAGGGAGTGCCAGCGACCCGCCGGAGGCCGAGGATGGCGAGCTTCTGGAGCCCAAAGAGATCCACATCGGTCGCGGGTGGGACCGCAAAGAACTGTGGGAGAAGGTGGACAGCGACCTCACCTACTCTGAAGCCGTCGAGAAGTACGCCGACGACGATGACGACGTAATCGGTGACATGGTGAAACCGTACAAGCACCCGTGGAACGTCCACTCGCACCAGTTGGTGTTCCCCACCAGCTACGCCAGCGCGTACGGGATCGAGGATGGCGACGAGATCCACCAGCACTACGGCGCCGTCGAGATCGACGGGCACCGCCAGCTGGCGATCATCTACCGGTTCGACGAGGACGCCGACGATGTGCCGTCCGTCCGGTCGACCATCTACGGGCAGCAGAAGAACGACGAGGTGGACACGACCAACTACGTAACGACACCTGACCGGGTGCTGCTCCACTCCCTCGGTATTCTCGTCGAGGAGAGCATAGACGACGACGCCTCTGCGATGGTGTACCCCGGGGAGAACTACATGGCGCTCGTCCCCAACCCGGACCTGTAGGCAAACGTCGACAGCCCGGTTCGGCCGCGCAACTCTAACGCACCGCTCCTTCTCACGATTCTACGCCGAACGGCAGCCACGTCGCCGTGAACGGCTATCTGGTCCGGTCGCCCAGTCACACACCGACGAGTCGGGAAGTGGCCCTAATACCAAATATACAGCGACAGCATCCACATCAGCGTGGCCGAGATCATGAACAGAACCAGTAGTCCGATCCGCGCGATACTAACCGTTCCGCCGACGGAGAAAACCGATTTCCGAGCCATCGTCAGTTGAGATACGGGTGCGCGTCAAGCACCGGTTTGATGAATTGGAAGGTCTCAGGGTCGCAGACCTTTGCCTCCGCAGAATCAGGGTCAGTAAACGAGTACGCGTCGATCGTGTCCCACTCACCGGGAGCAGCAGCGAAGTTGCGTCGCACAGCAGTCTCTCCCTCGGGACTGACGTACAGGACGGTACAGCCGTCCTTTGTCACCAGATCCCCCTTCGAGCGGTATTGGACCGCCCCGTTGATCCGGGCGACCGCGTAACAGATCACGTCACCGTCTGAGCGCCGATACTCCCCCGGCTGGTGGCAGTCTTCGAGTTGTTCAGCCGTCAGACGGGAGGCCGTCCCCGTCTGTGTGAACTCCAAGCCGTTTCCAGTCGTGGATCGAGTTCCCATATTATTCACCTATTTTGACGGTCTGGGTTGCCCCAACTTCCTGTTTCACCCTATGAGCCGGATGCCCATAAACCTACTGGAAGTAATGGAAACTTATTAGTACCCCACAACCCTCACGTCTCAACACCATACGGATTATAATGGAAAGCATTAAGTGGGTGGGGGCCCACACTACAGTTGAGGTCAGAGAACGATGGCAACCGCAACCCACACTTCGACGGAACAGGCAGCAATCACGACGGAAGTCGATGCCGAGGCCGGCTACGCCGACATTCGGGTCGACGGAGCGGGGGTCGCTTCTGTTGACACCGATACGGACGCAACGACCGTCCGCGCGATCAATCCCGATCACCCGGAGGATGCGGCCGGCGAGTGGGAGCTTACCGGGATGGACGGCCAGATCGAGACGATCGTCAACGAGCCCGCGGGTTACGCCGACGTGATCGTGAACGAGATCATCGTCGCGAGTGTTCACGTCGACGACGGCGCCGTGACCGTTCGGGCGTTCGACCCCGAGATGCCGCAGAACGCCCTCAGCGAGCATGACTTTTCGGTTGATGCGGCCGAGGAGGAGACCGATGCCTGAAACGAGCGGCGTGTCGCTCCCGATCGCGTTCCGGCACCTGATCGAGTCGGCGCTTTCTGACTTCGGCGTCGAGGTGGCCGGAGAGATCGAGGCGACCGAGATCGACGGCGGCTACGAGGCGGCGGTCCCGATCGACGGGCGGCTGTTGCTGGCGGACGTGACGGAGCATCAGGGCCGGCTACTGGCGTTCCAAGGCGGTCGGGAGATCATCTTTCTACAGGCGGGAAGCCCCGCGTTTACGGCGAGGAGGAACGTGACACGGTGAGAACCAACCGCTGTTCGGTGGCCGACCGACTCCCCGTATCAAATGCAACCTATATGAATGTAAGCTACTACGTATGAAGTATGGCGGAGGTGCGTCGCACGGTCGTCGTCAAACTCGATATGAACGACAGCGACGCGACTCTCCTCCACGAAACTGTCGAGGAGTACCTGTGGGCGTGTAACTACGTCGTCCGAGACGCGTGGCAGGACGACTACAAGCCCACCTCGAAAACAAAACTCCACGACCGGACGTACTCCGACGTGCGCGAACAGACACGGCTTCAAGCTAACCTCGTTCAATCCGCACGTAACAAAGCCGCCGAAGCCATCAAGGGCGTCGTCGCCCGCTGGCAGAACGGCAAGAAGGCGTCACAACCACACTTCACGACGCCATCCGTCCGATACGACAAACGGAGCGCGACGTTCCACGACGACCGCGTATCCCTCTCCACGGTGAACGGACGTATCGAAGCCGAATACGTTCTTCCACCAGAGGGAGACAACCCGCACACGAAGTACCTCCGCGACAACGACTACGAGGTCACGGGTGCGACGCTTCAGTACCGCGACGCGACGGACACGTTTTTCCTCCACATCGGAACGAAGGCCGACGTGGAGACCGAAATACCGGGCGAAGGCGACGCCAAGAACAGTACAGTCCTCGGCGTGGACCTCGGTATTGAACAGATTGCCGTCACGTCGACCGGGATGTTCTGGAGCGGCGACTACCTCAACCACCGCCGTCGGGAGTACGAGCGGGTTCGTGGCGATCTTCAACGGACGGGCACGGAGTCTGCCCACCGAACCATCGAACGGATGGGTGACCGCGAGACGCAGTGGGTCGAAGATTACCTTCACCGTATCTCAAAAGCCATCGTCCAAGAAGCCGTCGCGCACGGGTGCGACCGGATAGCCTTCGAGGAGTTAACGGACATCCGCGACCGGATGCCGGGCGCAAAGAAGTTCCATGCGTGGGCGTTCCGACGCCTGTACGACTACGTGGCGTACAAGGCCAAAGCGGAAGGTATTGAGGCTACGCAGGTAGACCCGGCGTACACGTCCAAGCGGTGTTCGAAGTGCGGGACGACGCTGGACGAGAACCGTCCGTCGCAAGCCAAGTTCTGTTGCCAGAAGTGCGGCTACGAGGTCAACGCAGACTATAACGCGGCGAAGAACATCGGCTTTCGGCTACTCCGTGCGGGGCAAAAGTCTCCGCATGGAGGGGCGACACGTCACCTCGCCCTGAAGTCGGGGACGTTGAACGTGAACGGCGGCTACTCGCCTGCCACCCAGTAGGGTCGGCCAGAACGGGAGTCCACCGACAAGCTCTGTCCTTTAGGGCGGAGAAGGTGACGCTGCGCGGCTTCGAGGACGACTGAGTGATCCTCACGGCGAAGGTGGTGAAGAACCCGTGAGCCGTGCCGAGAACCGCGGTGCCGAGAAGCTGTTTAGCGCGCTCAATTTCCTCACGTCGGTCGCCCCCGGGACGGAGGTCGAGTTTACCATCCCCGGCGAGCAGGAGCTCGCGGCCAGCCGTGACGGCTACCGCTACGGTGTCCGGCAGGTGGATCGCTACCAGCAACCGAACCACTACGTACTGACCGGCGCGGCGACCGAGGTCGACACGGTCGACCCAGACGAGCGGTTCGAGTCGTACCACATGGCCGTCACGGCGCTTGCGGAGGCCATCACGACCGACGAGCGGCAAGACGATCTGACGCCCTTCGAGGAGCGGGATTCAACCCGGACGGTTTCGGTCCCTGTCTCGCCGTCGACCGAGTGACGATCAGTTTTATTGAACCCGCGCCTGTATGTCCATACTAATACTAATGGAAAACTTTTATCACCGTGCGGGGTGTAGAAAGAAACACGATGGCACGTAGGATCCGCACGGGGCACTACAAGCTTGGTGAGACGGAGGAAGTCCGCGAGGACAGACAAGGGGAGCGGCGTCTCTGTACGTTCGAGTACGGCGTCGTGAAGGGGCACACAGCGAACACAGCAGACCCACCCGAGGAATCGGATGAACGGGTGTACTGGGCACACTTCTGCCCGGGTGCGCTCTACCGGAGCAAGTGGTTCGTCTACCGCGTCGAGATCGATCCGGGCGACAGCCCCGAGGCACAGCCACAACTCCTTGAGCGGCTGGACGACAAGCAGGCGGCGACCAGCTGGCTGGAGAACCGCTACGCTGACGAGTTTACCCGGACCTACTGATTCCGGTTGTATCTGACTTTCTGACCTCTGTTCTTACCCCCGCCACTCCCATACTGTAACTAATGGAAATTTTTAAGTCCCCGTAGCCCCTCGTGTAAGTTGAGAGCAGAACGATGGCACGTTCAGAAGCTTCCCCCACGACGCTCACCGACGACCGCACGCAGGACGCCGTGAACGCCGCGGCCGCAGTTGGCGCTCCGCTCCGCCACGTCTCCGCGGGCGACGTGCTGTACTTCGTCCGTAAAGACGTTCACGCCCTTGTTTTCGAGGCCGGTAGTCTCGATGCGCCCGCCAACGAGGGCGACCTGTACCCCGAGACGGTCGACCTCAAGTGGCTCGATGGCTACCGCATGGAGTCGGTCGACCGGGGCATCAGCGCGGACGTGCTTGCTCGGATGGGCGAGCAGAACACGGTTCGGGTGGTCGACAGCGACGTGGCCGAGAACAAGCGCGCGACCGGCCGGCGCCGTCCCGAGTGGTCGGCCCGCGACGGCAGCGTGGTCCCGGCTCCGCGGACGAGGGTCGACACGCTCCGTTTCACGCGGACTCGCTCGCGAGACCGCGTCAACGCGTTCCTGAAGTCGCCGGTCGTCGACCACAAACAGGACCGGATCCAGAAGGCCCGCGCCATGTTCACGGCCGAGCGCCCCGACGGCCGCCCCGCGGCGGTTCTGACGGTGAGCTCTCCAACCGCTCGCAACGCGTTCGACCGCCGTACGGTCGAGATCAGCCGCTACGCGAGCCACCCGGAGACCGAGGGCCACGGGACGAACAACACGGCGACGTGGATGCTCTCGCGTGCGTGCCGCTGGGCGGCGCTTGAGGGGTACGAGCGGGTCCGCACGCTCGCGGGGACCGCGGGCAACGACGGCGGTATCTACCGGGCCGCGAACTTCCGGTTCGACGGCGTGGCCGACACGGACGGCAACCACGACCGCGAGGGCCGGTCGAACCACAATCACGACAAGCGTCTCAAGCGGTTCGTCCGCGAGATCGACGCGGACGGCGGCAGCGGTGAACTCGGCGTCCCGCGCCGGTTCGACGCCCGTCTCGCGGGCAACACGGCGACCGACGGCGGCATGACGTCGCTATCGGAGTTCGGTGAGAGCGCCGCGCTCACGCCGGCCAACATGGCGCTGACGCGCGAGGAGGCGTCGGACACCAAGTTCACTCGGAGCGGCGACAGCGACCAGTACGCAGCGTTCAGTCCCCGCGTTCGCGACCTCGACACCGACGACAAGCTGGCCGGGCTTGAGGCCGCTCGCGGGAAGCTCCCCGCGGCCGTGTTCGGAGCCGACGTGGACGGGACGCTCGCGGCGGCCGTCGTCGTGAGCGGCGACCCGGACGCCGCGGTGCCGGTCGCGACCGTCGACGCGTACCTCGCTCGGGAAACCGAGTACCCCGACGCGACCGCTCGCTGGTTACTGTCGCGGGCCCGCGAGTGGGCAAACCTCGATGGATACCAGTCGCTCCGCGTCCCTCACGGCACGTTCGACAGCGTCGAGGCAGTCAACCCGACCGTCCCCAAGGGCGTCGGCTTCGAGGCCGACACCACCGCAAAACCCGGGCATCGCGCCGCCTTCTGACGGCGCGAGTCACCCGCGACACACGCGTACATTCCCTGAAAGTTCCAGCGTCAGATGCGTCTCACTACTCCGACAAAAATGTATAGATGACTCCCCGGTTCCGTGCTGGTCTCGGGGAGGGAAACCCACCGATTCAGCCCCGTACTATATCACAGTACCATACTGGAAGTAATGTAAAAACTTAAGTGGGTGGGGGCCTACGTTACAGTTGAGGTCAGAGAACGATGGCACGAGGCATTACCGACGCGACGCACGCGATCTCAGAGGAAACGATCGACCAGATCATGACCGACTACGACGGCGGTGTCCGGGTGAGTGACAGGGTCCGCCGAGAGCAATTCAACAAGCGCCTCAAGGAGTTTCAGGTCAACTTCGTCGACGAGGAGCTACCCGGGTACATCTCGCTGGCGCTCTCCGAGGAGAACTTCCCCCCGGTCCGGCGCCCCACCGACGAGGGTGTGATAGTCCTGAACGGAGTCGTCGAGTCCATCGACGTGTGTGTCCCGGACGGACACGCCGACCCAGAGCGGGAGAAGATTATCCCGGCGATCAAGAAGGCCCACGAGCTTGAGGCCCGCAAGCGGTTCCCCGACATGGTGGAGCCGGACCCGTCCGTGATACCGTTTATTCTCAGCGAGCCGGCCGTTGAGGTGTCCGTCCCGGTCGGCAGCAAGGCACCGCACGCGTAACCACCACCCCTCTTACTTCCCACAATGACCCTTCCGTACACTATCCCGGCGACGTACCGCGCCAAGTGCGCCCCCGATCTCGATGCTGTTGCCCCCACTCCGAGCCGGTGGGACCGACACACCTCCGAGCAGGACGTGCTGGCGATCGGGCGGGGCGCCCCGGTTGAATACATCGGCCAGTACGTGTTCTCCGACGGGTCGGAGAAACACGCAATCACGGTCGCGTACCTTCGCGAAGAATCCGACCTCCATTGGGACCTCTCGTGGGTGTGTAGCGACGAGGAAATCACGGGTACGCACCTCCGCGGAGTCACCCAATGCCACTACGAAACGCACGACGCCATGATGGACGCTCTCCGGGACTACATGGCGGGTATCGAGGAACACGCCCCGTCACCGCACTACAACGTTGACGCGGTCGTGCCCGCGCGCTCCCCGGCTGCCGACCCGTCCCGGTAACCGAACTGGGGAGTAGAACCCTCCCGTTCTTTACTATACTCAGACTAATGGAAAACTACTAAGTACCCGTGGGGCCATGATACAGATGAGGACAGAACGATGGCCCACGCAGAATCCACCCCGACCGAGACCGACGCTGAAACCACGAACGACACCCGCGACCCGTCCCCGGAGATCACGAGCCACGACGACGGGAGTCTGACGGTCACGAAGGACTCGGCGATTCCGGATTTCATCCGCGGCGAGCGGGAGCCGGACTCCGTCGAGGTCCCCTCCGAGGATGCGGCGCTGTTCCGGATCCTCATGGACGTGTTCGAGGGTGTCCGCCTGCCGGACCTCATGCCGGCCCGTCTCGCCCGCGAGTGCGACGATACGGCCGCCGTCGTCGAGCGGCTTGGCGACGTTGAGCGCGGCCACGTCTCCGTCGACGGCGCCGCCTACGGCTTGAGCTACGTGAAGGCCGCCCGGGAAGCAGTCGAGGAGCATCGCGACCGCGACCCCCTCACGCTCATCGCAGTCGGCTGTTCCGCGTCGAAGCGCGACGTGGAGACGAGCCGTGCGGCCGACCTCTACTCGTCGGGGTACTGGACGGTCAAGAGCCGCTACGGGTCGGAGGCCGGCGACGAGTGGGGGATCATCTCCGCCAAGTACGGGTTCATCGAGCCTGACGAGGAGATCGCGAACTACGACCGCTCTGTCTCCGATATTGAGGGTATCCCCGTCGACGGTGAGGGGCGGCTTCCGAACGGCGACGCGGTGACGACTCTCCTTGACGAGTGGGCGGTCGACGTCTACGAGGGGCTGTCGGCGTGGATCGACTCGGTCGCCCACCCGGACGACCCCCGTGACGTGGAGCTACAGGTCGTCCTCGGTGACCGCTACTACGACCCGCTCGCGGAACGCGGCGTGTTCGACGCGCTTCGGGCGAGTGGCGAGCTTACGGTCGAGCCGGTGTTCCAGACCCGAGACTTCAGCGGGATGGGCGAACAGATGGGATGGATGAACGAGCAGGTCGACGCGGCGTAGGCACTTCCGGCGCCCCGCGGTCGTTTTTATATGATACCGGGGAACCTGTGGTGTGACAGTCGCTGTACTCCCGTTACACCACGGAAGCATCATCTACCCAACGCGGGTCCCGAACGCGGAGAGCAAATGGCCCCCTGACGTTGTGCTGAAGAACTCCTACGACGGCGAACTAATCCGCGCACGCATCGACGCCGGGTGGTACCGTATCGGGCGTCGAGATGAATACGACGCAGAGTATCACGAGACAGGCGAGCAGTACGGTCACTTCCCGACGGCCGTCGCGAACATCGTTGATCAACAGTCGTTCGGGTACCGACAAGACGGTGAGCCAGCGACCATGCTCTCTGTCGCTGACGACCCGGAGACGATCGAGGTCGAACCCTTAGACACGGGCGGGATACTGGTCCAGACGTGGAACCAACTTCCCTTCGGCATCTACCTGAGCAGCGGTGAAGCCTACCGAGTCCGCTTTTCAGAGTCGACCGACCAGCTCTCACAGCCGGAGCCGGGTATCGGCCGTGACTCCACCTCGGTAGTTGTCGAGTACCGGCAGGACAATGTTGCTGAGTGGGAGCAGAAAGGGTACGCCGTCCCGACAGAACTCCCCAACCTTCTCCCCAGCGTACTGGGAGAGAACTCCCCTGTTCACGTCATAACGGATCCGTCTCGCGAACGGATGGCCGAGGCCGTCGAGGCACACTTCGACGAGAGCGAGATATACCACGTCGCGCAGTCAGAGACCGGCGAGGCCGTCTCCGAGCGCGCCGCGATCAACAACCGCACCGCGTTCCCACCGACACACCCGGTGCCGGCCCCCCTATTCGAGTAGCATCGGGCGTTTCCTCCCACAGAATACTATACTGTATCTAATGGAAAAGAGTTAAGCGGGTGCCAGCCCTACTGGGAGATAGGTATGAGCGAAGTATTCGGGAAGTGCGAGTGCGGGTACGTCGCTGACGACTACCCGGACGCTCGCGAGCATCTGGACGAAAAGCACCCGGGCGCCAGCGGTCCGGGGTTCGGGATGTTTGATAGCTACGACCCGGACGCTGACGAGCAAGCGGACGAGCAGGCCGACGAGCGGACGGACGTGGGAGACAATAAGGGGGTGTGGGCGAAGTAACCATGCTCCGGCCCGCTATCACTCGGGTTGAGGAACCGAACCCCGATACGGATCCCCACTCGCTGATCATCGCCTACCACAGTTCGGTGCCGCACACGTTCACGTTCAGCGTGAGCGACCCGCCGTGGGAGGACACCCCGGTCGCGGCCTGTGAAGCGGTCGAGCAGGACAGCGAGACGGTTTCACTCTCCGCGATGGAACTCCCGGAAGAAGTCCGGGACGAGGTGGAGAGCCGTGGGTACACCATCCGGGAGGCGTAATGGCAACCAACGGCTCGCAGGGTGGAGAGATCCCCGACGAAGCATCCGAGGTATGGCACGTTCACTACCCAGACACCGACCAAGCGGTCGAGGAGGTGTTCAACGCCGTCGTCGAGGCCGACCAAAACGAGATGGGCGACGTGCCGCCCTACCGGCAGTTCGTCCTCAGTCGCGGCGACCGGTTCCATCCGCCCGAGGAGCGCGCGGACGACCCGTTCGTCTTTGGTGCCGCCGAAGTCGACGATGAGGACCGAGACATTGAGACGACGGTCGTTCGGGACGAACCGGTTGCGGTCGGGTATTTCCTCCACATGGCTGAAACCCACGCGATCGCTCGCGACCAACTCCTTGAACCTCTCCGAGAGCGGGCCCCCGAGTGGGTCGACACCCACGAGGCGTGGGTTGACGGTCTCTCGGTACGCGAGCGTCGGCTTCGGCTCATGGACCTCTTGGAGTGGCGCGTCGAGGACGGTGAGGACTGGGTCGCCGGTATCTACCTCAACGAGCAGCCGTGTACGTGGCGTTCGACGAACCTCTCTGACGACGGCGAGCAGGCCGCCCGGCGGATCGAAGACGCGATCGACGTCCGGCCGTCAATGTGCTACCGGACGGCCCAGATGGCGGCGCTGTACGCGTTCGACGAGCCCACGCTTGCCGACCGCGTTGAGTACGTCGAGGGCGTCGCCCTCCCGTCCGACGCCTCTCAGGCCATCCGTCATGCGTGGATCGAGATCGACGGCGAGGTCGCGGAGCTGACACGTAGCGAGCGGAAGCCCACCCCTGTCAGGGTGGGTCCGAGCGACAGCACATCGTCGCAACCCACGCGCTACGACCCGTCTGGATGTTCCACTGCTTCCAGACCGGTTTCTATAACCTCCCGGTAGGCTTCATCAAGAGCCATATCCTGCTGTTTGGCGTAGTCTTTCACTCGACCATTGAGCGTGTGCGATATGTCGATGTTCGGGCGCATTTGTGTCCAAAAGACATTTAGACATACAGTCACAAACATCTGTCGTCGTGAGGCGAACCAACACGTTCGTAGTGCGCCCGCTCTCCGACGACGACGAGCGGCTACTGCTGGACCTGTTGGACGCCTCTGCCAGCCTGTGGAACGAGTTGAACTACGAGCGCCGCCAGCAGTTCTTCGACGGCGAAAGCGTGTGGGACACCGCCGACTACCGCAAACAGTACGTCGATGTGCTTGGCTCTGCCAGCGCACAACAAATAATTCGGAAGAACAAGTCGGCGTGGCAGTCGTTCTTCGCCGCCCGCGAGAACGGCGAGGATACCGCCCCGCCGGGCTACTGGGGCAACGAGGACGACGGCAGAGAACTCCGCACGTTCATCCGCAACGACCAATACACGCTGGAGACCGGTGAACGGTCACGAGTCGAGATTCCTGTCGGCCAAGCCCTGAAAGACGAGTACGGGCTTGGCTATCACGACCGGCTTCGCCTCGAAGTCTGTGGCGCTCCGAAATGGGACGGCGAACAGGGCCGTCTAGAGATACAGTACGACGAGACGGACGACACGTTCAGGGCCTTTCAGCCTGTCACAGTCCCCGATTCCCGGCAGGATTCACCACTGGCTTCGGAAGAAGCCGCGCTGGACGTGGGCGCGAACAATCTCGTCGCCTGTACCACCACGACCGGCCAGCAGTACCTCTACGAAGGTCGGGACCTGTTCGACCGCTTCCGCGAGACGACCGAGGAAATCGCTCGCCTACAATCCAAACTCTGCGAGGGGCGATACAGTAGTCAGCGGATACGGCGGCTGTATCGCAAACGGACGCGACGGCGCGACCACGCGCAGGATACACTGGTTCGGGACCTGCTGGAACGGCTGTACGCCGAGAGGGTCGCCACGGTGTACGTGGGCGACCTCACGGACGTTCTCTCGACGCACTGGTGCGCCGAGGTGAACGCCAAGACTCACCAGTTTTGGGCATTCCGGGCGTTCATCGAGCGCCTGTCCCACACCGCCGAGGAATACGGTATCACCGTCGAAGTGCGGTCAGAAGCCGATACAACCCGGACCTGCCCGGCGTGTGGGGAACAGGACGACACCGACCGGGCCGGCGACGTGTTCCGGTGTCCGTGCGGTCACGAAGCCCACGCCGACTTGTGCGCGTCCCGCACGTTCCTTGAACGACAGGCTAGCAAAGAAGTTGGGTCGATGGCTCGGCCCGTGCGTCTCAAGTGGGACGACCACAACTGGTCGGAGCTACCACACTCTCCCGAGAGGGCAAGCCCCAACGAGAAGCGCACAAACCGGAGTACCGGCGACGGGAAACTTGCCTCCGTGGGTGCGGCATAGCTAACATCCCCACCGGAGGAATCCCACCCGTTCACGGGTGGGAGGAAGTCAAGTGGCCGTGGCATCAGTTCGACGGCGCCGACGCCGTCTACTTCGGCGTCTTGGTCGATCCGGCGGAAGTCCGGGAGGCGCGGCTCGGCCGCGAGCTTGGCGGCCCGGTGTTCGTTGACGAGCAGGATCTCCCGTCGCTCGGGTAGTGCCCTCCATTCTACGCCCTCGCGCGTACATCATGCGAACCTCAACATAATCTATACTGCTAATAATGGAAAAGAGTTAAAACCGGGGAGGTCCTATGATCGGGTGAGGAACGAATCCATGTCAGAAGCACCAGTGGAGACGGGAGAACAGCCCGAACACACGATCGAGTCACCCAACCGGCCGTTCCCGCTTTCGGCAAAGCAGGAACTCCGGGAGGCAGCCGAGACGGTGACCTACGAGGAGCCGTCCAGCCCGGGAGAGCCGTGGCTCGCGCACGTCGACGAGCTTCCGGACGACGACGTACTGGACCGGTTCGAGCTCTCCGTTGTTCGCGAGCCAGTCGAAGTCTGGGAGTCCGACTCAGACGAACGCGTCGCGATCTACCCCGAGAAGGTCACCGCAGACGGCTACGAGATGGGGTTCTCGCCGGAGGAGGCGAAAGAAAAGGTCCGCGAGCAGGACCGCTTCTCCCCTGTCGACGTGGGTGATACCTGATTTCCGCTTTGCGGGTACCAACGACCGTCAGATCCCGCGCCGGGCCGATGCCCGGTTCTCGTCTCACACACGGGTTTCGTCGGTCATCTAATCCGCATATTAAAGAGAGGGCAACAAGACATGATAGTTAGAGCGATGGCAGATGATCTTGAGAGGGAGCAGCCCCACGAGGGCATGACTCCCTACAGAGAGCGATCTACGAGTCTACGTCCTGCTCCGTCTAATTTCGAGCCGCCGGAGGGTATGGTTACCCTGACGGAGATTACCGACGGCACCCTCGGGTTTGATCTCACCGAGATTACTACTGCGCTCGGCTGGGATCCGGAGGAGAACTGGGTCTCTGTTGCGCCGGACTCCGAAGGCGGACCGGCGCTCATCGTCGGTCGAGTCCCGAAGGACGAGTCCGATACGGACCCCTCGATGGAGTCGAATCTTCAGACCATCGAGCACTCGTTGGTCGACGGCGAGCCGCGCGTTCAGATACCCGTCCCCGACCGTCACCTCGAACTGTTCGAGATCAACGGCGACTCCTATCGGCGCGGGTCGGATCCGTTCCTGTTCGATACGTTCGCAGAGGCCGAGTACCCCGACACCATCATACTGGAACCGCTCGGGTACGTGTCGGACTGGGTGTGGCCCAACTCCGATTTCAACTTCCCGGAGGTCGGCACGGTTGTCCAAGATGTTGCCGACGTGTCCGGCGTCGACGAAGATGAGCTCACCGGATGGATCGACCGGGTCGCCGGCGAGGTCGTGACGCCGACGTTCCTTCAGTTTGGTGTCCCCATCGAAGAGCGTCCGACGTTCCTTACTGTTAACGGGCAGCGCGTCGCGATCGTCACCACCTCCGCGGTCGACGGGCTCCCCGGGCTTGTCCAGATCCTCGGAAACTTCTACAGACTCCAATCCCCGCTGTTGGACGCCGTGTGGGAGGTCCACCAGCGGACGGCTCAAGAGCTCCTTTCGGAACTCCACGGCGGGTCGATCCCCGACGACCACCCGATACAGCAGGAAAACATCGACGCGACGGTTATCCCCGTCACGCCCGGTCGCGAAGACGGAGAAGCGGGGATCATGTCGAAGACGACCACCCCGATCAAGGAGCGGACCGTGACGGCCGTGGCGGCTGGCAGCAGCCTGCCGGTCGACGTCTACAATTGGCTCACGGACTTCGCGACCGAGGTCACCAACGACATGGTCAAAGACTCCGGTCTCCGGGTTGACCGCGAGCCGGTGAACATCCCGTACACGCCGTCGACGCCGCTGCCGGTCGACTACTCCGGAGTGCGGATCCACTTCGTCGAGGAAGGTGCTCTTGAAACGCTTGCTGCCGAAGCCGGACTCTCAGAACCCGACCCAGCCGCCCAAAGAGCCCACGACGAGCAGGCCGAGCGCCTTCTGATGGCCCTCCCGGAAGTACCGCAAGACTACAAGCTGTTCCGCGAAGATTCTCACGCGATCGTCGTGCCGATCTTTGACGACGAGGAGGGGAACCCCGCAACGAACGGCGCCAGCTCGTCGAATCAGACGCCCGAGACTGACGGAAGTGGAACGACACAGCAGACCCTCCCGGGAAACAACTGATGGCCGTCCGAACCCGTAGGCTTTAATTCGGTTGCCGACTGTCTCTCTCACAGGGGGCGCGGATCATTACGTGCCATCGTTCTGACCTCGCCCCCCATTCTACATTGAGTAGCGGTAGCTCTACCGGCTGCTCATACTGTTTAAAATCATTCAATACGATGTGCGGAACTCTCCCGGATTGAATTTCAATAGAGTCCAACTCGGAAGTCTTCTGTGTTGTCCCGCTACAACCGCACGTTTATTTGTACCTGCCAACCAGAAGATAGTATCCTAATCGGGTTAGGTAGCTCATGTCTTCTGGTCACCCAACTGTCGCAACCGAATTTGTTGAAGAAGCGTTCGAGACAACAGTATCCGGTGATGAAGAAATCCGGCTTCTCGAAGTGATCGACAGTGTTGTTTCCAATCTTAGAGATCAAATAAACGACGAGAAGCTGGAGAACATTCTCCGCGCTGATGCTGGGGGTTACGTTCTCAAGAGCGACATGACACAGGACGGCCTTCAGCCGGAGTCGTTCACGCAGGACGCCGTTATCAACCCGCTTCTCGACGCACTCGGGTATGAGTACATGACCGAAGCCGGCGGCCTCTCAGGTGGCCGGACGAAGGTCGCGGATTACACAGTCTCACTCCGGGACTACCCGGGGGTCGACTCGACTCGCCTTCTCATTGAAGCCGAACCTATCAATAAGGACCTCGACAGCCAAAAACACGGTATCGGGCAGGTCCGTGATTGGCTCAGTCAACGAGAGTTTGAGTCTGACTTCGGCTTTGCCACTGACGGCCTTCGATGGGTATTCGTTCGCTACGATCCAGACTCCTACACCCACAACGTCATCGAAGAAATTGATCTTCAACCGGTCTTTCTCGCCTTGTTCGAGAATCAGGTCGGGGCGCAAGGAGACCCCGACGAAGCCGTTTTCGATGCCGACCGCGAGCGCGTCACCCGCCTCATTCGAACTTTTGAGTTTGAGAACTTCACCTCGATTGCGGGCGACGCCAGACAGGTTCTCAAACAGAAGCGTGAGGAGATCACCGATGAGTTCTACGACGACTATATCCGGTACGTATTCGGGATCGTAAGCGACGATGAGGAGACAACTCGGTCGTTAGTCGGTGACGGGGTTGTGGTTCCCGATGGCGCGACTGAAAACCAAGCGCGGCTGTTCTCGGTCGAGCTAATGAATCGACTCGTCTTCATCAAGTTCCTTGAAGACAAGGCGCTCGTCCATTCGGACCTCCTTCAGACGCTCACCGAAACCTATGACGCCGGGATGTACACCGGATCATTCTACGAGGAATTTCTCCAACCCCTCTTCTATGACGTAATGAACGAGCAGCCCGACAACCGTTCCGAAAACGTCCAGAACATCGATCTGTTCCAAGACATTCCGTACTTGAACGGTGGCCTGTTCCGACCTACTATCAACGGCGACGATTTCGATGAAGATCAGTTCGACGTGCGGAACTCCGTGTTGTTCTCCATCATTGACCTACTCGAACGCTACAGCTTCTCGGCTGACGGCGCGCCGACCGACCTCGATCCGAGTGTCCTTGGAAATGTGTTCGAGAAGACGATCAACTACATTACGAGCGACAACGCGGACACCAACAAGGAACTCGGTGCGTACTACACCCCAAGCGAGATCACACGGTTTAGCGCCGAGGAGACGGTTCGACCGGCGTTGCTCGACCGATTCAAGCGGGTTCTATCGGAAGAACGGGACTGGCCGGAGCCCGAAGTAGAGCGGTACGACACCGTCTACGAACTGATCGAGGACGTGCCGAATAGCTGGAGCCTGATCAGCGCACTTCTCACCGAGGTAGATGATTTTCGCGTTGTCGACCCCGCGTGTGGGAGTGGTCACTTCCTCACATCTGTCCTTGAGGAGATCGTCAACATCCGGAAGGCCCTCTACATCCAGAACGAGGACGAAGACGGAGACGAGGAAGCGTACCCCGACGAGTACAAACTAAAGAAGACGACGGTCCTGAACAACATCTACGGCGTCGACTTGATGGGCCCCGCGGTCGAGATCGCCAAACTCCGGTGCTGGCTCTCAGTCATCGCAGAACTCAATACCGAGAACGTAGGCGATCTTTCGGACGACGATGATCTTGCCCTCCCAAACGTCGCGTTCAATCTTCGTGAAGGGAACAGTCTCATCGGCTACACCGGATTCCCGGAGACAACTGACGACGGTGAACAGTACCAGATCGGGAGCTTTAGCGAGGATAGCGTTCGAGACCGCTACGAAGATATTATTCACGAAATCGAGAAGCACGAACAGGCACTTGATAGCGAAACTGCCGAGAAACACAGAAAACAGGCCAACAAGAAACTTCGAACTGCTCGCGAAGAACTCATCGAGGACATTCATGGCGACTTCGTTGAAGCCGGTATTGAAGACATTACACCTGATACCGTAGAAGAATTGGAGCCCTTCAATTGGGTGTTGGAGTTCGCAGAGGTGTATGCGGACGGCGGGTTCGACGTGGTTGTTGGAAACCCACCGTGGGATCGAATCAAGCCGCTCCGCGACGACTTTTTCACTCGATATGACAGGGAGTTCCGGACGCGTCTCCCAGAGGCCAAAAACGCCCGCCAAGAGGAATTACTGGACGACCCGGAGATTGCCGAAGCGTGGGAGGAGTACAAGCGAAATATCAAGATTCAGGCGGATTACTTCAATAATGCCGACGCCTACGAGCTTCAACGCCCTACGGTCGCCGGGCGCACCGAAGGGACTGAGAACGACTTATCCGCCCTGTTTCTTGAACGCGTATTTCAAATCGCCCGAGAAGATGGCTATGTCGCACAGGTACTTCCCGGTGCTATCTTCAATGGATCGTCTGCGAAAGACCTCCGGATGAATCTTCTTGACGAGACGACTATCCAATCTCTCGTCACCTTCGAGAACAAGGGTATCTTCCCCGAGATCGACAACCGCTACAACTTCGGGGTCCTGTCCTTCAAGAACGGAGGCGAAACGGAAGACCTCCGGGCGACGTTCCTTCAGCGAGATGTTGGTGTTCTGGACGAACTGGATGAGAAGGCGCTGAATATCCCACGTCTTGTATTGGCTCGGTATTCGCCCGAAGCACGAATTTTCCCCTATGTCGATTCGCAGGAAGAAGTGGATGTACTGACGAACATCCTTGACCACCCATCTATCTCGGATGAATCACGGGCGGGATGGCACGCAAATCCATATCGCGAACTTGACCGGACGAACGACGCCGATCGATTCGTAGAAGACCCTTCGAAGGGGGACTATCCCGTACTTGGTGGGAGTAATGTCTTCCAGTTCATTCACGATAGCACCTTCTTCGAGACTGATCCGCCCGAGTTCTGGAGCGTCGATGAGGAGAAAGACCCCGAGTTAAGCGCAAAACGCCGCATCCGAGAAAAGCAGTTCCGGAAACTCAAGCGAGCCGTGTACGATGCTTTTGATGGGAGCGGTTCGCAAATTGGATACGTCAACGGGCTTCTCGAAGACTATCGGGAGAGTGAACTTAGCGAAGAGGACGTACTGCTTGACTGTACTGAGCCACGTATTGTTTTTAGGGACATAGCGCGGTCTTCAGATGAGCGAACAATTATCAGCTCGGTGATTCCTGATGGTGTTGTCTGTCACAACACGCTCCATACAGTTCGACCGTACACCGTGGAACCCTCGGAAGAAGACCTCGCAGAAGAACCACTACACTCGGCATACGAACGGGTGTTCACCAACGAAGAGTTGTTCGCCGCTCTTGGAATCATCAACAGTCTGCCCTTCGATTTCTTGTTGAGAACCAAGGTTGACACCCACATAGTGATGTACAAGTTTGAGGAGTCGCAGGCCCCGGAGCTTACCAAGGGAGACGAGTGGTTCGACTACATATCGAGTCGCGCAGCCCGTCTCAACTGCTACGGTGACCAATTCGAGGAAATGCGTGATCGACTCGGTGGTATTGAACCGGTAACGGATATGGACGAGCGTCGGGAGTTACAAGCCGAGATCGACGCCGCCGCGTTCCACGCCTACGGTCTCGACCACGAACAGACTGCCTTCGTGCTTGATGACTTCCACCGGGTACAGAACCCACGGATCATGGACGAAGACTACTTCGATATGGTGTTGGAGAAGTACAAGACGCTCTCCGACTAAGCGCAAGCAGCGTCAGCTGATCTTTTCACCAGAGCCGCGAACTAACGTCTCAGTCGGCCGCCCAGTCCTCGATCTGAGCCTGATCGTCGTCTCCCGGAGACACCACCCCCCCGTAGCGGTCAGGCCACGTCTCCACCGGGTCGCACTTCCCAGAGAGCATCTGTGCGGTTTCGAGCGCGATCATCGCCGCGGCGACGCCCCGTAGCACGGAGGTATCGTCCCCGCGGGGGAACTGGTGGCGGGTCTGCGTCCCGCTCGCTCCGGGAAGCTTGTCGTTCGCCGGCGCCTGTTCGGGAGTCGAGTTATCCAGCGAGTCGACCAGCGACGGGTTCTCCCGCAGCGCGTCGATCATCTTGGCGTCGCGACCGGGAGCGAGCGCGTGGATGCGGAAGCCGTCACCGAGGTACGACCGCACCTCCCGCAGCGCGTCGATCCGGTCCGCCACGTCGTTGATCGTCAGCAGGCCCCCCACAGCAACGTAGCCGACTTCGTCGAGCCAGCCCCGCTCGGCGCACGCGTCGAGGAAGTCCGTGTACGGCGGCTGGATGGGGAGGATAACGCGGTCTTCGACACCCAACTCTCGGGCGCGTCCCATGAACATCTCGATCCCCTCAAGCGCCGCGTCGAACACCCCGCTCGCTTCGGTCCGCCGGTCGGTGAACTCGTTGCGGCCCGGGGCATCGTCGACGTTCGGCATGGCCGGGTTGTGGTAGTCCTTCGTCGGGTCTTCCATCCCCGTCACGTCAGTCGCCATCACGTAGTCGGCGTCGACCTCGGCGGCTGCCGCCAGCACGTCGTCGGGCGAGCCCCAGCGGTTCACGCCGGAGTCGACGATGATCTCCCCGCCCGAGTCCGAGATCCGCTCGGCGGCCTTGTAGTAGGAGACGAGCTTGTACTTCCAGCCCCAGAAGCGGTTAGCCGACGAGCAGTAGACGTCGACCGGACAGTCCTCGGCAATCCGCTCGCGGGCGTCGATCTCCGCTTCGTAGTAGGCAGGCACGCGAGTCGTGTCCTCCCGGGCGAGCGACCGCATGGCGCCGTCCGAGGGGAGCTCCAACTCAGAGTACGGAACCGGGATCGTCTCCGAGTAGTCGGTCGGCCGAATCTCGGCCTCTCCCTCTATCGTCCCATCCTCCGATACGCCGGTCGTGAACGCCGAGACAACCTCAACGTGTTCTCCGTCGTAGAACGCCCCCTTACGCCGGAGCTCATCCGCGCGATCTTCACCGGGGCGAGGACCGGCACCGCGGCTCCCGTGTCGCTCCCGCGGGGAGAGATCGCGGTCGTCGATAGTCGGCTTCGGTTCAAGCTCGGATACCGGTGTAGAGGGGCGCGAACGTGCCATCGTTCCTACTTCCGTCAAGGGCCCCCACCCACTTAGTAGTTTCCATTATTATCCGTATGCTACTCAGATGGAAAGGACAACCCTCGCGTTTGAGACCTCAGCGGAGCAACGAACGGCAGAAGAACCTCAGTTTTCAGCGTCGGGATCCGACTCCCGCCGACCGCGTGCGATCTCTCGGCTTGCTTCTCCAAGCGAGCGTGCCGCCTTCGGGATCCTATTGGCGCCGAACAGCAGCACGATCAGCGCGAGGACGATCACTAACTCGGGGCCGACCGGCACTTGTAGCGGGACGGTATTCATACGCTGTTGTACGGTCTCATCGGACTTATCCATTAATATCGGTATACGATTACCATACGGAACCTAATGGAAAAATTTAAGTCCCCGTAGCCCCTTGTGTGGGTTGAGGCGAAGAACGATGGCATCCACCGACTCCACCGAGCACACGACGCTTTCACAGTACGAGTCCGCCGGCCGGGCGGACGGCACGATGGACAAGATCCTCAACATGGACGAGGCCGTTGAGGAGTTGACGCCGATCCAGCTCAAGGACGTGTGGGTCCGCGGCGCGCTGATGAAGCAGGTCATGGACGCGACGCGGCCGATCCCGGGGCGTGAGCCCGACCCAGTCGAACACTTCGAGAATAAACTCAAGAGCGGGTCTCCGGCCGTGTTCAAGGAACTCGCCGTTGCCGAACTCTCCGACGACCTTGCCGACCGACTCGGCTGGGAGGAGGGGGCGGGCAACGTCGAGGTCATGTGGGACGCGCTCACCAATGATAAACCCGAAGAAACGAAGCTCCGGTCTGCCCGCGAGAAGGTCAAGACGGCCCTCCGTGGGTGCGGGATGGCCCGGATCACGGTCCAGCGGGAGGCAGTCAAGTACCACCACAATCACCCCCACGAGTTGACCGCGACGGACGCGACAGAGTAGGTTTCACCGCTTCTGTGGGCTGGTTCGGCCTGTAGTGAATATCTATACTGAAATTATTGGAAACTCATTTTAGGATGGACCACGTAGTTGTGTCACACGATGTTGGTGACAGAGCCGACCACGGCCTCGCCCACGAAGGACGGGGCAACGACGGTCGGCGCCGACCATGACCCGTCGGCGCCGGCGCGTACTCTCAGTGAATTACGACCGCGATCACGCGGCGGGGAGGCACCGCCTCGTGCGGGTGAGCGACGATGAGTGACCAGTCTCCGGAGTCTCACGCGGCAACGACGGAGGACCACGAGGTCACCGGCGTGGGTGGGAAAACGCGGGTCGACTGTCCCACGCACGGCGCGGTTTACGGGCCTCACCCGGACTCGGCGGGGATCTTCCGATACTGTCCGTACTGTGGCGCCAGCGTCGACGACGAGCAGCACGACGCCAAGACTGTCGACGGCGAAGTGTTCTGCGAGGAGACGGCCATGTCGACGTATCGCTACTGCCCCGGGTGCGGCGTGGAGGTGAGTTAGCGTGAGTGGTCGACGTCGAGCGCCGAGTCAATCCCAGCCCGAGCAGCGCCAGCAGATCAAGTTCGCGAACGAGCTCGTCGCTTCCGTGATCGACGGCGACAAACAGGCGACCGTCCGGTACGACGGGTTCGAGGACGTAGAGGTCGGTGACACTCTCACGGCCGCTACCGAGGACGGAAGTGCCTTCGCGGACCTCAAGATCCGGCGCACAGCGGTGGTCGACGCCGTCGAGGCGTACCAAGTCCTTGCGATGGCCGACGCTGGCTACGATGCGGAGTCGCCACAGGGTGTCATCAACAACCTCAACAAGCACTACGAGGCCCGTATCCGACCGAGTACGACCGTCACAGTCCTCGTTTTCGAGGTGAGATAGCGTGCGTGTCTCGGCTATACCATCCTCCCACGAGACCAGCGGGCGGGCGTCCGGGGGCAACCGGGGGGAACCATGAGCAACCGGATACGCGGCGGTGGCGACCCACTCCACGACACGTCGGTCAGCCACGGGACTGTCGTGACAGACACGGAGGATCCCGACCCGCGTAAGCTCGTGGTCGTGAACACGCCCGGCCTTTCGATCGAGGAGTGGGATGCGACACCCGGGACGACGGTGGCCGACAAGAACCCCGGGTACGACCCCGGCGAGAAGGTCGTGATCGCCGCTCCGAAAGCGGAGATCCACGAGGAGTTTCCATACTACACCGGCGGCGTGCCGCTTCATCTCTCCCGGATCAACCAAACGAAGATCGACCACACCGGGTACCCCCGGAGTCGGCTCAGTCCCGTCCGTCAACTCCCACCGACGACGCTCCCGCTTCAAGACGTTCGCCCGTCACCGTTCCACGTTCGGACATTCGACGCCGCCGATAACACCGAGTTCATCGAGTCGATCAAAGAGCGAGGCCGCCCGGCCACGCCCCCGCTTGTCCGGCCCGTCGAGAGCGGCTTCGAGATCGTCAACGGTCACAAGCGGATCTGGGCCAGCCACGCCGCAGGTCTCACCGCTGTCCCCTGTCGGTGTGCTTACGTTGACGATCGACAGGCAGCCGAACGGTGGGCCCGCGCGCACCTACCGGGGTACAACGACGAACAACAGCAGGCAGCTGTTGCTCGGATTCGAGACGCGTTTGGCGACGACGCGGATGCTATCCTCCCGTAGAAGCCCCAACGGATATTAATGGAAAACTGTTAAGTCCCGGGATACTCAACAGGCTGGTAGGGTCAAACGATGGCATCCAAACAGCCAGCAGCAGACGGTGACAACCCGGACGTAACGGCAGAGGAAGCTCGCGAACGGCTCATGGAGGGGTACGGGAACCCCGACCCGCAACTTCGCGATCTCACAGAGCTCCACGACGGGATCCTATCGTTTCTCGCGATGCGGGATCAGGCGGTCGATCTCGGAGACAACGGCGACGAACTCCCGGACGATCTCGATTCGGACACGCGCCGGCAGTTATCCACCGCACGGACGATGCTACTCCGGGCGAAATCAAGTATCGAGGAGACGGCGCAAGAGCGGCTAAACGCGCAGTCGACGGGGAGAAATGACTGACGCTGAAGCCACCGAAGACGACCCGGGCGACCCGGTCATCATTCAGTTTCGGTCAGCCGGGGCGGGCGAGCGGCTTGCGGAAGCGGGACAGCCAGCGGTCGCGACGGCGTACAACCGCGACCCCCCGGAATCGGTCGAGTACGAGCGCGGGGATTTCATCAGGGAACACGCGTCCGACCCGCGAGCCCCAATCGCAGTCGAAGCCGCCGAGGACGGGACAGACATGGCACGCACCCAGAGTGGCCTCCTTCCGGTCACGGACGCCGAGAGCGCCAACGAGCGCGCCGCCTATCGCGTGTTGTACGACGACGAGCGCCTATCAGACGTGGCGTGGGATCTTCCGTCGTTCAACTTCTACCTCCCTGTCGCGTGCCCCGAGTGCGGTGGTCTCGCGTGGGGGTTCCATCACACCGAGACACGCGAGGCGGGGGATCCGACCAACACCAAGTCGACCGAAGCCTCGACTCCGTGGCGTCGCCGGCGGGCCGCTCACTATATCGAATACCGGTGTAACGAGTGTGAGAGCAAAGGCCACGAGCCGGCCAACAAGATCGCGAACGGAGGAATCGCCGGTGAGTGACGCCACCTCCCCGGTCGACGTCTCCGGCGTGGCCGACCGGCTCGATGCCATCCGCTTCGAGACGGGCCACCGGAGGCCCCGAATCTTCCGTGACTGGACCATTCTCATGGTCTCGGCGCTCGCTCGCGACGACGAGACGTACAACGACCGGCTGGACAAGTACGCGCCTGCCGAGGACGACATGGAGCAGCGCCGTGAGCTCGCGACGGCGTTCTCCGAGGCGTTCGGTGAGCTCGTAATCGCGGCCCGCGAGGCGGAGCGCCCCGTCATCGGGGACGTGTACGAGCAGATCGGCGCGCAAGCCGACGACTTCGGCCAGTATTTCACCCCGTGGGATCTCTGCCGGCTGAAGGCGCAACTGATAACCGATGGCCGTAACCCCGACGCGTCGCAAGACGAACCCATGAGCGTGTCCGACCCAACGTGTGGGAGCGGCCGGCTACTGGTCGCCGGTGCGAAGCGCCTTCGCGAGCAGCATCCCGACACGCCCGTCGTCGCGACCGGCGTTGACAAGGACGCTACGTGCGCCCGGATGGCCGTGATCAACCTCGCCCTCGCGGGGGTCCCCGGGAAGATCCGCTACGGCGACTCTCTCACGATGGAGGGGCACCGCGAGTGGGTCATCGACCCGACCGATACCGACCCCGCTGTCCGCGAGGTCGACCCCGCCGATTCGGAACCCGACGAGCCCGACAGCGACCTCCAGACCGAACAGGCGGCTCTCTCGGAGGTGCGTACTGATGGAGGAGACTGAGGAGCCCGAGCAGCCGAAGTACCGCTGTACGGAGTGTGGATGGACCGGAAACAAGTACGACCGGGTCGAGGACGGCAGCATGGGTGGGACAGCCGTGTGCGGGAGTGAAGGCGGCTGTACCGGCCAACTCAAACTTAATCGCGTCCCTGACCACACATAACATCTCCACCCGTCTTGTACCTCGCCCGAGCGGTGCGTTCCGTTCGGCCGATCCCGTGCCGGAAATATGTAAACGCTTTTGTGTACTTCTGTTGGATAGAAACATGACTCGGCAGTAGGCGCATACCCCCGCCTCGTACTAAGCGACAACTCATAAGGGGGTTGTGCCGGTGTGAGGCGGCGCGTCTACTGCCGGGTTATGCCTTCATACGCGATCTTCGCACGGCTCATTGGGTTCGCTTCCAGCATCTCTCCCGATAGTGGATTCTGTGTTCGTCGAGTATATCGATGGAGGCCAACACTACCATACTGGAAATAATGGAAAGCACTAAGTGGGTGGGGGCCTATATCTGAGTTAAGGACAGAACGATGATGGGCACACCCACTCCGACCCGCACCGCGGACGACGTTGCCGAACAGCTCCACGACGAGATCGCGGCCGTCACGAACGAGCTACTGGACGCTTACTACGAGGCGAAGCCCTACTCCAACGCGTTCGGAGAGGAATACGAGGGCGTCGGCACCAACC
The DNA here is from genome assembly GCF_003666015.1 of Halorubrum sp. Atlit-26R. Taxonomy (GTDB): domain Archaea; phylum Halobacteriota; class Halobacteria; order Halobacteriales; family Haloferacaceae; genus Halorubrum. The sequence goes on from NZ_QPLT01000008.1 coordinate 104,471, forward strand.
CGGACGGGACGGTGTTCATCGGCCGCGAGGACGGTGCTGACGGTGCGGACGACCCGCTCGGGTTCGATTACTTCAGTATCAAGCACCCGGACACCGACCCGGACAGCCGGCAGACAGACGAAACCCACTATGTCTACGGCAAGTACGGCTGGATGGACCTCAACGACCTCGTTGAGTGGGAGTCTGCGCTTAACGACGTGTTCGAGGCGGCGGCTGCCGACGGGTATCTCTCCGACGCCGCGGCCGAGCGCGTCGACGCCGCCTTCGAGGCCACCCGCGAGACCCTTCGCGATGTTCGCGAGCAGTACGACCTGTCGGACGTGGCGGCGTTCATCCACGACCATGAGATCGACACGCTCCGCGACCTACTCGGCCACGGCGAGGAGGAGAACCGCGTCCTGTGGCAACTCCTGTTCAGCAAGGACGAGGAGGGCGACACTTTCGAGAACCCGATCGAGGTGCCCGTCATCAGCGAGCGCGACCAGATGATGCTCGTCCGGACGGAGCGGTACTACTACGACGAGTACGACGACGAGGGCGAACACTACGCCTACGCGGCCGTCATCGGGTACGACGACACGCCCGAGCGGTTCTTTGTCCACCGCCTCTCGTCGGACCCGGACGTTCGCGACGACGACACCGAGTGGACGGCCGAGCTTGTCCGCGAGAAGATGGGGTTCGACGCCAACCTCTCGGAAGTCAATACCTCGGAAGACGACCGCTTGGACCTCCCCTACGGCCAGCGCGTCCGTGTTCAGGGTGATCTCACGATCGTCCGGCACGACGTCGAGGCCGCGCGGGCCGAGCGCGTCGAGTCGATCGAGCAGTCCACCCGCCGCTCGCTGTTCCGCGACCACAGCGATGCGTTCGCGGAGGCTCACCCCGAGTGGGACGACCACGAGGAGGTGTCGGCCGGGAGTTACCGTGTCCGGGTCTACAGCGAGGTCACGGACGAACTCAAGGAGATTCAGGGCACGCTCGGGATCAGCGAGGAGGCGGTTCGCGACGAGCAGGACGCCCGTGGCTACGGCCGTCTCAGCGCGAAGCGGCGCCGGGAGATCGTGACGGACCTCGCGATGGAGAAGGCGGCCGGATGGGCGGTCGGGCAGAGCGACCAGACGGCCGCCAGCATCCGCGAGGAGGCGGTCGAGCAGGCCGAAGAGGAGTACGCCCCGGACGGCCAGCAGAACGAAGTCATCGGTAACCACACGGTCATCCTCGGTGGCGCGTCCGAAGCCCCCGAGCGGACGAAGTGGTTAGACGGGAACAACCGGGCAGCGTTTGTCGTCGAGGACGAGGGCATGATGTTTGTGATCCACGACGAACACGGGGACAAGCAGGTCATGCTCGGGCCGGGCGTCTACACGTTCGCCTTCCTCGATGGGTACGAGGACGAGTGGTGGATGAACTAACCAAGCCGAGTCACCCGAGAAACGCCGCAGTCGCGTAGCTCCGGGAAGGGGGCCACCCCTCCCGGCTAAACGGCCGATAGCCCGATGTCCCACCGAGAAGGTGAGGCCCCTCGAACGGGCGATCGCCGGTACCGCGGGCAAGTTGAAACATTGTCGGAGCCAACACCCCACGCCGGGACCGACACAGCGGGGCGACCTGATTTCTGTTCCGCCCATCAGGTTGATTACGGCGGCTAATGTGCCTGTTAACATGGCTAATCAGGCCCTCACAGAGCGGTTTATTGACTTCTATCAAGACCACTACCCCGAGGAGATCGAAGAATTGGCCGAGAAGTACCCCGACGAGAAGCGGTCGCTGTATATCTCACATGAGGATCTTGAGCAGTACGACGACGACCTTGCGGCCGACTTCCGTGCCAAGCCCGACCAGATGCGTGAGTATGCGGAGGAAGCCCTCCGGCTCTATGACCTTCCAAGCGACGTGAGCCTTTCCGGCGCCCACGTCCGTATCACCGGTCTCTCAGAAAATATTGAGATCGGTGATATTCGTGCCCGTGACGACCAACTCGGCAGTTTAGTCTCGGTGCGTGGTGTTGTTCGGAAGGCGACCGAAGTTCATGCGCGGGTCACGGAGGCCGCGTTCGAGTGCCAGCGGTGCGGGACGCAGAGTTATATCCCCCAGACCAGCAGCGACGAGTTTCAAGAACCGAGCGAGTGTCTTGGTTGTGAAAAACGGGGCCCTTTCACCCTCAACATCGAGCAATCGGAGTATGTTGATCATCAAGAGATCCGGGTTCAAGCGACACCTGACGGGGTCGGAACCGAGGAAACGCCCCCATCCATCGAGGTCAACTTAGCGGACGACCTGTGCGGGCAGGTGACTCCGGGCGACCATGTTTCCGTTATCGGCATCCTCCGTGGCGAACAGCTGGAAGATGGGAACAGCAAAACAGGGCTACTGGGTCGATATATCGATGGAGTCGCGGTCACTCAGAGAGACGAGCTTACGCCCGAACTGACCAACGAACAGAAAGAGGAGATAATCAAACAGAGCGGCGCTAACGACATATATGAGAAATTCGTCCGTTCGATCGCCCCCTCTATTCACGGCTTAGAGACGGAGAAGCTGGCTGTTTTGCTACAACTGTTCAGCGGCGTAGCGAAAGAAATGGAGAACGAGGAGCCACTTCGAGGTCAGATCCACGTCCTGTTCGCGGGCGATCCCGCAGTCGGAATCAGCCGGATCCTACGGTCGGCAGTACGACTCTCCCCGCGGTCAACGTACACTAACGGGGCAGAAACGTCGAAGGCGGGCCTCACGGCCGCCGCGGCCCGAACGGGTGGAGCAGGTGGGCCGTGGGAGCTCAAGTCGGGCGCCCTCCCGATCGCAGACCGTGGTCTCGCAGCCATCGACAACATCGAGGCCGCAGATGGGGACGTGATGGGCGCCCTTCCAGAGCCGATGGAGCGACAGCAGATCACGATCTCAAAAGCATCGATCCACGAATCAATCGACACACGAGTAGGGGTACTTGCGGCCGGATCTTCCCCTGACGGACGATTTGATTTGTACGAGCCACTTGGCGACCAGTTGCCCGTCGATACACAGGTGTTGACGCTGTTCGATCTCGCGTTCACCGTTCTCGATAACCCCCAACCCGACACCGATGAGGAGATCGCCCAGCACATCTTAGGTATCCATCACGCCGGCGAGCAGGAACAGGCAGGCTATCAGTCGGATCCTCCGGAATCCGCTACGGCGCCGTTCGAGCCGGGGTTCGTTCGGGACTACATCACTTACGCCCGGCAAATCACTCCCGTACTGACGGACAACGCAAAGGAGTGGATCACCGACTTCTACGTCGATCTCCGGTCGAGGGGGGCCGATGAGGATGCCCCAGTCCCGGTGAGCGCCCGCAAGTTAGAGGCTCTTGTACGCCTCTCCGAAGCCAGCGCCCGGGTTCGGCTCTCCGAGAGCATCGAGCTTGAAGACGCCAAGCGAGTGACTGACCTCGTTGAAGCCAGCCTCAAAGACGTAGGTGTGGACCCGGAGACCGGCCAGTTCGACGCCGACGTGGTCGAAACGGGAACTTCGCAAGAACAGCGTGAGCGGATTGGGAACGTCAAAGAACTGGTCGCCGCTATCGAGCAGCAGTACGAGGCAGGCGCACCCATAGATGAAGTCCTTGACCGTGCCGGTGAGGCCGGACTTGAACCCGGCAAAGTAGAGGCAGAGATCGAGAAGCTACGGACGAAAGGAAAGTTGTACGAGCCCAAGCAGGGCCACCTCCGAACCGCAGAGTAACGCCCGTTGCGGCTCTTTTCCACCAATCCCCTCTTGTGAGGTGTTCCTATTCTATATCTATACGGTTAATAATGGAAAGTATTAAGTGATCCCGGGCCCATGATACAGATATGAGCCAAGCACTCATGGAGGCGGTCGTTGAGAGCGCAACCGAAGACGGCAGCGAGTCGGCCAGCCCGTACTCGGTCGACACGGGCGTGTTCGAGCGGTTCGACGCCCGGCTTGAGGACCTGTATTGGCGCGAGGGGCCGGATGGCGCGCTCTACGCCTCTGAGGAAGAGCAGCGCCCGAGCTTCGCGGTGAGGATCGAGGTCGAGGGCACCGAGCTATCGGCCGAGACGGTCAAGCGCCCGCGCTTCGGGCGGAGCTACCGGATCATCAGCGGCCCAGAAACCAACACCAGCCCGCAATTCGACTGACCGAACGGAAGAACTTTTTTGATCATACTGACAAATATCAACAGCCGCAGCGGCCGTACCGGCTCCGCGTCTACGGTACGTCCACCATCCGACTATGACGACGTGACCACAGCCACCTCTACGATGGGAACCCCCGAAACCACCGACCAATACTGTCCAGATGATTGTACCCCCGATGAGTGGGAGCAATACCGACAGCAAACTCTCAAACGTGACGGGTACACTTGTCAGAAGTGCGGCTACGACGACGGCGATCGCGAACTCCATGCTGACCACCAGACCCCCATGTCACGCGGTGGGTCAACCCATATGGACAACCTCCAAACACTCTGTTTTCCGTGTCACAACAAGAAGACAAAACGAGATACTGGAAAGTGGATTGAGCCTCCGACTACAGAGTCTCCCGACACCGCCGGGTCGAGGGGCCGGTCCAACACGACCACTACGTCTGGAGGGGGATCCAGTACACCTTCAATTGGGGAGTGGGTAGCGGGTTTCCGAACAGGATCTATCGTGTTGCTGGCGATTGTCGGTGTGACTGTCTACGTGTTCTCGATTTTCGCAGCCACGTTCCTCGCTCTGGTAACGGGCCATACGTGGATCATGCCCGCATACACCTTCGGGTTCCCACTAGTTCTCACTGCGATCCTTCTCTACCGCGCTGAGACTAACATCTTGACCTGACGGCGGTCCCCGTCTCGGCAGCAGATTAGTGGTAAAACCCTATTTTAACCTCTTAGCACCGGATTACCATACTGGTAGTAATGGAAATTATTAACTTCCCGTAGCCCCTTACTACAGGTGAGGTCAGAACGATGGCACAAGCCGATACAAAGCAGTCGACGGAGGATGAGGACACGTACAACAAGGTCTACGGCTGGGTCTCCGTGCCCGTCAACACCGTGGTCGACGCCGAGGCAATACCTGCCGAGATAGACTACGCGCTGGCGGAGGAGGTGGCGATCGACGTTGATACGGAGAACGTCGAGGTGGACAACGAGATCGAGACCGATGACGGCGACGGAAAACAGGTCGAAGGGTGGGTGTGTGATCCCGTCGATGTGACCGCCGCGAGTGACGCGACCACGGATGAGATGCGCGAGGCGCTACTCCAAGAAAGCGACCTCGATGCTCACCCCTCTAACGTGGAGATCGACTCCATCGACACCGGGAAGTCGATAACGCTGGTCGAGATCCACGGGCTCGCCCCGGAGGAGATCCCGGCATCGGTCGACCGCGAGCAGGGGACGGAGCGAGACATGGCGGTCGAGCTGGCGAACGATCTCAACGCGTTCATCAAGGAGAACTACCCGTCGCTCGATCACGATGGCGTCGCGGTCGCCGCCGGCGAGGTGCCGACCACGGCCGCCCCAGACTACCCCGAGTAACGGCCACAGGCCGCTCCGGGACTTGTCGCTGATCGCGCTTCTAACTCCCCGGTGAGGTACCGAACCTTGCTGGGCCCAGCTTTGTCTAATACCGCTGTATTCACCGACTGTAGCGGCCTCTTTGCTGCGGCATCGCTCCGGTGACACCGCCCTCTACCGCCGCAAATATCTATACTTCTCCTAATGGAAAACTGTTAAGTAGTCGGGGGCCTACAGTTGAGGTAGAGGAAACCAATGCCGTTCCAGAACGCGAAAGTCGAAGTCCAGAACAGTACGCTCGTCGTGAAGAACCCCGAGACCGGCAACTGCGTGACCACGCAACTGGATACTGGGAATCCACACGAGCCGGGTTCCGGCGAGATCGACTCGATGGTGAGCGTGTTCGGCTCCGAAGCGTTCGATCAACCCGAACTCGTGGAGGAGGAAGACGACTAAGGGGAGATGGCCGACGAAGAACCACCGGACTTCGAGTGGTGGCCCGATGGGGCGCTGGCGAGCTACGTCATCGAGTGTAACTGCGATTGGTGCCGGTATCTCTCCGGGCGGCTCAAGGCGGAGAGTGACCGGGACCTCCCCGACGTGGAGCCCGTAGGCGACGGCTCGGAGGACCCGTCCCCCAGCGAGGAGCCGGCCGCGCCCGAGGGCGTGGCCCCCCTCACAGAATTTAGTACCGAGTGACGAAACGAGAGACCACGGACGCTATTTTATGGAAACCACGAAGCAACAGACGTTCACACTCCCGGTGATCGAGGCGCCGCTCATCCCGATCCGGGAGTTTGTGAGCGACTTTGGTGAAGACGAATTGGACGCCGCCGCCGAGCCACAGGCACGCGGCGAAGTGCGGGCGACGCTCCGAGAGCGGTCGAGCGGGAGCGACCAGATCACGGCCGTTCATACGGACGACGGCCACCGTGAGAGCTACACGTTCAACGTTACCGACCACGATCGCGGACTCTGTGCGTACACCCGGCACGGCGACGGGGAGGTAGCGCCCCCGCACATCCGGCGCGTACTCATCGACTTCGGCTACCACGACACGACCGGACCGCCGGAGTCGCCGCTTTGGTTCCCTGAGTACGCGCGGGCCATCCTGCCGATGCTCACCGGGTGTGTCGATACTGCCGACAGCGAGTTGGTCCGGGGGCATCTCACGTCGTATCTCACGATGGTCGATGGCTCGCTCCGGGCCGCGTACACCGTGAGCCGCTTCGAGTCGCCTCAAGACGTTCCAGACGAGCTTGCCGAGGAAGTGTTCCAGCAGGGGACCGAATCCCCGCTGTTCGGAGCTGAATCGTGGTCCGACGTTGACCAGTCGACCTTACAGATGGAGGTCAGCGTTGCCGAGTGGGAGTTTGACCAGTCGTTCCTCCCCCAACCGCCGAAAGGAGACTCCGAGGACTGGGAAACCTACCTGTATGCGGACAAGGCCGGGCAAGACCCGAAAGAAGCCGAACAACGGCTGGCAAACGCTCTCGCGTCATCACCAATCTTTCCGTATATCACCGACCCCTCCGAGGTTACCGGCGGCGACAACTCGGCGCTGAGTCCCGAGGAAGGGTCGACAATCCAAGTCGAAGCCCCGGACAACCCCGAGCCGGGCGATTACATCCGCGTCTCCCAGTACGGGCCGGTTGGCGTTACCCAACACGAGTTTCGGATCACAACGCCAACCGGAGCAGACCAACGGGGGGCCTGTGTGTTCGAGAACCGAGATCCCAACGCGGCCCTCCCGCCGTATGCGGCGATCCACGCCGTCAGTACCACCGGCTACTCGATAGAGAACGCCCCGTCCTTCCGCGTCGACGCGACGCCGGCGGAGGTGGTCAAGAACACCTACGACGTGTTGCGGGCCATCTACCAGTCACCGCCGGTATCGGAGGTGTTCGGGGTTCAACTGGACATGGTCAGCCGGCCACTCATCGTCCTGTGGTACGGGCTCACCGCGGTCGACGTCGCCGGTCCAAAGTCCGTCGACGCCGTCGCGACCGCGTTCACACAGGAAGCGGCCGGCGAATCCCTTTCGACCGTCATGGACGAGATGGGTGCCAAAACCGACCGGCTCATCGTCGAATTTCTCCGGGACAATCACCCGAAGGCCGACGAGATCGAAGCTGCCTACAACGACTCATGGCTCCCCGACCACCTCCACCTCGATCACACGGACCTGTTCTCGGACCTCCCTGATCCGCAGCCTTAGAAATATCCATACTTCGATTAATGGAAAAGTTTTAAGCGCCCGGGGTGCGATCGTTCAGATGAGACAGAACGATGGCAATACAAGCCTACGACGACGCAATCCCCGACCTATCCGAACAGACCGATCTTGAGGAGGGGCCGATCAAGGTCCGCTGGTCCGGAGAGGACCGGCAGAGCGTCAAGCGAGGCGTTCGAGCAGCGGCCGCAGACGGCTACTCGGAGAAGGCGGTCGCGTTTCCTGTCCTTACTCGGCAGAAGACCCAGATCGTCATCAAGACCGAGGAGGAGCTTGAGGCGTTCAAGGAAGAACTCCGGTACAGGGCCAAGCCACGGGTCTACGACCGGATCACGGACGAGATCGAGACACAGAGACGTTCCGGCGACGAGTCGGAGGCACCGGCGTACACCGGGAAGGCGAAAGAGCGGAAGGAGAACACGGACATGGACGCCCTCCTTGAAAACGAGGTCATCCCCCACGCTCGCGACCGGGTCGCAGACGTGTGGCCCGGTGGAACGGTCGACGTCGACGAGATCGCGTTCTTTTGGAACCCCCAGTTGACGACCCATTGGGGGATGGCGTACCCCGAGGGGAGCGTCCCCCGCCGGTACGTCGACGAGCAGTACCGGCTCGCCATCGGGTTCCAGCCCGCGCACTACTACCGAGCCGGGCTTGAGAGCCTGAAAGAGACGTGCCGCCACGAACTCATCCACATTTGGCAGTACGAGCATCCTGACGGCGGTACCGGCGGCCACGGCCCGAAATTCAAGCAATGGGTCGACGACATGGGCACCTTCGTCTAACAATGTTCGACAGCATACTCCGAGCGTTCGAGGAAGGCGAATCGGTCAACGTGACGCTGGAAGGTGGCACCCGCTTCGAGGGCATCACGATCACCACCCGAGAGGATCACGACGCCAGCGACCAGTACCAAGTCTCACGGACAGAGCTTCGGTTCGACGCGCTCGATGTAACGCAACTCCGGCGAGTCCCGGACGACTACACCAGCCCGCTACAGCTCACGGAGCATTCCACCCGCGGCGGCGGCGAGTGGCGCGAGCCCCCGAAAGCCGAGGCCGTCGACGACACCGACCCGGCGGACATGACCTTCGAGGACTTCGGCGTGGTCGCGACGATCGAGCTCGTCGAGTGACGGCCGGCCTGCCGCTACTCCCCGTTCAGTAGATCCATACCGGAATTATTGGAAAACACTTACGGGGTACCACGCCGAGTACCCTGACATGGGATACGAGCCAACCCACAGCTACACCCACGGCGGCGCCTCTAACGGAGTGACCCTCCGGTCGCGAAGGCGCACTCTCACGGACGGACAGCCCCGGAGCGCGGGCGCGTGTGACGACGCCCGCCGAACCCCGGACAGAGAGCCAACCGTCACAGCGCGCCAGCACGGAGGAATCTAATGGGGTCGCGCCAGCGGACGCTCGGCGGTGAGCTTGAATCCGGCTCCGGGCAATACAACACGCCGCTTTCGGAGGTCAAACCCATCTCAGACGCGGTCGACGGGTTCGACGTCGACGTATGCGCGTCGAAGGACTCCAACCTCGCGGACGTGAACATTCGCGAGGAGGGCGGGCTCGCCGCTGATTGGTCCGAGTACGACACCGTGTGGTGTAACCACCCCTACGCCCGCGGCGAACCCGAGAAGTGGCTCGGAGAAGCGGTAGAGACGGACGCCCAGACGGTCGTGACCCTCTCTCGATGCGACACGTCGACGGAATACTTCCGGGACTACCTCATGGAAGCGGACCTGCTACACTTCCCCGACCGAATCGCGTTCGTCGGTGAGGACAACGGCGCCGACTTCGCGAACGTCTACGGCGTGTTCGGTGAGGTGCCCGACGAGCTCCGGGCGCACTTTCTCTCCGAAACGGGCGTGACGATCGCGCCGGGGCGCTCCGGGTCGACGAGAGTGATCAGCGAGTGGCTACACGACGCGATCTCCTTCGAGCAGCGAGAGGACGGCGACGGCGTCGCACTCGTCGGTCCCGATGGCACCCGACTCGTCGACAACCACGACGGGCACGCCGACCACCGGATCGGACGGAGCAGCAAGTTCGGCAACCCGTTCAAGACCGAGCAGGACGGCGGCGACTACACCCGGACTGGGTCCGTCGAGATGTATCGCGGGTGGTTCCACGGGTGCGTTGAGACCGGCACCGGGCCGTTCGACGCCGACGACGTCGAGGCGCTACGCGGCGAGCAGATAGGATGTTGGTGCGTCCCGAAACTGTGTCACGGCATGGTGATTCTCAACTACCTCGCTGAAACGTCGGGGTGAACTTCCGAAACGGATTTCATCGGGCGAAGGTAGAGAGTACCTATGACAGCGATGGCACGTATTGAGTTGTTATCTGAGGTTCGGCGGCTGAAACACAAGCTCGGGTCAAAACCCACTCTGCGGGATATTGTGACCCGGAGCAGCTACAGCCGGAGTGACTACTCCGACCACTTTGACTCATGGAGCGACGTTCTCCTTGCCGCTGGCTATCCGGAGCCCGGAGCAGAGATTGAAACTCAACTGACCCCGGAGATTCTGCTGGCCGATCTCCACCGTGTAGCCGAGAAAGTTGGTGGGACACCGACTGTGGACGATGTACCGATCCACGGCGACTTTCTCACCGACGACTACCGCACGCAATTCGGGACCATAGGGGACGCGATGAACGCGATCGCGTCCGAACAACCAGACACTGTCTCGTTCCCGGGAGTCCCGAGAGACGACCTGATAGCGGAAATCACCCGTGTCCATGATAAAATCGGCCGAGTACCCCGGCTCACCGACATGGACGACCACGGAGAGTACCCACCACAGTCGTATATAGCCCGGTTTGGGTCATGGTCGGCAGCTGTCGAATCAGCCGGATACAATTCGGATTTCCCACCGGTACCCAAAACAGACCTCATAGAAGAAATCCACCGGCTCAGGGATGAACTCGGAGAAGTGCCAACTGCCGGCGAGATGGAAGCTCGGGGAGAGTATTCGATGGACGCATTTACCGAAGCTTTCGGGAATTGGGGCACAGCCCTCCAATCAGCAGGATACACCCCCAACGCTGGTGTCGAGATACCCGAGCAGGATTTATTAACCGAAATCGACCGACTCCACGATAAAATTGACAGGACCCCGAGAGTGGAGGACATGAGTGAACACGGAGAGTATTCGATCGTCCCGTACCTGCGTGAGTTCGGGTCGTGGAGCGAGGCAATCAAGGAAGCGGGGTACACGCCTGTTAAACCGGGGCGAAACCCGATACCAGAGGGGGACTTACTTGAGGAGATACATCGGCTCCACGACAAACTCGGCAGGCCCCCGAAAGCGGACGAAATGGACGAACTGGGAGAGTATTCGGCCGGGCCATACCGGGACCGGTTCGGATCGTGGGATGAAGCAGTCAAAGAAGCAGGGTACACGCCTGTTAAACCGGGGCGAAACCCGATACCAGAGGGGGACTTACTTGAGGCGATACATCGGCTCCACGACAAACTCGGCAGGACACCGAAAACGAAGGAAATGGACGAACTGGGAGAGTATTCGGCCGGGACATACCAAGACCGGTTCGGGTCGTGGAGCGAGGCAATCAAGGAAGCAGGGTACACCCCGAATAACACAGGCCCCGAACCGATACCAGAAGAAGACCTACTCAGCGAACTCCACCGACTCTACAACGAGGTTGGTAGGGTGCCCAAAGTGACGGACATGATGGAGATTGGGGAGTATTCGCCCGCGCCCTACCGCGACCGGTTCGGAGGGTGGAACGAGGCGGTTGAAAAAGCCGGACTGAGGTAGTTCACTCTCTATTTCTGGTTCGTGTTGAGGTGAGTCATCAGGGGAGCGGCCGGACCCTGTAAATGCCCTCTCGACACCTCCCGATCGGTATTGCCGGTGTTGAAATATCTATACTGAGAATATTGGAAAAGCATTATGTCGCGCCGGCCCTTATGTCCAGTTGGAGATGACTGACTACGATACCGACCAGATCGGAGTGACACTCCGACAACGAGCGGCAGCCGAGCGAGAGTTTCGGAAGGTCCGCGAGTCCGACAGCCCCTTCGCGGAGTTGGCGGTGTCCCTCTACGATGAGGAGATACAGTCCTTCACCGACATTTACGCACAGTTTGCGGCCGTCGAGGAGGCGCTTCGCGCTGCGGCGCTGGCCGAAGACTCCGGGTTGATCCCCGAGTGGAAAATCACGGTGAAACGCCCTGACCCGAACACGCCGAGCGGCTACCGGCACGAGACGGTGACACGGGCACATCAGGATCCCCGGAAGGCCGAGGCCGAGCTCCGCGAGCAGGGGTACGAGGTCGTTCCGCGAAAAACTGAACGGGACGGGTACGCTGAGGTGGCCTAATGGGATCGGCCCGTTCAACGGGCACAGCCGACCCGGAGATGGGAGATACACAATTCCGCTGCGAGTGGTGTGACCTCCCTCGCGAGGACTGTTCGTGTGAGAGCCCCGACTATGTCGAGTACGGTCGCTGCGGTGAGTGCGGTCTGTGGAAGCCGCTTCGGGCGTTAGAACTCCGCGACAAGCCCGGAACCGTGGTATATAACGGCTGTAAAGGGGGGTGCCCGGTATGACCACCTATCAGCAACACGAGGTCCAAGACTCCGCAGCCTACCGGTACTTCCCGGCTATCCTCGTGGTATTCGGGATCGCCATGTTCGTGGGGCTTCGGGTGTTGGCCGAGAACCCACCGCAGGGACTCGTCGCGGCGGCGTTGCTCACCAGCGGGGTTCTGATTCCGCTCGCCATCCAATTCCGGACGATCTACCGCGCTCCCAAACAGTACCCGGAGATCAGTCGGAGACGATGAGTGGAACCCACAACTGGATGTTCGAGCCGGGGGATCTACTCCGTGACGAGATGCCCGGGCAGAACCGGATGCCCGGGGTAGGCGCTGGGACCAGCCAGCCCGACTACGACTACGAGGTCGTGAAACGGGTGTACGACGCAGACGACGGTGACCCGCTGTACGTCGTCGACGATCCGAACCACGACCAGCAGGTCTACAAGGCCAAGCTGCTCCGAGCCAACTTTGAGAAGGTCGGGGAGGTCGACGATGAGTAGCCTACTGACTAACGCGTTCGCCACACGAGACCAGACCGGAGAGAACTAATCATGTCCGAAAACGCCACCACAGGTAAAGGCAGCAGCAAAGTCGTATTGGCCGTCAGAGCGACTATGATGCTCATAGGCTTCTGTTTGGCGCTCGCAGGAGCCCAGTATGTCACATCACGCTTTACTCCGGACCTCTACGCGGAGCTAATGGCGATCTGGGGGGGTCTCTGGGCGGAGAGTCCCATGCTCGTCGTATCGCTATTCCTTCTATTCTTGATGATTTCCGTCCTCATCGTACTGAAAGTGCTTTACGGGTACGACCTCTCCAAGTATAATCCGCTCAAGCGTATCTAACGGCGATTCAATCACAATGTCCACCACCAACGAGGACGTCGACGGAGGAACCGATCCAGAAAACCGCTCCCATCCCCGCGAGCAGGTCTTACCGCACGTTCGCGTGGGATTGGCGAAATGTGGTGTCTGTGGAACCGCCGTTGAGTGGGGTGATTGTAGTGACCGATAACCGCGAAGCCCCAGCTGGGAGTGAGATCGAGGCCGCAACCGAGCGCGACATGGACGGGATGGGGGCCTGCGAGTTTACCGAAGAATTGCCCGATGGACCGGCCAACTGTGGCGACGTGACCGAACACATCGCCGCCGTTCAGGTTGACGGGAAGATCACGCTCGTCCCCCTGTGTAACCGCCACGCTGGCAGTCTCCCGGAGGAATACATCTATGAGTAACACCACCAAACCTGACGGAGCCGACCCGCACAAATTCGACGAGTGCCCCTCTTGTGAGGGAGAGCTTCAGTACCAGACCGAGTCTGACGCCCAATGCCTCAACTGTGGCGAGGTGTTCACGCACGAGATCCGAGGCGATCGGCACCTGTTGTGGGATTTCGACGGCGCCGGCCGGATAGACGGGGTGGTTGCCCGTGCCTGAGTCTGAGGGGGGCGATGGGGAGGTTACCCATCCCGCCGCGAAGAACGCTGATCAACTCGCGTGGGCGGTGTGGCTTGGCGACCGAAATACCGGCGAGTGTGTCTCGGTCGTCGCAGACTCCGAGCGCAACGCGAAGAACAAGGCCCTCGCGGAATCTGCCGAGGGGGAGGTTCGAGCGATCGATGGGCCGTTTCAGGGCGGCGAGCCCGCCCAGTACGAGTTTACGTTCCACACCGAACACCGCGAAACCGTCGTCGTCGACGCACCGACCGAGGAGTACGCAAAGGAGACAGCAGAGGCCGAACGGACGCACCGCGGCGAGTATCTAAGAACGACCCACACCGACGTTCGGAAGGTTCCGAAAGATGCCGAGTGAGGCCGTCCAATCCGGGGGAGCTGGCCCAGATCCCCTTGACCACCTTGCGGTTGTAGCCGGCTTCGCAGCGATCGGCCTCTCCACCGTGGGAGCAGGCAGCCCCGTCGCCATCGCGGTCGGCGCCGCAGCCACGGTCGTCGGCTTCTACAACCTCGGCCGGGAAACCCCCGGAGGTCTCTCTAATGTCCAGTAGCGACGGCAACGAGATGAGAGTTGACACCGACGCGTGTACCCGGTGTGGTGGCGATATGCGGTGTATCGGTCCGGGGTGGGTCTGCCGAGACTGTGGTTTCACCCCGGGAGCCTATCGCAGCCGCCCGGTATCCAGCAGCGGCCGATGATGAGACCGGTCTCCGCACCACTCCCAAAATCCATACTGGTTGTATTGGAAAACACTTTTACAGCCGCGGCCCGTTGATCCGGGTATGCCTGAGCCAACAATAGACGGCAGCGAGGTGGAGAAGGACGAAACGGATCCCCCACGGGCGCCGTTCTGGGATGAGTACGAGATCCCGTTCGAGCACGATGCGGCGATCAAGGTCCGCCGCTCCGGGCTACTCCGGGGCAGTTCCGGGACCGGACACGCCCGAGACACGGTAGTCCACCTCCACGTCAAAGAGACGTTCGAGGCGGGGCGGCTCTCCCGTGAGGCCGACTCATACCTGTGCGAGAACGGTTCGACCGTCGACTTTCAGGGTCGGGAGGAACGCCATCGGAACGACGACGGCGACACGATCGTCCCGGCGGTGAGCTGCGAGACGTGCCTTGAGCGGATGGAGCGATGGAGGGTCGAGGATGGCGAGTGACGCCGCGGGGAGTAACCCTACAACTGTTCACGGCCCAGCGTTCGCTATCGTCGACGATGCGTGGGTCGTCGAGCGTGACGACGGCCAGTTCGAGGTACGGTATAGCACCGAGGGGCAACGGACACACTCCGATCGGTGGAAAGCAACCGTCCCTGACCGCGAGGAAGCTGAGAAGATAGCAGAGCGGTTCGAAGGGTACGAGTTGGACCCGGAGACCTTCATTCCATGACGGGTGGCGATACAGTCGACGCCGGTGATACTGAGCGTTTCACCGACCAACGGTGCGGCCATTGTGGCGGGTGGATGATGACTGACGGGAGCGATCTATGGTGTCCAGAATCGCACTCGGATCCAGTCCATCTCGTTACGGACGGGGGTGTCCCATGACGACGAGTGACCGGCGCGGATCGACGCCGCTCGGGAGCGCCCGAACGCGAATCAACCCTATCGACTTACACATGAACGACAGCAACACGACGTGGTTCGAGACGGAGGCACAGCGATGCTAACTGAGATGGACGAGTACGAGTCGATCGAAGCGTGGCACGAACACCGAGTCGAGGAGCACAACAAAGAGGAGATCGGGACGGAGCCGTTACCGTCCTACCTCACGGCAGAGCTTCCGAACGGCGAGATGCTGGCCTTCTGTGTTGAAAAAATGGCTGACTTGGCCGCTGGCGAGCGGGTGCGTGACCTCGATATAGACGACAAATCGGAGCGCCGGGAGCGGTTCGCGGAGACCGCCACGGAGCTTGAGCACAACCCCGAGGAACTGATCGATTTCGTCCAGTCGCTTGACGTCGACGCCGTGAAGCGAAGTGCGGTTCGGATCACCGGTGACCGGCCGACGATGGCCGAACTCTGGAACGACGCCGATCTCGGCCACACGCAAGTCGCAGACTCCGAACTCCTACCGGATGGTGGGAGCGAGGCGGCCACCACCGAGCAAACGAAGTACCGCGTCGAGACGGCGTCAGGCCGCCACGCCGGTTTTTCGGGGACCAAACAGGGCGCAAAGCGGATGGCCCGCGAGTCCGACGAACTCAGCCCCGACGATGCGCCTCACCACGTCCGTCGTGTCCCCGAGTCGGCAGTCAACGAGGAGGGCGGCCCGTACCCGATCATCTACGACACCGAGGAGGGCGACCTCGATGCCTGAAGCCGCCGAGAGCGACGGGGAGCGAGTCATCAACGTCCACACGCAGATCGGGGAGCGCGAGGGAGTCATCCTTGAGGTCCGTCCTGAAGACCACGAGCAGCCACACGAGAGAGATATGTCGCACCTGACGGATGCGGAAGCCCGGCGGGTTCGCGACGAGCTCACCGAGTATCTAAGCGACGGGGAGGGCCATGTCTGAGAGCGAACGGCGAGCAGAGGCGTTCAAGCACGAGGTTGCGGTCAGGCCACTCCCCCGAGTGGGGGAGCGCGACGACGCCGAGTGTCCCAACTGTGGACACGCGTGGGACGACGAGGAGTGGATCGAACACCACTACCACGGTGGGGCCAGCGCCGGGGAATCGTGGAAGTACGAGTGCCCGAACTGTGAGCGAGAAACGTTCGAGGTTGCGATATGACGGAGAATCCCATGTCGGCCGACTCTGAGGCGTCAGAAGACGCGTCGGAGGATCCGTTCGAGGGGCATCGAGTGCTGGATGTTGAGGTCACCAGTGGGCTTCGAGATATAGCGGTCGTCGAGATCAACGAGACGACGCAACTCAAAATCGTCCAGCATGACCGGGCCGTTCCGGTCATGGCGGAACTGTATATCGGCAGCGAGGAGCAGCCGATCGGGACGATTAATACGGCCCGAAACGAGACTGTTCTGTTGGGCGGTACCGAGGAGGACCTTGCGAAACGGGTCGACGAGATCCGGGAGTTACCGGTCGAGGAGATCCCCGAGGCGCTGGATCAGTTAGCCGAGCGGCTTCATCCGGTTAGGAAAGAGACGGAGCCAACCGACCGGGAAGATCCAGTTGAAGACGCGGGTTGACGTTCCGACCCTTTCCTGCGTTGTAGCTGTCTCTCCTGTCGACCCCGGGGGGCCGTCACCTCAGAACTATACTGTTACTAATGGAAAACTGTTAAGTGCCCGTAGCCCCTCGTTACAGATGAGGACAAGAACGATGGCAGCCAGTAACGAGCAGTCGACGACCGGAGCCGAACAGACCACCACCGGGCCGACAGAGAGTGGGGAGAACACCGAGACGGAGTCGCTTCGAGACCTAAGCGTCGAGGAGTTTCGGAACAAGCTCGCGTTCGACGCGGACGTTCAGGGACTCCCGACGACCCACGCGTTGATCGTTCGCGACACGTCCGAGGTTCTGATCTATATCGAGCGGTCCTGTAACAGCGACGGTAAATGGGCTGCCCGTTCAGTCAACGTGCTCGGAGATCGTGTTCACTTCGCGACCACAGACCGCGAACGTGCCGATATTGCGGCTATCATGGTTGAGGAGTTCGACGCGGATGATCTGACCGTTGACGACGAATACACCCAACAGATGCCGATCAAGCACGGTATCCCGACCCCGATCGCAGTCGACGGGGAGCCGGCGATCGCCGCGTGGCTGTTCTACCGGGGCGGTAGCTATGAGCAGGTCGCTCACGAGATGGGCGTCAGCAAGGAGACCGCGGCCGACTACATCTCGCAGTTCCGTCAGCGAGAGACGGGTATCCCGGACGGGATGGACCTCCCCGAGTACGACGAGTTGGTCCCGGAGGTCCCCGAGCGGTTCGACCCCGATCCTAACGGGCAAACCACTTTACAGGCGTTAGGAGAACTGTCGTAGACCGACCCACCACAGCCAATGCTACACACGACTTGGAGAGACGGAGGATCGCGGTAATGTACCTCAACGAGACGGATACCCGTATGTTCCGCCGCGGAGCGCAGGGGTACGGTGTCGAGGTGTATGGCGGGACGCCCGAGCAGCGGCGGGCGGCGTTCGAGATCCAATTCGACGAGCCCACCGTGTTCGTCGATGCTCGCGAGATGGACGCTGCCGAGGACCTGTTCAAGACCGTGCTGCTGGCGGTCACCGACAGGGACGAAGAAGCGATCGAGAATCAGCCCAGTTGGGCCGGCTGGGACCTTCAACGCCCTCTTGAGGAGACCGACACCAACCTCGTTATCTTAGAGTTTGACTCGCTGCCGAGCGATGCCCGAACCAACGTCGCCCAGCACATGAAGGCCCTCGCGGAGAACCTTCGCGTCGACGAAGTCAAGCTCGGGTTCACATCCGAGGAAGGCGGATCCGTCGTTCACGCCGAGCCCGACCTCCGGATGCGGGTCAAGAGTTGGGAGATCGAGTCCGAGGTGGTCCGCGGTGAGCTCTAACGGTGACCCGGGCGACGCCGAACCCGACGAAGGTGGGTCGAGCGGCGGTCACGTCGGGCCGATCGTGTTCTCGGACCCGGACGCCCGTCGCCGGCTTGAACAGAGCGGGGAAGTCGTTACCTTCCGGACGAGCCAGCGGACGACGGGCGAGACGTGGTGGCGGAAGTCCCGGACGGGAGAGAAGATGGGCGACTGTCGCGTCGAGTTGATCGGCCCGGTCGACTCATCCGACCGCTCCGCCATCCGCGACTACCATCGGGACGCCGGGTTCCGCAGCGCCCGCGAGTGGGAGGAGGCGATCGAGGAGTTCCACGGCGAGCTTCCGGAGGGCTACCTGTATCGCGTGACCAGCGACGAGATATGGGCGGAGTGCGAGTCGTGTCACACCTACTCCCCGGAGGTCGCGACGGTCGGCCGGGGTCCGAACGTCACCAACCTGTGCCCAGACTGTCGTCGACTACCGGGCGGCTCGCAGTCCGGAGAGGGGGGTGACCATGCCGAGTGAGACGCCCGACCCCAAGTGGGGCCCGGGGCAGGTCGTTCTCCGACACAAGACGGCGTGGTACCATCACGTCGTTTCCCGGTACGTCGACGTCGACGACGGGAGCGTTCTCTACGAGATCGCGGGCCCGACCCACACCGGGAGCAAGTTCATCCCGGAGCGCGAGGCGATCCACGACTACCAGAGCGCCGGGTTCCGAATCCCGCCGGAAGTCAAGCCTGCGACCGTGTTCGGGACGGAGGTCGAGGGCATCCTCTACGGCTACAAGGACGAGCCGCACGTCCCCGTTGAGGGCAAGGAGACCCCGATCAAGGTAGGCGACGCGGTCGACGACAGCGACGCCCACGCTGACACCGGCGACGAGCAGACGCCAGCAGTCCGAGGGCCGCGTCCTGACCACTTTTCGCACTCCGCGATGGGATGTGACGGGCAGTTCCACTTCGACGACGCTGACGGCTGTTACCGGTGCCTCAGTTGCGGTGCCGAGCGGCCGTTTTACGCGTGGCAGGAAGACCTCCCCCAGTAGTCTTATCCGGTATCCTTCTGTCGGGTGACACATGGGACACCCACAGCCTGCGGTCGATTTTCTCACCTCTGTCGCAGACGAAGTAGGGATAACAGCCCCCGAGATACCATTTGCCGAGTGGTACTTGATCGAGGGCGTCGACGCCGAGCGGGGGGACGATATTCGTGATCACCCCGAAGTGTGGAACAAGGGGCTGACGCTCCCTGACGAGCTTCGCAATCTCTCGCCGGAGGACTATATCGCGATCCGCCCATTCGAGGGGACAGTCAACCTCAATGCTGCCGCTATCGGACTTGGCCTGAATAACGTCACATACGAGCCCAAGGCGTTCTCCGGACTTGTCTACCGACCGGGGAGTGACGCGACGATCATCGTCTACGGGGGGTATCTCTACCTCGCGATCGCGGAATCAAAAGAGGAGGCCGTCGCTGGGGTCGAGCAGCTACCCGACGACCTCGAACGGATAGGAATCGGTGATGAGATGGTATTCACCTCCGAACCGGTCGCACGCTCGGTCGAGGACTTCATGCGCGACGGGGCGGGTCTGGAATAGATGGCTCGGCTCTACGAATACGCCGCTTCCAGCGACAAGTCCGGCTACTTTCTCCGCGGAGGAACGAGCGGCAGCAACTACACATTAGGCGTGACAGCCCTCGGACGCCGTCTTTTCGACCACTTAGGGTATGACCCCGGCGTCGTGAACAAGGAACGCGGGCCCCGGATCCCCTCACAGTTACATTGGTCGATGTACGAGGCAGGACTCATCCGCCCCGGCGACTCCGACCCTTCGGGTCACGGTATCGACGGCGAGATCGACGTCGACGAAACAGAGCTCACCGAGGAGCAGATCGACGAGCTTGAGCAATTCATTCGCTCGGCGGATACCAGTCGGTCCGAGATACAGGAGCTTGCTGAGATATTCGGTTTCGACCCCGGCCCCGAAACCTCAGATGCTACGGACGGCCCGAAGAACATCATCTGGGAAGTCCACGGAAAGGCAGCCGAGATCGTCGCAAACGAGATACAGAGCACGCTCAAGGGGAGGCTTTCGCCCGGCGAAAACAGCGGTCGCTTCGAGGTCGAGTCTGTGCGGTGTTCGGATGCTTCCAAGTTGTTCGACGAGACGACGACCTTCCAAGTCCGAACAGCCACAGAAGGCGGATCCACGAAGGAACAGCACCAACTGGTGTTCGTCGAAGGCGATGGCCTCACACAGATCACCTCCACCACGAACGTAGCCCTCGGGTGGGATGATCGCGTACGGATTCAAAAACAACAGATGGACATACTTGATACGATCAGGCGGGTATCGAACGGGCCACTCGATATGTACCTCGGCGACCCCGCCGACCCACCGGATATAGAGATCATCGACAGAGCGGCCAACCCACACGATCGGATTCCGAGACAGTAGCGACCCCTCCAGATTCTCAGAGGCTCAGGCGTGCGTCGGCTCATCAAATACCATACTGTATATAATGGAAACTACTAAGAGGAAGGAGGCCCTTGAGACAGATACGGGAAAACGATGCTGACGCCACCGAAAGCAGAGTCGGTCGACGTATCGCCACGAACGTTCCACCGCGGCGACGGCAGCGTCAAGCGGCGTGAATCTCGGCGGGAGGTCGCCCAGCGGAGGTCGAAAGCCGCGAAGGGTGAGCACGCCCGGATCAAGGCGATAGAACAGCGGCAGAAGCGGACGTTCGACGCATACGCGTTCGTGATGGGGTTCACAGGGGAGGCTGCGTGATATGGCACTAATCGACGCCAACCACCTACGAGCGTGCCGGGAACACCGGGTCGTCTCCGAGGAGTGGTGCCCCGTGTGCGCGACCGACGCCGAAGCGGACGGAACATACGACGGGTCGGTGGGCCACATCGACCGGCGGCGAGCCCCGCCGGAAGACCAGTTACGTGACCATCTCTCCGAGATCGTGGAGGCCGCGCAAGACGTCGGCGGCCGTGTCACGATCTCGGTCGCGGAGCTCGACAAGAAGGAGCTTCCCGCCGGCTACACGCCACAGGAACGGTGGTTCAACGTCGTCGAGATACGGAACACCGACGGCATGGTCGAGGAGACGATCAAGTCTGGGAAGGATCTTGAGAACACGGCCGAGCAGATCGAGGCCGGCGAGATCGACTTATCCGCCCCGGACTACGATCACCTACTCGATCCCGAGGAGTGGCGGCTGGTGTTCCGTGCGAACGCCTACGAGGTGGAGTTTGAACGGGTCGAGGAGACAAGGCTTCGAGCGACAGCAGGCGTCAATTCCAGCAGTAAACATAGTAAGCTCCGGAAAGAAGTGGGGACCGTAGCCGAACGCATGGGTCTCTCTGTCCACACCCGGAACGCCGGCGACACGTTCGAGGACTCCGTTATCGACATTTACACAGACCATGACTGACAGCGACGTTCAACCCGGTACCGGCGGGAATACGGCAAAGTGGGAGTATTCCTGTCCGGACTGTAACGCCGGCGTGATCCGTGAGCAGAACCCGATCAAGTGCCCCAACTGCGGCGGCGGGCCGCTCGTCCCCTGAATCCGTCACCGATGAATCCGTATCTCTCTGCGCTCGCAGCTGTCGTTTCGCTGGCTATCTGTATCTGGGCGTTCAGGTACTCTCATCGGTTCTTGTTCTCAGAATCCCGCAATGAGCAACTACTGGGCGTGTTCTTCGCCTTTATCGGGTCTTGTGGAGGGGCCGCCTTTCTGGGTGTGGGGATCACCGCGACTGTCCCGCGCCTACTCCCCCAGCGGCCGCTGGCGGTCGGGGGGCTGATCGCGCTGGGCTACACGCTCACGCTCGCCATCGGGGCGTATGCCCGCAAGCGCCGGTCGCACCAACCTGTCCGCTCTCTCTAATTCCGGTTCGGTCGCTCTTGTGCCGCCTATGCTGGCAGTCTTTCTCGGATTTACATACTGTAACTAATGGAAAAGACTTATCAGAAAGGGGGCCCTATGAGTGAGTGAGGACAGAACGATGGATGCGCTCACCACCACAAAATCGGCAGAGAACACCGACGAGAAGGAGTACGCAGAGGAGTACCACGAGGAGACCGAGGAGATCAACGCCGATGAGCTCACGGCTCACCGCCTCTCGCACAAGACGACCGACATTACCTACGTGACGGGACAGGGTACGACGCGAACGGTCCGGGTCTACGGCGCGACACCGGCCTCGTCCTACAACAACGTTCCCGAGGGGTTCTACGGGTTTTTCCACAACCGGGACAAGAAGTACGCCTACTCCCCGGAGCAGGACAAACTCGTCTCTATCCCTTCGGGAGACAAGACGATCACCGTTGCTGAGTCCGAGAACATCATCCGCTACGAGGCCGTGTCCTATCCGGAGCGAGCGCCCGTTGACGGTGCCGTACAGGAGGATGTTGAAGCGACCGTCTACTACCGATCCCCGCGGAGCGACAGCATCCAGTCAGTCACGATCCGGGTAGACCACATGGAGGGCCGCTACCCCGCGATGATCACCGGCGAGGAGGTAGATGGCGACCGCCTGATCGAGGCGACACTTGTCCACAGCCGGAAGATCAAAACGACGGTCCCCGAGAACACCCTCGGGCGCGTCGCCCGTGTTGAGTTTCCGAAAGGCCACCAGTTCACGCTCACCGTCGAAGGGCTCACCGACGACAAAGCGACGGGTGGAGGGATCGAGTCCGCCGAACAGAAGCTCAAGTCCGTTTTCGAGCGTCACGCCCACAGCGACGGCATCGACGTAACTCTCACCCACGAGGGGCGGATGGAACGATGAGCCCGGGCGAGTCCGCGACGCGACAGAGTCATTCGTGGTCGCCGTCTCCGGAAGACGGGCTCACCGGTGACCAGTATCTTACCGAGGAGATCGCGCAGCACGTCGACGACCTCAGCGACGCCCACGAGCCTGCGGTGTACGTCCTCGAACTGTCAACCCCCGACACGTCGAGCTACGAGGCACACGCCCGCTTGTGGCTTCAAGAACACGGGGCGGTCCCCGACTACCTCGAATCGATCGCCGCCACCGAGCGGCTCCTCTACGTCGGTGCTGCGAAGAACGTCTACGACCGCCTCCAAGAGCATCTAAACCACCCGAACCGGTCGAGTGACGTTGCGGAGGTGTTCCCGATTCACTCCGTGGTCGACGTCCAGCGGTTCGACACGCCGACCGAAGCGTTCGACGCCGAGCATAGGATCGCGATGGACCTCTCGAACGAGGAGGCGGGCGCACACGTTCACTCTCGGTAGGCTACACCACATGAGCAGCAGCGACTCTGGACAGCCCGACAGGCCTCCACCGCCGGAATACGGCTGTGAAAGATGCTATGAGACCTATACGACGCCTGACCCACCTTCCAACTGTGAGCGGTGTGGAGGTGGTAACATCGTCCGCCTACTTCCGATCGATTGGACATGGGAGTGCCCCAGCTGTTCAGAGTCCGGCAGCGGGACGTACCCAGATGAGTGCCCCGCTTGTGGCACGGAGACGATCGCACGTCCCCCCGCGGGTGGGTAGTTCTCAGCACGACCTTCCATACTACTACGCTCACCTAACGCAAGGGATATAGTATATAATACCACGCGCAACCTTCATATACTATGCTTCCATCTGGGGAAACATTTATAAGTCATAATAACATACAAACATATATGTGTCAGAAAACAACGACGCATACGACAGAAGACGAATCGGATACTGAAGAATCGGAGCAGGGGAGCGGTCAGTCTCCAGAATCCGCCACACTGGGTAAACAACAAGAAAACGAACAGGAATCAAAAAATGCTGTTCGGCGCTGGTTCTATGAATTTCGCACCGACAACATCAGAGTCTATGAGTGGAACCAAGGCTTAACCACGCTCTCGGCTATTATCATCAGCGTCACTCTCGGTACGGCTATCCCGCTTACATGGGACGAACTCTCGATAGGTCAGGTAGGGCTTCTACTGGTAGGGATCTTGGTGTTCGTTATTAGCAGGCGGATAGCAACCAACGCTAAAAAATCGATGCGAGAGAACGATGACGAAGACGGCGGCTGAGTGTGTCTAAGACCATACTTAGATTAATGGAAAGTTTTATGTGCCCGCATCCCTTCGTTACAGGTGAGGTCAGAACGATGGACGTGATCCAAGAGATCCTGTCGCAGTACGGTGTTGAATCGGTCGAGGAGTGGGAGATCAACGCCCCGCATGAGGTCGAAGTGGAGGCGTGCGACCCGCTCACCATCGAGAAGATCGCTTCTGACCGGGTTTCCGTCGGCCATTACTTCACGCAGAACGGCGATCTCATGTCGGACCCCGAGATGGTATTCAAAGTTGAGGACGGTGAGTGGACGCCGGTGAGCTTTACCAGCCACCCGCACCCGCCTCGCCATGAACACGACGAGAGCGGGCTGGGGATGAGCTCCTTCTTGGAGACGTGGGAGAAGAACATCCGGAACATGGGGTACCTCAAGGCGGCGGGTCATCCGGAGACTAACAGCGGCAACACGGGGTCCACCGAGGCGTAACTGACGCTCTCTGGAGGCGGCAAACGGGTGAAAAGGCGTGACAGCCCGCAGGAAAGGGGCTGTTGGCCCAGCCGTCACCTGAGTACCGACCGGCGACCAAGCGATCGGGTTGTTCACTCAGGGCGGCAGGGGAGGAATCGGACCGACCACAGCCGATTCCTGTCGTATGCTCTACCCCGCACCTATGTAAAATGTTGTTATCACCGGTATTAGGCCGTAGTGGGACCTAAATCGTCGGTATTCAGTTTTGAAGCGGCGGGTTTCATCTCCCGGGTGAGTCAGGGTAATCTACAAGTCGTCGGGCTGTTTGTTCCGATATAACGTATCCGACCAATGGAGTCCACTCGTCGCTGACTACGGCGGGGTCTCCACCCTTCCGACCGGTGAGACATGGATCTCACGCCACAGCCAACAATAGACACAACCGACCATCGTACCGTTTCCGAGACTGACGAACCGTGGGAGCTGACACCCGGGATAGTTGATTCACTACTCCCACCGACCGAACGGGTGCCCGAGGTTTTGCCTGTGTACGGGGCTATCCCCCGAGTCGAGCATCAACAGGCCCACAGGGATTTCTTGTGGGCAGTTCGTCCCCCAGCGGCGATGGTATCGATCAAGCACGTCCGGCGGATTCTGAAACGGGGAGAGACTGCCGAGACGTACTTTCCGCCCGAGACGGACGTGATAACCACGACGACCCACGCAGATCCCAAGAGCTTCCGAATCCAGTTTTCCCAAGAAGTCGCACTCATACAGGCGTTCGAGCCGGACTACCACCTGCCGTGGGATTGGCCGCTCACCAACGAGATGAGTGAGGACCACCGGATAGAGTATTGTCAGCGGGTTGCCCGTGGCGCCGTCGAGATGGACCGAGTGTTGGGAGGTCACTACGACTCAGACGACGTCGACCACCCACTCCCGACGCCGCTCGTTTCGGAACCCGTTGAGACTACGATCATCCCCCTGATACGTGGCGATACACCGACCGAGCGGGCGCCATGCGAATTTTCAGTTGCGGAGGTAGACGCCCCGATAGCAGCGAAGTACGGCAGCCACTACATGAGCCGGGCCACCGGCGGAAACTACCCTGCCCTCCGGGAGAGCGTCGAGGAGATCCACGAGGAAACGAACGGCCAACCGATCATCGTCATCGGGCTACTTTCTCCGAGTGACCGCTACGGACTCTGCGATCTCCCCGACAACGTCGTCGGTGCCGCTGGGTTGAACCAATGGATTTCTCGGGTGAGTCCTCGGGAGAGCTCCCCAGATGAGATGCGAGCTGCCTACGATACGTTCGAGCAGGAAGTGGCCGAAGCACTCGATGTACCGCCGTCCTACGACCGGAAGGAAGTGGCTCACATCGAGTCCACACCCCCCGAACTCGATTGAGGGCGTACCGCCTCAGTTGGTCTCCCCGAAGTACCATACTTGTAGTAATGGAAAATTTTTATAAACGAGCAGTCCCTACATCGAGGTAGACAACGATGGCACGGATGAAAGCGAGCGGTTCCCGTCTTGGATCGACGAATCCCGACGGCGCAACCGCCACGGCAGTAGCACAGACCGGCGATCCGGAACCGAAGGAGTCGGAGATCCACGAGAAGGATCGGTGCCCCGAGTGCGGGGGACGGCTCCACAACGGTGAGACGGAGACAGTTTGCCGGGAGTGCGGATTAGTTTCGGAGGCCGCTCCTATCGACCACGGGCCGGAGTGGAGGGACCGTGAGGACCCGAATCACAGCGTCCGCTGTAACGGTGCCCCCGAGACGATTCTGATCCACGACAAAGGGCTGGGATCGGAGATCGATTCCACCGTCGGTTCTGGGCGTATCCACCGGCAGTCCATGTACCAGCGGCGAAGCCGGTCGGACTCGGGACAGGGACGTGTGCGGTACATCCTGTCGCAGATCCGGCGGATCGGCTCGCGACTTTCTCTCCCAACCTACGTGATGAAGGATGCCGCCTACTACACCCGCCGAGCCTACGAGCAGGACGTACCCGAAGGCCGGTCGCTTGAGTGGGTTACTGGTGGTGTGATCTACGCCGCAATCCGGGAGCGTGAGCTCCCGATCCGTCCCGACGAGGTGGCGGAGTTCCTTCGAGAAGACGACGCCACAGCGTCCGGGCGGCAGGGCATCCTTCAGGCGTACTCTCACATCTGCCGGGCGTTGGACCTCTCTATCACTCCGATGCTTCCGAAAGACCATGCTCCCCGGCTGTTCGACGCCCTTGACCTCCGTACTGAAACTGAGATCGAGGTTCGACGTCTACTCGTCGAAGTCGAGGGGAAAACGGGTGGGGCTACGCCGAGTGCCGTCGCCGCTGGTGCCGTTCGGAAGGTCTCTAAAGGCAAACCTCGCAGCCCTCAGTTGAACGAGATCGCGGCGGTCTACGGCCACTCTCGCAAGACGGTACAGAACAACGCACAGCGGATCGAGGAACTGGAAACCGACGACTTAGCGTAGCCTTTTGTTTATTTGACGATTGGAAATCATAATTGAGATTTACTTTTATATCCAACTAAGTGGATAAACCTGATCTTTTTTATACTACCGGCCCAACCTTTCAGTAGCCCCATGTGAACCGCTGCGCTTAGTCACCGCAGCGTTACTTGGCTGTGGTTTAGATTCCATTGGTCGGTATCTGCTCACCACTCAAATCTCACATGGGGCTCGAACTACTCCTACCGCTTGGTAGGCCGATCCTCTCGGTATCTCTCTTGCGAGTCTCGCAGCTTCATGCCGAAGCACCGTTTGGTCTACTCTGCTCATATCCATACTGTAATTTATGGAAAATAGTTAAGTAGGTCAGGGGCGACGGATCAGATATGAGTGCTAATCGGACTCGAACCCCCTCACTTGCGGAGTTACAGACATGGGGGCGCGCAGAGTTTGAACAGTACGAGCCGTGTTTGTACCACGGGAGCGTGTCGCCCAAGCGCGTGATCAGGACGATCATCAGGGCAGCGAACCGAGAGCTCTCGTGGCGGGGCGAACAGAACGCCAACAGCCTTCGCGACTTCTGGTACAACCCGACTAAGCCGCTCTTGGAGTCCGCGTTCCCCGACAAGCTCGCAGACGAGAGCTTCGATTTTGTTCGGCGGATGAGCCAGTACCTATCCGAAACGTTGAGCGATATGGTACAGGACGGCGCGGTCACCTACCGTGAACTCAACATCCTCGACGAGTCCCGCGAGCGGCGGTTAAATCTTGACTCCATAGAGGACGACAAGATCCTATTCGTGGAGAAGGAGGCCGCATACCGGAAGTTGCGGCCGCTTGAGGAGGTCTACGAGTTATCGATCGTCTCCGGCAGCGGATGGCAGGCAACCGCGCTCATCGAAGACCTCGCCTACGAACTGGATAGTGGCACGGACTACACGATCTACATCCTGACTGACTACGACCCGACAGGGTGGAGCATCGGCAAGGACTTCTACGAACGGTCTCATCGCCTCGGTGTCGGTATCAACGAGGTCAAGCGGATCGGCATCTCACCGGAGCAGCTTGACGAGGAGACGGTCGAGAAACAGAAGTTCTCCCCGCCGATCAACTCCGACCGCGACAGGGAGTGGCTGGATGAACGCGGTATCTACGGCCGGTACGGGCTTGAGATCGAGGCCATCGGGGACCTCAATCGGAAGGGCGAGGCCCTTCGTGAGATGATCGTCGACGAGCTTCGCGACGAGATCGACGTCCGCGGCCGACAGGAGCGGGACGTGAGCCGGGCACTCGCCGGAAGCGCCCAGACCGTGAGCGAGCAGGTCTTTCGGACCATGACGGCCGAGTTTAAGACCGCGCTCGCCAGCGAGATTCGGTCGATTCTCGCTGAGATGGACGGCGTCGAGACCATCAGCTACGACGAGCAGGCGGACAAGTTCAGCGCGTGGGCCGATCTTGATGCGGCAGAGAGCGACGACAGCACACTCCCACGGCCGTACCACGAAGATGCGCTCCACAACGGAGCTATTTCGGGCGACGTACCGCAGCCGGATAGTGAACGGACGCTCGATGCGGTACTCTCCGAACTCGATACCCGGATCGAAAATGGCGAGATCGAACTTGAGGCACTTCTGTCGCGGATCGAGGACCGTGTTGAGCGGACCACCTTCGAGGCCGGTACTGTCCTTGATTCCTGATAGGGCCCAAGTCGACAACTCTCCATTACCATACCTTGAATAATGGAAAACTGTTAAGTATCCCCGGCCCTATCTCTCAACTGTAATGGAGAAAGCAACGAAGGGGAACCCGGCTTATTTCAAGGTCGGCCCTTACGGAATAGCCACACAACACCGGCCCTGACCCGGCCATCCCAAAATGACGGACGAGCAGATACCGACCACGAGCAGACGCCGCATTCTCGCGGCGACCCCGCTACTCCTTGCGGGGTGTACCAGTCGACCAGATACCAGTACCTCAATGGACGCAACTAACGATTCCACAGCTGACTCCGACTACGACGGTGTCGATCGCCCGGAACAGTCCGGCCCGAACCAGCCCGCGGACGACGTGATGGACGACGACGTGTACGCCATCGCGACCGCCGACGATCCCGAAGCGGTCGCCACCGAGAAAGGTAGCCCGACAGCCGAGGAGGGCTTACTCGTCGTGGCTCATCTGACCGTCGAGGAGGCGACCGAAGCCGGCGCACCGGCTGAGTTTGCCCGTGTCGCCGTGACGGTCGAGAACCGTGTCGAGGGTGTCGTTCCGTTCGACCAGCTCACCGAGCTCGCCGCCGATGAGACGGTCGAACGTCTTGCGACCGCTCGGGTCACCACTCAGGAGGTGATCGACCCATGAACAAGAACGCGCTTTTCGCGGTCACGCTGGCGGTTCTCGTTGCCGCCGCCACGGTATCGGGCGGCGCGGCGGTCGCCGTCGACGGCGCCGCCGCCTCCGTCAACACCGACGGCGACGTGGCTCTCAACACGACGAACACGACGGACACGACGGACGCGACGAACGCGACGAACGCGACGGACGCGACGAACGCGACGGACGCGACGGACGCGACGGACGCGACGAACGCGACGAACACGACGGACGCGACGGACGCGACGGACGCGACGGACGCGACGAACGCGACGAACACGACGGACGCGACGAACGCGACGAACACGACGGACGCTACCGGCGAGAACACGTCGAGCAGCGAACCGACAGGGCCGGTACGGGAACCCCCGGACCCGCCAGCGAAACAGGCTCCTGAGAACATCGGGCCGGAACTCCACACTACCCTGTCGAGTGATTCGGAAGGCGGAGAAAGCGGTCAGACCACGCAGCAGGCCGTTAGCGATGAAGGGCTGTTCGTAACCGTCGTCCCCGCGGGCGGAACCGGACAGGCGGCCGCAGCAGCGAACCAGTACGGCTCTGTCTCGCAGATCGTCAACGGCGAGGTGGAGGCGACTGTCTCCCGTGAGCGCGTCTCCGCGCTCGCGGACGACGCCCGTGTTGAAAGAGTCCGCTACCCCAAGTTCACCGAGCAGACGGACCTGTTGAACGGGACGAAGACGATCGGCGGGCAGTACCTCCGTGACGTGAACAAGACGGGCGAGACCGTCCGCGTCGCGGTCATCGACCATGCGTTTGACCCGACCTACGAGCCGATCGCAGACAATGTCGTAGAGACCGTCGCGTACACGAACGGTGGGATCACAGGCGACGGAGACACGACCCACGGCGACGCAAGTGCCGAGATCGTCACGAACGTCGCCCCGAACGTCGAACTTGTACTCTACTCGGCTAAGACGATCAACGCGAACGTTCAGGCGGCGAAGAACATCAGCAAGCGCGACGATATAGACGTGGTTTCCATGTCGCTCGGTGTGAGTGGTGGCGGCCTGCCACTCGATGGGTCGGATGAGTGGTCGCAGTCGGTCAGTAGTTCGGTCAACAACGGCACCGTGTGGGCGATTTCAGCGGGGAACTCCGGCCGTGGGACCAAGCACTACTCGTCGGCCTACAACAACAGTCAGTTCAGCGACCGCCATACCTTCGGAGCGAAGGACACGCCGGCAGACCTCACCGCTGTTTCCCCACAGAACGGCGAGATTAGCGGGTTAGTCCAGTGGAACGAGTGGCCGGACCGGACCAACGAGTTTACGCTCGCGCTGTATGAAGACGCGAACTCTAACGGGACGTACACACAGGCGACTGATCTTAGCGGGAACCCCCACGTCGCAACCCCGAGCTTTGACGGGTCCCCTACCATCCCCTTCTCGTTCGCGGAAAATGTCAGCAACGACGGGAACTACGCCGTTGCGATCTTCGATTACGGCGATTCGGGGAGCTCAAATCCGGATATTCGGTTCAACGCGTACTTGGACTACGGGGCGTTCACCGAGCATCCCACCCGGAGCTACACGATTACGCCCCCGGCGACAGACGCCGAGGTACTGACGGTCGGTGCGGCTGACGCAGACGACCCGCGGAGTAACAAGCAGCTTCGATCGTACAGCAGTCGTGGGCCGACGGTTGACGGTCGCTCCGGCATCGACCTGATCGCTCCTGATGGGGTAGACGCAGGGGATTACTCGGCGCTCGCAAGTGGCTTCGAGGGAACGTCGGCCGCGGCCCCGCACGTCGCCGGCGTTGCCGCGCTTGTTCACGCTGATCTTGAACCGGGCTTCAACCCCGACCCCACGGTGAGCAACATCGAGTCGCGGATCACTGGACAGGCGTTCGCGATGGACGGCGCGCAGAACCAGATCGGGGCCGGGCATCTTGACGCAAAGAGCGCGACGCTCCCACAGAGCGTCACACAGGGGAGTGCCCCGTCGCTCGTGACCAGCCGAAATGAATCGTCGGTGTCCGTGTCGGTTGACCTCCGCTCGCCGCCGCCGGCCGGTTCGACCCTCAAATTCGCGGCCGTCAACAGTAGTGAGTCAGTCCAGATCATCGACAGCGTCGCCACGCAGACAGACAAGACCACCTACAACGGATCGCTTGATTTCGCCGGCCAACCCGACGTAGCCTACAACTACACCGCGCAGGTCATCGACGACACCGGAGAGGGCTCACCGCGAGCCGCGATAGTCGAGACGATCACGGCGAACACCGAGCGCCCTGACGGAGTCGTGACCGCCGGGGACACCGGGACGCTCAACACGTCGACGGCCAGCGGAGTGGCCGTCCAAGTCCGGTTCAACAAGACGATGAACACGAGTGCGGCGCCCACCGTTCAGGTGGAAGGACTCAGCGAGTCCTACCCCGTCTCGGAGACGGACGGGTGGGTGAACGCGACCACCTACGAGGGGCAGTATAGCATCCCCAAGGGCGAGGAGGGGGCCGCCGAGATCAACGTCACGGCGGCGACCGACGAAGTCGGGAACCCGATCAACGAGACCGACTCGGAGACGGTTCAGGTAGACACGGACGCCCCCGAGGTCGTCGCACTTGATGCGGAGATCGGGCTTCGGGAGACCAACGTGACACTCACGACCGACCAGCAGCCCGAGGCCGTTGACCTGAGCGTCGATGGTCCCGATGCCGATACGCTCACGCTCGCGGACAACCTAACGCTCGCCGGCACTCAGGAGGGCAACTACACCTACGAGACGACGTACAACACGTCGAACGGTGGCGACTACACGGTTGAGGTGGCGACGCTCACCGACGACGCCGGGAACGACGGCGCGGACGGAGAGAGCGCCGAGACGTTCATCGCAGAGGAAGACAAAGGCACGCTCACCGGCACGGTCACCGGGCAGGCAACCGGCGCCGCCCTGTCGAACGTCACCGTCGAGTTGACGCCGGCGAACGACGATACGGCGACACCGGAACAGGCGACCGTCTACGAGAACGGAACCTACGAACTCCGCACGAGCACGGGCAAGTACGACGTGTCCGTGACCCACAACGAGAGCGACTACAACGCCAACACGACGACCGGCGTCATCGATCTCGCAGTCACGAACACGACGAACGTGACGCTGGACCCGAAGCCGGCATCGCTCACAGGGAGCGTTGATCCGGCTGACGGTGCTGATGTTTCCTTCGAGGGGACGGCTGTCACCGTCACCGACTCCGATGGAAACACAGTCGCGTCAACGTCGCTGGATACGAACCACGAGTTTAGCGTCGCAGAGCTCTCGCCGGGAACGTACACGGTCACAGCGAACCCGACCGACTACGAAACGGTCACGCGGAAGATCACGCCGGCTGCGAACGAGTCTCTGTCCGTGAGCGAACAGGCAGCGACGATCCCAGCAGAGGCGACTGGGACGGTGGTCGACAACGTGAGCGACGGTGCTCCGTTCACGGCGACAGTTGAGGCGGTGAACAACGAGACGGGGACAGTCGAAACCCACACGGAAGTCGGGTCCTCCGGCGGCTACACCCTCACGTTTGGGCCGGGGAAGTACGACCTCCGTGCGGTCGGCCCGATGTACGAGCCGAACGCAACGACCGTGTCGACGGCGTCTGACGGGTCCGTGGCGACGGACTTCTCGCTTGAACGTGTGCCCGAGTACGCGATCGCGGATAGCGTCACGGTCCCGTCGAGTGCCGAAGTAGGCGACGAGGTGACCCTTGAGGCAACAGTCGTGAGTGCGGGTGCGAACGCGACGAACGTGACCGCCGCGTTCAGCGTCGACGGGTCAGAGGTTGCTACCAGCGAAGTAACCGACCTGTCGCCGGGCCAGTCAGAGACCGTTTCGGCTACGTACACGGTGCCGGAGTCGGCAGCCGATTCGACGGTCTCCGTAAGCATGGCGACGAGGGATTCGACAACAAGCGCGAAGGAGATCGACGTGGCCGCACTCCCCGACGACGGTGGAAACAGCGGGTCCACCGGAGGCAGCGGTGGCGGCGGTGGCGGCGGAGGCGGCGGTGGCGGCGGAGGCGGCGGTGGCGGCGGAGGCGGCGGTGGCGGCGGAGGCGGCGGTGGCGGCGGAGGCGGCGGTGGCGGCGGAGGCGGCGGTGGCGGTGCTGCCCCGGCTCCGCCGCAGCCGCAGCCACCGATGCCGGACGAGTCGAACGAAACGGAAACTAACGAGAGTGAGAACACGCCGCTCCCCGAGGAAGCCGCAGTCGAGTCGGTTGAGTCGGGAACGGCGACGTTCGATGATGTGGAGTCGGTCAACACGATCACGTTCGAGGAGAGCGTCGACGCGAACGTGTCCGTGGCCCCGGAGATGCCGGACGAGTCGGAAGTGCCGGTCGGTAACGACGTAGTGACGGGTATCTCGGCGGAGACAGACGGAGAGACCAGCGGTGTCGAGCGCGAGGTCGTGTTCACGGTCGCGAAGTCCGACGTGGACGCGGATGCGCTTGTGGTCGCTCACGAGTCCGACAACGGGGAGTGGTCCGGACTTGAGACGAGTGTGACCGACGCCGGGGACGTGTACGAGGTGTCCGCGACCGCGGATTCGTTCTCTCGGTTCGTGGTCGTGGAAGCCGCCTCTGACTCCGAGAACGCAGCAGCCGTCACCAACGACACAGACGGGACCGAGCCGGACAACGGGAGCAACGGGTCGGGGGAGAACTCGGACGACTCTACGGGCAACTCCGACTCAGGAAACGGCGACAACGGAGACAGTCAGGACGCTGAGGACAGCAACGAAACGGATGGTGAAGACGACGCCGTTCCTGTTGGTGCGACCAACGAGGGCACTCCCGGCTTCGGCGTCGTGGTGACTCTCACGGCACTCCTGTCGGCGGTCGTGGCAGCCCGCGTCCGGTCGTAACCCCTCCCCCGGCCTTTAGATATATATACGGCCAGCAGAAACGTGGTAGTAGGTGGTGACTCCCGAATCGCCATCATACACGTTTCGCGCTGTCACCACCTTTTCCGTGTGCGGTGTTCCGTTGAGCCCTTAGCACGTCGCTCCGTTCTCTCCCGGTCCGCGCGGTGATTTAAGTACGATACCAGTCAAAGTGCGATCGTAGCAATGGGAAACATCGTGTATGATGGCACGCCCGAGGGTATTGAGCGCGAAAGGGAGTTGATCACCGAACTCGGCGGTGATCCCGATGAGAACCATCCGTTCGAGGCGGAGACAGACGAGATGCGGGATATTCCGGAGCAGCTGTACGTCGTCCATGACCCCGACATTCTCGGGTGGATCAAGCAGAACGTCCACAAGAAGCCGCTGCTGTTGGTGTCTCCTGTCGGGACCGGAAAAACCACGCTCTCGAACATCTGTGAGCGGGAGTTTCCGGCGGACAAATTCTTTATCACGTCGCTCCGCGGCGACAACAACCGCACGACGAAGCGCCAGTTGTGCGAGCACATCCTGAAACAAGCAATAGAGGAGGGGTACGAGATAGACGAAAGCCGCTACGGGCCGATCCGCGACGGGATTCCCCACGCGACTACCGAAGCGGAGGAGGCCCTACACCGGTTTATCAACGAGCTTCAGTCCGAGGGGCGCCGGCTCCTGTTTTTCGCAGATCAGATCGAGAACTACAATCCCGACCTGTTCGACGTGCTTCAGACACTCGTCGACAAGGGCGCTGGCGTTCTGATCACCGGGACTCCCGACGGTCGCGATCACCTCAGAGAAGCCGACGGGACTGACTCAGACGATCAGGCGCTCTACGACCGTGTGGAAGAGTACCCGCGGCCGTTCCACCCCTTCTCCGAGCAGCACATCAAGCAGTTCTTTGGCAAGGCATTCGCCTACGCCAGCGGAGGAGAGCTCTCCGAGAGCGAGGGACAGAGGTTCCTCTCGGACGAAGCGGTGGAATACATCCGCGAGATCACCGAAGGGCACCCGAGGAACGTCCGGCAGGTCGGACAAGACGTGTTCGCTGCCGTCGCAACCAAGTACGCGGAGGGGACTCCCCTTGACGAGATCGAACTGACGGCGGCCGACGTCGACGACGCCACGGTCCAGACGCCTGACCAGTAACCGCCGCCCCGTTTTTTGAAACTCCGCAGTCCGACGGTCCCGGGTGCCGTGTGGGTATATCTCACCCCAGCAAAGGCACAAATTTTAATAAAAACGGCCACGCTGTTTCGAGTTAACCAGAGGACTCGGCTGACCCCCGGGTCGCTGTGGTAAGCAGATACCGACCAATATGAGCAAACGCGACAAGATAGCCAAGACTGTATCGATATTCGAGGACGAGCGGGCGCTTAGTGAGATCGCTGCGGTGATCTTGCTAATCGTGGTCGTCATCGGGTCCGTGGGCGGCGTCGCCGCCGCCATCGGCGGTCTCGGTGGGCAACTCTCCACCCCGCCGGGCGGCAACATCCAAGCAGACCAGCAGGGAACGGAGGTCGTTCTCACGGTCAAGAGCCTTGACGACGGTGTCTCGGCGCTCACCGTTCGGGGAGACATTCCCACGGATGCTGAGTTCGAGTCTACGGAGAACAAGACTGTTCCCGACGTTCAGACCGGCGACGTTGTGACCGTCACTGGTGTTGAGAAAGGCAACCAGTTCACCGTTGTGGCACTCGACGGTGAGGGGTCAGAGAACACGATCCAGACGATCGAGGTCGGTCCGACCGGCTCCTAACACACTTAAGAAGGCGCTTTTAGACATGGACCGAACCGGAAATCAGGCGAAGTCAATCACGGTGGATACCCGTGGGAACTCCACCAACGTCGGCTACATCCTTATCGTCGTCCTCGTTATCGGCCTCGCAGCCGGATCCTTCGGGTTCCTCAACATCTTGTCGGGGACCGGGAACCCTGCCGGATACAATACGGACATAACTGCGAATATCAACGACGACGGTAGCGTTGACTTCAACTTCAACGGCCCCGACGATAGCGGGAATATCACCATCATCACCGGTGAGGGGAACGAGACGACGATCAACCAGCCCGGAAACGCCGGGGGTGGTGGGAACGAAACCAACCTCTGTGATGAGCTGGGACCGTTCCAGAACGCGAGGATCGTCTCCGAGGACGAGGAAACCGGCGACTCCGAGCTGCTGGACTCCGTGAGCTTTGACGAGGAGAAGTGTACCCAGAATACCCCCGACCCCGACGCAGGCGGGGGCGGTAACGTTTCGATCGCGATCGGGTAGTCCGAGGCATGAGCAAGACAACTACACCAGATGAACCGCGGTCCGACGGCGGGATCGCTATCACGGTTACCGATAGCCGTCCTGCCGGCGAAGCAGAAGACGATGCTTCAGCGGTGGAATCGAACGAGGAGGATGATTCTACCCCGGGAGACGGCGATGGTGGGTTTTCCGTCACGCGGCGTGACGTTCTTGTCACCTCGGCTGCCGGATACCTGCTCGCCGGAGGAACCGGAACTGTCGCCGCGGCAGATGGCGACCAGACGGTTGAGGTCGCGTTGAACGACGGCATCGGGTCGAATTACAACCGGAAACCGAGTCACTTCGAGTTGGGAAGTGCTACTTCATTCACGATCGAGCCCGCCCCGGAACTGGAAGGGAAGGTCATCGACGTGTTCATTGAGGTGAAGCCGGCGTCGCTTTCCAAAAAGGGGTACGAGACAATCGCTCAGGAGGCGGTGATCGGCTCCAAATCAGCCCAGACCATCGACTCGGAGGATCTTGAGAACCAACGCGATCTTACCCAGCACTCCAAGATCGACCTTGAGGACTTCGAGGTTGACGCCTCTATCGCAGAGTTGGGCACGAAGTCGAACCGGTTCGTCGTCAACAGTTACGACCTCCGGATCCGGCTCGTCGACGAGAAAGGGAGAGAGCTCGCGAAGGACACGCAGCAATTCGACGTGACGTATGGCCTCCGCGGAGGCGCAGGGGTCCGGTTCGGTTACATTACAGGGAAGGTCGCCCCGACCAGCGAGTTTCGGTCCGGGTCGCAAGTGAGGTGACAATCATGGCTAACGAGACTGAATTTGACACGAGCGGTGACTTGGCATCGCGAATCGAAAACTACAGAGAGAAGTTCGTCGGTACCCAGACCGAGGTCGAGTCGGTGGAGTACCCCGACCCGGACAAGCCGTGGCTTGAGGTCCTGACATGGCTGATAGCCCGTGCGGACGACGGAACGATCAAGCGGTCTGAGCCATCGAGCTCGAACGTGGACACGTTCGTCTACGACAACAGCGGGTCGACGGACACGATCGCCGTGTCCCGCTCCGATGGAACGAAGGACGACGTAGCTGATACGGGGGCGACTCAGACCGCTCAGAAGTTAGAAGTGGTCGACGGGGACCCGGCCGGTCTCGAAGCCGACCTCGGTGGTCGAACAGCCAAGCTCGCGGATGAGCAGGCCACTCAGACGGCTAAACGGCTCAGGATCGTAGAAGACACCACCGACGGGACGATTTCACTCAAAGCGGTGACAAGCGACAATGCCGTCGTTACCATCGCTGGAAACTCCACGACGAGCAGTAGCGGTGAGAGCCTTTCAGACGATACAGATGTTCAGAACGACGCTCTCACCTTCCCAACGGTCCCGATGATCGACAAGACTGTGAAGAATATCGAGGAGAGCTACGAAATTCCAATCGGCGGGCTGGCCTATTCGCTCAAAGAGGACCAGTTGGTAGTCAACAAGCCGTAGGGGTGTGACCAGCCCCCGCGGAGTACGCATTGCGGTGAGCAGATACCGACCATCATGTCCGACACACACTATCCAGATCCGATTCACGGCGCACAGACCCCCTCGCGTGCGGGTACCGCAGACGACCTTGACCCCGAGGCGTTTTTCACGACTCCGGACGGGCTCCCGACCGTTGTAACCGGTGGGGATCTCCCCCTTTCGATTCCGGATGAGGATCGTGGGAACATCGAGGAATTGGCCCGATACTGGGCGGTTTACCCGTACTCCTACGTCTCCATCTGTCGGTCGCGAGAGAACGGCGAGATCCAATACTACGTGGTCGAACCGTTTCTCTCGGAACCAGAGCGAGACCTGATCCAATTCTTGTTCGAGAAAGTCGACCAGAGCCTTCGGCGCGATACGGGAGAGGTCACAACGGCCGACGGGCGGGTTCAGCGGGCAGACCTCCGGCGGCGTGTGTTCCAGATCATCGAACAGTACGACCTGTTCGACCCAGACCCACTTCGAGCAGCACACCGAGAGTCGGAGAGTGAGCTTCCGGAGCCGAGCGAGGAGTCCGGTTCCAAGATACAGGAACTCATCTCCGGGCTCATCGGCTCAGAGGAATCGGAAATCCCCGCCGTACCGGACTACGAGTACGACGGTCCCGACGCAATGAAATACGGTGCGACGGGGACCAGAGACTACCTCCCGGTCGTCGACACGGTCGGGGGGCACCCGGCATTCCGGAGTGAGGCCCCTGCCGGCCGGAGCGACGAGCCGACCGACGCCGGCGAGGGGGAAGTAGAACAGACCGTGGAGACGGACGGTGGGGCCGCGATCGAGGACGGTTCGGCCGCCGAATCGGACACAGTCTCCGTCGACGACACCGCCGCTGGCGAGGCCGGCTTGACGTCGATGGGCGGCGAGCCGGCGTTGACGGCCGAGGAGGTTCGAGCGACCGCGTTAGGTGATTCTGAGGAGGCGACCCTCACCGAATACCACCTCTACAAGATCCTCTACTACGTCGAGCGGGAGATCATCGGATACGGCCAGATCGACGCGATCAAGAACGACCAGTCGGTCGAGGACATCACCTGTAACGGGTACAACGAGCCGGTGTTCGTCTACCACACGCAACACCAGCAGATCAAGACGAATCTCCAACACGGAGAGGAGGAGTTGGACCGGTACGTGAAGTCGCTCGCACAGTTCGCGGGCAAGGAGTTGAGCCGGCGCACTCCCGAGGTTGACGCGAAGATCCCGGACGGCTCGCGGGCCCAACTGAGTCTTGGAGAGGAGGTCTCCGAGGGAGGGACAAACTACACGATTCGGCAGTTCAAGAACGTCCCATACACCCCGATCGACCTGTTGAATTGGCGGACGTACAGCGTCGACCAGTTGGCGGTGTTGTGGCTGGCGACGGAGAACGAACTGTCGACGCTCGTCGCGGGGGGCACGGGCGCGGGGAAGACAACCACGTTGAACGCCCTCTCGCTGTTCGTCCCGTCGAGCAACAAGGTCGTCTCGATCGAGGACACCCAAGAGATCACGCTCCCGCACCGGAACTGGACGAAGAAGCTCACCCGGGAAGCGGGCGACCAGATGGACGAGTCCACGTCTATCGACGAGTACGACCTACTCAGGTCGGCGTTTCGGATGCGCCCGGATCACATCATCATGGGCGAGGTCCGGGGCGCCGAGGGACAGGATCTCCTACAGGGTATGTCCTCGGGCCACGCCGGGATCACGACGTTCCACGCAGACACGGTCCAGAAGGTCATCCACCGGTTCACGACCGACCCGATCGGAGTGTCGCCGTCGCTGTTTTCCGCGGTCGATTTCATCGCCGTCCAGACGGAGACGCGCGTCGACGACAAGCAGGTCCGGAGGAACACGGAGATAGCGGAAGTCGGCGGCTACGACGCAGAGACCGATTCGCTGGCGGTAGAGACGATCTTCGAGCGCGACGCGGTTTCAGACAGCTACGAGCAGCTGGGGACTCCCAACGCGCTTGAACAGGTCCGCCAGCAGCGGGGGTGGACCGAGGAGGAGCTTGCGGATGAGCTCCAAAAGCGGCGGGTCGTCTTGGCCTACCTCGCAGTCAACGGGATCACCGACTACCGTGACGTCGCCGCGACGATTCAGTCGTTCATACAGGACGAGGAGACCGTCTTGCCGGCGATCGCGGATGATACTCTCCCCGAGAAGTTAGCGGCCTACCGGCAGCTTCGTAACATCGAGATCAACGCGACCCAGACTGACGAGGAGACACTTGAACGGCCGGCCCCCGACGATGAACACCGCGCCGAGTTGGAGAGCATCGTCGAGGAGGCCGAAGGCGAGGTGTTGTAGAGATGAGCGGCAGCGACCAGCCCCCCGAGGAGGGGGATCTGAGTGCCGGCGGTGGGGCATCTCACACCGAGACGCCGGCGGGGCACATCTTCCCCGATCACCGG
Source organism: Halorubrum sp. Atlit-26R (assembly GCF_003666015.1). Classification (GTDB taxonomy): domain Archaea; phylum Halobacteriota; class Halobacteria; order Halobacteriales; family Haloferacaceae; genus Halorubrum. The sequence goes on from NZ_QPLT01000008.1 coordinate 145,160, forward strand.
GACAATAGCGTTGATACAGCGAAACTCCCGGCCGCGCAAGCGGAGTCATCAGCATCGCTGTACGAGCAAGCGAGCGCCCGTCTCGCCCGCTCGCTCAGTCTGGATGCGTTCCCGTTGTCGCTCCTACCCACTGGGCTGGCCGACCAGCGAGACGGCGACGTACCGCTTGACCTCTTTGCGGCGCAGGCATTCGTTCTCGGAGGCGTTCTCGCGGTCATCATCGGGATCGTCGCCCTCGGAACCGGGTTCGCACTCGGGCTCTCCCCGGTGTGGTCGGTAGTGACGGCAGCCGCGCTCTCGGTGACAACTGGGATCGCGGTTGCGGCGGTTCGGTTCGGTGGGAAGTTACTCGATGCTCAGGGGGAGGAAAAGGAGATCGAGGCCGCACTCCCGGGAGCAGTCGCGTATATGTATTCACAGGCCGCGGCGAACACGAATATCTACACTATCATCGGGTCGATCGCCCGGGCCGAGGACGCGTATGGCCCGGTCGCCCGGGAGTTCCAGAGCGTCGTGCGCCGGTGTGAATACTTCGGCTACGAACTTGAACAGGCCCTCTCCCAACAGGCAGAGTCGACCGCGTCAGAGGAGTTGGGCCGTCTCATGGTCGACATGGTAACGTTCCTTGACTCCGGCGGCGACGTGACGGAGTTTTTCTCCCGGGAGATGGACCGCGCTTTCGAGGAATTAGAGAGCCAACAACAGGAACGGATCGACTACTTGGACGTACTCTCTACGCTGTATGTTCCGGTGTCGATCGTTCCGATTCTCGGAGTGATCATCATCGTCGCCTTGAGCTCGTTCCGACCGATTCCGACACAGACGGTAGTGATCCTCGGCTACTTCGTTACCCCGTCGTTCCCCCTCATATTCCTCATACTGACGGATCTGGTTCAGCCACATGAGGCCGAAGGGTCGATGCTTTCGGTCTCCGCTGCCGAGCGTGACGTGTATAGCGGCACGGTACTCCACGGGAATCAGAACGTGGGGCGGCGAGACACAGAACAGGAGGCGGCCGAGGCAAATTCGAGCCAGCGGACAAGCACGGGCGTGTTCGGTGGCGGCCGAGCAGTCCAACAGACCCAGACAGAACGCCCAGATAATCCGCTCCATCCGGCAGATCCGGGATTCACGGATGCCCCGACGGCCGATTCACTCGCGGACAGCAGCCCGGCGTTTGAGTCCGTCCCGTCGATGGAACGCTGGGGGCGGATTCGTGCCGTGTTCTCCGACCCAATAGAGTATTTCCGGTTGAACCCGGAGCATACCCTTGTCGGGAGTATTCCACTTACGCTCGCGGTGATGAGCGTCCTGTTCGCGCTTGGGATCGCTACGGTCCCCACCATCGACAAGGCGATCGCCGCCCCGCTCGCGACGACGACCATCTGGGTTACTCTCCCGTCGATCGTTACGCTCGGGCCCCTTATCGTGGCCCACGAGTACGATATTCGGAAGCGGGAAGCTCTATTCGCCCAGTATCCGGAGATGCTACAGAAGATTTCCGCAGCGAACGACACGGGCATGACCCTGTTAGAGTCGCTGCGAGAAGCGTCATCGGGGGGTGATACGCAGATCGACCGCGAGATGCGGATTGTCGAGCAGAAAGTCGCGATGGGGATCCCGCTTGAGACGGCGCTCGCAGAGTTTGCGAACGCCTATTCGGACCCACAGATTTCCCGGTCGACTCGGCTCGTGATCGAAGCACAGCGGGCGAGCGAACGGGTGTCGAACGTCCTTGAAATCGCGATTGAGGCTGCCCTTTCGCGGGTTCAGCTCCGGGAGACCCAGAAGTCGAGTACGAAGTCCTACGTCGTGATGATCGCGTTGACGACGCTGGTCGCTATCGGGGCCACGGCGGCTCTTAATCGGGTTCTCAACACCCTCCTGACCGGTGCGATCCTCAGCGGCGTCGGTTCATCCGGCGTCGGACAATCATCGATCAGCGGTTCCGGATCGCTAAACCCCGAGATCATCAAGGTCATCCTCTACCACCTGTCAATGATTTACGCCGCGTCTGGGGGACTCTTTGCGGGGTACATCGGGTCGACAGAGTTCAAGAGTGGTATCAAGTTCTCGCTGGCCGGGATGATCGTCGCGACCGTTATCTGGTGGGTCGCACTCGGCGGCGGAGGGCTGTTATGACGACCGGGAGCCCGTTTCCCAGCACAGGGCGTGCCCAGACTACGGTCGGCTTCATAGTCCTCGTAAGCGCGTTTACCGTCGCAGTCACGCTTGTGTTCGGGTTCGTCGGCACCATCGATTCGGAGGCGGTCGTCGATGGAGCCGATACGACAGAGCAAGCGTCTCTCACGGCGACAACGCTCGCGACCGACGTGTTGGCCGCGAACAACACGACGACCACCCAGCAGCCGCACGCGCTCTCTCACGACCACGTCGTGCGGTTCTTTGACCCCGGGAGTGACCCGTCGATTTCGGACCTCCCGGCGAACGATACGGTGAACATCCGAGTAACGCTGGAACACACCGGCGGGCTCACAGCACCACCTGCCTTCGGCGGGAACGAAACGCTCACCGCTGGGGCCACGCCACCGACAGAAGACGTCGTCTCGGCACGGACGAAGCAGGCAACGCTCGATGGGCGACAGGTCACGATCACGGTGAAAACATGGCCCTGAGCGCGTCCGGGGCGAGAGACGGCGATCGTGGGCAGGCCCACCTTATCGAGATCGGCGCGGTCGGCGCGATCCTCGTCGTCGGCGTCGTGCTGACGGTTGCGGTGACCGGTGTCGGGCCGAACAGCGTCACCGCTGACACGGAGGAGGTCAACCAGACAGCCGTCGAACTCTCTACCGAGGTCGAGGCCGCAGCTGAAACCTCTCTCAGCGACGGGTCGCTCAAACGCACGCTTCTACTGTGGGATACGGGCGACGGCACCTTTGCGGACGGCGCCGGGACGCCAGTCGCAGAGAGCCAAGAGGGCCAATTCCTTGCCCACCCACAGACCCGGTTCGGAGAGCGGCTTGAGGCGTTCGAGGCTAGCCACGACGTGCGGATCAACGTCAACGCGATCCCGCGGTACCAGCCGACTGCTGGTAACCCGAGTAGTCCGGGAGAGCGTGGCGAGCGGGTCCCGATCATCACCCGAGGAGCCCCCGATGAGACCGCACGGACGGTCACGGTATCGCTCATCTTGTTCGAGGAAGATACGCTAAACCCACCGCGAGACGCCCACAGGGTCGATGCCCCGTCGATCAGGCGGCAAACAGCATCGGATACGGCTGTCGCGGATGCGAGTAACTACCCGATAGCCGAGGGGGACGCCGTCGACGCGCAGCGAGTCTACAACGCGGTCACAATTGAAGTGGTGATCTGGGATGAATAGTGGGGTAGAACCCGACAGCGACCGTGCCCAGATCCTTGCCGTCACCGCGGTCATCGTCGCGATCGTGTTCATCGGGCTCGTCGGGGCCGCGTACACCGGCGCGTCGACGGCAGATGAACGCGCCGAGGGACCGGAAGCGTACACCACAGAGTCAGAGAGCGCCATCCAGACAGCGGTGTACGCGATGGAGGACGCGCTTCTTGACGTGAACGCCGACCAGTCGCTCACAACCCGCAGCGGCCGCGAGACGGCAGCGAGAAAAGGAGTAAGAGCGGCCGCAAACGCCCTCGATGCGAACGGGCAGTTTAGTGGGCGACTCGTCGAGGTCGAGCTCGCCCAGTACGGCGGGACGGAGACGCCAGCCGGGACGCGCGTCGTCCAGAATAACGAGAGCAACCTCACCGACGCGTCAGGAAACGCGAATTGGACTGTCGTCGCCGGAGCTGACCAGACCCGCCAAGTTGCGATCGAGGTCGACCCCTACCAACTCGCGAGTAGCGAGGGTTCGGGGACGCAGGTTACACTCGTCGGGGACACGACCGAAACCGTCACCATCTACCGGAACGGGACCAGCGTGGCGCTTTCACACAGCGGCGGAGAGTGTCGCGTCGGAGAGATCGGGCCGACGACAGACGAGCCGTTCGCGACGCTCCGCCTGACCACAGGCACGCTAACCCTCACGAACGGGGATACGACACTCGGCGGGAGTTGTACCGGCTACGAGGCCCCAGATACTATCGAGCGGATCGAGATCACGAACGGGGATGCGACGGTGGGCACACTGGGCGTCGTGAGTTTGGGGAACGACGTCGAGGGCCCCAACGTGAACACGACGCCGGCGCCACCCGCGTCGGGCGACGCAGATGCGCCGACCGCGCACCACGTCGTCTACGGTGTCCCAGTGGAGGTAGCGGTCGCAACGGAGCGGACAACCACCAGCCGGCTTGTCATCGTCGCTCCGGGCAGCCGCCCTAACCCACTACCAAGCCCATGATTCGAGGATTCAACAACGATGGCCGAGCAGTCGCGTTCACGACCGAGTACGCCCTTCTCGCGCTCGTTGCGCTCGGGCTTCTCGCAACGGTCCCGACAGGCTTCGCGTCAGTAGCCGATTCAACGCAAGAAGACGTGACACAGGAGGAGTTTGACCGGATAGCCGCAGAAGTAGCAGCGTCGATCGACGCGGTCGATCACCAGTACGAACAACACCAAGCGACGACCGCGCAGACAGGTATCTCCGCCGACCCTCCCCGAGTTGCGGTCCGTCCCGAGATCCCCGAATCAGTCGGTGAAACCGGGTTTTTCATTCGGGTCGAAGGCGGGCAGGTCGTCGTTGAGCCAGTCGGGATCAACGGCCCGGACGCCCGCGGGGCAGCACCGGTCCAGACCGATCTCACGGTGACCGCGAACGGGGGTACCTCCGGTGGGGCCGTGATCGTCGAGCTTGATGCGACCAACAGTACCGTCGTCATCGGATCAGACGCGGCAGGTGGCGAAGTTCCGACAGAGGTGGGAGCCAATGCGTAAGCCCCAGTCCTTCCAGTCAAACGACCGTGCGGCCTCGGTCATCACCGGGCAGATACTCCTGTTCACACTCGTGATTACCGGTGTTCTGTCCGTGACCGCGGTCGGCATTCCAGTCCTTGAGGAACAACAGGCAGAGATACAAGTCGATCAGGCCGAAGACGCGTTGATAGAGGTCAACGACGCCTTCGCGAACGCAGCCGGGACGGGGCAGAACACCACCGAGACGGTCGGGGTTCCGGCCAGCACCGTCCAGATCGGCGGCAACGAGACGACTGTCAACATCTCCGATGGAACCCGGACACACAGGTTCACCACCGCTCCGATACGAGTAGCCACCGCAGGTCGGACTCTCGCCTACGAGGCCGGCGTCATGGGGACCATCCCAGATACGCCGGGAGAGTCGTCGCTCATCTACCGGTCTCCGGCCGAATCACGGCTCGGGACCACCTCACCAACGCACCAGATCCAGTTCCTCGCCATCAACCACACGGCACAGGCCCGGACGATTACGAACCCGCGAGCCGGTGAGATCGAGCTCCAGATTCAGCCACAGGCCCAAACAACCGTCTCCGAGTTTGACGGTGCGGACGGCGCCCAGATCACCGTCGAGACCAAGAACCCGCGAATCTGGGTGCGGTATCTGGACAACCACGCCGCATTCGGGAGCGTATCTCAGTCCGGAGATACGGTCACAGCAACCCTCGATTCTAACGCAACACTCCGTGTTAGGGCCTCTACAACTATTGTAAAGTTGATTTAGATGCGCAATTTCTATTCGGGTAGAAAACCGGATCTTACTCTATCGGTGTTTTTGGCCCCAATTTTTCACAATCTCGCATACCAAATTCTCGCCGTTGATAATTCAAGCGTAGGGTACTTATTAAAACGCAGATACCGATGAGTTGCCGGTAAGACGCGGTGAAGAGCTGCCGACCAACCCACAGCATCCCCAGTTGACAACTGGATACCTCCCACACCCTGCCGGGCAGTCAGCTTTTCTCTGACTGCCCCTATCTCCTTCCAGCCGCTACGTGTCAGACTCGTCGATAACGTCGTCGACCATTGAGGCTTGTTCGCCCGCTTCGATATGCGAATAGGCTTCGCGAACAACCCGCTCAGTCGAGTCGATATACCGAGCAGCATCAGCGAACGACCGGTTCCGGATGATCGTCTCGCTGATCCCCCGACGCCCGCCGTGCGGGGCGAGGTAATCGTGCGTATCCCCGTCGACGTCGATCTCGGCGTCGTCGCACAGGCGCTTCATAACGCGTCGGGCGCCCGAAGTCGTGAGCGGCGTCGGCGCCGGGAGGTCTTCATCGGCAGCGACCAGTAGGTCGGGTTTCTCCGCACGGAGCGCGTCGATCTCATCCGCGGTGTACCCCGCGTCGGAAAGGGCGTCCGTGACGTGAGAGGCAAGCCTCGGTCGGTGGAGCGTGGTAAACACCGGCCAGTCCTCCGGTGGGTCCAGAAGCTCTTGGTATCGCGTGAGCGCCGGCACGACGGTCTCCGGGAGCGCGGTATCGTTCCACTCTTGCGACTTTCGGAATACGCGCAGCGTGTTGTTCTCGGCGTCGACGCGGTCCCAACGGAGTCCGCACCGACCATCGCGGTCATCGTCGCTTCGAGACAGAAATTCGCTCCCCCGAAGCCCGGTGTAGGCCAGCATATAGACGAGCAGGCGTTCGCGACACCGTTTCACCGCCTCAAACCGGGCAGTTTCTTTCGGGTCACGCCCGCTCGCGTCGGAGTCCAGCGGGTCAGCATCGCCCCACTCGTCGAGCGCGTCATGTGCCCGCTTGTCGACGTAGCGTATGAGCTCGGTCCGCTGTTCAGGCGTCCAGACCTGTCGCCCCTCGGGGGACGTATCGAGGCTCCGGATGAGCTCGGTGGCGTCCGGGTCAGTCGCGTACTGCGTGTCGAGGTAGCCTTCGGTGACAGCCCACCCACACCAGTTACTCACGTAGCGGTAGTACGATTCGACAGTCGAGGCCGCGAAGTCCTGTTGCGTGAGGTACCGCGCGTACTGTCGAAAGACGATCACGGAGAGATCGCGGAACTGGACCGGTCGAGTCCCGTCCCGAATCCCCTTCCAGACACCGCCATCGGCTGCGTTCACCGGGTCGGTCGTCTCACCAGCGCACCACTTCCTGAACCGCTCTAACTCCCGATCCGCATTGCGGCGGTACGCCCCCTCAGTTTGTTCGCCACCCCGCTCTTTGTCCGAAAGGAACTGGGAAAACGTCGATTCAATCGAGCGCGTTGCCGTGCCATCGTTCATGTCCATAGTAGACTCTCTCCGGGGCGCTATATACCGTTTTGGTGCCCCGTTGTGCTGGTTTGAGAGTGCGAATAAGCATACTTGAAGTTATGGAAAATAGTTTTTATCCGCGGGGAGAATTAGCCCATCTACATGAAGAAACACAAGCAGGAATCCCAAGCCCACGGGGGCAAGCAGCGGTTCACCGAAGACGAAGTCGATCTGATCGGCCACCGGGCCTGCGCCGACCAGTATCCGGAGAATACGATCGGAGCCATCGAGCGCGCGGCGCCGCACGTCGACGCCGTCGAGATCGACGTGCGCCGGTGTGCGAGCGGCGAACTGGTCGTATTCCACGACGCCGAACTCGACCGACTGACCGGCGCGTCCGGACGCGTCGCGGACACTAACTGGAAAGACCTCCGCGAACTGACGGTACTCGACTCGGGCGAGCCGATCCCGCGACTCAAAGAAGTGTTCGACGCGGTGCCGGACGAGGTCCCCGTCAACGTCGAACTCAAGGAGACAGGCGTCGCGGACGACGCACTCGACGTCGCTCAACGCGCGGACAACGAGGTGCTGTTCTCGTCGTTCCATCCCGAGGCGCTGGCGTCGCTGCGAGACCTCGAACCGGGGACGGACCGCGCGCTGCTCGTCTGGGACGGGGATCCCGAGAGCGTCGTCGAGACGGCGACCGACCTCGGATGCGTCGCGGTCCACCCGCCGATCGACCTCGCGACCGAGTCGACGGTCGTCGAGAGGGCCCAAGAGGCCGGACTGACGGTGAACGCGTGGACCGCGAGCGACCGCGAGGACGCCGAGAAGCTTCTCGCAGCCGGCGTGGACGGGATCATTTCCGACCGGTGGGACCTACCTTCCGACACGGAGCGATAGTCGCGAGATTAGTACCGTTTTGGTGCCCCACCTTGCTGTTTTGGAGGTTGTGAATTAGCATACTTGGAGTAGTGGAAAGCAATTTTAACGGTGGAGAGAGTTGTACCATCTACATGAACACAGAACACCCGTGGCTCCCGGAAGACGCCGGCCGGGAGTTTGATCCACTCGGCTACAACAACATCGAGCTTGATGAGGAGACGCCGTTCGCCGTCACCCCTCGGGGTGGGTCCCGGGGAGTCGGCAGGTCGTGTTATCAGGTCGATACCCGCCACGGACGGTATCTCGTCGATTGTGGGCTCAATCAGGGCGGCGGTGAGAAGTTCCCAGACCTGCGAGGTCTCCAACCCAACAGCGTCGACGCGGTCTTTCTCACCCACGCACACATCGACCATTGCGGCGGCCTCCCCGTCCTTGAAAACCAGAGCATCCTGAAGGACGACGCGCCGATTCTCACGACCCGTGGGACCGCCGACCTCGCGCAGCTCCTTCTGACTGACTCATTGAAAATCCACAAGCGGGAAGCCCAAGATCGCGGGGCCAAGCAGCGGTTCACCGAAGACGACGTCGACGGCGTGTTCGAGCGGTTCGAGGTGATCGATTACGACAGCGGGCGGATCGAGTCATTCGCGCCTGTTCACGACGCCGAGACGCTTCGCTTCCGGTTCGGGGGTGCCGCCCACCTACTCGGGAGTGCGTGGGTATCGGTCGAACGAGACGGCTATCGGACGGTGTTCTCCGGGGACATTGGTGGGCGTGCGACCCACCTCCCGGATGTTGAGCCGCCGCCGAGCGCGGATCACCTTGTGACCGAGTCGACATACGGGGGCCTCCACTCCCATCGGAGCTTTTCGGACGCTCGGACAGAGGTCTACCGCGCGATCACACGAGCCCTGAAAGACGGCGACCCGGTGCTGATACCGACCTTCGCGGTCGGCCGGGCGCAGACGCTACTCCTACTGCTGAAAGAGCGGCTTCATACCCTCCCGAACGGGCTGGATGAGCAGGTACAGGTCGTCGTCGACGGCATGGCTCAGGGAGCGACAGACCTCTACCACAACCATATCCGCGACACTACCTACGTCTCGGAGTCGATCGCCAACCGAGTCGAGAACGCCGACGATACGACACCGTTCCTGCCGGACGGGACGATCATGCCCGATGGCGATAGCGATCGGCGGGACATTCTCGATGCGTGTGCGAGCGACGACGGCCGTATCCCCGTCATCATCTCCCCGTCTGGGATGCTCACCGGTGGGAACTCCCCGCGATACCTTGCCGAACTCATCGGCCGGTGTGACTCCGCACGGATACTTCTCACCGGGTATCAGGCGCTCGGGACGCCCGGGCGGGCGATTCAAAACGCGAACGACGCCGACGCCGAGGAGGCACCAGTCGAGCTCGAAACAAACCCGATCGGGACCGATTGGCCGGACGATGAGGCAGTCGCATGGAGCCGTACAGACGACGGCGAGCGGGTAACGAGAGTGCGCGTTCCGACCGAGTGGGTTCAGCCCGTGGACGGCCTCTCAGCCCACGGTTCACAAGCTGAGTTGACGAGCTTCGCCCGCGACGTATCCCCCGAGACGATCACGCTGGTTCACGGGCCCGAACACGCCCAAGCGGAGTTAGCGACCCACTTCGCGAAGAACGTCGAAAGCGCCGACCAGATCACCCGCGGGCGACTGCTCACACCCGTCGCGATCACCCACGACCCGGATGTGGAAACGTCGACCGTCACCGACGAGATGCTATCTCCCAACGAATCGGAGACCCACAAAGAGCAACTGGATAACCTCTACGACGCACTCTCGATGATCGGTGAGCAGGTATCTGACGCCCGGAATAACGCGCTCTCCGAAGAACAGGTCCGGGCGATCGTCCGGGATGAGATCGAAGCCGCGACCACCAGCGAGGAGGAGAGCACAGATGGACGCTGAAGATGTAATCCAGAAGTGGGCAGAGATAGATGCTGAAGACGTACCCCGGGAGGAGTTTCAGAAGTGGGCCGAGATGAACGATGAAAACGTACCCCGGGAGGAGTTTCGAGAGTGGGGCGAGCGGAACGGCTACGAAATCGTCGAGGACGTGGACGATGGCGACGACATGAACATCATCGCGCTTGGAGCAGGTGGGATGATTGAGATCCACCTTACAGAGTACGGGAACATCCACCTCACGAACCACGTCCATCTCGGCGGGGAGGGCGGCGAGATCGAGATCGGAGATAAGCAGCTGACCGTGACGAACAGCCGCGGCGAGGAGCGCCGGATCAGCCCCGGTCGGTATCCGAACAGGTAGCTGCGGCCTTTCTGTGGAGTCGGTTGAACACGCACCTCAGCGGCGGTTCTACGCCTAAAATATCCATACTGAGAATAATGGATAACTTCTAAGTGGCTCGGGGCCGTGGTAGTCCATAGTGATGGACAGAAGCCTCGTTCCGGGAGGGACGCCCGACGAGCCGTGGTCGGGGATCTTCCCGTTCGACGAACCCTATCCACAGCAGAAGCAGGCGAGTAGAGAGGCGGCTAAGACGTTCGCGGAGAACGGGTACATGGTCTACGAAGGGGCGTGCGGCTCCGGGAAGACACTCGGGGCCCTCTCCGCGGCGCTGGACCGCGTTCGAGACAACAAATCGCAGTTCGAGCGCGTCGTCGCAGTCACGAGCGTCAAACAGCAGATGCGCGCGTTCGAGGACGACATAGAGGCGATCAACGACAACCTCCGAGAGCGCGGCCGGAACGACGTGGTCGACGCGCTCAGTATCACCGGCAAGGCCGATCTGTGTTCCTACGTCGACGCCGACGCGATCGAGTCCGGGAACATCTACGGGGCCTGCGAGCGGATGCGTGGGACGGTCAAGAACGCCCTCAACGGAGCCAGTCAGAACGACAAGGTGGGGCGGCTCAAGGGGATGATCGGTGATGCGGAACACCAGACAGAGCTCACCGACGCCGGCGCTACGGAGCCGACCACCCTCTCGGCCGAGGATTGGACCTCCACCTACCAGCGGGGCGTGCCGACGCGGAACGACTCCGACGCCGAATACTGCCCGTTCTACGCCCAGTCTCGGCTGGATTCGATCGAGCAGGAAGACGCGGGGCTCGGCTTGAACGGCTTGATGCGGTCGAGCGAGCTTCTACACGAGGGGTCTGACGCCGGGATCTGCCCGCACATCGCGATGCGTGATATGTTGAGCAAGGCGGAGGTCATCATCGGAAACTACTACCATATCTTTGACCACCAGACGGTCAACAGCCTCACATCGGCGCTCATCGACGAGAACACGATCGTCATCGTCGACGAAGCGCATATGCTCGTCCCCCGGGTGCGCGACCTCTTGGGAGCGGACCTGACCGTCGACGGGATCGAGGACGCGATAGCCGAGCTTGAGAACCGCGTCCTCAACTTCGTCGCACCGGAACACACCGATTCGAGTACGTCCGCAGACACCGACGTGGGGCGTGTTCTGAGCCGGGAGCTCTCCGGCGAGGGGATCGACGTCGAGGACGTAACCGAGATCCACGCGCTCCTTACCTCCGTGCGCGGGTGGCTCATCAACGAGACGACCCGGCAGGTGGCCGACGATGGCGAACTCTACGGGTCTCATCCCGATATGCCCGACGAGCAGGAGTTTGGGCTACGGAGCGCCGAGGAGGTCGAGGTCGACAGTTTCAACGAGTGGGTCACAGAGCAGAACCACCGGCAGGCCGCCGAGAAGGTCGGCGCGATCGCCGCCGGCGTCGCGTCGGCGCTCCGGAAGACCGGCGACGAGGTGGAGTCGTTCAACGTGACCGAGACGGAGGTCGACAGCGTCGGGCACGCCCTCTCACGTCTCGCGAACGGTGACAACGAGGCGTACTTCCGGCAGATCAAGTTGGACAAGCGCCGGCGGCCCAACGAGGAGCAGGAGACGGAGTGGGCGAAGCACTACACGACCCGACTCCGGCTCAACAACTGTATCCCGGCCGACGAGATCGCCAGCCGCTTAGACGATTTCGGCGCCGGGATGCTCATGTCCGCGACCCTCAGCCCCCTCAGTATCTACCGCGAGGAAGTCGGCCTGAGTGTTCTTGAGGAGGAAGAAGATCGACCGGTAAACGAGCTTGTCCACGGGCTCGCGTTCCCCGAGGACAACCGGGCGAGCGTCGCCGTCGACGTGGAGAAGTTTACCAGTGGCAATCGCGGGAGCTACAACGCCGAGAACCCGCCGGGGACCGCCCGCTTCAACGACCTCCGGCTCAAGTACGCGAACCTGATCAGCATCGTCGCGACGACCACACCCGGGAACGTGCTCGTCGGGATGCCTTCTTACAGCGAGGGCGAGTGGGCGGCGCAGGCCCTCCGAGAGAACCGGGGGGTCGACAAGGAGGTACTGGTCGATGAATCGTCGAGCGACGCCGAGACCGAGGAGCTGAAACAGGAGTTTTTCGAGGGCGACGGCAAGGTGCTGATCACGTCGCTCCGAGGCACGCTTACCGAGGGCGTCGACTACGACGGCGATCGCCTCAGCGCCGCTATCGTGTGCGGCGTCCCGATCCGCGGGCTCGGTGGATCGCTCCCGGACGCGATCCAGAACGCCTACGACCAGCACTTCATCAACAAGCGAGGGTTCAACACCGCGTTTACCGTCCCCGCAGTCCGGAAGGCACGGCAGGCGCTCGGCCGCGTCATCCGGGGGCAAGACGAAGTTGGCGTCCGGGTGCTGGCCGACGAGCGGTGGACGAACGCCCACAAGTGGGACTCGGCCGCGAAGTACCAGCCGGAGGGCGAGCGAGAGGACTTCATTACCCTTGAACCGGGTGAAGTGGAGTCAGGCTTGAGGATGTTCTGGGAGCAAGTGTAGGCCGAATCGTTCCACGCTCGCGGCCTGCTTATAGTTAAGTCACTGATAGCCGTACATACAGTCGAGTTGTTACATGGAAATCTCCGACTCACTTCAAACGCTGTATTCAGCTAAAATCGAGGAGCAGGACGGATCATACCACATAGAGGTGCCAAAGAGGGAGATCGTCGACGGTGCCGTCGAGCCGACCGAGCCAGTCAAAGTCGCACTTCTGTCGCACCCTAACGGGGGAGAGTCACGGGACGTGCGTGTCGAAAGGGGCAGTAGCACCGGAACTCCAAAGCGGAACGGCCAGTCAGGCACGAGCAGCCACCAAGATCCCCCGGTAACCGAAGGCGAAATACGAAAAGTCGAGATCGAGAACATCGGGGATCAGGGCGACGGCATCGCGAAGGTCGAGCGAGGGTTCGTCGTGATCGTCCCCGGCGGTCGGGTGGGAGAGGAACCCCGTGTCCGGATCGATGAGGTGAAAGAAAACGTCGCGTTCGCAGAGATCGCATAGGCCCCATTTCTCTCTCAAATCCACGGTGAAGGGGTAATACCCTAAAATCGTATTGGACCACATATTCAGGGGGCGCGAAGCCGGAGAAGACCATACTTAGTTTAATGGATAACATATATATGGGTGGCAACCTAATTGTGGGGTATGGAAGGAGAAGACGCAACCGACACGCTCCCGGAGAAAATTAAGAGGATGAGCCGGGAGGGGGGCCACGTCGATGTGGAGCTCACCGACGGGTCGACCCATCGGGCCTACCTTATCGGGGACTACGAGCTTGAGGAACCCGAGTGGAGCGGCGACGTAGGGAGCTTCTGGGCACGTCTTGAGTTTCCCGACCCCAAGGATCCCGGTAACCTCGAAGAAGACCAATACCCCACACAGATGGGAGAAATCACAGCGAAGGTTACAGACAACGGCTGGGAGGAGATCGAACTCCTGACCGATGTTCAGCGGGTAAAAGATGATGAGTTGGAACGCTGGGAGGGGATCCGACTGGGTGAGATTGAATCGATCGAGACAAAAGAAGACGAGGAGAGTTAGTTCCAATAAGCGAGGTTTTCGGCCGAGAGGTGTATTTAACGTCGGTTTTTTGTTTGCGATCTTCGTATCGGTTTGTATGGGACTGGAACCGGTCGGAAGGTCTGACGTAGACTTAGTCGTCGACGGGGAGCAGGTCAACCAGTTTAGTATCACCGAGGACAGAAAAATAAGAGTTGAAACAGATACACAGGTAATTCTGGAGCTACGCTCAACAACTTACTCTCTGGGAACAAGATCGGATCTTACGACCCTTGGAACGGGGCTACTCGGCAGCATTCATTATTCGACTTCGCCGCGCCGGTGGACGTAATTCTTGATTGGAATATTGGTGTGTACGAGGGCGATAATCCGTATGTAGCGGGCCGTTACGTAAATATCGTTGCTGACGGGGACGTTGTCGATAGAGTCTACAACGAGTACGATCAGTGGGTGACCTCATCTGACCAGCGAACAGTCACCTGCTCATCTGCCTATGTGGAGTGGAAAGCGAACGATAATGAGGCGGGAGCAGGACCAGCGGTAACGTTCGACGTTGACTGGGATGTTACCCCCGAGGTATCCAAAAGCGTGAACGTGGACGTAGGCTCATCAACGTATGAGAAGTAACGGGGGAGCGGACCTCGATGCGATTGTAGACTTGGTTGCGGAGAACGAGCCGGTGGTTCCTGAAGACGTACCCGAGCTTCTTGACGAGGAGATCGACGTCGAGGACGCCGAGAGATACCTGTCTGTGGCCGAGGAGCGGGGTCGTGTGCTGAAGGTCAACGGTAACTACTGGGTGATGCGGATCGGGAAGTACGCAGCCAACCCGGGGTAGAGCGTGAGCGAGGAGACCGACGACCCCGAGGCGGTGACTGACTCGATAGATTTGAACACAATTCGGGAGGCGATCGGAGAGCGGGCAGCCGAGCGTTCAGAGCTCGCAGAGTGGGCGAGAGATGCTGGGCGTCGAGCCGGAAGTCTCCCTGATTGAACGACCAGTAGCCGGCTGCGGGCAGGGATTAGGCAGGAGAGAAGACGGTGCGCATATTTGTACTGACGTGTGATTTGAGCCACCGGAGGCTACCTTCTAATAAGCTGGACGTAGATCATACTGGTAGTATGTCATTAGTCCCAGTAGGAAGCGCGGAGGTCACCCTTGAGGGAAAACAGGGGGCAGTCACTAAGGTAGAAGTAGAAAATGGCGATGTTCTCTCTCTTGAATTTGGAGAACAGACAATTACCGATGAGAAGCAAATAAACGGTCGTCTGTCAGAATCTCCGGCAGATATTGCTTATGGGACAGGTAATTCAATCAATCGGTCGGCTGGTGAAGACTGGCCTGAAGAAGTTCAGCGTCTTCAGTTCAGGGACGCCACGTTTCGAGCAGAGGTCGACGGAGGGAGTGACGGTTACATTCGCCTCAAACTTAAGATGTGGAATAAAGACGGCAAGATGTTGGAGACAATCATAGAAGACAGACCCGACAATCCATTTGTCACAGATAATCCTGTCTATAAGGAGGATTGGGATGAAATTTTGGGACCAGATTACTTTTTCATTGAAGAATATGACTGGGACGGATATGGCAACAGCCTGAGATGGAGCTTTTCAGGGGTAGTGGAGAAAACGATCGAGACAGTCACGGGAGTAGATAAAAAGTAGCGTAGTTGGCAGTTAGTTTCTCAGAGTTTAGAGAGGATGAGGTAAGAGTAGGCTCAACGGATTTTGTGAACGGTAAACAGAGAGTCTGTGGAAAAACGACCCCGTTACGTTACGTAGTATTTAGAAGCAGAAGGTAAAACCATATTTCAGGGTTGCCAGCGGGCACCAATCCAGCCATATTGGAGTTGGTGGGATACTCCACGCATATTTTGTCGTGTGGGTCGATTCAGGCCCCGGGGTAACCCCCGGAACAGTTTACTCATGCTTCCTTACCAGAAGCGTGCGTAAGTCAAAACCGCCAATCACCCCCGATCAGCCCCACCCGAGCGCAAAAACAACAGTAAGGAGCCTCCTACCCCTCGATCACGACCCAGTAAATACCATATCGCTATATCTAATTTCGCTCGTGGAGTTGCGAATGCCGGTCAAAACGTTCACGGGATCGACTCTATTCGGACCAGTACCCGATAGAAATGGCCGCGATTACGCTCTAATTGCTATCATAGAGATAGAATTATTATACTAAACAAACTTATCGGTCGAAATCTACCTCAGCAAAGAGTGATGCCTCTCGCGAAGGGCTAGCCCAGACCGAGTTCTAAATGAGTGTGATCAGCTCTTTGTCCAGCCAATCAAGAAACCGACTGAGTGTGATTCTGGGCTTTTTCCGGGTTTTGATGACTCCAATGCGCTCTTGTGTGAGGAAATCGACCAGCAGCCACATATTGTAGACTACACACCCGAAGGCGAAATGGAACCACCGGACTCCGAACTCCTTCGAGGTAGTCCACGCTGCTGCGTTCTTGATCGATGAGTACGAGTTTTCGATCGCTCCGCGGTCACTGTACTGTTCAATCTGCTTTTTCGCCCAGCGCCGATCGAGTGCGACCTCGTCACTCACATCGAGACTGGTGATAAACGGCTGTGGCGATCCCTCTTCATGGACATCATCATCTTCCGCTGGGGGTAACACGGCAACGGTCGTATGTACTGTGTGGTTTGAGACGCCACCCTTCACTGCACCGTGCATGACGAAATCCTCCTCGACATACAGCGGGGTGTCGTTCGGTTCGTGATACCCCTGCTTCACTTGGTCAAACCGGTCGCACATCGGTCCAATCCGATGCTGATCTTTCTGAGCAGGGATCACGTAGTCCAACCCCTTGTCAGTAAGCGTCTGAATGACGTCTACAGCGTGGAATTCACGATCGGCGTACACCATCCTGATGTCGACGTAGTCTTCGGCGATCGAAAGGAGCCGTCGTGCAACATCCCCGATATAGTAGGAATTACCCTTGCCGGGATACGCGTCTGTTGCGGCGTAGTCCGTACTTCCAAGCGGACACACCCCCACGACGTAGTGAGTGTTCTCGCCGACGATCACGACCGTCGCGAACTTGTGACACCAGGTGTATCCCTTTCCCTCTGGCGCGCTCTGGACCCATTTCATCTCGTCGCGATCGCCATAGTAGGCAACATACGTGATGTCCAGCGCGACTTTCGCCCGAGTGCCAAATCGTGAGCCGTTCCCGTGTTCAAGCTCTCTGATTCGGGGTTTCGCGCGTGTGTATGTCTTTCGGAGAGCGAAATTCAGCACGGTCGCAATATCATCGACGGACATCTGCTTGAGGGCTTCCAACAGGGTCTCACCAGATGGACCATCCTCGTAGAACGGGTCATCAACGGCGGGATCTGGATTTTTCATGTCACCCAGCTTCTGTCCCGAACCGTGTGCCGCCTGCTGCTTGATCGACGCGATTGCTTCTAAGACGAGTAATTCATCGTCGTCGTAGATCGCGTCATCCGAGCGAGAGAGTGAGATTGAAGGGATGGCTACCGACTTCAACTCATCAAGCACCTCGTGACCCTTCTTCCGTAGCAAGCGTTGGACGGTTCGATTTGACAGCGACTCTTTGTCTTCGTCGTCCGCTGTTTTGAGAAGATCATTCCCGATTGGTGCGCCTCGTTCAGCTGCAAGCAGGCGGATCTCTTCAGAACCTGATTCGACGACCGTCTGTAACTTTCCGAATCGGCTTTCAAGCCGAACTGGTTTACAGCTACTTTCTGAGGGGAGATCATCCATCTCAAACCCAAATGCACGGGCGAGTTCCGGTCGGTCAGAGAGGCGTTCTGGGATTCCTGACAGAGATTCACGCTCGACAGTTGCCCACAGATACGCCAGAAACATTGGCCGAAACGGAAGCGACGAACTCCACTCGGGGTGTGCGTCCCGTAGCGTATAGCGGCTCACGTCCAGTTCGTTCGCAAGTGTGATCCAGTCAGTATCTACAGTAAGGACATCATCAACTTGCTTTGTCAGCCTACTTTGAACCCGACTGCTCTCATTGCTCATCGGCTCTCACCGCCGATAGACAAAAATGAGCTGTCAACAGCCCAGTTGAGTGAGGACATTAGTATCGATAGTAGATTCATTTTGAACTTAACTGCTAGCGTGTCGTTTCCGAATAACCTTTGATACGGAGGGTTAAATACAAAATTCGCATACTACTGTTCGTCTCAAACAGTAATACATAGAATATTTGGGTATATTCTGAATGCCAGTATAATTTGAACTAATGTACAAGGTGAATAGCGCTGCATCACAGAACAGTAGGTAATGCCAGATGATATCCGGGATACAGCGCCTAATTTAGAGGATGTGGATTACGATGAACTGTCGGAATTTTTTGAGAAGAAGGGCGCAGTTGAGTTGATCTCTCTTCTTGATGGTGAAGGGTATCGATTCGACGAAATCGACGATTTACTCGATGTCAGCCGTGGGTATCTGAATGATCGCCGTGACGAAGCCGTCCATCTCAGGCTGATTGTTCCTGACCAAGCATACCGAGATGACTCCGTCCGCCGTGTGTGGACTCTTACAACGTTGGGCCACTACCTCCGACAGCGGATGCGCCATCTCGGAGTGACAGAGAGCCACGAGCGACTCATCACCGCTAGACGTGAATACGAAGACCGCAAGAGTGATTTCCTGGAGTGGGTTGATGATCCAGAGTCAATCGAAGCATACGCTGAAGATCTGCGAGCTGGCAATCAGGTACATCCAAAAGAGTTACCGCCTAAGTTACAAGATCTTTTTCGTCGAGTAGATGACGACCGTTTCTAATTCTTCTTGAGCTGTCGATAGAGCTTTGGGATGGTGATCTGTTGAAATCCTCAGAAGTCCATATTCTGATCCAATTACGATAATACAGGAATTACATTGAGTGCGATCCCGCCTCGATGTGGACAGAAGACAACTCCACAGCTACGTCCTGACCGTCTTCGTCCATCTGGTCAAACACTTCCCGTTCGGGGCCGGAGATCCGTTTTGGGATAGGGTAGTTAACATCAAGGGTCGAGAGCGTCTGGAACACCCTCATCGAGTCGAACTCCCGATCACACAGCACTGTCTCGATCGGAACGTGTTCTTTCGCTCGTCGAACCAGTTGCCACACAGTACGATGAATCTGATTCGGCGGGTTCTCATCCCACTCTACAGCTCTTCACCAGCCAAGTAGACGCCAGCTGTTGACCCAATTTCGTCTGATCGTCATCGGTTTCTGAGTACGATACAGAAAAGATACGCTTCAATACAGTCTTTCACAGTCTACGGCTCTGGATGAAATATGTCACGTCGGAGATAAAGGTATACCACAAAAACCAATGGAAGTATGACAATCCCCCAGCCGATCGGATTGTTAGCCACACCCGAATACAGATTCAGTATGGCAACAGCAATTCCGACGATAATCCCGCTACTCCAAGCAGATGAATGCCGCCGGTAAATCAAAAAAGCAAGGGCAAACATCACAATTGCAGAAAGACCATATATCGCCCCAGACACGATCTGAGGCGGAATCCCAGTATCAACTACTGGGCCAGATAATTGAGATAAGAATCCGTAGAACAAAAATACAAATCCCAGTAGGACAAGGAATACAACAACTCCTATGACGTCAAGTGGGGGCCAATGCGAATCGCTTGGAGAGTGGTTATTTGACTGTTTTGTCATAGTACTATATTTAGTGTGAATGGGTGAAATAATTTGTTCACGACAATGTGCTCGAATCGATCGCTAGGAGGACCACTGGTAATCTTCGGAATCGTCTACAATCCAACCCGGTGTTCCATGAACCCGAAGTGTACCGGTAACTGAAATATTGATACACATTCCAAGGTGATTACTGCTGTCTGGGTAGCTACCGAAGGTCAGTGAACCACTATCGCCAAAACGAATATCATTGATAGCCGACCCCCAAGTGACTTGATCCCAGTACAATTCGCCCCTTTCTTTACAATTATCATTTACCTTTACTGTAACAGGTTTTCCTCGGGCATGAGGAGTCCCCGAGGATTCACAGCTCGTTGTGCCTATTTTCTTCACATCCCAGCCCTCTGCCGAAAAAGTATCGAACCCATCTTTCGACATTGTCCCTTGAATATTATACTCAGTATCATGATCGCTTGGAAGAACAACTTTGCTTTCCGGCGACCGGCCCTCAGTAGGTTCAATAACCACAAAGTCGTGATCGTGGTCCACAGCCACTACCTCACCAATTTTTCTCCTCCATGCTCAGCCTCTGCTCCAATTAGATCGGACCCACAGTCCCCACTCGTGGAACTTGCGACATGAGTATTGGTAAGCCAACCCTCATTAAAATTCGGCCCGCTCACACGTGAAGTGAGGGTCCCTCGAGCATTTCCGAATACCACCTCAAGGCCTCCAGGTATATCTCCAGTAGTCGTTAGATCTCCACAGGGGTCTGAATTAACATCACTACCAGGCGAATCTCCCTCTTTGGTCATCTCCGGATTGGCGATCTTGTTGAAGACTATCCGAACATCACGATTCTGTCCCTGAAGATCTCTTGAATTGATATTCACTTCCTTATCTTCATCTATATCAACAGCAAGATATGGGTTTTCCCCTCCAAGATCTCCTGGGTTCATTTCGATGGAAATCACTCCATCTCTCTCTATTGGTAACTGTTTGTTCTTTTCTAGAACTTCGCGTGCGTCAAGAAGACGCTCGTACCAGTCTAAGGGAACATTCCACTTATGATCTCCATCCAAGTCAAGAGAAACAGGAACCTCATCGGAGTCAGCAGATTGAATATCCTCAGGTGTAACAGCAGTCGCAGTTGTACTCGCAACCCCAGCGGCTGCGAATATCTCAAGAAGCCGCCGCCGCTTGAGCTTTCTATGCTTGTTCTGGTGTAGTTTTCGCAGTCGTGACATTTTGGAACATGCCCTGATAGGGCATCAAGAATACAACTCTGGAGATAATTAGCATCAACTACTGATCGGTTTCGTTACTGAGTAATCACTACTTCAATAATTAAGTAGATCTCATTATCCGAACAATTCATCAAATGTTGATTTCAGTTAGCGTCACACTAGTGGAAGTTCGGGAAGCCGCGATGAGCTCGCAGATCGAAGGGACCGCAGTCACCGTCTCAGACATCATCCTTCACGAACCAGATGAAGCCCCTGAACGGTCAGCAGCATCCGAGCGCGACATCCGAGAAGCGTACAACTACGTCAAGGCCATCTAGGTGGGAGTTCGATTGGCTCGAACAAAGTAAAAATACCGACCGCGACCTTCCCTGTGAGTTCCACGAATCGCTCCTGCTCAATGTCCGTGGCGAAGACAAGCGCCCCGGGAACATCCGAGATATCCCAGTCATCATTGGCCCAAACAAGAATCCCGAGGACGCACAGTTCATCCCTGCTCATCAGCCCATGTTCCGATGCTGCTCGACCAGCTCATCGCGTACAACCGAATGGAAAACTACCCGTCCCTCATTGATATTGTCCTCTCACACTACCAGGTTGAGACAATCCACCCGTTCCGTGACGGGAATGGCCGACTCGGACGACTCCTCATCATGCTCCAGTTGTACGACGCTGGCTTGCTAGATGAGCCGTACCTGTACTTGTCTGCGTATTTCAACCGGAACCGGAGTGAGTACTTCGAGGAACTTCTGAGCGTCAGCAGGGACGGTACGTGGGAAGAGTGGGTGGTTGGCGTCATTGCGGATCTACAACCACAAGCTCAGTCGAACGCCTTGGTTGTCGAACTCGCGTTTGAAGGAGTGGACGTCCCCGTGTTCCTTCACGAAGCGAGCGCACTCGTCATCTTCGCCGGATGGATCCTCCTCCCGTTCGCGGCCGGCTACTATCGTTTCCGAGAGGCTGACCTCACATAACACGGAGCGTGTACTTATGCCTACAATAGCCACCACCGATCTCACGAAACGGTACGACGCAGAAACCGCTGTCCATGGTTTGAACCTAACAGTTCAGGACGGTGAAGTGTACGGGTTTTTTGGGACCGAATGGAGCCGGAAAATCGACGACGATCAGTCTGCTCATGGATTACGTGCGCCCGACAGAGGGATCGGCGCACATCCTCGGACTCGATCCGCGAGAGGACGTCGTCGAAATTCACCAACGCGTTGGCATCCTCCCAGACCGGTTCAGTGTCTACGACCGCTTGACGGGCCGCAGACATCTCAACTATGTTATCGACTCGAAGAACGCCTCAGACTCCCCCGAAGACCTGCTCACTCGGGTTGGACTTGGCGATGCCATTGATCGGCAAGCCGGGGCGTACTCTAACGGGATACAACAGCGCCTCGGGCTTGCGATGGCGCTTGTTGGCAAACCCGACCTCTTGATTCTTGATGAGCCATTTACCGGGCTTGATCCCCACGGGGCACGGACGATCCGAGATCTCGTCTATGAAGAGAACGACCGCGGTGCGACTGTGTTCTTTTCAAGTCATGTGCTCGGCCAAGTTGAACTCGTCTGCGACCGAATCGGCATTCTCAACCAAGGGGAGCTGATCGCCGAAGGGCGGATTGATGATCTCCGCAAGGAAGTTGACGTTGAATCGTCTATTGTCTTCACGCTTGACCAGATTCCCGATGGGCTCGCCGACACGCTCCATGGACAGGATGGAGTGGTGAGTGTCTCGGGAGAAGACGGCGAGCTCGTCGTGGTCACACGAAGCCAAAATGCTCGGTGGCCAGTTATTCAAACGATTGAACAGACATCTGCTGCCGTTGACTCGTTTACAATGCGGGAACCATCAGTCGAAGACGTGTTTGTCGCCCATACAACAGGTCGGACTGAAACAGGGAGTACTTCCTAGCCAGTTAGCAGGGAATCGGCTCTGTTGAAATCCTCTTCTTCAGATAGATTCACACATGAAACAGCCGGTCGGTGAAAGCTGCGAATTGACCGGTAGATTCAACTCCTTGCGTAAGGAATTCTTACACGATAATGGCGTCGGATGAACCTGAAGTAACCACGGTAACCTCGAAGGGACAGATCACGATCCCGAGTAAACTCAGAGACCAATTCGGACTCGAACAGGGGACGAAGCTCGTGGTCGTCCCGACGGAGTATGGTCTCGTGTTGAAGAAAGTCGACCTCCCATCGATCGAGGAGTTTCAACGACGTGTTGAAAACCGGACGAATGCAGGCGAAACCTCTCTCGACGAGGTCACCCGACTCGTCCACGAGGCGCGGAGCAGCGACGAATGAGGGCGGTGCTGGATACGAACGTCCTCATCTCGGGCGTCATCGCAACCGGCGTGCCACACGAACTTCTCGTCAAGGGATTCGAACGCGAGTACCAAATCGTCGTTTCCGTGGAAACGCTCACCGAGTTCCGTGAAACGCTGCTCAAATACCCCGAGCGCTTTCACATGAGCGAACACGAGGTACAGCAGGAAGTCGAACTGGTCCGATACTATTCGGAGTTCGTCGATCCGGAGGAGAACATCGCGGCGGTTGAGGCAGATCCCGACGACGACAAGTTCCTTGAAGCGGCCGTCGCCGGTGGCGTCGATTACCTTGTCTCCGGCGACGGACACCTGCTCGAAATCGACTCGTTCCGTGGGATCGATATCGTCGAACCGAGGACCTTCTATGATCTACTCGACGCGTCCTGAATCTCCAGTACGAGCGATCCGTACTTCCCCTATACTGACCACACCCAGTCAGAATGTGTCACTCCCTGAGGATTTCAACAGAGCCAGTTGTTCATGACCCAAATCTCCCGCTTCATCGGGGAAGTTGTGCCGGTTACTCAAAGAGTTGCTGGCGATAGAGGCGAATCCGCCGCCCCGGACGGTGGCGGCGGATTCGCCGACTACGCGCTTGTTTCCCTCCATTGTCTCTGGATTTACCTCGATTCATCGTACCGCATAACGATCGACCTGCTCAAATAGATTCCACAAATAACCGGGGATATAGGCCTCAACACGGCCGATCTCTCCTCGCCGTTCACGTTGTGTAAGACATTCGACCGGATCAGTGTAAGCGTCTGTCGAGTGCTGCTGCGCCAGTCGGCGCAGCTGCACGATCTCTCTGAACACGCCGCGATCGACGCCACGTTCTACGACCGCTCACCAGCCAGCCGCCACTACTGCCAGCGAATCAGCTACCGCGTTCAGAAGCTCAAAGTTACAAAACTCGTCGATAAAGCGTCTCAAGCCGTTCTTGACGTTCACTGCTCAACGAATCGAGAAGGAAGCGACGCAGATCTTGCTGAGCAGATCGCCCGCCGGAACGCGGGCGATCTGCGGTCTCTCGCGGCCGATAAAGGCTATGACAAGCAATCGCTTCGTGAAGGATTACGTGATCTCGGGATCAGACCGCTGATCAAGCACCGCATCTTCGCTCCGTACGACCACGCGCACAACGCTAGAATCAACGATAACAGCTACAATCAGCGCTCTATGACTGAAACCGTGAAC
The DNA here is from genome assembly GCF_003666015.1 of Halorubrum sp. Atlit-26R. Taxonomy (GTDB): domain Archaea; phylum Halobacteriota; class Halobacteria; order Halobacteriales; family Haloferacaceae; genus Halorubrum. The sequence goes on from NZ_QPLT01000008.1 coordinate 169,481, forward strand.
TCGGCTGTGAAGCGCTCGCTCGGCTTCGCCGAGCGAGCGCGGTCGTGGTTCCGTGAGTTCCGTGAAATCGCGCTGATGTGTGTCGTCTATAACATCAAACGCTTCGTCAAACAGTGAATCTCTCCGCCTTACAGCGATTCAACACAGCCGAGTCATCAGATACAGGGTGTGTCCCGGTTGAAGATGGCTTCGTGTACGGTTCTGAGAACTCAGTCATGGTACAGACGAACTGTAAGTAGAAATCAATCTGGAGCGTCATGTACTGCTGTTGTTCGCCTTTTCATCAACGCCCTCCATCACGTTCAGGCCACATACTTGTATTTCGTAAACCAGATTTCAAGTGTTCAACTACCGAACACTCGCTCACAATTTTCGATCTAGTACAGAAGTTAACGCAAAGTTCTACTCTACTAATTCCCACCTGCGGTATGACAAAAAAAGACGACAACCGCCTCAATTCAAAACGGCGCACGTTCCTGAAAGGTTCAGCAGCGGCCGCATTCGCCGCCACGGGACTGTCGGCAGTCCCCGGCAGCTCTGTGGCGACGAGCGGACCGGAACCCATCGACCCGGATGAACACGAGCTTCCGAACAGTGATGTGAAGAAGCTCCAGATTAACGAAGAAGTGCGGGATGTCACTCACCACTGGGCGCTGTTGACGACCGACTACGACCTGACCCTTCAGCGGATTCGGGAAGCCGATGCACCGGACGCGCAGAAGCGGAGGGTGCGTGCCTTCCTGAAGGACGTCTGGGATGCGTATCCGACCGAGCGTGTCACCGACGGCAACGAAGTCACCGTCGAACTCGCTGACTCGGCCAGCGGCGGGCTTGGAGACAACGCAGAGAAGAAATTCGACAAGGCTGCAGAGATCGTTGCGGACGGAACTTCGATCGTCGACGGACCCGTCCAGCCGGAGTGGGCTGTCTCCACCCACCGGAAGATGGCTGAGCTCTCCGCCAACAAGATGAACGTCTCAGGGGCGAGCGAAATCGCCGGGCACGCAGACGACCCCGACTACTGGGACCCGGAAATCCCGAACTGGCTTCCTGGTTTCGTGAAGGACGCGATCAACCAGGTGATGCATTCCTACGGGCACTACTACAACCCAGGCCTGCTCGGTGGGACTGGTGGTGCTCCGAGCAACGCGAAGGAGTACTTCAACAAGGCTCAGGATGCTGATGACTCGGGGAACACCAGCGATGCCCGTGAGAAGGCTGGCTGGGCGTGCCACTTCGTCGTCGACGTCGGGGGGCCGCTCCACACGGGCGCGGAAGCCAGTCAAGCTGCCAACTCCTCGGTCCACTTCGACTACGAGGGCTGGGTGGCCAACAACTGGAACTCCGGCGAGAACTTCTCCGACGAGATCGACAACAACACGTACTACCCCATCAACAGTCCCTCGCAGGCCACGAAGGACCTCGCTGGGGTCTCCAACGACTACGTCGGGACGATCTTCGACACGATCAACAACAACCCCGACTCGTGGAAGGATGACGACGATGTCATCGATGCGACCGAGAACGTCCTCGTGAAGACGGGCTACTACAACAAGGGCTTCCTACAGGAAATCTTCTGAGGAAGCGCCGCCCAAAAGTATTCATCAACCGCGAATAACTTTCTAGCTATGAGTAGCACCACCACAACCGGCCGGAGAAGTATAGACGCAGCAATTACTGGATTCGCCATCATCGGCAGTCTCCTCGCGATCGTGAGGGGACTGCGAATCCTAAAAATCGGGAATCTAGACTTCGTTATCGCGATCGGCTTCCCAGCCGTCATCGCGACACTCGCATACCTCCACTACAACCGCGACGAAGAACCCGCCATCGCCGTCGGTCTCGGACTGTGGGGCGTCGTCGCTGGCGCGATTGCCCTGTTCGGGACCTTCTTCGTTGTCATGGATAACCCAGCTACCGTTTCAGATGCCCCGCTGAGCTCGTCACTGTTCGCGAGCACGATCGCTAACTTCGTGCTTGGTGTGATTGCGCTCTCCGGGCTGTACGCCGCCGCTGGTTCCTACAAATCCCGCGCACTCGTACTGTTAGCTCCAGTAACGCAGTTCATCGCATTCAGCATCGCGGCCCTGCTCGTCCCCATCATCACGTAGACCGATGGGTGACACACAGCCTCCAACTTTTGTTCGGCGGACGGTGCTCGTAGGTACAGCTGCTGGTCTACTTGGAGGAGTCGCCGGCTGTCTCTCCGCGTCCCCCGAAGGCTCATCGGACCTGATTCTCATTAATCACAACGAGAATCCAGTCACGGCCACCATCACCGTGACTAACAGCAATGGAGAGACTCTCACCTCCACGGAGCTTGAGGTCCCCGTCGTCGAACGGAATACGGAACCAAATGCATCAATCGACGACGCCTTCGAGAGCGACGGTCAGTATCCGTCTCCGTGGACGTGACAGATGGGCCTTTAGTTACCGAAGAACTGGACGTAACAGAGACGGACGATGACTCGGATAGCCACTCGATAGAACTCGACGGTAGCGAGATTACGTTCTCATAGCAGCAAGCAGAATCACTCAATGTGGACGCCAAGGTCTCTCACATATGAACTAACCTCCCAGATATGTTTGACTCAACCAATTCAAATCTCACCCGGCGAGCAGTCCTCGAGGGTACAGTCACAGGCTTACTCGCTAGCGTAGCAGGATGTATCGAGATGGGCGGGTCGGGTGCGACCGATGCGTACATCACCAACTACACAGACAGTACGCAGACGATCTCATTATTGATTGAAACCGCTGAAAGCGGCCATACCGAGATCGATACGGAAGTGACGATTCCGTCGAACGAACACCGGAATCCGACTGCTCAAGACAAAATCACGTGGGGTGACACGTACACAGTTTCAGTTAGCGCAGAAGACGGGCCATCAACGACATACACGTGGGAAGACCCACAAGACCCACTCTACATCGCATTCCGTGCTGACGGATTCTCGTTCTAGACAATGAAGGGGACGCCAGAATTCTGGAATACCACCAACTAACCGATGGGGTGGAGTGGGGTGACGTGATTCCCTGAAACGAAAAATCTCGTGTAGTTGGAATTGCTCTACAGCCAGGAGTCTCTAGTCGGCGGAGACAGTGATGGACGAGTGCGCGAACCAGTTGCCGTACGAGAGGATGTGCTCGCTCGAGTCCCAGGTGTCGTGGATCTCGAGTTCTGCGACTATGTCCGTCCCATCGTTGTTGTAGCCAACGACGCACACCGAGTGCTGATCGTAGGTGTCTTCGTCTGGCGGATAGTCCTCTACACGTCCACCACCTGTGAGGTTCAGCATGAATGGACGGCTATCTTGCTCGGTTTCCGACATGACGAACTCGAGGCCAGTGTTGATGTGCTGACTGGCACTGTAGTCGTTGTCGCCTTCGGTGTAGTCTTCGATGCCGTCCACCATTGGAGACGCGACCAAGTCGCCAGGACCGCTAACGTTCCCGTCGAGGTTGAGCACGAGTTCGAGCGGTGGAGTACTACCGCCCACGTTCGTCTCCATCTTCTGGTGGAGGCGGTCGATGATCGATTCTCGTTCGTCGTCCTGCCACGAGTAGACGTTTTCGTGGAAGCCGATGATCATCGACGCTGAGATTGGCGTACAGCCGTCCCACTTGTTCCAGCTGTCGGCTCCGGTTCCGATGCTAGTGGAGTCGGCGTTACCGGAGTCGGTTTCCGTCCAGACGGGAACGCCAGCGAGGTTCCCATCCGTCGGGGAGATCCCCTCGGTTCCGTACGTCCTGTCTTCCCCGTAGGTACCGTCTTGGACGAGCTCCCAGCGGTGTTCGGAATCCGTCCCCGTGAACTGTAGCTCGCCGGGGCTACCTGCTCTGAGGTGGGAGACTGACCCGTCTTGAACGTTGAGGACTTGACTACCGCCAACTTCGAGACCGTACGCGATACCGCCGGTGTAGATCGGGTGGCCTGCCGAGAGGTCAGCTTGCTGTGCGACCGTTGCTTCCGCAGATACTAGTTTCTGTGTGGGCGAGGTGCCGGTACTGTATTCGAGGACCGGTTCGCGAGAGCGGTGGGCGCTCGTAGTGATGTATCCAACTTCTTCGTCCTTCTTGCGAACGGGGAAGACGTACGCGGTACGGACGTACTTCTCGGATGCGTCTTCCAGAGCGGGCATGTAGAAGGGGCGGGGTTTGCCAAGGGTGGCGTTCGCCCAGTCCGTGAATTTGCCGGAGCCCGCGACTTGGCGGCGCTTCAGTTCAGCTGCCTTCCGTGCGACCTTCGGAGGGATGGTTTCTGAAACCCTCGATGAAGGGGTTCCTGCGATTGCGGAGCCGGATAGTGTAGCAGCACCTAGGGCTGCACCGGTTGCTGCGAGGAAGCTCCGCCGTCCGACCGACAAACGCGACTCTGAGTTTTCGGATGGTGGGTCTTACATGGGATTTAACCCATTCACTTGTCAACACCATTTCGTATTTACGTTACTTACTGTTATTATTAAACCAGATAAGTTCATACTTTAGGCAACCCAAAAGCATCAGACATTGACCGCTCGATCACCTCCTAAACATACACTCACAACCTAATTTTAAGCCGCTCTACATTCCAATCCCACAAGATGAACGCGACAAACCAAGACCGATACCACACTGCCCGAATCAGCTCCTATATGCTAGCAGGATATGTTCTTTTAGTCGCCGCACTCATTAGCGGTCTCCTGAACTGTATTCCACTCCCCAACATCGAACCAATCTCAGTTAACGTAGACATCTCAATTCTTGCTTTCGTTATCCTCCCGCTCATCCTCGCGCTCTGATAACGCGAGCAGCTACACAAACACCTACAGAAATCGTTCTTGGACTTCTCGCAATTCCATGCCTGCTTGTCGGCATCTGGACGTTGTACGAGTACTTTATCGCTCAGCCCGGTGTCTCTGGGGTGGAATGCTAACCATCACAACCGGCTCAATTCTAGCCTTTGCCGTCCTCATAGACGCCACTATTGAACATCTGATTTAAAAACCGCGCTAGCAACTACTGGTACGATCGGGTCGATGAGCTTGCATCCGTGTACGCGACGAAGGCGTCCTCAATAGTACCGGACTCGACATCGAATGTCGCAATCGATTGTTCGCTCTCGATATCCGCAAGTGCTTGATACCGCACGTTTGGCTCCTGGCACGCGATAACCAACTTCTCGTTAATGACTTCCACGCCAGCAACTCCCTCCGTCTGCCGAGCGCGTTCAACAGAGGCTTCAGACGGTGATTGACCACCAGAGAACTGGACGAAGAGCCGGGAGACGACGCCGGCTTCATCGCGAACCTCACTCGGCGTCCCTTCCGCGACTAATTGCCCATCGGCAAGCAAGCCCACTCGATCACAGACTCGTTCGACTTGGTCGAGCACATGACTCGAGAAGAACACTGTCGCTCCACGCCGATTTTCTGCCGCGACAAGCTCTCGAACTAACCGCGTTCCGTGTGGGTCCAGCCCTGAGAATGGCTCATCCAGAATCAACAGCTGTGGTTCCCCCACGAGCGCCATCGCAAGTCCAAGCCGCTGCTGCATTCCCTTCGAGTAATCGCGCGCTGGCTTGCCTGCTACATCACCCAACCCAACTCGTGATAAGAGCGTTTCCGCGTCCTCGTCGGTGTTCTTCGTATCGATTATGAATTCGACGTGCTGGCGGCCAGTTAACGTCGCATAGACGCCGAATCGGTCGGGCAGAATCCCTACTCGCTTATGAACGGCAGACGTCTCGGCCTGTGCATCGAACCCGAGTACATGAGCGTCTCCATGAGTCGGGCGAATATAGTCCATCAACAAGTCGATGGTCGTCGATTTACCCGCGCCATTTGGTCCGAGGAATCCATACACTTCACCCTCTTCAACAGTCAGCTTGAGGCTATCCAAGGCAGTCGTTGAACCGTACGCTTTCGTGAGATTCGTGGTTTGAATTGCAGGCATTGGGTTTCGTTACGTGAGGTCGGTTGTTTGGAAGTGGTACACGGTCATTGCGAGTACGCCGACTAAACCGAGGATGAGGAAGACTCCAGCAACCCACGGTTCCAGCACAAGAGGGACGGTTTGGTTGCTGTAAGCTGTGTCGACGACGAGTGTAGGCGAGATGAAGGCATTGTTCGGTTCGCCAGCTGCCTGTTGAATCTGTAAGGCTGTGGCATAGGTGGCACTGGAGTTACCGATTCCGAGCACCCAGTTTGAGATGACGTTGAACAGGTGCCGGGGGAACAGACGCCGGGTTAGGAAGTAGACTGTATCGGGCGGGGGCCTGTATAGTGAGTACGATGGGTTGGCGACGAAGCTGTAGATCGACCGCTGGATGACTTGCCAGAGCCCCGCGATGAGAACGTAGCCGAATCCAAGGGCTGCTGATCGAGTAGTCGTCGAGGCGATTGCGGAGATACTCACGATGAGGACAGCGTGAAAACTGACGTAGAGAATACTTACGGCCAGCATACCGATGAATACGAACGGCGAAAAGAGGCCATGCCAGAGAATCCCGAGGCTGCTGCCGATGAGCAGTCCGTACACGAGAGGAGTGGTGACAGCGAATATGAGTGCAACTGTTTTGCCGAGAATAACTCCGGTACGCGAGATTGGGGTGCCGGTCGTATAGCGGATTGCACCAGATTCACGCTCATTCACGATAGTACGGAACCCGAAAAAGACAGGGCCGAGGATGCCAAACAACGCGACAGGAATCTGGAAAGCGGCAAGCGTGATGTCGGCACCAAGAGTTTCGGACGCAAGGGGAATTGCTCCGGTGAGCTGCCAGAGGACTCCGAGGATTACGAGGACAAATAGGAGTGGCGTTCCAATTGACTGCGATTTGTGAGTGAACTCGCGGCGTGCAACAGGCATCCAGGCCGATACTCGTAAGCGGTCACGATCGGAGACGAGAACCGAAAACACGCTGAATGGGCCACTAAATATGTGTATCCAGAGTTGCCGGAGCTGTATCGGGAAGACGCCCACGAATTTGGTTGAAAGTGTGCTCACCGGCCGTGTGAGGTCGATAGACTGGAAGCGAATTGCGGCCAGACTAAGCGGTCCAATAAGCCACATGAGGAATGTCAGAGCTGCAATCCACGGCGATAAGTAGACCGGAGGGTTTGGCCCGAAGACGTGGTTGACAGCGAACCCAGTGTCGCTTGAGGCCGTAATCTGGAGGGCGTCAACGAAGAACTGATGCGTATTCGGGAGGTCGAGTAGTGTATTCACGAGGGTGCGATACGACGAGCGGGGGAACGCGCGAACAGCGAGAAAGAGGAGCGGATCGTTGGGTGGATTGCTGATGGTAATTGATTGCCGAGTGAAGAAGCTGTAGATGGAGAGCACATAATTGGTACCGTTGCCAAGCAGCCAGATGGCAGTAATACTGAGTACAGCCGAGCGGACTGTCGAAGAAGCGGTCGCTGAGATAGCGGTGATGAGGTTGCTGTAGATGATGCAGAAGCCGAGGGCGAGAATGAGGAATCCGAGGTATGGGATAAGGGGCGGTGGTCCGTATTGTGCCCAGCCGAGGGCTGTGAGACAGAGAACAGCACCTCCGAGTGGGAGAGCTAGTGCGAGACCGCGCCCGAGGGCTTTGCCGACGAGAACGTCAGTACGGGAAAGGGGTGTACCTGCGGTAACACGAATGGTCCCGGATTCGCGTTCACCGATGATTGATCGAAAGCAGACGATGATGGCGGCGAAGCTAACGAGTGTTGTTGCGTTGGAGGCTGTACCGATGGTGAGGAGTGGTCCCTCTGCGATGGGAATGGTCAGAAAGTTGCGTCCAACCCAGAAAATTGGGATGGTGAGTAACCAAAGCCATTTTGAGCGGGCGAGGAGGGCGAATTCACGGCGAACAAGCGGGGCTACATACATCAATTTATAGTTTTCTTGTCGCTATTTTATAGGTATTGATTCTCCCGTAATAAATGAACAAATGGAGCAGAGCTTAGGGTGCAGACTCGAGAATCGTCTTCGAACTGTCGAAGGTTCCGTCAGCGTGTCCGACGAGATTGATCTTGGGATAGTCCCTGTCGATGACTTCTCCGAGGACCGAGTGCTTGAATTCGCCGATCGCTGTGTACTCGGTCGACGTCGGAGTATCTTCGCCAGGATATCCCTTTTCGATATGTTCGTAGTGCCACACAGGAGACTGCGGGTTGGGGTCGAAGTGGGCTGTGGGCGATCCATCGATCTCGCCGTTTTCGACCTCGAACTCCAAGCCGAGAGTGAACGTGTACGCGGTCACACCGGCAATCGATTGGGTGATTGTTGCATCCCCTTCGACGGTAGTTGATTCTGGTGACACCGCATCCGTATTGACGTCGTCTGGAGTGTCGACAGTGAACTCCGTCGTCGCGAGATCATCGTAGGCGTCTCGGACAGCGTCAAGCTGTTCATCGGAGAGGTTGTCGAACGCCTCTTTCGCGTCTTCGGAGTACTCCAGGTCGACGGCTTTCCGCACGAAGTCACGCGCGGTCTCGGGCTTGTTTGGGTCGACCATCTCAGCTGAGATGTTCTCGCTGCTTTCGTCTGAGGAGTCACTCACCTCGTCTTCGGATGCAGACGCGGTGGCGGGGATAGCAGCGGCACTAAGGGCTCCTGCGGAGAGCTTCAGGAAGCCACGACGGTTCTGGGATTTGCTGGTTCGATTATCTTCTGGCATACTGCGCTATAGTAGTTACCCAGTAAAAACTTTAGATTAATTGATGAAATAATGTTCAAAGACTGAACGTAAGTTCATGTGAAGAACAGAACGTTTGATCCTGTCGAGATTCAGAGTGTGATATCGTATTCGTTGTTTTTGTGGAACCACGCATGACCAGCTGCCATCCCGCCGACATCTCGATCCCCACCCACACACGACTTGGAATCGTTGATATTCGTTGCGTGGGTCGTATGACCAAGCAGAACTGTATACTGAATTCCACCGATCTCTTCAATGCGGTACATCGGACCACCCGAGTCCCCATCGCCGACGTCAAGCCCAGTGAGAACGACACCCCTGTTTTCGAGATCGCCACAGCCGTACCCGATCGACTGGTTCATCGCGTCGACGGTTCCAGTTGTCTTGCCCGTGGTCACGCCCATCTTATGAGCAGATTTGCCCTCCGCGACAAGATCGCTGACAGCCTCTTCCGAGAACCACCCTGAGACCTCTTGTGTACCATACTCTTCGACGATCTCCGATGACAAGTCCAATGAGCCATTCATTTTCTCCAGAAGCGCAAAGTCTGGTTGAACCTCAGATTCAGCCACCTCTCCGAAATCTTGCGTATACTGGGTCGCTTCCTCACCAGCACTGGAGCGGCACGATTCGTTTTCCCAAAGATGGTCAGCTGTCAACAGCCGATCGTTCCCATCGCTGTCTTGGACTGGGAACCCAGCAGTCCCCCAGCCGGTGTAGGATTCACCATTCTCTTCCCAGCGAGCTTCGATCGGAAGACCGCCAGCGACGTCGTCACGTATCTCGTAGTTACAGGCTTCCTGCCAGTCCTGTTCGTCAACGACCTCAACCTCGATACCCTGGTACTCGTCAGGTGTAGTTGACTGGAGGCGCTTGTTACCTGAAACCCGGATTTTGAGGCCGGGTTTCCCACCGTGGGTTTCCGACGAGCGAGCGACACCAGCGGATTTACTACCTGACATCGGTGCGATCTGGTCCTCGAAGTCGGCTCTCGCTTGGAGGGCGTTGCGGACGTGTTCAAGCCACGGCTGCGGAACTTCTTTGTGCTTAAGAACCTCGTCGTCAGTCACGACGTAGGGTATCTCTGTAGTATCGCTTCCTTCGACGACAGTTGCCACTCCTGGTAGAGTGAGTGTAGCACCGATACCCGCAAGCACTCCCCGGCGTTTCGCAGAATACGATTCTGTCCGATCAGAGCCGTCGTTTGTTGGCATTCTATCTCCATCTCGTCAGGGTATTGTCAATACATTAACTTGTGAACAAATGGACGCAGAGTTAATTCCAAAAACTCAGCAACCGAATGTAAATATTCGATGTATTGTTCACATCTTGATTTTTTATTATATATGTCAGAGCCAGTTTCGGCCTGACATTGCGTGTATATTAAGTGAGGGAAGGTATGTTCTCAGACTGAAATATAATGACCTCAATCCGCGACCTCGCCCAAAACGAACGCCCTCTCAACGAGGCTAACGAACTTAGAATCGTCGATATGAACGAGGAACACGCGGTCCCCCTTTTCGAAGCCCTGAGCAACGAGACGACACTAGCGATCTACAATTCGATTCAGCACGAACCGAAGACGGCCACCGAATTGAAGGAGATCACCGAGACCACTCTCCAGAACACACACTACCATTTGAAGAAACTCGAGGAAGCTGAACTCATCGAGCCCGTTGGAACATGGCTCTCTGATCGCGGGAAAGAGATGGATGTCTACGGTCCCACTCACAGCCCGCTCATTCTCAGTTTCGCCAGCAGACAAGATACACCACGTATCCGATCACGTATCAAGAGTGCTCTAAGCTTGCTCGGCGTAATCTCCTTCTTCAGCTTAATGGTAGAGTACGCCGTCCAGTTTTTCGGACCAGGTTCCCAATGGCAGCAGGTCGGGGCGGGCGGGTACGGTGGACAAGAATCGTTGACTGCCATTTTTCTCCAGTACCCCGGCCTTTGTGTCTTTACACTTGGCTTAGTAGGGATTCTCGGATACCTGATTTTTGTGTCGTCACCCATCGATCAGCAGTTCAATTCATGAACATCAAATCAGGATTTGAGGTATCCCCGCGTTCATTTCAGTTGGCATATTGATATGAGGTATGGCGTCCTCCACCGGAAACATTGTTGACGTGGTCCTCAAACGGCAGACCGTCCTCGAATATATCTGCCAATGTAAGCCGGACAAGCGCACGCTCGTCGAGAACCTCTCTGAATCACGTCCGACGATCGACCGGGCGGTTCGAGAATTAGAAGACCTCGATCTTGTCGAACGAGTAGACGGAGTTTGTAAGCCGACCTATACTGGCCAGACTGCCTATAATCTCTGTGAAGAGTTCAGAAATTCGTTTCAGATGTTACAAGAAACCAGTCCTGAACTGTCATCGCTCCCGCTTGACACAGATCTAGACAAGTCAATTTTTCTCGATGGATCTGTCTTTCACCCTCCTGACTACGCTCCATACGAGAGGATACAGCCATTGGACAACGATCTCAGAAACGGAGAGAAAATCGTAGCAGCCACAGAAATACTGATCCCCCATATCGACGAAATTCTAAAACAGGGTACAAACGGGGAAGTCGATATCACCCTATTCGTGAGCAATGACGTTTTGGATGTTCTTCTCGACAATCAGCCCGGCAGTATCATCCCCCATATCGAATCTGGTGACGCTATCTACAGGGGGATCGAGATCTCACGCTATAGTCTCTTTTTGATTGACGACGAAATTCTGTATACGGGTATCTATTCAGACACGAACCATCTCTCAGCTGTTATTCGAAACACAAACCAGCAGGTGATCCAATGGGCAAAAGAATCGATCTCCGAACTCGAGGATGAAGGAACACTCCTCACAGCATAAGGTGTTATCTATTTTAGGACATTCTCAAGTAGAATTCAATCGTGTCCCTGTAGGTTTTGATATGCTCTTTCAGTCATTCTGTTAGATCCTAGTTGTGAATAAAGAAGCCGTGAACGTTTCGTGTCGTTCGCAACTTAAC
>NZ_QPLT01000009.1 GCF_003666015.1 Halorubrum sp. Atlit-26R
TTTTAGAGAAGTAGAACGACGAACCTCTTCGTTTTCAAACTGTTTCAGCCACGTCGATCCACCGACCGCGGAAACGTGGTTACAAGCCCACGCCGTCTGGTGGAATCATGCTTAAGTTAACACGACGGAGTTTTTGAAGTACACACCGTCGATCGGCCGTCTGCCGGTTATTCGTCGCCCCCGAATATCGAACACGAGTGAGATGCGGTCGTCGGCGTAACCGTTATTCGTACACAATTTCAACACAGACGTATGTCAGAAGCGAGTTCGCCGCCGGAGAAGACGACGGTCAACATCCGAATGACGGAATCGTTCCTCGCAGACGTCGACGCGACGTGGACCGATCTCGGCTACAACAGCCGGAGTGAGTTCGTGCGCGACGTGCTTCGCGACGCGGTGAAACACCCCGAGTTCGATCGGGCCGACCTCAAGGCGGTCGCCGCGAGCGAGGTCGACATCCAGCAGGGCCGTACCCGCGACAGCGACGCGATCAAAGCCGAGTACGGTAGCGGTGACGACGGCGATCGATGAACGACGGGTGGGACTGGCGGTTCACCGATCGGTCCGAGCGACAGGTCGCGGCGCTCGACGACCACGCCCGCGATCGGATTCTCGCCAACCTCGACGAGGTAGTCACCGACCAGTGGCGGGACCCGACGGATCACCTCGAACCGCTGGCCGGCGCTCCGCACTAGAAACTCCGTATCGGTCAGTTTCGGCTCGCCTGCCGGGCCGATCGTGACCGAGAGATACTGTTCGTGGTCGCGATCCGGAAGCGCGGCGGGGACGCATACAGAGACGACGATTGAATTTCTGGTGCGATCCCCACGAACGGGCCATATCGATTTACAAATCGACGGTCGCGGCGACCTCTCGGTACTCCGGGTCCCAGACGTCGAGCGCGTGGACGCGCCACCGGATCGGGTCGAACTCGGCGTCGACGAGCTCAGCGACCACGCCGGGTGCCGGATTACCACCACGCGCCAGTGTGATATGCGGCACGTACTCGTCGCCCTCAATTCCCTCGATCGGGCCGAACACCGAACAGAGCCGCCGGTGAATCCGGATCAGCCCGCCGCTCTCGACCGCCAAGTAAACGACCGGCCGCGACCCCGACCGCGGCGCATCGAAGACGTCGATTCCCGTCACGGCGATCTCGAAGGGTTCGACCGCGGCGAGCGGACGGTGGAGCCTCCCGCGCAGGCGGTCAACCGCCTCCTGTCGGGGCGGCACGTCTCGATCCCCTCCACGCCCGTCTCCCTCGCCCCTCTCGGCCGCCTCCTCGCCTCGCACGTCTCCGACCCCGAACCGCTTACAGACGAGCGTGTGACGCTCACGAACGCGGTCGAACCCCGTTAGTTTCGGGTGGAGATCGGTCGCGAGACGGTCGACCGCGGGCGGCAGCGGAACGTTGAGGCTGAACACGTCGCCGCCCGCCTCAGATCCGATCGGTGAGGTGTAAGGCGATCACGACGACGAGCGCGATCCCGATCAGCGTCGGGAGCGCGTCGAGCAGCCAGAAGGCGATATCGAGGACGGCCCCGACGATCTCGAGGAGAAGCCACACGACGACGAGCAGCAGCACGACTTTCAGGAGGTCGTCGGTGTCGATCTCGGCGCGGTTCATGCTCTGAGGGGCGCGCGGCAGCGGTAAAAATCCGGTGGCTGGCGGCGAGGTCGCGTTACGTTAGAGGATGAGGCGGACGATTTCTGAGTGTCTATGCCAGAATTCGACCGCCTCAGCTGGTTTAGAGCACAATCTGGCAGAGTCGTGTCAGAGGCTGCGTGCGAAACACAGAGAACGTTCGGTCGAGTTGTCACAAGTGGGTGTTTCGGGAGGCCTGGTTCACTCTCCCTGTTCGACTTCGAAGATCTCGTCTGCAGTGAGACCGTGCGCTTCTTTGTGGACTTTCTCACCCGCTTCCTTGCTGGGGCCTTCGAAGAGGCAAAAGACGGCTCCTTCGTCCTCATCCACCCAGTAATTCAGGTATTTCACGCCGTGTTTCTCCTGCGCTTCGATATCTTTTCTGTGGGCATCTACAACGTCCTCAACGCTTGCATCGACATCCCTGTGAACGTCCATATAGAGTGGCATGGTACGCGTTGATATGGGGAACACCCACGGTTAGTTATAGAGGCCTATATGACGGTATGACGCGCTTATTCCGGCGGGAAACGCCGTTTAGCAATGTCGCGCTAGAGACCGCTCAAAACTGGCTTGAAGCCGTCGCCGTCTACACAATTCACGTCAAACTTAACGCGACCGGCGGCGACGGCGAGAGGCTCCGTTACGCGATCTTCTCGTACTGCTCGGAGAGCTTCTCGGCGGCCTCGTCGAGCAGCTCGGCCTCGTACTCGTCGAGGTCCCACTCGACGACCTCCTCCACGCCGTCCGACCCGAGCTTCGCGGGCACGCCGAGCGCGGTGTCGTCGTAGCCGTACTCGCCGTCGAGCACGACCGAGCAGGGGAGCACCTCGCCGGTGTCGTTGAGGATCGCCTCGACGGTGTGGGCGACGCCGGTGGCGGGCCCCCACTGCGTGGCGCCCTTCCGGCTGATCACGTCCATCGCCGACTCCTGGAGGTCCGCGAGGATCTCCTCTTTCTCGTCGGCGTCGAAGGAGGGGTCGCGGCCGTCGACGCGCACCTTCGAGAAGACGGGCGCCTGCGCGTCGCCGTGCTCGCCGAGGATCGTCGCCTCGACGTTCTTGACGGGGGCGTCGAAGCGCTCGGAGAGGACGTAGCGGAAGCGCGCGGAGTCGAGCCGCCCGCCGAACCCGACCACCTTGCCGCGGTCGCGGTCGCCCGCCTCGTAGAGGTGGCGGTTGAGCAGGTCGACCGGGTTCGACGTGGTGACCGTGACGAAGTCGTCGTTGTGCTCGGCGATGGAGGAGCCGATGTCCTCCATGATCGGCGCGTTGTCGCCGGCGAGGTCGATCCGGGTCTGCCCTTCCTTGCGCGGGATACCGGCCGTGATCACGACGACGTCCGAGCCGGCGGTGTCCTCGTACTCGCCCTGCCGGACGGTCGTGTTCGAGTCGTAGGCGACGCCGTGGTTCGCGTCGGCGGCCTGACCGATCGTCGTCTCGCGCTGGTCCGGGATGTCGACGAAGACGAGTTCGTCGACCACGTCGCGCAGCGCGAGGTTGTAGCCGGCCGCGGCTCCGACGGTCCCCGCCGCACCGATGACGCTCACTTTTGTCATACCGTCTGAAGTCGGGGCGGGGCGGCGAGTAAACGTTTCGGAACCCCACGAACGTCCGTGCTGGTTCCGGCGCGTCGCTCCCGCCGAACCGTCGCGAAAACCCTAACTCCGACGGCCGCTCACACCCATCCAGTGCCGACGTTCCGCTACCCGTGTCCCGGCTGTCGGACGACGAACAGCCTTCACGACGCCGACTGCGAGTTCGAGGGCGTGAGCTGGCCGACCGTCGAGAAGGCGTACACGGACCTCCTGTCAGTGCTGTCCGCGGAGCCGGACGGCCTCTCCGAGGCGGCGCTGCGGGACGCGATTCCGGCGGACTGGGGCGGGCTCCACAAGGCCGCGCTCGCCGCGCTCCGCCGCGACCAGCGCGTCGTCGAGGACGGCGACCGCCTCCGCCTGCTCACCGCCGCGGAGTTCAAGGAGCGCGTCTCGGAGCCCACCCGCGAGCCGATGCGGACCGTCTACGAGCACGGCTCCGTCCCCGGCTGCCACGACAACGCCGTCTTCGCGATGGTGGCGTGGTACGAGATGGTCGGCCTCTCGTGGCCCGAGACCCGCGAGAACGTGGTCGAGTGGCTCCGCCAATCCGGGGCGTGGGACCGCGGCGGCTTCGAGGAGTCGACGCCGGAAGAGCTCGTCGACGCCAAGCGCCACGTGTACGACGAGGGGTACGGCTGGAAGGAGAAGGGACAGTCTGCGAAGCGCGTCATCGAGCGGCACCTGTAGCGCCCGTTTAAGTCTCCGCGCGACGTTTCGCCACCGTGACGCATCCGGAGGCCGCGGCCGTGTCGACCGGGGACGATCCCGATGCCGATGGGGGCCCCGACCGATCCCCGGCCGTCGCCAACCCCCGGCGCGCGCTCGCGGTCGTGATCGGCGTCGTGTTCATCGATCTTGTCGGCTTCGGGATCGTGATCCCCATCCTCCCCTTCTACGTCAGGTCCTTCGGCGTCAGCGACGCCTTCATCGGACTGCTCGCGGCCTCGTACTCGCTCGCGCAGTTCCTCGCGGCGCCCACGCTCGGCCGGCTCTCCGACCGGATCGGGCGCCGTCCCGTCTTGCTCGCGTCGCTCGCGACGGCCGGCGTCGCGTGGGTGACGTTCGGCTACGCCGGGCCCGCGGGGGCGCGGTTCGGGCCCGTCGCGGCGCTGGCGACCCTGTTCGCCTCCCGAACGCTCGCGGGCGCGATGGGCGGCAACATCGCCGCCGCGCAGGCGTACGTCGCCGACATCACGCCGCGGGACCGGCGGGCGGGCGCGCTCGGCCTCGTCGGCGCCTCGTTCGCGCTGGGGTTCGTCTTCGGACCGGCGATCGGGGGGCTGCTCGCCGCGGACCCCGTCGTCGCCCGCACCGACGCGCTCCTTCCGTCGTTCGTCCCCGCGACTCCGTACTCGCTGCCGAGCTTCGCGGCCGCCGGGATGAGCTTCCTCGCGGTCGCCGTCGGGTTCGTCCTCCTCGAAGAGCCGACGCGGACGCGACCGGCGGGAGATGCGAAAGGAGCCGGGAGCGCCCGCACCACCGCGATCGGCCAGTTCCGCGACGCGCTCGCCTCCGCGTCGCTCCGGCCGCTGACGGTCGCGTACTTCGTCGTCGCCGTCGCGTTCGCGGGCGTTCAGGTGATGTTCATCCCGTACGTCGCGGACGCGTTCGGCTACGACGCGACGAGCGCGGCGCTCCTCCTCACCTACGTCGGCGTCCTCGGCGCGATCAATCAGGGCGTCCTCGTCGGGCGGCTCTCGCGGGTCGTCTCCTCGCGGACGCTCGTCGCGGCCGGGGCGGTCGTCCTCGGGGTCGCGCTCGCGGCGATCCCAGCGACCGGGCTCGTCGACCAAGTCGCCGGCGACGTCGCCCTCGGCGGCCCGGGGTGGCTCACGCTCCCGCTGGTCGCGCTGCTCGCCGCGCTCGCCGCGCTGTCGCTCGGCAACGCCCTCGTCAACGTCTCGCTGGCGACCCTCGTCTCCGCGTCGGCCGACGACGCGGCGCAGGGGGCGGCCTTCGGCGTGACGCAGGGCGCGTCGAGTCTCGGGCGGACCGTCGGGCCCCCGCTGATGGCGGTCCTCTACACGGTCGCCGTCGCGTCGCCGTTCCTGATCGGCGCGCTGCTCCTCGCGCCCGTGGCCGTGGCCTTCGGGCGCCGGACCGGGGACTGAGTGCCGAGCCGCCTCCGCACGACAGTTTTACGCCCGCCGTCGCCGTCGTACCCCACGCATGGCCCTCGACCTCGTCCCCGCGTGGCCCGTCGTCGGCTCGCTCGCGGGCGGGGCGGGGGCGCTCGCGCTCGCGTGGGCGGTCCGCGAACACCGCGGTCGCCCCGGCGTCGACTGGTTCCTCGGCGTGTTCGCCGCGCAGGCGACGTGGTGCCTCTCGTACGGGATCGGGCTGCTCGTCTCGGACCCGACCCTCCGCGCCGCGCTGGAGGCGACGACCTGGCTCGGCGTGATCTGGACGGGGATCGCCTTCCTCGGGTTCGCCTTGGAGTACACCGGCCGGAGCGACGTGGTCCGCAGCCGCCTGTTCGGGGCGATCGTCGGGTTCGGCCTCCTCTCGTCCGCGCTCGTCCCCACGAACCCGCTCCACGGCGCCTTCTGGACCGAATTCGGACGCGACCCCGTCTTCGGCGTCGAGACGGTCTCGTACGCGTTCGGGCCGTGGGCGTACCTCACCGTCGCCGCGGAGACCGTCCTCGTCGCCAGCGCCGTCTTCCTCCTCGTCGACACGCTGCTCAGCTACGGCCCCCTCTACCGCCGGGAGAGCGCCGCGGTCGCGCTGAGCTCGCTGCCGCCCGGGTTCGCCCTGGTCGCGTGGGCGCTCCAGATCGGCCCGGTCCCGCAGCTCCAGCTCGCGCCGCTGATGTTCGTCCCGCACGTCATCATGGATGCGTACGCGTTCGACCGCGCGGAGATGTTCGACCGGAACCCGACGACAAGCCGCGCCGCCGAGCGCACCGCGATCGACGACCTGCGAGACCCCATCGTCGCGCTCGCGCTCGACCGCCGCGTCGTCCGGCTCAACCCCGCGGCCGAGGCGGTCCTCGGCGTCGACGCTGAGACCGCCCGCGACCGGCCGCTCGCGGACTTCCTCGACCTGCCGGTCGGGGTCGGTGAGGAGGACGCAGCCGAGCCGGACGGCGGCGAGTCCGGCGACGCCGACTCCGACGACGGCGGCTCCCGCGAGACGGTGCGGATCGACGCCGCCGACGGCGCCGGCCGCCGCACGTACGCGGTGTCGGTCTCCCGGCTGACCGACCCGAACGGCACCCACGTCGGGTACACGGTCGTCCTCTCGGACGTCACCGAGCGCGAGCGCCGGCGCCAGCAGTTAGAGGTACTGAACCGAATCTTACGCCACAACCTCCGCAACGACGCCGGCGTCGTCCACGGCTACGGGGAGATCCTCCGCGATCGCCTCGACGACCCGGAACTGGTCCGGATGGCCGACGCCGTCGAGCGCCGGGCGGGCGCGTTAGCCGCGCTCGGCGAGAAGGCCGGCACCGTCGAGCGGCTCCTCGCCGACAGGGACCCCAAACCGACGGACGTCCGCGAGCTCCTCGAATCGGTCGTCGCCGACGCCCGCGGGCGCGACGACGCGGCGACGCTCGAACTCGACGTCGGCGACGAGGGCGGCGCGGCGGCCGACGGCGGCGGAGAGGTCGACTGGACCACGCGCGTCAGGCCCGACGCGCTCCGCGCGGTCGTCGAGAACACCGTGGAGAACGCGGTCGACCACCACGACGGCGAGGGCGTCGAGCGCGAGGACGGCGGGACGTGGGTACGGGCCTCGCTCCGTAGGGAGGACGCCGTGAGAGATGACGACGCCCGCTTCCTCCTCGCCGTCGAGGACGACGGCCCCGGGATCCCGGACCACGAGGTCGAGGCGGTCGAGTCCGGGCGGGAGACCGCCCTCGAACACGGGTCGGGACTGGGGCTGTGGGTCGTCGCGTGGGGCGCCGCCGCGGTCGGCGCGGACGTGGAGTACGCGGACCGGGGGCCCCGGGGGACGCGGGTGACGGTGTCGGTTCCGGTGGTCGCGGCGGAGTGAACCGAGAAAATTAGATTACTTACAATTTCAAAAACGCCGTATTTGGGTTCCTCAGTCGCTCTGAATGCGGGGGGCTAACATAAATGTCACATTCCCAAGTCCCTCGGCGAACCCGTAGTGGAGCTTGACGGGGAACTCCTCGCCGAGCTCGACGGTGACCTCGGCGTCGGAGGGGATCGCCTTGTTCATGTCCTTCAGGTAGTCGAGGCTGAACAGCGAGTCGGCGGGGCCGGCGGTGAGCGCGATGAGGTCCTCGCGGTCGAGCTTGAGGTTCACGTCGTCGGTGTCGCCCTCCGCCTCGATGAAGAAGGCCTCGTCGGTCTCGTCGACGCGGAGGCGGATGTGGTCGGAGACCATGTCGGCGGCCTTGATACCGCGGTCGAGCTGGGCGCCCTCGACGACGATCTCGGAGGCGAGATCGAGGTCCGGGATGTCCGGCTCTTGGCGGATCGAGTCGGGGTCAATGAGCGCGAGGGTGTACGACAGGCCGTCGATCTCGATGTGGAGCTTGCGGGTCTCCTCGTCGAGTTCGAGGTGGATCAGGTCGCCGGAGTTGGCCATGCCGGCGATGTCCTCCAAGCGGGCGAGGTTGACGCCGATGACGCCGCCGTCGGCGTCGTACGACTCGAACGCGGCCGCCTCCAGCGTGAGGTCGACCATGCCGACGTTGGCGGGGTCGACGGCCCGGATGGAGAGCTCCTCCTCGTTCAGGCGGATCTTACACTCGTCGACCAACACGCTCACCGAATCGAGCGCGTCCTGAAACGTCGACGCGCCCACGATGGCCTTGAACATATACGTTCAGCTTGGGCGGTATCACCTAAAAAGGCACCCGATCGGAGCGGCGACCGACCCGCTCACAGCGACCGGATGAGGCGGGCGACGACGACCGCGAGCGTGACGACGGTTCGCCACAGCCGGAGCCGTTCGAGCCGGTATTCGCGCGCGTCGGATTCGTCCGCCTCGTCTGCCTCGCCGTCCGGTCCGCGGTCGCACTCGCAGGCCGCGTCGCCGTCGGACCGGTCGGGCGGCGGATCGGTCGCTCGGTCCGGTTCCTCCCGCGAGTCCCGGTCGGGCGCCGACGGTTCGCGGGACGGGTCGGAGGCGCCGCAGTCGGGGGCGTCGCGGTCGGTCGCGTCGCGGTCCGGCGGCTCGTCGCGAGCGATTTCGTCGCGCTCGGTCCGCTTCGGTTCGGCGTCGGTGTCGTCCGGCGTCGGCAGTGGCTCGTCGATCATGTGGGCTCTCGGCCGGGGGAGGCCGTACGCGACGATACGGGGTTAATTTATAAATAGTCGAGCCGAACGCAAGGCGGAACTGAAACTCGTCCGGGCGGACGGGTCCCGCCCGTCACAGCCGGTCGGTTTCTCTCCCTCAGATCAGGGGTTCGACGAGGTCGCGTCCCTCGTCGAGCAGGTCGTCGACGGCCTCCTCGGAGTCCGCCTCCGCGTACACCCGCAGCTTCGGCTCGGTGCCCGAGGGGCGGACGAGCAGCCACGAGCCGCTCTCCAAGAGGAGCTTGAACCCGTCGAGGGTGACGACCTTCGCGACGGGGGAGCCGCAGACGGACTCCGGGATGTGGTCTTCCAGTTCGTCGAGGACGCCCGCCTTCCGGTCGTCGGGGCAGTCGAGCGACACCTTCCCGGCCGCGATCTGCCCGTGTTCGTCGAGCAGGCGGTCGACGCGCGCGTCGAACGGCTCGGCGGCGTGGGTCGCGGCCGCGAGCAGCGCCATCAGCACGCCGTCCTTCTCGCGGACGTGGCCGCGGAGGGTGAACCCGCCCGACTCCTCGCCGCCGAACAGCGCGTCGTGCTCGCCCATCGCCTCGGCGACCCACTTGAAACCGACCGGCGTCTCGTACACGTCCTCGCCGTGCGCCTCCGCGATGCGGTCGACGAGGAACGTCGTCGAGACGGTGCGGACCGCGGGCCCGGAGTCGGTCTCCAGCAGGCGGTCGTAGCAGGCCGAATAGAAGAGGTTCGCGTCGAGGACGCCGCGCTCGGGCGTGACGACCGCGATCCGGTCGGCGTCGCCGTCGTTGGCGACCCCGAGGTCGACGTCGCTGTCGGGGTCGGTGACGCGGTCGGCCAGCGCTTCGAGGTGTTCGGCCGAGGGTTCGGGTGAGTCGCCGCCGAAGGTCACGTCGCGCTCGCAGCGCAGGCGGACGACCTCCGCGCCGGCCGACTCCAGCAGCGCGTCAGTGACGCCGCGCCCGCTCCCGTGCATCGCGTCGTACGCGACCGTGAGCCCGGAGAGGTCGAGCGCGTCGCCGGTGCCGGGGGCGGCGACGCGCCCCACGAGGTCGCGGGCCGCGTCCGCGTGGTCGCTCACGAGGTCGACGCGTTCGATCTCGCCGCGCTCGGCCTCGGGGAGGAGGTCGGGCTCCGCGAGGCGGTCGACGACGTCCTCGGTCACGTCCGGCAGCGCGGGGGCGCCGTCGTGCGGGATGAACTTCACGCCGTTGTACTCGGGCGGGTTGTGGGAGGCCGTGACCATACACGCGCCGGCGAGTCCGCGATCGACGATGGCGTACGCGATGACGGGCGTCGGCGCGTCGCGCTCGGGGAGGAGTACGTCGAAGCCGTTGCCGGCGAGCACCTCGGCGAGGCTCTCGGCGAACCCCTCCGAGGTCTCGCGGGCGTCGTACCCCACGGCGACCGGCTCGTCGTGGCCCGCCGCGTCGAGGTGGTCCGCGACCGCCTGTCCGACGATCCGCACGCGCTCGTCGGTGAAGGTGTCGAGCGTCGCGCGCCAGCCGTCCGTGCCGAAGGAGATCTGGTCCATGTCGGCCACGTCGGCGGCGGGGACAATAATGCCCGGTGTCGGTCGCGAGGCTTGCGCGGCCAAATCGATAGCGGCTGTTTATAAATCAACCGCGGTGGCGCGTGCCGGTGAGCGCCCGAAGGGCGCGAATCGCACGCGCGAGGGAGTCGGCCGACCGCAGGGAGGCCGACGAGGCTGGGGAGGTGTGAGGTGCTGTGCGGTCGCGGGGCGGGACTCAAAGGGGCAGTCGGGAGGACGCCGTAGGCGACGTAAGCACCGCAACGAGGAAGCGAACGAAGTGAGCGACCGAGTGAGGAGCGCAGCGAGCGTACGGCGTCCTCCCGACTGGGGCTTTGGAGGTAGTCGCCGTCGATCAGGAGGTGTCAGCGTATAGCCGAGCGGCTGGGGCTTTGGAGGTGGTCGCCGCCGGTCCGTGGCCACCCACTTATAAACAATCGACTGGGATTTAAAAACACGAAACGCTCCCCAGCGCCGCTGACGAACTGGCGCCGATCAGAACTTCGTACCCGGACCGCTTCGATCGCCTCCGTTTTTATTACTCGCCCCCGAACCCGGATTATGACCCGAATCGTCGCCGTCTCCGGCAGTCGGAGCGCGGACAGCACCACCCGGGCCGCGCTCCGCGTCGCGCTCGGCGCCGCGGCCGACGCCGGCGCGGAGACCGACCTGATCGACCTCGCCGCCGTCGACCTCCCGCTGTACCACCCCGACGAGGGCGCGCAGGGCGACAGCGAGGCGCTGAAACGTCGCGTCCGCGAGGCGGACGGCGTCCTCGCGGGCACGCCCGTCTACCGCGGCTCCTACTCGTCGACGTTTAAGAACTTCCACGACTTCTGCGGCTCAGACGAGTACGCGAACACGGCCGTCGGCCTCCTCGCGACCGCGGGCGGCGGCTCCTACGGCGGAACCTTAGAACACCTCCGGTCGACGTTCCGGAACGTCCACGCGTGGACCGTGCCCCACGAGGTCGGGATTCAGGGCGCCTCCTCGAAGATCGAGACGGGCGCGACCGATCCGGACGCCGGCCCCCGGATCACCGACGCGGACCTCCGCCGCCGCACCGAGCGGCTCGGGCGAGTCGTCCTCGAACACGCCGAGCGGGTGCGGAAGTGAGGGTGGTGCCGGTCGCCGAGTACCGGCCGCGGTCGGCAGGGATTTCCCCCGCGAGACCGACCCTCCGCCGATGAGTCGCATCCGCCCGGACGAACTGGACGAGCGCCTCGGCACCGACGACGAGCCGTTCCTGCTGGACATCCGCCCCGAGGCGGACTTCGAGGCCGGTGCGATCGACGGGAGCCGGAACGTGCCGGTGTACGACGACCTCCGCGGCGGCGACGACGCCGCACTCCGCCGCCGGCTCGACGAGGTCCCCGACGACCGCGAGGTCGTCACGGTCTGTAAGATGGGGATCGTCGCCAAGCGCGCGACTCGCGTGCTCGACGAGGCGGGCTACGAGGCGTCGACGCTCTCCGGCGGGATGAGCGGCTGGAACGGGTACGAACGGGGGTCGCTCGGCTACAGGATCAGGTCGCTGTGGTGGCGGCTCCGAGGGTGACGGCCGGCCGCGCGGAACCGGGGCAGTCGGGGGCCGCGACCCGCCGGGCTTTTGCCCGGCTCCCCGCTACGACGCGTATGACCGAACCGGGTGACGACGACCGTGTCCGCTAACCGGAAGGGTGACCGCCGCGAGCGCGAGCTGGTGAACGCCTTAGACGAGGCCGGGTTCGCCGTGATGCGCGCGCCGGCCAGCGGCTCCGCGACGGAGCGCGAGCTGCCCGACGTGCTCGCGGGCGACGGCGAGACGTTCTACGCCATCGAGGCGAAGTCGAGCGCGGGCGACCCCATCTACCTCACCGGCGAGGAGGTGGAGGCGCTCCTCTTCTTTGCGCGGAACTTCGGCGCCAAGGCCCGGATCGCGGTGCGGTTCGACCGCGAGGACTGGTTCTTCTTCCACCCCGGCGACCTCTACACCACCGACGCCGGTTCCTACCGCGTCAAAAAAGAGAAAGCGCTCGCGGACGGCACCGACTTCCCCGAGTTCGTGGGCGAGACGGAGAAGGTGACGCTCGCGGAGGTGGGCGACGGCGGTGACGACGCGGACGCGACCGACCCGGAGACCGAGGAGCGGCGGACGATCCTCGAGGCCGTCCGCGACGGCCACATGCCGGTCGAGGACGCGCTCGACGTGCTGTAGCCGAGCGGGGCGCCGCTCCCGCTTCGCCCGCGAGACCCGCTCGCCGCCGCGGACCCCCTCGCTTATCCCTCGCGGCGCCGAACCCTGCGACGAATGAGCGAGGACTTCGGCCTGCTCGAACCCGCGGACCAGCCCGGCGACGAGTGGGAGCAGCTCGACGTCTCCGACACCGAGGCCGACCGGATCGCCCGGCGGCAGGACCGCGAGTTCGACGAGTTCCGCAAGCGGATCAAAGACACCGAGCAGTTCAAGCTGCAGGAGTCGGTGTTCGACGACGCCACCCTGGCGGCCGTCTACAAGCTGGTCCAGGACGGCTACGTCGACGCCTTCGGCGGGCCGGTGTCCACCGGGAAGGAGGCGAGCGTCTTCGAGGCGCTCGGCGGGCAGGCTGGCGAGCGGCCGGAGCCGGGCTCGGAAGCGGCCGGCGGCGGCCCCGAGGGCGTCACGCCCGAGCGCGAGGTCGCGGTGAAGGTGTACCGGATCAACTCCTCGAACTTCCGGCAGATGCGCGACTACTTGGAGGGCGACCCGCGCTTCGAGGGGATCGCGAGCGACAAGAAGGCGGTCGTGCTGGCGTGGACCCGCAAGGAGTTCGCGAACCTCGAACGGGCGCGGAAGGCGGGCGTCCGGGTGCCCGAACCGATCGCGGTCCAGCGCAACGTCCTCGTGATGGAGCTGGTCGGCCACGCCGAGGACCGCGCCCGGCGGCTGAGCGAGGTTGACGTGGAGAACCCGGAGACCGCCTACGAGGTCGTCCGCGAGTACATGCGCCGGCTGTACGGCGCCGGGCTGATCCACGGCGACCTCTCGGAGTACAACATGATCATCCACGAGGGCGAGCTCGTGGTCATCGACCTCGGACAGGCCGTGACGGTCCACCACCCCAACGCCGGGGAGTTCCTGAAGCGCGACTGCGAGAACGTGGCGACCTTCTTTACGCGGCAGGGGATCGACGTCGACCCCGACGACCTCCGCGCGTACGTGACGGAGCCGGAGCCGGACCCGACGGGGGAGCCGAGAGCAGACGGAGAGTCGGAGTCGGGCGGGGAGGCCGACGGGGAACCGGAAGCGGACGGAGAGTCCGACGCGTAGGCCGCGGCGACGAAGCGCTCACCGACGGAGTTCCGCGACCAGCGCGTCGACCGCCTCGTCGACGACGTCCTCGCGGAGTCGCCCCTGCCATCGGTCGACGTCACTCCGCGAGAGCGACTGAACTCCCCACGGAACGATCCGACTCGTCTTCGGGGTTCCGCCGCGCACCCACGCCGGGTCGGGGATTTCGACGAGTCCGTCCATCCACGAGCGCGTCGTGAGCGTGAGCGCGAGGTACTGCTCGCCGTAAAACGGACGCCCCTCGTGGTTCGACACGACGAGCCACGGACGCGCCGCCTCGGCTAACTTGAACGGATCGTCGCCGTACACCACGTCACCACGCTCGTAGACCGGTTCGTCGTCGCTCGTCACGCTTCGTCTCCGACGTTCGGATGCGGTTCGTCGGGAGCGCGTTCGCGCCACACCGACTCGTCTTCTTCGCCGAGTCGGTCGTTGAACAGGGCCGTCGCGCGGTTGTACCCGTCGTACTCCGACAATCGGTCCGAGTCCTCCGTGATCGCCCAGTAGGTCGCCTTGTGCTCGACGAGCCCGCGACCCTTCAGCCGCGAGAGCGCCGTGCTGACGGCGCCGGCGTCGAGGTCGATCCGATCGGCCACTTCGCGGGCTTCGAACGCGCGGTCGTCGTGGGCGGCGAGGAACCCGAGCACGCGTTCCGGGGCGGAGAGGCCGGCGAGCTCCTCCTCGCTCGCGTCCTCGAAGGTGTCCCTGTCGATGGACATGGTCGATCGGTGATTCGACGTGAAGTGATAAAAGCGTTCGCGCTGAAAGTACTGTGAACAGTGTGATTTTGGACCGCGCCGAACAAAAACGACCCGCAGAGCGCCGCAAACCCTCGTCACGCGGCCACACACCGCCCGCCGCGGAACACGCTTAAAAGGCTCCGCCGGGTACTCCGTGATATGCAACACGTGACGGTTCCGCAGGACCGTATCGGCGTCGTCATCGGCGCCGGCGGCGAGACGATGCGGGAGATCGAAGAGCGGGCGAACGTGCGGCTCGACATCGACTCGGAGTCGGGGAGCGTCGCCATCGAGGAGCGCGACGACCCGGTCGCGGCGATGGTGGCCCCGGACATCATCAAGGCGATCGGCCGCGGCTTCAAGCCGGAGACCGCGCTGTCGATCCTCGACCACGACCTCCGGACGCTCGACCTGATCGACCTGTCGGAACACACCCGCAACGACAACGACCTCCAGCGCAAGAAGGGCCGGATCATCGGCGAGAACGGTCGGACTCGGGAGCTCATCGAGGAGCTGTCGGGCGCGAACGTCGTCGTCTACGGCTCGACCGTGGGCGCCGTGGGCCAGCCCGAGGAGCTCGAAGTGGTTCGGCGGGCCGTCGGCATGTTGCTGGATGGGGCGCCCCACGGCGCGGTGTACTCCTACTTGGAGCGCATGTCGAACGAGCTCGACGACGACGTGAGCTTCAACGCTCCTCAGTAAGCGAGCAGATCCTCCGGTGGTGCGGTTGGCGTCGCCGTCGCTGTTCGTTTCTTTGTAACTGTTATCGACTCCGCGGTGACTACCTCCAAAGCCCCAGTTGGTCGGCTGTACGTGGTCGACTGTATATCGACGGTGACTACCTCCAAAGCCCCAGCCGCGAGGACGCCGTACGCTCGCTGCGCTCCTCGCTCAGTCGCTAACGCTCCTTCGCTGTGGTGCTTGCGTCGCCTACGGCGTCCTCGCGGCTGCCCCTTTGAGCCCCACCCCGACCGCACAGCAACCGCACCTCACGCCTCCCCAGCCTCGTCGGCCTCCCTGCGGTCGGCCGACTCCCTCGCGCGTGCGACTCACGCCCTTCGGGCGTTCGTCGGCACGCGCCACCGCGGTCCGTTTATAAGCAATGTGCGTCCAGCAGTTGATCTGGAGTTCTATATAAAGAGCCGTGTGAACGCACCGCACACCGGCCGATACTCCCCCACCGTGTTGCGGTTTCGCACGACCCGAGCGAAGGGTTTATATAGAATCACAATCAATCAATGGTTGTAATGTCACAGCGTCAGCGGATGGGCAATCAGCCCATGATCGTACTTTCTGAAGAGTCGCAGCGTACCTCCGGAAAGGACGCGCAGAACATGAACATCACGGCCGGCAAGGCGGTCGCGGAGTCCGTCCGCACCACGCTCGGCCCGAAAGGGATGGACAAGATGCTCGTCGACTCCGGCGGGTCCGTCGTCGTCACGAACGACGGCGTCACCATCCTGAAGGAGATGGACATCGACCACCCGGCGGCCAACATGATCGTCGAGGTCTCCGAGACGCAGGAGGAGGAGGTCGGCGACGGCACCACCTCCGCGGTCGTGGTCGCCGGTGAGCTCCTCGACCAGGCCGAGGAGCTCCTCGATCAGGACATCCACGCGACGACCCTCGCCCAGGGGTACCGTCAGGCCGCCGAGAAGGCCAAGGAGATCCTCGACGAGGAGGCCATCGACGTCTCCGCGGACGACCGCGACACGCTCGTCGAGATCGCCGAGACGGCGATGACGGGCAAGGGCGCGGAGAACTCCAAGGACCTCCTCGCCGAGCTCGTCGTCGACGCCGTCCTCGCGGTGCAGGACGACGACGGCATCGACACGGAGAACGTCTCCGTCGAGAAGGTCGTCGGCAGCTCCATCGACGAGTCCGAGCTCGTCGAGGGCGTCATCGTCGACAAAGAGCGCGTCGACGAGAACATGCCCTTCGCGGTCGAGGACGCCGACGTCGCGCTGTTCGACGGCGCCATCGAAGTGAAGGAGACGGAGATCGACGCCGAGGTCAACGTCACGGACCCCGACCAGCTCCAGCAGTTCCTCGACCAGGAGGAGGAGCAGCTCCGCGAGATGGTCGACCACCTCACCGACATCGGCGCCGACGTCGTCTTCGTCGGTGACGGCATCGACGACATGGCCCAGCACTACCTCGCGCAGGAGGGCATCCTCGCCGTCCGCCGCGCGAAGTCCGACGACCTCAAGCGCCTCGCCCGCGCGACCGGCGGCCGCGTCGTCTCCAACCTCGACGACATCGAGACGGACGACCTCGGCTTCGCCGGCTCCGTCGCCCAGAAGGACATCGGCGGCGACGAGCGCATCTTCGTCGAGGACGTCGAGGAGGCGAAGTCCGTCACGCTCATCCTCCGCGGCGGCACCGAGCACGTCGTCGACGAGGTCGAGCGCGCCATCGACGACTCGCTCGGCGTCGTCCGCACGACGCTGCTCGACGGGAAGGTGCTGCCCGGCGGCGGCGCTCCCGAGGCCGAGCTGGCCCTCCAGCTCCGCGACTTCGCCGACTCCGTCGGCGGCCGCGAGCAGCTCGCCGTCGAGGCGTTCGCCGACGCCTTGGAAGTCGTCCCGCGCACCCTCGCCGAGAACGCGGGTCTCGACCCCATCGACTCGCTGGTCGACCTCCGCTCCCGCCACGACGGCGGCGAGTTCGGCGCCGGTCTCGACGCCTACACGGGCGACGTGATCGACATGGAGGCCGAGGGCGTCGTGGAGCCGCTCCGCGTCAAGACCCAGGCCATCGAGTCCGCCACCGAGGCGGCCGTCATGATCCTCCGCATCGACGACGTCATCGCGGCCGGCGACCTCAAGGGCGGCGGCACGGACGACGGCGGCGACGACGGCGGCCCCGGCGGCGCGCCCGGCGGCATGGGCGGCGGCATGGGCGGCATGGGCGGTATGGGCGGCGCGATGTGAAGTTCGGCGAGAACTCACACAACCCCCCGATACCGACCTGACGCCGAACCGCACCGCCTCTCGACCGACCGTCGCGCGCCCCTTCGGGCCCCGACGACACGCGACTTTTATCGACGACTCGACCGCGGAGCGACGCGCTCGTCGAGCGTCCGCGTTCATCGGTATCGAGCCACATATTCGTCGACGACGACACGAGGGTAACACCCGCGTAACCACGGGACGGCGGTGTCCGCGAGCGGTTAAGTGACTCCCGGTCCTCCGATCTTCCGACGAGGTTCTCACGTTCACCATGCCACAGCAGAAGGCCGACTACGCAGACGAGACGGAAATCGACGCGGAATTAGACGAGCTTCCCGATGACGAGACCGTCGAGGAGACGGTCGCGAACTTAGAGGAGCGCGGCTTCGACGTGATCGTCGTCGACGACGCCGACGAGGCGCTGGAGGCCGTGACGTCGCGGATCCCCGCGGGGGTCTCGGTGATGAACGGGCACTCGACGACGCTCGAAGAGATCGGGTTCGACGAGTTCCTGAGCGAGGGCGACCACGAGTGGGAGAGCCTCCCGGACCAGATCTGGGGCATCGACGACGACGCGGAGCGACAGGCCGCGCGCCGCGAGTCGCAGACGGCCGACTACTTCCTCGGCGGGATCAACGCGGTCGCGCAGACGGGCGAGCTCGTCGCCGCCGACCTCTCCGGCAGCCGGATCGGCGCGTACCCGTTCGCCGCGGGCAACGTCGTCATCGTCACCGGGACCAACAAGATCGTCCCGACGCTCGACGACGCGCTCGACCGCCTTGAGTCGGTCGCGTACCCGCTGGAGAACGAGCGCGCGCAGGAGGCGTACGGCGTCGAGTCCGCCATCGCGAAGCAGCTGATCTACCGGCGCGAGACCGAGGAGGGCCGCACGACGGTCGTCCTCGTGCGCGAGCAGCTCGGGTACTGAGCGGTTCGCGTCACTCGCGAGCGGCACGTGCCGACGCGTCACACGCTTTCTTCCCCCTTTCGACGACCGTTAGCGTCCGCCGCGCGACGACCGACACCGCAATCCGTTTTTACTATCTCCGAGAACCCCCGCCTAGGTCCCACCATGGCGCCCGCCACAGCGGAACTCTCGACGGACGCGTGTACCCTCCCCGACGGACGAACCCTCTCGTACGCGACCGGCGGCGACCCGGACGGAATCCCGGTCGTCGTCCACCACGGCACCCCCGGATCGCGGCTGTTCGGGGCCCTGCTGTCGGAGCCCGCGGCCGAGGTCGGCGTTCGGCTCCTCGTCCCCGACCGCCCGGGATACGGCCGCTCGTCGCCGCCGCCGGGTGACTGGTCGTGGACGGATTGGCCGGCCGACCTCGGCGCGCTCCTCGACGCGGAGTCGGTCGACCGGGCCGGCGCCCTCGGCTTCTCCGGCGGCGGCCCGTTCGCGCTCGCCGCCGCGCGCGACGACCGAGTGAGCCGCGTCGGGCTGGTGAGCAGCGTCGTTCCCCCGGCCGAGAACGCCCTCGCGACGCTCGCGTCGGTCCCGTTCGCGCTGCGCGCCGTGTTCCGAATCTCCGACGTGGTCGCGTCTCTCTCCGGACCGAGCGCGGTCGTCTCGCAGTACACCGACCGCTCCGTCTCCGACCCGGTCGCCGAGGCGGTGGCGGCCGACTTCCACGAGGCCCTCGACCGCGGCGCCCGGGCGGTCGAACGCGAGAACCGGGCGTTCGCGAGCGCGTCGCTCGACACCGATTCGGTCGGTGTCCCGGTCCGCGCGTGGCACGGCACGAGCGACGAGAACACGCCGCTTTCGCCCGTGCGCTCGCTCGTCGAAGCGACCGACGGAACGCTGGAGACCGTCGAGGCCGACCACCTCGGGACGCTGCTCGACCGTCGGCGGGCAGCGTTGGAGTGGATCGGTCGGGAGGAGTGACCGCTATTTAAACCCCTCCGCACAGCCCTGCCGCTCGCGGTGTTGCTCGCGGCGGCGACAGCGGGCCGGGAGGGATCCACGCGAGCGCAGCGAGCGTGGGTCAGTCGCGTCCGTGACCGAGCGAAGTGAAGGGAACGGACGCGACGGAATTCGAACTACGCCCAGACGTGCTCGTTCGCTTCGCTCACTGCGCGCGACTGGTCTCTTCGAATCCCTCCCGACCGGTTCCCTCACCTCCTCGCTGTCGCTCGGCGGTTCGGTACACGGGCCGGGAGGGATTCGAACCAAAGCCAGAGGTTCCTGCTCGCTTCGCTGCGCGGGCTGCCTCTGGCAGGGTTCGAACACTCCCTCCGCACAGCACCGCCGCTCGCGATTTTGCTCGCGGCGGTACAGCGGGCCGGGAGGGATTCGAACCCCCGACCGTCCGGTTAAAAGCCGGACGCTCTCCCTAACTGAGCTACCGGCCCAGACGACTCCGGGTAGGGTCAGCCGAGGGATAAACGTTTAGAACCGCGGCA
This sequence comes from Halorubrum sp. Atlit-26R, assembly GCF_003666015.1. GTDB lineage: Archaea > Halobacteriota > Halobacteria > Halobacteriales > Haloferacaceae > Halorubrum. The sequence continues at coordinate 19,433 of NZ_QPLT01000009.1, forward strand.
GGGGTCGACGTCGCCACCCGAAACGGTTTCCCGGCCCCAGCCGTCGCCGCGATCATGGAGTTCGACATGCGCGCGTTCGCGGCCGACCTCTGTCGGCACCGCTCGACCGCCGGCGAGGAGGCGGCCGCGGCCGCGTTCGTCGCGGAGCGACTCGCCGACCTCGGCTTCGAGACGTACGCCTGGGACGCCGACCCCGCCGTCCTCGCCGACCACCCCTCCTTCCCGGACGACCTCGACGCGGCGGCCGTCGAGGGACGGCGCAGCGTCGCGGGCGTCCTCGAACTGGGCGGCGCGGCCGACGCGGGCGACGCGGGCGGCGAGAGCGGCGGCGACGATCCGGCCCCCACGCTCGTCCTGAACGGCCACCTCGACGTCGTCCCCGCCGAGCCGTCCGAGTGGTCGAGCGACCCCTTCGAGCCGGTATGGCGCGACGACGCGGGGACCGCGTCCGCGAACGCGGACGCCGGCGGCGACGCGTCCGGCGAGACGCTCACCGCCCGCGGCGCGGCCGACATGAAGAGCGGACTCGCGGCCTGCGTCGGCGCGGCCGTGGACCTGCGGGACGGCGTCGCGGACGGTGCCGTTACCCTCCCACGGGCCGGCCTCCGGCTCGTCGTCGAGGCCGTCGCGGGCGAGGAGGACGGGGGCTACGGCGCGGCGACCGCCGCGCTCGCGAACCCGTATCCCTTCGAGCGCGACGCGGCGATCGTCGCCGAGCCGACCGAGCTGCGTCCCGTCGTCGCCTGCGAGGGGTCGCTCATGGCCCGGCTGGAGATCGACGGGCGGAGCGCGCACGCCGCCACGCGCTGGCGCGGCGAGGACGTGCTCCCGCGGTTCGAGGCGATTCGAGAGGCGTTCATGGAGTTGGAGACGGAGCGTAGCGAGTCGGTCTCGCACCCGCTGTACGGGGAGTTCCCGGTGCCGTGGCCGGTCGTCTGCGGCCGGGTCGAGGCCGGATCGTGGGCGTCGACGGTGCCGGCGACGCTCGACGCGGAGTTCCGGATCGGCGTCGCGCCCGGCGAGACCGTCGCCGAGGTGGAGGCGGCGTTCCGCGAGCGGCTGGAGCGGGTCGCGGCCGAGGACCCCTGGCTCCGGGAGCATCCGCCCCGGTTCGAGCGGTTCTCGGTCCAGTTCGAGCCCGCGGAGATCGCGGTCGACGAGCCGGTCGTCGAGGCGGTCCGCGCCGGCCTCGTCGCGACCGGGCTCCCGGACGTCGAACCGCGGGGCGCGACGTACGGCGCGGATTCGCGACACCTCGTCGCGGCCGGGATCCCGGCGGTGCTGTTCGGCCCGGGAACCATCGACGAGGCGCACTACCCGGACGAGACGATCGCGTGGGGCGAGGTGGTCCGAGCGCGGGCGGCGATCGCCGCGGCCGCGGCGCGGTTCGCGGTCGACTACGCGGCGTAGTCGATCGGCGGCGCTCAGTCTCCCCGCTCGTCGTCGAGGTACTCGTCGACCGCGTCGGCGACGATCTCGCCCGGCTCGACGTTCTCCATCGAGGCGCGGCGGCGCAGTTCCACGTAGGTGTCGGCCGGCAGCCGGAGCTGGAGCCGTCCGAGTTCGACGCCCGCCTCGCGGACGGCGGCCTCGACGTCGGCGCCGTCGTTGACCGCGGACGCGATCGCCCGGACCTCCCGCACCGTGAGACCGCCGTCTATCGCCGCCCACGCGAGCAGGTAGCGGTCCCGCCCGCCGAGCCGCGCGACGTGTTTCGCGGCGCTCGGCGCGATCCGCCCGTTGGCGACCTGCCTGCGGATCGCCTGCGGGAGGTCGTGGACCCGGGCCCACTTGCGGATGAACGCGACGGAGACGTCCTCGCCCGCCCGCTCTGCGGCCTCCTTGTACGAGCCGACGCCGCGGACGAGCGCGGCGCAGGCGGCGGCGCCGCGCAGCATCAGGACGTTGTCGCCGTCGCCCACGTCGCCGGCCGCGAAGCGGGCCACCGTCTCCGCGGCCTCGGCGACGCTGTCGGGGTCGTTCGGGTCGAACCCCACCGCGTCCGCGGCCCGGTCGCCCGTCACCGCCGGGTCCGACCGGACCACCGGCTCGCCGACGGGGGACCGCCGGTCAGCGCGTGACTCCTCGGTCATACCACTCCCTTCGGGGCCGCGGGTATAAACGCCGGGCACCGGGGCGGAACTCGCCCGAACGCCGGACGCCCGTCGCCGGCCGTCGACGCTCTCTCCCACCTCGCGGGCCGTCGGCGCCTCGCCGGTCGTCTGCGCCTCGCCGGTCGTCCGCGCCTCGCCCTACTTCGCGGTCCGGGGCGCCGCGTCGTCGTCCTCCTCGCCCACGCCCCTCGCGTACAGGACGTAGGAGTACGCGACGGTGGCCGCGGCGGTCGCGAGCGCCGGGCCGACGAGGAAGTAGACCGCGTACTCGCCGGCGAAGAGGCCGGCGACCGCGATCAGCGCCGAGAGCTTGAACAGCCGGGCGCCGAGCGCGTGGGTCCGCTTCCAGACGGCGTCGTCGCTGAGCGTCCACGGCGTCCGGATCCCGACGAACCAGTTCGGCTCGACGTGCGGGAGCAGCGTCCCGACGTAGTAGAACAGCGCGGCCCCGCCCGCCAGCGCGAGCGTCGTCACGTCGACCGCGTAGCCGAGGTTGACGGCGAGCACTGCGAGGTGGAGTGCGATGAGAAACGCCGTGAACACGACCACGAACCGGTCGTAGTGGACCCGGAACGCGGCGATGTTTTCGCCGAGGGGGTCGATCCGCGGGAGCAGCGCGAACAGGCCGAGCAGCCCGGCCGCGAGCCCGGGGACGAGCCACATCCCGAAGGTTCGGGGGAGCGTTCCGGTCGGCTCGCCGGCGGCGTTCCACCGCGTTACCATCCGCGCGGGGAGGTCCGGCGCGACCGCGAGGCTGGCGGCGGCGCCGACGGCGACGAGGAGGGCCGCGACGCCGAACCGGAGCCGCGTGGAGAGTCGAGGCGTGGCGGGCGGGGATTCGGAGGGCATGCGCGCGGAGCAACGGTCCGCAGCGGTAAAAGCGTCCACCCGTGGGAGTCGCCCCCGTGGGACCCGGTGCGACGCAACCCTTACGCGTCGTGACCGCCAATCCGCGGGCATGACCGACGAACGCGACGACGACGGCCACGAGTTCTCCTCGGGGCAGGGCGTCGACGCCGACTACGACGCGTTCACGCTGGACCCGCCGGAGCTGGGCGAGGACCCGAGCCGCGTCGACCCCGTCGACTCCCGCGTGTTGACCGAGGAGCTGGACCGCCGGAACATCGGCAGCGAGGACGTCGACGTCGAGCAGCTGATCGACGTGGGCCTCTCGTACATGGGGATCAACCGCTTCGAGGAGGCGACGGAGACGTTCGAGCGCGCCGCCAACTTCGCCGAGGAGGACTCGCTGGAGGCCCAGGAGGCGTGGGTGAACAAGGGCGCCGCACACGCCCAGTTGGAGGAGTTCGACCAGGCGATCGGCGCGTACCAGGAGGCGCTGCGCATCGACGAGGAGTCGGAGCACGCCGCGACCGCGGAGACGAACCTCGCGTACGCGCTCTGGGAGTCCGGGCAGGGCGAGCAGGCGCTCGAACACGCCGAGCGCGCCGTCGAGACCGACCCCCGCTTCGCGGAAGCGTGGTACAACCGCGGGTTCCTGCTGGTCGAGCGCGGGCTCGCCGAGGACGCGGTCAAGTGCTTCGACAACGCGATCCGCCTCGGCTACCGCGACGCGGGCGTCCTCGAAGAGAAGGCGCGGGCGCTCGAAGAGGCGGGCGAGCACGAGCAGGCCGAGGAGGTCGCCGACCGCGCCGAGGAGCTCCGCCGCGAGACCGAAGAACAGATGATCGAAGAGCAGACCGGGCAGGCGCCCGGCCCCGGCGGGCAGGCTCCGCAGGGCGGTCGCGGCGGACAGGGCGGTGCCGGCGGTCCCGGGGGCCAGCCCGGCGGCCGCGGCGGGCAGGGCGGTCGTCGCGGCGACCGTACCGGCCAGGACGGCGAGGCCGAGGGCCCGGAGCGAGAGCTTCAGGGCGAGGGGCCCGAGGGCTTCTGAATGCTGCTGCGCGAGCGCGAGACCGCCGAGGGCCGGCTCGTCTCCGTCTGCGACCCCGACTGCCTCGGCGAGACGTACGAGGACGGGCCGGTCACGCTCACCGTGAGCGAGGAGTTCTACGGCGGCGACGACGCCGTCGAGGCGACCGCCGAGGAGGTCGTTGCGGGGCTTCAGCGCGCGCAGGTCGCGAACATCGTCGGCACCGAGTCCGTCGGCGTCGCCGTCGAGGCCGGCCTCGTCGACGAGGAGACCGTCCTGGAGTTCGAGGAGACGCGGCACGCGCAGCTGCTCTGGCTGTAGCGGGCTCCGATTTCGCCGGATTCCGAACCGGCTAAGGGCGCGCGCGACGATTCGAACCCGATGAGACGACTCACGCGGAGCGAGCTGGCGTCGCGGGTGGGGCCGCGGCCGCCCTCGGACGCCTTCTGGCGGCGCGCGATCGACCGCGGGGAGGCCGCGCTCGGGGTCGGCGCGGACGCCGTCGACGGAGAAACGGCGGGGGAGACCGGAGAAGCGGCGGAGCCGCTCGCCACCGGCGACATCGTCGACGTGGGCGACCGCGCGTTCGTCGTCGTGGGCGCCGAGCGGACGGAGGGCGGCGGCCGGATCTATCGGATCGAACGCGTCGCCGACCGCGACGAGGGCTGAAGCGGCTCGAATTCGGTCGGTGGAGGGCCGGACTACAGGTCCGCGACGTCCTCGATGGCGTCGGTGAGCTCTTTCACGCTCTCGACCGTGTGCTCGCCCATGTGGCCGATCCGGAACGTCTCCTCGCCGAGGTCGCCGTAGCCGTTCGAGAAGGCCATGTCGTACTCCTCGTTCACCTCCTCGATGGTCGCGGCCACGTCGATCCCCTGTGTGTTCTCGATACAGGCGACCGTCTGCGACTCGTACCCGTCCTCGGGGAACATCGCGAAGTGCTCGTCGGCCCAGTCGTGGACGTACGTCATCATCTCGCGGTGGCGCTCGTCGCGGGCGCGGTGGCCCTCCTCCAGCATGTGTTTCATTTGCTTGCGGTACGCTAACATGATCGGGATCGCGGGCGTCGAGTGGGTCTGTCCCTTCCGGTCGTAGTAGTCGATGGTGCGGCGGAAGCCGCCGTACCACGAGGAGTCGCCCTTTTCGACCTCGCGGTCGTAGGCGTCGTCGCTGACGACGCAGACCGCGAGCCCCGGCGGCATCGCGAACGCCTTCTGGGTGGACGCGAAGATGGCGTCGATGCCGTGGGCGTCGATGTCGACGTAGTCGCCGCCGAGCGAGGAGACGGCGTCGACGGCGAAGTAGGTGTCCGGGTACTCCTTCAGGACGTCGCCGATCTCCTCGATCGGGTTACGGACGCCGGTCGAGGACTCGTTCATCACGCCCGCGACCATGTCGTACTCGGCGTCGGCGGCCTCGACCGCCTCGCGGACGTCCTCCGGCTTGACCGCCTCGCCCCACTCGTACTCCAGCCGGTCGACGTCCTTGCCGAGGCGCTCGGCGACGTTGGCGTAGCGCTCGCTGAACGCGCCGCAGGTCGGGACGAGTACGCGCTCGTCGACGAGGTTCAGCGTCGTCGCCTCCCAGAACTCCGTGCCCGAACCGGTCAAGATTACGACCTCGTTGTCGGTGCCGAGGAACTCCTTCGTGTCCTCGACGATGGTGGTGTAGAGGTCGGTCATCCGGTCCATCCGGTGGCCGAACGTCGACTCCGTCATCGCCTCGATGACGTCGTCGCGGACCTCGGTCGGGCCGGGGATGTACAGCGTCTTGTCGTCGTAGTCGTCGCGGTATTCGCGTTTCTTCGTCACGGTATCCACCTGATGGATCGTACCGGGACGCGTGAGGGTATGGACCTTGTGTTCCGTTCAAAAGGCGCGACGGTCGAACGCTCCGTCACCGGGCGGCTCCGGACCGCCGAATCCCGCGCTCCCTTCCGGAAACGGCGCCGTCGCCCGGATCAACCGGGTTTATACGAACGGAGGAGAGAAAGAACGTATGATACACGCCCGACGAGTCACAACCGACCGAGGTGGGCCGCCGTGAGCGGCGACGAGGAGCTCGCGAAGGACCTGGGGCCGCTCGCGGCGCTCACCATCGGGATCGGGACGATGATCGGCGCCGGGATCTTCGTGCTGCCCGGCACCGCGGTCGCCCGCGCCGGGCCGCTCGCGGCGTTCACGTTCGTCCTCGGCGGCGTGATCGCCCTGTTCACCGCGCTGTCCGCCTCCGAGCTGGGCACCGCGATGCCGAAGTCGGGCGGGGCGTACTTCTACGTCAACCGCGCGCTCGGGCCCATGTTCGGCTCCGTGGCGGGCTGGGCGAACTGGCTCGGGCTCGCCTTCGCCTCCGCGTTCTACATGTACGGCTTCGGCGAGTACGTCAACGCCCTCGTCGGCCTCGACCCGGTCGGGCTCGGTTTCGTGACGCTGGAGGCCGCGCAGGTGATCGGTCTCGCGGGCGCGCTGCTCTTCATCGCGGTCAACTACTTCGGCGCGAAGGAGACGGGGGGGCTCCAGATCGTCATCGTGATGTCGCTTTTGGGTATCCTCGCCGTCTTCACCGTCGTCGGGCTGCTGAACGCCGAGATGTCGTCGCTGCGCCCCCTCGCGCCGCCGGGCACGACGAGCCAGGTGCTCCCGGTGACGGGGATCATCTTCGTCTCGTACCTCGGCTTCGTCCAGATCACCTCGGTCGCCGAGGAGATCAAAAACCCCGGGCGGAACCTCCCGCTCGCGGTGCTGGGGTCGGTTATCATCGTCACGGTCGTGTACGCGCTGTTCCTCCTCGTGCTGCTCGCGGCGGTCCCGAACGAGCTCGTCGCGAACAACGAGACGGCTGTCGTCGACGCCGCCAGGTTGCTGTTCGGGCAGTACGAGGTGTTCGGCTACTCGCTGGGCGCCGTCGGCGCCGGCATGCTCCTGATCGGCGGGCTGCTCGCGACCGCCTCCTCCGCGAACGCCTCGATCCTCTCGTCGTCGCGGATCAACTTCGCGATGGGCCGCGAGAAGATCGTCACGCCGTCGCTCAACGAGATCCACGAGCGGTTCGGCACTCCTTATAAATCGATCGCGCTCACCGGCGCGCTCATCCTCGTGTTCCTCGTCGCCGGGAGCGTCGAGTCGCTGTCGACGATGGGGTCGGTGTTACACCTCGTGGTGTACGGCCTGCTCAACCTCGCGCTCATCGTGATGCGCGAGTCCGAGGTCGAGGGGTACGACCCCGACTTCGAGGTCCCGTTCTACCCGGCCGTCCCGATAATCGGGACGGTGTCGTCGTTCGCGCTGATTTACTACATCGAGCCGCGGATCATCGCGCTGTCGGGCGGACTCGTCGCTTTCGCCGTCCTCTGGTACCTGCTGTACGCCCGCGGGAAGGTGGAGTCGCGCGGCGTCCTCGGGACGTGGATCCTCGACCGCTCCGAGGACCTGCCCGAGCAGGCCGTCTCGGCGGCGACCGCCGTCCAGCCGAGCGGCGGCGACTACCGGGTGATGGTGCCGCTCGCGAACCCCAAGACCGAGGAGCACCTGATCACGCTCGCGTCCGCCATCGCCAAGCAGCGCGACGGGACGGTCGTCGCGGTCAACATCGCGAACGTCCCCGACCAGACCTCGCTGGAGGCGGCCCGCGACCGCGGCGCCCACGAGGCGGCGCACGGCCTGCTGGATCAGGCCCGCGAGGACGCCGAGACGTTCGGCGTCGACGTGGAGACGCACGTCGTGCTCTCGCACCGCGTGTTCGAGGAGGTGTTCGACGCCGCGCGCACCTACGGCGCCGACATGACCGTGATGGGCTGGGGCGAGGACTCCCACGGCGCGCCCGGGCGCGCCGAGTCCGCGATCGACGAGTTGGCGTACTCGCTCCCCTCCGATTTCCTCGTGTTCCGCGACCGCGGCTTCGACGCCTCGCGCATCCTCGTGCCGACCGCGGGCGGCCCGGCCTCGGACCTCTCCGGCGCCGTCGCGAAGATGCTCCAGGCCGAGTTCGACGGCGAGGTGACGCTGCTCCACGTCGCCGAGCCGGGCGAGGAGGAGGAGGGCCGCGCCTTCCTCGCCGACTGGGCCGACGCGCACGACCTCTCGGACGCGACGCTCCGGATCGAGACCGGCGACGTCGAGGCCAGCATCGAGCGCGCCGCCCGCGACGCGACGATGCTCATCATCGGCGCGACGCAGAAGGGGCTGCTCTCGCGGCTGGTCCGCGGATCGCTCGTCTTAGACGTGCTGGGCGAGGTGGAGTGCTCCGTGCTGCTCGCGGAGAAGCGCAGCGACCGCGGCCTCCTCGACCGGCTGTTCGGGAGCGGCGCGCGGTCGAACGACGTCACCGACGGGGCGGAGACGCCCGCCGACACCGGCGTCGAGCCGGCGCCGTCCACGCCCGAGATTGAAGAGGGCGCGGACGAGGAGTCGAAGGCGGACTGACGCGGCGGCGCTTTTTAAATAACAGGTAGTGTCCGGACTGTTCCGCTCAGCCCCAGTGCCAGAAGTGGTTGCCGTCGTCCTCGACCGGGTCGGTGCGCTCCCGGAGGGCTGCGACGTCCTCGGCGGTCGGCTCGTGGTCGTCGGGCAGTTTCTCCATGCAGTCGAAACAGAGGAAGAACTCCGAGCCGTCGGTGAGTTCGAGCGTCAGCCCCTGCGTCGACTCGAACGCGAAGTTCCACAGGTCGCCGATCCCGCCGGCGATCCGCACGGACCGCTCGCAGACGTCGCACGCCTCGGAGGCCATATGTGTACCTTACTGGGCCCGCGGGGTAAGGCGTGTCGCCTCGATACGTTTACGAGGTGGACGGATTCGACGAGATGGTCCGATAGCTCGTCGTCGTGAACGGATCGGTGAACGGTTCTTAAACTCTAGTGGGCTGTTTATAAACCGCTGCTCCCACGTCGGTCGCGTTAAGTTAAGCAGAAACGCAAGACGGCAAGAGTATCCCGCGAGTTTTGGAAAGCCGATTTATATACTCAAGATAGGTAGTAACTCCGGGAGAAACTGGATCTGCCTTCTCAGTTCTCCTTCTCGTTGATCCTCAGAACACGATCCGCTACAACATTCCAGAATACTACAAAAAATCGCATGACAGCAGCTAGGTGAGTACTAACTTAACGCGACCCTAAAGATGTGGGTCACCCCGCAGTCGGGCGACGACCGGACGATCCGATGACTCTCGCAACGACGAGGAGCGCGACCAGATCGACGGCGACCGTCGCGATGACGCCGAAACGGAGCAGGACCAACAGTCCGAGCACCGCCACGGCGAGCCCGACCGCGGCGCGACGAGCGCGGTCGGTGGTCGAAAGCGAGCGGGACACCTGAGCGCCGACGCCGACCTGCGCCGCGAAGAGGAGGACGCCGAACGGGGACACAGCTGGCATGCCCCCCGATTCCGACCGAGTCTGTATGAATATGTCGGCGGGGCGAAGAGCACCCGGACCGGGCCGTCGGCCGGGGCGACCGCCTCGGGGCGGTGTCGGAGCGACCGAGGCGACCCCCGCGACCCGCATCTTGATACCGCGGCGCGTCGTCCTCCAAGCAATGCGAGAGATCACGACGGACGACGTGCCGGAGGCCCTCGGCCCGTACTCACAGGGGATCGTCTCCGGCGACACGGTCCACGTCTCCGGGAAGACGGGCGTGGACCCCGACACCGGCGAGGCCCCCGAGTCGGTGGCCGAGCAGACGACGCAGACGCTCGAGAACGTCGCCGCGATCTTAGAGGCGGCCGGGACGACCCCGGACGCGATCGTGTCGGCGACCGTGTACCTCACCGACATGGACGACTACGACGCGGTGAACGAGGCGTACCGGTCGTTCCTCTCGGAGCCGTACCCGGCGCGGACCTGCGTCGAGGTGTCTCGGCTCCCCGCGCCGCTCGACGTGGAAATCACGGTCACGGCGGAGCTCGACGGCGACTGAGACCGACCGATCCGAGGGCGACCGAGTCGACCGACCCGGCGACGACGCGGCGAGTAGAGTCGGCGCCGACGAACCGCCGCTCAGAACTTCTCCAACAGGTCGCCGTAGAACTCGCCGCCGCGGTCGTCCGCGAGCTTCTCGACGATGAGCTCCGGCGTCGAGCGCGCGAGGTGGCCCTTCTTCGGCGAGCGGTTCACCCGGAGCTCGCCGTCGACGAGCCCCGCAGCCTCGATGCCGTCGACCGCGACCGCGAAGTCCGCGGCGTCGCGGATCTCGCGGGCCAAGTGGGAGACGAAGACCGCGGTCGCGTCCTGGTCGTCGAGCGCCTCGAGGATACCCGCGATGATCTTCGCGGAGGCGCCCGGCTCCGTGATCGACTCCAACTCGTCGACGAGGACGAGCCGGCCGTCCGCACCGTCGACGAGGTCGCCGAAGTCCCGCAGCGTCGCCTCGAACGCGCCGGCGTCGAGGGTGCCCTGCGATTTGGCGTAGTAGTGGATCTCCTCGAACCGCTCGACCGTGGCCGACTCGGCGGGGACGGGCATACCCATCTGCGCGAGGACGACGACGAGGGCGACCAGATCGAGCGTGGAGGTCTTCCCGCCGGAGTTGACTCCGGACAGGAGCGTCGCGCCCGAGACGGCGTAGTCGACGGGCTCGACCTCGTCGAAGTCGACGTCGAGCAGCGGGGAGCGGCCGCCCTCGATGCGGAAGCCCGGATCGGATGATTCGGGATCAACCACCTCGGGCATCGCACAGTCGAAGTCGCGCGCGAACCGCGAAATTGCCAGCTCCACGTCGAGTTCGAGGGCGTCGCGCACGAGGTCCTCGACCGGCTCGCGCAGGTCGCCGAGATCGCTCGCGAGGTCGGCCTTCAGCTTCGCCGCGCGGCGGTCGCGGGCCGCGGAGAGCTCGGTGCGGAGCCGGGAGACGGCGCTCTCGTCGTGGTCGACCGGAAAGGAGGGGTCGCCGCCGAAGACGCGCTCCGCTAGCTCCGCCTCCTCGGGCTCCAGGCGGAGCGCGTCCGCGAGGTGCTCGCGGGCGGCGTCGACCGCCTCGTCGTACTCGTCGGCGAGCTCGCGGTCGAGCAGCGAGTCGACGCGGGCGCCCTGCTCGACGAGGGAGAGGAAGTCGGTGCCCTCGATGGTGACGTCGCGCTCGCGGATCGCCTCGCGCAGGCGGTCGTCGGCGACGGACGCCGCCGTCGACACCGCGGCGTCGAGGTCGTCGACGGCCGCCGTCAGCCGGTCCAGCTCCGCGTCGCCCGCGATGGTCCCGTCGTCGTCGAGCCGCGAGAGCGCGTCGCGCAGTCGGTCGATGTCGACCGGGGGCTCGGCGCCGGCGTCGCTCCCGCCGTCCGGTTCGCCGCCGGAGACGGGGTCGCCGCCGGAGACGGGGTCGCCGGCCGCCGCGGCCGCCTCGTGGACCGCCGCGGCCGCCTCCAACCGCTCGCGGTTCTCGGCGAAGAAGGCGAGCAGGCGCTCGGGGACCGTCTCCGCCGGCGTTTCGAGGGCGTCCGGGCGCACGCTCACGTCGCCCTCCACGTCGAGGCCGGCGAACGACTCGTCGAGTACGATCACGGAGGCGTACGACCGGCCGAGCTCGGAGACGTCGCGCGCGTCCTCGACGGTCTCGACGGAGAGCTCCGGCACCTCCGCCTCGGCGCGCGCGAGCGTCTCGGCGTCGGCGGTCGCGAGACAGCGGTCGCGGACGCGGACGGTCGGGGGGTCCGAGAGGGGCGCGCAGTCCGCGAGCGCCTCGCGGACCTCGGGGTCGGGGTCGCGCTCGGTCGCGGCGGCGGCGAACGCCTGCGCCTCCTCGATCCGCGAGGCGGACGCGCTCGGGTAGAACGTCTCTAAGCGCTTCGCGGCGTAGTCGGTGACGGTGCGCTCGCGCAGCAGGTCGATCGCCTCCCGGTACAGCTCGCGGGCGCGGTCGGTGGCCAGCACGCGGCCGTCGTCATCGTGGCGGCGGCGGATCGCCCCGCGGGCGATGCGGGCCGCGCGGGCCTCGTTGACGCCCGGCGCGCGGGCGATGGCGGCCACGTCGCCGGACTCGACGGTCGCGGCCGGGTCGTCGAGCTCGCGCAGGGCCGCGGCCGTCTTGGCGCCGACGCCGGGGATCGCCTCCAGCTCCATCTACCCGCGGGTATCGCGGCAACGATGTAAAGCGTGCGGGTCGATGGCGCGGTCCGGCGGTGCGTGAGCGCGAGGCGGCGCCGGTTCCCGGGGTCCGGCGAACCGCCGCGGCCTCCGTTCCGCGTGCGACGGGCTTTTTCGCGCCCGCCGCGAACGCCGGCCATGAGCCGGAACGCGCGAGCGACCGACGACGGGTCGCTCGCACCCGAGACGGCGGCGAAGGCGGCGAGCGCCCGCGACGCGCTCGGCGAGCGCGACGGGGTCCTCGTCGCGTTCTCGGGCGGGGTCGACTCCGCGGTCGTCGCGGCGCTGGCGCGGGACGCGCTCGGCGACGACGCCGTGGCGTGCACCGCCCGCAGCGAGACGCTCCCCGCGGCGGAGCTCGACGACGCGAAGCGAGTCGCCGAGGAGATCGGAATCGACCACGAGACGGTCACCTTCTCCGAGCTGGACGACCCGAACTTCGTCGCCAACGACGGCGACCGCTGCTACCACTGCCGGACGATGCGGCTCGGGAAGATGTACGAGACGGCCCGGGATCTCGGGATCGGCACGGTCTGCGACGGGACGAACGCGGACGACCCCGGCGAGGGGCACCGGCCCGGGCTCCGCGCGGTCGAGGAGCTCGACGTGTTCTCGCCGCTGCTCGACGCCGGGATCGCGAAGGCGGAGGTCCGCGCGATCGCCGACGCGTACGGCCTCTCCGTGGCCGACAAGCCCTCGATGGCGTGCCTCTCCTCGCGTATCCCGACCGGGCTGGAAGTGACCGAGGAGCGGCTGACCCGCGTGGAGAAGGCCGAGCGGGTGCTCCGCGAGTGGGGGTTCGAGGGGTTCCGCGTCCGCGACCACGACGGCCTCGCCCGCGTCGAGATCGCGCCGGACGAGTTAGAGCGCGCGCTCGACCCCGCCTTCGCCGACGCGGTCCACGAACACCTCACCGACCTCGGCTTCGAGTACGTCACCCTCGACATGGCGGGCTACCGAACCGGGAGCGTGAGTCCGGGCGGCGAGGAGGAAAGCGGTTCCGACGAGGCGGACGAGGCCGACGAACGCCCCGACGGTTCCGGCGACGCCGCCGGCGCGGACGACGACGACGACGGCACCGGCGACGCCGACGGCGCGAACGACGACGGCACCGGCGACGACGACGGCGCGGACGACGACGACGGTTCCGGCGGCGTCGACCTCGGCCGCAGCTACCCGCGTTGAAGCCGGATCGACGGGGGTCGAACCGCGGCCCGCGTTATCACCCGAGAGAACCCGGCGCGAAGGCTTATAAACCGTGTTGCTGAATCGACATCTATGCGCGAAGCGCAGACGCTGGCGGTGATCGCCGGCGGCGTCGGCGGTGCCGTCGGGGCGTTCGTCGGCGTCGCGGTCGGCGGGTCCGCGGTCTCGGTGACGCTGACGACCCTCGGGGTCGCGCTCCTCGTCGGCGTCGGGGTCATCGCGAGCGCCGTGATCGCCGGCGACGTGGAGTTCCTCGCCGACGCGGACGGCGAGTGACGGGAGCGGCGTGAGAAGGCGCCACAGCGGGGCTTAGCGGGCCGGTTTCGGGAAAAAGTTCAAATGCGAGTTTCTCGTAACCGTACGTGATGGTCGCTGCGGCGTCGTTCTGGGAGGAGTGTGACCGCTACCACGAGCTCGCGGAGGGGTTCCAGCGCGGTATCGAGATCACCCACCCCGACCGGCTCACCGGGCGGAGCGGCTACTACAGCGAGTGCGGCTGTTCCTGGTGCGCCGAGGAGGTCACCTACTTCGAGTACCGCGGCGAGCGGCTGTGAGCGGGCGGTCCGGTCGGCAGTAGCGCTCGTCGCCGACCGCGCGCTTCAAGGCCCCGCCGCGACGAACGGGGGCCATGAGCCTCATCGCGTTCGACTTCGACGGGACGCTCTCCGACTCCGAGATGACGGTCTTACTCGCCGAGCGGGCCGGCGTCGCCGACGAGGTCGCCGAGATCACCGAGCGGGCGATGAACGACGAGCTCAGCTACGCCGAGAGCCTCTATCAGCGCGCGGCGCTTCTGGAGGGCCTCGGGGCGACAGAGGTCGAGGACGCGTTCGACGCGGTCCGGATCCGACCCGGCGCGGCGCGCCTCATCGAGCGCTTACGCGACGAGGGGCACCACGTCGCCGTGCTCACTGGCGGGTTCGAGCGCGGCGTCGAGGCGGCGCTCGCCCGCGAGGGCGTCTCGGTCGACACGATAGTCGCCAACCGGTTGCCGACCGACGCGGACGGCGCGCTCACCGGCGAGGCCGAGGGACCGCTCATCGAGGGGACGAAGGACGACGCGCTCGCCGACCTCGCGGCCGAGGCGGGCGTGCCGATGGCGGAGACGGTGGCGGTCGGCGACGGCGCGAACGACCTCCCGATGCTGGAGGTCGCGGGGCTCGCGGTTGGCTTCGTCCCCAAGTCCGCGGTGCGCCCCGTCTGCGACTCGGTCGTCGCCTCCATGTACCGGCTCGGAAAGGTGTTGGAGTCGCACGGCGTGCTCGCGGCGGACGAGTGACGCCCGAACGCGTTCGGTCCGGCGATACCTGACGACGTTCGGCTGAAGGGTTAAAGAGAAACGGGAGGTAACGTGATACATGAGCGTCCTCGTTGGGGTGGTCCGATGCTGCCGACGCTGACGTATCTCCAGTTTCATCTCGTCTTCAGTCTCCCCGTTCTGGCGCTTCTGTGGTACGTCGCCCCGCGGTACGCGCCGACGCGCCAGCGGCGCGCGACCGTCGGCATCGCGATCCTCGTCGCGATCGCGTACCTCTACACCACGCCGTGGATCAGCTACATGATCCGCCGGGGCGCCTGGGGCTACGCCGACGGCGCGGTGCTCGTCCGGGCGCTGTCGATCCCGCTCGGCGAGTACCTCTTCTTCACCATCCAGACCGTCGTCACCGCGTTCGCGCTCCACCTGATCGGGTTCGACCCGACGTTCCGCGAGGGCGACTTCGACCGTGCGCCGCGGTTCGCGGGCGTCGCGGTCGGGCTCGCGATGGTGCCGATCGGGCTGGGCCTCGTCCTGCTCGACCCCTCGTTCCTGTACCTCGGCGGCCTGATCGCGTGGGTCGGCCCCGTCCTCGCTCTCCAGTGGGCGGTCGGCGGCGGCTACCTCGTCCGGACGCCGCGGACGTGGATCGCCGCGACGCTCCTCCCGGCGGCGTACTTCTGGATCGCGGACCGGATCGCGATCGGAATGGGGACGTGGTACCTCTCGCCCGAGCTGACGACCGGGGTCGCGGTCCTCGGGCTTCCGGTCGAGGAGATGCTGTTCTTCGCCGCCGCGGGCGTGATGACGGTCAACGGCCTCGTCCTCTTCGAGTGGGTGCTCGACTGGAACGACCGTCGAGGCGCGCTCGCGGGGACGACCTCGGCGGGCGAGACCGAACGCGACGTGCCCGGCCCCGAGCCGCCGGCCGATCCCGACCCCGACGTGGTCGATGACTGAGGCGTCCTCGACGTCGGCGAGCCCGGCGGAGCCCGGCTCCGGCGAGGCCCGAGAGCGCAACGGCGGGGTGACGCCTCCGGCGGAGGGGCCCGGGAGCGGGACCGGAACCGACGCCGCGACCGACCGGGTCGACCGCTGGTTCGCGCGACGCCCCGCGCTGGCGTTGGCCGCCCTGTTGCCGATCGGCGCCGTGACCCCTCTGTTCCCGGTCGAAGTCGGCGTCGTGACGTTCGCGCTCGGCACGCTCGCCGTCGGGATGGCCCACGGCGCGGTCGACCACCTCGTTCCCCTCCGGGGCGCGCCGGGCGTGTCGCTCCGGCGGTCGATCGCGGTCGTCTCGGTCGTCTACGCGGTCCTCGGCGCCGCGGTCGTCGCCGCGTTCTTCGCCGCGCCCGTCGCCGCGTTCGTCGGGTTCATCGCGCTCACCTGGCTCCACTGGGGCCAGGGCGACGTGGCGACGCTCGCGATCGCCGGCGTCGACCACCTCCCCACGTCGGCGGAGCGGTGGCTGGCGCTCGTCGTCCGCGGCGGGCTTCCGATGGGCGTCCCCCTCCTCGCGCACCCCGAGGAGTACCGGCTGGTGGCCGAGTGGATCGTCGGGCTGTTCCTCGTCGACGCGGGCGCGGCCGCGACCGCGGTCGACCCCCTGTTCGCGCCCGCGGTCCGGATCGGGGTCGGCGTCGGGATGGCGGCCGCGACGCTGGCGTCGGTCGGCCTCGGTTACCGCCGGGTCCGGGCCGGGCGCGACGCGGACGGCCGGCGGCGAGACCCGGGCGGCCGGCGGCGTGACCCGGACGGCCAGCGGCGAGACCCGGGCGGCTGGCGGCGCGACGTCGGCGAACTGGCGGTGCTGTGGGCGTGGTTCCTGCTCGCCGCGCCCGTGTTCGCGATCGGGGTGTACTTCGCGCTGTGGCACGCGCTCCGACACGTCGGGCGGCTCGTCCTCGTCGACCCCGAGGCCGCGAGCGCGGCGTCCGCCGGCGACGCCGTCGGGGCGCTCGCCCGCTTCGGCCGCGACGCCGCGCCGCTCACGCTCGGCGGATTTCTCGTGGTGGGCGCGGTCGGGCTCTCGGTGCCCGCGGGGGTGGCGGCGCCCGGCGATCTGCTCGCCGTGTCGCTGGTCGCCATCGCCGCCATGACGCTTCCCCACGTCGTCGTGGTCGCGTGGCTCGACCGGCGGCAGGGCGTCTGGCGGCCGGGTGCCGGGAGCTGACCGGGGACGCGGGAGCCGCCCCGCTTCCGACACCGCACGGCTCTTAGCCGGGGGACGCGTCGCTCCGACAGATGGACGAGATCGCGATCCGCGACCCGCGGCCGGGCGACGACGAGCCGCTGGAGGAACTCATCACCTCGCACTTCAGCGAGGGGAGCTCCTACGGCGTCGACCTCGGCCTCGACGACCCGACGTACCACGTGCTGGTCGCGGTCGAGGGCGGCGCCGACGGGAGCGGGGACGGTTCGGACGCCGGGGATGCGGAAGCGACCCGGGGCGAGCGCGACCGCGACGACGCGATCCTCGGCGTGATGGCGCTCCGCGAACTCGACGACCCGACCGCCGTCGCCGACGAGATGTACTTCTTCGACGACCCCGCCCTGCTCCCCGACGCGGAGCTGTACGGCCACCTAGAGATGGGGTACGTTCGCGACGGCGCGACCGGCCGGGGGATCGGGAGCCGGCTGCTCGAACGCCTCCACGCGGTCGGCGCGGCGCGCGGCGTCGACCTGTTCCTCGCGGACTCGTGGTACCACGGCGGCGACGACTCGCCGGAGAGGCTGTTCGACGCGCACGGCTACGAGACGGTCCACCGCGACCCGATCGAGCGGTCCGCGGCGGAGTGCCCGAAGTGCGAGGGGGAGTGCGTCTGCGAGGGCGCGCTCGCGGTGCGGCGGGTCGGGGACGACGAGGGCGGCGCGGGGACGCTCCGGTCGTGAACCACGACCGCGTCCACGCGAGGGAGCCGTCGCATCACGTCGACCGGTGGTCCGAAGGCGTCGTCGAGTCGATCGGCGAGCGCGACGGCCACTGCGTCGTGACGGTGCGGCCGGTCGCGTCGGGGGACGGAGACGATCGCGGGGCGGGCGAGCGCGGGGCGGGCGAGCGCGGAGCGGACGAGCCCGACGCCGAACTCGTCGAACTAACAATCACCTTCGCCGTGCGAGACCTGTTCGTGAGCCGGCTGTCGATCGAGGAGGGGGAGTCGCCGGTCGGCGAGCGCGTCTGGTACCGGAAGCGGGGCGGCTGAGGGGAGCGGGAGAGGAGCGAGCGGTCGCCGGTCGCCTCGGCTTCGCATGTGGCCGGCGTTAGACTTCCGAGTTCCAGCCCGGCGTGCCGGGCGCGCCCGCGTCGTCCTCCGTCTCGCGGACGAGTCGGTCGCGGGCGTCGGCGTCGAGTCCGACGCGCTCTCCGTCCCCGCCGGCGCGTTCGGTCCACGCCTCGATCGCTCGGCCGACCCACGAGTCGGCCTCGCGGGCGCGCTCCCGGGCCTCGGCCATGCGCTCGCGGGTCACGGACAGCGACCCGGGCCGGGAGCCGACCGCGGCGCCGGCGAAGCGGGCGCGGTCGTCGGCGGTCGCCTCGCCGTCGCGGAGGCGCGCGACGACCCCGTCGAGCGCGTCGGGATCGGGGTAGGCGAACACCGTCGCACCGAGCGCCTGCGGGCCGAACGCGGGCGCCGGGAGGTCCTCCGGCGGGTCGTCGTCGAGGAGGCGGTCGCCGCCGCCGGCGGCCTCGACGCGCTCGCACTCCGTCTCGGCGCCGAGGTCGAGGTTGTGACCGGGGTAGGTCGAACAGGTGCGCGGGTAGCGGTCGGCGTCGTGGATCCGGCACTGGAGCGTCGTCGGGTCGAGGAAGGCGCACGCGTCGAGCCAGCGCGGCTCGTCGGTCCCGATCGGCGCGACGGGTTTAGGGAGTTTCCGGAGGCCGACGACGAAGACGGGTCGGTCGTCGACGGCGGCGAGGTCGACCCCGTCGATCCGGACGCCGTCGTCGCGCTCGGCGGGCTCGAAGAGGCGGGGGGTCAGGGCGTCGCCGAGGCCGTCGTCGACGAACCGGGCGACCTCGTCGCGGGTGAGCGGGACGAGGTCGTAGGCGTCGTCGAGCGGGGGGCGCGGGCCGGTGCGGTCCGAGCCCGCCGCGGCCGGGTCGAGCGGGCGCCAGTCGACGCAGCAGCCGGCGCAGCCCTCGCAGTCGAGTTCCATGCGTCCGTGAGAACGGTTCGCAGTGTGATAAGCGATCGGCGGAGCCCGAGGGGTGCGAGCGGGCCCGGACCGTTTTGCCGGAGGCGGCCGAACGGCGTCACGAGATGGACCCGGAGACGGAGGAACTCAGGCGGCTCGCGGTCCGGATCGTCGAGGAACACGAGTCGGCGGCGGTGACGCCCGGGATTGTCGTCCAGCGGCTCGCGGTCGAGTACGACCGCGATCACGGATACAGCGAGGTGTTCGACCTCCTCCACGAGCTGGAAGACGAGGGCGAGCTCGTCTACCACCTCGGGGAGTACAACGAGTTCGCCGCGCCCGAGTGACGGGGAGAGCGCGCGCCGCGGGCGCGGCCGTCGCCTCAGAGCTCTCCCTTCGTGCTGGGCGTGTCGCTGCGGCGCTCGTCGAGTCGGGTGGCGTCGTCGAGCGCGCGGGCCAGGGCCTTGAACAGCGCCTCGACCTCGTGGTGGGCGTTGTCCCCGCGCTCGACCGTCGCGTGGAGCGTCAGCCCGGCGTTGTGGGCTAACGAGAGCGCGAAGTGATCGGCCATGACGCTCGTGAACTCCCCGACCGACTCCTGGGAGAACGAGCCCTCGAACTCGTAGTAGGGGCGCCCCGCCACGTCGACGACGACGCTCGCGACCGCCTCGTCGAGGGGGACGCGGCGGTCGGCGTAGCGCCGAATTCCCCGCTTGTCGCCGAGCGCCTCGTCGAACGCCTCGCCGAGACAGATCGCCACGTCCTCGACCGTGTGGTGGTCGTCGATGTCGAGGTCGCCGTCACACCGGACCGTCAGGTCGAAGAGGCCGTGCTTGGCGAACGATTCGAGCATGTGGTCGTAGAAGCCGATCCCCGTCGAGACCTCGCTTTTCCCGTCACCGTCGAGCGCGAGGGTGAGTTCGATCGTCGTCTCGCTCGTCTCGCGGGTGACGGCCGCGGTCCGGTCGTGGTCGCTCATATCGGCCCGTCGCGGGGGATTCGTAAGTCGGTTGCGGGTGGGGCGGGGTTTGAGTTCGCGATAGAGGAGCGGACGTGGTGGAATCGTTGAGAGCTAGTTTATAAATGGGCGGTGCGGTGGCGCGTGCCTGCGAGCGGCCGCCCTCGGCGGCCGCGAGTCGCACGCGCGAGGGACGCCGCGAACGCCCGAAGGGCGTGAGCGGCGAGGCTGGGGAGGCGTGAGGCTGCGGTCCCGAGAGCGACCGGAGGGAGCGAGCGGGAGCACGGAAGTCGCAGCCCGCGCAGCGAGCGAAGCGAGCGAGCAGGACCGTCTT
Organism: Halorubrum sp. Atlit-26R; assembly: GCF_003666015.1. Classification (GTDB taxonomy): domain Archaea; phylum Halobacteriota; class Halobacteria; order Halobacteriales; family Haloferacaceae; genus Halorubrum. Next base: position 39,382 of record NZ_QPLT01000009.1, read on the forward strand.
CCGGCGGTGCGGTGCTGGGCGGGGTGGGACTCAAAGGGGCAGCCGGGAGGGCGGCGCAGGCGACGTAAGGACCGCAACGAGGGAACGAACGTAGTGAGTGACCGAGTGAGGACCGCAGTGAGCGTGCGCCGCCCTCCCGGCTGGGGCTTTGGAGGTGTTCGCCGGCAAGCTACAGGTAGTTATTTATAAGCAAGCGGCTGGGGCCAAGCAAGTGTTCACCGCCGATCCGGCGAGATCTACTTATAAATGAACTGCGGCATGCCAAGATTTCACTATTTAAATCTCGTCGGCCGCGTCCTGCGCCTCTCGCAGCGTGAACTCGCCCTCGTACAGCGCGGTGCCGACGACGACGGCGGCCGCGCCGGCCTTTTTTAAGTTGACGACATCCTCGACGCTCGCCACGCCGCCGGAGGCGATCACGGGAATGTCCACGGCCTCGACGACGCTCTCGACCGCCTCGCGGTCGATCCCCTCTAACTGCCCTTCCACGTCGACGTTCGTGAAGAGGATCGCGCCGGCGCCTAACTCCTCGTAGCGCGCCGCGGCCTCGGCCGGGTCCAGCCCCGTCCCCTCGGTCCAGCCCGACACCACGACCTCGCCGTCCTTCGCGTCGAGGCTGACGACGACGCTGCCCGGGTGCGTCTCGTCGATCTCGGCGACGATCTCCGGCGTCTCGACCGCCGCGGTGCCGAGGATGACGCGGTCGAGCCCGAGATCGAGGAGGTCGCGCGCGCCTCCCGCGGTCCGGATGCCGCCGCCGAGTTGGAGCCCGGTCTCGTCGGGGACGCTCTCGACGACCGCCTCGATCGCCGCCGCGTTGACGCGCTCGCCCTCGAACGCGCCGTCGAGGTCGACGAGGTGGAGCGTGCCGGCGCCCGCCTCGATCCACCGCTCGGCGGCCGCGACGGGGTCGCCGTAGCGCTTGCCCGTCCCGCGCTCGCCGCCGACCAACTGGACGACCTCGCCGTCCTGCACGTCGACGGCGGGGATCACCTCGAACTCCGGGAAGTCGCTCATACGGCACGAGAGTCGGGGATGCCGATTAAACGGGTCGGTTCGACACGAAACGGGGGGTTACGCGGCGGACGTCTCCGAGGACGCAGTCGCTCGTTTATAAATAGCTGAGACAGGATCGCTGGCGAACACCGCCAAAGCCCCAGTCGCTCGGCGATCCGTGATTGACCGGAGAACAACCGCGAACACCGCCAAAGCCCCAGTCGCTCGGCGATCCGTGATTGACCGGAGAACAACCGCGAACACCGCCAAAGCCCCAGTCGCGAGGACGCCGTACGCTCGCTGCGCTCCTCGCTCAGTCGCTACCGCTCCTTCGCTGTGGTGCTTACGTCGCCTACGGCGTCCTCGCGACTGCCCCTTTGAGTCCCGCCCGCAACCGCACAGCAGCCTCACACCTCCCCAGCCTCGTCAGTCGCCTCCGCTTCGCTCCGGCGACTGACTCCCTCGCGCGTGCTCCTCGCGCCCTCCGGGCGCTCGGAGGCACGCGCCACCGCGTCTCCATTTATAAACAACAGCGTTTCAACGGGGCTGGAAATTCGGAATCCGTAGCCCCCTCACGCCACCGAGATGAGCAGCTGCGAGACGTCCTCGTCGAAGGCCGCGGGGTCGGTCGCGAGCGCCTCGGCGGTCTCGGCGTCGGCGAGCTGCGTCACCGCGCTCTCCGCGTCGACCGAGTCGGGGAGCGCGTCGTCGAAGACCTCGAGGAGCGGCTCGGTCGGGTAGGCGCCGCCGGCGACGATGACGTCGGTCCCGTCGTGCCAGACGCCGAGCCGGGCCTCGATCTCGAGGGGGCGGTCTATCTCCGCGGTCGACCCGGTCGGAAGCGGGATTCCGCCGTCGAGCGCGTACTCGCCCGTCAGCCGCCACGCGGTCGCGGTGCCGCCGGAGCGCACGGTGGTGGTCATCTCCTCGGCGACCTCGACGTTCTCGATGCCGGCGGTCCGGAGCTGCGCGCGGAACGCGTCGACCGCGGCCGTCTCCACCCGACTCATCACCCGATCGCGGCCGACCCCGGCCGGGAGCTGGTCGATCGCGGGCCGGAGGTCGATCCGCGTCGCGAAGAAGACGACCGGCGACCCCGACGCGTCGACCGTCTCGGCGAGCGCGTCCGCGACGGGCGCGTACTCGAAGATCCGCGTGCGTTCGAGCGCCCGAACGGTGACGGGACCGTACGACTGCTCGAAGGCCGTGCTCTCCGACTCGTCGGTCTGCCGCCAGTCCTCGATCCGGTCGCTGGTCACCTCGGGGGCCGGCACCGGCCCGTCGCGCCCGCCGAGACAGCCCGCGAGGCCGGCGACCCCGACCGCCGCCCCGCCGGCGAGCAGCCGCCGCCGGGTGGTCGCCTCGGACCGCGCCGGAGCCTCCGCGGAACCGTTCGTCGGTGCCTCTTCCATACGAATTCGACGAGCTCGACCGGGAAATCGGTGTCGCTGCCGACACGGATCGCTTATGTAACCACCGAGTACAACAACCGAGTGATGACTATCGACGAGAGCGAGACGCGGCGGCGACGCTCCCGGTCACGCACCCGACGACGGTTCCTGACGGCGGCCGGGACGGCGGGAGCCGTCGCGCTCGCCGGCTGTAGCGCCGAACGGACCGGCGACGAGGGCGACGGCGGCGACGGCTCCGGGAGCGACGGGGACGGGACGGGCGACGGAACCGACACCGACGACGGCGACGGGGAGGGAGACGGCGGCGACGAGACCCCGACGCTGACGGTCGCCACGTACACGAGCTTCATCGACGCCCCCTCGGTGAGCCCGGGCGAGTGGCTCAAAGAGGAGTTCGAGAGCCGGGTCGACGCCGAGCTGGAGTGGGCGACCCCGGACAACGAGGTGAACTACTACGTCGAGCGCGCGGCGTCGGGCGCGGGGATCGACGCCGACCTCTACGTCGGCCTCACGACGGAGGACCTCGTGCGCGTCGACGAGGAGCTGGACGGGGACCTCTTCGCCGAGGCGGGCGAGGTCGAGGGGCGCGACGCGGTGAAGGAGGGGCTCCGGTTCGACCCGTTCGACCGGGCCGTCCCGTTCGACACCGGCTACGTGAGCCTCGTGTACGACGGGACCGCGACGGAGGCGCCCGGGACGTTCGACGGGCTGCTCGACGACGAGCACGCGGGCGCGCTCATCGCGCAGAACCCCGGCGCCTCCTCGACCGGGCGCGCGTTCCTGCTCCACACGGTCAACCGATTCGGCGACGGCGGCGTCGCGAGCGACGGCGACGGAGAGGCGATCGCGGGCGCGGACGGCGACCCCGACTACGACTACCTCGACTACTGGACGGACCTCGAAGAGAACGACGTGCGCGTGCTGGGGAGCTGGGACGACGCGTACGCGGCGTGGAGCGAGGGGGAGGCGCCGATGGTCGTCTCCTACTCCACCGATCAGGTGTTCGCGGACATGGAGGGGCAGGACCTCGACAAACACCAGATCCGCTTCCTGAACGACCAGGCGTACGCGAACCCCGAGGGGATGGCCGTCTTCGCCGACGCCGACGAGCCGGACCTCGCGCGGCGGTTCATGTCGTTCATGCTCGAGCCGGCGGTCCAAGGCGAGATCGCGCAGCGCAACGTCGCGTTCCCGGCGACCGACGGCGCAGAGCTCCCGAGCGACTACGCCGAGCTGGCGCAGGAACCGGCCGATCCGGTGACGTTCACCTACGACGAGCTCCAGGGCTCGGTCGACGCGTGGGTGGAGGCCTGGGAGCGGCAGTTCGCCGGGAACTAAGCCCCGTGGCCGACGAGGGACCGAGCGCGTGACGGGAACCGATACCCAGCGGTTGACCCGCCTCCGCGAGGGCGTCGAGTCGCACGCGCTGACCGCGCTCGCGGTCCTCACCAGCGCCGCGCTCGTCGTCGCCTTCTACTACCCGACCGCGACCGTCCTGATCGAGGCGGTCGTCGTCGACGGCGCCGTCACCCTCGCAACCTTCGCCGACGTTCTCACCGACCCGTTCTACTTCGGGGAGCTCGCGCGGCTGCTGTCCGGCGAGTCGCCGACCGCGGTCGCGCGCTCGCTGCTCTCGCCGGACCGCCGGCTCGGGATCGTCGGCTTCACCGCCTACCAAGCCGTCCTCTCGACGCTCGCGAGCGTCGCCTTGGGGCTCCCGGCCGCCTACCTGCTCGCGCGCTTCGAGTTCCCCGGCCGACGGACGCTGCGCTCGCTGACCATCGTCCCGTTCGTCCTCCCGTCGATCATGGTCGCGGTCGGGTTCGTCGCCACGTTCGGGGAAAACGGGACGCTGAACGCCGCGCTGACGGCCGTCGGACTCCCACCGGTCGACCTGCTTTTCACTCTCGAAGCGGTGGTGATCGCCCACGCGTTCTACAACGCGCCGCTCGTCGCGCGCGTGACGACCGCGGCGTGGGAGTCGGTGGACGCGAGCGCGGTCGAGACCGCGCGGAGCCTCGGGGCCGGCCCGGTCCGGGCGTTCGTCGACGTGGTCGCGCCGCAGGTGTACCCCGCCGTGCTGACGGGCGCGGCGCTCACCTTCGTGTTCACCTTCGGCACGTTCCCCATCGTCCTCGCGCTCGGCGGGTTCCAGCTGGCGACCGTCGAGGTGTTCGTCTACCGCTTAGTGCGCGACCTGAGCTACGCCGAGGCCGCGGCGTTAGCGATCGTCGAGCTCGTGATCTCGCTCGGGGTCCTGCTGGCGTACCTCCGGTACGAGGCCCGAAGCTCGACGAACACCCGCGGCGCGCGGCCGCTGCCGCGGCGACCGCTGTTCCCGCCCGCGCCGACCCTCCGCGAGCTGCTGCCGCGGGCCGGACTCGGGGCCTACGCGGTCGTCGCCGGAGTCGTCTTCCTCGCGCCGATCGCGTCGATGGTCCTCGCGAGCGTCACGGGCGGCGACGGCGCGCTCACCCTCGACCACTACCGGTTCCTCGTCGAGCGCCAGCAGACGGGCGCGGCGTTTCAGGTGCGGCCGTGGCCCGCCATCCGGAACTCGCTCGTCTTCGCGACGGGGGCGACGCTGCTCGCGCTCCCGATGGGCGTCGTCGTCGCGGTGCTGACCACGCGGCGGTACCGCGGGCGGACGCTGGTCGACGCGGCCGCGATGGCGCCGCTGGCGGTGTCCGGGATCATCGTCGGGCTCGGGCTCCTCCGGGGGCTCGTCTTCGGCGTCGAGATCGCGGGGTGGCGGATCGCCGCGAGCGGCGCGGTCGCGATCGTCGTCGCGCACGCGGTCTCGGGCTACCCGTTCGTCGTGCGCACCGTCTCGCCCGGGCTCGCCGGGTTAGACCGGTCGCTCGTCGAGTCGGCGCGGGCGCTCGGCGCGTCGCGGGCGAGAGTGATCCGCGACGTGGAGCTGCCCCTCGTCTGGCCCGCGGTCGTCGCGGGCGCGGCGTTCGCGTTCGCCATCTCGATCGGCGAGTTCACGTCGACCGTCGTGCTGGCGACCGGCGCCCACGCGTACACGATGCCCGTCGCGATCGAACGCTTCATCGGGCGGCGGCTCGGACCGGCGACCGCCATGGGCGTCGTCCTGCTGGTCGTCACCGGCCTCAGCTTCGTCGTCATCGAGCGGCTCGGGGGTGAACACCGTGGGCTCTGAGCGCGGCACGGGGGGTAGAGGCGACGAGACTGACGCCCCCGTCGCCGTCGAGCTCGACGGCGTGACGAAGCGTTACGGCGAGACGGCCGCCGTCGACGACGTGACCCTCCGGGTGCGCGAGGGGGAGTTCTTCACGCTCGTCGGCCCTTCCGGCTGCGGGAAGACGACCACTCTCCGGCTGATCGCGGGGTTCGAGGAGCCGACCTCGGGGACGGTCCGGTTCGCCGGCGAGTCGATGGCCGGCGTCCCGCCCGAGGCCCGCGACGTGGGCGTCGTGTTCCAGAGCTACGCGCTGTTCCCGCACATGACCGTCGGCGAGAACGTCGCGTACGGGCTGAACTTCGCCGACCCGCCCGAAGGGACGACGCGCGACGAGCGCGTCGCGGAGCTGCTCGAACTCGTCGACCTGCCGGACGCCGCCGACCGCGACCCGGAGAGCCTCTCGGGCGGGCAACAGCAGCGGATCGCGATGGCGCGGGCGCTCGCGCCCGGGCCCGACGTGCTCCTCCTCGACGAGCCGATGAGCGCGCTCGACGCCCGCCTGCGCGAGCGACTGCGCGCGCAGGTGAAGCGGATTCAGTCCGAACTGGGTATCACCACGATATACGTCACCCACGACCAGGAGGAGGCGCTGGCCGTCTCGGACCGCGTCGCGGTGATGAACGACGGGACGCCCGAGCAGGTGGCTCCCCCCAGAACGGTCTACCGCGAGCCCGCGACCCGGTTCGTCGCGGAGTTCGTCGGCGACAACAACGTGTTCGCGGGCAGCGTCGTCGACGCGCCCGCGGAGAACGAACTCGCGGTCGACGTCGACGGCGGCGACGAGACCCTCCGCGTGCGAACCGACGCCGACCCCGGCACAGCCGCGTCGGTCGGCGACCGGATCGCCTTCTGCGTCCGTCCGGAGAACCTCCGCGTCGCGGGCGCGGACGGGAATCCCGGAGACGCCGCGTCCCCCGCGGGCGAGAACGCCCTCCGAGCGACCGTCGCCAGCGCGGAGTTCCTCGGCGAGACGACGCGCGTCACGCTCGACTGGGGCGACCGCGAGCTCGTAGTCCGCGTCGTCGACCCGATCGACGGCGCGGTCGCGGTCGGGTTCGACCCCGAAGACGCGCACGTGATCGAGGTCGAATCGCGGTGAACGGGTCGCGTTAAGTTAGTACTCACCTAGCTGCTGTCATGCGATTTTTTGTAGTGTTCTGGAATGTTGTAGCGGATCGTGTTCTGAGGATCAACGAGAAGGAGAACTGAGAAGGCAGATCCAGTTTCTCCCGGAGTTACTACCTATCTTGAGTATATAAATCGGCTTTCCAAAACTCGCGGGATACTCTTGCCGTCTTGCGTTTCTGCTTAACTTAACGCGACCATCTTTAGTGGGGCAGTTTATAAGTGAAATCTCGACGTTGCCGTCGGTTGTTTATAAGTGATCGATGCTACTGCGGTGAGGGCTTCCAAAGCCCCAGCCGTCGTGGGCGGTGTACGCTCGCTGCGCTCCTCATTCGGTCGCTTCGCTCCCTCATTCCGGTGCTTACGTCGCCTACACCGCCCACGACGGCTGCCCCTTTGAGTCCCACCCCACACCGCACAGCACCGCAGCCTCACACCTCCCCAACCTCGCCGCTCACGCCCTGCGGGCGTTCGCGGCGTCCCTCGCGGGCTGGCTCGCGGCCGCCGGTGGCGGCCGCTCGCAGGCGCGCCACCGCACTTTCTTCTTATAAGCACTCGTCGCAGTCGCTCACGGCTATTTAAATACCACATCGCGGCCGGCGATCTGCGATACCCCTTCTCGGTATCGCTCAACGACCGGAAATCTCAGTTGCGTCTCCGTTCGGTTCGAGATACCAAATCTCGACTGGGCGCGCCCCTCTTTCGTCAGTCGTCGTCGGCGACGGCGGGCTTCCGGCGGTCGTCGCGGGGGCCGTCGAGGTCGACCTTCGGGAGCATGTCGCGCAGGTAGCGCCCGGTGTGGGACGCCTCCTCGCGGGCGATCTCCTCGGGCGTGCCGTCCGCGACCAGCTCGCCGCCGCCGTCGCCGCCCTCGGGGCCGAGGTCGATCACGCGGTCGGCGTTCTTCACGAGGTCGAGCTCGTGTTCGATGACGACGACGGTGTTGCCCGCGTCGACGAGCCGGTGGAGCACGTCGATCAGCTTGCGCTCGTCTTCCTTGTGGAGCCCCGTCGTCGGCTCGTCGAGCAGGTACAGCGTGTCACCGGTCGCGCGCTTGCCCAGCTCCTCGGCGAGCTTCACGCGCTGCGCCTCGCCGCCGGAGAGGGTGGTCGAGGGCTGGCCGAGCTCCATGTATCCGAGCCCGACGTCCTTCAGGAGCTTCAGGCGGCGTTCGAGCCCGCGGTGGCTCTCGAAGAACTCGTGGGCCTCTGCGACGCTCATGTCGAGCACGTCGGCGATCGTCTTCCCCTTGTACTCGACGTCGAGCGTCTCGTCGTTGTAGCGGGCGCCGCCGCACTCCTCGCAGGGGACGTACACGTCCGAGAGGAAGTTCATCTCGATCTTGACGGTGCCCTGCCCGCCGCACTCCTCGCAGCGCCCGCCCTTGACGTTGAACGAGAAGCGGCCCTTCTCGTAGCCGCGGCGCTTCGAGAGCTTCGTCTCCGCGAACAGCTCGCGGACGTGGTCGAACACGTCCGTGTACGTCGCGGGGTTCGAGCGCGGCGTCCGGCCGATCGGCGACTGGTCGATGAGCCGCACCGTCTCCACCTCGTCGAGGCCCTCGATCGCGTCGTGCTCGCCGGGGTCGACCGAGGTGTTGTCGTTCATTTCCCGGGCGAGCCCCTTGTAGAGGATGTCGTTGACGAGCGTCGACTTCCCGGAGCCGGAGACGCCGGTGACGGTCGTCAGCGTGCCGAGCGGGATCGGCACGTCGAGGTCCTTGAGGTTGTGCTGGCGGGCGCCGCGCACCACGAGCTCGCCGTCGGGCTCGCGGCGCTCGTCGGGCACCGGAATCTCCTTCCGGCCCGCGAGGTAGTCGGCCGTCTCCGACTCGTCGGTCGCGACCACGTCGTCGAAGTCGCCCTGCGCGACGACCTCGCCGCCGCGCTTGCCCGGGCCGGGCCCCATGTCGATGATCTCGTCGGCGCGGCGCATCGTCTCCTCGTCGTGCTCGACGACGAGGAGCGTGTTGCCGAGGTCGCGGAGGCCTTCGAGCGTGTCGAGCAGGCGGTCGTTGTCGCGCTGGTGGAGGCCGATGGAGGGCTCGTCGAGGACGTAGAGGACGCCGACCAGCCCCGACCCGACCTGCGTGGCGAGCCGGATGCGCTGGCTCTCGCCGCCCGACAGCGTCGAGGCCTCCCGGTCGAGCGTGAGGTACTCTAAGCCGACCTCCTCCATGAAGCCGAGCCGCGCGCGGATCTCCTTGAGGATCTCCTCGGCGATGGTCGTCTCCCGCTCGGTCAGCTCGGCCTCCATCCCCTCGAAGTGCTCCCTGGCGTCGGCGATGGACAGCTCGTTCACCTCGGTGATCGACGTGCCTGCGACGAGGACGTGCCGCGACTGCTCTTTCAGGCGCGTCCCCTCGCACTCGGGGCAGGTCGTCACGGCCATGTACTCCTCGATGTGGTCGCGGGCGCGCTCGGAGTCCGTCTCGACGTGGCGACGCTCCAAGTTCGGAATCACGCCCTCGAAGCGCTCGGTCTTCTCGCGGGTGCCGTTCTTCGTGGTCCACTCGAAGTGGACCATCTCGTCGGTGCCGTAGAGGAACTGCCGCCGGATCTCCTCGTCCAGCTCTTCGAAGGGCGCCTCGAGGTCGACGCCGAAGTGGTCGGCGACGTTGTCGAGCTGGCGCGAGTAGTAGGTGCGGTCGTAGCTCCACGGCTCGAACACGTGCTTCAGCGGCTTCGAGGGGTCCTCGACCACGAGCTCCTCGTCGACCTCCTTCGTCGAGCCGATCCCCTCGCACTCGGGACAGGCGCCGTACGGGCTGTTGAAGGAGAACGAGCGCGTCTCGATCGCGGAGAACTGGACGTCGGAGTTGGGGTTGCCCAGCTCCTCGGAGAACTCGACGACCAGCCGGTCGTCGCCGTCGGCGTCGGCCGCGAGCGACCCCGTCGAGCGCGCGTTCGACGCGAACGGGACGTCCTCGGGCGGGTCGGGGACGATCAGCTTGAGGGCGCCGTCGGCCTCTTCGAGGGCCGTCTCGACGGAGTCGGTGATCCGCGAGCGCGCGTCCGGCGAGACGGTGACGCGGTCGACGATCACGTCGATCGTGTGGTCGTAGTTCTCGTCGAGGTCGGGGTCGTCGAGGGTCAGATCGACCGGCTCGCCGTCGACCTCGACGCGGCTGTACCCGTCCGAGACGAGCTCCTCGAACAGCTCCTCGAAGGCCCCCTTCTGGTCGCGGACGACCGGCGCCGCGACCTTCGCGCGGGTGTCCTCGGGGAGGTCGAGGATCTGGTTCACCATGTCCTGCGCCGACTGCTCGCCGACCTCCTCGCCCGTGACCGGGTCGTACTGGGTACCGATCCGGGCGTACAGCAGCCGGAGGTAGTCGTGGAGCTCCGTGACGGTCCCCACCGTCGACCGGGGGTTGTTCGCGGCGTTCTTCTGGTCGATGGAGATGGCGGGCGAGAGCCCCTCGACGGACTCCACCTGCGGCTTGTCCATCTGCCCGAGGAAGTTGCGGGCGTACGCCGACAGCGACTCGATGTAGCGCCGCTGCCCCTCCGCGTAGACGGTGTCGAACGCGAGCGACGACTTCCCCGACCCGGAGAGCCCGGTGACGACCGTGAACTCCTCGCGCGGAATCCGGACGTCGAGGTCCTTGAGGTTGTGTTCCTCGGCGCCGCGGACCTCGATGTAGTCCTTGCTCATTTCACGCGTCCCTTGCGGGCGCGCGCGGGAATAGTCGTCGGTCGCGGGGGTCGGTTGTCGTCGGCACCGGGGATCGCTCGGCGGGGAGGCCGCCGAACCCGGACGGCTCAGCGCGTCACGAACTCGGCGGGCGGCGAGAGGTCGCGCCGGCCGCCGAGGGTGACGAGGAAGAGGACGCCCACCCCGAGCCCGTACGCGATCATCAGGGGGATCGTCGCGAGGAACATCGTGATCACGTCGGCGGGGGTGAACACGGCCGCGATGAGCATGATCCCGACCGTCACCTCGCGCCAGCGGTTCCGGAACACGCGGTACGGGACGCCCGCGTTGTTCAACAGGACCATCGCGATCGGGATGTCGGCGAGGAAGCCGATCCCGATGGTGGTGTAGATGACGAGCCAGAGGAAGTCGCTCACCTGGTAGGTGATCACCATGTCGGCGAGGCGCGCGTCGGTGACGAGCCAGCCGATGATCCCGGGCGCGATGGTCGTGTACCCGAGCACGAAGCCGCCGATCATGCCGGCGCCGAGCGCGCCCGCCCACAGGTACACCTGGTAGATCCGCCCCGCGACGAAGCCGCGCTCGCGGAGCGCGGGCCACGCGTAGTAGAGGGCCACGGGGAACGCGGCGAAGATCCCGAGCATCACCGAGAACTTCACCATGAAGATGAGCGCCTCGACCGGGTGGAGGGTGATGATGTTGATCCCGCCCTCGACCTCCGCGGGCACGCGCCGTTCGAGGTCGCCGCGCACCGTGCCGAGGCCGCCGAGGTACAGCCACGTGAACGCGGCCGCCATCACGGCGCCGAACACCGCGACGATCCGGAACGACCGCGTGCGCAGCGAGTCGAAGATGAACTTGAGGTCCTTGTAGTAGCCGCCGATGTCGTCCTCGGCCGCCTCCTCCTCGCCGTCCGTGAGCTCGGCGAGGAACGTCGAGCTCGCGCGCGAAGTCCGGTTCTGGACGGAGCCGACGAGGCCGCCCTCGTCCGCGTCGCCGCCTCTCGCGCCGTCTGCGCCCGCCGCGTCGCTCGCGTCGGAGTCGCCGTCACCGTCGCTCCCCTCGTTCACCTCGTCGAAGCGGTCGAGGATCGCCTGCGCCTTCTCCGGGTCGTCGTCGTCGATCGCGGCCTGCGCGAGCGCGAGCGATTCCTCCTCCTCCATCTCGGCGAAGGCGTCCGCGGGGGCCGCTCGGACGCCCGCGGCGTCGAGTTCGCTCACGTCGATGGCGGTCGGGTCGCCGTACTGGTGGCCCGCGCTCGTCGTGTCGAGGTCGGTGTACACCGCCCACAGCGTCGCGACGGCGGCGAACGCGAGCGCCCACAGCGCGGCGTAGATCGCGAGCGCGGTCGCGGGGTCGAGGCCGAGCCCCTCGCCCGGCGCGAGGAAGCGGCGGCTGCTCCCCGCGAGCCGCAGCAGGTCGTTGAACGCGGTCCGGCCGCCGTACTCGTAGAAGCCGTACACGAGCGCGCCGCCGAGGACGGTCGCGCCCCCGACGACGTTCCAGTGGTTCCGGACCGCGCCGAGCACGTCGATGCGGTCGGAGCTCCGCTTCGCCGTGACGACGAGCTTCGCGAGGTAGAGGCTGAAGCCGTATAAGGCGACCAGCGGGAACGCCCACAGCAGCTGGGTGAACGGGTCCGGCGGGGAGAAGACGGCGCCGAAGACGAAGATGGCGACGACCGCGTAGCGCCACTTGTCGCGGAACGTCTCGTACGGGACGATCTCGGCGTACGAGAGGCCGGTGATCACCATCGGCATCTGCCCGGCGAGCCCGAAGGAAAGCGAGAGGAAAACGATGAACTCCGTCCACATCACGATCCCGTAGGTCGGCTGGATGTCGGCCTCCAGGCCGAACTCCGCGAGGAAGCCGAACATCAGCGGGAAGAAGGCCAACACGCCGTAGGCGACGCCGGCGGAGAACAGGCCGGCGGCGAGCAGCCCGAGGAGCGCGAGCTTCCAGCGGGCGATCGGGGACTGCGGCCACATGCCGCGGGCGCGGAGCTCGTCGCGGGTGACGTAGATCAGCGGCGGGACCGCGACGATCGCGCCGACGATCAGCCCGATCTTCGCCTGGAGGAGGATCACCTCGAACGGGGTCGTCGCGATGATGTCGGCCTCCTCGGCGACCGCGGCGCTCATGTTCGACTCCGTCACCTCCCGGAGCCGGTCCCAGATGTACGTCCGGAGCGCCCAGAACGTCGCGAGGAAGCCGATCAGGAAGACGACGAACACCTTCTGGAGGTCCTTCTGGATCGACCGAAGGAACGCCTTCGCCGTCTCTTGGCCCTCCGCGATCGACCGTTGGGTGTCCTCGTCGAGGGCGCTCGCCATACGGAGGGCGAAGGCCGTCGCCGTTATCAACCTTTTCGACCGCGGGCGCTCCCGCCGACGACGCTCCCCGTCGATCCGGCGGCCGACGCCCCCGGACGCGCCGGCGAACGGGGCCGATCGACCCCGCGCGGCGCCGCTATCCGAAAAGGTTGATAACCGCCCGGTCGCGTAGGGCAACTGAATGGACGACTCGGACCGGTCGCGCGACGACGACTCGGCCGCCGCTGACGGGTCGACCGACGAGGGCGAACCCGAAAGCGACGGCGCCGTCGACCCCGAGTCCGAGAGCGGCGACTCCGCCGACGAGGAGTCGTCAGAGAGCGTCGAATCCGAGGTGGCTCCCGAGGTCGAACCCGAGGTTGAGTCTGCTGCGAGCGACGCGGAGATGTCTGCTGCGAGCGACCAAGCGGACTCCGACGAAGGCGACGAAGCGGAGGGATCCGACTCCGAGTCGTCGGACACGTTCTCGGACCCGGACGAAGTGGTCGAGGCCGAGGACGCCGGTCGGTCGGCCGCGCTCGACGACGGGAACGAATCCGACGACGCGGCCGAGCCCGACGCTGGGGCGGCGGACGAGGAGTCGGCAGACGCCGCTGCGGCGGACGACGCGACGACGGAGGGCGCCGAGAGCCTCGGCGACGGCGGCGCCCCGACGACGACCGCCGACGCCGCGGACCCCGCGACCGCCGGCGTGCCGGCGACCGACGACGACGAGCCGTTCGAGGGGATCGAGGGCCCCGAGACGGACGAGGAGATGCCGCTGGCGGCCCACATCGAGGAGATGATGCGCCGGCTGGCGGTCGTCTTCCTCTTCGGCGGGCTGGCGACGCTCGTCGTCGTCACCGAGTCGACGGAGCTGATCAACTACTTCTGGAGCTACCACATCCCGGCGCCGATGGAGAACCGGCCGCGGCTGTACGGCCCGCTCGAACTCCCGCTCACCCGGCTGAAGGTCGCCGGGCTCGCGGGCGTCGTGGTCGGGCTCCCGGCGTTCGTCTACGAGACGTACCGGTTCATGCGGCCGGGACTGTACCAGACGGAGCGGCGCTATTACCTCGCCGCGGTGCCGACGAGTCTCGTGCTCGGCGGGATCGGGATCGCGTTCGCGCACTTCCTCGTGTTGCCCGCGATCTTCTCGTACTTCACCACCTACACCGCCGACGCGGCGACGATCGCCTTCGGGCTCGCGGAGACGTTCAACCTGATCGTCATCATGCTCGCGTTCATGGCGATCGTCTTCCAGATCCCGCTTTTCATCATGCTCGCGATCATGATGAACCTCGTCACGCGGCAGTGGTTAGAGGCGAAGCGGCTGATCTTCTGGGGGTCGTTCCTCGGGATCGCCTTCCTGTTCAGCCCCGACCCGACCGGGATGGCGCCGATCATCGTGACGCTGACGATGATCGTCCTCTTCGAGGGGACGCTCGCGATACTGCGCTGGACCGGAAACTAGATCCGGTCGCTGCTGTGGGACTGGACAAAATCTTTTTTTCCACCCCTTATCGACTGGACTGGTGTGAGCGGAGACTTGGCAGCGAGAGACGAGGCGTCGTTCCCGCTAGACGCGGCGTTCAGACGCGTTCACGATCGGCTCAGCTTCGTCCGAGCGGTCGTCCTGATGACGGTGCTTGGTGCGAGCCTCGACGTGACACTGTCCGGATTCCCGGAGACGGCGATACCGTTCAACTACCCGTTCTTCTTCGATATCGTGCTCGTCGTCGCTGGCGCCGTCGTTCTCCGCCAGACGTACACCGGTCTCCAGGATGTCAAACAAGAATTAATCGAACTGACCGAACAGCAGCTCCACGACGTCAGCGTCGCGCTGCCGACAACGATATCCTCGGATCGCATCGAGCAAGAGACGGACCGCATCCTCGCCAAGTCGTACCATCCTGCCATGGTCGGCGTCGGGGCACTGTTCGGAGGGCTACTGGTCGTTAGTATCATGGCGTGGCTCGAAGTGCTGGGAAACTATCCGTTCTGGCTGATGAACTTCGCATTCGGCGCCGCTCATGGGATGTTTCTCGCACCGGCTGCCGGTGCGTTCGCGTTTGTCGTCACAGCAGCGCGATCCTATATCGTCGATATCAATCTCCTCGATCCGGACGGTGTCGGCGGGTACCGGCGTATCGGCGACACGCTCGTCCGCCTCGTCAGCTATGGAATCTCCCTCGTGACGCTGGACTTTGTAATCCTCTCCAGCGTCGCTTTCACCGACGCAAGCCAGTTCCAGCAGGTCGTCGGCCTGATCTACCTGCTCCAGCTCGTCGTCTTGATCGCTGGGACGGTCGTCGTCACGCTGGTTATTCGGATGAAACTGTTAGCTATCCGCGACCGAAAGGTGTCTCGGATGCAGATGGAGTTTTCCAGTATCGAACAGGAGTACTGGGAGAACCACGACGACGGCGACACCGACAACCAGTCGGAAGCACTCCAGCTCATGACGATGACGGTGATGTTCAACGAGATCAGGCGGATGAACATGTGGCCTATCAACCTATATTCGCTGTTTCAGCTGGGTAGCAGCATCGCCATCTCGGTGAGCGTGTTTCTCATACAGAACTTCGGCTTGCTCAGCGAGCTTCCTCCGCTGCTTATCGGACCCTAGTCGTGGTCGCGGGCGTCGTCGTTGGGGTCCCCGACCGCGAGGAGGGTTCGAACGTGAACGAGCGCCACGTACGGGGCGACGAAAAGAAGGTACAGTCGGTCGACCCGCGGGGTCTCTCGGAGGTCGAGTAACCATTTATCAAGACGGGCGATTCCCGGAACGGTGTCCGACGCTGCGGCGAGCGTCGGCGCCCGGCTACCGGTGAGGTGGAACGCACAGTTGTACAACGTCCATTTGTGCGCTTCCATCGCGTACCGAACGGCCCGTGGCGAGACGAACGCGTACACCAGTTGCGCAGCCGCCAACAGCGTCGACATCCCCGCGCTTCGCGCCAGCTCACGGCCGCGGCGGGCCTCGGGCGGCGTGACTCCCGACCAGTCCGGAGCTACGCGCGGACCGTATATCGCTTCGGTCTGCGTGAACACCGCACGCAGAACCGTCCGCCACGGTGCCAGTGCGTACGCCAATCGGCTGGTGTTGAAGATGTCGTGAAAACGTCCGCATTCAATATCGCTCTCGGTTACGACGAATCCCGAACGGAACATCCCAGTCGCGCGGTCGACCACGTGCTCGACCTGATTACCCCGTTCCTGCTCGATGTCTAAGTGCTTCTCGGCGAGTCGCACGATTTCCGACCGGACCGCTTCGCGGTCGGTCTCGCTGACACCGTCACCGAGTACAACCAATAGATCGATATCGCTTATCGCGGTGGCCTCGCCGGTGACCACGCTGCCGAACAAAAGGACGCTCACGACGCTCTCGTCGTCCAGCAGCGCCGCGACTTCCTGTAAGAAGGCGGCGCCATTGGGCGGGAGCGCTTGCCGGTAGTCGGAATCCAAATCGAACTTGATCGTCATACTGGTAAAACGACAGATCGTGAGACGTTCGTCTCCACTGCCCAGTGAGTACTACGGACCCGCTCGTTGAAATGTGTACACGTTAGCGCCCAGTGATCGTTCGTCGGGACCTCCCGCCGTTACGCATTTGTCCGCGGGAAAGCGATCGGCTCGGTATGGTCCTCGGTCTCGTCGTTCCGGCCGCCGTCTCGTTCGTGTTCGCCGCGATCGCGGCGTACGTGGGCGCCCTCCGCGCGCTGGAGGTGTACTTCGACCCGAATCAGGACAGCGTCTTCCTCATGGACGACCGCGACCCGCCGCGGCGTCAGTGAGGCGAAGGCGCCCGCGGCGCGTCGCCCGTCACTCCCCGCCGAGCAGTTCGACGAGCAGCGCGTTCTGCGCGTGCATCCGATTTTCGGCTTGGTCCCAGACGAGGGCCCGGTCCGATTCGAGCACGTCGTCGGTGACCTCCTCGCCGCGGTGCGCGGGCAGGCAGTGCATCACCTTCGCGTCGGTGCCGGCGAGCAGGTCGGCGTTCACCTGGAACCCGTCGAAGGCGGCCAGCTTCTCGTCGCGCACGTCCTCCTGTCCCATCGAGATCCACACGTCGGTGTACACCACGTCGGCGCCCTCGATCGCGGCCTTCGGGTCCGTCGTCGGCTCCACGTCCAGCCCGAACTCCGCGGCGCGGTCGAAGACGGATTGGTTCATTCCGTAGTCCGCGGGCGTGGCGACCTCGACGTCGATCCCCGCCATCGCGGCGCCGACGACGAACGACTGGCCGACGTTGTTCCCGTCGCCGACCCACGCCACGGTGGCGTCCTCGCCGACCGTCTCGCGGATCGTGAGGAGGTCGGCGAGCGTCTGACAGGGGTGCGCCTCGTCGGTGAGCCCGTTGATCACGGGGCAGTCGGCGTACTCCGCGAGCACTTCGACGTCCGCGTGGTCGAACAGGCGCGCCATCACGCCGTCGACGTAGCGGCCGAGGACGCGCGCGGTGTCGCGCAGCGGCTCGCCGTGGCCCAGCTGGATGTCGTCGGGGCCGAGGAACATGGCGTGGCCGCCGAGTCGGGTCATCCCCGTCTCGAAGGAGACGCGGGTGCGCGTCGACGGCTTCTCGAAGATCATCCCGAGCGTGGCGTCCGCCAGTCGGGGGTCGGTCTCGCCCGCCTTCATCGCGGCGGCGCGGTCGAGCAGGGCGTCCAATTCGGCGGGCGTCACGTCGTCGATGTCGAGGAAGTCGTCGGTGGCGAGTGGCATCGTGTGTAGTGTGAGTGTGTGTCGTGGTGTCGTTTGAAAACGAGCCGTGACGAGGGCAAACGAGGACCTTACAGTCGCTTTCGGCAGACCTCGGTCAGCACGTCCACGGCGCGGTCGAGGTCCGGCAGCGGGAGCCGCTCGTCGGGCGCGTGGTCGAGGTCGGAGTTCCCGGGGCCGTAGGTGACCATCGGGCAGTCCCACGCGGCCGCGAAGAGGTTCATGTCGCTCGTGCCGGTCTTCCGGAGCAGGCGCACGTCGCCGCCGACGCCGCGGATCGCGACGCGGAACGCCCGCGCGAGGTCGGTCCGCGGGCTCTCCATCACGGGCGGCATCGGCTCGCCCCAGTGGACCGAGCCCGTCGACAGCTCCGCCTCCGCGAGCTCGTGGATCTCGTCGACCGGGCGCGAGGGGGGGACCCGGAGCTGGACGTCCATCGTCGCCTCGACGGCGAGGCCGTCGTCGCTCAGGCCGCCGTCGACCGAGATGGGTTTCGTCGTCACCTGATCGAACACGGCGGTCTCGGCGTCGTCCGGCGTGAACGCCTCCTCGACGCCGTGCCACCAGTCGATCGCGTGCTGGATCGCGTTCGGCTCCGGCCGCGAGGAGTGCCCCGACTCGCTGGTGTTGACGTACGTGCCCTCCAGCAGGCCGCGGTAGCCGAGCGTGATCCCCTGCCAGCCCGACGGCTCGCCGTTGATCACGGCCTCGGGCGCGTCGCGGTCCTCGATGAGGGCGCGCGCGCCGCCGGAGTCGACCTCCTCACGGACGACGCCCGCGAACGAGACCCCGGTCTTCACCGCCGCGATCGCCATCGAGACCAGCGGGCCGGTCGCGTCGACCGCCCCGCGGCCCCACAACACGGGGTCGCCGGGCTCGCCGACGCGGACGTCCGAGGGCTCCGGCAACTCGCCCTCGGGCGGCGCCGGCCGCACCTCGACCGGGATGTCGCCGGGGACGGTGTCGACGTGCGAGGTCAGGAGGACGGCGTCGTCCGCCGGCGCGCGGACGTTCCCGACCTCGTCGATCCACGCCTCCCGGCCGTTCGCCTCGAAGAAGTCGACGAGGCGCTCGGCGGCCCGCTCCTCCTCGCCCGACGGCGAGGGGATCGAGACCATGTCGTACAGCAGCTTCCGGGCCGGCGTGTCGCAGGCCGCGGGGTAGCCGCCGCCGGCGACGACGTCGGTGCCGCCCTCGGATTCGGCCTCGGTCTCCCGCTCCGTGCCGGCCGCCATCAGCCGATCACCTCGGCTATCGCGTCGACGACGGCGTCGGCGTGTTCGCGCTCGATCGTCAGCGGCGGCAGCAGCCGCAGCACGGTCCGCCCCGCCGGCAGCGCGAGGATCTGGTGTTCGATCGCGAGGTCGCGCAGCAGGCGGTTCGACCCGCGGCGGACCTCGATCCCGACCATCAGCCCGTCGCCGCGCACGTCGCGCACGTCATCGCCGAGGCGGTCGCGGAGCTCGCCGCGGAGGTATCTCCCCACCTCCTCGGCGTGCGCCGCCAACTCCTCGCGCTCGATCACGTCGAGGGTGGCGCCCGCGGCCGCGGAGACGACCGGGCCGCCGGAGAACGTCGAGCCGTGGTCGCCCGAGTCCTCCGCGATCCAGTCGCGGCACAGCGTCGCGCCGATCGGGAGCCCGCTGCCGAGCCCCTTCGCGGTCGTGAGGATGTCGGGCACCACGTCGTGCTTCTCGGCGGCCCACATCGAACCCGTCCGGCCGAGTCCGGTCTGGATCTCGTCGAGGATCAGCGCGGCGCCCGAGGTGGCGGTCGCGACCCGGACGGCCTGGAGGTACTCGGTCGAGACGGGGTTGATCCCGCCCTCGCCCTGAAGGGGCTCTAAGATGACCGCGGCGGTGTCCTCGTCGACCGCCTCGCGCATCGCCGCCGCGTCGCCGTACTCGACGAACTCCACGCCGCCGGCGAGCGGGCCGAACCCCTCCCTGTACTTGTCCTTCCACGTCGTCGCGAGGGTCCCCATCGTCCGGCCGTGGAATCCCTGCGTGGTCGCGACGATCTTCTCGCGGCCCGTCGCGTGCCGGGCGAACTTCAGCGCGGCCTCGTTCGCCTCGGTGCCGGAGTTACAGAGCCAGACGTTGTCGACGTCGACGGGCGCGACCTCGGCCAGCCGCTCGTACAGCGCCGTCCGCGCCGCGTGCGGGTACGACGCCTGGACGTACATCAGCTCCTCGAGCTGGCCCGTCGCGGCGTCGACGACCTCGGGGTGGCAGTGGCCGACCGGCGTACAGGCGTAGCTGGCGCCGAAGTCGAGGTACTCGGTGCCGTTCGCGTCGGTCACCTTGACCCCGTCGCCGGAGGAGATCTCGATCGGCTTCTCGGAGAAGACGAAGCCGCTCACGCGGTCTCACCTCCCGTTTCGGCCCGCTCATCTGTACCCTCTCCCAGCGCCGACCGCTCGATGACGGTCCCCGCGCCGCCGAGCGCGGCGACGACCGGGTCGCGGACGTTGGCGTCCGCGATCACGACGCGGCCGGCGCCGCCCGAGATCGCCTCTTTCGCGGCCATCACCTTCTTGCCCATGAACCCCTCGGCGGCGTCCTCGACGGCCGCCAGCTCGTCGGGCGTCGCGGCCGCGTCGATGCGCGTCTCGGGGTCGTCCGGGTCGGCGTACACCCCCGAGACGTCGGTCAGCAGGACGAGGTCGGCGCCGAGCGCGCCCGCGACCGCTGCGGCCGCGCGGTCGGCGTCCGCGTTGACCGGGGTGACCTCGCCGTCCCCCTCGTCGCCCGCCATCGGCGGCGAGACGACCGGGGTGTAGCCGTCGGCGAGCAGGTCGGCGAGCAGGTCGGCGTTCACCGACTCGATCGTCCCGGAGTGGTCGCCGCGCCGGATCTTCCGCTTCCCGTCCTCGACGACGCGGACCGCTGACTTGCGCGGCCCCGCGAGGAGCCCGCCGTCGACGCCGCTCAGCCCGACCGCGTCGACGCCGGCCGAGCGGAACCGCGCCGTCAGCTCGGTGTTGAGCTTGCCCGCCATCGCCATCGCGAACGCCTCCATCGTCTCCGCGTCGGTGAAGCGGCCGGTGACGCCCGAGGCGGACTCGACGTACTCCGGCTCGATGCCGAGCCGTTCGAGCGTCTCGTCGACGACCGTCGAGCCGCCGTGGACGACGACGACCGCGCGGCCGTTGGCGACGAGGTGGGCCACGTCGCCGACCGCGCCGGTCGGGTCGACCGCCTTCGCGCCCCCGACCTTGACGACGACCGGCGGCTCGTCCGCGGGCGCGTCGCCCGCGTCGGACCCTTCCCCGCTCATGGCGATCCCACCGGGTGGAGCCCGTCGAACTCGAGGCCGGCGGTCTCGGGCAGTCCGAGCGCGACGTTCGCCGCGTGGACCGCCTGACCGGCGGAGCCTTTCATCATGTTGTCGATGGCCGAGAAGACGACGACGCGCCGGTTCCCGGGGTCGAGCTCGAAGCCGACCTCGCCGTGGTTCGTGCCGGCGACCGACTTCGGCTCGGGGTAGCGGTAGATCCCGCCCCCGCCCGAGACGATCCGCTCGAACGGCTCGTCGGCGTAGGCGTCGCGGTACGCGCCCCACAGGTCCCCCTTCGAGACGGGGCCGTCGGGGAAGACGTGGCAGGTCGCGCTCGCGCCGCGCACCATGTCGACCGCGTGGACCGTGAACGAGACGGAGAGCCCGAGGTACGCCTCGATCTCCGCCTCGTGGCGGTGCCCGGTTGGCGCGTACGGGCGCACGACGCCCGAGCGCTCGGGGTGCGAGGAGGCCGCGCCGCCGCCGGCGCCGCCCTCCGAGGAGCCGACCTTCACGTCGACGACGACCTCGCCCGCGTCGGGGCCGAGCGCGCCCGCGTCCACGAGCGGCTTGAGGCCGAGGATCGTCGCGGTCGCGTTGCAGCCGCCGCCGGCGATCAGGTCGGCGCCGGGGAGGTTCTCGCGGTTCAGTTCCGGGAGCGCGTACTCGGCGCGCTCTAAGTACTCCGGCGACTCGTGGCCGTCGTACCACTCGTCGTAGGCGTCGGCCTCGGGGAGCCGGAAGTCCGCCGAGAGGTCGACGACGGTGTCCGCGGCCTCGAAGAACTCGTCGATCCGCCCCATCGAGACGCCGTGGGGCGTCGCCGCGAACAGGACGTCGACCGATTCGAGGTCGTCCGGGTCCGAGAAGCGCAGGTCGAGCCCGCGCAGGTTCGGGTGCGAGCGCCCGACGGTCATGTTGTCGGCCGACCGCGAGGTGGCCTGAACGACTTCGAAGTTCGGGTGGCCGGCGAGCAGCCGAAGCAGTTCGCCGCCGGTGAAGCCGGTGCCGCCGACGACGCTCGCGGTGTAGGTGTCGGCGGTCACGCGTTCGCCCCCGTCCCTTCTTGGCCGTCGCCGTCGGCCAGCTCGATCGCCTTCGATTCCAGCCAGTCGACGACCCGCGCGGGGACGTCGACGTCGGTGGCCGAGTCGAGCGCCTTGAACTCGACGGTGTGGTTCACCTCGTGGACGGTGTAGTCGTCCGCGTCGGCCTCGGCGGGGTCGGCGTCCGGGTCGACGCCGACCTCCATCAGGTCGACGCCGAGCATGCCGCCGCCGACCGCGGCCGAGGCCTTCTCGACGAGTTCGGTCGCGCGCTCGTCGAGGTCGAACGGCTCCGTCTCGCCGCCCTTCGCGGCGTTCGTGAGCCAGTGCTCAGACGAGCGCGTCATCGCCGCGACCGGCTCGCCGTCGACCGCTAAGACGCGGACGTCGCGGCCGGGCTTGTCGACGAACTCCTGGACGTAGAACACCTTGTGCTCGTAGTGGCCGAGCGTCTCCTTGTGCTCTAAGATCGCCTCGGCGGCGTTGCGCGAGTCGATCTTCGCCATCAGCCGCCCCCACGAGCCGGTGACCGGCTTGAGGACGCAGGGGTAGCCGAACTCCTCGATCGCCGCTAAGGCGGCGTCCTTCGTGAACGCCACCTCCGTCGCCGGGGTCGGCACGTCGGCCTCGGCGAGTGCGAGCGAGTTCTTCGCCTTGTCGGCGCAGACGTCTCCCGTCTCCGGCGAGTTCACCACCGGGACGCCGTAGCTGTCGAGGAAGCGGGTCGCGTACAGCGACCGGCTCGTCGACAGGCAGCGGTCGACGGCGATGTCGAGGTCGTCGACCGCCGCCGTCGTCGACTCTAAGCCGAACCGCTCCTTCCGGACGTCGATCTTCTCGGCCTCGTGGCCGCGGTCGCGCAGTTCGTTGAGCAGGAGCTTCTCGTCCTTCCGGATCCGGGAGTAGAGGACCCCTACGCGCACGTCGACTCCCCTCCGTTCGCGTCGGCGCTCATGCGCATGTCGACCACTCGCGTGTCGCGGCCGTGGCGATCGTCGCCATTACTCGCCCCAGTCCTCCTCGAGCTCGGGCGCCTCCTCCAAGACGACCGGGTCGAGCGAGATGACCTCCAGCTCGGTCCCGGTGACCGGACTGTCGATGATCTCGCCGACCTCGACGTCGGCCGGAATCTCGATCTCCTCGCCCGTGATCGGGTCCTCCGCGGTCAGCGTGTCGGTGTCGCTCGTCATCGTGGCAGACACTCGTCCTCGAACAGGCATAAAGGCTTCGAACCTATTAGATAGTTTACATAAAATAGATCGGCCGCTAACGGGAGTATTTCGGCGAAGAACCGCCGTATCGAGATCGGATGTCAGATCTCGGTAGTAAATATGTCCCCCTACGGGGACGGTTGTCGGCGTCGATCGGGCCGGCCCCGACCGAGCCGACGGTGACCTCGCGGTCGTCGCGGCTCAGACATAGCAGTCGACCTCCGCGTCCAGCGCCTCGCTCGCGGCGGCGAGCGCGTCGCGCTCGGCCGCCAGCGCGGCCTCGTCTTCCTCGATGCCCGCCTCGGCGTCGGCGAGCGCGTCGGCGACCGCCTCGGGGGCCGGTCCCCCGGCGGAGTCGCGGCTCGCGACGCTTTCGGTCGGATCGAGCGCCGACTCCACGTCCTCGCGGCTCACGTACGCGGAGAGGGGCTCGCCCGTGACCTTTCGAGCGGCCTCGTCAACTTTTGCGGCCGCGGCGGCCGGCGCGTCGCCGTCCGCGACCGTCTCCGCGGCCGCCGCGACGATCTCGTGGGCCGTCCGGAAGGGGAGCCCGCCCATCGCGAGCAGGTCGGCGACCCCGGTGGCCGTCGAGAACCCCTCGCCCGCGGCGGCCGCGAGCGCGGCCTCGTCCCAGTCGGCGGTCGCGACCGCGCCCGCGGCGACCTCGGTCGCCTCCCGCACCTCGTCCGCGATCTCGAACACGCTCGCGTGGGCGCGCTGGAGGTCGCGGTTGTAGGCGCGCGGGAGCCCCTTCAGCAGGCTCAGCGTGCCTGTCGCCTCGCCGATCGCGTCGCCCGCGACGCCGCGGGTCAGCTCCAGCGTGTCGGGGTTCTTCTTCTGGGGCATGATCGAGGAAGTCGAGGAGTACGCGTCCGACAGCTCGACGACGTCCTTGTTCGAGAACACGATCAGGTCCTCCGCGAGCCCCGACAGCGTCGTCGCGAGCGTCGCGAGCGCGCTCGCCGACTCCGCGAGGAAGTCGCGCGCGGAGGCGGCGTCCATCGAGTTCCGGACCGTCCCGTCGAACCCGAGCAGCTCGGCGGTCCGGTCGCGGTCGACGTCGAACGGCGTCCCCGCGAACGCGGCCGCGCCGAGCGGCGACCGGTTCACGCGGTCGTACGCGTCGAGCAGGCGCTCCGTGTCGCGCGCGAGCCCGCCCTCGTACGAGAGCAGGTAGTGCCCGACCGTCGTCGGCTGGGCCGGCTGGAGGTGGGTGTACCCCGGCATCACCGTCTCCGCGTGGTCGGCCGCCACCTCGACGAGCGCCTCGCGGGCGGCGACCGTCGCCGCGACGGCGTCCAGCAGGTCCTCACGCAGGCGATACCGGATACACGTCGCCACCTCGTCGTTGCGCGAGCGGGCCGTGTGCATCCGGCCGCCGTCGGGGCCGATCCGGTCGATGACGGCGGTCTCTATCGCCTCGTGGACGTCCTCACCGTCGGGCAGCGCGCCGTGGCCGGCGGCCTCGACGTCGTCGAGCGCGGCGAGGATTTCGCCCGCGACAGCCTCGTCGACGATCCCCTGCTCCGCGAGCATCACCGTGTGCGCGCGGTCGACCGCGAGGTCCGCTTCGAAGATGGCGGCGTCGGCCGCGAGGCTCGACAGGAACTCGCGCGCGGGGCCGCCGCTGAAGCGGTCGCGGCGGACGGCCGTTTCGGGATCGTCGTCAGTCATTCAGTTCTCGGTCTCGTCGGTCTCGGCCGGCTCACCGGAGCCGTCCGTCGCCAGTTCGGGCTTCGAGACGCTCGCCTTCACGTCGTTGGCGAGGCGCTCCTGGAGCCCGTGGTACTTCGCGACGCCCGTCGCGTCCGACTGGGCGATACCGGCGACGTCCTCGGTGTTGAACGAGGCCATCTCCTCGGAGTAGACCGCGTACTCGGAGTCGCGCGCGACGACGCGACAGTCGCCGCCGGAGACCTTCACCGTCGCCGTGCCGGTCACCACGTCCTGCGTCTCGTCGACGAAGGCGTCGAGCGCGTCGACGACCGGCGCGAACACGAGCCCCTCGTACGCCTTCTCGGACCACTCCTGCTCGATCCCCTTCTTGAACGAGCGCTCGTTCTTGGTGAGGACGAGGTCTTCGAGCGCCTGGTGGGCCGTCAGCAGGACGGTCGCGGCCGGGTGCTCGTAGTTCTCGCGCACCTTCAGCCCGAGCATGCGGTCCTCCATCACGTCGGTGCGGCCGACGCCGTAGCCGCCCGCGTACTCGTTGAGGTGCTGGATGAGGGGCACGGGGTCCATCGCCTCGCCGTCGACGGCGACCGGGACGCCCTCCTCGAAGGTCACCTCGATGGTGGTCTCGCCCTCGGGCTCCGCGGTCCACTCGTAGATGTCCTCCGGCGGCTCGTAGTCCGGGTTCTCCAGCTTGCCGCCCTCGACCGCGCGCGACCAGATGTTCTCGTCGATGGACCAGACGCCGCCGTCGCCGGCCTCGACGGGCAGGTCCTTCTCGGCGGCGTAGTCGATCTCCCACTCGCGGGTGAGGCCGAGCTCGCGCACGGGGGCGATCACTTCGAGGTCGGAGCCGCGCCAGACCGCCTCGAACCGGAGTTGGTCGTTCCCCTTCCCCGTACAGCCGTGGGCGATGGCGTCACAGCCCTGCTCCTCGGCGACGCCCAGAATGGCCTCGGCGATGACCGGGCGCGCGAGGGCGGTCCCGAGCGGGTAGCCCTGGTAGCTGGCGTTCGCCTTCACCGCGTCGAAACAGAGGTCCGCGAACTCGTCTTTCGCGTCGACGACGTGGAGGTCGAGTCCCAGCGCGTCGCCGGTCTCTTCCGCCTCGTCGAACTCCTCCGTCGGCTGGCCGACGTCGACGTTGACGCCGATGACCTCGTCGTAGCCGTACTCCTCTTTCAGTAGCGGTACGCAGACCGTGGTGTCGAGTCCCCCGCTGAACGCGAGTGCAACGCTCGTCATTACCAGAGTACACCCGGCCTATGCCCTTAAATTCAGCGGTTTTAATTTTGTAAGAAAACTGGAGAGCGGCCGCTCGCGGAACGCGGAGTCGAGACTCTTCGGAACGGAACGGCGCGAACGCGACGAGGGGTGAAAGTTATCGGCCCGAGGGGCCTCGTCGTCGCGCCGCGCCGGAAGCCGGTCGCGGCGGTCGGACGTCTCGTCGCGGTCGCAGGGCTCGTCGGTCTCGGAAGAGGGCGGCGTCGAGACGAGCCACTGCGGTCATCACCTGTACGTACCCGATCTCCGATATAAAAACGTTCCGCAATGCGTGATTGATCGCGGATCGACGGCGGACTTCTCTAAAGCTCTAGTTGATCGCTTATAAATGGCTGCTAGCGGATCGCCGGCGAACACCGACAAAGCTCCAATTGCTCGCTTATAAATACTTGATAGCTGATCGACGGAGAACATCTCCAAAGCCCCAGCCGCTCGCTTATAAATGGCTGCCAGCGGATCGGCGACGAACACCTCCAAAGCCCCAGCCGCGAGGCCGCAGTACGCTCGTTGCGCTCCTCGCTCGCTCCGCTCGCTGCGGTGCTTACGTCGCCTACGGCGGCCTCGCGGCTGCCCCTTTGAGTCCCCTCCCCGCACAGCACCGCACAGCGCCTCACACCTCCCCAGCCTCGTCGGGCGCGTCCTTCGGGCTCCCTTCGGTCGCCCTCGGAGCGCCCGACTCCCTCGCGCGTGCTGACTCGCGGCCGCCGAGGGCGGCCGCTCGCAGGCACGCGCCACTGCGCCGCTCTTTATCAGCGATCATCGTTGCGACTCTCATATTTAAATAGCGAATCGACGCGGCGGTCTCGAACACCGGCTCCCGGCGTCGCTCAGATCGCCTCTCGGTACGCTTCGAGGGTCCGCTCGACGTCCTCCTCCGTGTGCGCGTACGAGGTGAACTGGCACTCGAACTGGTTCGCGGTGAGGAACACCCCTCGGTCTTTCATCTCCTGCCAGAACACGCGCTCCCAGCGGTCGGTCGCGGCCGCGGCGACGTCGGCGCCCGTCTTCGGGCAGTGGTCGTACCGGGCGCAGTCGGGGTCCTGCCGGCAGCCGCCGGCACAGCAGTCGTCGACGTCGTCAGGCGCCTCGCGGGTGAAGATCGTCTTGAACATCGAGTCGGTGCCGACGACGGTGTACTCCGGGGCGCGCTCCGCGCAGATCTCCGCGATCCCCTCGCGGAGCTTCCGGCCGAGGCGGTTGACGTGCTCGTACACGTCGTTCTCGGCCGCGTACTCCAATCCGGCCTTCCCGGCGGCCATCGTCACCGGGTGCCCGGAGAAGGTGCCGGACTGGAACACCTCGCCCGCGGGGGTGAACCCCTCGATGATGTCCGCGCGCCCGCCGATCGCGCCGACGGGGAACCCGCCGCCGATGATCTTGCCGAACGTCGTTACGTCGGGGGTGACGCCGAACTTCGACTGCGCACAGCCGAGGCCGCCGACGCGGAACCCGGTGATCACCTCGTCGAAGACGAGGAGCGAGCCGTGGTCGTCACAGAGGTCCCGGAGCGTCTCGTGGTACCCTTCTATCGGCATGACGATCCCCTTGTTCGCGAGGATCGGCTCGACGAGGACGGCCGCGATGTCGTCGCCGTGCTCCGCGAACACCTCCTTGGCCGCCTGCGGGTCGTTGAACGGGATCGGCAGGGTGTGTTCGGCGAACGTCTCCGGGATCCCCGCCGTGGAGGGGTGGGCGTCCCCCGGCGACCCCTCGACGAGCGTCGACTCCTGCGCGCCGTGGTAGCCGCCCCGCATCACGACGATCTTGTCGCGGTCGGTGTGGCCGCGCGCCAGCCGCACCGCCGAGACGGTCGCCTCCGTACCGGAGTTGACGAAGCGGATCGACTCCACGCTCGGGACGTGGCGGGCGACGAACTCGGCGTGCTCGACCTCGATCTCGGTCGGCGCGCCGTACATCGGCCCCTCCGCGACGTGCGACTGGACCGCCGCCTCGACCGGGTCCGGGAGGTCGTGGCCGTAGAGCAGGGGTCCGTACCCCATCACCCAGTCGACGTAGCGGTTGCCGTCGGCGTCGATCACGTGGCCGCCGTCGCCGCGCTCGACGAAGAACGGGTGCGGCATCGTCGCCCGGACCGAGGAGTTGACCCCGCCCGGCATGACCGACAGCGCGCGGTCGTACAGCCCGCGCGAGCGCTCGTGGTTCATAGCGAACGGTTGGGGCGTCGGGCTGAAAGTAGTTGCCGAACCGGGCGAACCGGTTCGGACGCCGAAAAGGGACCGCGTCGGTTCGAGCGCTACGCGCCTCCACCGCCTCCGGTCCGGTCGTCGCTACACTGCCCCCAGCCCGGTCGCCGCTACACCGCCTCTGGGCCGGTCACGCCCGTGCGGACCTGGAGCGCGTCCTCGACCGGCATGATGAACACCTTGCCGTCGCCCGGCTCGCCGGTCTCGGCGGCGTCGGCGATCGCCTCCGCCACCTCGTCGGCCGGGATGTCGGCGACGACGACCTCGACTTTCACCTTCTGGTGGAGGTCGACGGTGAACTCCTCGCCGCGCCACTGGCCCTTCTTCGCGGGCTGGCTGCCGCGGCCGGAGACGTTCGTCACCGTCAGCGAGGGCGCGTTGATCTCCGCGAGCGACTGCTTGATGTCCCCGAGCTTGTCGGGGCGGACCACCGCGGTGACCATCTTGATCTGCGTGCCCGCCTCCGCGCCGCCGTCGGCGCGGGGCGAGTCGCCGTCGGACTCGGTCGTGTCGACCACGGACGGACCGCCGTCGGTCGCGACGCGGTCGCCGCCGAACTCGGGGTAGGTCTCGACGCCGTGTTCGGAGATGTCGAGGCCCTCCTGTTCGTGTTCCGGCGTGACGCGCGCCTCGCCGGCCGCCTTGAGAACGTACCAGACCGCGGCGGTCGCGGTGAGCGTCCAGCCGCCGATGATGACCACGCCGGTCAGCTGGGCGACGAAGTGCGCACCGATGCCCGCGCTGAGCTGCCCCGGCGCGGCGACGAACGGGAACAGCAGCGTGCCGAGCACGCCGGCGCTCCCGTGGACCGGGAACACCGCGCAGACGTCGTCGATCTTCAGCGTGTCCGAGACGAACTCGAAGACGAGCGGGAGCTGCCCGCCGGCGAGGAGGCCGACGACCAGCGCGCCCCACCACGCCGTGGTGTCCGGGATCGCGGTGATACCGACGAGCCCCGCGAGCAGCCCGTTGGCGACGTACAGCGTGTCGACCTTCCCGGTGCGGAGCCACACGACGGTCGCGGCGCCGATCCCGCCGGCCGCCATCGCGATGGTCGTCCCCATCGCGACGAGGTTGAGCGTCAGCGTGTTGAACACGCCGCCGCTGACCACGGAGGCCGTGCCGACGTTGAAGCCGTACCAGCCGAACGCGAGGACGAGCGTCCCCAGCACGGCGAACGTCAGCGAGTGACCGGGGATGACGTTCGTCGAGCCGTCCTTCGCGTAGCGGTCCATCCGCGGGCCGAGGACGGCAGCGGCCGTGAGGCCGGCGATCCCGCCCATGCCGTGGACGATCATGCCGCCCGCGAAGTCGTGGAACGCGGTCCCGGTCAGCTGCGCGACGAGTCCGTCGCCCGACGCCGACCAGGTGAACGCGATGACCATCGGGTAGATGACCGCGGCCAGCAGGAACGTGTACGTCACGTACGCGCGGAGCTTCGCGCGACCGGCGACCGCCCCGGAGACGATCGTCGCGGCGGTCATCGCGAACACCGCGCCGTAGAGCCAGTTGACGTACGGGCCGACGACGCCCTCCTCGACCGCGAGCTCACCGCCGGAGAACAGCGACCCGGCGGCGGAGGCGATCCCCGGCGACCCGTTCACGAGGCTCGTGAACGTCGTGCCGATGAGGAAGAACACCGTCACCCCGACGCTCCACGTCAGGAGGTTCTTCGTCAGCTGGTTGGCGACGTTCTTCGACCGCACCTGCCCGGCTTCGAGCATCGCGAAGCCGGCGTGCATGAAGAAGATGAGGAACGTCACGACGAGGATCCACGTCCCGTTCATCGCGGACGCGAACGTGCTCGGATCGATCGTGGCGAGAACGCCGCCCGTCACGATTCCTCCACCTCTACTGAACGACTGTCCGGTTCACGATTCGTTTCGCTCGTGTTCATGTGCTGAATCACGTTTCGACTCCCGGGAACGGCCACACATAAACGTTAGAGTTGAGTTTCACAAAAAAGAGAGTTGATAATACGGTGGTCGTCCGATATAAGGAGATGTCTATGGAATATAAGGACGTTTCTTCGCGGATTTCGCGGCAATCGTTGCGCTCGAAGCGGACGAGCGTTGTGTAAAATTTCTATCCATTCCGCCGCGATCCCTCGCCGACGGCCGCTCTGCGCCCGTGCGCGGTCGCTTCTGGCGAGTATTGCCACGCCGCCGTCTCGCGATTCGTCGCCGTACGGGGCGTCCTCGGCGAATTCGGACGGTTGGAGGCTTCTCGATGAAAATTGACGTTCGTCAACTCGATCTCTCGTTCGACGGCCGATTCGAACGATCGGTAGCTGTCCGACGCGATCACCGATCGACTAACGCCGGCGAAACCTCGCTTACTCCGGCTTCAGCCCCTCGTTCTGGACGCGCATCACGGCCTCGCCGTCGGCGAGGTTCGGCGCGTCGACGAGGCGGACGATCCGCTTGTCGCCCTTCGACTTCCGGAGGTAGATCCGGAAGGTGGAGGCGTGGCCGAGGATGTTCCCGCCGATCGCCTGGGTCGGGTCGCCGAAGTAGGAGTCCGGGTTCGACGCGACCTGGTTGGTGACGAGGATGGCGGTGTTGTACAGGTCGCCGAGCCGCATCAGGTCGTGGAGGTGCTTGTTGAGCTTCTGCTGGCGCTCGGCCAGCTCGCCGCGGCCGACGTACTCCGCGCGGAAGTGCGCGGTGAGCGAGTCGACGCAGACGATCCGGATCGGCCACTCCGTCTCCTCGTGTTCGCCGGCCAGCTCCTTCGCCTTCTCGGCGAGCAGGATCTGGTGGTTGGAGTTGAACGCCTTCGCGACGTGGATCTGATCGAGGAACGCCTCGACCAGCTCTTCGAGCGCTTCCTCGTCCGAGGGCGTCCCCTCGATCTCGCGGCGCTCCATCTCGTCGGCGAGGATCTCGTCGTCGAGCCCGCGGACCATGTCGTCGATCCGTTCCGGGCGGAACGTGTCCTCGGAGTCGACGAAGATACAGCCGCCGTCGAGGCCGCCGTTCTCCGGCTCCAGCTGGACGTTGACGGCCATCTGGTGGGTCACCTGCGACTTCCCGGAGCCGAACTCGCCGTACACCTCGGTGATCGACTGGGTCTCGATACCGCCGCCGAGCAGGTCGTCGACCTCGTCGATCTGCCAGGAGAGCTTCCCGATCTCTTGGCGGCGCTCCAGCACGCTCGCGCCCGTCTCGAAGCCGCCGACGTCGGCGGCCTCGCGGGCGGCGTTGATGATGTCGCTGGCGGATGACTCGCCGATGTCGGCGGTGTTCGACATCTCGCCGGGGCTCGCGACCGCGATCGACTGGTAGCTCTCGAATCCGT
Organism: Halorubrum sp. Atlit-26R; assembly: GCF_003666015.1. Lineage (GTDB taxonomy): Archaea > Halobacteriota > Halobacteria > Halobacteriales > Haloferacaceae > Halorubrum. Next base: position 70,809 of record NZ_QPLT01000009.1, read on the forward strand.
TGTCAACGAGCTTGTCCGCGGTCGCCGGGCCGACGCCGGGGAGGTCCTCGAGTTCGTCTTCAGGCATGTACACGTGGCTTGTTCGCCATCCCGTATAAAGACTGGTTTACACCCCAGTGAAAGTGAAACGGACGCGGCGTCGTCGCTCGGTCGTGGCTCGTCATCTCTCGTAACGCCTCGCCGGAATTGCCCGTCGGACCGGGTGGTGAAACTGGTTCGGCGGTCCGGATAACTCCTGCTTTCAGTCCCTCAGAAGCCGACGCGGCGGACGTAGTCGAGGTCGCGGATCTCCACGAGCAGGTCGCCCGACAGGTCGGCGTCGGTGATCACGTACAGCTTCGGGTCGTCGGTGAACTCCGGGTCCTCGCTCAGCACCTGCCGGATCGAGACGTCGCGGTCGGCCAATATCCCCGTCACCTCGGCGACGATCCCGGCCTCGTCGGCGGCCGCGACCTCGATGGTGAGGACCGTCAGATCCAAGACCGGCGCGAGGTCCATCAGGCTCGGGACCGACGAGATGTTGGTGAAGATGCGCTTCAGCTCGGGGTCCGCCAGGATCGCGTCCGTCGTCGAGTCCACGACGCGGCGGTCGACGTCGAGCTCGCGCGCGATCCCGGTGTACGGGATCTCGATCCCGCCGGAGACGACCCGCCCCTCCTCGTTGACGGAGAAGCCGCGCTCCAAGAACAGCCGGATCACCGCCTGCTGGCTGGGTGACCCCTCGAACTTCTCGAGGATCTCGTCGAACATTCGTCTCCCGATGCTCGCCGCGCGCTGTTAAATTGGCGGGTGCGTCGCGAGCGGCGGCGTCGCCGTTCGCGACCGCTGCCGCCCGGGACCACTTCCGCCGCGCCACCCGACTCCTTTTAGCCGACGCCGCCGAACCCCGCCCCGTGTCAGAGTCGCCGCACCTGCGGTTCTTCCCGTACGAGGAGCCGTACCCGAACCAGCGCGAGGCGATGGACAGGGTCGCCAACGCGTTAGACCGGGGGCAGGACGTGCTGTTCGAGGGCGCGCCCGGCACGGGGAAGACGCTCTCAGCGCTCGTGCCCGCGCTCGAACACGCCCGCGAGCACGACCGCACGGTCGTCATCACGACCAACGTCCACCAGCAGATGCGGCAGTTCGTCGAGGACGCCCGCGCGATCACCCGCGAGGAGCCCATCCGCGCGGTCGTTTTTAAAGGAAAGTCGTCGATGTGCCACATCGACGTCGACTATCAGGAGTGTCAGACCCTCCGGGACACCACCCGCGAGGTGGTCGAGACGGAGAGCGAGGTCCGGGAGCTGGAGTCGCGCCAGCGCGAGCTGCTCGCCGAGAGCCGCGAGGGCGACGCGAGCGCCGCGGAGGCCCGGGAGGCGATCATGGACGAGCTCGACGAGCTGGAGGGCGAGCTCGACGAGTACGAGGCCGCGAACGTCTGCGAACACTACCGCAACAACCTCACCCGCGACACCGACGAGTTCTTCTCGTGGCTCTTCGACGACGTCCGGACCCCCGACGACGTGTACGCGTACGCCGACGAGCGCGAGCTGTGCGGCTACGAGCTGCTGAAGGAGGGAATGGAGGGCGTCGACCTCGTCGTCTGCAACTACCACCACCTGCTCGACCCGAACATCCGCGAGCAGTTCTTCCGGTGGATCGACCGCGACCCGAGCGAGATAGTCACCGTCTTCGACGAGGCGCACAACATCGAGGACGCCGCGCGCGACCACGCCACCCGGACGCTGACCGAGAACACCCTCGACGCCGCGCTCGACGAGCTGGCCGACAGCGACGACTCCCGCGCGGAGCCCGCCGAGAACGTCCTCCGCGCCTTCCGCGACGCCCTCGTCGAGACGTACGAGGACGCGCTCGGGTTCGGCGGCTCGGAGTCGGTGACCGAGAGCTGGGAGGACGTCTCGATCGCCAACGACGACCGGCGCGACGACCTCACGCTGGCGTTCCTCCGCAACTACGAGGGACGGGGGATCGACACCGAAACCGAGCTCGCCGTGCAGCTCGGGCAGGCGATAGACGAGGAGTACGAGCGCCGCTACCGCGACGGGGAGGCGACGACCCGCTCGGAGTCGCAGACGCTCGCGGCCGCCCGGTTCGTCGCGACGTGGATGGACGAGGGCGCCGAGTTCGGCCAGTACCCGGTGGTCTCCGTCCGGCGCGACGCCGGCACCGACGAGGTGTACGGCCGGGCGGAGCTGTACACCTGTATCCCGCGGAACGTCACGAGCGAGCTGTTCGACGAGGTGGCCGCCTCCGTCCTGATGAGCGCGACGCTGCGCCCGTTCGACGTGACCGAGGACGTGCTGGGGTTAGCGGACGTCGCGTCGATGGCCTACGAGATGGGCTACCCCGAGGGGAACCGCCGGACCTTCGCCGCCGACGTGCCGCCGCTGTTCGCCTCCGACCGCAACGACCCGGAGACGCAGGAAGCGGTGTCGTCGCTGCTCCGCGGCGCGATCCGGTTCACGCCCGGCAACACGCTCGCCTTCTTCCCCTCGTACGCCGAGGCCGAGCGCTACCACGAACGGCTCGCCGGCCCGAGCGGCGGAAGCGGCCCGAGCGGCGGGTCGGCCGCCGGCGGCGACGCCGACCTCGGCCCGATCCACCTCGACGGTCCGGGCGTCGACGAGGAGCGGCTCCGCAGCGAGTTCGTCGAGAGCGACGGCGCCGCGCTGTTCACCTCGCTGTGGGGGACGCTCGGGGAGGGGGTGAGCTTCGACGGCGACGACGCCCGCACGGTCGTCGTCGTGGGCGTCCCGTACCCGCACCTCTCGGACCGAACCGAAGCGGTTCAGGACGCCTACGACCGCGCGTTCGCGGACCGCGACCGCTCCCGCGACCCGGGGTGGACCTACGCCGTCGAGATCCCGACGATACGCAAGACCCGGCAGGCGCTCGGCCGGGTGATCCGCGGCCCCGACGACTTCGGCGTCCGGATCCTCGCGGACCGCCGCTACACGACCGCCGACATGGGGAAGTACTCGGTCCGCTCCGCCTTCCCGCCCGAGGAGCGCGAGGAACTGCTCGACGTCGACCCCGAGAAGCTGAAGTTCGCGATGCTGAATTTCTACCAAGATCACGACGCCTACGACGGACCGCCGCCGTCGCCGTGAGGCGACCGGGAGCAGGAGCCGCCGCCGTCCCCGACCCTACCCCGGCATCGACGCGAGCAGGATCGAGGCCACGAGCAGGAGCCCGCTGAGCAGCGTCGTGACCACGGCGTGGATCAGCGTCATCACCGCCACGGCCCGCCGGGGCTGCTCGTAGCTCCACCAGAACATCACCCCGTCGACGAGGAGCGCGGCGGGGAGGATGAGCGCCCCGGAGAGTTCGAACGCGTTCCCGACGACGCTTATCACCGCGGGCAGCGGGCCGATGTAGAGGGCGCGCCGCGGGTCGACGTCGCCGAGGACGTTCCGGGCCGCGATGTGCGCGGTGAGAGAGAGGAACAGCGCCAACAGGACGGTCGTCCCGAGCACGGAGACCGGCGTCACCGTCTGTAAGAGCATGGTCGGGCTACGGGACGAGGGGTAAAAGTGGCCGCGGAACGCGCCGACGGTGTCGCATCCGCGTCGAGGCCGCGGCGTTCTCCCGTCCGATGCGGTCCGCTTCGGTCCGCGGGGTCACTCTAACAGTCCGAGCCCGTTCAGCTCCTCGACGATCACGTCGACGGCGGCCGCCGCGTCGTCGGGGGTCGTGCCCCCGGTGACGACCACCTTGCCGCTGCCGAACAGAAGCGCGACGACCTCCGGCTCGTCGAGCCGGTAGACGAGCCCGGGGAACTGCTCCGGCTCGTACTCGATGTGTTCCAACCCGAGGCCGATCGCGATCGCGTTCAGGTTCAGGCTCTCGCCGAGGTCGGCCGAGGTGACGATGTTCTGGACCGTTACCTCCGGGTCCTCGATGGGGATCTGGAGCGCGCGGAGCTCCTCGAAGACGATGTCGAGGCTCTCGTGGACCGCCTCGATCGAGTTCGCGCCCGTACAGACGATCTTCCCGGAGCGGAAGATCAGGGCGGCCGATTTCGGGTCCGTGGTTCGGTAGACGAGTCCGGGGAACTGCTCGGGGTCGTAGTCGGCGCCCTCGAGGTCCATCGCGACGCTCTGGAGATCGAGCTCCTGTCCGATCCCCGTGGAAGCGACGACGTTCTCTACGGTGATCGTCTCCTTCGGGTCGGCCGTCATTACCTCTATTCTCGCCCGAACGCCGTAAAAAGGTGGCTGGTCGGAACCGCCACCCTATTCCCCTCGCCGCGCGGAGCCGTCGGCGTGTACTGGCTCGAACTCGCCGGCGAGACCGACGCCTTCGCCGCCCGGGAGGCCGCCACCGCCGCGGCCGGCGTCGACCTCCTCGCGCCCGGGATCGCGCGGGCCGGCGGGATCGACCCCGCCCGCGTTCGCCGGCTCGCGTACACCCGCGCCGCCCACGAGGCGATAGCGCGGACGGACGCCGACGTCGCCGCCGCGACCGCCGCGCTCCGGGCCGCGTCGCTCGACCGCTCCGGGAGCGTCGCGGTCCGCGCCCGCGACGTCCGGGCCACGTCCGGCGTCTCGACGGCGGCGGCCGAGCGCGAGCTCGGCGGCGTCCTCGTCGACCGCGGGTTCGACGTCGACCTCGACGACCCCGACCACGTCCTCCGCGCGCTGTTCGCGGCCGGCCCGCGCGCCGAACACGACGCCGTGGCCGGCGCGGACGGCGGCGACGCGGACGTCTGCGCGCTCGGGTGGGTCGCGGTCGAGGCCGCCCGCGACTTCGCGCCCGACCCCACCGACCGCCCCTTCTTCCAGCCGGGGAGCATGGCCCCGGCGGACGCCCGCGCCTACGCCAACCTCGCGGGCGCGGCCCCCGGGCGGACCCTGCTCGACCCGATGTGCGGCACCGGCGGGCTTCCCCTCGAAGCGGGGCTCGTCGGCGCGGACGTCGTCGCCTGCGACGCGCAGGCGAAGATGGTCCGCGGCGCGCGTCGGAACTTCCGCGAGTACCTGGACGGGGACGCCGCCGACTCGGGGCGCGACGACCCCGGCACCGACGGGTCCCCCGACTGGCACGTCGCGCGCGGCGACGCGACCGCGCTCCCGCTCGCGGACGACGCGGTCGACGGCGTCGCGTTCGACGCCCCGTACGGCCGGCAGTCGAAGATCGCCCGCCACGAGCTCGCGGACCTGGTCGCGGGCGCGCTCGACGAGGCCGCCCGGGTCGCGCCGCGCGCGGTGCTCGTCGCCGACCGCGACTGGCGCGCCCCCGCCCGCGACGCCGGGTGGACCGTCGACGCGGCGTTCGAGCGCCGCGTCCACCGGTCGCTGACGCGCCACGTGTTGGTGTTGCGCCGCGGGGACGCGGCGGGGAGCGGAGGGGTCGCGGCCGGTCTCTCGGCGGACCGAGAGTGAACGAGCGATCGGCGGAATCGCTCTCATCGGCGGCTCGCGCGACAAGTTTCAGTTTCGCTTCGCCGCCGGGCAACGGTTAAGTGCGCGGCCTCTCGTGGTACTCGCATGACCGGGGACGCCGGGGACATGCTCTCGTGGGACGAGTCCGTGTTCCGCGACGAGTCGGTGTTCGAGATCGACCACGTCCCCGAGACGTTCCGCCACCGGGAGAGCCAGTTGGAGAACCTGAAGTACGCGCTCCGCCCCGCGGTCCGCGGCTCCCGTCCCCTCAACACGATGGTCCGCGGCCCGCCCGGAACCGGGAAGACCACCGCGGTCCAGAAGCTGTTCGGCGAGCTCGGCGCTCGGACCGAGGTGCGGACGGTGCGGGTCAACTGTCAGGTCGATTCGACGCGCTACGCGGTGTTCTCCCGGCTGTTCGAGGGTATCTTCGAGTACGAGCCCCCGTCGTCGGGCATCTCCTTCAAGAAGCTGTTCGGCCAGATCACCGACCGGCTCGTCGAGGAGGACGAGGTCTTGGTCGTCGCCCTCGACGACGTGAACTACCTCTTCTACGAGAACGAGGCGTCCGACACGCTGTACTCGCTGCTCCGCGCGCACGAGGCGCACTCCGGCGCGAAGATCGGCGTGATCGTCGTCTCCTCGGACCTCGGACTCGACGTGATCGACGACCTCGACACCCGGGTCCAGTCCGTCTTCCGGCCCGAGGAGGTGTACTTCCCCGTCTACGACGCGACCGAGATATACGACATCCTCGCCGAGCGCGCCAAGCGCGGCTTCCACGAGGGGGTCATCGGCGACGCCGAGTTGGAGCGCGTCGCGGACCTCACCGCCGACAGCGGCGACCTCCGGGTCGGGATCGACCTCCTGCGCCGGGCCGGACTCAACGCCGAGATGCGCGCCTCGAAGACGATATCGGAAGATGACGTCGAGGAGGCGTACGACAAGTCGAAGCACGTCCACCTCTCGCGGTCGCTCCGCGGCCTCTCGGAGTCCGAGCGCGACCTCGTCCGCGTCCTCGCCGAACACGACGGCGAGCGCGCCGGGGCGGTGTACGACGCGTTCAACGACGAGACCGACCTCGGCTACACCCGCTACTCGGAGATCATCAACAAGCTCGACCAGCTCGGCGTGATCGACGCGGAGTACGCCGAGGTCGACGGCCGCGGCCGCTCCCGAGAGCTCACCTTAGCGTACGACGCCGAGGCCGTGTTAGACCGGTTGGAGTGAGGGGTCCCGCGCGGGTCCGCGCTCTCGCACCCCCGCGTCGCCCGCCGACGCCTTTTCAACGCCGCCGTACGCAGTCGACCGCATGAAGACGAGCGGCGGGAGCGACGCGGCGAAGCGACGCGCCGGCGAGTCGGCGGCCGCGGCGGTGAGCGGCGGGGACGTCGTCGGCCTCGGAACGGGGTCGACGGCGGCGCACGCGGTCCGACGCCTCGGCGACCGGGTCGACGCCGGCCTCGACATTCGGGGCGTCCCGACCTCCTTCGCGAGCCGCGAACTCGCGGTCGAAGAGGGAATCCCGTGCCTCGACCTCCCGGAGGCGGTCGGCCCGGACGGGCCCGGGATCGACGTCGCCATCGACGGCGCGGATCAGGTGGCGACGGGCGTCGAGGCGTCGGACGCCGGGGGCGGCGGGGCGGACGACCCCGTCACCGGCGGCGCACTGATAAAAGGCGGCGGCGCGGCCCACGCTCGCGAGAAGCTCGTCGACGCCGCGGCCGACCGCTTCCTCGTGGTCGCCGACTCCTCGAAGGAGTCGCCGCGGCTGGACCGGTCGGTCCCGGTCGAGGTGCTCCCCGCGGGGCGGACCGCGGTCGCCGCGGCGGTCCGCGACGCGGGCGGCGAGCCGACGCTGCGGCGCGCGGAGCGGAAGGACGGCCCCGTCGTGACCGACAACGGGAACCTCGTGCTCGACTGCGCGTTCGGCGAGATCGCCGATCCGGCCGCCCTGTCGGCGACGCTGTCCGCGGTTCCGGGCGCCGTCGAACATGGCCTCTTCGTCGGACTCGCGGACGAGATCCACGTCGGCACGGAGTCGGGCGTCCGTGTCGACGAGGTCTGATATTGAGGAGGGTTGAAACCGTCGAAAAGCGTCGGAACGACCGACAGCGCGGCCGCTCGGCGGACAGCGTCCAAATAAAATGGAACGGAAACGAGTTCCGTCTTAGAGGTCGCGCGGCTGGACCGTCTTCCGGTCGTTGGCCTCGGCGCGGCGCGCGGCGTCTTCGAGCAGCTCGTCCACTTCGTCGTCCAGCGCGTCGTAGAAGTCCGAAGCGACGTTCTTGTCGTCCAGGGCTTCCTTGACGGCCGCTTTGACAATGAGGTCTGCCATGCGATCGGGCCTACCCGGCGATGGTTAATAAGAGTTCCTGAATTCGCCCGCGAGGGGCGCCGTGAAGCCGGTTCGCGGGGGGCTGCGAACACAGTCACTTATAAATCTTGTGAGATTATCGTCGCCGCTCCGGACCGAACGCGCTCCGGACCGCCCTCGACACCGCCTCGGACTCGCCTCGATCGGACCGCGTCCCCCGTCGCGTGACGCTCGCGGGTGCGCTCCGGCCTGCGATTCGGCTTCGCGCGCGGCGCTCGCCCGCGGCGAACCGACAGGTTCGACCGGCTCCCCCGCCGACGGTCCGCCATGCGAGAGACGTTAGCGGCGCTCGAAGCGGGCGATATCGGCGTCGAGGAGGCGGAATCACGGCTCGCGGGCTACGCGACCACGGACGCGGGGCGGTTCGACGCCGCCCGCGAGCGGCGACGCGGGATCCCCGAGGCGATCCTCGCGGAGGGGAAGACGCCCGCGGAGGTCGCCGCGCTGGCGACGACGGCGCTCGAAACGACGGGACGGGCGCTGGTGACGCGTGCCGACGAGGCGACGGCGGCGGCGGTCGCGTCGGCGGTCGGCGACGGCGACCCGGACGCGACGGTCGACCGCGACGACCGCACGGGGTCCGTCGTCGCGCACGCCGCCGACTTCGAGCCCCCGTCGCTCGACGCCGCGGTCGCGGTCGTCGCGGCCGGCACCGCGGACGCGCCGGTCGCCGGCGAGGCGGCGGTCGTCGCCCGCGAGATCGGGGCGACGGTCGACCGGGTCGACGACGTCGGCGTCGCCAACCTCGACCGAATCTTAGATCAGGTCGACCGGATCCGCGAGGCCGACGTCGTCGTGGTCGCGGCCGGCCGCGAGGGCGCCCTGCCGACGGTCGTCGCCGGCCTCGTCGACGCGCCCGTGATCGCCCTCCCGGTCTCGACCGGCTACGGGGTCGGCGGCGAGGGGGTCGCGGCGCTTTCGGGGGCACTCCAGTCGTGTTCCGTGCTCACGACCGTCAACGTCGACGCCGGGTTCGTCGCCGGCGCGCAGGCCGGCCTGATCGCCCGCGCGGTCGACGCGGCCCGGGCCGAGTGAGGCGAGCGCGACCCGGCCGAGTGACCGGATCGGAACTCGCCGAACGCTCCGTTCGACGGATCGACCCGAAGGCGCGAATACCGGCAGTCGACGGGCCCGAGAAAGGGTATTAGTTCGTCGAGTCCGTATGGTAGTTGCCGACGCACGTCGGCATCACATGCCACGCTGTGACCACTGCGGGTCGCACGTCTCGGACCGCTTCGCGCGCGTCTTCGCGGACGAGCGCGGCGACCTGAACGCGTGCCCGAAGTGCTCCGCGAACGCGGGCATCGCCGAGGTGTCTCGCGAGCGGACGCGAACCGGGGACTGACCGGCGAAACGCCGATCGGAGACCGAGCGCACGGAGAGCGGCCGCTCCGTCTCGACCCCGCTTCGGGCACATCCGTACCCACTTTGCGCTCGGACTCGGACGGCCGCCCGTGGCCGACAACTACGTGTACGTGATCGAGTGCGCCGACGGCACCCTCTACACCGGGTACACGACGGACGTCGAGCGGCGCGTCGCCGAACACGACGCCGGGGAGGGCGCGAAGTACACCCGCGGTCGGACGCCGGTGACGCTGCGCCACGTCGAGTCGTTCGACTCGAAGTCGGCGGCGATGTCGAGAGAGTACGCGATCAAGTCGCTGTCGCGCGCCGAGAAGGAGCAGCTGATCGACGGCGACGGCGGTTCCGACGAGGCTTAAGCCTCGACCTCACTCCACGAGCCGTTCGATCTCCGTGACGAGGATGCCGGTCGCGCCGACCGAGCGAAGCTCCGAGATGGTCTCGAACACGTCGCGCTCGTCGACGACGGCGTGGACCGCGACCATCCCGTTGCCGTTCTCGTCGGCCTCGACGTCCATCACGGTCGGGCCGCCGAGCCCCGGGATCACGTCCTTTACCTCGTCGAGCCGAGCCTTGGGCGCGTTCATCATCAGGTAGCGGCGACCGTCCGCGGCGAGGACGGACTCGAAGGCGGTCACCACCTGCTCGACCTTCGCGTCGTCGACCACGTCGGGGCGCGCGAACAGCCGGACGGAGGAGGCGAGCACGTCGTCGATCACGGCCAATCGGTTCACCTTCAGCGTCGTCCCCGTCGAGGTGATGTCGACGATGGCGTCGGCCATGTCGACGTGCGGCGTGAGTTCGGTCGCGCCCGTCACGGTGACCACGTCGGCGTCGACGCCCACGCGATCGAGGTAGTCGCGGGTGACGTTCGGAAACTCGGTCGCGATCGTCCGCCCCCCGAGGTCCTCGACGGCCGCCACGTCGCCGTCCTCCGGCGCCGCGAGGACGAGCTTACACGAGCCGTAGCCTAAATCGAGCAGGTCGACGAGGTCGCCGTCGGCGGCGGCCGCGGCGTCGTCCGCGACGCCGCCCGACTCGGCCGCCTGATCGAGGCCGGTGACGCCGAGGTCGGCGGCGCCGTCGCGGACGTACTCGGGGATGTCGGCCGCCCGCGCGAACAGCACCGTCACGTCCTCGTCGACGGTGTCGGCGTACAGCTGGCGGTCGGCGGTCTCCTCGACGTGGAGCCCGGCGCGCTCCAACAGCGAGAGCGTCGGCTCGTGTAGGCGGCCCTTGTTGGGGACGGCGATGCGCATACGCCACGACTCGCGGGGACAGGGGGAAACGTTTTCGTCCGGGGAGCGGCGCGGGTGTCGACGCGAGACCGTTTATAAACAAACGCGGTGGCGCGTGCCTGTGAGCGCCCGGAGGGCGCGAACAGCACCGCGCGAGGGAGTCGGTCGCCGAGCGAAGCGACGGCGACCGACGAGGCTGGGGAGGCGTGAGGTGCGGTGCCGTGCGGGGGCGGGACCCAAAGGGGCAGTCGCGAGGGCACAGTAGGCGACGTAAGCACCGCAGGGAGCGAACGGAGTGAGCGACCGAGGAGCGCAACGAGCGTACTGTGCCCTCGCGGCTGGGGCTTTGGCGGTGTTCGCTGCCGAGCCGCTGTCAGCTGTTTATAAGCGAGCGGCTGGGGCTTTGGCGGTGTTCGCTGCCGAGCCGCTGTCAGCTGTTTATAAGCGAGCGGCTGGGGCTTTGGCGGTGTTCGCCCCCCGATCCGTCACTAACCGCTTATAAATGAGCGGCTGGGGATTTGGAGATGTCCGCCGCCGATCTACAGTCGATCATTTATAGACGAGTCGCCGGTCGCGTCAAACCTTCTTCTGACCACCCAGTACGCGACGGGGAGACAGCCGGCGAACGCGACCGGCCAGACGGTCAGCTGCGAGGTCGGATCGGGCGGCGAGACGAGGCTCCCGACGACCAGTCCCGCGAATCCGGCGACGACGACAATCGCGGTGGCCCGCTCCCACTTGGACGCCGGATACCGGCGGGAGCGCCCGCGGCGCCACCACAGCAGGTAGTAGGCCAGTACGATCCCCGAAACCGGGGCGAGCACGCCCCAGATTCCCGGATGGTCGCTTCCGCGGGCGTGGGCGTCGAAGTTGACCCACGCGCCGACCGCGACCCAGACGAACAGGACGAGGGCCGCGCCGAACGCGACGGCCGGTGTGAGGAGGGACACGGATCTGCGTTCGGCCCGATCGGTAATCGGTCTTCCCCCGCACGGAAACGTCCGCGTGGGGCCGGTTTCGTCGCCGCCAGCCACGTAGCCGCGCCGCTCAAGTGCCTCGCCGCCCAACGACGCGTATCGTGAGCGACGCCGACTCCCCCCTCTCGGAGGACCGCCCGACCGTCGACCGCCCGCTCCGCGTCGACGCCCCGTTCGAGCCCGCGGGCGACCAGCCCGAGGCGATCGAGGGGCTCGTCGAGGGGTTCGAGTCGGGCGCCGACAAGCAGACCCTCCTCGGCGTCACCGGGTCCGGGAAGACGAACACCGTCTCGTGGGTCGCCGAGGAGCTCGACCAGCCGACGCTCGTTCTCGCCCACAACAAGACGCTCGCGGCCCAGCTGTACGAGGAGTTCCGCGAGCTGTTCCCGGACAACGCCGTCGAGTACTTCGTCTCCTACTACGACTACTACCAGCCGGAGGCGTACGTCGAGCAGACGGACACGTTCATCGACAAGGAGATGTCGATCAACGAGGAGATCGACCGCCTGCGCCACTCCGCGACGCGGTCGCTGTTGACCCGCGACGACGTGATCGTGGTTGCCTCCGTCTCGGCCATCTACGGGCTCGGCGATCCGCAGAACTACCGCGACATGGCGCTGCGCCTCGAGGTCGGCGAGCAGATCGGCCGCGAGGAGCTGCTCACCCGGCTCGTCGACCTGAACTACGAGCGCAACGACGTGGACTTCACGCAGGGCACCTTCCGCGTGCGCGGCGACACCGTCGAGATCTACCCGATGTACGGGCGCTACGCGGTGCGCGTCGAGCTGTGGGGCGACGAGATCGACCGGATGATCAAGGTCGACCCGATGCACGGCGAGGTCGTGAGCGAGGAGCCCGCCGTCATGCTCCACCCGGCGGAGCACTACTCGATCCCGGACGACAAGCTCGAACAGGCGGTCGCCGAGATCGAGGACCTGATGGAGAAACGCGTGGGCTACTTCGAGCGGCAGGGCGACCTCGTCGCCGCCCAGCGCATCGAGGAGCGCACCACCTTCGACATCGAGATGCTTCGCGAGGCCGGCTACTGCTCGGGGATCGAGAACTACTCGGTCCACATGGACGACCGCGAGTCCGGCGACGCCCCGTACACGCTGCTCGACTACTTCCCCGACGACTTCCTCACCGTCGTCGACGAGTCACACCAGACGATCCCCCAGATCAAAGGGCAGTACGAGGGCGACAAGTCGCGGAAGGACTCGCTGGTCGAGAACGGGTTCCGGCTCCCGACGGCCTACGACAACCGCCCGCTCACCTTCGAGGAGTTCGAGGAGAAGACGGACCGCACGCTCTACGTCTCGGCGACGCCGGGCGACTACGAGCGCGAGACCTCCGACCGGATCGTCGAGCAGATCGTCCGCCCGACCCACCTCGTCGACCCGAAGGTGGAGGTGACGGGCGCGACGGGGCAGGTCGACGACCTCCTCGAACGCGTCGACGACCGGATCGAGCGCGACGAGCGCGTCCTCGTCACCACCCTCACGAAGCGGATGGCCGAGGACCTCACGGAATACCTCGAGGAGGCCGGCGTCGACGTGGCGTACATGCACGACGAGACGGATACCCTCGAACGCCACGAGATCATCCGCGACCTCCGCCTCGGCAACATCGACGTGCTCGTCGGAATTAACCTGCTGCGCGAGGGACTCGACATCCCGGAGGTCTCCCTCGTCGCCATCCTCGACGCCGACCAGGAGGGGTTCCTCCGCTCCACCACGACCCTCGTCCAGACGATGGGGCGGGCCGCGCGCAACGTCAACGGCGAGGTCGTCCTCTACGCCGACGAAACCACCGACTCGATGGAGGAAGCCATCGAGGAGACCCAGCGCCGCCGCGAGATCCAGCTGGAGTACAACGAGGAACACGGCTACGAGGCGACCACCATCGACAAGCCGGTCAGCGAGACGAACCTCCCCGGGTCGAAGACGGACACCTCGAGCGTGAGCGTGGGCGACGTGGAGAGCGAGGACGAGGCGAAAGCGCAGATCGAGGCGCTCGAGGAACGGATGGACGAGGCGGCGAGCAACCTGGAGTTCGAGTTAGCGGCGGACATCCGCGACCGGATCGCGGAGCTCCGGCGCGCCTTCGAGATCGACGCGGACGACGCGGGCGTCCCCGCGCCCGCGATGGAGGAGTAGCGGCCGGAGCGCCCGAGCGGCGACCCCGACCACCGCTCCGATTCTCAGTCCGCGTCACCGTGACGGCGGGGTTTTTACGTCGGTGCGTCACACACCCGGCCGTGTACCGTCGCGCGGTCGTGGCCGGCGCGCTCGCCGTCGCCACCGCCGGGTGCGTCGACCGACTCCACGACGTCGCCGCCTCGACGCCGGGCGACCTCGGCGTGCGGAGCCGATACGTCGACGGCAACCCGATGGTCGACGAGCGCAGCGTCCTCGCGCGCCCCGAGGAGCTGCTGACGCACGCGGCCTCCTTCCGCTCCGCCGACGCGGCCCGGGGCGCGCTCACGCCCGACGCGACCGAGTCCCGCGAGTTCGTCGAGCGCACCGACTTCGTCGACGACGGCGGGGACGCGATCCTCGTGATCGCCCAGCGGCTCACCGCCGACGAGGTCCGCCTCCGCCTCGGCGGGATCAGCCGCACGGGCGACCGCTCGCTCCGGATCGCCGTCGACCAGTCCGGCGTCCGCGGCGAGATCGAGACGGACGAGCCGGTCGTCAAGACGCTCCTGTTGCGGCTCACCGACGAGCGCGGCCCGCCGGAGCGAGCGATCGTCGTCGTCGGCGACGGGCGCGCCGGGATCACGATCTGACCGCCGGGATCGCTTGCCCCGCCGACCGCGACTCCGTCCCGCGATCGTTTTGTGATCGGAACGCCTCCGGGCGACCATGTCACTCCGCAGTCGGCTCCTCGGGTCGGCCCTCCTCGTCGTCGGCGTCGCGGCGCTCGGTCTCGCCGGAACGGTCGCGCCCGGGTTCGTCCCCTCGCCGTCGTCGGCAGAGGGAATCGCCTTCGTCACCCCTTCGCCCGTCTCGTTCCTCGCCGCCCCCGCGCTCCTCGCGGCCGGGTCGGTCCTGCTCGTCGGCGGCGCGGCCGCCGCGGGCGGCACCGAGCGCTCCGCGCGCGCCGCGCTGGTCGCGCCCGCGCTCGGCGCCGCCGCCGCGTTCGCGTTCGGCGTCGGTCTCGTCCTCGCACCCGCGTCGGTCCCCGAAACGGCGACGAATCCAGCGGCGCACGCGGCTCTCATCGGGCGGGGCAGCGGAATCGCCGCCGGCGCCGTCGTCGGTGCGGCCCTGGCGCCGGTGGTTCAGGCGGCGATCACGGAGGACACCGTCGCGCTCCTCGCCGGCGCCGTCCTGTTACTGGCGGCGATCGCGTCGGGATCGTCCCTCCCCCTCTCGCTGGTCGCCGGCGGCGTCGGCGGCGCGGTCGCCGTCGGCCTCCTCTGGGCGGTCGACCCCGAGCGCTGGCGGCCCTGAGTTCGGGCCCCGTTCGGCCGTCCCGCGGTCAGTTCCCGGGCCGCTCGCTTTCCGTCTCCAACTCAATGTCGCGGTCGGCCTCGCGGGTCGCCGCCTCCTGTTTGGCGAGGTCGACGTTGTCCGAGTCCCGGGTCTCGTCGGTCCGGAGGTCGCTGTCGGCCACCGTGTCGAGCTGTTCGAGCGCGCTCTCGATGTCCTCCAACCCGAGCAGCTTCTCCGTCTCCTCGTCGAACTCCTTGCCCTCGAGCCCCTCCATCTGCTGGACGTCGGAGCCGGAGAGTGCCTTGCCGTAGCGGCCGACGAGGCTGGTGAGTTCCTGCGGGAGGACGAACGTCGTGGACTCGCCTTTCCCGATCTCTTCGAGGGTCTCCATGCCCCGCTCGATGATGGCGCGCTCGCCCATCGATTCCGCGGAGCGCGCGCGGAGGACGGTGGAGATGGCGTCCCCCTGCGCTTCGAGGATCTGGCTCTGCTTCTCCCCCTGCGCGCGGATGATGTTGGACTGCTTGTCACCCTCGGCCTGCTCGACCGCGGAGCGGCGTTCCCCCTGCGCTTCGAGGATCATCGCGCGGCGGCGACGCTCCGCGCCGGTCTGTTGCTCCATCGCGCGCTGGACCTCTTGGGAGGGGCTCACCTCGCGGACCTCGACGGCCTCGACGCGGATCCCCCACTCGTCGGTGGGCTCGTCGAGCTCCTCGTTGATCCGGTCGTTGATGAGCTCCCGCTGGGAGAGCGTGTCGTCGAGCTCCATGTCGCCGATGACCGCGCGGAGGGTCGTCTGCGCGAGGTTCGAGACGGCGTTCTTGTAGTCGTCGACTTCGAGGAACGCCTTCTTGGCGTCCATCACCTTGATGTAGACGACGGCGTCGGCGGTCACCGGCGAGTTGTCGCGGGTGATCGCCGACTGGCTCGGCACGTCGATCGTCTGCGTCCGCATGTCGAACGCGTACGTCCGCGAGACGAACGGCGGGATGAGGTGGACGCCCGGTTCGAGCAGCTTGCGGTACTCGCCGAAGACGGTGAGCGCCTCCTTGTCGTAGGCGTCGACGATCTCGACGGCGCTGACGACCGTGACGGCCGCGAGCAGCACCGCGAGCGCCGCGACGCCGTAGACGAGGCTCTGCCCGAGGAGGGCGACCCCGACGAGGAGGGCGACGCCGAGCGCGAGGTACTGCCAGATCCCGTCCGGGACCTCCGCCAGCAGCTCCTCCAGCTCGGCGGACTCGCCGCGCGGACCTTGTGTTCCCATACGTCGAATTACGGCCCGACGCTGTTAACCGTTGTCACGAGTTCGGGCCCGGGAGCCGCGTCGCGCCCCCGCCGCGGGCCGATCTCTGAGATACCGGAAACGCCCGCGTATGCCGGTCGGGTTTAACTACGCGGCGGCGGAAGACCGACGCATGCCATCCGACGAGGGGAACGACGGGCCGAAGTTCAGCACGCGAAGCGTTCACGCCGGCTCCGATCCGGACCCGGCCACCGGCGCCCGGGCGACGCCGATCTACCAGACGACCGCCTACCAGTTCGACGACGCCGACCACGCCGCGGATCTCTTCGCCTTAGAGGAGGCCGGCAACGTCTACTCCCGACTGATGAACCCGACCAACGCCGCCCTCGAGGAGCGGATCGCCTCGCTGGAGGGGGGCGTCGGCGCGGTCGCGACCGCCTCGGGCATGGCCGCGCTCGACGTGACGACGTTCCTGCTCGCCTCGGCGGGCGACAACATCGTCACGTCGTCGGCGCTGTACGGCGGCACCTACACCTACCTCACCCACTCCGTCGAGCGCCGCGGGGTCTCGACTCGCTTTGTCGACCCGCTCGACTACGAGGGGTACGCCGAGGCCATCGACGAGGACACCGCCTACGTCCACCTCGAAACGATCGGTAATCCGGCCCTCGTCACGCCCGACATCGAGCGGATCGCCGACATCGCGCACGACCACGGCGTCCCGCTGTTCGTCGACAACACGTTCGCGACGCCGTACCTCTGCCGGCCGCTCGAACACGGCGCCGACCTCGTCTGGGAGTCGACGACGAAGTGGCTCACGGGCAACGGCACCACCGTCGGCGGTGTCGTCGTCGACGGCGGCTCGTTCCCGTGGGCCGAGCACGCCGAGAAGTACCCCGAGATCGCGCAGGACAACCCCGCCTACCACGGGATCAACTTCGCGGAGCGCTTCGGTGACGCCGCGTTCACCTTCGCGGCGGTCACCCGCGGGCTACGCGACCTGGGCGACCAGCAGTCGCCGTTCGACGCGTGGAACACGCTCCAGCAGACGGAGTCGCTCCCGCTGCGCATGGACCGCCACTGCGAGAACGCGGGCGTCGTGGCCGAGTACCTCGACGATCACGACGATATCGCGTGGGTGAACTACCCCGGCTTAGAGAGTCACGAGACCCACGAGGAGGCCAGCGAGTACCTGGACGGAGGCTACGGCGGGATGCTCACCTTCGGGCTGGAGGCGGGCTACGAGGCCGCGCGGGCGACCGTCGAGGAGGCGGACCTCGCCTCGCTGGTCGCGAACGTCGGGGACGCGAAGACGCTCGTCATCCACCCGGCGTCGACGACCCACCAGCAGCTGACCGAGGAAGAACAGGAGGCCGCGGGCGTCACCGCCGACATGGTGCGCCTGTCCGTCGGCATCGAGGACCCCGCGGACATCGTCGCCGACCTAGAGGCCGCCATCGAGGCGGCGACCGCGTAAGCGCAATCCGCCCGTTTCCGACGGTTTTGTTCCGTTGGGATCCTCGGAGACTGATACAATCCTCGTGCGAGATACAGAGGGTGGAATCATCACGGAGAAGTACGTTATTTTCTCCATCTATGTCCTGAATCAGTCGATAGAACGTGCTTGCGAGTGTATCGGTTCAGGCGATCAGTTAGAATATTTTCAGAAATTCGGCAAGTCCGTATACGATAGCGATAGTCCCGAAAATGATGCCTACCGTACTCAGAAATTGGTTTCGTGGGACAACAGTCGTTTGAGCAACTACTAACAAGGCCATCAGGATGACCAATACAGCGAGAAGTCGCTCGGTACGGTCGGACATACAACCAGATTACCTGTGCTTGATGTGAATAGTTCGGTTCTTTTTCTCTACTGGGCGATCCGGAACAGTTGATTCCATAAGCGGTTCTGTGCGAGATCCGCGCTCTACATTTAGTACGCCTCGAAGAACATATCACCACTTGAGGGTTTCAACAGCGCCGACGGTCTCTCACGGAGCTACCGTCCTCCGGACTTACTCCTCGAACCCCTCTTCCCACTGGAACGTCCCGTTCCGCTGGACGACCTCGCCGTCGACCTCCATCCGGGAGTCGGCGCTCACGTCGGAGATCATGTCGACGTGGACCGCGCTGTCGTTGCCGGACTCGCCCTCCGGCAGGCAGGCGTCGTAGGCGCGGCCGACCGCGAGGTGGACGGTGTCGCCCATCTTCTCGTCGAAGAGGATCGAGTCGGTGAACCGGTCGATGCCGCGGTTCATCCCGATACCGAGCTCGCCCAACCGCCGCGCGCCCTCGTCGGTGTCGAGGATGTCGGCGAGCGCGTCCTCGCCCGCCTCCGCCGAGAAGTCGACGACCTCGCCGCCCTCGAACGCGAGGTGGACGTTCCGGACGCGCGTCGCGTCGATGGTCATCGGCACGTCGAAGAAGACCTCGCCCTCCGTGTCGTAGGGGGCGGTGAACACCTCACCAGAGGGGAGGTTGTGGGAGTCGTACGCGACGGAGGCGGCGGAGTTGACCGCGGTCCGGTCCGCGATCGACATCGTCACGTCGGTGTCGGGCGCGCCGTCGCGCTCGGTGACGATCCGGACCTCGTCGCCGTCGTCGAGGACGTCTTTCATCTGTGCCATCTCCTCGGCGAGCGACTCCCAGTCGCGGAGGACGGCGTCGTACACGAAGTCCTGGTACTCCTCGTAGGCCATCCCCGCCTGCTGGGCGAGGGAGCGGGTCGGGTGGACCGTCGACACCCAGTCGGTGTCCATCCGCGCCTCGCGGACGCCCTGCCGGGCCTTCGCGTACGCCTGCCGCGTCGGGCGGTCGACGTCCGCGGACGCGGTGGTGTTTCGCCCGCCCCCGATCCGGAGGTAGGCGTCGGCCGCCTCGAAGACCGCGCGCTCGACGGCGGGGTCGTCGTCGAAGTCGTCGGCGTCGACGTCGACGTCGGTCCCGGCCTCGACGCCTTTTAAATAGGCGCGGGAGACCTCGCTCGACCCGTACAGCGTCGTGACGTTCGCCCCGCGCTCGCCGAGCGCCTCTGCGACCGCGACACCCAACTCGTGAGCGTCCTCCGCGACGCTGACGACGACGTCGTTGCCGGCCTCGACCCGCGCGCTCCAGTCGACGAGCACCTCGGCGTGCTCGCGTACGCGTTCGTCCATTACGCTGTGTGTGTTCGGGGAAGCGTAAATCGATGCCGGGACGACGAGTACTGTTCGAGCGTCTCGGGAAGTTACTCTTCGGTCGAACTGTCGTACATCGCTTCGAACGCCGCTTCGCCGCGGATCAGTTCGTCGACGCCGCTCGTGAGCGTTACCTCGCCGAACACCGTCGCTCGGTAGTACGTGTAGAGGCCGTCCGCTCCTCGCTCGGTGTGTTGGCACTTTTCGACGAGGCCGACGTCGACCAGTTTGTTGAGGTGGTAGTGGAGGGTACTGTCGTCGACCTCGATAGCGTCCTCCAGTTCTTTGGGGCTCATGTCGTCGCTGTGGACGAGTCGATAGAGAATTTCGTACCTGGTGCGGTGTCCGACCGCTGCGTGCATCGCCAGGTACTCGTCGAGGCTGAGGACGCTGTCCTCGGGCAGCAGGTCTTCGGGATCCTCCGGGAATCCTGCGCCGGCGGGCTGCGAGTGATTCGTCGCCATCGTAGTGTTTCGTACGAGGGAGGGATGCTTAGGCTCTTTTAAGCCAAAGTTTCTCAAAAAAGCCGTCTTTTAAATACTGACGGAAGATCATCGGTGAAGACCGCCAAAGCCCCAGCCGTGAGGCCGGCGTACGCTCGCTGCGTTCCTCAGTCGGTCGCTAGCGCTCCCTCCTTGCGGTACTTGCGTCGCCTACGCCGGCCTCACGGCTGCCCCTTTGAGTCCCACCCCGCACAGCACAGCGCCTCACACCTCCCCAGCCTCGTCGCTCGCGCTTAAAAGCGCTCGCGACTCCCTCGCGCGTGCGACTCGCAGCCTGCCGGCTGCTCGTCGGCACACGCCGCCGCTGTTATTTAAATAGTCTCGTCGGAATACGACGAGGCCGTCACTCGGACTCCCGATGGACGGTCGCGAGGAGCCCGACCGCGAGCAGCGCGACGCCGACGAGCCCGCTGCCGACCTTCGCCAGCCCGGCAAGCGGGGTTCGGTCCAGGCGCTCGCGCGAGTACCCGCCGAGGACCCTGTACGACTCCCCGTCGACGCGCAGGTTGTCGACTCCGGCGAGCCGGTTCGCGCAGTTCGCGTCGCCGAGGGCCCACTCTCCGGAGGCTGACGCGCGTTCGAACAGGAGGTCGACGGACTCGGGAGCGATCCGGTACCCTCGGATCGAGACGTTGTTGCCGTCCGCGAGGGCGACCGCGGCGTCGGCGCACCGCGCGCGGAGGTCGGTTGCGTTCACGACTTGGTGTTGGTCGAGTCCCGGTCCCGGGTAGAACGTCGCCCGCCAGCCGACGACGCTCACGTCCGCGATCAGGAAACCGAGCAGGAGGGCGCCCGGGACGGCGAGGAGCCTGCGGTCCATCGCGCCGGGCAGGTAGATCCGAGCGAAATATATGCCTTGTGCGGGTCGCGCGCCGTTACTCCAAGTCGAGCAGCGTCGCGATCTCGTCGAGGTACTCGTCGTACACACCGACCGCGGACTCGATCGGGTCGGGCGAGGCCATGTCGATGCCGGCGAGTTCGACCACGTCGAGCGGGTACTCTGAGCCGCCGGCCTTCAGCATCTCGCGGTAGTCGGCGGCGGCGTCTTCGCCCTCGTCGAGGATGCGCTCGACGATGGCGGCCGCGGCGGAGATGCCGGTCGCGTACTGGTAGACGTAGAAGTCGTAGTAGAAGTGGGGGATGCGCTGCCACTCGCGCTCGATGCCGCCCGTCAGCTCGGCGGGCGCGTAGTAGTCGCCCTTCAGGTCGCCGTACATCTCGTCGAACGCGTCGGGCGTGAGCGCGTCGCCGGCCTCCACGCGCTCGTGAATCTGCTGTTCGAACGTCGCGAACATCGTCTGTCGGAAGAGGGTCGAGCGGAAGCGTTCGAGGTATTCGTCGAGGACGTGGGTGCGCAGCTCGTCGTCCTCGACCGTGTCGAGCAGGTGGTGGGTGAGCAGGGTCTCGTTGACGGTGGAGGCGATCTCCGCGACGAAGATCTCGTAGCTCGCGTCGTGCCACGGCTGGGCGTCGCCCGCCAGCTCCGAGTGCATCGAGTGGCCCAGCTCGTGGGCCAGCGTGTACATCGAGGCGATGTCGTCCTGGTAGTTCATCATGATGTACGGCTGGGTGTCGTACGTGCCCGAGGAGAACGCGCCCGAGCGCTTCCCGCGGTTCTCGTACACGTCGACCCACCGCGAGTCGAGCCCCTCGGCCAGTCGGTCCTGATAGGCGTCGCCCAGCGGCGCGACCGCCTCGATCACCCACTCGCGGGCCTGCTCGTACTCCACGTCGGGGCCCTGGTCGCCCGTCAGCGACATGTAGAGGTCGTGGCTCTGTAGCTGGTCGACGCCGAGCGCCTGCTCCTTCAGCTCCGCGTGGCGGTGGAGCACGTCGAGGTTGTCGTCGACCGACTCGACGAGGGTGTCGTACACCTCGACCGGGACGTTCGAGTCGTCGAGCGCGGCGGCGCGCGCCGAGTCGTAGTCGCGGATCTCGGCGCTCGTGACGTGCTCGCGGACGGCTTTCTCTAAGGAGGTGCCGACCGTGTTGCGCACGTCCGCCCACTCGTCGTAGAACGTCTCGTGGACGCGCTCGCGGAACTCGCGGTCCGGGTTCGTCTGGAGCTTGGTGAAGTTCGACTGCGTGATCTCCACCTCCTCCCCGTCGGGGTCCTCGACGACGCCGTAGGTCATGTCGGCGTTCGTCAGCATCGAGTAGATCTCGCTCGGCGCGTCGGTGACCTCCGAGAGGTCCGCCAGCACCTCCTCGACCTCGCTCGACCGCGTGTGCGGCTTCTTCCGGAGGACGTCGTCGAGGTAGTGCTCGTACTCGGCGAGGGCGGGCTCGTCGTCGAGGTAGGCCTCGACGTCCGACTCGGTGAGCGACTGGATCTCCGGTTCGAGGTACGAGACCGCGCTCGACGCCTCGGAGCCCAGCGACGACGCCCGCGCGGACATCGCCTGGTACTCCTGGTTCCGCGTGTCTTCCGCGCTGCGCAGGCGGGCGTACGTCATCACCTGCTGGAGCTCGCGGAAGATCTCCTCGCGGAGTTCGAGCAGTTCGAGCAGAGTCGCGGCGTCCTCGGTCGCGCGCCCCTCGTAGGCGGCCAGTTCGTCGATCCGGTCGGAAACCGTCTCGTAGGCCGACTCCCACGCCTCGTCGTCGGCGTAGATGCCGTCGAGGTCCCACTTGTACTCGGCGTCGATCTCGGACCGCTCGGGAACCGAACTCATACCCATCTGGTCGGCCTCGCGCACACTAAGCCTTGGCAAACCCCGCGCGGCGGGCCGATAGGCGTGGGAACCGGCCGCAATCGATGCGTGTCAACGTGGCTCGTCTCGCCCGCGGCCGCTCCCCGCCTCCCCGTCGGCCCACGCCGCGAGGTCGACGACGAGCACGAGTGCGTCCTCGCCGTCGCGGTAGTAGCCGCCCACCCGCCGGATCGGCTCGAACCCCTCGTCGGCGTACAGTGACCGCGCGGGGTCGTTCCCCTCGCGCACCTCCAGGCGCGCGACCGCGACGCCGGTCGCGCGGAGCCGGGCCAGCGCCGACCGGAGGAGCGTCCGGCCGATCCCCTCGCCGCGGGCGTCGGGGTGGACGGCCAGGTCCTTGACGTGGCCGATGTCGCGGCCGTGGTTCGGCGTCCGGTCGGCGACGACGAACCCGACGACCGTGCCCGCCCGCTCCGCCACGAGGAACGCCGGCTCGTCGAGCAGCCGCTCGAAGGCGTCGTGCGGCCACGGGTCCGAGAAGCAGGCGCGCTCGATCCGGACCACCGCGAGGAGGTCGGCGCGTTCCGCCCGCCGGACCGCGACGTCGGGGACGCTCACGGGTCGGCTTGCGGGCCGCGGAGAATAAACGCCCCGGGTCGGCGGAGGGCTGCTGAGAGGGAACGCGCCGGGTCGACGAGGGCCGCGGCGGCGACGCGTGGGCCCTTCACGCGTCGATCCAGGGCTCTTCCGGGTCGGCCTCGGCGGGGTCGGGGGCGCACACCTCGAAGCAGGCGCCGTCCGGCGGCCGGAGCCGCCGCCCGTCTGGGAGCCCGATGGGGTCGTCCGCGGGCGCTCGCAGCTCCACGCGCCACCCGTGCGACTCGACGACCTCGCGGACGATGTCGAGGCCGTACCCCGTCCCGTCCGCTCGCGTGGTGAACCCCGACTCGAACACCGACTCCCGGTGGTCGGGGTCGATCCCCGTCCCGTCGTCGGCGACGAGGAACCCCTCGTCGGTGGCGGTGACGAGGACGGTGAGGTCGTCGCCGTCGGATGGGTCGTCGCCCGACGCGCAGCCGTCGGAATCGTTCCCGCTCGCCTCTGCCGCGTCCGCCGTCGCGTGTTCCGTCGCGTTGCGGAACAGGTTCTCCAAGGCCTGTCGCATCCGGCCGCGGTCGCCGTACATCCGGGCGTCGCGGGCGACGACCAACTCCGCGTCGTCGCCATCGGCGGCCGTCTCCCAGGCGTCGTGAGCGACGCCCGCGAGCGCGAACTCCGCGGGCTCGTCCATCCCGGTTCCCTGCCGCGCGAGGGTGAGCAGCTCCGAGACGAGCCGGTCGATCCGGTCGACGGCGCGCTCGCCGCGTTCGAGGGGCTCCGTCTCGTCGCGGTGCCGCGCCATCTCGATCGACCCCCGGATCACCGACAGCGGGTTCCGCAGGTCGTGCGAGACGATGCTCGCGAAGCGGTCGAGCCGCTCGTTTCTGTCGGTGAGCCGCCGCTCGCGCGCCTTCCGCTCGCTGACGTCGCGCGAGTTGATGAGCAGTTCGCCGACGGGGCTGTCGGCCGGCAGCGACCGCGTTCGCGACTCCAGCCAGACCCAGTCGCCGTCGGCGGCCCGGTAGCGGTACTCCAGCGTGGGCGCCGCGTCGGGCTCGCCCAGCGCGCGGTAGAACCGCTCCGTCACGCGCTCGCGGTCGTCCGGGTGGACGTAGCCGAGCGGCGAGCGCCCGACGGTCGACCCCTGCTCGTAGCCGAGCACCTCCTCGACGGAGGGGCTCTCGTAGACGACGAGGCCGTCGCCGTCGACGACGGTGACGAGGTCGCTGCCGTACTCGAGGAAGGCGCGGTAGCGCTCCGGGAAGGTGCGGTCCGCGTCGACCCGGCGGACCGTGACGATCCGGCCGCCGAACTCCGGGGCGAGATCCTCGTCGACGACGGACTCGACCCACGCGTACCCCCCGCTCGCGCGGCGGACCCGGTGGGTGACCGTCCGGCTCGTCGCGACGGCCGAGAGGGCGTCGGCCACCGGTTCGCGGTCGCTCGGGTGGACGCGGTCGAGGAGGTCGCTCCCGACGAGCGCGTCGCGCTCGACGCCGACGACGTCGGGCACCGACGGCCCGGCGAACAGCACCTCGCCGTCCACGGCCACGGCGAGCAGGAACCGGTCGGGCTCGATCGGGCGCGACCACCCCTCCGCGGGCGTCGCGCCGAGGCCCCCCGACCGCTCGTCGG
Source organism: Halorubrum sp. Atlit-26R (assembly GCF_003666015.1). Classification (GTDB taxonomy): domain Archaea; phylum Halobacteriota; class Halobacteria; order Halobacteriales; family Haloferacaceae; genus Halorubrum. The sequence continues at coordinate 95,401 of NZ_QPLT01000009.1, forward strand.
CGTCGGTCGGCGGCGTCGGAGGTCCGCCGGCGTCGGCGCGGTCGTCCGACCGACCCGCCCGCTCCGCGTCGGCGGTCGGCGCGTCGGTCGCGGCTCGGTCGTCGGGGTCGGGGGCGTCGCCCTCGTCAGCGCCGCGGACCGGCGTCGACGTGTCGGATGGCCGGAGGGTCACGGTGAGTTCTATCGGCCGTACGGACGCGAGGGGATAAAACCGCGCGGCGGAAGAATCAAACGCGATAATTCCGTTCGGACGTCGGGCCGATCCGGGTCCGGCGCGACCCTCGGGCGCCGTGGACTTCTCGCGGCTCGCGAGACGTCGCCCTCGCGGGCCGTCACACCTCGTCGACGACGGTCCCCGCCGCCCACGCGGCCTCGAAGCCGTCGCGCACGCGGGCGGCGAACCCGCGGTCGCGCAGGTCGAGCATGCCGAACAGCCGGTCGGGCGCGAGGGGGTCGGCGACCTCCAAGCACACCTCCTCGCCGTCGATGAGGTAGAAGTTCCCGTACGCGTCCTCCGTGATGCGCAGCTCGAAGGGGCCCTGCGCGATCGTCAGCGTCGCGCGGTCCTCGTCGACCGCTCGACGCGGATCGTGTACGCCGTCGAGTCCGACGCCAGCGACGCCGAGATCACCGCCGACGCCCGGCGCGTGGCCGACCGCTACCGCGGGGACGCGACCGCGACCGGCCAGATCGTCGTGTTCCAGGCGGTCGCGGACACGATATTCGACTCCGCGATCGTCTCGCTGGCGGCCGCGCTCGGGCTCTCCGCGGTGTTCCTCGTCATCCTCTTCTGGCTGCTGCTCGGCAGCCCGACGCTGGGGCTCGTCACGCTCGTCCCGGTGACGGTCGCCGTCGCGACGCTCACTGCCACGATGCGGCTCGCGGGCATCCCGTTCAACGCGATCACCGCGACGATCCTCGCGATCACCATCGGGCTCGGCGTCGACTACACCGTCCACGTCGCGCACCGCTTCCACGACGAGTACCCCCGCGGGGGCGACGTCGACGCCGCGGTAGTCACCACGCTCCGCGGGACCGGCGGCGCGCTCACCGGCACGTGGGCGACGACCGCGCTCGGCACGGGCGTGCTCGTCTTGGCCATCACGCCGATCCTCGGCCAGTTCGGGCTGCTCACGGCCGCCAGCATCACGCTCGCGTACCTCGCGTCGCTGATCGTGTTGCCCCCGGCGCTGGTCATCTGGGTCGCCGTCGTCGAGCGCCGCCCCGGACTGCTGTTCGTCGGCCGCTTCCTCGCAGCCGCCGACGTGATCCCGACCGACGAGGGCGACGCGACCGACCGGGCCCGCACCGACGGCGGGACGGACGACTCCGGCGTCGCCGACGACGCCGACGCGTTCGAGTGGCAGACCGACCCGCGGCCGCCCGCCGAGGACCCGAGCCAGAAGCGTTAAACGCTCGCCGCGGATACCCGGTCGTGAGGGCGCGTAGCTCAGCGGACAGAGCACTTGGTTCCGGACCAAGATGCCGCGGGTTCAAATCCCGTCGCGCCCGCTTACTGACGGACCGTTTCACGACTAATGCTAATTCTACCGTAGCGACTCGCTACGCGACGGAATCGACCGAATCGGTTCCCTCGAAACCCGGTCCTGAAATCGGGTTGAATACGGCACCGATCGCGACCCCTTCGCGTCGGGTGATCGACCCGACCAACTTCGGGGTGATCTCTGAATGATGGACCTCCGGGTTGAGCCGGACGAGTCCGGGGTCTGTCTGGAGTGCGGGTCGCACCTCCCGCCGCGATTCGGTCGGGTTCACGGCGACGACGACGACCGCGCTCACCGGTGTCCCGAGTGCGACTCGTGGGTGCGGATCTGCGAGGGAAGCGCGGCCGGGAAAGATGTCGTCACGCCGGACCCGCAGACGAGTCCCGCCCGCAACGCCGGCGAGCCGTGGGACGGAGGGCTGTCGGGATGAACCCGTTCGTGCGTGCGAGCCGGCTGTACGACCCGGCACAGGGCCCGCGGTCGCACGTCCTCGACGCCGCTCGGCTCCGGTGGGAACGCGACGCCGAACGGGGGCGGTCAGCGTGAGCGATCAGTCTGATCGGATCGTTGACCGTCTGCTTTGCCTCGACCTCTTCGCGGGTCTGGGTGGATTTTCCGCCGCGTTCGAGGAGTCGGATCGGTGGGACGTGGTCACGGTGGAGTTGGAGAAGGAGTTCGATCCAGATATCCAGGCCGATGTAATGGACCTTCGGCCGGGAGATCTCCCGAACGCCGATCTCGTTCTCGCCAGCCCGCCGTGTACCTACTTCTCGACAGCCGGGAATCACCATGCGTGGGACTTCGAGACGCATCAACCAGTCACAGAAGAGGCCCGTGAGGCGGTCGCACTTGTCTTCCATACGGTCGGTCTGATTCGCGCTCTCGCTCCGGAGTACTGGTTCCTTGAGAACCCGCAGGGCCGACTCCGTTGGTTCCTCGGGGAGCCGGCTGGAGAGGTGACTTACTGCCAGTACGGCCGCCCCTACATGAAGCGAACCGACCTGTGGGGTGACCACCCGCCGATGATGTACCGGTCGTGTTCGCGAGGGCGGCCCTGCCACGAGGCAAACGTCGAGTACGACGGGACGAGCGCGACTCGAATTCTTGGGGACACACCGGCCGAGCGGGCGAAGGTGCCGTACGAACTCTCCGCTGCGATTCGAGAGGCAGTTGAGGCGGCGATCGACGGTCCAACGACCGAGCAGTCGGAGCTAACCGAGGTGGCGTCGCTTGCCGAGTGACGCCGTCCAATCCGATAACGGAGTCACTCGCTCCGGCGAGACCGCCGCGATCTTCACGTCTCACGGCGTTCTCGACGCGTCGACGACGATCCTCGCGGCCCGAGCGGTCGGTCCGAGCGCCGAGGCGAACCCGATCGTCCGCGAGTTGCTCGCGATGGGCGAGCTGCCCGCGGCGGTCGTGATGCTCGCGGTCGTCGGCTTGTGTTGCGGTGCGTGGCCGGTCGCGGCCGACGCCCTGGAGGCGCCCGAGTGGGTCGGCCTCGGGATCGCGACGATCGGCGCCGCCGTCGCCGCGGTGAACTTGGTGGTGGTGTTCGCGTGAGCCGCGCGAGCGGTCCCGTCTCGTCGAAGCGGGCGGGAGAGAACGCCGAGGCTGCGATCCTCGAAGCGGTCGACGGGCTGGCGTACGTCCCCGACACCGAGACCGAACACGTCGACGCTCGCGCCGAGACGCTCGTCGTTCCGTCGCGGTCGCTCCCGTTCGTCGGTATCTGCCTGCTCGAAGCCGGCTCGCTCGTCGAGATCAAGAGCGCGATTCCGCGGCTCGCGAGCGGCCGCCGCGGTCGGTTCTACCTCCGGCGCGAGCAGCACGAGCTGCTCCGCGACGCCGGCGGGAGCTACCTCTTCGCGGTGTGTGAGCCCCGACCCGGCCGCAACCCGGTCGCGATGAAGGTCGTGCCCGCGACCGTCGTCGACGACGCGATCACCGCGTGGCGCTCCGGCGGGGACGACCGCCCGGAGTGTTCGCAGGTCGCGTGGTCGCGGATCTTCCACCCGAGCGAGGTGGAGCCGTGAGTACCGCCGCCTACGGGCTTCGGCGGCCCGTGGCCCGCTGGGAAGGGAACGAGAAGTACGCGGCGTGTCCGCGGTGTCAGGATGAGGTGACCGAGACCCTCGGAGCGCCGGCGATCGCGACGCTCCGGCTCGCGAACCAGAACCCGACGCGCGCCGACGGCGACGCGATCAACGCCCGCGGGTACACCTGCGAGGCGTGCCGGTACGTCCTCGCGATCGCGCCCGAGGCCGCGATCGTCGACGTCGACGATCCGACCGACGACTCCGACCGGGCGTCGTGGATCCGACTCGGTGCGGTGTTCGTCGACGGCTCGAAGCGGCCGATCGTGGTTCCCCGTCGCGAGGTGAGCTCGCGATGAAGGCCGTCAAGACGGCCCCGCACGAGTACATGGCGAATTACGTGTACTCCGGGCTCGGGGCGTGGTTCGGCGCCGCGCGGCTCGTCGACGCGACCGGGAGCCGGCGCGGGAGCTTCACGCTCGACGGCGAGAAGTGGCGGGTCACCCTGTCCTATCAAGAGTCCGGACTCGCCCCACCGGACGGCGGCGAGACGCCGGACGGGACGCGCGTCGACTTCGACACGCTCCGGGAGTTCCGGCTGAACGCGGTCGCCGACGACGAGGTCGGCGAGCGGAAGGTGAAGGCCCTGATACAGCCCCGGTGGCGCGGGCTCGAATCCGAAGAGGGGCAGTCGGTCGCGCGGCCGATGTGGGACCTCGGCGACGCGGTGAACGTCCGGGTGAACGCGTCGAACGTCGAGTTCGACGCGGTCGAGTCGGTCATCCAGCGGGCCGCGGGCGCGGTGACGCTCGATCCGATGTACTTCGAGAGCCGCAACGACGAGTACAGCGTCGTGATCGACGCGGCGCGGTACGTCCGGATCGACCGGGACGTGTGCGGTGCGATTCACTCCCGGGAGGGCCCGCTCGCGCGGATGGGTCACCTGCTCGAAAGCGATCGCTCGGGGTACCGGAAGGTCGTTCAGGACGATACCGAACGGGCCGGCTACTACCACACGGTGACGCTCGGGCCGAAGCGCATCCGTGAGTGCTTCCCGGACCACGGGATCCCGAAGGAGTTCAAGCACTACTACGCGCGGAACGCCGAGTCGCTGCCGGACGAACATCCGCTCGCGCACCCGAAGCTCGAAGCGTCCTATCAGTCGAGCCGGTGGGACGAGACGCTCCGGCCCGTCGACCACGCGGAGATCGCCGACGAGCTCGAAGAGGCGATCCTCGCGACGCTGAACGAGTCGGGGCTACCCACCCAGCCGCTCGACGACGACGGACCGGGCGGCGGTCGCACGTTCGTCGAAGATACGTACTTCGAGGCGGAGACCGTCGACCGGTCGCGCGTGCTCCCGCTGAACCTCGAACGCGTCGAGAGCGACCAGCGGAACGTGGTCGTCCGGCAGCTCGCCGACGGACTCTCACCCGTCGAGTGGGACTCGCTGAAGACGCTCGTCGCTGACGGCGGCGACGTGTCGCCGGCCGAGATCGCGGACGAACACGACTGGCACCCGGACAGCGTGCGCCGGGGGCTGCGGCGGATCGAGAACATGGTCGTTCGCGAGCAGGGGTCGGTGGCGTTGCGGTCCCACCACGTCGCCGAGCAGGTCGTTGAGGCGCTCGACGCGGCGCGTGAGGGCGTGCGGAAGGCGATGGGGACCGCGGCAAATGCGGTCCAAAACGCCGAGCGTGCGTCCCTCGACGAGCGGACGGACGAACTGATCGCGTTCTGCCAAGCGAACGGGATCCACATCGACGAGCGGGAGGCGCACCTTCGAGTTCGGATGGGGAACCTCGCGGGTGAGTCGTGGTCAGAGCTGGTGACGCGGCTCAAGCGGTACTGGGTCGGTGCGGGTCGCGATCCAGAGCGACTGAAAGAAGCGGTGTCGCACTACCGGGACGCGTCGGGACCGAAGATCCGGCCGGTGCGGAGTGCGTGGGGGAAGGGTCAGACGCTCCGGTAGCGCGGCCCCTCGTGAGTGGCAACACTATCCAGATCCTCTTTTCGCGGCCGTTTTCGCCTCAATCGACCTTCTCGACCGGCGGGTTCGCGACGATCTCGACCGCAACACAAGCGCGATCTCGGTCTCGACGAGCTGCTCGTCGACGCCGAACCGACACCGGGGGGTCGGTTGGCGGTTAGGGGTGTGGCTAAGGCCACACAGCTAAGGTACTCACTCATCTTTACTGCCGAGTCGACTGGCTTGTAAATTCAGTACTCGTTGAGATTTGTATTTATTGACCGTTGAGCCTCTTCTCTTAATACGTGTTTGAGGTGCATAACGTTGTGAGCAATCTTTGATAAGTCTCGTTCAATATTATCATCTAGGGCCTCATTTTCTTCAAGATAATGATATAAATCATCTACCATGGTTTCTACTTGATCTAGCCTCTCCACGATCATCATATAATCCTGATCGAACGCGTCACCGAAGATATCTTCAATATATTCTGGCGGGATAACTTCTTCTGGCTCTTCCAATTTATTTTGAAGTGTGATTATATTTGTACGGACTTCGGTGAGTGTTTCCATGATATCTGCCATTGAACGATCATCTGGATCCGTACTATCTTTTAAATCTCTAAGGTTAAGCGCGACTGAGATCGGTGTCTCAATGTTCTGATCACCTGAATCAAGATTGCTAATTTGGTCTCTGATATCACTTTTCGCATTTTCAACAGATTCAATATCTGAAAGATCAATTTGTATAGTTCGTGTCCCAGCAACGTCAAATGGAATACTGTCATTTACACTGATCAGCTGTATAAGAGGCTTCTGTAATGCGTGTCTAATAGCAAGCTCGTAGAACACATTCGCATTACTCCCCGTCAGATCTGCAATAACAAGTGGACTGTCTACAATATGATCTATTATTTGACTTGTTATCATACCCGGTTCAGCGATCTGATCTGACCGAATTGGCTCATATCCGTGAGGGCTTACAGCTGGCTCAATCACATATTCAAATAATTTGTCCGACCGTTCTCTTGTGTCGGACCCTTCTTCACCGATAGGAGATACGACAAAGCATGTGTCTTCATCACTCATATATCAACGTTCAAATTTGAAACAAAAATAAGTTCGGTATGACTTGAAGAGACCAGATGCTAGAACTTGGGCTTCGCGACTATGAGACCGATAGTGCGTCTCACCGGGATTCGTCCAGTTAGTGATCTCCAAGTCCCGAGCGCGAACCGTCCGCGACGACACGACCGTGATCTCTCTCCCTTCCGCTCGGTACCACACGAGCGCGTAGCCGCCGTCAGCGTCCGCGAGCGTCTCGTGTTGGTCCTCCCAGAACTTGAACGTCGGTCGGACGCCGTTGACCATCGAGCCCTTCACGTCCCACGGGCGGCCGTTCTCGTCGGTCGCGTCGAACTTGAGCCCGTCCACGACCGGATAGTCGAGCGTGAGCGGGTAGCGGTCCGTCGCCCACAGCTCGACGAGCTTCCCGTACCGACCGACGATCGCCGGGTCGTAGCTCATAGGCGTCCTCGTTTGGGTTGCGGTTGGTCGCCGCGCCGATCGGCGTCGACGAACGAATTTCGACCGAACCCCGGCCGTGCGGCCCTCCGCGGATTCGGACCCCCCGCCGCGATCGCACGCGTATAAACAGAGGTATGCGCCGGGGCGGGCGGCTGAATGAACGCGTGAATCCCCACCGCGTCTATCGATTCACGCGACGGCATCGTTCACTACCTCGCCGTGGTCGCCGTTCCTGTATTCAGCCATCCGGTCGGAGACCCACGCCGCGGAGTAGCCGACGAGGTCGCCCGCCTCGGCGTACGTCATCCCGTGATTCTCGACCGCGCGGATCGCCTTGCTCACCGCTTCCTCGCGCCGGACCGAGTCGGCGTCGACGCCCTCGCTCTCGTCGTCCTCGTCGACGAGCTCGATCGCGAACTCGCTCGGCTCGTGTTCCGGGTAGTCCGCGGCCGTGTCGGTCAGGCCCTTGTAGTCGCTCCCCTCTTCCCAGTCGTCCTTGCCGCCCTCGCTCTCTAAGAGGCGAGCGCGACCGGGGTCCGACCGCGAGGGCTTCTCGATCGCGAGCGACGCGACCCGGCGGATCGACTTCGCGGTTTTCGTCCGCGTGTGTCCGACGAGCAGGACGCTCCCGCGCTTCGGATTCGGTCCGTGTTTGGACTCCTTCTTGCGGATGAAGAGCAGCGAGTCGGAGAACTGCTCGGCCGCCTTGTTGCCCGAGCCGAACCCGGAGAGCTCCTGGGCAATCTCGTCGAGGACCGCCAGCACCGGCCCCTCGATCTCCGCCATTGCTTCGAGCATCTCCCGGTCGGAACGCACCACGCGGTCGAACCCGTCCCACGACGTGTTTCCGATGAGCGCGCCGCCGGTCCGGATCTTCCACGACATCGCCACGTCGAGCGTCGTCGCCGTCTTGCCCGAGCCGGGCGCCCCGAACACGAGCCCGATCGCGCCCTCGTGCGCGAGCTCGCCGGCGGCGTCGCGGTACAAGTCGCCGCCTTCGCGTTCCTGCCCGGTGAGGCCGGTCGCGCTCTTCATCTGCGAGACCGACCCGTGTCGCACCGCCTCGTCGATCGTCTCGGTCGCGGCGTTGGAAATGATGAGCCGGCCGATCCGGGTTTCCTCGATCGGCTCGTCGAGCAGCCCGTCGTAGTAGTTGAGAACCGCGAGCGTCCGGCGGTCGTCGACGAGCCCGGCGTACCCGCGGACGTGTTCGCCGGGGTCCTCGCCTCGGAGCGCGCTCGCGAGTTCGGCCGCCGCGTACGCGCCGGTCTTATCGCTCATCGTCCACCTCCAGCGCCTCGGTCTCGTCGAGCAGCTCGAAGCCGATCGTGTCTCTGTGCCCGTTCCGCTCGGTGTCGACGTCGTCTCCCTTCATGCTCTGTGGTTTCAGATCGTCCGGTAGTTCCTCGTCGAGGACCGCTGTGACGGTCGCGCTGTCGTCGTCGAACGACGGCGTGAGCGTCGGGTCGAGGATCGCCTCCTGGTCCTTGAGCCGGCGCTTGTCGAGCGTCCGAGCGATCGACCGGAGCCGACGCTTGAGGCGCCGCGCCTCGCGGGCGTCCGGCTCGAACTCGTCGCGGAGCTCGGCGATCGCTTCCATCGCGTCGACGACCTGGACGTCGCCGGCGAGCTCGGAGCCGGCGACCGACTCTCGCCAGTTGGCGACCGCGACGTTGTCCTCGGGACGGTACTCGCGGACCTCGTACACGCGCTTCGCGACGGGCCACTCGAAGAGGCTGCCGGCGTGGACGTCCATGTCCGCGAACTGGTCCTCGGAGAGCTCCCAGATCGACCCGCCGGTGTCATCGCTGGCGTCGAACGCGACGAGATAGATCCCCTCCTCATCGGGGAGTAGATCGGCGACGTACCCGCCGGCGACGTACCCGCCGATCGCGATCGCGACGGCCGCGGTCGCGACGACGCCGGCGCCGTCGACGTTCCACGGGTACGGATACCGACCGCTCTCGGCGCCGGCGATGAACAGCAACACAAGTCCGCCGGAGAGAATCGGGCGCTCGCGGGCTGCGGCGACCGGATTCATAGCACCCTCTCGACGGATTTCTCTTCATCCTCGCGGCGCTGCTTGACGACGCGGTAGGTGAGACCGGCGCCGCCGATCCCCGAGAAGAGGATCAACAGCTGCGCGCGCTCGTAGCTGATCGGCGGGCGGTCTGGCGTCGTCTGCCCGGTCGAGACGTAGGCAAACCGGTTGTTCGCGATGCTGCCCGGCGTCGTCATGGTGACGGCCGCCTGCCCGGCTCGCAACGGGACCGAGACAAAAATCTCGGTCTGCCCCTCTGGGAGCCGATGCTGGTAGATACGACCGGAGCCGGAGCCCTCGCCGAACTGAACCGCCTCGGTGAGGGTGATACGCGTCGACTCGTCGGTCTCGAAGAGCAGTCTGAACCCGCCGCGGTCGCGGTCGTACTCCCACTCGACGAGTCGGGTGTCGGCGTCGATCTCCTGCGCGTACGTCTCGGGCTCGCCGACATCGACGGACGTGTTCGTCTCTAAGCCGGGACCGCCGTCGTCTTGCGCGGCGGCGCCGCCGACCGCAACACAAGCCGCGAGGCTCACCGCAACACAAAAAATCAGGACACGTCGCATGGTTAGACCCCCGGAATCGCCGACCGGATCGTACTCTCAACGAACCCCCACGCGAGTCCGATCGGGTCGTAGCCGAGGGCCACCATGACGATCCCGATGAACACGGCCGCCGTGCCGACTTTTAGAATCGGCTCGACGACGAACGACAGGATCGACAGGTACGGCGCGAGAGGGTTGATCATCAGCTGTTACCTCCCTGTCCGAAGAGCGCGTACACGACTCCCGCGCCACCGACTACGGCCGCGATGAGTCCGACATCGGGCGAGTTCCCCTCAAACCAACCGGCACCGGCGCCGCCTGTGCTCTGAGATTCCTCGTACTTTTCGATCAGCTCCTGATTCTGCTGCTCCAGCTGGTTCCACTCGTCTTCCGTGATGTAGTTCGAATCGTTCTGCGGCTCCGACGACTCGAACGACGCGCTCGACGTCTGCTCGCCGGTCTGCTCGTTGACAATCGACTCGACGGTGAACTCCTTAGAGAGGTTCAGCGTCTCGTACTGAGTCTCGTCGGCACCGGACACGTACTCGACGGATTCGACCTCGGTGATGTTTGTCTCAAGGTCTCCGCTCGCGTCGTACGAATAGGTCCCGTCGCCGTTGTCGGTCCAATCGCTTGCGGGGACCGAGACGGTCTCGCCGGCCGTCGTCGTCACGTTCAGGACTGTTCCCTCGTAGGGCTGCGCAGTGAGGGTGATCGTCCCGCCGTCGACGCCGGTCTCGTAGGCGTCCCACGTACCGGAGAGTTGACTCACGTCGGCCGTGAGATAGACGTCTCCGGTGAGCTCACTCGGGACGTACGTCGCCCCCGATTCGATCGGTCCGTCCGACTCGTCGGTGAGGCCGATCGTTCCGGAGAGCGTCGCGCCGGTCTCCGAGATCGTCACCGTCACTTCACGCTCAGAGTCGATCGGGATGTTGAGTGCGGCAAGGTCGGCGATCGCCTGTGCCTGCGACTCTTCTTCAGGGAGCATCGCCGCCCGCTCGCGGGGCGTGATGAGCTCGGTGATTTCAATCTCGCCGCTTTGAACGTCGCCGTAGACGTTCGTCACCCACGTCGAGATGCCGTCGCGGACATTTTGGAACGTGGTTTCCATCTCTTCATTAATACTTTGCCAATCACCATCAAAGAGGTATTCAAACGTCTCACCACCGTAAGACACTCTAACCGCAGGGTTTGAACCAATCCCCGTAACGGAATTAGTATTAAGCGGAGAGTAACGGATAACAGAATCCCCGGCGCTGTTGGCCGTTTCCAATTGGAGTAGGTCTAACTCCGAGCCATCAGGGAACGTATGTGTAGTTGTAACAGAGGTTGCGGTATGGTGTTGAAATTCATCCCCGTCAAATATTTTGTAGGGCTGAATGACATCAGTTACACCAGCGTCAGGGTGCGATTCGAGAGAACCCACAAGAGCAACGAGTTCATTAACAGACTCATTCCACGTCTTGAGGAAGTTCTTTCGGACAGTCGTTTCGTAGGTGTCTATCGCGCCGGTTGCCGCGTCGAGGACCGCAGACTCAGAGGAACCGGCGTTTAGTTCCTCGATGGCGGCGATCTTCGCCTCGGTATAGGCGGTGTGTTCGACGCCGTCGAGGATGTTCTGGTTGTCGACGATCGTGCTCGCGTTCGTCGATTTCCGCGTCCGGGCGGTCTGATATACTTGTTGTTTCAGAACATCAGCAGTCAGGCCTTCAGCCGGCGAATCAGACCCGAGTACTTCGTACTCGCGGAGCGCCCACCCGAGCGCGACCGGCGGGCTCACGGCGGCGAGCGCCGCAGTCTTACCGACGCTCCCCCAGTCGATCGCCGCGGCCGGGCGCGCGGTCGAGCCGAGCGCGCCGACGCCGGCGGCGGCGCCGACGCCGACCGCCGTCGTCCGCAGCAGTCCCCGACGAGTGATCCGGGGCGAATCTGGTTGTGTTGCGGTCATGCGTTAGTCCTCCCGTCCGACGAGCCAGACGACGATCAACACCACCGCGACGGTGCCGATCGCTCCGGTCTCACCGCCGAGCCCAATTCCGGCGCCGCCGCCCATGCCGACCGTCCCCCAGTTGACGGAGTTGATGAGGGAAGAGTCGCCGCCCGTCGAGGCGACGACACAGACCGAGTCGTAGCTCTCGCGGTCGGAGTCGTTGAGCGTCGCGTTCGCGGATTCGGTCGTGTTCTCGGCGACCGAGATCGTCGTCTCTTCGAGCACGGTACTGCTCCCGTCGCTCTCGTTGAGCCCAGTGAACGTCACGTTCACGTCGACCGGTCCGCTGCCGTTCATGTCGTCGACGCCGGTCACGTCGACGTAGACCGATTCAGTCGTGTTCGCGACGTCGACGGAATCGTTTGCGAGCTCGGTTGTACCGGTCTGTCCGGCGACCCCGCCGGCCGCGAAGGCGAGACCGAGCCCGGCGATCGCGACGATCGCGACGACGAGGGCCGCGCTTGTGTTGCGGTTCATCAGTCTCCCCCGTCACCGCGGATCGAGTCGACGACGTCGGGGACGTCGTAGAACCCGGCGTGATCAGCGAGCGTGACGACGCCGGCGACGGCGACCGCGCCGTAGACGATGGTCGCGGCAGTCGGCGAGCCGACCGCGGTCCCGAGCTCGGCGACGGCGTTGTAGTCGAAGAACTCCAGCAGCCCCCAGTTGATCGAGCCGATCGACGTGAGGATCCAGATCACTCCCGCGATCGTGTCTTCTCCGTCCCAGATGGAGCTCATAGCATCCACCCCAGGGCGAACTGCCCGGTCGTAACCGCGATCACGTACAGGAGGCCCCACAGATCGGAGCTCTGGAAGAAGCTGCCGACCGTGTCAGGGAGCGCGACGAACGCGACCGGAAGGACGAGCGTCCCCACGGCCGCGGCCATGTACCAGCCCTGTAGCCCCTGAATATCGTCCGAGAGGGATTGAAACTCGGTGTTGTCGTTGGTGATGATGACCCCGACGATCGACGCGTAGCCGAGAATCCACGCGGTCGAGAGGCCGATTCCGCCGAGCGTGAACTGGGTCGCGGTAAAGTCCACGTCGAACAGCTGGAACGATGCGATACCGACGAGCATGAACGCCGAGGCGAGCCCCGCCACTACGAGGGCGGCGTCGACGGCGTCGAATTCCATTTTCGCCATGCGAGCGGCCGGGCCACGGTGATCCCCATATACTCCCGCATTCAGTACGGTCTGTGCCCGTTCCGTGTCACTTTGAGGTACATTTAAGTGAACCACCGTGCCCGCGAGGGGCGATGGGATTCAAAAGTCTCGTCGACCGCGACGGCAGCGGAACCGTGACGATCGACAAACAGCACCTCGAACTCGACGGATTAGTCGCCGCCGACGGATCGATCAAGGAGGCCGACGCTCACACGCAGCGCGTCGGCGAGCGCGCGTACCTGGTGCGCTTCCCCGAGGACGGCGAAGTACCGACGCTGTTGGAACTCGTGGGGCGAGCGTGAAACCTCGCGGAAGGGGGCTCTCGACGCGAGCCCGTGGGGTCCGACGTAGATGTATTCACGATCCGCGATCTATGTACTTCGCTCGACGCGATCGGCGCGCAAGGTACATAGAAATCGGTCGGGTTGTGGGTGGCGGCCGCGGTGATCGTGGTCGATCTGGCGGTGCTACTTCAACACGGACCGATTCAGTTACTCCAGAACGACGGGATCGCGACCCCCGGACATACGATGTGGTATAAATGAGCCGTCGAACCAGCCTCAAGATCACCGACGAACGCGAGCGCCAGCTCGAAAAGGCGAGTGAGATCGTGGCGAGCGGTCCCGACGACGACCCGCCGATGAGCGTCGTGATCGACGCCGCCCTCGCACATCTGATTCAGTCAAAGGAGAATATCCGCGAGGCTCGCGATGAATTAGATCCGGCAACAATTCAGCAGTTCAATACAGATGTACTCGGATTGCGGTACAGAACAAGAATAGAAAGTCGTTGGAGATAGCTGTGGTCAGCCTATGAGAGGTCGGCAGTCCCCTCAAAGATCACGTTGCCACTCGGATCGTGAATGAGCTGGATCGTTGAATCTGAGCCGCCACTGAACGAACTGGAATTGTCAAACTTTACCGTTACCCCCGTTTGCCAATTATCTGAAGAAAGGTCTGGGGTAACTCCAGTACGCCGTTCTCCGTCAACGGATAAGACGAGATCGTCGATCGGAATTGCCTGACCACCAGTCTTTGTGATATTCACCGATGAATCGTTTGAGCTTTCGATATCGAAACTCGCCTGCGGCGCTGTATCTCCTAACTGGTCGCCGAGTCCGAGAACGAACGTCCCGATAACGGCCGCCAGGATGACGGTGATTGCGACCATGAGTATGACGCCGATGACGGGACTCACTGCCCTGTCGTCCGCGTTGGATTGGTTGCGTGGTTTCATAGTTTGAACCCAGCGGCCACCGCCGAACGAGGTCTCGGGGACTCGAGCGCCGTCGTCGACGCCGGAGATTCCCTCGTCCCGTTCAGATCGGTTGCTGGTCACTCGTAGGGAGGTAGGGCTTCCTTATGTACTTACTGGCATGAGTATCAGCGGAGAAAATTAGACGAATAGGTTCACATTCGCTGACGTATGTAGTTACATTATGGAACCCACGGCGCCCTCCCTCTCCCGGACTTACAGCGATCGCGTGTATCCGGATCCGTGGGAGAAAGTCCTCGACTATCGCCGCGTCCGCGAGTACGCCGCTGAACACCCGAACGCCGGCCGTGTCCGTGTTGGGCGAGCGCTTGATCTTCCCTCCGCACGCGTCCGCGGCTGGCTCAAAGACGCTGTGCCCGATCCGGTTCGGGGAATTAATGCCGCGATCGACCGTGGCTGGCTCGACCCGGACCCCGAGGGCGAGACGGCCGTCGCGCTCGTCGACCTGCTCGCGCACGTCCTCGCCGGGGGGAGCATCGCGGCCGAGAGTTACGCGCCTGCGGTGACGCCCGGGAAACGAGTGAGCGCCACGGAGGTCCGGGAAGCCTTCGAGCGCGTCGGTGTGGTGACGCGCACCCGTAACGCCGACACGCCCAACCGGGCGACCGAGATCGTCCCCACGTGCGACGGGACGGTTCTCGGTCGATGTCTCGTCGCAATGGGAGCACCAACGGGTGTGAAAACATCGCTCGATCACCTCCCGGCGGTCGTGTGGGACGTTCCTCAGTCGGTTCGTCGGTCGTTCGCACGGATCTACGTTCGACACCGCGGGCTGAGATACCCCGACAAGTCGACGACACAAGTACAGGTCGAACGTCCGAATTCGTTCATCACCGAACTTCGGGAGGTTCTGGACGACGTACTAGATGAGCGCGTTACCACGGCGGACGCCGGACTAACGATCTCGGCGGCTGCCGCTCGGGAGCTCGGTGTAGAGTAACGACGACACTCGCCTCACTCGCCTTCGAGGTCGCTGGCGTCGAGTTCGCCTGCGAGGTATGCGCGTCCCCGGTCTGTAATTCGGTAGTACCCTGAGTCGACCGGCTCGACGAGACCGGAATTTTCGAGCTTTCCGATCCGTCGAGAGACCCAGTTCCGAGTGTATTCGAGGTTCTTCGCGATTACGGCGGGCGTCAGGATGAGACCTGACTCGTCGAGTAGCTCAAGCACTCGGTCGTCGGTCTGATTCATCCAGTCCACCCGAGGGCGCATACCCTCGACTTATTTGGGTTCATATAACAGATACCGGTTCGGTTTGGTTCAATTGGCATTTAGTGTTTTCTACTACACGGTTTGATGGGTTAATGTTAAGTCGTTGGTGTCCTTCGGAGCGTACAACGGAAGCACTATCGCGGACCCGTCGCTCCTGATGGGTCCAATCATTCGCAAAAGCGGACCCCGCTGCTGGAGACAGCGGGTCCGCGTGGGCTTCCGTGAGATAGGCACGAAAGCCATGCTCGACCACTACGCGCCGGGATTTGAAATCCCCGATCGACCGAGGAACCGCAACACAATCGCCGGAGGCGACTACTTTCAGTTTCACCGCCCGCGTCTGGATCTTTTCTTTTTAACACCCGTTCATCGGTTGGAATCGATGCCTCCGAAAGAAGTTGTGCGGATCGAAGACCGGCAGGATAGGTGGCGGTTCGTGTGTCCCCGCGGCCACCGCTCGTGGGAACCGACAAATCACCACTTCTGGTGTCAGAAGTGTGCCGCGAGCGACGACTACGACGGTGTCTTTCAGACCCTCCGCGACCGTAAGACCGGCGCCGAGTTGACTCGTGATCGGGTGCGGCTCGTGACGCCGGTCGGCCCCTACGACCGAGATCTCGACGGCGAGGAGGGGTCCGCGTGAGCGACGAGAGCGGACACGCCCGCCGGATCGCCGAGCAGCTCGCGATGTACGACGACGAGGACGGCGAAGACGATGAGACCGAAGAGCCGGAGGAGTCCGATGAGTGACGAGCTCGAACCGATCCCGCCCGAGCGCGCCGTCGAGATGCACCTCGACCGGATGAAAGAGGATCGCGCCGAGTGGACCCGGACGACCCACCAGAGCGAGCTTCGGCCGTTCGTCGAGTGGTGCCGCGAAGAGGGTTCGATCGACAATCTGAACGAACTCTCCGGCCGGGACCTGTACGAATACCGGATCTGGCGCCGGGAGGGAGGGTACAGCAACAGCAAGGTCGACGAACTCGCGAAGAAGACGCTTCATTCGAACCTCTCGACGTTGCGGTCGTTCCTCAAGTTCTGCGGGGAGATCGAGGCGGTCCCGTCGGACCTGTACGAGAAGGTGCCGCTCGTGAAGCTCACCCGCGAGGACGAGGTTAGCGACTCGTACCTTCGACCGGAGCGAGCAGCGGACATCGTCGAGTACCTCTCTCGGTACGAGTACGCGAGCCGCGATCACGTCGTCTGGGCGTTGATTTGGCACACGGGCGCGCGTCTCGGCGCGGTCCGATCGCTCGATCTCCAGGATCTCGACTTGGAGGGAAACAAGCCCTCGATCGAGTTCGTTCACCGGCCAGAGACCGGAACTCCGCTCAAGAACGACGCTGCGAGTGAACGGGTCAACCGTATCAGCCGCCGCGTCGCCCAGATTCTACAGGACTACATCGACGGTCCGCGGACGGACGCCGTCGACGACCACGGCCGGAACCCGCTCGTGACAACCGACGCGGGTCGGATCGCGGCCGGGACTATCCGGAAGGCGTTCTACCGATGGACTCGGCCGTGTTTCATCGGCAAGGAGTGCCCGCACGACGAGGATCCGGACTCGTGTAAGTTCGCGACGTTCCGGCACGTGAGCGGGTGTCCGTCCGCTCGGTCGCCTCACGACGCCCGCAAGGCGCGGGTGACGAAGTACCGGAACGACGGCGTCCCTCGGGGCGTCGTTTCGGATCAGCTCAACGCGAGCGAGGACGTTCTCGACAAGCACTACGACCGCGCTTCGGAGCGCGAGAAGGCAGACCGCCGCTGGCGGATTATACAACAATGAGTGTCACACAAATTCAAGCCGATTACAGCGGGATAACTACGGGACTCAAGTCCCGTCGCGCCCGTTCCTTCGCTTCGCTCAGTCACGGGCGCGACTGGCTCCACGCTCGCTCACTGCGTTCGCTCGCGTGGATCCCGTCGCGCCGTATCGTTCTAATCGAGAGATAACAACAGAACAACCCAAAAAATCGCAACAGTACCGGCTACTCGTCTTCGAGCGCGTCGTAGACGTCTCGGTTCGAATTGCGGTCGTCCGCCGCGACCCGTCGAACCAACTCCTGCCGGATGTCCTCCATTACGTCGTCGAGCGGTGATGTCGTTTCTGCTCCCTCTTCGGTGGCCATACCTGTACGGACGCGTCGAACGCCGTTAATCGTTCGGGTCCGACGAGTCACCGGTCAACTCCGCTAGCCCGTACCGGATGAGTTCGTCTCGCCACGCTTCGATCTCACCGGCCAGATCGAGTGCTTCGGTGTGGGATCGGAGATACTCCGTGGTGTCCTCCTCATCGACGGCCGCTTCGTCGGTGCCGAACGCTTTCAGTATCGTCCTCACTTCGTCGTCGTACTCGAACCGATACCCGTTGAGGAAGTAGAAGACGACCGTCACGTTGAGCGCGGTACGTTTGTTCGCATCGACGAAGAGGTGATTAGCGACGAGGAGCCGCAGAAGATGATACGCCTTCTCGTGGATGGTTTCCGGCGCTGAGCCGAAGCTCCCCTCTTCGATGTAGTTCAGTGCGAACTCGATGTCGCCGCGGTTCCGAACGCCGGCGGGAGTATCGGGATACTCCGCGACGACGTCGTCGTGGATGGTGACGACGTCTTCGACGGACGGGTACCACAACGAGTCGGCCATTCGCTCTGGCGTCGGTGCTACACCAGTGTAGATTTTGTCATCGTCGGCTGAACGATGTCAGAAATCACCGTTTCGATGACGTCGAATTCGGCCGCCTCACGCCTCAAAGATCAAGCCGTTCGACAGTCGAAGTAGCGCCCGTAGCGTTCCAATCGCATGACAGCGGCGGGGTGACGGCTTCTTTCAGAGTGAGAGAGTTACGATTTTGAACGAAGGCGAGGTTCGTGTGTCGACTTTTTCCGGACCGCGACGGAACACTGCTCACACTCATGGACGTGACGGAGGGAACAGTTCGGGAGATCTGTACCGACGCGGTCTTCGAACGCGGCGAAAAATACCTTTCTGAGAACCGAATCCTCGATATTCATCGCGTTGATACGACTGTAACCGCCGTCGTGAGTGGTAGCCGTCAGTACGACGCGCGCGTCGATCTCGCGGCCGAGGGGTTCGATCCGTGGTGTGACTGCCCGTACGACGGGCCGGGGGCGTGTAAGCACGTCGTCGTCGTGTTACTTCGATGTGCGGACGAGTGCCCTCCCGACGAGGGTGACCGGCTTGACGCCGTACTCAGAACTGCCGACGCCGACGACCTCCGCGATTTCCTTCGAGAGGCGCTGGCGACCGACGTTGCCGTCCGCGAACGGTTCTTCGCCCGTTTCGGCGAGTCGCCGACGCGGTCGGTCGACGCCCTGCGCGCCGCGATCGATCGGGAGTTCGAGAAGACGAACCCCGACTACTTCGTCGTCTTCGAGCCGATCGACTTCTCCGAGTGGTTCGATCTCGCGAGCGAGTATCTCGATCAGAGACGGTACACGTCGGCGGCGGCAGTGTATCGCGCTCTCGTCGAATCGCTCGACGACAACATGGAGCGCGTCGACGGGGCGTACGACCACTTCTCGCAGGAGTTCACGCGAGCACTCGACGGGTACGTCGACTGCGTGACGGCAGGAGATATTGCCGCTGATGAGGCCGCCGATGCGGTCGCGTTCCTCGAGGGTCGGGCGACGTCGGGGACACCGTTTCTCAGTAAGCACTTCGAGCGCGCAGCGACGGAGTTGGAGGAAACGCTCACTGAGCGGCGAGAATAATTCTCCGCTATCTCGCGTTTCGCCGCGGTTCGGTCGCTCACTTTCTAACTGCGGCGACGGCGTCGTCGATCGTATAAAGGTGTACATCGTCACGCTCGACAGCGGCTTCGCGGACGCTATCCGTAAATCCGCTCCGGGAGAACAGCGCGTATTCGACGGTTCGCGCGCCACCGCCCGACGGCTGCCACCGGAGTTCCTCGACGTGCGTCTCCAGCGACGCCAGTGCGCTGTAGTCGAGTGGCGATTCTTGATACTTACACTCGCCGACGACGAGCGTGTCTTCGTCAGTGAGTCCGACGACGTCGATCTCGTGGTCCTGATACCACCACTGCCCGACGTCGACGATCGGTGTCTCGTCGTACAGGGTCCACAGGGCCTCACAACACAGTTGCTCGAAGGCGGGAGCGACGAAATCGGCCAGCTCCGGTTCGACGAGTCGTTCGTAGGCCTCGTCGCCGAACTGATCGTAGCGATCCGAACTCCCGTACAGGAACCGGAACCAGAACCGGAACAAGGGGTCACGCAGCCGATACTGACTTCGCTTGGATCGTTCGGGTTTCTCGGTCACCGGCACGTGCCGTTTGACGAGCCGAAGCCGAGAGAGCCGGTCCAGATACGTCGATAGCTGGTTGTAGTCGATACCGGTCACGCCGGCGATCTCGTTGCGGCCGGTCGCCCCGCCGGCGATCGCTTCGAGGATCGAGAAGTAGCGCGTCGGCTCCGTCAGTTCCATCCGGAGGACGTGCTCCGGCTCGTTGTGGAGCGAGCCGTGACGAGTCAGCACCGTCTGCTGGATGTTCTCGCCGAGCGACCGATCCGCGTCGAGTTCTTCGAGGTAATAGGGAACGCCTCCGAACACACTCCACGCACGCACGGCCTCGTCCGGCGTCGCATCGTCCGGTAGAAACTCCGTCGCGGCGTCGAACGAGAGTTCACGGATGTCGAGTGTGAGGGACGTTCGCCCGTATAGCGGGCTGTCTCCGAGCAGGGTCGCTTCCTCCATCATGCTGATCGACGACCCGACCAGCACGAACGTCGTCTCCGACTCGTCGAACTCGTGGTCGAACAACGCCTGTAACACCGACGGAAGACTCTCGTCCTGTTCGATCAGGTACGGAAACTCGTCGAGGACGACGATCGCGTTCTGGTCGGCCAGATACCTGAACAGCCGCTCCCAATCGGGACGAATATCTTCGATACCAGGAACCGTGTCAGCCGCGGCCTCGACGAACTGTTCCAGTTGGAGCTCCCGCGTCTTCTGTCGTGCCTGATAGAAGACCGCGTTCTCTCGTCCCTCAAGCGCCTTCTTGACGAGTCTCGTCTTTCCCAGCCGTCGTCGCCCGTACACTACAGCGAGATCCGCGTTCTCCGAGTCAAACAGGTCGTGAAGCCGATCTAACTCCTCCGAGCGGTTCACGAAGTCTGTCATGGCGCTGAGTTAGTGGGTCTAAAATAAAAATATTCTGAATAATCATAATCTGGAATATCATATTTGGAGATCTCATCGACTGAGGATTTCACCAGAGCAAAATCAGCATCGCTCCGACACCGACTGTACACTGTGACAAGCTGACTGAAATTCTCATCTTTCGACTCTCGCGACCGCGACTCCCCGGGCTCCGGCCCCCGTCACCGAGCGACCTCGCCCGAGGGACACAAACCACTTGACCGGGGGGTCCGTCGCTCCGCCCATGAGCACACCGGCATCTGAGCCGTCCGGCCTCGAATTCGGCGTCCTCGGCACCGCGGGGATCGCCCGGAAAGCGGTGATCCCGGCGATCGCCGCCAGCGATCACACCGTCGGCGCGGTGGCGTCCCGGGACGCCGCCCGCGCGGAGCGGTTCGCCGCCGAGAATTCGATCCCCCGAAGCTACGGCTCCTACGAGGCGCTCCTCGACGACGACGCGCTCGACGCGGTGTACGTCCCGCTCCCGAACGGGAGCCACGCCGAGTGGACGAAACGCGCCGCCGACGCCGGGCTCCACGTCCTCTGCGAGAAGCCGCTGGCCGCCGACGCCGCCGAGGCGCGCGACGTGGTCGCCCACTGCGACGAGCGGGGCGTCACGCTGATGGAGGCGTTCATGTACCGGTATCACCCCCGCACCGAGCGCGCCGTCGCGCTCGCGGCGACCGAGCTCGACGACGTCCGCACGGTGACGGCCACCTTCCGCTTCCCGCTGTACGACCGCCCGAACGACGTGCGGCTCGACCCCGACCTCGCGGGCGGGTCGCTGATGGACGTGGGCTGTTACCCCGTCTCGCTCGCCCGGACGATTCTCGGGGAACCGGACCGCGCCTACGCCCACGCCGGCGACACCCGAGACGCCGGGGTCGACACGGAACTCGCGGGCGTGTTGGCGTACGACGACGGCCGCTCGGCGCGGGTCGCCTCCGGCTTCGACACGCAACTGGTCCAGCGCTATCGCGTCGATGCGACGAACGGCTGGATCGAGGTCGAGCGCGCGTTCGACGCCCCGACCGACGAGCCCGTCGAGTTAGAGTACGAGATCGACGGCCGCCACGGCGTCGAGACGTTCCCCGCCGTCGACCAGTACCGGCTTCAGGTCGAACACTTCGCCGAGCGCGTCGCCGACGGGACCGCCCCCCTGACCGACGGCGAGGAGGCGGTCGCGAACATGGAGGTAATCGACGCGCTCGCCGCAAGCGCCGCCGAGGGCGGCCCCGTCGAGCTCTGAACGCGGCCACGGCTCCGAACCGCCGACCCCCGTCAGGCGCCGGTTCCGATCGCCGCCGCCCGGCTCACCGGTCGATCCCGCCCTCGCCGTCGATGACGTCGCGGACCTCCGCCCGGGTCGTCACCGCGAGGTCGCCGTCGGTGGTGCGTTTCAGCGCCGCGGTCGCCGCCGCCCAGCGGAGCGCCGCGGGGAGGTCGCCGCCGCGCAGCCGCTCCGCGACGTAGCCGGCGACGAACGCGTCGCCGGTGCCGATCGCGTCGAACGTCTCCGCCTCGTACACGTCCTGTTCGTACACCGAGCCGTCGTGGAGCGCGACCGCGCCCTCCAGCCCGCGGGTGACGACGACCGTGTCGAAGCCGAACTCCGTGGCGAGGCCGTGCGCGATCTCGACGGCGCTCCCCTCTCGGTCGAGCACCTCGCGGGCGTCCCGCCGCGGGACGAACAGGGTGTCGACGTGCTCGAACAGGTCCTCGTAGGCCGCCCGCGCGGTCTCCGGGTCCCAGAGCTTCGCCCGGTAGTTCAGGTCGAACGAGCGCGTGGTCCCGGCCTCGCCGGCGGTCCGCAACAGCGCGGTCGTCGTCGCCGCGGTCGCCTCCGAGAGCGCGGGCGTGATCCCGGTCGTGTGGAACCACTCCGCCTCGGCGACCGCTTCCGTCGGGAGCTCCGCGGGCTCGACGGTCGTGATCGCCGCGTCGGCGCGGTCGTAGATCACGTTCGTCCCCCGCGGCTCGCCGCCGTGTTCGAGGTAGTAGGTCCCCACGCGGCTCTCGTCGGGGTCCGCCCACGCGACGCCCGGGCGAACGCCGTGGCTCCGAAGCTCGGTCACGATCCGGCGGCCGAGCGGCGAGTCGGGGAGCTTCGAGAGCCAGCGGGCGTCGGCGCCGAGCCGCGCGGCCCCGACCGCGACGTTGCTCTCCGCGCCGCCGGCCTGGACCGTCAGGTCGCGCGTCGTCTCCAGCCGCTCGCCGCGCGGCGGCGACAGCCGGAGCATCGTCTCGCCGAACGTGACGAGGTCGGTCATCGGCGCCACCCCGCGCCGCAGGTCTCGAACGGGTTCATACCCGGTGCTACGCTCGGCCGATTATAAGAACGGGTGATCGCCGCCGACCGCGGGAGAGGCCCTCCCGGGCATCTCCCTCGCGGCGCCCGCCTCTCCGCGCCGCGGCGACCGTCTACTCCGCGTCCTCTCGCGCCCGGTAGTCCGGGAGCACGTCGTCTTGCATCACCGCGCCGCGGCCGCCGTCGACGAGCAGCGCGGCCCCGGTCACGAACGCGGCGTCCTCGCTCGCGAGGAATGAGACGGCGCCGGCGACGTCCGCCGGCGTCCCGATCCGCCCGGTCGGGTGGATCGACTCGACCTCCTCCAGCCGTCCCTCGGGGAGCTCCTCGCGGGTGCGCTCGACCTCCACCCAGCCGGGGACGACCGTGTTCACCCGGACGCGGGGACCGAAGTCGACCGCGAGCGACCGCGTCATCCCGTTGATCCCCGCCTTCACGGCGTTGTACGGGAAGTGCGCCGGCATCGTCGCGTACGCGTGGTTCGACGAGACGTTGACGATCGCGCCGCGGTCCATGTGTTCGAGCGCGGCCCGCGCGGCGAGCCAGTACGCCCGGAAGTCCGTCTCGACGACGAACGCCCAGTCGTCGAGCGTCGCGTCGTCGGCGGCCGTCTCCGTCTGGACGCCCGCGTTGTTCACGAGCACGTCGACCGAGCCGTACCGCTCGGCGGCCGCCTCCGCCAGCGCGGCCACGTCGTCCGGGTCGCGCATGTCGGCGCGGACGAACGTCGCGTCTCCTTCCGCACTCCCCGACGCGATCCGCTCGGCGACGGCCTCCCCCACCCCCTCGGAGCGCCCGCTGACCACGACGTTCGCCCCCTCGGCGGCGAGCCGCTCCGCGATCCCGGCGCCGATCCCGCGCGTCGACCCGGTGACGATCGCGGTCTCGCCGGCGAACCGTCCGGGGACCGACCCCTCGGTCGGCGACTCCGGACGGCGGGTCATCGCTCACCCCGCGGTCGCCGCGATTGGACCGTCATCGCGATCACCACTCCGCGACCGACCCGTCGTCGTGGCGCCAGACCGGGTTGTGCCAGTCGACGTCCTCCTCGGACTGCTCGCGGACGTGTTCCTCGTCTATCTCGATCCCGAGCCCGTCGCCGTCGGGAACCTCGACGAACCCGTCCCGATACTCGAACACCGACGGGTCGGCGAGGTAGTCCAACACGTCGCTCGTCTCGTTGTAGTGGATGTCGAGCGACTGCTCCTGGATCAGCGCGTTCGGCGTGCAGGCGTCGACCTGGATACACGAGGCGAGCGCGATCGGCCCGAGCGGACAGTGCGGCGCGACCGACACGTCGTACGCCTCCGCCATCGACGCGATCTTCTTCAGCTCCGTGATCCCGCCGGCGTGGGAGACGTCCGGCTGGATCAGGTCCACCGCGTCCGCCTTTAACACCTCCTTGAAGTCCCACCGCGAGTACATCCGCTCGCCGGTCGCGATCGGGATCGTCGTCGACGCCCGGATCGCCGGCAGCGCGTCGTTGTTCTCGGGCAACACCGGCTCCTCGATGAACATCGGGTCGTACGGCTCCAGCGCCGAGGCGAGCCGGCGGGCCATCGGCTTCGCAACCCGGCCGTGGAAGTCGACGCCGATGTCCACCTCGTCGCCGACCGCCTCCCGCACGGCCGCGATCCGCTCGGCCGCGGCGTCGACCGCGGCCGGCGAGTCGATCGACTCTAACTCCGGGGTGGCGTTCATCTTCAGCGCGGAGAAGCCCGCGTCGACCTTCTCGCGCGCGGCCTCGCCCACGTCCGCCGGGCGGTCGCCGCCGATCCACTGGTAGACGCGGACCCGGTCGCGCGCGCGGCCGCCGAGCAGCTCGTGAACTGGCGCGCCGAACTGCTTCCCCTTGAGGTCCCACAGCGCCTGATCGATGCCGGCGATGGCGCTCATCAGCACGGGGCCGCCGCGGTAGAAGCCGCCGCGGTACATCGCCTGCCAGTGGTCTTCGATCCGCGTCGGGTCCTCGCCGAGCAGGTAGTTGTCGAGCAGCTCCTCGACCGCCGCGGCGACCGTCTTGGCGCGGCCCTCCACGACGGGCTCCCCCCAGCCGACCCTCCCGTCGCTCGTCGTGAGTTTCAGGAACAGCCAGCGGGGCGGCACTTCGAACAGCTCGTAGTCGGTGATGTACATGGTGAGTTTGGGTAACTCCGAACCGGTCCGTCGGTCGCGGGACCCGCACGCCGCCGGTCGCCGCGGGTCGCGCGCCGTCTGTCGCCGTCCGTCGTCGCCCGCGTCCGACGCGGACCGGTCCGTCGCCACGGTCGTACTTACCCGTCGGTCTCTTAAATAGCGGGTGTGTGCGGTCGCACCGCGGGCGTCCCCACACGGCCGCGACACACCTCGATTTAAGCCCCCGCGACGAGCAGGACCACGCATGCGAACCGACCGACTCGACCGGATCACGGACGGCGGCGTGATCGCGATCCTCCGCGGCGCGGCGCGAGACGACGCCGTGGCGGTCGCGGACGCCGTCGTCGGCGCCGGCGTGACGGCGCTGGAGGTGACGGCGGACACGCCGAACGCGATGGCCTCCGTCGAGGCGATAGCCGAGCGCACCGACGACGCCGTCGTCGGCGCCGGCACCGTCCTCGACGCCGAGACCGCGCGCGCGGCGCAGCTCGCCGGCGCCGAGTTCCTCGTCACGCCGACGGTGAACCGCGACGTGATCCGGACGGCGAACCGCTACGGGACCCCGGTCGTCGTCGGCGCGTACACGCCGACCGAGGCGATCGAGGCCTACGAGGCCGGCGCCGACGCGGTGAAGGTGTTCCCCGCGAAGACCGGCGGCCCGGACCACGTCGCGGCGATCGGCGGCCCGCTCCCGCAGGTCCCGCTCGTGCCGACCGGCGGCGTCGGCGCCGAAAACGCGGGCGAGTACGTCCGGGCGGGCGCGGTCGCGGTCGGCGTCGGCAGTTCGATCGTCGACGGCGAGGCGGTCACCGACGGCGACTTCGACGCGATCCGGGAAAACGCGCGCGCCGTCGTCGAGGCCGTCGCTGCGGCTCGGGAGTGACCGCTCACCGCTCCGATCCGGCGTCGCCGCCGAACCCGAGGCCCGCTACCGCGCGGGAGACCGGGCCTCGTCGGCGGCGTCGGCGGAGGGGGCCCGAACCGCGTCCCACCCGCTGATACAGGCCTCACACAGGTAGTACGCGAAGCCGTCGACGTCCCGGTGCGCGAGCGGAGCGTCGACGCCGCACTTTTCGCAGTTCATGGCCGGCCACTACGCCAAGACGGATATATGTCTTCTGCTCGCAGTCGGATCTGTGATAATTCGTTAGGAAACCGACGGAACGGAGATCCCGCTCGGGTCCTTCCGACCGCGGCCGCTACCGCAGCGCGTCGAGCTCGAACTCGAAGGCGGCGACCGGCACCTCCAGGTCGTGTTCGACGAGCACCGCGGGGTGGAGCTCGCCGATCACGCCGACGCGCTCGCCGTCGATCTCGACGTCGGCGGCGCGCCCCTCGATGAACGAGGGGTGTTCGGTCCGCGGGGTCGCCAGCTCGGCGCCGAAGTCGTCACAGAGCGCCTGGAGGCGCCCCTTCGCGGCCTCGTAGGAGGCGTCGCGGCGGGCGACCGCGCCGGCGACGCGGCGGGACTCGGCGACGTTCGCCTCCTCGGCGTCGTCGCGCTCGGCGACGAAGCCGACCTCGGCGACGTCCTGCGGGTAGGCGTTGTGGGTGTTCCGCTCCAACAGCATGACGAGCGACGGGAGCGCCCAGGTGCGGAGCTGGGTGTACTCCTCGCTGTACGGCTCCGTGATCTCGACGGGGTCGCCGCCGCCGAAGACGCCGGCGCTCGCGTTCGCCGTCTCCCCGTCGGCGATCGCCGCGCCCCCGGTCCCGGGCTCGACGTTCATCCGGTCGTAGTTCTCCGTCCCGCTCGTCATGTGGAAGTTCAGCAGGTCCTCGAAGCCGAGGCCGACGAGGCTCGTCCGGACCGCGTCCTCCAAGCGCGAGCGCTCGTGGCGTCCCCCCACCGTCCCCACGTCGGGGTAGCGCGGCTCTAAGTTGTCGAAGCCGTACGCGCGCCCCACGTCGTCGACGAGGTCGAGCGGGTGGAGCACGTCGACGCGGTACGGCGGAATCGACACCTCGTAGGTCACGTCCTCGTCGAGGGTGTAGGAGGCGTCGAGGCCGGCGCGCTCGAAGCAGTCGACGACCTCCTCGGGCTCGAAGTCGACGCCAAGCAGCGTCTCGATCCGGTCGTGCGAGACGCTCTTCTCGTCGACGTCGAGGTTCGGCCGGACGAGCTCGGCCCCGTACTCGCCCGGGTGCGTCGCGCCGTCGGCGTAGTTCACCTCGACCGCCTCGATCGTCGCGCCGCGGGCGGACAGCGCGTAACAGATGATATTGCACATCCGGTCGATCGTCCACTGGTCGGTGCCGGTGAGCTCGACGAGCAGCTCGCGAGAGCCGGTCGTCACCTCGGTGCGCTTCCCGTTGATCACCGGCGGGAACGAGAAGAGGCCGAGCTCGTCGTAGATCGCCGGGTAGCGGTCCAGCCCTTCGACGAGGTCCGCGTAGGTCGTCCCCGTGTCGTGCTCGTCGAGGACCTCGTTCGGGGTCAGCTCGTCGTTCGCGTCGAGCGGGACGAAGGTATCCCCGTCGGGGTTGACGCCGCGGTAGGTGATCGACGGCTCCGCGCCCTCCTGGAGCGGCGCGCCCTTCACCATCGCGAGGTCGTGGATCCCGATCGCGCCCTTCGCGCGGCCGCGGCCCATCGTCGCGTGGAGCTTCTCCTGGAGCTGTATCAGCGACTCTAAGGCCGCCTCGTCGAGATCGACGCCGCGGACGACGGCGCCGGTGACGAACGGCCGCTCGTCGGGCACCGACTCGTCCACCTCGATCGTCCACTCGGGGTCGTTCGTGTTCGGCACGTAGACGCCGCGGGCGTCGCCGTAGTGGTAGCGCAGCGAGCGCGCGACCCCCTCGACGCTCAGCCGGTCGAGCCGGTCGGGCGCGAACTCGAACTGGAACATCCCGTCGTCGGTCTCGCCCTCGAACTCTAAGCCGAGCCCGAACAGGTCGTCTTTCAGCTCCTCGTCGTCCTTCTCCTCGTGGCCGGTGAGCTCGCGCAGCTCGTCGGGGTCGATGTCGACGACGGGCATCAGTAGCTCACCTCCGCGTTCCGCAGGAAGTCGATGTCGGCCAAGGTCCCGTGGAGGTCGCGGATGTCCTCTGCCCCGGTCGTGAGCATCGCCAGCCGTTCGAGGGCGAGCCCCCACGCCATCACGTCGCAGTCGACGCCGAGCGGGCCGGTGACCTCCTCGCGGAAGACGCCGGAGTTGCCGATCTCGATCTCCTCGCCCGTCTCCGGGTGCTCGCCGAACAGCTCGAAGGAGGGCTCCGTGTAGGGGTTGTAGTGCGGCTTGAACCGGATGTCCGTGATGCCGAACTGTCGGTAGAACTCCTCGAAGGTGCCCATCAGGTCGCGCACCGAGAGGTCCTCGGCCATCACCCACCCCTCGATCTGGAAGAACTCCAAGAGGTGCGTCGGGTCGAGCGTGTCGTTGCGGTACACCTTCTCGACCGAGAAGTAGCGCTGGGGCGGCCCCAGCTCCGCGCCCGCGATCCCCGAGAGGTAGCGCATCGACAGCGAGGTGGTGTGACCGCGGAGCGCGACCTCGCGGGCGAAGTCGGCCGACCACGGCGAGTGGTAGCCGTCGCCGTCGACCCCCCACCCGTCGCGGTGGGCCGCCTCCACGCGGGCCATCAGCTCGTCCGGGATTCCCTCCATCGGGTCCACGTCGAGCGCGAACCGGTCCCAGTGGGTCCGCGCCGGGTGGTCCTGGGGCATGAACAGGCAGTCGTTGATCCAGAAGTCGGCGTCCGCGTGCGGGCCCTCCATCTCCTGGAACCCCATCCCGACCAGCACGTCCTTGACGCGGTCGGCGGTCCGACGGAGGACGTGCTTCCGGCCGCCGCGGGCCGTCTCCGCGTCGGCCTCGACGTTGTACTCGGCGAACTCCGCGTCGCGCCACTCGCCGCTGGCGAGGAGCTCGGGCGTGAGCGCCCCGACCGTCTCGGTCGCCTCCACGCCGGTCATCAGCGCGTCGACGCCGTCGTCGGTGAGCCGGACCGTCCGCGTGACCGACTCGCCGACCGCCACCAGCCCGCGCGAGTCCAACTGGTCGATCACCGCCTCGTCGACGTCGAGGGCGTCCGCGTCGAGGCCCGCTCCGCCGGCGTCGGCGAGCGCGGCGAGCGCCGTCGCCTCGGGGTCAGTGTCCGGGTCGGCGTCCGGGTCGACCGAGAGCTCGCCGCCGTCGACGCTCCCGAAGCCCTTCCGCGCGAAGTTCGCGAGCGCGATGTCGACCTCGGGGCCATCCAGGCCGGCCTCGCCGATGACCGCGCCCATCGAGACCGGTTCGGCGTCGGCGCCCGCGTCGAGCCCGGCCCGGTAGAGCCGCGTCTCGGGGAGCCCGGCCTCGACGTAGGTCCGTCCCTCGTCGGTGAGTTCGAGCGTCTCGTCGGTCGCGGACCCGACCTCGACGAGCCCCTCGTCGGCGAGGTCAAACGCCGCGCCGGCGACCGTTTCCGGCTTCAGATCGGTCTCCGCGGCTATCTCCGCCACCGTTCGTTCGTCCGTCGCGCTCGCGGCCTCGAGGACCGCGAGCTGTCGTTCCGGGAGTCGCATTCGAGTTATCCCTACACTCGGGCGGCTGGTTGGTAACGGTTCCGGGACCGGACTGACTCGAAAGAGAATCATTTCTGATAAATTGAACGATCGAGTTATATACCGTATCCGAGTAGAGGAGCTATGAGCAGCGCAACGGCCGGATCGAACGATTCCGGCTCGGTTCCGGAGACGGCCCGCGTCTGTCACGGCGGCGACGGTCCCGCACCCAGCCTCGCGGTCGTCGAGGCGATCGCCGAACTCGTCGACGTCGACCCCGTCGACCTGTCCGAGGAGGGCGTCGTGCTGTACGAACACGTCGACCCCGACGCGCTGAACGCGCTCGTCTCGGGGCGGTCCGACGCCGACGTCGACGTCTCGCTCACGGTGGCGGGCTACGACGTCCGCGTCGGCCCCGACTCCGCGGTTGCTCGCCGAGTGCGGGACTGAGACGCAGTCGACGGCGCGGACCCGTTTTCCGCCGCTACTCTCCGTCTGCCGCCCGCTCGCGGAGCCGCGCGATCCGATCGCCGAGCGGCGGCTGGACCTCGAACCACGTCGACCAGTCGCCGGTCTCCGGCTCGACCCCGCGGCGCTCCGCGACGCGCTCGAACGCGTCGGCGACGCGGTCCGCGCCGACCGCGTCCGCGGCGCGGGCGTCCGCCGCGTACTGGACCCGGCGGCCGGCCCAGAAGGAGGCGATCCCTACGGCGATGACGGCGGCGAAGCCGGACTCGAACGGGACGAGCGTCGTGACGACCGCCGCCAGCGTCGCCAGCACGGCGCCGACCGCGACGGCGCGGAACTCGGCGTAGTACGCCGCGACTCGCCCGGCCTCCGCGGCGAGCAGCCCGACCGCGACGTCCTCGTCGAGGTCGGTCAACACGTCCGCCGTGAGGAACAGCACCCGGCGCCGGGGCGGCCCGCGGACGGCGACCTCGGCGGGGCCGGCCGCCGACCCTCCCCCGTTGCTCGCGCCGTCGCCGCTCCCCGCCTCGTCGACGGACTCGATCGCGACCCGGTCGAGTTCGAGTCCGGCGGGGTCCGTCAGCGCCGCGATCTGCGCGCGCTCGGCGTCCGTCGGCTCCCGTAAATCCCGGTAGCGGTCGGCCGCGTACAGCGGTCCCACCGAGACCGCGAGCGCGGAGATGACCCCGACGCCGACGACGAACGCGACTCCGATCATCGCTCTCGCCGACGGGACGACCGGAGTAAAAAGGCGCGGTGTCGCGACGCGTTCCCGGTTTTTCCGTCTCGCGCATCTCACCCGTCCCGCCCTCTTCACGCCGGAACGCGCCGCGCGAGCGCCCTGACCGCCGCCGCGGCCTCGCTGTCGGGCGCGGCGCTCACGATCGGTCGCTCCGTCGCGACGGACCGACCGACGCGCGGGTCGGCCGGGACCACCTCGACGGGCGCGCCGAGCGCGTCGCCGATCGGTTCGACCGGCGGCGGCTCGGTCACGCGGTTGACCGCGCAGCCGACCAGACCGGCGTCGAGCTCGCGGGCGAGCTCCCGGGTGCGGATCGCGTCCGCCAGCGCGAACGCCCGGGGCGAGACGACGAGGAGGCAGGCGTCCGCGACCGCGAGCGGTACGCCGGCGTCGGCGCGGCGTCCCGCGGGACAGTCGAGGACGACGGTCCCGAACTCGCGCTCGACCGCGGCGACCGCCCCCTTCAGCCGCGTCAGGTCGGCCGCCCGCGCGCCGGCCAGCGTCCGCCCGCACGGGACGACGTCGACCGGCCCCGACCGAACCGTCTCTATCGGGTCCGCCGCGCCGGCGAGCACGTCGTGGAGGTCGGGTCCGCGGCCGTCCGGTAGGTCCGCCATCCCGAGATCGGCGTCGACGACGACGCCGTCGAGTTCGGCGGCGACGTTGTACGCGAGCGTCGTCTTCCCGACGCCGCCCTTCCCGCCCGCGACCGCGAGGATCACGCTAACGCCTCCAGCGCCTCGGTCGGGACCTCGCTCTCCTCGGCGCGCTCTGCCAGCGCCGCGGCGCGGTCGCGGACCGCCTTCAGGCGCTCGGCGTCGGCGGCGACGCGCTCATCGAGTCCCTCCACCGCGTCGAGGCCGCCGGCCTCCTCGACGACCGCCGTCGCCGTCGCCAGGTCGGCGTCGGCCAGCCGCTCCGCCCGCTCCATCCGCGCCTCGACGGCCGCGAACCACGCGTCGATGTCGTCGGGCGCCGCCGCGCTCGGCGGCAAGTCGGGAACCGTCGATCGGTCCGCGTCGCCGTCCTCCTCGCCGTCGACCGTTCCCCCGTCCACGCCGTCCTCCTCGCCGTCGACCGTTCCCACGTCACCGCCCGCCTCGTTGACGGCATCGCCGGCGTCCTCTCCGGCGACCGCGCGCCGCGGGGGGCGATGCGATTCGAGGTCCCGGACTGCGGCCCGCGCGAGGTCGGACTCGCTCTCGGCCGCCGTACGACCGTCGTCTGCGTTCTCCCTCACGGGCTCGACGCTTGCGATTTCGACCGGCGGGTCGACGGGGTCGGCGAGCGCCGCGAACCCGAACGCCGCGCGGTCGCCCGGATCGATCACCGCGGTCACGCCTCTAGTGTCCCATCCGGATTCGGGGACGCCGCCGCGCCGAGGCGGGAGAACCGGGCCGTCTAGCCGGCTTTCGATCCGGACGCGCCGCGGGACCGCTCCGTCGTTGCGCACCCGGACGCCGACGAGCGACGCGTCACCCTCGCGGTCGACGGACCAGTCGAGTTCCATGCGCCGGGTGCCGCGGAATCGCATTTAAGTGTCCGGGTCGGACCCCACGCGGACCTCCGCGGTCCGGAGCAGCGACCTCGCGCCCCGCTCGGATGCCGCGACCCTCCGGGCCGCGTCGCCGCGCAGTTCGACAACCCCGTCGAGCGCCGCGACCCTGACCGCCGCGAGCGACGCCGCGACCGGATCCCCGTCGTAGTCGTCCGGCGCCGCGCCGGCCGCCCTCGGGTCGCCGCCCGGGACGACCCCCAGCGCGCGGCGGAACGACGGATAGACCGCCTCGGCGAGTTCGCGGCGGGCGGTCCGCAGCCGGTTTCGGAGCCGGTCGCGGAGCCGCAGCCGTCGTCGCCGCTCGTCCCGGTTCCGGGCCGCCTCGGCCCGCGCGCGTTCGAGCGCCTGCTCGGCGGCGATGGCCTCCGTCTGCGCGGCCGACAGCTCCGCGGCCGCTTCCTCCAGGTCGCCGAGCGTCTCGTCAGCCTCGGCGTCGACCGCGCGGCGCGCTCGGGCGTCGCCGCGCAGCGCCGCGACACGCTCTTTCAGCCGCTCGGTCTCTCCGGTCGTCTCGGCGACCCGCCGCCGCGCCGCCGTCAGGTCCACCGGCTCGATCTCGATCGCCGCGAGCTCCGCCTCGATCTCGTCGATCTCGGGCGCGACCGACGCGGTCCGTCCCCGCGAGCGCGCGGCCGCCGCGAGCTGTCGCCGGAGTCCCGCCTCGGTGGGGAGTCGCCCGAGAACCGCGCTCGGTTCCGGACGCTCCTCAACGCCGACGGAGCCGTCCGCCTCGCTGTCATCGTCGGAATCCGGCGGGACCGACATCGCCCCGGTCACAGTTCCCGGTCGCGCATGGCGTCCGGGTCCGGATGCTCCGTCCCCGCCGCGAAGGCGGTGTACGGCGTCGACTCCGCGGACCGGTCCGCGTAGGCCGCGGCGGCCTTCCGGACCGGCTCGTCGACGGCGACGAACTCGTTGAACGGTTCGGTGCGCTCTATCTGGACGTCTCCGCCGTGTGACTCCCGCAGCCGGAGCGCGAGGAAGGCGGCGTACACCGTCTCGTCGAACAGCGCGGCGCGGCCGAACCGCCGGGCGACGACCGACTCGTGGCGACGACACAGGTTCCGGAGGCCGGTTCGGGCGGCCGCCGAGTACGTCACGACCAGCAGCACGCCCGCCGGTGGTCGGTTTTGAAATTTATCCGTTCCGGACCGGAACGTTTCAACCGCCTTCAGCGACGGCGGGTCGGTTCGCCCTTCGTCGGCCCGCTGTCGGCGGTTGGAACCGCCCGCCGTCGGACGTTAGAACCGCTCGACGTCGAACTCGGGATCGGCGTCACCCTCCGGGTCCCCCTCGTCGAGGCCACAGGCCGTGAGGACGCGCTCGCGGGCGGCCGGTTCCGAGGGCGCGACGACGACGGTGTCGTCGACCGGGTCGTCGCCGACCGCGCGGAACACGTCACCGTCGCCGTCGAACTCGGTCGCGTACGTCCGGAGTACGGCCGCCACGCGCCGCTCGGTGGCCGCGAGGTCGGCGTCGCCGTTCTCGAACTCGCGGAGCGCGTCCTCGACGTTCCGTATCGCGGAGATGCGGTCCATATTAGTTGAAATTGGTACCAATCGTTATATTCTCTGATACCGAATTCAAGCGTGTTGCCATGCCCGAACGTAAGCAAGTCAATGTCAAAATCGCTCCGGAAGCGAAAGAACGGTGGCAAGAATATGCTGATGAATCGCTTGAAGTGAATAGCATGTCCGATCTTGTTCGTCTCTCCGTTGAAAAAGAGATACAAGGAGATACGGGAGAATCTGGTTCCGAATCCAACTCAGAACACCTAGAGAGTATCAGTAGGACTCTCAACGATATCCAGAACAATATCGGGCAATTAGAGAACCGTCTTTCACGTATTGAAACCTCAACACAAGAAGATCCCGAAATAAACAAGCTAGCAAACGATATCTTCCAATATCTCCCGGACAAAGAACCCGGAACGGATGCGTGGCAAATTGAACGGAACGACAAGAATGATGAATTGGAGGCTATTGAAGAGGGTCATATTGACCGTGGAGATTCGGAAGAAGCGCGTAAAAGGCTCTATGGGTGGGAAGGCACCACAGAGTCCTTTGCTGATATCTTTGAAGTGACTGAGCTAGATGCACGGAAAGCCCTAGAAAAGCTTGTGAGCGACATGTCCGGCAGAGTCCGGGTAACAGAGCATGAGGGCAAGGAACGCTATTGGAGGGACGTGTAAATGAGTATTCAGAGCTTCATTGAACAGGAACTAGAACGGGGGAGCTTGGCAGATTCGACAGTCGCTAAGAGAAAGGGTGACTTGGAAGATTATCTATCTTGGTGCGAAAAACACGACATTGAGCCTGTTAATGCTGGATATGAAGAGATAAACGAATATCTGAACGAAATAAGAGAGAACGGATATAGTGACGCCACTATTTCTAATAGATATTACTCTCTGAAAAAATACTATGACTATATCACCGAACAGGATGAGTCTCCTTTTAATAGCGATAGACTGAAAAACGCGAATTACACCGGAGATTCCTCAGGATCGCATGAAGAGAGGAAGAGGCGAGAGGATAAACAGGATATCAAATATATCTCTGAAAGCGAAAAGGATCAACTCAAAAAGCACGTCCCCGATCCCAAGCTCCGGAACGAATTGCTCATCGAGTTAATGTGGCAAACGGGAATTCGGCAATCCGAAGCGTCCCTGATTGAGCTAAACGACATTGACAGGGAGGAACGCAAGATCGATATATTCGCTCCGAAAACGGGAGATTGGAGAGAGGTGTTCTTTCAACCCTCGCTGGATATCCTACTAGAACAGTATATCAACCGTGGATACCGGAATAGGTTCACGTCGGCGGATCAATCCAGTTACCTGTTCGTCTCACGGAAATCCGAAAAAATAGCTCCGGGCAATATCAATAAAATCGTTAGAAGATCGGCAGAGAACGCCGGGATCCAAGAGGTAGTTGGGAACGACGTTAACGGAGAACCCCGATATAGAATCACGTCTCATACAATCAGGCATGGACATGCTGTGCATTCTCTTAAATCAGGGATTGATATTGCTTTCATCAAGAAGCACTTGGGTCACTCAGATATCTCCACGACTCAGCAATATCTTGATTTGATTGACACCGATGTTAAGAAGGAATATCAGGATTCGTTTCCTGCCTGATTGTCTTTCTAGTCCCGCAATCCGGGATAGCCTCATTAATGTCGATGTGCGTCCCCACTTTCTATTTCACCCAAAAATCGCCATACGGCGAAGGAATTAGAGATATATCCTTACTTAGTTACTAGAAAGATAGCCTACAAGAATGATGCCTTGTTTCTTTATAGTAGTATTTCTTTTCAATAATGTTATTATGTTGATGAGGATAACACAAGATAGGGAGATTAGCTCCAAGTCGGTCGAAGGTGGATCGTATTGATTCGGAGGTGGGATAGGAGGGAGACGATCACTCTTGAGCTACAATCAGACTCTTTTCTCATTCAGAGCTTCGGTGATAGGCTCAAATCTATTCTGAGTGTACTGTATGCCCATATACTGTAATCTGTGAGCTTTGATTTGCCTCCAAGTGGTTTGGGTCGTATCTCATGGAAAAACGCTTAGGAGGCACAGAGCTTGGGTCTTAGAGAGTAGACGGATCGCTAAGGAAGGAAGAGAGTTATAGAATAGCAGAGTGTGAGATTATTATTTCATATTCTATTGTTCCTTTTGATATTCTATTAACTTTCTCAAAGTTTTAGGAAAGTTTCTGTAATACTTGTCATAAATTTGGGGATTGTATTACTTTGAGCTATTTGTTTAGCTATTTGGAGCAATAATCCGGATGTCTATTTGCTTAGAATTAGGTGGTAAATCTATACGTATCCACCTGAGAACACCGTTTGCGGATTTTGAGGTAACGATAGAACTTTGAAAATGGGTCGTTGGCTTTCCCATATGTCAAACAGGTATATTCAGTTAATCAAGGATCAAAGTCTAAGAGTCAAAGCCCTTTTAGCGGCTATTGGTATCCTCTTGATTTCTACTGGATATCTTCAACCGCTACTTTTCCCTAATAGTCGGTGGATCGGGTTTGGATTCACGTTTGTAGGCTTAACTATGGACATCGGAATCATGTTCGTTCTGTACCTTGAGATTGGGGAGATAAGAGACGAGATTATTGAAATCAGAAATCAATTAGAAGAGACTAGATGGGAAGCTGAAGAGGCAAAAGATATGGCTGAGGATTTAGACCATATGATGTAATTGAGAATATACTAGATAATACAATATAGAAATACTCATCCTCTAAACTGCTAGGGGTTTTAACTTTAGAATCTCCAAATATGTTCAATATAAATGAAAACTCTTAAATATTAATAGTTCTAATTAACTAATAGAATATGTGTGAAAATAACTCTAAGTGGATTGAGGATAAAACCACAGTAACCCTTGAACGGGGATTAGTGGAACATATGCAGCAGAATATGGACTGGGGAGAGTCGTATAACGATTATTTACAGAGCGAATTAGGTTTTGAGGATTGATTTAATATGACGACACAAGGAGCTAATCTGAAACAGGCAGAGCGCACAGGTAGAAATAACAACATTATCCAGCCAAAGGGAAGCGGGAATACCGGCGGATCGAACGTAGCTGAATTATCTCGTTCGGAGATTGAAGAGTTAGATCCTGAAACGGATATTGTAGTAGAAGAGTTGGAAGGTGGAAATCCTAGAATCCGCGAAAGAAAGGAGGATGAGCGATATATCAAGGCGGATCTGGATTCTAATAAGGTTCAAAAATTTTTCACGGACGACGAGATTGAAGAGCTTCAAGATCGGGAAAGGACGCTAAAAGGAGAGTCCGAACCCGAAGATATCGATGAAGTATGGGACGGAATTCGTGAGGGTGTGCGAAAGCATAACAAGGAGGTAGCAAAGAACAAGAAGGAGCTAGAAAAGGAGAGAATTCGAGAGGCGTACCGCGATCCTGTCATGGACCGTAAAGTCCGGGACATGACGGGCGAAATGCTACAGCGAGTAATGTCTGACGACAATAGTTCTCACGTCGATGAGGCTGAATTACAAGAAGCTCTTGAGACAGTCGAAGAGCGTTACTCTAGCTTTCTAGAAGAGTCTGAACCCGAGATAAAGGATCCTTCTACTGAAATTGAGGAATTAGATGAAGGACTTGAGGCATGGAAGGATTCTGACAAGGAGTATTGGCATGATTTCGTGGAGGATTTGAATCAATCCTCCACGAAATCAATGTATGAGTCGGTCGGTCCAAACTCCAAGAGAGTCACCACACAGGATGAAGAGCTAATGCATGCTCTGAGGAACTATCGGAGCGAACCCTTCGATGGGGAAGTAGAAATTGAAAAGGACTCTGGTTCGACTGTGATAGCAGTTGTGAGAGAGGATTAAGATAATGCCTCACTCAAAATGCCCTCGTTGTGGTGATCCTTCCTATCAGGAAGAAGAAGTTCCGGGATCTCCAAGTGGGATTGGTTACACGTTCTTTTCTCAATGTCGAAACTGCGGGTTTGCCAAATGATCGATAACGTCCCTTGTCCCCGATGTCAGACTGATATAGCAGTATCAGAGGATAATCTTAATCTCTCTTTTCTCGGAGATGCGAAGCTCTGTCTTACTATTATCACCGATTGTCCCAAGTGTGACTTTAACCGCGGATTCAAGGAGTATTTAGCAAAATGACCATAGTTACCACAGACTCTTATTTCACCTCAACTGTCGATGATCGCCACTTGGAGGAAATCAAAGAGGATCTACATGAAGATAATGAGCTAATCGGTTACTCTAGAGACGAATTGGAGGGTAATGTTACTGTCATAATTGACATTTCTCGCTTCGAAAAAGAAACTAATCTCCGATATTATCACTAGGAGCAAAACAAAACCAAGGAGGAAAGTTTAAAAACCTCCTTGATTCGAAACAGTCAAAGCAATTTAAATTAAGAACCCAAATTATTTAATTCTTTTGAATTTAGTCCAATATATTTGGACATCTGCTAATAACTAAGAGCAATAGCTTACGATGAATGAAAAACTGAGAGCTTATTCGGTCCCTCAGTTTTTGTTTGCTTGGGCAATAGCACTTTAATCTAAGAATCCAATCTTTAAATATCTTTCTAAATCTTTTAATATCCTAATATTTCAGACTAAATATTAATATGTGGATAATTAACGTACTTATTTTTTAGAAAAATAGAAGGAGTTTTAACAAGCACTTGGCAAGATTTTTAAACGATGAGATTCTAAAGTAAGTAAGAAAGAATCTAAACGAATGCGGATTTAAATCGCATATCTATGCGATGAAGTAAGCAAAATCGGTTGTGGTGGCACACAACCGGAGGAAGCAAGCATATGACTTCTATTTCCTAACATGAGTAAATTACATCCCCAAGATAATAAATGTATTGGTTCAGCGGCACAAGCAACTGAAATATCGAAATATGTCGAGTTATTCGATGAAACCCCTGTATTCCATTCCATCCAACCAAGAACGAAAGCCGGGTTCGGTGGTTGGAATAATCCAGATAGGCTCAAAACAGCGAGAGAGATGGGCTTTCTGTTATCCCGAAAACGAAATATCGCTATCAGGCTAGGGATCGATACTGAACGAGGCTATACAGTCGTTTTCGATAAGGAGAGTTACGGTGATATTCCTGATAACCTCCTACAGTCAATCTCTGAATTGGCTCTGATATCATGGCAAAGTCAATCCGGTGGATCCAATCACCTACTAACAGTTACTCAGGATGCGTATCAGCATTTGGACCAATTCAAACAAAAAGTAACGTTCCAAGGAGACAAACACGACTTAGAGCTTCTTACCTCTGGATATGCACTTGTCCCACCATCGAAGATAGACGACAATCACCAATACGACGACTTGGAGACTAACGCTCAAGCTCCCACCGTAGAAATCGATTCTATCCGAGAAATTCTGAACGATATACCAATAGAAAAGAAGTCCGAAGGGTCGGGTAGTGGTAAGGGTCATAACCAGAAGGAAAGGGAAGAAATCGATACTCTACCCGACTCATTCGATATTGAATCCTACTGCGAGGATAACTTACCGGGGACGGATTCATTCAGGGATAGGCTAAGACACGTCATTCATGATAACGATAAACTCAAGCAACTATGGTTTGCTCAACCCGAAGATCGATCACGGAACGAAATAGAACTAAGCAGAGAATTGGCATGGCGCTTCAATGCCGACAGAAAGATTGTTCAACACATCTTCGAAGAGGAATTACCGATCTTCCGTACTGAACAACTAAAGTATCATGAGAATGAGACTCATGCTAAAGACGTGTTGAATTTTGAAGAGTATGTTTCACGACCCTACTACATTAACGCTCTGTCGTTCAATTTCAGAGAACAAGTGGCGGAATACTTCCTTGAAAATGAAGATGTGGAGGCTAATGAACTATACGATCAAATATACAATATCAAAACTAAGGATTTATATCATGAAGATAGCATCAAGAAAGGATTAGGAATTATGATGGAATTAGAATTAATTGAAAGAATTTCCCACGGGGTTTACAAGAATAAAGATATAAATACGGAGTATGTTGAAGAGTTAACTAGACTAAATAACGATGAAAGTTACAAGCCGATCAAAGAATCCTATGAGAAATAATAGTAATAGAAATACTATGTTAACTAACTCTAATAACTACTATACTACTGTCCATGATATACCACGGTTCGATTTTCAGGCAGTACAACCCTCTAAGACCATCGAAAACGGCATACACCTTATATACTCCCTATGAGCGACTTAGATTACCATCGAATATGCCGGGAGGTATTGGAGGATCGACCAGAGGGATTCAGCGTTAGCAAGATCGTCGTTAACTTGGATCACTTGGAATTTGACGTGCCAAGGAGACTCCACACTAGGATCTTCGGGAGTTTTCACGAAACTGCCATGGGCTATCTTCAAGCCCCTCTACTCATCGAGCAGAACGACTCTCTCGATGAGCTATGGACATACGAATTGGAATGTAACTGTGGTCAGACTCCTTTGTTTGATGAATCGAGTGACGAATATTATTGTCCTTTTTGTGTTGAAGATAAGGACTCAATTTGGGACTACTAACTATGAGTTTATCAGTAAATAACAACGACGATGGAACCGACATTAAACTAATTCGCTGTGCGATTTCTGACGAGAATTTGATCGAAGCTCTAGAGAACTACAGCTATGATAAGAACTATCAAGAAAAGAAGCTGGTTGAGGTAGCACTTGGAAAGCTGCTTGAAGAGGAAGGATATCTATGATATTCACTCTCCTTTCATCGTTCGGCTTTGGACTTGGAGCGACTTTGCTAATCTTTGGCTCAATCCTTTGCTATCAGGTGTTTTTCGGGGAGAGGGGCTTTGGCAATTCGTTAGTGCCTATGGGATTGAGCTTCGGGATGTTGAGTGTAGGATTCTCTCTGCTATACGGAGTAATTCTCTAGAATCTTTGAATGGCACAGAGCGTTAACAAAAATCACTCTTGAGGGTGGGACAAGTGGTTTGCCCCTCATCATCATTTGAAATCTTATTCTATCTACTATATGTACAACTGAGTCTCCTTAGAATCCATTTGCTCCTTGGTCGGCTATTCGGATTTTCCTGCCTCTTCTAGCAAGTGTTCTGCAAACTCTTCGGCTCCTTCATTTGAAAGCCTCAAGTTCACGGTCCCGTCGTCAATGTCTATATCTACATGGTCCCCATCTGACTCGACACTAAACGACATATTGCCTTCCTTGCTGATTTCTACCATACTTGTTCTTTACACTAGAACTTGTTAAATATTTGCCTATTAGTTGTCAGTCTTGCTCTCTTATTTCATCAATCAAATCCTGTTTTTCTGCTTCAAGTTCAAATGTCCACCTTGCTAACCGATATTCCATTAGGAATACCAGAACAAAGGCAAATACCCACATAGCCGGATCTGAAAAGTTTTCAATAAAATACCAAAATACCCCGGCGTATATTACCCATGACATCCTTGTGAGAGCTATTTCAAAAGAGACTTTCTGACGTTCGTTCATAGATAAAAGATGCGGAATAATTCCAGCCAAAGTAATCCGATCGTCAACACGGTAAGAGCTACAGTCAACCATAGCAGAAGTTCGTTGGTCGTTTGCTGCTGTCGCTCTGTTTTGATGTTATGAGCTAGCTCTAATCCCTCTTGTGTAAGACCGGGGACCGGAACATTTCTATCAGCATCAAGATCGTCAAAACCACCGTATCCCGTGTTTCTATTAATTTTCACAAGACCAACTTGCTCTAAATTCTCAACTATCGGCATGATATCCTTGTCAAACTTTGGCTCTACTTCTCGATAAAAACTAACAGCAGGAGTCACAAACTGGTTAGCCTCTCGCGCACTTAGCATTCCGCTACTCACTTCCGGATCAACTATGATATGATTCTCATACATAGCTTCTAGAACTTTGACCCAATCTTCCCGTTCATCTTTGCTAATTAGAGGGATATTCATAGCAGAAACTTTGTTCAGAATAACAGTTATCCTTTTCTCTCTTTCAGGAAAATCGCTAGACGCAAGGCAGATCATACATTGGGGGGTAGTTAGGTATGCTCTCCCCGATTTTGACACTCTCAAGCTCTCTTCTTACTATATTCTAATTTTATTGCTATTGGGCATATCTTTGAATTGGAGATGTAGATTGGCAAGCTAAGGGGATTGTAAGGGTCAATATCAACGGATTAGGGATTTAGAGGAAGGGTGATTATCGATGTTTAGCAGGTAGATAGTACAATACTCCCTGATTTCGTAGGATAGACTATATCCTACCCTCAAATCCACATGAGCGACATAAATCGCCAAATCCCCTTTGAAACTAGGATTTTAACTTATTTCTATTTACAATCTGCCATTTCAATCTTGAATGTAACTATGGTTGTTTACTTATCCAATTATCAAGTCACAATCGATATATTTTTAAGTTTCTGATTCGTAAATATACAGTAAGGGCAAATTCATGTCCTTTCCCCTTTGTGGGAAAAAGAAAACCTCTTCCTCGCTCTTCGCCTTCTTGGTGTTTCAAGAGTAGGTCATAACCCTGCCTTGGGGGTTTTAATACAAGGCCACTTTCGGGAGGTTTTCTGTTTGCTAACTCTTCCCACCACAGGAATGTACAACCATTATATAAATTTCACAGAATAGCATTATTTACCCAAATCGCATGACCGGAGAGGGTTCGGAGATTAGAAAGAGAATGTGAATTCAGAACATCTATATTCATCTCCTATGGCTCGGAACAATGTATAAGAAGTATAGCGTTCTGCGTTAAATGCGGTCCATCTACGTTGTCCGGAGGTGGCCCTGCTTGG
This sequence comes from Halorubrum sp. Atlit-26R, assembly GCF_003666015.1. Classification (GTDB taxonomy): domain Archaea; phylum Halobacteriota; class Halobacteria; order Halobacteriales; family Haloferacaceae; genus Halorubrum. The sequence goes on from NZ_QPLT01000009.1 coordinate 137,893, forward strand.
GTTCGTACACCTCGCCCTTCGTCCGGAGCTTCTCGATCTCCTGCTCCGCCTTCCCCGGGTCCATCCCGATCTCGCCGGCGCGGTCGAGCACCTCGTCGACCGGCGCGCCCTCCTCGTACTCCTCCTCGATGTCGGCGATGAGCCCCTTGATGTTCTTGATGCGGTCGCGCTGGCTCTTCGAGGTGCCCGTCTCGACCACGTCGGCGTCGAACTGCCCCGTCTCGGGGTCGACGCCGATGTCCTTGAGACACGACTCGACGATGTCGGTCGCGCGGTCGGCGTCCTCGCGCTCGACGGTGTCCGACAGGCGCACCCGCGCGCTCGCCTCCGAGAGCCGCACCATCGCCTCTAGCTTCCGCGCGGTCACCGGCACCGGCGCGTCCTCGTCCGCGCCCTTCGAGCGCAGGTCGACGTAGAAATCCTCGATGAGATCCTTCGCTTCGTCGGTCATCGTCGGGAAGCAGGACCGCTTCGCGTGGGCGATGTACTTCCGCAGCAGCTCCGAGTCGATCTCCGGCGCCACCTCCTCAGTCACCGCCGCGACCTGCTCGGAGGTGAACTCCGAGCTCGCCAGCTCCTCGCGCTGGGTGTTGAGCTCGCCGGCGTAGTTCGTCTTGATGATGTGTTTCGCCAGCCGGGAGTCGTGCTCCGGGTCCGGGCTGTCCGTCACCGTGAAGATGAGGTCGAACCGCGAGATGAGCGCCGGCTCCAAGTCGATCTGCTCGCCGATCGGCTCGTACTGGTCGAACCGGCCGTACTTGGGGTTCGCCGCGCCGAGCAACGAACACCGCGCCTTCAGCGTCGCGTTGATCCCGGCCTTCGAGACGGAGATCTTCTGTTGTTCGAGCCCCTCGTGCATCGCGGAGCGGTCGGAGGAGTTGTGGACGACGAGCCCGTTCGCGACGAAGTTGTGCGTCCCCTCGACCGTCAGGTCGTACACCCGCGGGCGCTCCCCGTCGTCGATCCGCGTCAGTATCGACCGCAGCTCTTCCCTGACGGCGGTCACCCCGCTCGCGACCGCCTCACGCACGTCGCCGAGCCGGTCGGTCTCGACGGCGCCGGAGAGCCAGCGCGACACGGTCGCCTGCGTCACGTCCAGTCTCGACGCCACGTCCGCCTGACTGACTCCGTACGCGTCGACCGCCGCCGACAGCTCCGTCCGCGTCTCGCCGACCGGACCGCGGTCGAGGAGTTCTCGCGCGCGTCGTTCGACCGTCTCGGTCGGCCCGCCGATGACGTCGGCGAGGCGCTGCCGGAGCACCTCGCCGCGGTGCTCGACCGACTCCGGGGGAACCGTCTCGACCGACTCGACCCGACGCCACTTCACGTCGCCGCGGACGAACCCTCGGAGGTCGTCGAGGTCGGTCTCCGCGACTTCGGTGAGAACCGCTCGGAGTCGCTCGGTCACCGTCCGACGGACCGCCTCGCTCTCGCCCCACTCGCGGGAGATCTGCTGTTGGGACAGCGCCGTTCCCTCGGCCAACTCGGACTGCGTGACGTGGTATCGACTCCGAAGCTCCGAGAGGGTCTCCCACGTCGTCGTCTCGTCGAGCGCGTCGCGGTCGTCGTCTGCGCGCTCCCGGCGGTCCTCGAACCCGGCGAGTATCCGCTCGGCACGGCGGAGCGAGACGTTCGCGGCCCCGCTCTCGAAGTCGTGGTACGTAACCGCATTCACTCCGCACTCGCTCTGGTGGAGCCGGAGCGAGTCGCGACACCGCGCCAGCACGTCGTCGACCTCCGGGACCACGTCGAGGATCGTGCGGTCGCCGTCGGCCGCGTCGACGACGCGGTCGAGCGCCGCCGCCTTCCGTGCCGCCGTGAACCCGACGTACCGCCGGAACGCCGCGAGCGAGTCCGCGTCGGTCACCGTGAGGTAGTACACGTCGCGGCCCCCATGCCGCTCGCGGTGCTGGAGCTGGCTCGACACGCCGAACTGTAACAGGAGGTTCCGCGTTCCGTCCAGCAGGTCTCGGCTCGCCGACGCGATCCGAACGTTTCCGGCCGACTCGTCGACGTGCCCCTCGCTGTCGGCGAGCGCGCGAACGAACGCGGCCTTCGCCGCGCGGCCCCCGGTCGAAACGGCGGTCGGGAAGCACTTCCCGTCGTACCGACCGAGGTTCATCCCCGCGTCGAGGACGGCGTCGGCGTGTTCCTTCCCGGTGACGCGGACCGTTTCGACGCCGTCGTCGCGCTGTTCGCTCGGCGGACGGGTCGGCTCCGCGTCGAACGCCGCCCGCGCCGCGCGCTCGAAGTCGTCCAAGAGCTCGTCGTCCGCGTTGGTGAACCGGACGCCGTAGACGCCCTCGTCGCGGTCGTAGTAGACGTTCCCGTCGCCGGAGAGGTACCCGAGGACGCTCGCCATGGCGGCGTCGACGCCGTCAGCGTCGATTCCCTCGCTGTCCACGGGTTCGGTCGTCGGTCCATCTCCGCCGCTCGCGGCCACCGCTCCGCCGTCGGCGGCCTTCGTCGGAATCTCTCGGGGAACGTACACCCAGTCGCCGTCGTCGAGCGCGGCCGCCTCGCGCTCGACGCGCTCGCCGTCGTCCAGGACGAAGAACGGGTGGTCGGCCGTCGCGGTCAGTGACTCCCCGGTCTCCGTCGTCACCCGGGTCAGCTCCGACGGCGCGTCGTATTCGTGGACCGCAGAGACGGAGCGCTCGACGAGGTTGCCGTCCTCGTCCATCGACCAGACGTCGAGGTCGACGTCGCGGACGCGGCGACCGTTCGAGAGCTCCTCGACATCGCCGTCCTCGGCGGCCTCCCGCGACAGCTCGTCGATGCGCTCGACGCGCCCGTCGGCGAGCGAGACCAGCGTGTCGCCCGTGACGCAGTCCATCTTGTCGAGCTCGTCGACTGCCGCAATTCCCTTGTCCGCGAGGACGAGCGCGCCGGCTTCGAGGGACCACTGCTGGCCGTCGCCGAAGTCGTCCCGGACGGCCGCGGCCGTCAGCCCCGCTGCGGACGACCCCTTCCCGGACGTGTACACCGAGCGCGGTGCGATGTTTTCTACGTACGAAATCATCTGAGATTTACCTGTACCAGGGTCACCGATCAGGAGCATGTGGAGGTCGCCGCGGATCCGCGACCCGTCGGGGAGGTGTTTGGTGACGCCGGAGAACAGCTGGAGGATCATCGCGAGCTTCTCCTCCTCGTAGCCGTAGATGGCGGGCGCGATGGAGCCGACCATCGCCTCGTAGATGTCGTCGCGCTCGGAGAGCTCGATGATGTCGCGTTTGTCCGCTTCCGTGATGTCCATGTCCTCGAACTCCTCGTCCTCGATGGCGATGGAGACGCCGTCCATGTAGAGGTCGAAGATGGCGGACTTCTCGTTGCCCTGCTCGACCTGCTCGATGTGGAGGACGCCGACGCAGGTGACGTGGTCGCCGGGGCTCACCTCGCCGGTGATGTCGTCGACGATGTCGACGTCGATCGACTGGGGGGTCTCGCCGCCGCGCAGTCCCTCGGGCGACTCCTGGATGCGGAGCTTCTGGGAGTCGACGAACTCGGACTGGTCGAAGTTGACGCGGAACGGGCCCTGCCGCTCACAGCCCTGACACTCGTGGGGCTCTTGGAAGCCGCCGTCGGACTGCGGGATGTACGTCATCGTGCCGCAGCGCTGGCACTCGAAGGCGGCCTCGGTCACCTTGGGGCGGACGTCCGTGGCCTTCCGGACGATGCCCTGGATCGAGACGAGCTTGCCGATGTGGTCGTCGTGGACGCGGATGCCGCGGATGTCGACGCTCTCGGGGAGGTCCTCGATGCGGACGTGCGCGCGGCCGAGGCTGACGTCGGCGGGGAGGTCGTAGAGCCGCAGCGCCTCCTCGGCGTACTCGCGCATCTGCTCCGGCTTGTTCAGGAAGTCCTCGGCGAGGTCGCGGTCGAACTGAAAGAGGTCGTCGTAGGAGACGTACAGCGAGCGCTGCTCGTTGGGGTACCGCTGCGCGAGCTGTCCGATCTCCTCCCGATAGTAGTTGCGATAGAACTGAATGAACCGCTCCGTGAGGTCCTGGGTGCCGGCCTGAGCCATTGCGACACCACTTCGTCGGCATCACGTATGAACCTCCGGTTCGGGGCGGACGTGGTCGCGGCCGCCGTTTCGCTCCGACGATCCGTCCCCGACTACGCGCGCCCGACGAACGTCGCGTCGGCGGAGGTGCGCCCCTCGTTGAAGGAGAGCACCTTCGCGCGGATCACGTCGCCCGGTTCGAGCCCGCTCGGGATCTCCTCGGTGAAGACGACGAACCCCTCGACCTTGCCGACGGCGACCTCGTCGCCGGAGTGGTGCTCGGTCAGCTCGGTGACGCCGAACTCGTACGTCTCGCCGATCTCGACGGGCGGTTCGCGCTCTTGGGCCGCGTCGTGGGCGCGCTTCGACTCGCGCGCGTCGGCCGACGGTCCGCGGAGCCGGCGGGCGAGCACGAACAGCGCGAGCACCGCGACCGCGGCGGCGATACCGACGACGAGCGGCGAGGTGGGAATCATACCCGCCCGGTCGGCCGCGGTCGCCTAAACGATGTGGGTCCGCGGCGGCGCTTCGGCGCCCCGCGGCTTCGCGCTTCGCCGCTCGGACGGTCCGATTCTCCTCGCGCCCGCATGAGAAACGCCTTTGCCCTCGAAGCCCCCCTCTCGATCCGATGCGACACAGCCGCGGTTCCCGACGACTCGCGCACGGGTGTGGTGTGCCGTGAAGGTCGCGGACGCGGTGCCGGAGTTCGCCGACGCCTTCGGGTTCGACGAGTTCAACCGGATGCAACGGGAGGCGCTCCCGGGAATTCTGGAGACCGACCACAACGTGGTCGCCTCGGCGCCGACCGCCTCCGGAAAGACGGCGCTCGCCGAGCTCGCCATCTGTAAGACCCTCTCGGAGGGCGGCACCGCCCTCTTCGTCGCGCCGCTCCGCGCGCTCACCAACGAGAAGGAGAGCGAGTGGGAGCGGTTCGAGGAGCTGGGCTACTCCGTCTACGTCGTCTCCGGCGAGCGCGACCTCAACCCCCGCCGCGCCGAGCGGGCGGACGTGCTGGTGACGACCCCCGAGAAGGCCGACAGCGCGACGCGGAAGCACGACTCCGCGCGCTACTCCTTCATCACCGACGTGGACTGCGTCGTCATCGACGAGGTCCACCTGCTCGATTCCGAGAAGCGCGGCGCCGTGCTGGAGGTCACCGTCTCCCGGCTCCGTCGGCTCCAGGACCCCCGCGTCGTGGCGCTGTCGGCGACGATGCCGAACATCGACGACGTCGCGGAGTGGTTAGACGCGCCCGCGGAGACGACCTACGCGTTCGGCGACGAGTACCGCCCCGTCGACCTCGAAACGGGCGTGAAGACGTACTCGCACGGGTCGAACGCCTTCGCCGACAAGTACCGGCGGCTCTACCGCGCGCTCGACCTCGCCGAGCCGCACGTCCGCGAGGACGGGCAGGCGCTCGTGTTCGTCTCCTCGCGGCAGGACACGGTCCAGGCCGCGAAGAAGGCGCGCGACGAGATCACCGAGCGCGACATCCCGATCGACTCCCGAGACGACTACGACTTCCACAACGAGGCGACGGAGCTGACCAACGACACGCTCCGGCAGTCGGTCACCGACGGCGTCGGCTTCCACCACGCCGGCCTCGGCAAGGACGACCGCGACCGCGTCGAGGAGTGGTTCAAGCAGGGGAAGATCAAGTTCCTCTTCTCGACGTCGACGCTCGCGTGGGGGGTGAACCTCCCGGCGCGCTGCGTCGTCATCCGCGACACGAAGTACCACGACCCGCTGGAGGGGGAGACGGACATCTCGCCGCTCGACGTGCTCCAGATGCTCGGCCGCGCCGGGCGCCCCGAGTACGACGACGTGGGGTACGGCTGGGTGGTCTGCGACCGCGCCGACGCCGACAAGTACCGCAAGCTGCTGCGCGACGGCAAGGAGATCGAGTCGCGGCTCGCGGCGGACCTCGAGTCCCACCTCAACGCCGAGATCGCGATGGGCACCATCCGCGGGCTCGAGGACGTGATGGCGTGGTTAGAGACGACCTTCTACTACGTCCGCGCGCAGTCGCAGCCGGAGCAGTACGACTTCCCGACGCTCCGCGACCGCGTGCGCGACACGCTCGAATCGCTCGTCGACGACGGGTTCGTCGCGGCCGACGACAATCTCGCGATCGAGCCGACCGGACTCGGGCGACTCGCCTCGAAGTACTACCTCCGCTTGGACACCGCCCGCCGATTCCGACGGCTCGCCGACCGCGAGACGCTGACGGTCGATTCCGTCTTGGAGACCGTCGCGTCGGCCGGCGAGTTCGACTCGGTCTCCGCGCGCTCCGCCGAGTCAGACGCGATCGACCGAATTCTCGACGGGCGCGACACCGACCTCGAAGACGGTCACCGCAAGGTGTTCGCCATCCTGCTCGCCGGAATGGCCGACTCGATCCCCAGCGACCTCCGGTCGGACGCGTGGGTGATCCGGCAGAACGCGCTCCGACTGCTCGCCGCGCTCGCGGAGTTCCTCGACCGCTTCGCCGGCCCGCGCGCCGCCAACCTCGCCCGCCGCGTGGAGGCGCGCGTCGAACACGGCGTCTCCCGCGAGGCGGTCGCGCTCACGGCGATCGAGGGGGTCGGCTCCGGCCGCGCCGAGCGCCTCGCGGACGCCGGCCTCACCTCTCCGGCCGACGTGGTCGACGGCGGCGCGACCGAACTCGAAAACGCCGGCATGAGCGCCTCCGTCGCGGAGCGCATCGTCGAGGCCGCGCGCGACTGTCCCCGGGTCGACGTCGACTGGGGCGAGTTCCCGGACAGCATCGCGGTCGGCGAAAACGAGATGTGCGAGGTCGCCGTGACCGCCGCCTCCGGGAGCGCCCGCGCCGGGATCCGCGTCACGGTCAACGACGTGGAGATGACCGCGACGACGACGTACCTCGACGGTGAGGCGACGGTCCCGGTCGGCGTGTTCGGCACGCCCGACGCCGACGAGCTGGAGTTCGTCGTCGAGGTCGTCTTCCCGGACCTCCCGCTGCTGCCGGTCACGGCGACGCGGACGGTCCGGGTGGAGTAGGTCACTCCTCGCGTTCCCGCTTCGTGACGTCCACGTGGTACCCGTCGAGAACGTCCCGCCCGAGCAGCACGGGATAGTTCATGTGGCTCCGGTTCTCGACGCTCGCGGTCACGGTCTGCCAGCGGTTCCCGATCTTCACGTCGACCTCGACGAGCGGGCGCCGCTGTCGCTTCTGGTGCGATCCGGACTTCACCCGGACCGTCTTGAGTATCGGCCCGGCGCCGGTCTCGGCGGCGACGTCGAAGTCGATGCTCGTCCGCCGAGCGCCGGTGTCCGACTTGGCGACCACGTCGACCGCCCGCTGGCCCGCGCTCACCGTCACGGCCTCGGTGTAGCCGATCGTCATCGGTTCCTCCGGCTCCGGATCGATCGAGGGCTTACAGTCAGGGACCGAATCGTCCAGAACCGACGCGAGGGACGTGACGCGGTCGCGATCGACGCTGCCGCCGCCCCGCTCGATAGCGAGCGCGGCGATGTACGGCGCCGGACTGATCCCCGTCGCCTCGAAGAGCCCCTTGAATCCCGCCGTCACGTTCACCTCGAGCACGTACCAGGCGCCGTCGCGACGCAACAGGTCGACGCCGGCGTAGTCGAGGCCGAGCACGTCGGCCGCCTCTCGTGAGAGTCGCGCCGCCTCCTCGGGCAGGTCGGCGGTGAGGTCTTCGACCTCGCCCCCGAGGGCGACGTTCGTTCGCCACTCGTCCGACGGCGCGTACCGCTTCATCGCGCCGACGACGCGGTCGCCGACGACGTACGCGCGGACGTCGAACGGTCGCTCGGTGCCCGTGTCGATAAACTCCTGTAAGAACGCCCGACGGCGAGCGATGTGCGGAGCGACGACGTCGTCCGCGCCGACGACCGCCATCCGATTCCCGTTCGTCCCGATCGCGGACTTGTGGACCGCCTTCTCGCTCGTGAGGCGGTTCCCTTCGTTGATCGTCCGTTGGCTGAATGCGATGTACGCGTCCGGGACCGGAATCCCCGCCGTCGCGAGCCTCGCCGCGGTCCCGTACTTGTGAAGCGCTTGGACGACGACCTCGGGCGGGTTCAACACCGCGCGGGACGCTGCGTAGGCCGTCGCGATCCCGAGGTCGTCCAACGGCTCGGCGGCCTTCGTCATCAGCAGTCGGTTCGCGACGACATCCACGTCGGGGTCGAACCGGAGGCTCTCGTCTTCGATCCACGATCTGGTGTTCTCCTCGCGGAGCCAGACCGGCTCGTGTCCCAGCGCCCGGACGGCGTTGAGGATCGCTTTGGTCTCTTTGCTGTTGTGGAAACTCAACACGCCCACTCGAACCGGGGACGCTCCGTCGGCCGTCACCGACGGGTCCGAACCGGAGCCCTCTCTCATACCTGCCCTCCCAGAGCGATCTTGCTAAGTTAACCACACAATACCCGGTGTAAAGAGCGGCGACCGGGCGGCCGGTCGCGCGGAGCGGCTCGCCGCCGACCGCTTTTCACCCATACCGCGGCCACCGGTCCCATGCCGCAACGACTCCGCGTGCTGGCCGGCGACTGCGAGGTAACCGACCGCGGCGACCGCACCCGCACCCACCGCGGGCGCGTCGTCGTCCTGATCAAGCCCGACGACACGACGCTCGTCCACGACGCCGACGGCTACCAGCCGGTCGCGTGGCTCACCCGCCCCGAGAGCGTCGTCGTCGAGGGCGACGGCGACGGGTTCACCGTCACCGCCCGCGACGGCTCCCGCCGACTCCGGGTGGTCGCCGAGGAGGCGACCGCGAGCCGCGCGCTCCCCGTCACCGAGGCGGGCGTCCCGGTCGGGACCTGCCCGGACGACGGCGGACCGCTCGTGCGCTCGCGCGGCGACGTGGTCTGCCTCGACTGCGAGACGCGGTGGGGGCTCCCGGCGGGCGCGAGCGTGACGGACGCGACCTGCGACGACTGCGGGCTCCCGAAGATCCGCGTCGAACGCGGCGAGCCGTTCCACCTCTGTCTCGACCCCGCCTGCGACCCGATGGAGGACGCCGTCAGCGACCGCTTTGACGGGGTCTGGGACTGTCCGGACTGCGACGGCGACCTCCGGGTGCGCTCCGCGCCCGGCCGCGTCTACCTCGGCTGCGAGAACTACCCCGACTGCGAGACCACCTTCTCGTTCCCCGCCGGCGTCGTCGTCGACGAGTGCGACTGCGGGCTCCCCGTCTTCGAGACGGCCGCCGGGCTGGGCTGTCTGGACGGGACCTGTCCGCTCGACGGGCACAAAATAGACGGCGAAAAGACGGGGAACGGAACGGCGGAAGCGCCGGATCCGAACACCGGATAGCGTCGACTACTCGGCGAGCTGCTGGCGCCCCGGCGCGATGAGGCGGTCGAGGTACTCCGCGAGCGCGCCCTTCGCGTCCGCGGGGTGGAGATCGCTGGACTCGAGGTCGGCCTCCAAGTCGTCGTAGGCGTCGTACTCCAGGTTCCCGCCGTACTCCTCGGGGCGCTCGACGGTGACCGCGTCGAACCGCGGGAACACGTGGTACTCGAACACCTGGAGGACGGGGTTCTCGCGCGACTCGCCCTCGTCGGTCGGCTCGGGGTCGGCCGTCGGCGGGCAGTAGGCGTCGTTCACCTTCGACTCGATGTCCTCGCGGGAGTCCTCCATCGAGATGGTGACGCCCTCGCTGGAGGACATCTTCCCGCGGCCGGTGCCGAGGTCGGCGATCAGCGGCGTGTGGAGGCTCGTCGGCGGCTCCCGGTCGATGCTCGGGAGCACGTCGCGCGCGAGCATGTGGACCTTGCGCTGCTCCATCCCGCCGACCGCGAGGTCGACGCCGAGGTACGGGATGTCGAGCGCCTGCATCAGCGGGTAGACGGCCTGCGACACCTTCACCGAGTCGCCGGAGGTGATCTCGGCCATCGCGCGCTCGGCGCGGGCGAGGGTGGTCTCCAGTTCGAGGGCGTGGAGGTCGAGCGTGTAGTCGTCGTCGAGCTGGAAGTCGGAGCCGAGCACGAACTGCGTGTTCGACTCGTCGAGCCCGTACGCGATGAACTGGTCGCGCATGCGCTCGGCGGTGTGGCGGATCTCCTCGAACGACCCCTTGTCGTTGAGGTAGGCGTGTACGTCGGCCAGCAGTACGGTCACCTCGAAGCCGGCCTCCTGGAGGTCGATGAGCTTGTTCGCGGTGAGCATGTGACCGATGTGGAGCACGCCCGAGGGCTCGTAGCCGACGTACGCCCGCTTGCCCTCGGGGTCGTCGGCCAGCGCCTCGATCTCCGCCTCGGTGACCACCTCGGCCGCGTTCCGGGTGATCAGCTCGTGAGCGTCCATACGTCCGACTGTGCGTTACCGGACATATGACTTCTGGATGCGTGCCGACGGATCACGCGGAGCGCCGCCAGCGCGGCCGTCGGGCGCTCGCTCTTCGGGTTCGAGGCGACCGCGCCGCCCTCACTCCTCCGTCTCGGGGAGCGTCCGCCCCGCCCGGTGTTCGGAGATGATCCGGTCGATCCGCTCGGCCTTCTCGTCGCGCCGGCGCTCCTCGGCGCGCTCCTCCCACTCGTTGACGGCGGCGGCGAGGTCCTCCTCGCTCGCGACCGCCAGCTCGTCGACCTCGCGGACCGGCACCGCGTCGGCGGGCACGACGGGGACCGCGCGCTCGAACAGCACCTCGTCGGCCACGTCGGAGAGGTTCCCCTCGCCGCGGATCACCGCCCGCGGCTCCGCCTCCGCGAGCCGCTCCGCGGTCCGGCGGCCCGCCCCGGAGGCGTCCCGGAGGTACACCACGTCGCCGGCGACGAGCCCGTACGCCTCGTCGGCGGCGTCGAGCGCGTCGAGCGTGAACTGCTCGACGACCTTCACGCTCACGAGCCCCTGCCCCTCGGCGACGTCGCCGAAGTTCGAGTGGTCGAGCCGCCACAGCTCCTTCAGCGTCTCCACCTTCCGTTCCAGGTCTTCGACGCGCTCGCGGGCCTCGTCGCGCTCGCGCTCTAACCGGTCCGTCTCGCGTTCCAGCCGCGAGACCGCCCGCCGGGTGCGGGCCTCGATGCGCTCCTCGCGTTTCGCCTCGTCCAGTTCCGACTCCAGCTCCGCGATCCGATCGTCGCGCTCGTCGAGGTCTTCCTCCAGCGAGTCGGCGTGCGACTCCAGCCGGTCGACGCGCTCGCGGAGCCGCCGGATCGTCTCCTCCTCCTCGGTGCGCTCGGGCTCCGTGGGGTCCGTCTCGTCGGCGTCGCCGCCGTCGTCGCCGTCGCCGCCGTCGTCCTCGCTCAGGTCCTCGATGACGGCCTCGACCGACGACTCGCCCGCGACGACGCCGGCGATCACCGCCCCGCGGTCGAGCCGCGGCGGCGTCTTCGCCGCGATCCGCTCGAACTGGTCCTCGTGGTCGTCGTAGGCGTACAGCGCCGCGGCCAGCGCGTCGCGCTCGTGATCGTTCGCGTAGCCCGCCTCGCGGGTGCGGTGGAGCTTCTCGTCGACCGGGAGGTCGGTGGTGGGGCGCCAGCCGGCGGCGTCGAACGAGCGCCGGAACTTCTCGACGGTCTCCGGCATCGGTTCGACGTCGGCGGCGACGATGATCGGACGCCCCTGCTCGACGATCCACTCGGTCACCTCGGCGGTGTCGCCGGTTCGCGAGGAGTACAGCGCGTGGACGGTGCCGTCGAGGCCGACGACCGCGGCGGCGGTGGTCGTCCCGGGGTCGATCCCGACGATGACGCGGTCGCGCCGCTTCACTAAGGGCTCGTACTCGATCCCGTCGCGGCGCTCGCGCTCGACCTCGACGCGCACGTCGCCGGCCCGGGAGTTCGAGACGGGGATGTCCTCGGGGCGGGCCTCGACCGTGAACGTCGCGTTCGCGTAGCCGCCGTACTTCTCGGTCACGTCGCGCTCGAAGTCGAGGTTGGCCTCCTTCAGCTTCGACTGGACCTGCCGGGTCCGCTTCCGGACGTTGCCGTGGATCCGTCGGGTGTAGCGGTCCTGACTCCACCCGCCCTTCCCGGTCGAGCGCCCCCGAGACACCTTCACCCGCGTCTCGTCGGTGAACGCGGTCACCTCGTGGCCGACGTTGGCCGCCGCGAGCCGCGCCGACGCCTCGGCCTCCTTCATCGGCTCCTTGCCGTACGGGATGCCGTGTCGCGAGGCGACCCGCGAGAGCGGCTCCGGGCGCTCCGCGCCGGTCACTTGGACGAGCCGGGTGCCGTCCGGGAGCGACCGGAGGAACCCGACCAGCTCCCCTTTGTCCGCCGCCAGCTCGTAGGCGTTGTCGGTGGCGACGTAGAGGGGCTCGCGGTCGTCGATCAGCCGGCAGAGCTTCCGGAAGGAGACCACGTCGCGGGTGACCCGCGCCATCGGCCCGTCTGCGTCCGGGGCGTCCGGGTCGTCCTCGTCGACGGGGTCGAGGACCACGAGGGCGTAGGAGGGGCTGTCGCCGCGGACGTCGCCGCTGTGGACGTCGACGCCGAACACCGGCCGGTCGCGGGCGCGGATGGTCCGGGTTGTCACGGGCCGAGGTAGGTCGTTGCCGCGTATATACCCCACGCCGGGGGCGGGGGTCGCTCGGCGTTAGGCCGGCGAGCGGTCAGAGTATCCGCGGCTCGTCGCCCGCCCCCTGCTGCCGGCCGCTGATGATCCCGGGCGTCCCGCCGGTCTGGATGATGTTGAACGCGGTCATCAGGTCCGACCGCGAGATGAGACCGACGAGCTCGCCGTCGGCGTCGACGACCGGAAGGCGCCCGACGCCGTGTTCCTGCATGGTCTGGAGCGCGGTCAGGGCGTCGGCGTTCGGGTCGGCGGCGACGAGGTCGGTCGCCATCACGTCGTCGACGCGGTAGGCGTCGCGCTCGACCTCGCGGACCGAGCGGGCGTCCTCTAAGGTGACCATCCCGACGAGCTCGTCGCCGTCGAGGACGGGGTAGCCGGTGTGGCGCTCCTCGAACATCCGGCTCATCAGGTCGGCGACGGAGGTGTCCTCCGACACCGTGTGGAGGTCCCCGCGCGGCGTCATGATGTCGGTGACGGTGACGCCCTCGAAGGCGGCCTTCAGGGTCGTCTGCTGCGCCTCGCCGGAGGCGGCGATGTAGACGAAGAAGGCGAGCACGATGAGCAGCAGCTGGAAGGTGAACAGGCCCACGATCCCCATCAGGAACGCGAACACCTTCCCCACGGCGGCGGCCCGCTGGGTCGCCTGCGCGTGCGGCTGGTTCCGCGCGAGCAGCGCACGCAGGACCCGGCCGCCGTCCATCGGGAACGCGGGGAGCATGTTGAAGCCGGCGAGGACGACGTTCAACAGCGCGAGGTAGCCGAACACGAAGAGGAGGGCGTCGGAGCCCCCCGCCCCGACGAGGACGACCCCGTAGCAGGCGACCCCCACCGCGACGCTGACGAGCGGGCCGGCGATCGCGATCCAGAACTCGTGTTTCCAGTCCTCGGGGAACTCGGCGAAGCTGGCGAGCCCGCCGAGCAGCCACAGGGTGATCGACTCGATCTCGTAGCCGTAGCGCATCGCGACCAGCGAGTGGCCGAACTCGTGGAGCAGCACCCCGACGAACAGCCCCACCGCGGCCGCCAGCCCGAGCAGCCACGGGGTGTTCCCGGCCGCGACCGCGCCGGCGTCGATCCCGAGCCCGGCGACCTCGTTCATCACCTCGGCGATCTCTCCCACCTGTCCGCCGATGAGGTACGCGAACAGGGGTAAGACGATCAGGAACGTCCAGTTGAGCCGGATCGGAATCCCGAACGCGCTCCCGACCTTGATTCCACGCATGCCATCGAGTTCGGGTGGTGATCGGTTAAATACACGGGCCCCGTCACGGACAGCCATGACCGATGCGAGCGACCCGGACCCGGTCGTGAAACGCGCGGACGAAATCTCGTACGAGCCCGCCGACGCCGCCGAGGGACTCTCGAAGGGCGTCCTCCTCGACGAGTCCGACGGCGCCCCGAACTTCGCGATACGCCGGTTCGAGCTCGCGCCGGGCTCCGAGGTCCCGCGCCACACCAACGCGGTCGAACACGAGCAGTACGTCCTCGCCGGCGAGTACGTCGTCGGGATCGGGGACGAGGAGCACGCCGTCTCGCCCGGCGACGCGCTCCTCGTCCCCGCGGGCGTCGAACACTGGTACCGCAACGAGGGCGACGAGCCCGGCGCGTTCATCTGCGCGGTGCCGAACGGCGACGACACCATCGAGCTCGTCGAGTAGGAAGTCGAGGCCGACCGCGCTCGCCGGGGTCGGAGCGGGAGGCGGCCCGCTACTCCAGTGCCCCGACGCGGTCGGCGACGTACCCGAACTGGTCGCGGTAGCCGTTCGGCGACAGCAGCACGGGGTAGAAGGGCTCGTCGGCGAGCAGCGGCTCGCCGTCGGCGGCCGCGAACCGCTCGCCGGACTCGACGCGCTCGAAGTTGCGCGCGAACACCTCGTACGCCTCCGCCTCCGGCTTCGGGATCCGCTCGCGGAGCCGGAACACCGGAACGTCCTCGCGGCCGCCGACGTCGAGCACGTCGTCGGCGCCGGGCGCGGAGACGGCCCCGGTCGCGGCGAGGAACGCCCGCGCCAGCCAGTAGGCGTTGTCCGCGGCGGCCTCCGAGCCCTGGAGCCCGGCCTCCACTTCGAGCGTGTGCGGGTGTTCGATGAGCCGTCCCTCGGTGAACGCGTCGGTCTGGATCACGGCGTCGACCGGGAGGTGCGGCGCGACCGCGCGCGTCACCTCGTCCATCGAGTCGATGACGGCGAACGGCTCGGCGTACGACTGCGTCGAGTGGACCGCGAGGGTGGTACACCCCGCTACGGCGTCGACGAGGTCGGCCGCGAGCCGCACCTCGTGTGCCTCCGCGTCCCGATTCCCCGGGAACACGCGGTTGAGGTCGGCGTCGAGATACCGCTCGCCGGCGTCGAGGGCCTCCTCGTTGGCGACGATCAGCCGCACCGGTCGCTCGGGGTCGAGGTCCGCGTCGAGCAGGCGCTCGACGGCGCGGGCGCCGCAGGGCTCGTCGCCGTGGATCGCGCCGACGACGGCGACCTCGGGCTCCCCGTCGCCCAGATCGTGAACTTCCATACGACTCGCAGGCGCGCGGCGGATAAGTGGCGTTCGGATCCGCGGCGGGAGATCGACCGTCGCCGCTCGGGTCGGCCGGTCCCCTCAGTGCTCCTCGTCGACGCGCTCGGCGTACTCGTAGTCGGCGGGGTACGCCGGGGGACGCGCCCCGTCGAGGGCGATCCGCCAGTCGTCGACCGCGCTGGGGTCGTCGAGCGCGGCCCGGAGCGTCTCCCGGACGTCGTCGACGTCGACCCCGTAGAAATCTCTCGGGACGCCGTCGAGGTACTGGAGGGCCGTCTCGAACAGCGACCGCATCCCGGTGTCGTTCTCGAAGTCGACGCGCTTGTACGCGCCGGCGGCGACCTGAACCATCCCGTGGAGGAATGCGCTCTCGACGGTGCCGCTGCCGTAGTTGTACCACTCGCTCTCGAAGCAGTCGTGGCTCTCGTGGTAGGCGCCGTCGTTGAACAGCCGCACGCCGTGTTCGGTCGCGCGCCGGAGCGTCGCGTGCTCCCAGTAGCCGCCGACCACGCGCGCGTCAGGCGGGCCGCCCGCCGACTGGTCCTCCTCGCCTGCCCCGGACTCGTCCGGGGCGCCGTCGCCCGCGTGCCACCCGGTCGGGTCCCCGAGCGGCGGGGCGACGCCCGGGTCGCGGGTGTGGTCGTCCATGTGCGGGCCGTTCACGCGGGAGCGACCTAACCGTTTCGCGGGGGAGGGGCATGAACCGGCTCGGGACCGGATCGAACCCTTCTTTTCCCCCGGTCGCGCTCGGGGCGAACGAATGGACGCCGGACTCCTCTTCGCGCTCGCCGCCGCCGTCGTCTGGGGGGCGTACCTCTTCGTCCTGAAGCGCGCCTTCTCGGAGTATCCTCCCGCCGCGCTGACCGTGGCGATAAACGCCGCGGCGCTCGGGTGGTTCCTCGCGGGGACCGGGCTCACGGTCGGCTTCGGCGACGCCGCGGCCGGGCTGGCCGGGCTCGTCGTCCCGCGGCGGTTCGCGGTCGTCGCCGTCACGAGCCTCGCGACGGCCGCGGCGTTCGTCCTCTTCCTCCGCGCCATCGAGAACGGTGCGGTGTCGTACGTCGCGCCGATCAACAAGGTCGTCCCGATGTTCGTCCTCCCGCTGGAGGTCGGGCTGCTCGGGCAGGTGTTAGCGCCGATCCAGGTCGCCGGCGTCGTCGTCACCACGCTCGCGGTGTACGTCGCGAACTACGAGCCGGGAAGCTTCTTCGCGCCGCTCGCGCGGGCCGCCCGCTCGCGACCCGCGCAGCTGGCGCTCGCGAGCGCGGCCTGCTACGCGGTCGCCGACGTGGGCAAGCGGGTCGCGCTCCAGGAACTCGCGATCCCCGGCACGCTCTGGGTGCCGCTGCTGCTCGCCGGCGTGGCGGTCGTGCTGCTCCCCGCGGCGGTCCGGAACCCCATCGAGGCGGGCCGAGACGACCTCCCGAAGTTCCTCGCCGCCGGCGCGCTCGTCGCCGTCGGCGAGCACCTGACGACGGTCGCGTTCGCGGCGCTGCCCGCGAGCGTCGCCTCTCCCGTGATCAACACGCAGGCGATCGTCGCGGTCGTCCTCGGCGGCCTGCTGCTCGGCGAGCGCCACTTCCGGCTGCGGCTCGTCGCGGCCGTCCTCGCGGTGGTCGGCGTCGCGATGATCGCGGGGTGAGGCGGCGCGCGGGACGAGCCGCCGCCCGCCTCGACCGTCACGCCTGCCGCTACCCGAGAGACACTTGCCCGTTCGGCCCGTACCGATCGTATGAACTCCTCGCCGGAGTCGAGCCCGATCGACCACGCCGAGTCGGTCGTGAACGCGCTCGGCGACGGCGCGTACGTCCTCGACGCCGACCGGAACCGCGTGTTCGTCAACGACCGGCTCCGCGAGGTGACCGGGTTCGACGAGGCGGTCCTCCACGACGAGCACCCGGAGCGGCTCGTCGAGGAGGGGTACTGGTCCGAGGAGACCGGCGAGCGCTACCGGGCGGCCGTCGAGCGCGTCCTCGCGGGCGAGACGGACGACGAGCGCGTCCAGCTCACGATGACGCTCGCGGACGGGCGCGAGGTGACCACCGAGACGCGGCTGACCCCCGTCGAACGGGACGGCTCGGTCGTCGGCGCGGTCGGGGTGGTCCGCGACGTCACGGACCGCGTCGAGCGAGAACGAGAGTTAGAGCGGCTCAACGAGCGGCTCGAACGGCTCGCCGGCCTCCTCTCGCACGACCTCCGGAACCCCCTGTCGGTCGCGCGGGGGTACGTCGACCTCGCCCGCGAGACGGGCGACACCGAGCGGCTGGCGGCCGCCGAGGAGGCGCTCGACCGGATCGAGTCGATGATCGACGAGGCGCTGGTGATGGCCCGCGATCCGGACGCCGTCGAGACCGCGGACGCCGCGGTCGACCTCGGAGACCTCGCCGCCGACTGCTTGGAGTCGGGCGACGTCGGCGACTGCCCGGCCGACGCCGAGCTCGTCGTCGAGGACCCCGGGCCGGTGGCCGGCGACCCGACCCTGCTCCGGCGCGCCGTCAGCAACCTCATCGGCAACGCCTTCGACCACGGCGGCGACGAGCCCACGGTCCGGGTCGGCGTCGACGACCGAGGCGTGTACGTGGCCGACGACGGCCCGGGGCTTCCGGACGACGAGCAGGCGCGCGCGGAACTGACCGACTTCGGCGTCTCGCCGGACGGCGGCACGGGCATCGGACTCGCTATCGTCGAACGCGTCGCGGCCGCGCACGGCTGGACGCTCGAGATCGGCGAGTCCGCCGAGGGCGGGTTCCGCGCGACGCTGGTCGGTGCGACGAAAAAGTGAATTGGGGACAGAGGAACTACAGCTCTGATTTATTTCCCCAACCACTAAGGTAGATTACAACAATCTCGCTGCTATGACGTTCACATCCGGAGTCGTAGCATTAGTACCAGCCGACTTCGGGACGATCAGTGACACACACATCTCTGAAGAAGAAGGTGAAGATAATACTGAATGTTATATTGATATTAAGAACGAGAAAGTGTCTCTTGATGGTAATATTTTATTCCAAGAAGGCCTGATCGCCGCAAAGCGAACTCTAACTGAAAAACAGGTTCTTATCGATAATGGGTCTGTTGATGTCACAGAAACAAGGCAATCTGATTGGGACTGGGCGAGGATCTGGAGTGTTCCTGACAAATTTATTATGGTATCAAGATCAAGCGGCACATTCCCATTCGACAAACTATCTGAGGCGATAGATCTAGATGTTCGTAGGGCAAGCTTCAACTTGACTGAAATTGTTCAAAACCATCCTGGACACTGGATGGGTGGATTTGAGGATAGAGAAGAACGCGTTCGATCTGGAACACTGTACGGAGACGAGATTGAACGTGATATCGATATGGGTGACGCATTTATAAGTGCTGACAAAAACCAAATTGGCCCCATTATTGAATTTGACGGCCGTGAAATCAAAGCACGAGTTACAGCCGATGGATTCGTACAGGTTGTATCTCCCGGAGATTACGAGAGAGAGAAATTCCTCTCGTTCGTTGAGGAAATTCTCATTACCTATGCCTACTGAATCGGTGTGAAATATTTGCGAATTCCTCGGCTCAGTAAGCGAGGATCACTAAACCTCATCTCCAAAGTTGAATCTTTGAATACAGCTCTCATTTCCAGATCCTCATCTTCAATCACGCCATCTGTGACTGGAGTCTGTCCGAATAATGTGCCTGTAAGAAAAGTTGTACTTGGAGAGCCTTGGAAATTCTCCTCAGCACGACTACTAATGTCGCTAGCAACCCGTTCAAAAGTCCGTAGTGATTCATCAGAGCGATATCCAAACGTCATTGAATTTTGAGTTTCAACCCGCAATTCAAATTTCTCAGAATTTCCATGTGGATCATCAAATGAAGGTTCATTTTCAATACGAACCTCTATTGGTGTAGATATTCCCGGGATGCTCACTTTCAGACAGTCATCTGAAAGGCCCTCAAATGTAATTTCATCAATATCTTGTTTTAATTCATTGAAGAACCTCATATCAAGGGATCTTGTAGGTGGATCTGAGTATCGGTCTACTCTAGTTAAATTAATATCGACTTTTGAGTCAAATATATAGTTCTTTGTGCGTCGCCACTTGCGAACAATTTCCGACTTAAATACATAACTCAATATTGCTACTGTACCTGTCGCTACCACCCCCGCAACAATTTGCCAGATAAATCCTGATAGGGAAGGTAGCATTTGTCTGTTGGACAATTGTCGCGTCCAATAAAACATCTTGTGTAATCTGGTAACCTATTTTTTGCTCAACTAGGGCCGGATATTCTATAACCTACACTTGGAAATCGGTGGCTTAAATTTCCGTGAACTAATACAGATGACTGCGTGCGAGGGTAGCCAAGCCCGGAAACGGCGGCGGATTCAAGCTCCGCTCCTGTAGAGGTCCGTGGGTTCAAATCCCTCCCCTCGCATCGCCGGGTTCAACCCCCGTGATGCGGAAGACGCTCTCGGAGCGCTCTTCCCTCGCAAAACTTCACTCGACTCACGCAGAGCCCCCGGTATCGTCAAGCCCGGAAACGGCGGCGGATTCAAGCTCCGCTCCTGTAGAGTTCTCGTGAGCGAGCGACGCGAGCGAACGAGAGCACGCGAGTCGCAGCCGGCGAGCGAAGCGAGCCGGACCGTCTCGCGGTGGTCCGTGGGTTCAAATCCCTCCCCTCGCATCGCCGGGGTCAACCCCCGTGATGCGGAAGACGCTCTCGGAGCGCTCTTCCCTCGCAAAACTTCACTCGAACGCGACCAGCCGCGGCCGCGTCGCGGTCGGCAACTCCGCTCCGGCTCGGTCCGAGCGACGTGGATTTTTATCCTCACCCGCGAACGGGTCCGTATGAGAGAACGGACGCGTCGCGACCTGCTCCGCGTCGCCGGCGGCGTCGGCGTCGCGGGACTCGCTGGCTGTAGCTCGCTCGGCGGCGACTCGTCGGGCGACGGTGACTCGCCCGCCGCCGGCGCCGGATCGGGGTTCGACGAGGTCGACCTGCCGCTGGACCTCGACGCCCGACCGCAGTCGTCGGACGGACTCGCGTCGCAGTTCCGGCAGGGGCTCCGGAACCACGGCCACATCGACGCGACGATACCCGAGACCGTCGAGGTGCGGTGGTCGGTGCCGGCGAACCGCGGCGAGCACTCCGCCTCGAAGGGCAGTCCGATACCGACGCCGGCGGGCGACATGCTCGTCGCCGACGACACGGGCCGGATCCAGTCGATCGCGGTCGACGGGACGACGAACTGGGCGACGGACCTCTCCGACGCCAAGTGGGGGAGCCACGGCACCCCCGCGATCGCCGACGGCTTGGCGTACGTCGGCACCTACGACGGCGTCGTCTCCGCGGTCTCGGTCGCGAGCGGCGAGATCGAGTGGCAGACCGACGTCGGCGACGCGGCCGCCGCCAGTCCGACGTACCACGACGGAACGCTGTACGTCGCCGTCGAGTTCTCGCCGCCGAGCGGCGCCGCCGTCGCGCTGGACGCCGAGACCGGCGACGAGGTGTGGCGCGACGGCCGGCCGACCGACCACCCGCACTCGACCGTCGCGGTCGACCTCGACCGCGACCGCTTCCTGTTCGGGGCCAACGACGGCCGCGTCTACGCGTGGTCCCTCTCGGACCGCGAGCGCGCGTGGACCTTCGACACCGGCGGCGACGTCAAGGCGCCGATCGCGGTCAGCCGCGGGATCGCGGTGGTCCCGTCGTGGGCCGGCACCGTCACCGCCGTCGACGTCGCCGACGGCTCCGGGATCTGGGAGTTCCAGACGGACGACTCCGTGTCGCCGTCGGCCGAGCCCGACCCGATCCGCACGGGCGGCGTCATGTGCGCGCCGGCGGTCCACGACGGCACGGTGTACGTCGGGAGCCACGACACGAACGTCTACGCGATCGACTTAGCGACCGGCGAGGAGCTGTGGTCGACCCCGACCGACGGGTGGATCACGGGGAACGTGACCGTGACGAACGGGCACGTCCTCGTCGGCTCGTACGACGAGCACCTCTACGCGCTCGACCGCGGGGACGGCTCGGTGACCTGGGCGGTCGAGGGCAACGGCGAGGTGACCAGCGCGCCGTTCGTCACCGACGACGGGGTCTACTACACCGAGCGCGCCCCGGAGGACACCGACGAACCCGGCATGTGCTACCGGCTCGCCGCGCCGGAGTGAGCCGACCGCCACGCTATCGGGCGGTCGGGCGGTCTCGGCGGAGAGTCACGAACGTCCACCCGAAACGGAGGGTCCGAAACGGTTTTGCCGGCCCCTGACGGACGGTCGATATGCCAGCAGATCCCGACACGGGGTACGACCCCTCGCTGGGTCGGAAGTTCGTGTTCGTCACGGGCGGAGTGATGTCCGGGCTGGGCAAGGGCATCACGGCCGCCAGCACCGGGCGCCTCCTCGCCAACGCGGGCTTCGACGTGACCGCCGTCAAGGTGGACCCCTACCTCAACGTCGACGCCGGGACGATGAACCCGTACGAGCACGGCGAGGTGTACGTCCTCAAGGACGGCGGCGAGGTCGACCTCGACCTGGGCAACTACGAGCGCTTCCTCGGCACCGACATGACGTTCGACCACAACGTCACCACGGGGAAGACGTACCAGCACGTCATCGAGCGCGAGCGCGCCGGCGACTACCTCGGCAAGACCGTCCAGATCATCCCGCACGTCACCGACGACATCAAGCGCCGCATCCGGGAGGCCGCCGAGGGCTCCGACGTCTGCCTCGTCGAGATCGGCGGGACGGTCGGCGACATCGAGTCGATGCCGTTCCTCGAGGCGCTCCGCCAGTTCGCGCACGAGGAGGACGACGAGGACATCCTCTTCACCCACGTCACGCTCGTCCCCTACTCGAAGAACGGCGAGCAGAAGACGAAGCCGACCCAGCACTCCGTGAAGGAGCTGCGCTCGATCGGGCTCCAGCCGGACATCCTCGTCGGCCGTTCCGAGGACCGACTCGACCCGGAGACGAAAGAGAAGATCGCCTTATTCTGCGACGTGCCCACGGACGCCGTCTTCTCGAACCCCGACGTCGAGGACATCTACCACGTCCCGCTGATGGTCGAAGACGAGGGGCTCGACGAGTACGTGATGGAGCGGCTCGGCCTCGTCGACGAGGCGCTCCCGAAGGAAGAGCGCTCGACCGAGTGGCGCGACTTGGTCACCCGCGACCGCGACGAGGAGATCGACGTGGCCCTGGTCGGCAAGTACGCGCTCGAGGACGCCTACATGTCGATCCACGAGGCGCTGAAACACGCCGGCATCCAGACCGGCACCGAGGTGAACGTGCTGTGGGTCGACGCCGACGAGACGCGGGAGGAGCACGAACAGCGGCTCGCCGAGGCCGACGCCGTCGTCGTCCCCGGCGGGTTCGGCTCCCGCGGCACGGACGGGAAGGTCGAGGCGGTCCGCTACGCCCGCGAGAACGACGTGCCGTTCCTCGGGCTCTGCTTGGGCTTCCAGATGGCCGTCGTCGAACACGCGCGCAACGTCCTCGGGCTCGACGGGGCGCACTCCGCGGAGATCGACCCCGACACGCCCCACCCCGTCATCGACCTCCTCCCCGAGCAGTACGAGACGGAGGACATGGGCGGGACGATGCGGCTCGGCGCCCACGAGACCGACATCGAGCCCGGCACGCTCGCCGCGGACGTGTACGGCGCCGACTCCTGTACGGAGCGCCACCGCCACCGCTACGAGGTGAACCCCGAGTACATCGACGCCTTGGAGGCCGACGGGCTCGTCTTCTCCGGGCGCGCCGACAACCGGATGGAGATCCTCGAACGCCCGGACCACCCGTTCTTCTTCGGGACGCAGGCGCACCCCGAGTTCCGGTCGCGCCCGGACCGCGCGAGCCCCCCCTTCGTCTCGCTCGTCGAGGCGGCGCTGGGATCGACGGACACAACCGAGCGGAACGCGGACGTGAGGCTATAGATGGTCGAGACGGAGGCATTCATCGCGGAGGCGAAAGCGGAGATCCGGGAGGCGATCGGCGACGCGAACGCCGTGATCGCCCTCTCGGGCGGCGTCGACTCCTCGGTCGCGGCGACGCTCGCGTACGAGGCGGTCGGCGACCAGCTCACCCCCGTCTACGTCGACACGGGGCTGATGCGGAAGGGCGAGACCGAAGAGATCCGCGACACGTTCGACTTCATGGAGTCGCTGCGGGTGATCGAGGCGCAGGACCGGTTCTTCGACCGGCTCGCCGGCGTCACCGACCCCGAGGAGAAGCGCCACGTCATCGGCGAGGGGTTCATCGACGAGTTCGAGACGGTCGCGCGCGACGTGGGCGCCGACTTCCTCGTCCAGGGGACGATCTACCCCGACCGCATCGAGTCGGAGGGGAACATCAAGTCGCACCACAACGTCGGCGGGCTCCCCGAGGTCGTCGACTTCGAAGGGATCGTCGAACCGGTCCGCGACCTCTACAAGGACGAGGTGCGCGAGGTCGCCCGCGCGCTCGGACTCGAGGAGATCATCTCCGAGCGCATGCCGTTCCCCGGTCCCGGGCTCGCCGTCCGGATCGTCGGCGAGGTGACCCCGGAGAAGGCCGCGGTCGCCCGCGAGGCGACCCACGTCGTCGAGGAGGAGCTGGAGGAGTACGACCCGTGGCAGGCGTTCGCCGCGGTCCTCGGCAAGGCGACGGGAGTGAAAGGCGACAACCGCGTCCACGGCTGGGTCGTCGCCGTGCGCTCCGTCGAGAGCCGCGACGGGATGACCGCCCGCGCGCAGGAGCTCGACTGGAGCACGCTCCAGCGGATCCAGAGCCGGATCACGGGCGAGAACGAGAACGTGGCGCGCGTCGTCTACGACGTGACCCACAAGCCGCCCGCGACGATCGAGTACGAGTGATGGCGGGAGCTCCCGTCCGCCCCGACGGCGGTCGCGCCGAGGGGGAAATCGCGATCGTCGCCGGCCCCGACGAGCACGGCCTCGGCGAGGAGCTGGCCGCGCTCGGCGTCGAGATCCGCCGGATCGAGGGGCTCGTCACGGCGGCGAAGCTGGAGGACGCCGGCGTCGCCGACGCCGACCTGTTCGTCCTCACCGACGTCGAGGAGGCCACCGGCATCCCGGTCGCGAAGGAACTGAACCCCGACGTCCGGATCGTCACGTACGCGGGCCGGTCGCTGCCGGAGTTCGTCGCGACCGTCGCCGACCTCGCGGTCGACCCCGACCTGCTCGACGCAGCGACGGTCGCCGAGGAGCTGCTGTCCGACGACGACGGCGAGCCGTGAGCGGGGAGGACGACTCGACGGCGGCCGAGGAGGGCGACGGGGACGCGGCCCGAGACGACGCGTCCGACGACGCCCCCGCGACCGTCCCGGTCACCCTCTACACCCGCGAGGACTGCTCGCTCTGTGTCGTCGCCCGCGAGACGATCGAGTCGGTCGCGGCCGACCTCGACGGCGTACGGGTCGACCTCGACGTGATCGACGTCGACACCGACCCCGAACTGGCCGAGGAGTACGGCGAGCGCGTCCCGTACGTGCTGGTCGACGGCCACCCGGCGTTCAAGTACGAGGTCGACGAGCGAGAGTTGCGTCTGAAGCTGTTGGCGGCGACCTGACGCGGTCGGCGCCCGCGCCCCGCCCGCGATTCGCCCGCGCCCCGCCCACCATCACCCGCGATCTCTCCTACCGCGACCCGACCCTTTAGGTTCGTGTCCCTCCCTCTGATTAGCATGGCAAAAGGAGGCACACACCTGTTCACCGGCGGTCGAGTCGCGGACGCGGACGGAACCCGGCGGGCCGACGTGGCCGTCGTCGACGGCGAGATCGCGGCGGTCGGCGACCCGGAGGCGGCCGCGAACGCGGTCGCGGACGTTCCGGACGAGGAGATCGACCGCGTCGACGCGAGCGGCCGCGTCGTCGCGCCCGGGCTGATCGACGCGCACGTCCACGCCATGATGGACGGGCGTCCGGACGTCTCGACCGCGGTGTCCGACAGCGACTACACCGCGAGCTACCGGGCCGCGAGCAACCTCGAAGCCGCCGTCGAGGCCGGCGTCACGACCATCCGAGACCTCGGGAGCCGCGGGACGCTCGCGCTCGACGCGGGCGAGGCGGTCGCGGCGGGCGATATCCCGGGCCCGCGCGTCCTCGCGTGCGGCCGCAACGTGATCATGACCGGCGGCCACGGCAACTGGTTCGGCCGCGAGGCCGACGGCCCCGCGGAGGTGCGGAAGGCGGCCCGCGAGCAGCTGAAAGCGGGTGCGGACGTGCTCAAGTGTATGGCCACCGGCGGCGTCCTCACCGAGGGCGCGGTGACGGGCGCGCCCGAACTGACGCCCGAGGAGCTGGCCGCGTTCACCGACGCGGCCGCGCCGACCGACACGCCGACCGGGGCCCACGCCCACGGCGAGGAGGGCATTAAGAACGCCGTTGAGGCCGGCATCTCCAGTATCGAACACGGGACGTTCATGGACCGCGAGGCGGCCGAGATGATGGCCGAGCGCGGCACCTACTGGGTGCCGACCGCAAGCGCGCTCCGCGGGATCGTCGACAACGGCGTCGAGGCCGGAATCCCCGAGGACGCCGTCGCGAAGGCGGAGGACGCCGCGAACCGCTTCGAGGACGCGTGGAACCACGCGCTTGACGCCGGCGTCCCCATCGCGATGGGCACCGACGCGGGCACGCCGTTCAACTTCTTCGAAGAGATTCCGCAGGAGATGGCCCACATGGTCGACTACGGGCTCTCGCCGGAGCGGGCGCTGGAGGCCGCGACGGTCAACGCCGCCGACCTGCTGGGGCTTGACGACGTCGGCCGGGTCGAAGAGGGGTATGTGGCGGATCTGGTCGTCCTCGACGCCGACCCCACGGAGGACGTGACGGCGTGGCAGGATCCCGAGGCGGTGTTCGCGCGCGGCGAGCGCGTAGAATAGGGTGTGTGGTTCCGCTTCGGCTCTCATAAGCGACTGAGAGGTGCCGCCGTAGGCTGTTTCCAACCGACCGACGATTCTGCGGTGAACGCGTCGAAAGCCTCAGTCGCTTGTTTATAAATGATCGACAGTGGATCGGCGGTGAGGACCTCCAAAGCCCCAGTCGCGAGGGCGCCGTACGCTCGTTGCGCTCCTCACTCGGTCGCTCACTCCGTTCGCTCCTTCGTTGCGGTGCTTACATCGCCTACGGCGCCCTCGCGACTGCCCCTTTGAGTCCCACCCGACCACGACCGCACAGCGCCTCACGCCTCCCCAGCCTCGTCGGTCGCCGTCGCTTCGCTCGGCGACCGACTCCCTCGCGCGTGCGACTCGCGCCCTTCGGGCGCTCGTCGGCACGCAGGGAGGCGCGACGCGCCTCTTGCAGCCGGCGGCGGAGCCGCCGGCAACGCCACCGCACCGCGCGTCCGTTTATAAGTAGCTATCGCCGCCGCGCTGATATTTAAATACTGTCTCGCTGCCGCCGATCTGCGTAGCCGGCCGCGGAGGGAGTCGAACGGTCGCCTTTAACCCGAGCCGACGCAAGAGTCGGTCGATGACGAGCGCGCAATCCGGGTCGTCGACCCGGCACGCGGACCCGGACGAGAACCCCTACGTCGAGGACCCCCCGACCGACTTCGACCCGGTCGACGACCTCTCGCCGGACGCGGCCGCCGAGCAGGCGGCTCGGCTCCGGGCGGCGCTCCGCGAGCACGACCATCGGTACTACGTCGCGGCCGATCCTCTGATCTCGGACGAGGCGTACGACCGGCTGTTCGCCCGGCTGGAGGAACTGGAGGGCGCGTTCGACCTCCCGACCGAGGGCTCGCCGACTCGCCGGGTCGGCGGCGAACCCCTCGACGCGCTGGAGACGGTCGAGCACGTCGCGCCGATGCTCTCGATCGACAACGACACCGACGCGGACGCGGTCCGAGAATTCGACGAGCGCGTCCGCGAGGGGCTGGCCGACGCGGCCGAGTCAGGCGACCTCCCCGAGTTCGACCCCGACGACCTCGCGTACGTCTGCGAGCCGAAGTTCGACGGCCTCTCGATCGAAGTGGTGTACGAGGACGGCGAGTACGTCCGCGCGGCGACCCGCGGCGACGGCCGCGAGGGCGACGACGTCACCGAGCAGGTCCGGACGATCGGCTCGGTCCCCGGCCGCCTGCGCGGCGACGATCACCCCCACCGGCTCGCGGTCCGCGGAGAGGTGTACATGCCCCGCGACGCGTTCGAGGCGTACAACGACGAGCTGATCGAGCGCGGCGAGGAGCCGTTCGCGAACCCGCGCAACGCCGCGGCCGGGACGCTCCGCCAGCTCGACCCCGCGGTCGTCGCCGAGCGCCCCCTCGACGTCTTCTTCTTCGACGTACTCGCGTGGGAGGCGGGCGAGGACGGCCCGGAGCGCCCCGCGCGGCACCGCGACGCGCTCGACGCGTTCGCGTCGCTCGGTCTGCCCCGGAACGACCGCGTGGAAGTCGTCGACGACGTCGAGGCCGCCATCGAGTACCGCGACGCGATCCTCGACGCCCGCGACGACCTGAACTACGCGGTCGACGGCGTCGTGATCAAGGCCGACGCGCTCGCGCACCGCGAGGCGCTCGGGGCCACGTCGCGCGCGCCGCGCTGGGCGTTCGCGCACAAGTTCCCGCCGCGCACCGCGACGACGACCGTCGAGGGGGTCACGGTTCAGGTGGGCCGAACCGGGCGGCTCACGCCCGTCGCCGAGCTCGATCCCGTCGACGTCGGCGGCGTCACCGTCTCTCGCGCGACGCTCCACAACCCCGCCGAGATCGAGGCGCTCGGCGTCAACGTCGGCGACCGCGTCCGGATCTACCGCGCGGGCGACGTGATACCCTACGTCCCGGAGGTCGTCGAGAAGCGCAGCGAGGGGACCTACGAGTTCCCCGAGGAGTGTCCCGTCTGCGGCGCTGAGATCGAGCGCGACGGGCCGCTCGCGTTCTGTACCGGCGGGCTCGGCTGCTCGGCGCAGTTAGAGCGGGCGGTCGAACACTGGGCGCGCCGCGACGCGCTCGACGTCGAGGGGCTCGGTCCGGAGCGCGTCGAACAGCTCCGCGAGGCCGGCCTCGTCGAGTCGCTGCCGGACCTCTACGACCTGACCGCCGAGGAGCTGGCCGACCTGGAGGGGTGGGGCGAGACGAGCGCCGAGAACCTGATCGCGGAGCTCGACGCGACCCGGAACCCGCCGCTCGACGACTTCCTCGCCGGGCTCGGGATCCCCGACGTGGGCGCGACGACGGCCCGCGCGCTCGCCGCGCGCTTCGGGACGCTCGACGCGCTCCTCGACGCCGACGAGGCGGCCCTCCGCGAGGTCGACGACGTCGGGCCCGAGGTGGCGGAGTCGATCCGCTCGTTCCTCGACAGCGAGGAGAACCGCGCCGCGATCGAGGGGCTCTGCGAACGCGGCGTCGACCCCGAGCCGTTCGAGACCGACGCGGGCGACGGCCCGGTCGACGCGCTCGACGGACTCACGTTCGTGTTCACCGGCTCGCTGTCCGTCCCGCGGAGCGAGGCGCAGGCGCACGTCGAGGCGCACGGGGCCAACGCCACGTCGAGCGTCTCCGGCAACACCGACTACCTCGTCGCGGGCGAGAGTCCCGGGCAATCGAAGCGCGACGACGCGGCCGCCGAGGACGTGCCGGTCGCCGACGAGGACGAGTTCGCCGACCTGCTCGCGGAGCGCGGCGTGGCGTGGCCCCCCGAGGGCGACGAGTAGCGACGGCGCGGCCGCTGCGCGGTCGAGTCGCTGGCGCGGTCGAGTCGCAGGAAAAAAAAAACCGCTCGGAAAAACGGGTCGCTCGCCTCAGGCGAGCGGGAGGACCGTCGACAGGATCAGCACGGTGATCAGCCCGGTCACCGAGATGATCGTCGTGAGCGCGGTCCACGTCTGGAGCGTCTCCCGCTTGGTGAGCCCGCCGATCTCGCTGACGAGCCAGAAGCCGGAGTCGTTGAACCACGAGAAGATGTTCCCGCCGGCGCCGATGACCATCACCAGGTACGCCGGGTGAACGGTCAGCTGTCCGGTGAGCGGCGCCATGATCCCCGCGGCGGTCAACATCGCGGCCGTGGCCGACCCCTGCGCGATGCGGACGATCGCGGCGATGAGCCAGGCCGTAACGAGCAGGCCGATGCCGACCTCCTGAAGCGCGTTGGCCAAGTAGTCACCGATGCCGGACGCGGCGAGCAGCGCGCCGAACGCCCCGCCGGCCGCCGTGATCGCGGCGATGTTCCCGCCGCTTTTCAGCGCCTCGGTGAGCTCGTCGCTCCACTCGCTCCGGGTCATCGCCTCGTAGCGGTAGAACGTGTACGCGGCCGCGAGCGCGGCGATAGTCAGCGCGACGTTCTTGTTGCCGAGGAAGTCCGTGATCGGCTGAAGCGAGGCGAGCGCCGGAAGGACCTCTTGGAAGGTGTTGACGGCCGTCGAGGACGCGATCAGCAGCACCGCCAGCAGGATCGGCGCCAGCGATTCGAGCACGCCCGGCAGCTCGCTGGTCGGCCGGTCGGCGACCTCCTGGAGCTCCTCCGTCGACGTCGACATCGTGTCCCGCAGCGGGATGTCGAGCCGGCTGTTGATCCAGCGCCCGTACACGAGCCCCGAGACGACGGCGGCCGGAATCGCGACGGCCAGCCCGACGAGGATCGTCGTCCCGAGGTTGCTCCCGATCTCGGCGGCGACCGCGAGCGGGCCCGGCGTGGGCGGGACGAACACGTGCGTCGTCGCCGCACCCGCACCGACGACGACGATGAACAGCGTGTAGTCGCGGCCGACGCGCGCCCGCATCGAACGCGCGAGCGGCGCCATCAGGTAGAACACGCTGTCGAAGAACACCGGGATCGCCAGCACCGAACTGCTTCCGAGCAGCGCCACGTCGGAGTTGCTCTCGCCGAGGAGGTTCTGGAACCCGCGGACGACCCGTTGGGCCGCACCGCTCTCTAACATCCCCTTGCCGATGACCGCCGCCATGAGGATCGGGATGCCGATCCCCGCCATCCCGTTCCCGAACGCCGTCGCGACCTGGCTTCCGGCGTCGGCGGCGGTGAAGTCGGCGACGAAGATTGTGTTCACCACGCCGACCAGGAACGCCGAGATGATCAGCCCGATGAACGCCGGGAGGTCCAGCCACACGAGCAGCGCGACGACGATTATCAGTCCAATTATGAAAGTTAGTAGCGGACTATGCGAGAACTCGATAGCTGACTGAAGCGGTATCGGAGCCATGCCGGTGATACTGTTCGATATTATCATTTAAATCTTTTTGCGGCCCCAAATTTGTAGGCAGAACGGCAAAAAGACCGAAAAATAGTCGATTTTTATCTGTGAACTAATTCACCTCGGACGGCGAAAAGTAGTCGGGAAATCAGAAGCTAATTTTTATTACTGCTAAACGAACACTTCTGTCGGCGGAGAAATGATACGCTCACCGACATGGGCGCCGAGCGGACGGCGCCCCCGCCACCCCGCGCCTCGACCCGCAACCATTTATGAACTCACGCCGGAATCCGGAGGCATGACCGCCATCGAGCTGCGGGGCGTGACCAAGGAGTTCGCCGATGTCACGGCCGTTCGCGACCTCGATCTCACCGTCGAAGACGGCGAGGTGTACGGATTCCTCGGGCCGAACGGCGCGGGCAAGTCCACCACGATCGACATGCTCTTAGACCTCGTCCGCCCGACCGCGGGGACGGTCCGCGTCCTCGGCGCCGACGTCGCGACCGAGGGGGTCGATATCCGCCGCCGGACCGGCGTGCTCCCCGACGGATTCTCGGTGTACGACCGCCTCTCCGGTCGGAAACACGTCGAGTTCGCCGTCGAGTCGAAGGAGGCCGCCGACGACCCGGACGCGCTCCTCGACCGCGTCGGCCTCGCCGACGCGGCCGACCGCTCCGCCGGCGAGTACTCGAAGGGGATGCGCCAGCGGCTCGCCCTCGCGATGGCGCTCGTCGGCGACCCCGACCTGCTGATCCTCGACGAGCCGTCGTCCGGCCTCGACCCGGCCGGCGCCAAGGAGATGCGCGAGATCGTCCGGACGGAGGCCGAGCGCGGCGCCACCGTCTTCTTCTCGTCGCACATCCTCGAACAGGTCGACGCCGTCTGCGACCGCGTCGGCATCCTCCGCGACGGCGAACTGGTCGCCGAGGACTCCGTCGAGGGGCTCCGCGAGGCCGTCGGCGGCGAGGAGACCCTGGAGGTCGCGGCCGCGGGCGCCGACGACGACGCGGTCGCTGCGGTCCGCGCGCTCGACGGCGTCTCCGGCGTCACCCGCGACGGCGACGAACTGGTGGTGGACTGCGCCAGCGACGCGAAGACGGACGTGATCGCCACCTTGG
This sequence comes from Halorubrum sp. Atlit-26R, assembly GCF_003666015.1. Taxonomy (GTDB): domain Archaea; phylum Halobacteriota; class Halobacteria; order Halobacteriales; family Haloferacaceae; genus Halorubrum. The sequence goes on from NZ_QPLT01000009.1 coordinate 169,178, forward strand.
AGGACGCCGGCGTCGCGGTCGCCGACTTCCACACGCGCGAGGCCTCGCTGGAGGACCTCTTCTTGGCGTACACGGAGGCCGACGCGACTGAGGGTGACGCCGGTGCGGTCGCGTCCACGTCGAGCGAGGACGAACCGGCGGAAGGGGAGGTGGACCGATGAGCCTCGCCGCCATCGCCCGGAAGGACTTCCAAGAGACCGTTCAGTCGCGGGGCATGATCGCCCTCGTGGTGCTGTTCTCGCTGCTCGTCTCGGCGTTCGCGTACGCCGTGCGCCCGACCGGCGAGAGCGAGCAGTTCGCCACGGAGCTACTGCTGAGCGCCTTCGTCGGCCGCTTCCTCGTCACGACGCTCATTCCCCTCGTCGGCGTCGTCGTCGGCTACAACGCGGTGAGCGGCGAGCGCGAGTCCGGCTCGCTGAAGCTCCTCCTGTCGCTGCCGCACTCGCGGGCCGACGTGGTCTTAGGGAAGGTCGCCGGCCGCGGCGCGGCGCTCGCGCTCGCGGTGTTCGCCGGGTTCCTGCTGCCCGCGCTGGTGCTGATCGCCGCGTCGGTCGTGTTCAACGCCGGCGCGTTCCTCGGGTACACCGTGTTCGCGGCCGCGCTCGGCGTCGTGTTCGTCGCCATCTCCGTGGGCTGCTCGGCCGCGTCCTCCACTCAGCGCCGGGCGCTCATCGGGGGCGTCGCGATATACGTCCTCTTCGTCCTGCTGTGGGGCCCCCTCACCGGCCAGCTGGTGGGCGCCGTCGGGCCGGTCGTCGACGCGCTGCCCGTGTCCGCGGCTCAGGTCGACGTGTTCCTCCGGGTCTCGAACCCGACGACCGCCGTGGAGGCGCTGTCGAACGCCTTCCTCGCGGAGCAGCTGTTCACCGGCGACACCGTGAACCAGCAGCTGTCGGCGGCCGCGATGCTCGTGTTCTGGACGCTCGCGCCGCCGCTCGCCGGGCTGCTGAAGTTCGACGCGGACGACCTGTAGGCGCCCCCGTCGTAGAGCTTTTCGGGCCGATGCGCGCGGGTCGACGGGCGCAACAATAGCTACAAACGCTCGCACGAATAGCCTGTGCGTATGGAGACTGCCCACGACGTTTTCGTCGGGAACTCGACCTCGCTCTCGGAGATAGAGGACGACGGCGTCGAACTCGTCGTCACTTCTCCGCCGTACCCGATGATCGAGATGTGGGACGACCTCTTCTTCTCGCTGAACGCAGACATCGAAACGTCTCTCGACGAAGGCGACGGTCGGCGGGCCTTCGACCTGATGCACGAGGAGCTCGCCGAGACGTGGGACGAAGTCGAACGGGTCCTCGTTGACGGCGGGATCGCGTGTATCAACGTCGGCGACGCGACTCGGAAGGTGGACGACAGTTTCAGAGTCTACCAGAACCACGCGCGTATCACCGAGCGCTTCGACGAGATGGGGTTTGAACCCCTCCCGGACATCCTCTGGCGGAAACCCGCCAACTCGGCGGCGAAGTTCATGGGGTCGGGGATGATGCCGCCGAACGCGTACGCGACGCTCGAACACGAGTACCTGCTCGTCTTCCGTAACGGGAAACAGAGCCGTGAGTTCCCGTCCGGGACCGACGTCCGATACGAGTCGGCGTACTTCTGGGAGGAGCGCAACGAGTGGTTCTCCGACGTCTGGGAAGACGTTCGGGGAACGTCACAGGAGCTAACGGACGCCGACACCGAGCTCAGGGACCGTTCGGCCGCGTACCCGCTGGAGGTCCCGTACAGGCTCATCAACATGTACAGCGTCTACGGAGACACAGTGCTCGACCCGTTCTGGGGGACCGGGACGACCTCGCTGGCGGCGATGATCGCCGCTCGGAACTCCGTCGGGTACGAGCTCCAAGAGAAGTTCACGGAGGTGTTCGACGCGGAGGTCGCCGACGTCGCGGAACTCGCTCACGCCACGGTGTCGAAACGGGTTCGAGACCACGAGGAGTTCGTCGAGCAGCGCTTGGAAGACGGCAAGGAGTTCAAATACGACGCCGAAAACTACGACTTCCCGGTCACGACGAAACAGGAGAAACCCCTCCAACTCTATACGATCGACGGCGTCGAGCAGACGGAGAGCGGATACGCCGTGACGCACTCCCCGTACAACGAGTCCGAGTCGATCGACGGGGACGCGGGCGGCCACGGACAAGCGACCCTTGGGAGCCAGTTTCGGTAACTTCTCCAAGCCTTCAACCGGCCCCTCCGTACCTGCGGCTCGCGAAGTTGCTCGCCCAGGAGATGGGGGTCGCGTTAAGTTTGGCGTGAATTGTGGTAGACGGCGAAGGCTTCGAGCCAGTTTTGAGCTGTCTCTAGCGCGACATTGCTAAAACTATTCGCAAACGATGATGTTCGTCGTTCTATTTCCCAA
>NZ_QPLT01000010.1 GCF_003666015.1 Halorubrum sp. Atlit-26R
CCCAACGCGGAGTTCGATCTCGCTCCACAAACGACAAGTCGATCCACGCTATACGTTCGCTGAGGCGGTCGAATTCTGGCATAGACACTCAGAAATCGACCGCCTCATCCTCTAACTTTACGCGACCCGTCGATCCGGGATCGGTTATTTATAAACGAGCGGGTGGAGGTTCCATGGCGCCTAATTCGTATTAAAACGGCCTTGGCGACCGAAGTGCTCCCACACCGTCGGTGGTTTATAAATAATCAGGCGCCCGCTCACCTCACGATCACCGCTCGTCCCGTGCGGAACCCATTTGCCTCGCCGTCGCGTACACGTCCGCATGACGTTCAGCCCCGAAACGGACGCCGACCCCGAGGAGATCGAAGCGCGCGTCGAGAACACCATCGCCGACAACGACGTGGTGCTGTTCATGAAGGGGAACCGCCTGATGCCGCAGTGCGGCTACTCGAAGCGCGCCGTCGAGCTCATCTCGCAACACGTCGAGGAGTTCGAGACGGTCGACGTGCTGCCCGCGCTCCCGCAGTACCGCGAGGCGCTCGAATCGCACAGCGACTGGGAGACGATCCCGCAGACGTTCGTCGACGGGGAGTTCGTCGGCGGCAGCGACGTCCTGGCCGAACTCGACGAGCGCGGCGAGCTCGCCGCCGAACTGGGCGCGGAGTGAGGCCCGGCTCCGGTGCCGGATCCCCGCCTCGAAGCGTGAGACGCCGGGCGAGCGCGTCGCGCCGATCTTCACACCTCGAAGGGCAGTCCATATAAACCTACGGTGCCTACGTGGGGTAGGTGCAGCCGTTGCCGCTGCCGCCGTGACCACCGGTTCGACCCCACCGCATTCCACAAACAATGACAGGCCGCGTGTTCCGACTTCATTCGACGCTCGAACTGCCCCTCGAAGACGTAGAGACGTACTTCGACGAAGATCCCGACCTGCCGCAGGAGATCGACGACATCGACATCACGCGTCGAAACAACACACTCATCATCAAGGCCCTGTCCGACGACGAGTCGATCAGCAAGTACACGCCCACGGCGCAGCTGAAGGCGTCGGTCACGGAGACCCGAGTCTGGGAGGAGGAGCCGCCCCGCGCCGGCGGCCCGCAGTGGATGGACGACGAGGAGGAGGAGATCCCCTCAGAGCTCGTCGAGTTCGCCTGCTTCAAGGGCGACCGCGAGACCGTCCTCCAGAACTCCGCGCTCCAGTACCCCATGTTCCTCGTGTTACGGCAGATCGCGCTGCTCTCCGAGAAGGGGACGCTGACCGCGATCACCGAGGAGGACGACGAGCTGGAGGCGACGCGGATCGTCGAGGGCGAGCCGCGCCCCGCCAGCATCGAGGTCGTCGAGAGCCCGCAGGGCGCCGGCGAGGGCGACGGCGGCGTCAACTGGCGCGACAACGAGTTCATCTCGGAGTAAACTACCCTACCCTACTCGCTCACGGCGCTGCCGTTCGCTTCGTTGAGGGTAGGGCTTTCGCGTGGACTCCCGTTCTGGCCATCGCTGGCAGGCTCGTAATCGCCGTTCACGTTCAACGTCCCGCGATTCAAGCGCACGTTTACGGGTGCGCCTCCACCCGACGACGTTTGCGCCGAGCGGAGATGCTTCAGACCGATATTCTTCGCTGCGTTGTAGTCGGCGTTCACTTCGTAACCGCACTTCTGGCAGCAGAACCGCGCTTGTGTCTCGCGGTTTTCTCGGAGTGTCGTCCCGCACTTGGAACACCGCTGGGAGGTGTAGGCGGGACTCACCTGCTCGACGGAGATGCCGACTATCTCGGCTTTGTACTCGACGTACTCGAACACACGTTGGAACGCCCACGCGTGGAACTTCTTGGCGTTCGGCATCCGCTCACGAATGCCGGTCAGGTTCTCGAACGCGATCACGTCACAGTCGTATTCGACGGCTTCCGCGACGAGTTCTTTCGAGACTGTGTGTAAAAAGTGGTCGTACCGACCTGTCTCGGTGCGTCCGACCGATTGGATGGTTTCGTGAGCAGCCCGCGTCCCGCGCTGGTGAAGCGATCCACGCCGCTTTTCGAACTCGCGGTGCCAGTGGTTTAGCTCTGCGCCGTTCCAGAACGTGCCCGTGGAGGTGACGGCGACGTTTTCGATGCCGAGGTCAACGCCGAGGACTGTGCTGTGCCCGTCGTTGCCGTCGTCGGCAGTCTCGAACTCCGCGTCCGCCTTTGTGCGGACGTGAAGGTAGAATTCGCCGTCGCGGTAGTGGAGTTCCGCGCCTGTCTCTTCGTAGTCGTCGTTGAACAGATACTCCGAGTGGGGCGTCTCACGGTTACCGTCTGGCACGACGTACTCGGCGGTGATACGGCCTTCGACGGTCGAGAGCGTCGCGTGGTCTTCGTTAAACGTCGCACACCGCTTGTCGTAGACGAGAGTTGAGGCAGTGAAATGCGGCTTCCCTGCGTAGTCACCTTGTTTCCAGCGGGCGACGACGCTTTGGACGGCGTCGGCGGCCTTGTTACGGGCGTTCTGGACGAGATTCGCTTGAAGTCGCGTCTCGGCTCGCACGTCGTCGTAGGTCTCGCGTTGTAGCTCGGCCTTGCTTGTTGTTTTATACTCGCCTTGCCAGGCTTGGTCGACGACGTAGTTGGCGGCCCACAGGAACTCGGAGATAGTTTCATGGAGGAGGTCGGCGTCGCTGTCGGCCACGTCGAGTTTGACGGGGACCGTGCGACGCACCTCCATCCGTAATTCAGACGTTACGCTAAGTTTTTATGATAATACTGTTTTTGGAGGAGAGGTAGCCACGTGTAGAACGTGGTAATGACGGTATCATGTCGGTTTCCTCCCCGACCTACTCGCTCCCTTCGGTCGCTCCTTGAGGTCGGGGGCTCCAGCTTGAATTACGCTGAAGCAGCGCGCTCGCCGCGGCGTCAGCGGTCGGCCGACGGCGTCGTCGTGCGACGGTTCATCGCGTCGAACCCGCCTTTTAAATCCGCGATCAGGTCGTCTACCCCTTCGATGCCGACCGACACGCGGAGCAACGTGTCCGAGATCCCGAGCACTTCCCGCTCCGCGGGCGAGAGCGGTTCGTGAGTCATCGCGGCCGGCAGCTCGATCAGGCTCTCGACGCCGCCGACGGAGACCGCGAGCGTGAACTCCGTCAGCGCCTCGACGAACCGTTTCGCGTCGTCTATCGTCCCGTCGAGTTCGAACGAGAGGATCCCGCCGAAGCCGGACATCTGCTCGCGGGCGAGCTCGTGGTCGGGATGACTCGACAGCCCCGGGTAGTACACGTCGCTCACCTCCGCCCGTCCGTCGAGGAACTCGGCGACGGCCGTCGCGTTCGCCTCGTGTCTCTCCATCCGCGCGGCGAGCGTCTTGGTGCCTCGTAACACGAGGTAGCTGTCGAAGGGGCCGCTCACGGCGCCCACGCCGACTCGCTGGAGGAACCGGATCTCCTCGGCCAGCGCGTCGTCGTCGGTGACGACCGCGCCGGCGATGGCGTCGGAGTGACCGTTGAGGTATTTCGTCGTGCTGTGCGCGACGACGTCGGCGCCCAGTTCGAGCGGGCGCTGGAAGTACGGGCTCGCGAACGTGTTGTCCACGCCGAACAGCACGTCTCGGTCCGCGACCAGGTCGGCGATACCGGCGATGTCACACAGCGCGAGCTTGGGGTTCGTCGGCGACTCCATCCAGACGATGGCGGTCTCCTCGCGGAGCGCGGCCGCCACGTTCGCCGTGTCCGTCGCGTCGACGTACGTGACGTCGACGCCGAGGCGCGACCGGAACACGTCGTCGAGCATCCGACGGGTGCCGGCGTACAGGTCCTCGAAGGCGACGACGTGGTCGCCGGGGGTCAGCCGAGCGAGCAGCGTCGTGAATATCGCCGCGGTGCCCGAGGCGAACGCGGCCCCGTGAGCGCCGCCTTCGAGCGCGGCGATTCGGGTCTCCAGCGCGTGTCGGGTGGGATTCGACAGCCGGCCGTAGACGAACTCGCCGGCGGCCGGGTCGACGTCATCCAGTCGCATCTCGGTATCGAGGCCCGGCAGGGCGAACGTCGACGAGAGGTGAATCGGCGAGACGACGTCGCCCGCCTCGCTCCCGGTCTCGAACGGCTCTTCGCCCTCGGAGACGGCGAGCGTCTCGAACGTCGACTTCGATCGGTCTTCCATACGCGAACTCCGACGCACCGTCGCTAATAGTTTATCATTTTTCATTAATGATGCTGGATTTCCGGATAACTCGCGGGGATATTACTGTTGTATCGACAGATCGACGCGTCCGGGAGCCGACAGTCGACGGTCGTCAACCGGGACCGTCGACGATTTACGTAAGCCGGGCGTTCCCTCGCCAATGACCGACGACTGGGTGAGCCTCTTTTCGGGCGGCAAGGACTCCTCGTGGGCGCTGTACCGCGCCTTAGAGGAGGGCCTCGACGTCTCGCGGCTGCTGACCGTCCACCCCGCCGGCGACTCGTACATGTACCACACGCCGGCGACGGAGCTCGCCTCGCTCGCGGCCGAGAGCGTCGGGATCGACCTCGTCGAGGTGTCGCCCGACGACTTCGGCGCAGACGACGTCGACGACGCCGGCGCGCAGGGCGACGCCGAACTGGAGCCGATGGAGGCGGCCCTCCGCGAGGTCGCCGCCGCGGACGACGTCGACCTCGCGGGCGTCACGGCCGGCGCCGTCGAGAGCGAGTTCCAGACGAACCGGATTCGGGCGATGTGCGACCGGCTCGGGATCGACCTGTTCGCGCCGCTGTGGCAGCGGGACCCGGTCGAGCTCGCGGAGGCCATGTTCGACGCCGGCTTCGAGATCCGGATCGTTCAGGTGGCGGCGTACGGGCTCGACGAGTCGTGGCTCGGGCGGCGGTTCGACGCCGACGCGCTCGACGAGCTGCTCGCGCTCCGCGAGGAGTACGGCGTCCACCCGCTCGGCGAGGGCGGCGAGTTCGAGACGTACGTCGTCGACGGGCCGCACATGGACCGCCGCATCGACCTCACGTACGACGCGGTGTGGGAGGGCGACCGGGGGCACGTCGAGATCCGGGACGCGCACCTAGAGTGAGTCGAAGCGGTTCCTGAAGCGGTCGAATCTGCCCGCTACGGCCAGCTACCGGCCTGGTCGTACGCGTCCACGATCCGGCCGATGCCGACGACGTACGCCGCGGTGCGGAGGTTGTGGACCTCGTTCGACTCGTAGGTGTCGACGAGCGTGTCGAACGCGTCCGTGATCACGCGTTCCAGCTCCTCGTTGACGCGCTCCTCGGTCCAGCTGAACCGCTGTCGGTTCTGGACCCACTCGAAGTAGGAGACGGTGACGCCGCCCGCGTTCGCGAGGATGTCGGGGACGACGTGGACGTCGCGCTCGGCGAGCACGTCGTCGGCGCCGGGCGTGAGCGGCCCGTTGGCCGCCTCGACGACCAGCTTCGCGTCGACGTCCGCCGCGAGGTCCTCGTCGACCGCGTTCTCCAGCGCGGCCGGGACGAGGCAGTCGACGTCGAGCGTGAGCAGCTCGTCGTTCGTGAGCGCGTCGGCGTCGGCGTAGCCCGTCACCGAGCCGGTCTCGGCCTTGTGCGCCTTCACGTCGCGGGGGTCGAGCCCGTCGGGGTCGTGGATTCCGCCGGAAGAGTCGGACACCGCGACCACGCTCGCGCCGAGGTCGTCGAGCAGCGCCGCTCCGATCGACCCGGCGTTACCGTACCCCTGGACCGCGACCGTCGCGCCCGCGAGGTCGCGGTCGAGCCAGTCGAACGCCTCGCGGGCCGACAGCGCCACGGAGCGGCCGGTCGCCTCGACGCGTCCCTCGCTGCCCCCCGAGTCGAGCGCCTTCCCCGTGATCACGCCCGGCGCGGTGGTGTTCTCTAAGGTCTCGTAGGTGTCTTTGATCCAGTTCATCTCCCGCTGGCCGGTGTTGACGTCCGGCGCGGGGATGTCGCGGTCCTCGCCGATCAGCGGGCGCAGTTCCGTCGCGAACGCGCGCGTCATCCGCTCTAACTCGGTCTCCGAGTAGTCGGCCGGGTCGATCGCGATTCCCCCCTTCCCGCCGCCGTAGGGCACGTCGACGACGGCGCACTTGTACGCCATCCAGCCGGAAAGCGCCTTCACCTCGTCGCGGGTGACGCCCGGATGATAGCGGATCCCCCCCTTGTAGGGGCCGCGGTCGCCGTTGAACTGCGAGCGGTACGCGCGGACGGTCTCCAGGGAGCCGTCGTCGCGCTCGAACGTCAGGTTCGTCTCTAACACCCGTTCCGGGTTCTGTAGGCGCTCGATGACGCCCGGATCGGCGTCGACGACCGCCGCGGCGTCGTCCACCTGCTCTCGCAGACTCTCGAACGGGTTCGCCTCAGAAGACATACCATCACGTGCCGGCGGCCAGAGGTTAACTGTGACGACCGGTACGGAAATTGTGTGTGTCGACACCGCACACAGCCACTCCGGAAAGTCGGACGGGCGACTCGAAGGCAGCGCGGACGGGCGACTCGAAGGCAGCGCGGACGGGCGACTCGAAGGCAGCGCGGACGGGCGACTCGAAGGCAGCGCGGACGGGCGACCCGGCCTCAGCGGTCGCCGTCGGGCGCCCGGTCGAGGATCCGCTCCGCCTGCGCGATCAGCGGCGCGTCGATCATCTCCCCGTCGACTCGGAAGACGGCTCGGCCCTCCCGCTCCGCCTCGTCGCGCGCGTCGAGGACGGCCTCGGCCCACTCGACGTCCGCCGGATCCGGCGTGAACGCCTCGGTGATCGGCGCCACCTGCGCCGGGTGGATCGCGAGCTTCCCGTCGTAGCCGAGCCGCCGCGCGAACGCCGCGTCCTCGCGGAGCCCCGCCTCGTCGGAGAAGTCCGTGTACACCGTGTCGATCGCGTCGACGTCGGCCGCGCTCGCGGCGATGACGACGTGTTCGCGGGCGTACAGCACCTCCGTCCCCTCGTCGGTCCGGGTCGCGCCCACGTCGGCGGCGAGGTCCTCGGCGCCGAACACGAGCGCGTCGGTCGCGTCCGCGGCCGCGATCGACTGCGCGGAGAGCACTCCCGCCGCGGTCTCGACGAGCGCGAAGACCGCGAGGTCGCGTCCCCGCTCGGCGCACAGGTCGGCGACGCGCTCGACCCGGTCCGCGGCCTCCACCTTCGGCAGCATCACCGCGTCGAGGCGGACGTCGTCGGTCCCGCCGCCGGGTCCGTCACCGGTCCCGTCCTCGCTACCTCCCCGCAGTACGCCGTCGAGGTCGGCCGCGGGCGCCTCGGCGGTCAGCCGCACGCAGACCTCCGCGTCCGGGTCGAACGAGGGGTCCGCGAGGACCTCGCGGACCGCGGCCCTCGCCTCGTCCTTCCGGCCGGGGGCGACGGCGTCTTCGAGGTCGAAGCAGATCACGTCGGCGCCGGCGCCGGGCGCCTTCCGCATGAGATCGGGGCTGTCGCCGGGCGAGAACAGCAGACTTCGTCTGGCCATGTCGAGGCCTCCCCGCCGTCGGATATAAATCGTGGTCGTCCGGGGTGGATCGTTTATAAATAAACGAGGTGATGCGGTGGCGCGTGCCTGCGAGCGGCCGCCCTCGGCGGCCGCGAGACAGCACGCGCGAGGGAGTCGGTCGGCGTTTTAAACGCCGACCGACGAGGCTGGGGAGGCGTGAGGTGCGGTCCCGCGAGCGACCGGAGGGAGCGAGCAGGAGCACGGAAGTCGCAGCCCGCGCAGCGAGCGAAGCGAGCGAGCAGGACCGTCTTCCGGCGGTTGCGGTGCCGTACGGGGCGGGACTCAAAGGGGCAGTCGCGAGGAGCGCGGAGGCGTTCACGAGAGCGGAGCTCTCGTGAGCCAATCAGAACGCGAAGCGTTCTGATGACGACGTAAGGACCGCAGGGAGCGAGCGGAGCGAGTGACCGAGGACCGCAGCGAGCCTCCGCGCTCCTCGCGACTGGGGCTTTGGAGGTGTTCGTCGCCGATCTACTGTCGGTTATTTATAAACGACCCTCTGGGAGTTTGGCGGTGTCCACCGCCGATCTATAGTTGGTTATTTATAAGTGAGCGGCTGGGGCTTTGGCGGAGTCCACCGCCGATCCGCTATCGGCCATTTATAAATGACCTCGTAGGAGTTCACCGATGTTCTCCGCCGAGCCATCGACTTATAAATAACACCGAACGCGATTCGTCCGATTCAGCCCAACAGTCCCTTGATCCTGTCGACGACCGAACCGTCCTCCTCGGCCTCCGCCTCGGCCTCCTTCCGCTGCTGTTCGCGCAGCTCGCGGAGCTTCGCGGCCTGGTCGTCGGTCCCCTCGCCGCTGTCGGTCTTCACGTCCCCGCCCTGGAGCCCCTTCAACTCGGAGACCGCGTCGTTGACCGTGCCGGAGGTCGTCCGGGTCTCGGTCGCCGACCCCGCGAGCTTCTCGGCGTCGACGTCGGCCTCGTCGACCGCGCTCGTGTTCAGCTCCAGCCGGCGCGTTTCGGAGCGCTCGACGCCGCCCCACGTCAGCTCCGCGTCCTCCAGCTCGCGCTCGATGTCCGCGCGAACCGACTCCTCGGTGACCGCCTCGCCGCCGGATCCGGTCGCTTCCGACCCCGACCCGCCACTCGCGTCCGCGACGCCGCCTCCGGTGCCCGCACCGCCCGCACCGCCCGCCGCGCTACCCACGGCTTCGCCGCCCGCGACGCGCTCGACGCGGTGTGCGACCAGGGCGCCGCCAGTGGCGCCGATGACCGCCACCAGTCCGAGCGCGTAGACGGCGACGATCTGCGCGCTGTAGTCCGTGTTGACGACGACGTTCCAGTTGTGCGGGTACGCCCAGGTGAACGCGCCCGTGGCGGCGAGCGTGACCGCGATCCCGGCGCCCGCGAGGTACAGCATCCGGCGGTCGACCGGCAGGAGAACGACGATACCGAACAGCAGCGCGGGGAGCCCCACGGCGCCCGCGACCGCGGCGACCTCGCGGACCGCGAACGTCGAGGCCGCGGTCGGGTCGAGCGTCGCGCTGTAGAGGAACACGACGACCCCGATCACCCCGAGCGCGATGCCGGCGGAGAATAGTCCGAAGCCGGCGTACACGTCGATCGTTCGGTCCGGGTCGCCGACGTAGCGACGGTAGTACTCGATGAGGACGTTCTCGGCGTCCGCTTCGCTCATATCCGAACGTTTCCGCCGAGTGTAATGACTGTTACCCCCGGCGGCGCACCGTCCGCCCGCCGCTCCGATCGCGTTCCCGTCCGTCGACGCACCCACCCGACCCGTGCGTTTTTCACCGCGGGCGACGAGGTTCCACGCGAGAATCCGTGTCGCACGAGTGCCCCCGCTGCGGCGCCGCCCTGTCGTCGCTCTCGCTGGGCGCCGCCACCGCCGTCGCCTGCGACGACTGCGGCTACGCCGACGTGGAGGCCGACCACTCCGGCGAGCCGGAGTTCGCCGAGAGCTGGGCGGACGCGCTCGCGCGCTTCGAGGAGAACCAGTAGCCGCCCGAGCCACAGAACCAGTAGCCCCGGACCCACACCATGCCCACGCTCGACGTCACCGACGACCACGCCGACCGGATCGAAGCGCTCCGCGAGGAGCTGAAAGCGGCCCACGCCGGCCCGTACGCCTCCGTCGACCGCGAGGACGCGCTCGCGTACCTGCTCGACCTCGCGGACGCCGTCGACGACCCTGAACGCGTCGCGGCGCCGACGGGCGACGAGAGCGGCGCCGAAACCGGCGACGAGCCGACCGACGCCGTTGGCGAAGCGGCGGCGGCCGACGCGGTCCCGTTCGACCGCGACCGCGCCCGCGAACTCCTCTCGGCGCGGAACCGACGGGACAGCGACCCCGATCCGGACGATCCGATGGACCTGTCCGACATCGCCGCCGCCTTCGACGTCACCGGGCGCAGCGGGATGACGAAGGACGACCTCGTCGACGCGATCCTCGACGCCGCCGAGGCGCTCGCCGCCGACCCCTTCGCGCGCGTCGACGTCGACCTCGACGCGGCCGAGGCCGCGGATGAGCCAGTCGAGGACGACGACGAAAACGACTCGGTCGAGGACGAAGCAAGCGAAGATGACGCCGGTGGAGACAGTACCGGAAGCGACGACGACGGCGGCGCCGGCCAGCTGGACGCGATGATGAGCCTCCTCGACACCCACGCCGACAAGTGGCGAGAGGGGGACGGCGACGCGCGGTACGAGGTCGACCTCCCCGACGGGAGCGTCGAGACGGCGCGGACGAAAGACGACGTGCGCGCGCTGCTGTTCAGAAACTACTGACGACGACCACACAGACCCATGGGATTCATCGACGCGGTCCGCGCGTGGCTCTTCGGCGCGGGCGACGACGCGGCGGACGCGGGCGAATCGGACGACGGGACGGGACCGAGCGACGCCGACGAGGCCGACGAAACCGCGACCAACGATGACCAACCCGACGGGCTCGACCCCGCGGCCGCCACCGAGACGCGGACCGCGAGCGCCACCGACGACGCGGTCGACGCGCTCCGCGACGTGCGGGAGTCGCAGGGTGTGGGGAATCCGACCGACTCGAACGGAGGGGACTCGAGGCCGCCGGACGACGACCGTCCGAAGTCGGCCGACGACGGCGGCACCAACCGTTAGGTACCCGGAGGCGAACAGGGGGGTATGACAGACGCGGACGCGCCCGGCGACGCCGGCGAGTTTCGGGGCCTCGACGACCTCCCCGACGACCCGACCGACCGCGAGTACGTGGAGCGAGCGATCGGGCTCTCGGAGGCGGCCGTCGAGGCAGGCAACACTCCGTTCGGCGCGCTGCTCGTCGTCGACGGCGAGGTCGTCGGCGAGGCGCGCAACGAGACGCGGACCGAGGGCGACGTGGCGGCGCACCCCGAGCTGACACTCGCGCGGTGGGCCGCGCGCGAGCTCGACGCCGACGAGCTGACGGCGTGTACGATGTACGCGAGCACCGAGCCGTGCCCGATGTGCGCGACCGCGATCCACTACGCGGGGATCGGGCGGGTCGTCTTCGGCGTCGACGGCGAGACGCTCGGCGAGCTCTCCGGCGACGTGGTGCCGATCCCCCTCGAAGAGGTGATCCGGCGCGCGGACGGCGACACGACCGTCGAGGGACCGATCGCGGTCGAGGCCGCGATGGCGGTCCACGACTCCTTCTTCGGCGAGTCGTGACGCCGGAGTCGGACGCCGGCGACGCCGCGGAGGGGGGTTCGCCGGCGATTCTCTCGATCGGCGCCGCCGCCATCGACGAGTGGTACGCGGTCAGCAACCTCCCCGAGCCGGACGGGGGCGCGTTCGCCAGCGAGGTCACGTCCGCGTTCGGCGGCGTCGGCGCCAACGTCGCGGTCGCGCTCGACCGACTCGGCCGCGACGCGGGCCTGGTCAGCCGCGTCGGCGACGACGAGTACGGGCGGCGCGCGCTGACGTACCTCGCCGAAACCGGCGTGGACGGGACCCACGTCGCCGTCGGCGACGACCCCCACACGCGGTCGCTCATCCTCCGCGACCCCGACGGGGAGCGCGCCATCGTCACCGCGGGCGAGAGCTTCCGCGGGCTCCGGCTCGGCGACGACGCGCTCGCGGCGATGGCCGACGCCGACGCCGTCTTCCTCACCGCCTACGCCCCCGACCGCGCGGCGCAGCGGGTGCTCGACCGGGTCGAGTCGCTCCGGGAGGGCGCGACCGACTCGGATGGTACCCCGCCCGCGCTGATCTTCGACCTCTCCGGATCCGTCGAGGAGTTGGTCGGGCGCGGGACGGAACCGGCGACGATCCACCGGTTCCTCCACCGGGCCGATCTGTTCGTCGCGGACGGCGTCGCCGCTCCGGCGTTCTTCGGCTCGGCGGAGGCGGCGGTCGAGCGGATCGCCGACGCACAGCGCCGAGCGGTCGCGTCCGACGCGGGATCCGACCCGGGGACCGGATCGCGGTCGCGACGCGGGCCGACGTGGCCCCGCGCGGTCCTCACGCACGGCGCGGACGGGATGACAGCGGTCGCCGGGGGCGACGTGTCGCAGTTCGACGCGTTCGACGTCGAGACGGTCGACACGACGGGCGCCGGCGACGCGTTCACCGCGGGGTTGATCGACCGGTGGATCGCGGGACGGCCACCGGAGGCGTCCGGGGAGCCGGACGGCGACCACGACGCCGACCGCGACGGCGTCGCCTCCGGCGTCAGGTTCGCGGCCGCAGTCGCCGCGATCAACTGCACGAGCCGGTTCACGCAGCCCGGACTGCCGACGCGGAGCGAGGTCGAATCGTTCCTCGCAGAGCGAAGCGTCACCGAGAGGGAGTAATCCGAGGCCGGAGCCTCGTCACCGCACCGCGTCGGCGGCCGCGACGAGGTCCGCGACGCGGTCGGCGTCGACCGGCGCGGTCGTCTCGCCGCCCTCCTTGAGAGCGGTTCCCACGATCGCGCCGTCCGCGACGCCGAGCAGGTCGGCGACCGTCTCCGGCGTGACGCCGCTGCCGACGAGGACGGGCGTGTCGAGGCCGTGGCGGTCGCGCTCGTCGACGACCGCTTCCAAGGCTTCGGCGTCGACCGCCTCGCCGGTCCCGGACCCGGAGGCGATGACGGCGTCGGCGAGGCCGCGCTCGGCGGTGTCGGCGAACGACTCGGCGGTGTATCCCGCCGGGGTCAGCGGCGCCGAGTGTTTCACGTCGGTGTCGGCGAACACGCCGACGTCGACGCCGAGCCGGTCGCGCAGGCGGAGCGTCTCGTGGGCGCGGCCCTGGACGATCCCCTGATCCGTCACGCGGGCGCCGGTGTGGACGTTCACGCGGACGAAGTCGGCGCCGACCGCGGCGGCGACCGAGAGGGCGGCCTCGGCGTCGTTCCGGAGGACGTTGATCCCGAGCGGGAGGTCGGTCTCGTCGGCGACCGCGGTCGCTGCGCGGGTGACCGCGGCGACGACGTGGGGCGGGACCTCGTCGGGGTAAAAGGGTGCGTCGCCGAAGTTCTCCATCACGATCCCGTCGACGCCGCCGCGGTCGAGCGCCCGCGCGTCGCTCGCGGCCCGCTCGACCGCCGCGCGCATCGCCTCGCGTCCGTCGTCGGGCGCTCGGGGGGCGCCGGGGAGCGGCGGGAGGTGGACCATGCCGAGCAGCGGCGCGGCCGTGCCGAAGGTGGATTCGAACTCCATCGTCGGGGCCGAGGAGGCGCCCGGACAAAAGCCTCCCCACAGCGTTTAGGCCGCGGGTCGCCTCCCGCCGAACGAGATGGGAATCGACGCGACGGACCCCGGCGACGGCGACGTGACGCTCGTGTTCTCGCTCGGCGCCGCGCGCTCGCTCGCCGACCCGGCCGCGGCGTTCGCCGACGCGCGCCGGTGGAGCCGCCACGTCGGTATCGTCGCGAACGAGGCGGAGCAGGTCGCGGCGTTCGCCCGCGACCACGGGGTCAAAAACGACTACGCGCTCACGAACTGGGACAAGTGGGGAACGCTCGCGGACGTCCGCGAGGAGAGCGCCGCCCCGCGGCGCGTGTTCGTCGGCACCACCCGCGCGGACGAGCGCGTCGCGACCGAGACGGGCTACGAGTTCCTGCGGGTCGACGAGGCCGCCGAGAAGGCCGGCTGGGAGCTCTCCGAGCCCGGCGCGACGGGGAGCGACGCGGACGGCGGCGACGGACGACTTGCCCGACTGCGGCGGACGGTCCGCGGCGCGCTCTCGCGGCTCCGATGAGTTCCCGACCCCCGCTCGTCGGGATCGGTGGGGCTCGCCCGCGGAAGGTACAAACCGCTCGTCGCCCAACGTGGGGTATGTCCTCACCGCTCGCGGACGAGCCGGTCGAACCGGCCGGCGACGACGGAGAACCGCTCGACGAAGACGAGTGCGCCGACTACCTCGACGAGCTCGGCGCCGCCTGGGAGGTAATCGACGGCCACCACTTAGAGGCGAGCTACGAGTTCCCCGACTTCGAGACGGCGCTCTCGTTCACCAACGACGTCGGCGAGCTCGCCGAGAAGGAGTGGCATCACCCCGACATCGCGCTGTCGTGGGGCGAGGTCGGGGTCGAGATGTGGAGCCACGAGGTCGGCGGCCTGACGCGCGCCGACTTCGTGATGGCGGCGCGGATGGACCGCCTGTACGCCGACTACGACGAGTGACCGGACGGCCCTCGACCTGAGACATCAACGAACGGCTTTAAACCTCTGCCGGCGAAACGACGGGTAATGAGCGAGAACGTCTTCCTGGTCCCGATCGACCCGGAGAACTTCGACCGAACGGTCCGGTCCGCCGTCGACCTCACCGACTACCCGGACCGGCCCGAGCCCCTCGCGGACCTCGACGAGGCCCGCCTATGGGCCGTCGACGACGACAGCGGCAACGGGTCGACGTTCGACAAGATGGCGGCGGGCGACCTCCTGCTGTTCTACGCGGACGACGAGTACGTCGCGACCGGCCGCGTCGGCGAGACGTTCGCGGACGAGGACCGGTGGGCGAGCGGCACGTTCTGGACCGCGTTCCCGACAACGCGGGTGTACACGGTCACCGACTTCGGCGCCGTCTCAGCCCCCAAGCGCGCCGTCAACCGCATCTTCGACTACTCGTCGTCGTACACGCCCGGCTTCATGCGCGTCGCCGACAGCCGGGTGACCGCCGACCTCTCCTCCATCGAGTCCGCGCTGGAACACTACACGAAGCGGAACGCCTGAGCGCGGGCCGCACGCGGAACTTCCTCAGTTCTCGACCGCGTCCGTGAGCGCCGCGTACGCCGGTTCGTACGCCGCCGCCACGCGGTCGGGGTCACCGCGGACGTCGCCGGACAGCGCCGGCAGCGGCTCGGTCGCGAGCGGCTCGATCATCTCCGTCACCGCGTCGACGTGCTCCTCGCGGGCCCCCTCGCGCGGGCTGCCGGCGGCGACCGCCCGGGCCTTCGCGTAGCGGTCGCCCGCGTAGATACGGGCGCGGCCGGGGTCGACGACGGCGACCGCGTCGGGCGCGACCGGCCCGTCGCGGGGCAGCGTCCCGGCGACGTCGGCGTACGACTCGACGACTCGCGGGACCGGAGTGCGCGCGACGCGCTCCGCGAGCCGCTCTATCGCGGGGAGGTGCGACTCGGCCATCACCTCGTTGAACTCTGGAACGTCGTTCACACGAGTCGCGTCCGCGAGCGGGAGGCGCTCGGCGAGTTCTTCGGGGAGCAAGCCCGCGTCCTCGGCCGCGCCGTTGACGACGAACCGCGTTCCGGACTCGGTCGTCACGCGGTCGCAGAGGAACGTGCGGTCGGCGTCGCCGAGCATGCCGGTCCGGCCGGGCGTCGGCTTCCAGAGCCGGTGGACCGGGTTGATCGACTCCGGGGTGACCGCCGAGGGCGACGGCGACTCGTCGTCGACCGTCGGCAGCGCGCGGGTGGTCGCGGCCGCGAGGGTGCGCGCGTCCTTCCCGTAGAGCCGGCCCGCGTCCGTCGCGACCCGATAGTCGTCGTGGTCGAACCAGTAGTCGTTGCCCGCGCGGGGCTTGACGCCGACCGCGTCGCCCGCGCGCTCGGCGAGGTGCGCGACCAGCCCCGCCGAGAAGGTGGTCTTGCCGGCGTCGACGCGCGCGCCGCCAGCGACGAGGTAGGTCGGCGGGGCGGAGGACTCCCCGGTCACGCCGACTCGTCGGTGGCGGTTTCCGCGTCTGGTTCCTCATCCGTCGCGAGCCCGTAGTACCCCGGGCCGTCCTCACTCAGCGGCTCGGCGACGACCATCTCCTCGGCGTGGACCATCACCCACGGGACCGCCCAGTCGACCAGCACGGCCTCGGTGTCGGGGTCGACCTCGGCGTCCGGCTCCAGCCCTTGAAGGAGGCGACCGATCTCCGGGATGGTGTACATCTGGTCCGGCTCGAACAGCTCCGCGGGCTCGTAGAAGTCGCACGGGTAGGTGGCGTCGAACGCCGACTTCGGTTCGGGCATGCGCGTGGATACGCGACCGCGTCCGTAAACGCTGCCGATACAGATTCACCGGTGCGGTGGCGCGTGCCTGCGAGGCCGCTTTGCGGCCGAGCAGCACCGCGCGAGGGAGTCAGTCGCCGGAGCGAAGCGACGGCGACTGACGAGGCTGGGGAGGTGAGAGGTGCGGTGCGGAGCGGTGCGGGGTGGGACTCAAAGGGGCAGCCGTGAGGGCGGCGCAGGCGATGTAAGCACCGCAGCGAGTGAGCGGAGCGAACGAGCGAGGAGCGCAACGAGCGTGCGCCGCCCTCACGGCTGGGGCTTTGGAGGTGTTCTCCGCCGATCCGTAGTCGAGTGTTTTAAAGCGAGCAACTGGGAATTTGAAGGCGTTTTCCGCCGATCCGTAGTCGAGTATTTATAAGCGAACAGCTGGGGCTTTGGAGGTGTTTTCCGCCGATCCGCAATCAGCTGTTTATAAATGAGCAGCTGAGATTCAGTGGAGTTCACCGTTGACTCACCAGCAATCACTTATAAATCAGTCGGCCTGAACGGACCCGTCACTAACCCCGTAGCGTCCTGCGAAAAAATGCGGATCTCGACGCGCGTAACGCGTCCTCTCGAACGCGCTTACTCGAACAGCTCGACGGCCTGCTCGTAGCGATCCGACGGCTCCTCCCAGTCGACGACCTCGAAGAAGTTGTCGACGAACTCGCCGCGAGCCGGACCGTAGTCGTGGTAGTAGGAGTGCTCCCAGACGTCCAGCGCGAGGATCGGGTGACCGCCCCAGATCGCACCCTGGTCGTGCTTGTCGACCACGACGTTGCGGAGCTGGTTCGAGAACGTGTCGTACACCAAGAGCGCCCAGCCGCTGGCCGCGGAGGCCGCCGCCTCGAACTCGCCCTTCCAGGCCTCGTACGAGCCGAAGTCCTCCTCGATGCGGTCGGCCAGCTCACCCTCGGGCTCGTCGCCGCCCTCCGGCGACATGTTCTGCCAGAACAGGTCGTGGAGGATGTGGCCCGAGGAGTTGTGGGTCACGTTGCGGATGGCGCCGCCGGACGAAGAGAAGTCGTGGGACTCACGGTTCCCTTCGAGCGTCTCTTCGGCGGAGTTCCAGCCGTTGACGTACCCCTGATGGTGGGTGTCGTGATGCCATTCGAGCACCTGCTCGGAGATGTGCGGTTCCAGCGCGTCGTAGTCGTACGGAAGCGGATCGAGTTCGTAGCTCATGTCTGTATCACCTACCACGAACATGTGTCGGAACGGTGTTAAAGATAATGCGGCACGCGATACCACGCGTCACCGGACGCGAGTGTTATCAGGTGTACGCGACCGTTACCGGTCGTGTTGCGGTTCGGGCGTCAGCGCCGACGACGCGCGGTGCCGACCGAAATCGACGGACGACGCGATCCAGTAACCACATATAGTTTCGCGACCGGTTGAGGTACCTGTCGCTCTCTGCTTCGAATCCCGCACGAACCGCGTCCGGCGCGAAGTGCGCCGGACGCGTTACGGTGGGACTGGGATTCGAACCCAGGAAGCCGTGAGGCTACCTGCTTTCAAGGCAGGCGCAATAGGCCGCTCTGCCATCCCACCACACGTCATCGCTGGAGGTCGTCCGACTAAGTGGTATCGGATCCGACGAGCCCCACCGAACCGCCCGAGCCCGACCGCTCAGTCCCGAACCAACCGCTGCTCGCCGTCCTCGACGACCACGTCCAGCCCCTTCTCGTGGACGAACGCCGCGGTGTAGTCCGGGACCACGCGCTCCGCGGCGAACCGCGCCCGGAGGTTCGGCACCACGTCGAGCAAGTCCTCGCCCGTCTCCAGCGAGGGCGACGGCTCGACGAAGTCGACCGAGCGGTCCGCGTCGCGCCCGCGCTCCGCGAGCGTCGGCAGCGCCGGCGCCTCGAACGCGCCGTCGAAGTCGATCGGCTCGGTGAAGCCGGCGTAGTACGCCCGGCCGTTCGACGACGGCCCGAGGACGACCTCGGTCGTGCGGAGCTTCATCGCCGCGGAGTCGACGATCGTCCGCGAGAGCAGCGGCGCGGTCGGGGTGACCACCGCGACCGAGTCGGCGCCCTCCTCGCGCAGCAGGTGCGTGACGGTGTTGCCGGCGCGCGCGCCGAACGAGGAGCCGACCTGCCGCTCGAAGCGGACCTCGTCGGTGCCGCCGAGGGTGTCCGCGACGAGCGTCCGCAGTTCGGCCTCCGGGCTCGTCTCCGTCCGGTACTCCGCGGGGAGGTCCTCCTCGTCGGGGTAGTTGACGAGGAGCTCGCCGCCCGAGCGCTCGACCGCGAGGACGGCGTCTCGGAACATCGCCTCGTAGAGGTCGGCCGCCTCGGCGGGCGACAGCGGCGTCGACTCGGCGATCGCGGTTCCGACGAGCCCCTCGCGGGGCGGGTTCGCCAGCAGGGCGACGACGGTCATACCGGATCGCGGCGCGGGAGCGCCTTCAAGTCGCCGCTTCGGTTCGAGAAGAGACCGCGCGCGGACGGGGTCGCCCCGGCCGCGGAACGGACCGACCGCTCAGGAGAAGTCGCGCCGCATCGCGATCTCGAACCACGGGCAGAGGCGGAGCTGGCGGTACAGCGCGGGGTTCTCGTGGAGGTGGTCGTAGTCCGCCCACAGCATGCCGCCGATCTCGTCGTCGTCCGGGTCGAGCGAGGTGTCGTCGAGGGTCACCTTCAGCACCGCGCACACCTCCCACTCGACGCCCTCGTTAGGGTAGTAGCGCTTGTACTCGAACTTGTCCGTCACCCGGAGGTCGTCGTACTGGTCGGGCGAGATGCCGAGCTCCTCCTCGAGGCGCTGCTCGGTGGCCTCCTCTTGGGACTGCCCCTCGACGGGGTGGGAGGCGACCGTGCCGTCCCAGTGGCCGTCCCAGAGGCGCTTGTTCGGCGCGCGCTGGGCCAGCAGGATCCGGCCGTCGGTGTCGAAGACGAGGCAGGTGAACGCCCGGTGACGGATCCCGTCGCCGGTGTGCGCGTCGAGCCGGTTCACCGTTCCCTGCGCCACGTCGTCGGGGTCGACGGCGATGACGTCCTGAAGCGCGTTCTCGTGGTCGGTCTCGCTCGTGTCGTCGGTCTCGCTCGCGCCGTCGCCGGCGGGGTCTCCCGGCGCGCCCGCGTCTTCGGAACTCATGCGCGGTACGTCGCGGACCAGCGCTAATAAGGATTCGATACGGCGTCCGTCCGCGCGTCCCGACGACGCTCCCGTTCGCCCGCCCCGACGGCGCTCCCGTTCGCCCGCCCCGACGGCGCTCCCGTTCGCCCGCCCCGACGGCGCTCCCGTTCGCCCGCCCCGACGGCGCTCCCGTTCGCCCGCCCCGACGGCGCTCCCGTTCGCCCGCCCCGACGGCGCTCCCGTTCGCCCGCCCCGACGGCGCTCCCGTTCGCCCGCCCCGACGGCGCTCCCGTTCGCCCGCCCCGACGGCGCTTCGCTCCCGCCGACAGGGTCCGGCCTCGACCGCGGGCGCTTCGACGCTCTTAACCGCGTCCCGGCGCTACTTCGCGCGGATGAGTGACCCGGCGCTCGACGTCGTCGAGTTCGTGTTGACGACGCACTTCTACACGCAGGACCGCGACCTCGACGAGAACGACCTGCCGCCGCGCTTCCGGCAGGTGTTCTGGTCGGCCGACGCCGCCGAGGACGCCCCCGGCGGCGTGGAGCGACCGCTGAAGGCGACCGACGAGACCACCCGCACCGCCACCGGCGTCGAGCGGCCGTGGGACGCGGTCTCCGACCTCCTCTTCACCCAACGCACGGAGTTCTCCGGCGAGATCTCCCTGACCCAGCCCGCGATGGGGTTAGAGTGGTACCGCGACCGCGCGGACGACGACCGGCTCGCCGGGAACCCGACGCTCGTCGCCGCGATGGAGGCCGCCGAGGACCTCGAACCGCCGGTGACCCGCGAGGAGGCCCGAGAGGACGTGCGGCCGGTCCAGGCCGACCGCGTCTGGATCGACGCGCTGCTCTCCGAGTACTTCGACGAGGACGAGGACGGGGAGATGCTCGACCTCGTGAACGTCCGCGCGCCCGAGGAGATCGAGACGACGCTGGCCGACCTCGTGCTGACCGGCGACCAGGAGGGCGAGATCCAGAAGATCGTCAAGGCGATCGAACACCGCGAGTACCTCGCGGAGATCGGTCTCCGCGAGATCGGGAAGCTGCTGTTCGTCGGCCCGCCGGGCACCGGAAAGACGACCGTCTCGCGCGCGCTCGCCCACGAGCTCGGGCTCCCGTTCGTCGAGGTGAAGCTCTCGATGATCACGAGCCAGTACCTCGGCGAGACGTCGAAGAACGTCGAGAAGAGCTTCGAGGTCGCCAAGCGGCTCTCGCCGTGTATCCTCTTCATCGACGAGTTCGACTCGGTGGCGAAGACCCGCCGCTCGGACGAGCACGCCGCCCTGAAGCGCGCGGTCAACACCCTGCTGAAGTCGATCGACGAGGTGTCGCTGGTCCGCGACGAGGTGCTCCTCATCGGCGCGACGAACCACCCGGACCAGCTCGACGCCGCCGCGTGGCGCCGGTTCGACGAGATCGTCAACTTCCCCAAGCCGGACCGCGACATGCGCGCGGACATCCTCCGCGTGGTGACCAAGGAGATGAAGATCGCCGACTTCGACCCCGAGGAGGTCGCCGACCGGACCAGCGGGCTCACCGGCTCGGACCTCCGGATGGTGCTCCGCGAGGCCGTCCTCGGCGCCCTCACCGAGGACCGGATGACGATCACGCAGGCGGACGTGATGGAGGCGGTCGAGGACTTCGAGGAGCGCGACAACCTCAAGAACATGGACATGATCGACGGGGAGGGCGCGGAGGTCCTCGGCGAGACGGGGTCGAACGACGCCCACGACCACGGCGATGAGGGTGGTCACGACCACGGCGGCCACGACCACAGCGACCACGACCACGGCAGTGAGGGTAGCCACGACGAGGACTCCCCGGACCCGACCCGCGGCGCCGAACCGCAGGGACGGACGCAGGACTGAGGCGAACGACCAAATTCCTCGACACCGATCGACACGAACACCGCCGAAGCCCCAGCCGCTCGGCGGGCGTACACTCGCTGTCGTTCGAAAGGCGCGGAGCGCCTTTCGTGATGACGAGACGCCGCCGGCGTCTCGAACCACGGTCCTCGTCACTCGCTCCGCTCGTTCCTGCGGTCCTTGCGTCGTCTACGCCCGCCTCGCGGCCGCCCCTTCGGGTCCCGCCCCGCACCGCTCCGCCCAGCACCTTACCCCTCCCCAGCCTCGTCGGCGGCTCCCGATGGTCGCCGCCGACTCCCTCGCGCGTGCTGCTCGCGGCCGCCTTCGGCGGCCACTCGCAGGCACGCGCCACGACACCGCCGATCGGCTGTCTCTTTCTCTGTACCGACCGATCATCGTCGAACGCCGACGACCGTGTAGCCGAACCCGCGGTCGACGATCCGCGGGTCGAGGTCGACCGCGTCCATCGCGCTTGCGAGGTCGCTGGGGGGCCGGAACCGCGACTCCATCCCGATCGCGTGCTCGCCGGCGACGAGCAGTCGCCCGAGGGGGTGGTCCGGATTAAAATCGCGGACGACGAGCGTGCCGCCGGGCGCGAGCACCCGCGCCGCCTCCGCGAGCGCGGCGTCCTGATCGGGCAGGTGGTGGAACGCGTCGACGACCGTGACCGCGTCGACGCTCGCGTCCCGGAACGGGAGTCGGCCCGCATCGGCCGCGAGTCCCGCGAGCCCGCGGCCGCGACGCGCCCGCGAGAGCATCTCTACGGAGGCGTCGACGACCGTGATCTCCGGACCGGTCAGCGCGGCCGCCGCGCGGCCCGAGCCGCCGCCGACGTCGAGGAGGCGATCGATCGGGCGGTCGGCGTGGTCGAGACCGGCGGCCAGCGCCTCGCCGTCCGCCGGCGGCATCGCGAGGTCGTACAGCGGCGCCACCCGGTCGAAGAAGCCAACGTCGCCGAGTCCGTACATGAACGCGACCAGCGGCGCGACGGATAAAGGGCCACCGACCCAATTTATCCGTTCCCCGTCGTACGACGCCGCATGGAGTACGCGCTCGTGTGTCCCCCGGACGACGGGACGACCCTGCGGCTCGACTACCGGGCGTTCGCGTACGCCGGGAAGTTCGTCGTCGGCGCGCCGGGGAAGTCGGTGATTCGGACGCCGGACGGGAGCCCGGCCGCGCCGGACTGGCAGCCGGAGGAGCCGCTGCCGGACACGGTCGACCCCGACGCGTTCGACGAGGACGTGGTCGCGGCCGTCTCCTTCTCGCCCGACCGGACCGATCCGACCACCTGTCGACTGCGGTACGTTACGGTCCACGCCGCGCGGCGCGGCGAGGGGATCGGCCCGCGGCTGATCGGCGAGACGGTCGCCGACCTCGCTGCCGCCGGCTTCGAGCGCGTGAAGATCGCCGTGAACAACCCGTTCGCGTACGAGGCGTGCCACAAGTGCGGCTTCGCGTACACGGGCGAGCGCACGGGGATCGCCGAGCTGGAGCTGGCGCGCCCCGCCGCGACGCCCGCCGGCGTCGACCCCGAGCGGTACCGCGAGGGGCTGGCGGCGTTCCGCGAGACGGACGGGGAGCTGAGCCGGGCGGAGCGCCGCTTCGTCGCGGAGCGGCTGGAGCGCGGGCCGCCCGACCCCGACCGGTCCCCGCGCGACGGGCGCTAATTGAGCGACCAGATGGCGTAGTTGAGCGCGGTCGCGAAGCAGACCCACGCGAGGTAGGGGACGAGCAGCGCCGCGGCGCGGCGGTCGACGCGGTCGAAGGCCCGGATCGTCGCGACCACGAGCGGCAGGAGGACGACGAGGACGACGAGCCCGAGGTCGGCGCGTTCGAGCCCCCAGAAGACCGGCGACCACGCCACGTTGACGGCGAGCTGGACGCCGAACAGCGCGAGCGCGGTCCAGACGCGTCCCGCGGACGCTCCCCCGTCGCGGCCGGCGAGGTAGACGAGCGCGGCCGCGGCGCCCAGCAGCGCGTACAGTATCGGCCAGACGACGCCGAACGCCCACCCCGGCGGGTAGAAGGAGGGCAGTTCCAGCGAGGCGAACCACGCGCCCTGCGTCGTCGTGAAGGGGACGCCGAGCGCGCCGATCAGGTTGACTGCCACCGCGGCGCCGGCGATGAGGAGGGCGTCGCGGCGGTTCGGGAGTCGAGAGGTCGCGGTCGTCGCCATGGGTGTCGTTCGCGGGGTGCGGGGTTAAACCCCGGTCAGATCGCGTCGTAGTCCTCTCGGAACGTCTCCAGCGTGGCCGCGAGCACGCCGATCACGATGGGGCCGACGAAGAGGCCGGTAAATCCGACCGAATAGATGCCGCCGAAGACGCCGAGGAGGATGATCGCCGGGTTGAGGTGCGCCCGCTGGTCGATGACGAGCGGGCGGGCGTAGTTGTCGACCATCGCGATCACCGCGACGCCGTACACCGCGAGGAAGATCCCGGCCGTGACCTGATCGACGACCACGAGGTAGGCGGCCGCGGGCCCCCACACGAAGAAGGCTCCGATGAGCGGCAGCAGCGCCAGCACCGCCATCACGAACGTCCAGAACACCACGTTGGGGATCCCGGCGACCCAGAGCCCGACCCCCGCGATGACGGCTTGGAGCAGCGAGACGGAGATGTGGCCGATCACGACGCCGCGCGTCATCGCGTCGACCCGGTCGACGAGGTCCGCGGTGACCTCGGGAGGGAGCGGGCTCGTGTCCCGGATCCACCCGACGAACGCCGGCCCGTCGATGAGCGTGTAGTAGAGCAGGAACAGCGCGAGCGACAGGCCGACCGAGGCCCGGAGCCCCGTGGTGACCACGCCGCTGAACCCGCCGAACAGCACCTCGACGAGGAGCTCGCCGGCGGTCTGGATCAGGTCGGCGACCTCCGGGTCCTGTCCGGTGAGCGCGGCGATCTCCGCTTCGATCGCGGCGACGTTGATGCCGGTCTCGCCCGCGGCGATGGCCGTGAGGTCGCGCACGAACACCCACGAGATGTACGCGAGCGGGATGATCACGGCGACGATGGCGGAGAAGATGAGCGTGAGCGCCGAGAGCATGTGTCCGAACCGCTTCGAGACGCGCGCCCGGAGCCACCGCGAGAGGCGCCGGTGGAACGGGTAGAGGACGAACGCGAGGATCGCCGCGGCGATCACGTACTCGACGAACGGCAGGATGACGAAGAGCGTCAGGAGCGCGACCGACGCCATGAGAAGCAGGAGGAACGATTGCCCGCGGTTCATGCGTCACCGTCTCTCCGGTGGATTATAAAGTGGGCGGCGGGCTACCGTGGTCGCCGATGCGGCTGCCGAGCGCCGACGGAAAGGGAGTTAAAAATCGCTGAGCGCGCTCAGGCGCTCGCCTCGTCCTCGTCGAGCCCGGGCGCGGCCGACGGGTCGACCTCGTCCGGCTCCTCCGTGTCGCCGCCGACGACCGTCTCCCCCTCGTCGGTCTCGACGTACACGTCGTCCGCGAAGCCGGCTAAGGCGTTCTCGTACTCGGGCTCGTCGAGCTTCTCGGACGTCTCCGGCGCCTCGACGACGCCCGCCGCCGGCCGGAACTCGCCGAGCGGGTCGTCGATCGTGATCCCGTACTCCGAGAAGAACGACTCGTACCGGCGGTAGTGCGCTTCCAGCTCGTCGCCCGGGATCTCCATCATCTCCGTCCAGCCGTGGTTGAAGAAGTCGAAGTTCGCCTGGACGTGGGTGATCTCGCGGGCCTCGGCCTCCGGGTAGCCGGCCTCCAAGGCGGCGACGTACGTGTCCATCGTCGCGTCGAAGAAGCTGTCGAGGTGGTCGCGGCGCTCCTCGCGCCGGTCCTCGTCGGCCTTGTTGAGGAAGATGCTCGTGTGGAGGTCGACGAGCTTGTCGTTGGCGACGTCGCCGACCACCGGCGTGGTCAACGCCTTCTTCGCGGCCCAGTGGCGGATGTTCTGCCGGATTTTCATACGCGTCGTTGGGTCGGGACGCTCTTGAATCTGTGGCGTCGGGCCGGGGTTTCTCGACTCGCTCTCGACGCGAACGGAGCCCCGTGGACTCGTGCGAGGGGATCGTGTGCGAGCCCGTCCCCACCGCGGAACTGTTATTGCGCTTTACGAACAATATTGTGGTAGACATGGACTCGAACGAGGTCGACGACTGGGCTGGGCAGGTGGAGGCGCAGCGGGAGGCGAAGATCGAGCAGTTCCGCGACTCGGCGCGGTCGCCGCTGCCGGTCGCGATGCGGGGCGACGCGTTCCCCGGACTGGCGTACTTCGAGCCGGACCCGTCGTTCCGGTTCCACCTCCCGCTCCACGAACACGACGAGAAGGAGACCGTGACCGTCGAGACGACCGCCGACGGCGAGCAGACGTACCGCCGCTGGGGGGAGTTCCGGTTCGAGGTCGACGGCGAGGCGGCGACGCTTCAGGCGTACCGCCCGGCCGACGGCGCGGACCGCTTCTGGGTGCCGTTCCGCGACGCGACCAGCGGCGAGGCGACGTACGGCGCGGGCCGATACCTCGACTTGGAGCCCGACCGCGACCGCGTCGACGGCGAGTGGATAGTGGACTTCAACCACGCGTACAACCCGACCTGCGCGTACAACCACGCGTACGAGTGCCCGCTCGTCCCGACGGAGAACCGGCTCGACGTCGCGATCGAGGCGGGCGAGAAGGATTTCCCCGCGGAGCCGGCGGGCGCGGACCACTGAAACGGATCGCGGTACCGCCGCGAACGGTGCCTTCGTTCGCGTTTTCGCGGGTCGTGTCGCCCGTTCTCACGGGGGCGAGCGCGGATGACAACCCACATTAACCATGAATCCGAACCCCGAGCCATGAGCGATTCGTACGTGATCATCGGTGACGGTATCGCGGGCGCGTCCGCGGCCGAGACGCTGCGCGAGGAAGCGCCCGACGCCGAGATCACGGTTCTCACGGACGAGGGTGAGTCCCTCTACAACCGGATCCTGATCAAGGAGTACGCGAAGGGGAAGCTCCCCGAGGCGCCGATTTCGATCCACGAGGAGGACTGGTACGACGACCACGACGTCGACCTGCGGCTCAACACGGTCGTCGTCGACATCGACGTCGAGGCGGACGCGGTTCACACCCACGAGGGCGAGACGTTCGAGTACGACTCCCTCCTGCTCGCGGTCGGCGGCACGCCCCAGCAGCTCCCGGTCGGGAACGCGGACGCCGACGGGATCCACCACTTCTGGACGTTCCAGGACGCTCGCAAGATCAAAGAGAGCGTCGAGGGCGCAGAGAAGGGCGTCATCGTCGGCGCCGGGCTGCTCGGCATCGACTTCGCGGCCATCTGCGGCGCGCAGGACGTCGAGGCGAAGTACCTGATGCGCGGCGACAACTGGTGGCGCTACGCGCTCTCGGAGGAGGGCGCGGAGATCATGCACGAGGCGATGCGCGAGCGCGGCGTCGAGCCCGTCTTCGGCTCCGGCGTGGACCACTTCGAGGTCGACGACGACGGCCACGTCGAGGCCGCCGTCGACCCGAACGGCGAGCGCTACGAGTGCGACTTCGCGGGCGTCGCCATCGGGCTGAACTTCAACACGGAACTGGTCGAAGACACCCCGCTCGAACTCGACGACGGCATCGTCGTCGACGAGTTCATGCGCACCAACGTCGACAACGTGTTCGCCGCGGGCGACATCACGACGTTCGACGACCTGATTCTCGGCGAGCACGCGAAGAACGGCTCGTGGGGCTCGGCCAAGGAGCAGGGGACGATCGCGGCCCGCAACATGGTCGAGTACGGCAGCGAGGCGTTCGAGTGGGTCTCCTCGTACTCGATCACGCACTTCGACTTCCCGTTCCTCTCGTTCGGTCACCCGACGCTCGGCGACGAGTCGGTGGAGGCGACCACCGCCGAGGGCGAGTGGCGCCGCGTCGCGCTGAAGGACGGGAAGGTGGTCGGCGGCGTGCTCATCGGCGACCTCTCGCCGCAGTCCGCGTTCAAGCAGCTGATGCGCGAGGGGCGCGACGTGAGCGACCAGACGGACCGCCTCATGGAGCCCGGCTTCTCCGTCGACGACCTGGCGGCCCCGACCGAGCAGTAGCCCGCCGACCCCGCCCCCCGTCGCGGCGGCCGCCGATCGCGGCGACGGGTTCGAGGCGACCGCCGGGTCACGGTGCTTTTTACGGTGGACGCTCTGTCTCCGTTGTATGTCACCCGGATCGTCACGGCCTCCAGACGGCTTTTTCGCGTCCTTCGTCGAGGGGTGTTCCGATCCGATCGTCTCCGTCGATCTGGCGGGGACGATCGTCTACGCGAACCCCGCCACCGAGGCGGTTCTCGGGTACGATCCGGCCGCCCTTCGCGGCCGCGACCTCGCGTCCCTCGTCGCCTCGGAGGCCGCGGACGGGCGCGTCCGATCGGTCCGCGAGCGGTTCGCACAGGTCGACGGGCTCGACGACCGCGGGAGCTTCTCTGTACCGATCAGACACGCGGACGGTCACACCGTGACCTTCTCGGTCCGGTTCCACGAACACTCGACGGGAGAGGGGTGCGGGGGCGGCGGAAGCGACGGCGACCCCGACGCGGAGACCGACGACACCGACGCCGTGTATACCGGTGTCTTCCGCGACGGCGTCGAGGAAGTCGGCGGGGAGACGTTGGAGACGTTCCGCAACCTCGTCGAACACGCCGGCCACGCCATCTACGTCACCGACGTCGACGGGACGATCGAGTACGTCAACCCGGCGTTCACCGACCACACCGGCTACGAGCCGGAGGAGGTCCTCGGCGAGACCCCGGCGATACTCAACTCCGGCGAGATGCCGGACGAGTACTTCGACTCGCTGTGGTCGACCCTGCTGGACGGCGAGGTGTGGGAGGAGGATATCATCGACCGGCGGCGAGACGACGAGCCGTACCACGCCCACCAGACGATCGCGCCCGTACTCGGCGACGACGGCGAGGTGTCGCGGTTCGTCGCGATCCAGACGGACGTTACGGCACGGAAGGCGGCGATGGCCCAGCTGAAACAGTACCGGGACATCGTCGAGCGGCTCGACGACCCCGTCCTCCTCCAGAACCGCGACGGGGAGTTCGAGCTGTTGAACGAGGCCGTAAGCGAGTTCGCGGGCGTCGACCGCGAGGCGCTGTACGGCACCGACGAGTTCGCGTTCATGGACGCGGAGACGGCGGCCGAGGTCGACGAGCGCCGGCGAGGCGTGCTCGACGCCGAGGAGATGGCCGAGTACGAGGTCTCACCGACGTTTCCGGAAAGCGAACGGGAGGCGACGTTCAGCACGCAGCGGTACCCCTACTACGACGCCGACGGCGACTTGGCCGGGACGTTCGCCATCTGCCGGGACGTCACCGACCGGAAGGAGCGCGAACGGGAGTTGGAGCGGTACGAGCGCGCGATCAACGGGGCGACGGACCTCATCGCCGCGGTCGATCGCGACGGGCGGCTCCTGTTCGCGAACCCGCAGTACCGCGAGTATCACGGGCTCGGCGACCGCGACGTGACGGAACTGACGCTCGCCGACGTCGTCCCGGCGGACGGCTACGAGGACGTCGAGCGACAGGTGGAGCGTGCGCTCCGGGGCGAGTCGGTAGAGTACCGGACGACGCGGACGCACCCGACCCGGGGCACGCGGACGTTCGACGTTCGGTACTACCCGCTCGATAGCCCCGACGACGGGGAGCCCGCCGGGGTCGTCGGCGTGCTTCGAGACGTGACCGACAGCGAGAACCGCGCGCGACAGCTTCGGGTCGTCGACCGTGTCCTCCAGCACAACCTCCGGAACGCGCTGACGGTCGTCCGGGGACGGGCGGAGCAGATCGCCGCGGGCGCCGCCGACCCCGCGGACGCGGCCGGGTACATCGTGTCGCGGGCCGACGGCCTCTTAGAGACGAGCGAGAAGGCCCACCACATCACCGAGATACTGAGCGACGCGCCGGAGACCGAACCCGTCGACGTCGGTCGCGTCGCCCGACAGGTGGTGGCGGCGCGGGCCGAGGAGTTCCCGCGCGCGACGGTCGAGGCGTCGGTGCCGGACGACGGGGTCGCGACGGCGTCCGCGACGACCTGGCTCTCCCGGGCGATAGACGAGCTGGTCCGGAACGCGGTCGAACACCACGACCGCGACCGACCGACGGTGACGGTGTCCGTCGAAGTCCACCCCGACGCGGTCGAGGTCCGCGTCGAGGACGACGGGCCGGGGCTGACCGGCATGAACCGAGACGTCCTCGTCGACGGGACTGCGGTCGACGCGCTGTACCACGGCAGCGGTCTCGGGCTGTGGCTCGTCTACTGGGTCGTCCAGCAGTCGGGCGGCTCCGCGGCGGTCGCGGAGGCGGAGCCCCGGGGCACCGTGGTGACGCTCACCTTCCCCCGCGCCGACGACTGAACCGCCGCCGTCGCGTTCGCGGGGCGAGCGAGCCGAACCGGAGCGGCGCCCGCCGCGAAACGCTTATGATTAATCGTGGCATACGGTAGCATATGTCACTCAGAGACACCGGGCGACGGCTGCGGCTCCGACGCACCGGCCGCGTTCCGGCGGACGCGCGGGTTCGCCACTACGACGAGCTGGACGACGACGAGCAGGGGATCGTCCGAGAGCTGGCGGACGTGCCGTGGACGGCGCCGGAGACCGGCGACCTCGCCGACGGCGACGTGGTGAAGTTCACCGACTACTACCTGGTTCGGTCGCGGTGAGGGCGGTCGCGTCAGGAGCCGCAGTCGCGCGGCGGTGGGCGGGCGCGGGCGCGGCTGCCCGGAAGCGAAGTTGTTTTCGCCGGTGGGGAGCAAGCGGATCGCATGGACAGCGGCGGATCTACAGACATGACGCTGGCGTTCGAGTTGGAGGCGCTGAAAGCGCTCGCGGACCCCAACGCGGTGTTCAACAACGCCCGGCAGTGGACCGAGTACGTCGGGGTCGTCAGCGAGAAGCCGACCTACGTCGTCACGAACTTCACGCGGAAACACCGCGTGCGACAGGACTTCTTCTCCGGCCCGCGCGGCGTCGAGGAGAGTCTCGAGAACATCAGCGGGCAGTTCGACACTGACCGCCACGTCTTCGTGGGGGTCGACGACGAGGACGAGGCGGTCGCCGAGGCGACGGGCTGGGAGTTCCTCCACGTCGAGGACGCGGCCGAAGCGGCCGGGTGGACGCTCGCGACCGGTGAGACGGAGGACGAGGCGCCCGAGGAGCAGGCCCGCGACGACTGGCCGTAGGGAGACCGGGAGGTGTTTTGACGCGGGCGACCAACGCGGAGTCATGACCCACGACGACGGCGGACACCACGGCGCCCACGACGACCACGGCGACCACGGCGACGACGGACACCGGTACGGCCACGACGCAGACTCCGACGACCACCATCACCACGACGTCGACTCGGTCGCGGCCGCGGTGGTCACGGTGTCGTCCTCGCGCAGCACGGACGAGGACCCGGCCGGCGACTACGTCGCGGCCGCGTTCGAGGAGGCGGGCCACGAGGTCGCCGTCCGCGAGCTGATTCTGGACGACTACGACAGCGTCCAGGGGACCGTCGATCGGCTCGCCCGCCGGAAGGACACCGACGTGGTCGTGACCACTGGGGGAACGGGCGTCACGCCGGACGACGTCACGCCGGAGGCGGTCCGGGGACTGCTTGCGAAGCCGCTTCCCGGGTTCGGCGAGCTGTTCCGCCGGCTCTCCTACGAGGAGGTGGGCACGCGGACCGTCGGATCGCGCGCGACCGCCGGAGTCGTCTCAGCCACGCCGGTGTTCTGTCTCCCGGGCTCCGAGAACGCGGTCCGGCTCGGCGTCGACGAGATCATCCTCCCGGAGGTCGGGCACCTCGCCGGGCTCGCCGGCCGGGGTCTCGAAGAGGCGGAGGAGGAAGGGATGACGGAGGACGACGAGGAGGACGAGGCGGCCGACGACGAGTCGACGAGCGAGAGAGCCTGACGCGCCGGCGCCTCAGACTCCGGTGAGGAAGTTCCGAATGAGGTCGTGGCCCGAGCCGGTCAACACGCTCTCCGGGTGGAACTGGACCGCCTCGATCGGGTGTTCCCGGTGGCGGATCCCCATCACGATCGACTCGCCCTCGTGGTCGGTGGTCGCCGTCACCGCGAACGAGTCGGGGACCTCCGTGGCCGCCAGCGAGTGGTAGCGGCCGGCGCGGAACCCCTGATCGAGCCCGCGGAACACGCCCTCCCCGTCGTGGTCGACGGGGAACGCCTTGCCGTGGACCGGTTCCGGGGCGTGCCCGACCGTCCCGCCGTACTCGTGGACGGCGGCCTCTAAGCCGAGACACACGCCGAGCGTCGGGACCGACGGGGAGAGGTCGCGCAGCACCGACATGGTCACGCCCACGTCGCGGTCGTTCTTCGGATGGCCGGGGCCCGGGCTGACGATCACCGCGTCCGGCTCCGGCTCCTCGATGTCCGCGAGCGACGCGGTGTTCTTGAACACGTCGACGGCGACCGGCTCCCCGTCGACCGTCTGGTCGGAGACGTACTCGACGAGGTTGTAGGTGAACGAGTCGAAGTTGTCGACGACGACGACCCTCATCGCTCGGCCTCCGTGCCGGTGGCGATGGGCTCGTCGTCGCCCTCGCCCTCTCGCTCTCCGTCCTCGCCGTCCGCGTCCTCGCGGATGCGGTCGATCGCGGTCAACACGCCGTCCATCTTCTGTTCGGTCTCCTCGTACTCCGCGGCCGGGTCGGAGTCCGCGACGAGGCCCGCGCCGGCGCGCACGCCGACGACCGACTCGTCGCCCGACTCGTCGAGCGTCGCGGTCCGGATCACGATCGCGAAGTCGGCGTCGCCGGTCCACGAGTAGTAGCCGACGCCGCCGCCGTACGCCTCGCGCGGCGTCGTCTCCAGGTCGTCGATGATCTCCATCGCGCGGACCTTCGGCGCGCCGGTGAGGGTCCCGGCCGGGAACGTCGCGCGCGTCGCGTCGAACGCGTCGGCGTCGGCCGCGAGCGTCCCCGTCACGGTCGACTCGATGTGCTGGACGTGGCTGTACTTCAGCACGTTCATGAACTCCTCGACGCGGACGGACCCCGGCTCGGAGACGCGCCGCACGTCGTTGCGCGCGAGGTCGACGAGCATCGTGTGCTCGGCGCGCTCCTTGCCGTCGGCGAGCATCTCGCCCGCGAGCCGCCGGTCCTCGACCGGGCTGGTCCCGCGCGGACAGGTGCCGGCGATCGGGTTCGAGACGACGCGGTCGCCCTTCACGGACACGAGCGTCTCCGGGCTCGCGCCGACGACGCTCCGGTCGTCGTGGCGCAGCACGTACATGTACGGCGAGGGGTTCACGTCCCGGAGCGCCGCGTACAGTCCGAGCGAGTCGACCTCGCCGCGGAGCTCGCGGCTGCGCGAGATCACGCCCTGGTAGATGTCGCCGTCGAGGACGTGCCGCTTCGCGGTCCGAACGGCCTCCTCGTACTCCTCGCGCGGGTCGGCGGACTCCTCGCGCACGCGGACCCCGTCCGGGTCCGGCGGCGACGCGGCCTCCAGTTCGGCCGCGACGCGCTCGGCCTCCGCGATCAGGTCGTCGTAGACCGCGGCCGGGTCGTCGTCGACGCCGATCACGGGGGTGAAGACGAGCTCGGCGCCGCCCTCCCGCTCGTCGAAGACGACGGTCCGGGTCGTGAGCGCGAACTCGGCGTCCGGGAACTCCGTCTCGGGACGCTCGACGCCGATCTCCTCCAACCAGAGGTCGTAGACGGCCTCGTACGCGAGGAAGCCGACGAACCCGCCCGAGAGGATCTGGCGGTCGGTGTCGGGGAAGCCGCGGAGGCGCACGTCCGGGAACGCCGCGCGGACGCGGTCGACGGCGTCGCCAGCGCCGGGGCCGATCTCTTTCTCGGATCCGTCCCCGACGAACTCCGCCGCCGGCCCCAGCTCGGTCACCTCGGTGCGGTCCGGGTGGACCGAGACGATCGCCTCCGGATCGTAGCCGACGAACGAGTAGCGGGCGTGCCGGTCCGCCTTCCCGCCCGACGTGAACGCGCCGTCGGGGTCGCTGGAGGCGACCTTCTCCCCGGATTCGAGGAGGAACCCGTACGGCCCCTCGCCGACGAGAGTCGCGTACGCCCCGAGCGGGGTGACGTCGGCGTCGAGCGAGGCCGACGCGCGGACGACGACCGGCTTCTCCGCGTCGGCGGCGAGCTCGACGAACTCGGCCTTCGAGCGGTCGAGCGAGGGGGCCGCGTCGCTCATGCCAGCTCCATCTCCCGGCCCGCGTTCGCGACGAAGCGGGCCACCGCGTTGTGGTCCTTCCGCCCGCCCTCGATCTCGACGCCCGAGGCGACGTCGACCGCGAAGGGGTCGGCGACGCGGACCGCCTCGGCGACGTTGTCGGCCGTGAGCCCGCCCGCCAACACGACGGGCGTGGTGAGCCGCTCTGCGAGCTCGGCGGTCGATCGCCAGTCGTGCGTCTCGCCGGTGCCCCCGGCGCCCGAGTCGTCGGTCGAGTCGACGACGAAGGCGTCGACCGCGCCGTCGAGCTCCTCGGCGCGTGCCGGGTCGTCGGCGTCGACCGTGAGCAGCACGCGCCGCTCCGTCTCCGCGCGGATGAACCGGAGCTCGTCCGCGGTCCACTCGCCGTGGAGCTGTATCGCGTCGGGCGCGACCGTCCGGGCGAGCTCGACCGCGCGCTCCGCGGAGTCCGGCATCGTCACGAGCGTCGCGGTGACGAACGGGGGCACGTCCGCGAGCAGCTCCGCCGCCGTCGCCGGGTCGACCTCGCGCGGCGAGTCGACCGGCACCTCCGTGATCACGCCGACCGCGTCGGCGCCCGCGTCGACCGCGGCGCGGAGGTCGGCCTCTCCGGTGATCCCGCAGATCTTCACCCGCGCCATCAGTCGTCGTCCTCCGCGGTCGTCTCCGCGCCCTCCGCCGGCGTCGCCCCCGAGTCGGCCGCGAGCGACTCGTCGTCGCCGCACAGCGCCGCGAACTTCTCGGCGGCCGCGCCGGAGTCGATCGCGTCGGCCGCGCGCTCGACGCCCGCCGCGAGCGTGTCGGCCTCGCCGGCGACGTATATCGCCGCGCCCGCGTTGGCCAGGATCAGGTCGCGCTTCGGTCCCGTGACGGAGCCGTCGACGATCCCGCGCAGGTCCGCGGCGTTCTCCTCCGGCGTCCCGCCCGCGACCGCGTCGATCGGGGCCGAGTCGAGGCCGAGGTCATCGGGCGCGATCGTGAACTCCGTCACGTCCTCGCCGTCGACCTCGGCGGCGACCGTCTCGTCGTGGATGCCGATCTCGTCCATGCCGGCGCCGTGGACGACCAAGGCGCGCTCGACGGGCATGTGCGCGAGCGACCGCGCGATGACGGGCACGAGGTCGGGGTCGTAGACGCCGAGCACCTGCGCGTCGGCGCCCGCCGGGTTGGTGAGCGGGCCGAGGACGTTGAAGATCGTCCGCATTCCGAGCTCCTTGCGCGGGCCGATGACGGCCTTCATCGCCGGGTGGAACACCGGCGCGAGCATGAACCCGATCCCGTCTTCCTCGATCGCGTCCTCGACGGCCGGGGGCTCGGCCTCGACGTCGGCGCCCGCGACCTCCAGCACGTCCGCGCTGCCCGACGAGGAGGAGACCGAGTAGTTGCCGTGCTTGGCGATCGGCACGCCGGCGCCCGCGGCGACGATGGCCGCGGTCGTCGACACGTTGATCGTGTCGTGGTCGTCGCCGCCGGTCCCGCAGGTGTCGACGAGCGGCTCGCGGTCGGGCTCGATCGTCCGCGCCGCGTCCCGCATCCCCTGCGCGAACCCGGCGATCTCGGCCTCGGTCTCGCCCTTCGTCCGGAGCGCGGCGAGCAGCGCCCCGATCTGGGCTTCCGTCGCCTCCTCGAAGACGAGCCGCGCGGCCTCGCGCGCCTCGTCGAGGGTGAGATCCGTCCCGTCCGTCACGCGCTCGACCGTGTCGTTGAGATTCATTGTGTCCACCGATGTAGTATTCCGCGTTGTGATGTACAAGTATGTACACTAATTTAACGCTGTCGCCGGGTCGGTAAACGCTGACACGCAGTGACCGCGGACGAGAACGGAGAAGAACGTCCGTACTGCGAGGAGAGCGGCGACCGAGCCTACTCCGCGTCGAGCGCGGTCGACCCGTCGGCCTCGACGACGACGACGGGGACCTCGGCGTCGCCGACGACCGTGTCGGTGGTGGAGCCGAAGACGAAGCGACCGACGGTCCCGGTCGTCGGCGCGCCGACGACGACCAGGTCGTAGTACGCCGACTGCTCGACGACCGCGCCCGCCGCGGTCCGGTCCTCGACGAGCCAGCGGTCCGCGCGGTCGAACCCGCCGAGACGCTCCTCGGCCGCGTCGAGGAGCCGCTCGCCGGCGGCCGCGTAGTCCTCGGCATCGGCCGCGTCGCTCGCGGTGACGGCCGTCCCGGTGGCGTCCTCGTCGGGGCCGGCGTCGGCGAGCGCCGCGTCCGATGGGACGACGTGGAACAGTTCGAGCCACGCGTCGGTCGCGGCGGCGATCTCGCGCGCGACGTCGATCGTCGCCCCGGAGTGCGGGCCGGGGCCGACGGCGACGAGGACCGAAGAGACGCGGTCGGGACGCTCCGCGCGGTCGGCGCCCTTCAGCGACACGTCGGCGGCGGCCGGGACCTCGCCGGCGTCGTCGATCGCGGGCCGGATCACGGCGTCGCCGACAGCGGGCGAATCCGCGTGGCCGGCGCCGGCGCCGGTCGAACCGCCCGACTCGCCGCGGGCGCCGCCGTCTCGGGCCCCGCGCCTCGGGGCGCCTCCGCCGTCGGCGTCGCTCCCGTTCATACGCGATCGTCTGACGCTCGTCAGATAAATCCCGTTGGTTCCGGGGTCGTTACCGGTTCGAGACGGCGCCCGGACGGGCCGAATCGCTCGGCTCGGCGCGCGCTACTCCCGGAAGAACTCGTCGCGCTCGAACGGCTCGTCCTCGCCCTCGACCGCGAGGACGTCGAGCGCGGTCACCTCGGCGCCGACGCCGAGCAGGCCGGCGAGGCTCGGCTCGGTGCGGCCCTCGTCGCTCGAAATCAGCTCCTTGATGTAGAGGCCCCCTTCCCCGCGGATCTCGACGGTCGCGTGGCGCGGGTCGTCGAGCTCGGCGGTCACTTCGTAGGCGTCGCGCTCGCGCGTGATGCTCGCGCGGCGGTGGTCGACCCGGTTGGGGGTGTACTGCTCGACGGTCGCGCCTTCCAGTTCTTCGACCGCGTCGGCGAGCGCGTCGGCGCCGACGTCGGCGTCGAAGGCCACCTGCGCGCGGTAGCGCTTCGCGGCGTCGTGTTCCTTCACGCGCTCGACCATCTCGTAGGTCGCGAGCCGGAGGCCCTCGACCTCGACCGCGCCGTCGGCGAACGCGTTGATGTCCGACTGGAGGCGGTCGGTGTCGACCCGGCGCCGCCGCGGCTCCTCGACCTCGATCACGAACGGACGCCCGGTGCCGAGCATGAGGGCGTCGACGTCCTCGCGGCCCGCGCCGTGGAACGTCGCCTCCGTCCCGTCCATCACGTCCTCGACGACCGGCGCGGTGTACTCCTCGACGCTGTCGTCGTAGAGGTAGCCGGAGCCGCCGCAGTGGTCGCAGGGGTCCGCGCCCTGGCGCCCCGAGCCCTTACACTCGCGGCAGGGCCACTCCGTCTGCGGGATGTCGCGCTCCAGTTTTCTGTAGCGGCCGTAGACGAACGTCGAGTTCACCTTCGCGTCGACCTCGTCGTCGGCTAAGTCGATCGTGAACTGGACGTCCGGGCGGTCGAAGGAGACCTCGGTGTCGGTGAGCCGCCCGAACCGCTTGCCGACCTCGCGGTTGAACTCCGAGTTGAACGGCTCGCCCGCGTCCTCGTCGAGGCCGACGTCGGCGCGGAGCAGCGCCTCGTTCTCCTCGATCAGCGGCGGCGGGCGCGTGCCGACGTTGTACGTGGCGAACTCGACGTCCTCGACCGCCTCGGCGGCGCGCTCGGCCCACTCGTCGAACTCGGCGCAGCGCCCCTCGCACACCCAGCAGTCCGCGACGTCGACCGGGTCGTGGTCCTCGTCGTCGCGCAGCGCGAGCGACACCCGGAGCGCCGAGCCGCGCTCGGCGTTCGACAGCCCGAAGCTCCGGTCGGCGACGAGCCGGCCGAGGCAGGCGTCGCACACCGGTCCGGTCTCGGTCGCGCGCGCCGCGACGTCGAGTACGTCCATACCCCCTCAAACGCGGCGCGTGGTAACTGTCTTACTACTCGGTCGAGGCACCGTCGTCCGGTTGGGCCGCGGGGGGGAACGCCGTAGTCGGATCGTTCAATGTCGCCCGGACGGAGGGTGTCGTATGGGAACGCCACTCGACTCGCGCGAGGCGCAGGTCGCCGAGGTCCTGGAGCGCCTGTACGAGGAGTACCCCGACTCGACCATCTCGCTCAACTACTCGAACCGGCTGGAGCTGCTGATCGCCGTGATCCTCTCGGCGCAGTGTACCGACGAGCGCGTGAACAAGGTGTGCGCCGACCTGTTCGAGACGTACCGGACGCCCGAGGAGTACGCGAACGCGCCCCAAGAGGAGATGGCGGAGGCGATCAACTCGATCACCTACTACAACAACAAGGCGAAGTACATCCGCTCGGCGTGCGCGGACATCGCGGAGAAGCACGACGGCGAGGTCCCGGACACGATGTCGGAGCTGACGGACTTGGCCGGCGTGGGGCGGAAGACCGCCAACGTCGTCCTCCAGCACGGCCACGACGTCGTCGAGGGCATCGTCGTCGACACGCACGTCCAGCGGCTCACGCGCCGGCTGGGAATCACCGAGGAGGAGCGGCCGGAGGCGATCGAGCAGGACCTGCTGGAGATCGTCCCCGAGAGCGACTGGCAGCAGTTCACGCACCTCATGATCGACCACGGGAGGGCGACGTGTACCGCGATCAACCCCGACTGCGCCGACTGCGCGCTCGCCGACGTCTGCCCCTCCAAGAAGGGCGACGGCGACGTGGATCTCGCGAGCGGCGAGGCGTGGTAGGCGAAGCGTTGTAGGCGGGGCGAACCGATAGCGTTCGGGAGTAGTACTTAAAGACCCCACAGATGCGGGGAACCGGCCGAATCCGTCCCGCCGAGGGGGAACTCGCTTCTCGATTTATACGGGTATCCGGCGTATCCGTAAGTGAGGAGAGACACAATGTCCACCAAAACCACAAACGAGTTCGGCGGAGAGATCGGCGGCGTCACGCTGCTGGGGAAGGCGCACTCGCTGTCGGCGCTGTTCATCGTCCTGCTCCGGGCGACCATCGGCGGGATGATCCTGTTCGCGGGCCTCGGCAAGGTCTCGGAGTGGCCGTTCGACGCCGCGGGCTACCTCGCGAACGTCGGCTCGGCGAGTCCGGTCAGCGGGATCTACGCCGCCATGGCGTCGAACGCGGCGCTGATGGAGATCGTCAACGTCGTCGTCCCGGTCACGCAAGTGCTCATCGGCGTCGCGCTCATCGCCGGCGCGTTCGTCCGGCTGGCCGCGCTCGGCGGTGCGATGCAGATGATGCTGTTCTACCTCGGCGGGTGGAGCGGCGAGGCGCTCGCGCTGTTCGACTCGACGCTGGTGTACGCGATGGTGTTCCTCACGGTCGCCGCGTTCGGCGCGGGTCGCGTCCTCGGCCTCGACGCCTACATCGAGCGGATCGAGGTCGGCGGGCAGGCGCTCGTCGAGAAGTTCCCGGCGCTCCGGTACGTCCTCGGGTAAGCGGGGGCGAAGCCGAGCGAGGGGAATCGGGCGGTGACGGTTCACCGCCGACTCGTTTTCAATAAGCGCAGTACAGTTCGGTCGGTTCGGTTTTCGTACTCAGTTTTGTACCGGAGAGCGGCCGCGTTGCTACCGCTCGTTTATAAAAGGATAACAGTAGATCGACGACGAACACCGCCAAAGCCCCAGCCGCGAGGCCGCAGTAGGCGACGTAAGCACCGCAGCGAGCGGAGCGAGCGAGGAGCGCAACGAGCGTACTGCGGCCTCGCGGCTGCCCCTTTGAGTCCCGCCCCGCACCGCTCCGCACAGCACCTCAAGCCTCCCCAGCCTCGTCGGTCGCCGTCGCTTCGCTCGGCGACCGACTCCCTCGCGCGTGCTCCTCGCGGCCTGTCGGCCGCTCGGAGGCACGCGCCACCGCGACCGCCAGCTGTTTATAAACGAGCAAGGCGACCGCGCGGGTCATTTAAATAGTCGCTCGCGACACCGGCGCTCCGTTTCGGGTTCCAATCCTTATAAGACCGCGCGGGCGGAACGGAGGCGTAATGGAACTCGGTTCGCGGGAGGCGTTCTCCCGGATGGGGACGCTCGGCATCGAGGAGGAGTTCTACATCGTCGATGCCGAGGGCTACCCCACGTCCGGGACCGACGACCTCGTGTACGGCCGCGACCCGCCAGCGGCGGTGCCGGAGGGGTTCGACCACGAGCTGTTCGAGTGCACCATCGAGGCGCAGACCGAAACGATCGAGGACCCGGCGGAAGCGGCCGAGGCGCTCGCGACGGTCCGCGAGGCGCTCGTCGAGCACGCGGCGGCGGACGGGTATCGGATCGCGGCCGCGGGCCTCCACCCGGCTGCGAAGTGGCGCGAGCTCGACCACGTCCAGAAGCCCCGGTATCAGGCGCAGTTAGACCGGATCCAGTACCCCCAACACCGGAACACGACCGCGGGGCTCCACGTCCACGTCGGCGTCGACGACGCCGACAAGGCGGTGTGGGTCGCGAACCGGCTGCGGTGGCACTCCCCGGTGCTGCTCGCCCTGTCCGCGAACTCACCGTTCTGGAACGGCTTCGACACCGGGCTCGCCTCGGCCCGCGCGAAGGTGTTCGAGAACCTCCCGAACACCGGGATCCCCTCCGCGTTCGACGACTTCGACGCGTTCCGCCGGTACGAGCGCCGGATGGTCGAGACCGACTCCATCGCCGACCGCGGCGAGCTGTGG
Organism: Halorubrum sp. Atlit-26R; assembly: GCF_003666015.1. Classification (GTDB taxonomy): domain Archaea; phylum Halobacteriota; class Halobacteria; order Halobacteriales; family Haloferacaceae; genus Halorubrum. The sequence continues at coordinate 39,608 of NZ_QPLT01000010.1, forward strand.
TTCGACGTGCGCCCCCACACCGGCCACGGTACGGTGGAGGTGCGCGCGCCCGACGCGCAGCGCGACCCCGAGGTCACGCTCGCGCTCGCCGAGTACGTCCGCGCGCTGGTCGTCGACTACGCCGAGCGGTACGAGGACGGCGAGTCGCTCCCGACCCTGCGCCGCGAGCTGCTCGACGAGAACAAGTGGCGCGCGATCCGCCACGGGCACGACGCCGCGTTCATCGACCGCGACGGCGAGGGGACGACCGCGCTCGGCGAAATCGTCGAGGCGGAGTGCGACCGGCTCGGCGTCGACGGGATCCGCGAGGTGTACGAGGCCGAGAGCGGCGCCGCGCGCCAGCGACGGATCCGCGACGAGGAGGGCGCCGACGCGCTGCGTTCGGACCTCCTCGTGAGCCCCTAACCCCGGAATCGAACGCCTCGGAGGCGCTCCCGGGAGTTCCGTCGGAACGAAAGCGACGAGAAACGCTTTTGGCCGCGTAGCCCCCAGTTTCCGGCATGACCACGGACGATTCACCGACCGAGCCGGGAGACGACCCGGAGGAGTCGCCGACGGACCGGACCCGCGAGGAGCTTCGGAAGACGAAAGAGCGGCTCGGCGAGGGCGCCGACCGGGCGGTGAAGGGGTTCGACGACAACGTCGTCGACCTGCTCGCGTGGCTGCTCGACACGGAGACCCGCGCGCGCATCTACGTCTACCTCCGCGACAACCCCCACAGCACGAGCGACGAGGTCGCCGACGGAACGGGCCTGTACCCCAGCACCGTCCGCGAGGCGCTCGCCGAGCTCCACGACGAGGACACCGTCGAGCGCGGCAAGCGGAAGGCGGAGGGCGCGGGCAACAACCCCTACGAGTACGAGGCCATCGCGCCGAGCGAGCTGGTCCGCACCGTCGTCGGCGACGTCCAGGCGGAGCTGAACGCCGTCTTCAACCTCGACCGCCGGCTCGGCGGCGAGTCGCCCGACGGCGACACCGAGCCGGTCCAGATCTCCGTCGACGGCGAGGACGGCGAGAGCGGTGACGGCGAGGGCGGCGACGACGAGGCGTCGGACGGAGATGAAGACGGGAGCGACGAGGACACCGACGGCGACGACGCGGACGACGACGAGCGGGCGAACTGAGCCGACCGGCACCGACTTCCTCTCGTCCGACCGCGGTTCGGGACGTTTTAAGTTCGACCCGCGCAACGGAGAGGCATGAACGTCGCGCTGGGGGGTACGTTCGATCCCGTTCACGACGGCCACCGCAAGCTGTTCGAACGGGCGTTCGAGCTGGGTGACGTCACCGTCGGGCTCACCTCCGACGACTTGGCGCCGCAGACCCGACACGTCGAGCGGTACGTCCGCCCCTACGACCGGCGCGAGCGCGACTTGGAGGCGGAGCTGGCCCCGCGGGCCGAGGCGCACGGGCGCGAGTACGAGATCCGCGAGCTGACGGAGCCGACCGGCATCGCGGTCGAACCGGAGTTCGACGCGCTGATCGTCTCCCCCGAGACGAAGGCGGGCGGCGAGCGGATCAACGAGATCCGCGCCGAGCGCGGCCGCGACCCGCTCGACTTGGTCGTCGTCGACCACGTGGCGGCCGATGACGGCGAGCGCATCTCCTCGACGCGGATCGTCGCGGGCGAGATCGACGAACACGGCAACCTCACCCCCGACCGCGAGGGGCGGGGCGCGACGCGACCGGAATGACGGGCGGCGACGCGACGAGGGCGGCGGGCGGCGACGGGGGCGAGGGGGACGCTGCCGCGTCACGCCGGGCGGCGCTCCGACGGATCGCCCTGGGCGAATCCGGCTTCGAGCGGGCGACGGTGTGGAGCGCGGTCGGCTTCGCGCTGTCGTACGTCGCCTTCGACGCGACGGCCGCGGTCGGCGTCGGGAGCCCGGAGACTACCGGCGTCCTCGCCGCGGTGACGGCGCTCGGCGCGGTCGCGTTCGCCGCGACCGAGGGCGGCGCGTTCCCGGCGATCCTGCTCGCCTACGGGCCGTTCGCGGGGACGCTGCTCCGGGGGATCGGTCCGGAGCCGTACGTCCTCCCGTTCGCCGCTGGCGCCCCGGCCGCGGCCGCGTTCACCGCTCCGCTCGCCCTCGCCGGCGCGGTCGCGGTCGCGGTGGGCGCCGCGTCGGCGGTCGTCGGCTTCCTCCTCTCCCGGATCGCCGCGTCGCGGTAGCGTCTCTTCCCGATCGGCCTCAGTCCTCCAGCGTCCCGTTCAGCACCTTCGCGGCGACGAGTATCGGGTCCCACACCGGGCTGAACGGCGGGGCGTACGCGAGGTCCAAGCGCTCGACCTCGGGGACGGTCATGTCCGCCTCGATCGCGGTCGCGAGTGTGTCGATCCGGACCGCCGCGCGGTCGGTCCCGACGATGCTCCCGCCGAGGAGCCGCCCGGTGTCGCGGTCGGCGACGAGCGTCACGTCCGTCTCGGCCGCGCCGGGATAGTAGCCGGAGCGGGACCCCGCGGTCACCGTCTCGCTGACCGGGTCGAAGCCGGCCGCTTCCGCCTCCTCGGGGTCTAAGATTCCGACGCGGGCGGCCTCGGCGTCGAACGCCTTCACCGCCGCGGTGCCCGCGATGTCGCCGACGGGGGTCGGGTCGCCCGCGACCGTCGCGCCGATGGCCCGCCCGGCGCGGTTCGCGGTGAGGCCGAGCGGGAGCCAGTCGGGCTCGCCGGTCACCGCGTGACGCGCGGTCGCGCAGTCGCCCGCGGCGTATACGTCCGGGAGACTGGTGCGGCCGCGGTCGTCGACGCGGATCGCGTCGCCCGGGCCGAGGTCGACGCCGGTGCCCTCTAGCAGGTCGGTGTTTGGCCGGATCCCGACGCCGACGACCGCCATGTCGACGGGGACCGTCTCGGCGTCGCCGTCGCTCCCGCCCCCGACCTCGACCGCCTCGATCCGGTCGTCGCCGACGAGCGCCTCGACCGGTGCGTCCGTGTGAACCGTGACGCCCTCGGCTTCGAGCGCCGCCTCGACGCGGTTCCCGACCGTCTCCCCGAACGGCGAGAGGAGGTGGCCGGAGCGGTGGAACACGTGGACGTCCAGTCCGCGCTCCGTGAGCGCCTCCGCGACCTCGACGCCGACGTACCCGCCGCCGACGACCGCGACGGTCTCGGGGGCCGGCATCGTCGCGTTTCGCTCGACGCGCTCGCGGTCGACCGCGCTCACGTCCGCGCGGTCGGGGTCGTAGGCGTCCGGCTCGGCGACGTAGGCGTCGATGGCGGCCGCCGCGTCCATGTTATGTAGCGTGAACGCGCCGTCGAGGCCCCGCACGTCGAAGGGGCCGGTGGTCGCGCGCGCGCCGGTCGCGACGAGCAGGTCGCCGTACGCCTGCTCGGACCGGTCCCCGTCCGGCCCCTCGACCGTGACGCGCTTCGCGTCGGGGTCGACGGCGACGACCTCGCGTTCGCGTCGGAGGTCGATCCCCCGCTCGTCGACCTCGCTCGGCGACAGCGAGAGGAGGTCCGACATGCGGTCGACGTAGCCCGCGATGAAGTACGGCATCCCGCAGTAGGCGTACGAGATCCAGCGGCCCTTCTCGAAGACGACGACCTCGCGGTCGGGCGCCTCGCGCCGGAACTTGCTGGCCGCGCTCAACCCCGCCGCGTCGGCGCCGACGACCACGAACGGATCGCTCATGGCTGGACATCGACTGGCCGGGTGAAAAAGTCACGCCGTGGGTGCGGGGCGGGCGCGCGGCCGTCGACCGCGACGGCGACCGGCGTTGACAGTCGACTGCGACCGGCGTTGACAGTCGACCGCGACCGGCTTCGGTCGCGCTCAGTCCTCGTCCGCGAGCCGCGAGAGCGTCTCGCGGGCGTTCGCGACCGCCTTCTCCTTTTTCGCCGGGTACGCCTCCACCTTCGTGCGGACGGTGATCCCCGGGCCGAGCCGGACCTCGTCGCGGAACGCCGCCTGCTTGTCGAGGCGGAGGAACAGCGCGCAGTTGTCGTCGACGCGCTCGTCGAGCTCGTCGAGGACGCGGTCGAGGTCCTCAAGCTCGGCGAGCCGGTCGAGCACGTGTCGCATCTCGTCGGCGCGCTCGACGCGCGCCGAGAGCACCACGATCCGGTCCCCGTGATGGCCCACGTTCTCGACGCGGTCGAGCTCGACGTCCTCGGGCAACAGGGTGCGGAGCGCCTGCTCGACGCGTTTCACGTCCTCGGTGGCGTACGAGAACGCGCGGAGGTCGACGTAGTGGAAGGGGACTTTCGACATGCGGTGCGGGTGGGGGCGGCGTTACTCCTCGCTCTCGACGGCGTCGAGCGCGTCCTCCGGGACGCCCGTCTCCTGGCCGTCCTCGAAGCTGACCGTGTACGTCGCGTCGCCGAACATCGTCTCCATGACCTGCGTGATCTTCCCCGTCTCGCCGTCGTACTCGCTGTGTTTGTCGTGGAGCACGACCTCGTCTTCCTTCTCGAAGCTCATGGCGTTCAGTTCCGGTGGGACGGTTAAAAGCGCGCGGATCCCGAGCGAGACGCGGAGGTCGAGCCGGCGGAGTCCGTGGGGCGCCGACACCTCCCCCATCGCCTCACGTCACCGCGAGCAGCGCCGCGCCGACCGCGACCATCAGCGCGATCCCCACCGCGAGCCAGACGACGGCGCTGTCGACGGCCATCGCGACGCCGACCGCGACGCCGACCGCGACCAGCCCGAAGACCGCGCCCGCGACCCCGCCGCGCCGTATCAGGCGGTCGAGGGCGTTCACCGCGCGCTGTCGGGCCGGCGGCTCCGGCGTGCGCTCCGGGGGCGCGGAGAGCTCCTCGTCGACGGCGACCGCCTCTTCGGGGGTCTCGGGCGACGGGTCGACCCGAACGTCGACGTACGTCGTGTTCGACCCGTAGCCGGTGACGATCTTCAGCTTGCCGCGAACGGCCTCGTCGACGTCGGCCGTCGAGACGTGGACGTGGCGGGTGGCCTCGTCGGCGACGAAGTGGTTGCCCTCGTCGAGCGCGGCCACCCGGTCGAGGTCGTCGTCGAAGTGGAGGTGGACGTGCGTCGAGCGCCCGCTGTTCTCGAGCACGACCGGAAACGGTCCGTCGGTGACGAACGAGTCCGGGGCGTCGATGTCGTGGACCGTCTCCCCGTTCAGTTCGACGTCGAGTGTCGGCACGGGTGGGACCACGACCCCGTACTAAAAAAAGATTCACACGAGCAACGAGTTTCCGGGTCGGTCGAGTCGACGCCGCGATACGCCGGATTCGGGAGCCTACGCCGCGGCCTCTTCGCGCATGTCCGGCGGCAGGAGGTTCGGGATCCCGTCCTCGATGGGGTACGTCTCGCCGCACTCCGTACAGGTGAGCGTCCCGGCGAGGACCTCCTCGTCGTCCGCGTCGTCGACGTCGAGTTCGAGGGTCGCCTTGTCGAGCGGACAGCAGATCACGTCCATCAGGGATTCCTTCATACCGCTCGGTTGGGTTGGACCGATAAAAAAGCGTGCGGGTCGCGGCCGGTCCGGGGACATCGACGCGTCGAGGGCGGCCGGAACCGGCCGCCGCGAGCGACCCGGATAACAACCTCTTTGCCGCCGCGCGCCCCCCTCCGTGACATGGGCATCCCGGCGGAGCGTATCGAGCGGCTGTTCGCCCTCGCTCGCGAGGCGGTCGTCGACGACGAGTACGACCGCGCCCGCGAGTACGTCGCCCGCGCCCGCCGGGTCGCCGAGCGCAACCGCTGCGGCGTTCCCTCCGAGCTCTCCAGGCGCGCCTGCGACGACTGCGCCGTCTACCTCCGGCCGGGGAAGACGAGCCGCGTCCGAACGCGACCCGGCCGCGTGGTCGTCCGATGTCTGGAGTGCGGGGCGACGGCGCGGTACCCGTACGGCGAGGCGTGACCGCGGGGGCGGGAACGCGGCCGCGACGACGGCGCCCGGGATTACTCGGCGCGCTCGCGCAGCCGTTCGAGCACCGAGACTGTCCCGTCCATGAATCCGTCCTCCACCACCTCGTCGGCGGCCTCGCGCGCGGCGTCGTCCGCGTTGGCGACCGCGTACGACTCGCCGGCGACGTCGAACGTCGAGACGTCGTTCTCGCTGTCGCCGACCGCGACGAACTCGTCGGCCGCGAGGCCGAGCGCGTCGGCGACGACGCGGAGCGCCCGCCCCTTGCTCACGCCCGTCGACTTGACGTGGTAGGCGTAGCCGGTGTCGACGACCTCCACGCCGTCGGCGGCCGCGGCGACCTCGCGCAGGAGCGCCTCGTCCGCGTCGGTCGAGAGCGCGACCTCCGTCTCGCGCCACCGGTTCACGGTGTCGCCGTCGCCCCAGCCCACCTCGCCGCCGCGCTCGCGGAACGCCTCGACGACGGCCCGGGCCGCGTCCGGGTCGCCGACGACCGTCGTCTCGCCGTCGGCGTACGCGACGCCCCCGTTCTCCGCGATCACCGTCTCCTCGCGGCCGAGGAAGTGCGCGAGGGCGACCGGGTACGGGAACGCCTTCCCGGTGGCGAACACCGTCGGGGCGTCCCAGTCCGGCAGCAGCTCGAAGACCCGCGGATCGATCCGGTGGTCCGGCGTCGTGAGGGTGCCGTCGATGTCGAGCGCGAGGGGCGGAACCATACCCGGGATCGGCGGTTCGGCGACAACTGTCTTCCGTTCGATCGGCTCTGGTACGTAGCGGAATCGAAGCGACCGAGTGGTTGTTTATAAATAGCCTGCGACTTCGCGACAAACGTTGCTAAATTCTCAGTCGCTCACTTATAAATAGTCGCTGGCGGATCGGCGGCGAACACCTCCAAAGCCCCCAGCCGCTCATTTATAAATAGTCGCTGGCGGATCGGCGGCGAACACCTCCAAAGCCCCAGTCGGCTCCGGTCGAGGGCCTCGTTGCGCTCCTCGCTCACTCCGTTCGCTGCGGTGCTTACTTCGGCCGTCTTCCCGGAGCCGACTGCCCCTTTGAGTCCCGCCCCTCCGGAAGACGTTCCTGCTCGCTTCGCTGCGCGGGCTGCGACTTCCGTGCTCCCGCTCGCTTCGCTCGCGGGAACGCACAGCAACCGCACCTCACGCCTCCCCAGCCTCGTCGGTCGCCGTCGCTTCGCTCGGCGACCGACTCCCTCGCGCGTGCTGACTCGCGGCCGCCGGTGGCGGCCGCTCGCAGGCACACGCCACCGCGTCCATTTATAAGCAATTGCCGCCGTCACTTACATCCTTTAAAAAACCGTATCGCTGCTGTTGATCCGGTTGGGTCGCCTCGGTTGGCCGCTATCCGGTCCGGACGCGGCGGTCGAACAGCTCGCGGAAGACGACCGTCGGGAACAGCGGCACGAGCCGGCTCGGCGGTCGGCCCTTCCCGTCGCTCTGATGGACGGTGACGCGTTCGAGCAGGCCGGCGTCGGCCAGCTCGTAGAGCACCCGCCGCACCGTCGACGCCGAGAGGTCGACGCCCGGGCGGGCGGCGATGGCCTCGGTCGCCACGCCGACCGTCGACCGCTCCTCCTCCGAGAGCCCGGCGAGCTCGTAGAGGAGCCGCTGCCGGCTCTCGGGGAGCGCGAGCACGCGTCCCAGCGCCACGCAGGGGCGAGGGACGCCCTCGATGCCGGCGTCGACGTCGCCGGAGCGGACCGTCGACGCGCCCGCCCGCTCCGCGTTGACCGCCGCGCCCATCACGGCGGCGAGCGCGTCGTGGGCGTCGCCCGCGGCCCACTCGACGATCTCGCGGATCTGGTCGTGCGAGAGGGCATCGCGGCCGAGCCCGGTCGAGCACCGGCTCGTCAGTAGCTCGACGAGCACGTGCCGGCGGTACTTCGCGAACTCGACGGTGGTCTCCGGCTCCCAGTCGATCGCGTCCGGCGGGTCGCGGCCGATACAGGCCGGCGTGACCCGATCGCCCACGTCGTTCAGCCAGTCGATAAGCGTCGCCGCCGTCGGCGTCTCGGTCTCGTTCGTGTGGTCGACCGCGACGACGAGGTCGGGGCCGGTGCGCATCGCGTCGCGCAGCGACTCGGCCAACTCCTCGGTCCCGATCCCGTGGTCCGGGACGGGCTCGTCGCTCATCGCGGCCAACATCGCGTGGTACAGTCGGAAGCGGGTCGACGCGTTCCGAGCGTCGACGTAGACGAACCCGGGGATCGTCGGCTCGACCGCCCGCGTCGTCGTCTGGATGGCGCGCCGCGGCCCGCTGTGGCTCGCCAGCCGGTCGAACAGCGCGGAGACGACCGCCGACTTCCCGCTCCCCTTCGGCCCGTACACGTAGACGCTCGGCGGGAGCGAGCCGGAGAAGGCGGGCTCGAACACGTCGAGGAGCCGCTCTATCGCCGGCCCGCGGCCGACCGGCGACTCGACGTGCCTGACCGGAGAGACGGCTTCGAAGTCGGCGAGGACGCTCATGCCGGCGTCGTAGCCGAGCCGTCGCTCGATCCGGTCGTCGATGTTCACGGCCGACCCTCCGAGATAGTCGAACAAAACTGGCACGAAGCGGAGTCGGTGCGCGGTCGATCGCGGTCGCGATCGGCGTCGGCGGCAGGGACGTCGAAGGCGTTGGGTGCGTCGCGAGCGACGTGGCGGCCGCGAGCGGCGGCGACGGCGGCCGAGCGACGGCCGTCGCTCTCGATCCGAGCGCCTCGGCGTCCGCGTGTCCGGTCTGGTCTCATTGGTATTCGGCGGCTTGGTCGGAGGGTGCTTCGCGTGCGGAACGGTCCCCGGCCGCTACGGGAGGGCCGACGCGGCGTCGGCTCCCGCGAGCGGGCTCAGAGGTACCCGGCGTTCGGCAGGACGCCGAGGATGGCGAGGACGCCCACGACGAGCATCATGATCGCGATGGCCATCGCCGGCGGGTCCACGTGGGTTCCGGAGTGCGAGTAGAACATCCGCTGAGTGACTTCGCCGACGAGGCCGCTGAGGGCCCCGAGGACGCCGCCGGCGAGCAGCGCGACGACGGCGCCGATCGTGCCGACAGACGCGAGCGGCGTCACCGCGCCGATATCCCCGAACGCGCCGACGCCGAGGACGGCGCCGACGGAGCCGAGCAGGGTGATGTGGTGTGTCACCGGGATCTTCTCGACGCCGAGGTTCAGGAACAGCAGGCTGATCGCCGAGATACCGTAGCCGAGGAAGATGCTCCCCGTCTGCAGGTAGATGTACCCGCCGAGGATACCGCCGACGAGGCCGATGGTCGTGACTCCGGCCCACTTGTACTGGTGGGGGAGCCACGGCTCGGTCGCCGGTCGACCGGCGTGTTCCTCGGGGCCGCCGTCGGCCTGCGGGTGCATGTCGCCGCGCTCGAACGGCGACATGTCGAGCAGACCCTTTCCGGCGGGCTTGCCGACGATCGGGTAGCCGAACACCGGGCGGGCGAGGAACGCGGTCGCGAACACGGACACCGCGATGAAGTCGGTCGGCGGCGTCATCTCTAACACGTTGATGAAGAGGCCGTTGGCGACCCGCGTGATCAGCATCCCGAGCACGCCGAATATCGCGCCCACGGCGAGGATGTCGGGCTTCGTGCCGAACGCGTACGTGATGTCCTTCCCGAAGTGGTAGCCGCCGTCGGCGGGGTTCATCTCGGGGTACTTCTTGCCCGCGTACGCCGAGGCGGCCACGCCGCCCGCGAACGCGATGTGCGGGCCGGTGATCGCCCCGAACCCGATGACGCCGGTGATCCCGGCGGCGAGTTCGCCCGCGGGGATACCCTCGATCGCGCCGATCTGTCGCTGGAGGATGCCGATCCCCTCGCCGAGGAAGACGACGAACCCGGTGAAGATGAACGCCGGGAGCGCGCCGATCGCGGCCCCGAACGCGCCGCCCGCCAGCGCGGTGATGAGGAGCATGACGAACAGCTTGGTCTCGATCCCGAGGACCGGGATCTGGAGCAGCAGCTCGTTCATCTACTCGTCCTCCTCGTCGATCGCCCAGTTCTTCGAGCGTTCGACCGCGTCGTCCCAGCGGCTGTACAGCTTGTCGACCTCGCCCTGCGACTTCTCGGGCGTGAACTCGCGGTCGATCTGCCAGTTGTCGCGCAGCTCGTCGACGTTGTCCCAGTAGCCGACCGCGAGCCCGGCGGCGTACGCCGAGCCGAGCGCGGTCGTCTCGTCGACCTCCGGCCGCGCGATCTCGGTCTGGATGATGTCGGACTGGAGCTGGCAGAGGAAGTTGTTCTTCACCGCGCCGCCGTCGACGCGGAGGCTCGTCGTCTCCACGCCGGAGTCGGCCTCCATGGCCTCGGCGATGTCGCGGGTCTGGTAGGCGATCGACTCGAGCGTCGCCCGCACGATGTGTTCCTTGCTCGTCCCGCGGGTCATCCCGACGATCGTGCCGCGGGCGCGGCCGTCCCAGTGCGGGGCGCCGAGGCCCGTGAACGCCGGGACCATGTAGACGCCGTCTGTCGAGTCGACCGAGCGCGCCAGCTCCGCGGTCTGGGCCGCGTTGTTGATCAGGTCGACGTCCTCGAGCCACTCGATGGCGGCGCCGGTGATGAAGATGGACCCCTCCAGCGCGTACTGGACCGGCTCGCCGGACATCTGGAACCCGATCGTCGTCAGGAGTCCGTGGTCGGACTCGACGGCGTCGGTCCCGGTGTTCATCAGGTAGAACGAGCCGGTGCCGTAGGTGTTCTTCGCGTCGCCCTCGTCGAAGCAGGTCTGGCCGAACAGCGCGGCCTGCTGGTCGCCGAGCGCGCCCGCGACGGGCACCTCCTCGCCGAGGAACCCGTCGGGGTCGGTGTGCCCGTAGTAGTCCTCGTCGGAGGAGGGGCGTACCTCGGGCACCATCTCCTTCGGCACGTCGAACTCGTCGAGCAGCTCGTCGTCCCACTCTAAGTCCCGGATGTTGTACAGCATCGTCCGGGAGGCGTTGGTGACGTCAGTGATGTGGTTGCCCGTCAGGTTGTAGATGAGCCACGAGTCGATGGTGCCCATCACGAGCTCGCCGGCGCGGGCCCGGTCGCGCAGGTCGCCGCCGCGGGAGCTCTGCATCTTGAGCGGCTCGGCGTTGTCGAGGATCCACTCCGTCTTCGTCGCGGAGAAGTACGCGTCGGCCTCCAAGCCGGTCTTCTCGCGGATCTCCTCGACTTTGTCCGCCTCCTGGAGCTCCTCGACGCGGTCGGTCGTCCGCCGGTCCTGCCACACGAGGGCGTTGTGGACCGGTCGGCCGGAGTCTTTGTCCCAGACGATCGTCGTCTCGCGCTGGTTGGTGATACCGATGGCGTCGAGCTGGTCGGCTTCGAGGCCCGCGTCAGCGAGGCCGTCGAGGACGACCTGCTGGGTGTTCTCCCAGATCTCCATCGGGTCGTGCTCGACCCAGCCCGGGTTCGGGTAGATCTGTTCGTGCTGTTCGTAGGCGTTCGCGACGACCTGACCCTCGTGGTCGAACACCATGAATCGAGTTCCGGTCGTCCCCTGGTCTATCGCACCGACGTACTGTGTCATGTTGTGGATCCCTCCTGTGGCGCTGGTCCGCGCGCGGCGGTGGCCGGGTCGCACTCGCCGTCGAGGGCGATCCCGGCGCCGCGTTCGCTGTCGCGTCGCGTGCCCGCTCGGTCAGACCCGTCCGGAGCCGACCCGAGGCGGCCGCGAGGCGTATCGACGCCGCCGCGACATATCTTCACGGAAGCTACCACGCCGATCGTGAACATAATGTACTACCATAATAATCTTCCTGTTAAAATCCGGATAGCGGCGGGAGTGAAAAAGTGTAGTATATAAACACACCGACGCTGAGGGCGAGTACGCCACTTGAATGACCCTGATAGTTATGAGTAAGGCGCCTCGGGAGGTAAAGTAAAGTGGTCGTGGTCCAAGGGCCTCGCATGGACAGACAAGTGGACGTCGTCGTCGTCGGTGGGGGGTCGACGGGGTGCGGCGTCGTCAGGGACCTGGCGCGACGCGGGCTGGATACGGTCCTCGTCGAGAAGGGAAACCTGACGCACGGCACGACCGGACGGATGCACGGGCTCCTCCACAGCGGGGGCCGCTACGCGGTCTCCGACCGGAAGAGCGCGAAGGAGTGTATCGAGGAGAACATGGTCCTCCGCGACATCGCGGCCCACTGCGTCGAGGAGACCGGCGGGCTGTTCGTCAAGCGACCGGAGGACTCCGAGGAGTACTTCCAGGAGAAGCTGGAGGGGTGTAAGGCGTGCGACATCCCCGTCGAGGTGATCGACGGCGAGGAGGCGCGGCGCCGCGAGCCGTACCTCGCGCGCGACGTGGAGAAGGCGATCGCCCTGCCGGACGGCGCGGTCGACCCGTTCCGCCTCTGCGTCTCCAACGCCGCCGACGCCCGCGAACACGGGGCGCGGATCGAGACGCACGCCCCGGTGACCGACGTGCTCGTCGAGGACGGCGAGGTCGTCGGCGTCGAGATCGAACACGAGACCGGACCGGGCAAGCGCGTCCACCGCGAGCCCGGGACGACCGAGGAGATCCGCTCGCGCCACGTCGTCAACGCGACCGGCGCGTGGGCTGGCAACGTCGGCGAGATGGCCGGCGTCGACGTGGAGGTCCGCCCGTCGAAGGGCGTGATGACGGTGATGAACACCCGGCAGGTCGACACCGTGATCAACCGCTGCCGGCCGAAGGGCGACGCCGACATCATCGTCCCCCACGAGACCGCCTGTATCCTCGGCACGACGGACGAGGAGGTCGACGACCCCGAGGACTACCCCGAGGAGGACTGGGAGGTGGACCTGATGATCGAGACCCTCTCGGAGCTCGTGCCCGCGCTCGAAGACGCCCGGACGCTCCGCTCGTTCTGGGGCGTCCGGCCTCTCTACGAGCCCCCGGGAACGGGCACCGAGGACCCGACGGACATCACGCGCGACTACTTCCTCCTCGACCACGGCGACCGCGACGACCTCCCGGGGATGACGACCATCGTCGGCGGGAAGCTCACCACCTACCGGATGATGGCCGAGTCCATCTCCGACCACGTCTGCGAGACGCTCGACCACGAGGCGACCTGCGACACCGCCGACGCGCCGCTGCCGGGGTCGGAGAGCGAGGCGCGCATGGAGGAGCTGATGGACGAGTTCGGCCTCCGCTCGCCGGTCGCGCGGCGGTCGGGCCAGCGGCTCGGCTCTCGGGCGGACGACGTGCTCGACGAGTACGACCCGAACCCGATCGTCTGCAACTGCGAGAGCGTGACCCGCGCCGAGGTCCAGGACGCGGTCGGCGAGGCGGGCTCCGACCTCAACGCCGTCCGCCTGCGGACGCGCGCCTCGATGGGGAACTGTCAGGGCGGCTTCTGTACGCACCGGATCGCGTCGGAGCTCGCCGAGGAGTACCCCGAGCCGGTCGTCCGCGACGCCGAAGACGAGCTGTATCAGGAGCGCTGGAAGGGCCAGCGCCACGCGCTGTGGGGCGAGCAGCTCTCGCAGGCGATGCTGAACCACATGCTCCACGCGACGACGATGAACCGCGACGGCGACCCCGCGAACCTCGACGATGAGGTCGACTTCGGCGCTTTCGACGCGGGCGCCGACGATGGTGCGGCCGACGCCGACGGGGCCGGATCGGCCGGAACTGCCGCCACTGACGGCGGCCGCGCAAACGACGACGCGGCCGCCGATGGTGACCGCGCAAACGACGACGCGGCCGCAGACGGGGGCCGCTGATGGCCATCGACAGCGACGTCCTCGTGATCGGCGGCGGGCTCGCCGCGGTCACGGCGGCGGTGTCGGCGTCCCGCGAGGGCGCGGACGTGCGGCTCGTCTCTCACAAGGCCAGCACGCTGCGGCAGGCGTCCGGGCTGATCGACGCGCTCGGCTACGTCCCGGCGACGGAGCCCGCGAAGCCGCTGCGCGACGGGCCGCCGACGGCGGGCCGCGAGCTCGACCCCGACGAGTGGCCCGACCCGGAGGGGCCGCTCGCGGACCCGTACGAGGCGATCGACCGGCTCCCCGAGAGCCATCCCTACCGGATCGTCGGCGCCGACGCGCTCCGCGAGGGGCTCGACCTGTTCGACGACCTCACCGGCGACGCGTACCGGGGCGGCCACACCGACCGCAACGCCCTCGTGCCGACGTTCGGCGGCGCGGTGAAGCCGACGGCGCGGTACCCCGCGGCCGCGGAGGCCGGACTCGCGAGCGACGACCGACCGATGCTCGTCGTCGGGTTCCGGTCGCTCACGGAGTACGACGCGCGCGCCTTCGCGGGGCGCTTAGAGGCCGCGGGCGTCCCGTTCGACGTCGCCGGCGCCGAGGTGGAGTTCGCCGAGGCGTTCCGCGCCGACGCGAAGATAACCCGGCTCGCGAAGGCGCTCGACCACGACGAGGAGATCGACGGCGTCCCGGCCCGCGAGGCGCTCGCGAAGGCGGTCGCGCCCCACCTCCACGACGTAGTCGACGAGGACGGCGGCGTCGACCGCGTCGAGCGCGTCGGCTTTCCGGCGTTCCTCGGCGACGACCGGGGCGACGAGGTCCGCGCGGAGCTCGCCGACCGGCTCGGCGCCGACGTGTTCGAGATCCCGATGGGGCCGCCGAGCCTCCCGGGCCTCCGCCTGGAGGACCGCCTGTTCGACGCGCTCGACGCCGAGGGCGTCCGGTTCGAGACCGGGAACCCAGTGGTCGGCGTCGAGTCCGCGAGCGACGGTCGGGTGGAGGCGGTCGCGGTCGACCGGAAGGGTCGGACGGCGCCGTACGGCGCGGACGCGTTCGTGCTGGCGACCGGCGGCCTCGTCGGGAAGGGGCTCGACTCCGACCGCGAGGGCGTCCGCGAGCCCGTCTTCGACCTGTACGTCGACCAGCCGGACGACCGGTACGAGTGGTTCGTCGACGACGCGTTCGGCGACCAGCCGTACGCGCGGTTCGGCGTCCGGCCCGACGAGCGGTGTCGGCCGACTGACGCCGACGGGGCGGTAGAGTACGAGAACGTGTTCGCGGCCGGCGGCGTCGTCGGCGGCGCGGACGCGGCGCGGGAGAAGTCCGCGAGCGGGGTGTCGCTCGCGACCGGCCTCGCGGCCGGGCGGCAGGCGGCGACGGAGGCGAACCAATGACACGACACACCGAGGACGACGGGGACGCGGGGGACGCGGACGGGACGACCGAACCGAACGGCGGGCGCGACGGGGCCCGCGGGGGCGGCGGCTGCGGGGACTGCGGCTGCGGGAGTCCGACCCCGGGCGTCCCCGAGGCCGGCCGCGACGAGCAGCCGTCGATATTCGTTCCGGACGAAGGGGAGGTCCCCGACTCCGAGGCGGCGACCGCGGGCGGCGCCGACCGCGGCGCGGACCGCGCGGCCACCGACGGCGGCGTGGAGAGCGCGTCGAGCGGGACCGATAGCGCGACCGGGGGGACCGACTCGACCGAGCTCGACCCGGACGCGTACGACCCGGTCGACGTGTTCCCGGGCGGTGACCTCGACCTCCGGGAGGGGGCCGACTCCTGTTACAAGTGCACGAGCTGCGACACCTCCTGTCCGGTGGCGGAGGTCGACGACGAGTTCCCCGGGCCGAAGTTCCAGGGCCCCGAGCAGTGGCGGCTCAAGCGGAAGGACGACCACGACATCGACGAGTCGATCACCTCCTGTTCGAACTGCATGCGCTGTGACGACGCCTGCCCCTCCTCCGTGCCGCTCTCGCAGATGCACAACGAGGCGCGCGGGCAGTTCGTCGAGCGGCAGATGGAGAAGCTCTCGGTCGAGTACATTCGGAACCGGATCTTAGCCAACTACCGCACGTCGGCGAGCCTCGCGAGCATGTTCCCGCGGACGGCGTCGTTCGCGATGAACTTCGGCCCCGCGCGGTGGGCGATGGAGAAGGTGATGGGGATCCCGAAGGAGCGCGACTTCCCCGAGTTCGCCACGGAGACGTTCCGCGAGTGGTGGAAGGCGCGCGGCGGCGCGCAGGTGGAGAACCCCGACAAGCGCGTGGCGTACTTCCACGGCTGCTACTCCAACTACAACACCCCCGAGGTCGGCAAGGCGATGGTGCGCGTCTACGAGCACTTCGGCTACGAGGTGATGGTTCCGCCGCAGAAGTGCTCGGGGACGCCGATGTTCGCGAACGGGATGCTGAAGGACGCCCGCCGGCACGCCGAGACGAACGTCGAGAACCTCGTCGAGGCCATCGGCGAGGGCGCCGACGTGATCGCCTCCTGTACCTCCTGTTCGATGTCGCTCCGGCAGGAGTACCCCGAGCTGTTCGACCTCCACGGGATCGAGGACGTCGCCGAGCACACCTTCGAGGCGCTTGAGTACCTCCGGATCCACGAGGACTTAGAGGGCGAGCTCGACGCGGCCGGCGGGCTCGACGACGAGCGCGCGTTCGCGTACCACGCGCCGTGTCACGCGCGCAACCAGGGGCTCTCCCGGCAGGCGGTCGAGACGTTCCGCGACGTCGACGGCGTTCGGATGGAGGACGTCGGCGACTCCTGTTCGGGCATCTCCGGGACGTACGGCTGGAAGGAGGAGAAGTACGAGAAGTCGATGGAGATCGGCGCGGAGATGTTCGAGCACATGGAGGACGCCGAGGGCGAGGTCGGCATGACGGAGTGTCCGACCTGCGCGATGCAGATGGAACACGGCACCGGCTACGAGATCGAACACCCCCTCCAGCTGTTGGAGGACACGCTCGGCGCGTAGGCGGCACCGGTCCGCCGCCGGTGTCGTCGGACACGATTCTGCCGGGGCCGCGGGCGCGCCCCGCGGCCGTGGTGTACTACGGCTGTCGCCCCGTTCTCAGCGCCGATAACCGAGCGGGAATTCTTATCAACTGAACTCGCTGACTCCGGAGCACGTGACTCTCGAACAGTTTCTCGATCGCTTCGACGGACCCGAGCGCTCCGTGGTCATCGTCAACCGAACCGACCCGGACCCCGTCTTGAACATGCTCGTGGACACGTTCGGCGACGACGCAGTACGGGTGGTCGACGGCCGCGTGACCGACGGCGCGGGCTACGGCCGCGGGGACGACGCCCCAGGCGACCGACGCCTGACCGCTGGGGCCGGAACAACGGGTCTCACCGCCCGAGAACTGGCGACGACCGGCGTGGTCGACGGGGAGGGAGAGCCGGTCCCGGCGCTCGACGTCGACGTGCTCCGGCGCCACGAAGACGTCCCGTTCGACGGCGGCGATCCGGACGAGATCGAGAACCTCGTCCTGCTCCTGGAGGGCGACGAGGTGGTGGCCGGCTCGACGCTCGGGGAGCTCGGCGACGCGGTGCTGTTCGTCAACTCGGACCTGTACATCACCGGGAGCCGGTCGCTCGCCGACGTCGACCTCCCGTCGGTGATAAGCGGCCTCGACGACGCGACGTTCACGCTCCGGGGGTACCCCGAGTCGAACCGGCAGAAACTGCTCCTCATCACCATCTCGCGGTTCATCGAGCGGGCGGCGTGGACGGCCGGGGACGGCACCCTGCGCTCGTCGTTCCAGCGGCTCTCGCGCATCGACGACGAGGTCGGCACGCGCGAGGTGTACGAGCGGATCTCCGACACCGGGGTCGACACGCACCTCTACGGCGTGCCGGACGAGCTCCCGGCGGACCTCGACGCGGTGATCCACGCCGGCGACGACCCCGACTTCACCGACAGCTGGTTCGTGGTGTACCGTCCGCCGGAGGGACCCCACCCGGCAAAGAGCGACCCGAACAGTGACCTCGTGCGAGGCGTCGAAGGCGGCGTCGGCCTCCTCGCGGTCGAGACCGAGCCGCGCGTCTGGCGCGGCCTCTGGACGTTCGACGCGGACCGCGTCTCGCGGGTGAACCGGTACATCGAGCGGAACCTGTAGGCTCGTCGGGGATTTCCTCCCGGCGCCCGCCGTCCGTATCCAACCCGTGCGTTCATATTCTCGGAGCGGTGACGGGCGGCCATGTTCACGGAGCGGTCCGCGCTCGTCGACGACGGGCGCCCGATGCGCGGGTACGGCGTCGCCGTGACGCCCGGCCGCGACGGGCCGCTCGTCTTCGTCGCCGGCTACGGCGAGCCGAACCGGCTGTACGCCCGGGAGGGCGACCGCTTCTCGGACACCGCCTGCGGCATCGTCGCCGACGGGACGCGCCACGGGATGGGCGTGTGCGCGGCCGACCTCGACGCCGACGGCTGCGAGGAGGTGTACGTCCACAACTGCGCGCGCGGCGTCGACGGCGGCGACCCCGACCTCCTCTTGAGCCGCTTAGAGGCCGACCGGTACCGCTGGACCGACGTGTTCGCCCGCGAGGTGAACGCCGACCGCCTCGATGTCCGCGCCGGCCGGTCCGTCGCCGCGCTCGACCGACTCGGGACCGGTCGGTACGGCGTCGCCGTCTCCGGCTACGCCGCGCCGCTCGCGTTCTACGAGCTCGGCGACGACGGCGAGGTGACCGACATGGCCGAGGCGGTCGGCTTGGAGGTCGAGGGAGGCTGTCGGTCGCTGCTCGCGGTCCCGTACCGCTCCCGCGAGGGCGACCTGTTCGCGGGCGTCGAGGGCGGGCCGAACCGGCTGTTCAGCAACCGCGACGGCCACTACGACCGGACGGACGGCGGGCCCGACCTCTCGGACCCCGGCGGCGACACGCGCGGCGCCGCGGTCGTCGACGAGGGCGGGACGTTCGCGCTCGCGGTCGGCAACGAGTCGGCGCCGAGCCGGCTGCTCCGTTGTTCGCCCGACGGCGGCTACGACGACGTGGCCCCCGAGGCGCTCCGCGACGTCGGGGCGGTCCGGACCGTCGTCGCCGCGGACTTCGACAACGACGGGCGAGAGGAGCTCTTCTTCAACGTCTGCGGCGCGGAGAACCGGCTGTTCGAGCGGGTCGACCGGCCGGGCGAGCCCCCGGAGTGGGAGTCCGCAGACCTCGGCGCGGCGGCTGAGCCGGACGGGTTCGGCACCGGCGCGGTGGCGACCGACCTCGACGGCGACGGCGCCGTAGAGCTCCTCGTCGTCCACGGCGAGGTCGCCGCGCAGCCGGTGACGACGTACGGCGACCCCGACGCCCCGGACGCCGGGTGGCTCCGCGTGCGCCCGACGACGCGCCACGGTGCGCCGGCGCGCGGCGCCGTCGTCACCTTGGAGACCGCCGCCGGGGTCCAGCGGCGGACGATCGACGCCGGGGGCGGCTGCCTCTGCCAGACGGAGCCGGTCGCGCACTTCGGGCTCGGGGACGCGGAGCCGCTGCGCGTGGACGTGCGGTGGCCGGACGGCCGCGAGCGGACGGTCGTCGGGCCGAGCGCCGACCGGGAGATAACCGTCAAACACCCGTCTCGGAAGGCGACCGACCGCGACGCCCGGACGCGGCGGTAGCGAGCGGCCGCCTCGGTGCGCGGGGCCCGCCGGAGCGGCGGCGACCACCGTGGCCAGAACTGCCGCCCTTCGCGGGTTCAAGTGCCCCCGGGCGTACGGGGAGGTATGGTGGATCCGACCTCGGAACTCGAGGAGGACGTCGACGAGGAGTCCGCACCGAGCTGCGCGACGTGCGGCGAGCCGGCGCTGGGGACCGGGCGACGGACGGTCACGTGGGTCGACGGCGGCGACGCCGTCCACCGACACTTCTGTTCGGAGTCGTGCCGCGCGGACTGGGAGGACGAGCGACCCTCGGCGGGCGGGTAGTCGGGGAGAGCGGCGGTGCGACGGCCGGAAGCGGCGACCCGACGTGACGGCCGGATGCGGCGGGAGGCTTTTTGCCCGCGGGGGTGGTACCGTTCGGTATGATATCGCTCGACGAGGCCGTGACGGCCCGACTGGAGTCACACGGGGAGCGCTTCGAGGTACTCATCGACCCCGACGCCGCGCTCGCGATCAAGCGCGGGGAGTTCGACGGCGACTTGGAGGAGGTCATCGCCGCGGAGGACGTCTTCGAGAACGCCTCGCGGGGCGATCGCCCCGCGGAAGAGGACTTAGAGACGGTCTTCGGCACCACGGAACCGCTCGATATCATCCCGGAGGTCGTCGAGCGCGGGGAGATCCAGATCACCGCCGAGCAGCGCGCGGAGATGCAAGAGCGGAAGCACAACCAGCTGGTGACGACCATCACGCGCAACGCGGTGAACCCGCAGATGGACGACTCGCCGCACCCGCCGGAGCGGATCGAGCGGGCGCTAGAGGAGGCCGGCTTCCAGATCGACCCGATGGAGCCGGTGGAAAACCAGGTCGACGACGCGCTCGACGCGCTCCGACCGGTGATTCCGATCCGGTTCGAAGAGGTGACGATGGCGGTCCAGCTCCCCGCCGACTACGCGGGGTCCGGGCAGGCGCAGATCCGCGAGTTCGGCGACCTCGAACGCGAGGAGTGGCAGAACGACGGCTCGTGGGTCGGCGTGCTCACCTTCCCCGCCGGGCTCCAGAACGACCTCTACGACCTCGTCAACGAGGTCACCTCCGGGGAGGGGGACGCCCGCGTGATCAAGGACAAAGACGAGCTTCGGACCCGGTAGCGCCGCCCGGTCGGCCGCTGCCGGCCGCGAGCCCGGCCGCAGTTTCACCGCCTCCGAGGGGTTGATACCGCCGGACCGCGGCTCGGATCGCATGCATCCACGCGCGGCGGAGTTCGCGGAGCGGGCCAGGGAACGGTACGACGCCGATGTCGACGTGCTGGAGTTCGAGGCCGGCACGGAGACGGCGGCCGCCGCGGCCGACGCCGTCGGCTGCGAGACGGGCGCTATCGCGTCGACCATCGTCGTCTCGCTCTCCGGCGGCGAGCGGGACGGCGCGCTCGTCGCGGCGGTCACGAGCGGCGCGAACCGACTGGATCTGGACGCGGTCGCCGATCACTTCGGTGCCGACGCCGCCGAGATGGGCGACCCGGACCGGATCCGCGAGGTCGTCGGCTGGAGCATCGGCGGCGTCCCGCCGATCGCTCACGACGCCGCGCTCCCGACCGTCTTCGACCCGACGCTCACCGAGTACGACACCGTCTACGGCGCCGCCGGGACGCCGAGCGCGGTGTTCGCGGTCGACCCCAAGACGCTCGCCGACCTCGCGGACGCGACCGTCGTCGACCTCACGGAGTGACGACCAGCGGCTCGCTTCGAGACGCACGTCGAGGGAGTTGTTAAGCGAGCGCGCTCTCGGGCGACGTGTTATTAATTCTATCTTGTGAAATAATAACCTTTTTCTATTAATCTACGGTACGGATCGGTATGACTCACTCACGGCGGTCGGTGCTGCGGCGCGGCGCCGGCCTCGCGGCCGCGGGGGCGGCGGCGTCGCTGGCGGGATGCTCGGACGGGGGATCCGGCGGCTCCGAGGGGTTCGACTCCGGCTACGCGGCCTTCTTCACCCTCAACGACTGGGCCAACGAGGTCGCGGGCGAGAACGCGGCGTTCGAGGACCCCGTCGACGTGGGACAGCTCGGTCACGGGTGGACGCCGGACGGGACGCTGGCCGCCGACGTGGCCGCGACGGACGCGTTCGTCTACCTCGACAGCCCGGAGTTCTCGTGGGCGCAGGACCTCGCGGAGACGCTTGAGAGCGACTACGACTCCGTCGCCGTGGTCGACGTGCTCGACGGACTGGAGGACGACCTGCTCGAATGGGACCACTCCCACGGCGGAGAGAGCGGGACTCACGACGGGGAGGACGGAAGCCACGACGGCGATGGCGGGGGAGAGGTCCGGTACGATCCCCACGTCTGGGTCGACCCGGTCCTCGCGGCCGAGATGGTCGACACGATCTCGACGGGGCTCGGTGAGGCGGACCCGGAGAACGCCGACGCGTACGCCGCCAACGCCGAAGCGTACGCGGAAGAGCTCGACGCGGTCGACGCCGCGTTCGAGACGATCGCCGACGAGGCCGCGCGCGACGTGGCGGTGCTCGCGGGCCACAACTCCTTCCAGTACTTAGAGGCGCGCTACGGGTTCCGGCTCCGCTCGCCGGTCGGCGTCTCGCCGCAGAACGAGCCGACGCAGTCGGAGATCGCCGACACGATCGAACTCGTCGATTCGGAGGGGATCGACGTCGTGCTGTACGACCGCTTCCAGTCGCCGCGGCTCGCCGAGTCGATAGTCGAGAACAGCGGCGCGACGGAGGCGGTCCCCGTCACGCCCGCCGGCGGGACGACGCGGGAGTGGAACGACGCCGGCTACGGCTACCTCGAACAGATGACCGAGGTCAACGTCCCCGCCTTCGAGCGGGCGTTCGGGTCGCAGTGAGCCGTTCACCGTGCCAGTTGGCCGTCGAGCGGTCCGGTGACGGCGACGCTCCCGACGGAGTAAAAGAGCTAAACGTGCGGCCGACCCAGACCGAGTACACGCAGTGAGCGCAATCGTCGACCTCGACGGCGTGACGTTCGCCTACGGCGACACCGTCGCCGTGAGAGACGTCTCCCTCACCGTCGAGGCGGGGGACTTCCTCGGGCTCGTCGGCCCGAACGGCTCCGGGAAGACCACCCTCCTCCACCTCATGCTCGGCCTCCACGAGGCGGACGAGGGGTCGGTCGAGCTGTTCGGGCGCCCGATCGAGGAGTTCGACGACGGCGGCCGGATCGGCTACGTCTCCCAGAAGGCGACGAGCCGCGGCGGCGCGATGCCGGTCACCGTCCGCGAGTGCGTCACCATGGGCCGGTTCGCGCACGCCGGACGGGGGCGCCTCTCGGAGGCCGACCGCACCGCCGTCGCCGACGCCATCGAGACGGTGGGTATCGGCGACCTGACCGACCGGCTCGTCTCGGAGCTGTCCGGCGGGCAGAAGCAGCGGGCGTACATCGCGCGCGCCCTGGCGAGCGACGCGGACCTGCTCGCGCTCGACGAGCCGACGGTCGGCGTCGACGCCGAGTCGCGCGACGCCTTTTACGCCCTCCTCGACGACCTCAACGACGAGGGGATCACGATCATCCTCATCGAGCACGACATCGGCGTCGTCACCGACCGCGCGAACCGCATCGCCTGTATCAACACCGAGCTGTACCACCACGGAGACACCGAGTCGTTCGTCGAGAGCGACGCCCTCGCCGAGGCGTACGGAACGACGGGACAGGTCGTCCACCACCACCACTGATGAGCGGGAGCAGCTCCGCTGACGGCGAGGCGGCGGCCGAGGCCATCGAGGGACCGGGCCGCGGACTCCGGCGGCGTGCCGAACTCGCCGGGGTCGGCCTCACCGGGATCGTCGCCGTCGGCATGCTCGGCTTCCTCCTGCTCTACTGGGCGCAGGACCTCCCGGTGGCAAGCGACCTGTACGCCGCGTTCCGCTCGCTCGGCCGGGGGATGGACGCCGCGTTCGGCACGAACGTGTTCCGGCACCCGATCATGTGGCAGTCGATGGCGGTGGGCGTGCTCGTCGGGGTGGTCGCGCCGCTCGTCGGCTCCTTCCTCGTCCACCGCGAGATGGCGCTGATCGGCGAGACGCTCGCGCACACCGCGTTCGCCGGCGTCGCGGTCGGGATCCTCGTCACCTCCTCGACCGGGTGGAACGGGTCGCTGCTGCTCGTCGCGCTCGCGGTCGGCATCCTCGGCGCGCTCGCGGTCCAGTGGCTCACCGAGCGCACCGACGCCTACGGCGACGTGCCCATCGCGATCATGCTCAGCGGGAGCTTCGCGGTCGGCACGCTGATCATCAGCTACGGCGACGGGCTCACCGGGGTCAACGTCGAGGGGTTCCTGTTCGGGAACCTCGCGGTGGTCACGCCGGAGGGCGCGCGCCTGATGGGCGCGCTCTCCCTGATCGTCGTCGCCGGCGTGGCGCTGACGTACAAGCAGCTCCTCTTCATCACCTTCGACGAGCAGGCCGCGCGGGTCGCGCGGCTGAACGTCACCGGCTACAACACCCTGCTCGTGGTGTTGACCGCGGTCGTCGTAGTCGGCGCGATGCAGGTGCTCGGGGTCATCCTCGTCGCCGCGATGCTGGTCGTCCCCGTCGCGGCCGCCTCGCAGGTCGCCCGGAGCTTCCGCGAGACGATGTACCTCGGCGTGATCTTCGGGCAGCTGTCGGTGCTCGGCGGCTTCGCCGTCTCGATCGGGTTCGGGCTCCCCTCCGGGGGATCGATCGTCGTCACGGCCATCGCGGTGTACCTCGCGAGCGTCGTCGGCTCGGGCTCCTCCGTGACGGCCGTCTCCGCGCACGGATAAGTCCGGACGGCCCCCGCGGTTCCAGTCGGTGAGCCGGGCCGCGTCCGGTTTCCACAGACCCTTATGTCGCGGCCACGACCCACATCTATGGGAGATACCGAGACCTACACGGTCACCGGCCCCGACGGTGACGAAGAGTCGTTCGAACTGCCCGCCGGCCTCGTCGACGTGCTCAGCGAGCAGGGCGAGCCCGCGACCGCCGTCGTCTCCGACGTGGTCGTTCAGGCGATGGCCCAGCAGGCGCACGTCATCGTCCACCACAGCGAGGGCGATGTCCCCGAGGACATCGCGGAGATGAACGAGACGGCCGCGGAGCTGTTCGAGGAGCGGTTCGGCCAGCCGCTCGAAGAGGCGCTCGGCCACTCGCACTGAGCGGCTTCGACCCGCCTTTCGACCGATCCGGCCCGTCGAACCGACCGAACGAGTTCGGCTGACGGGGCGCTTAAACCGATGGAGACCCTACTTTTCGGCATGCCTACCGACCCGGACGGCGCGGACGCGCCGGTGTTGATCTTCGACGGCGACTGCCCGTACTGCTCGGTCGCGGCGGTCGCGCTCCGCCGGCTCGACGGCGTGGTCGCGGTCCCGTGGGAGGCCGACCCGGTCGGCCCGTTCCTCGACGCGCAGTTCGGCTCCCGCCCGTTCGCGATGGTGCTCGTCGACCCCGCCGAGCGCCGGGTGTACGCCGGGCGGTCCGCCGCCGAGGAACTGGCGGAGCGCGCGGGCACCCCCGGGATCGTCGGGGGGCTCGTCCGCGACAACTACGACCGCATCGCCGACGTCGTCGGGACGCTCTCCGGCCGCGGCCGCGACCCGGCCGACTTCCACGACACGTACCGCCTCGACGACGAGGCGAACGACCTGGTCGGTTCGCTCCGGGCGGCCGCCGACGAGGCGCCGGCCGCGCTGTCGTGAGCGCGGCGGTGACCGAGCGGTGATCGACGTGCCGGCGGTGATCGACGGATGAGCGGCGGCACCGGCGGCAGCTACACGCTCGTCGTCGCCCTCGCGGAGGACGCGACGGTTACGGCGGGCGCGCTCGGCGAGCATCGCCTCCCGGCCGGCGCGTACGCGTACACGGGGAGCGCGCTCGGCGCGGGAGGGTTCTCGCGCGTCGACAGACACCGGCGGACCGCCCGCGGCGATAACGACACCCGGCACTGGCACGTCGACTACCTGCTCGGCCGCCCGGCCGCGCGGATCGACCGCGTCGTGCGCAGCGTCGGCGTCGACGTCGAGTGCGCGGTCGCCGAGCGCCTCCCGGCCGGTCCTATCGAGGGGTTCGGCGCCTCCGACTGCGGCTGTCCGAGCCACCTGTCCGCCGGCGACGCGCTCGACGCCCTCGCTGAGCGCGCGCTGGCGGCGCACGAGGCCGCGGTCGCGGCGTCGGACAATCCGGACGCGACCGTCGAGGTCGTCGCGGGCTCGGCGGAGTGAGACCGTCCGGACCGCGCCTGGTGCCGTCAGGACCGCGTCCGCTGCCGTCCGGACCGCGCCCGGTCAGAGGTCGTAGCGCTCGACCACCTGCCGCAACTGCTCCTCGCGGCCGTCCATGGCGTCGTCGCGGAGGACTTCCTCGTCCTCGGTCGGACAGTCCAGCGCGGGGACCGGCGTCGGGCGGCCGTCGTCGTCGAGCGCGACGAACGTGAAGTAGGAGGTTGTCGTCCGTCGCGTCTCGTCCGTTCGGGGGTTCTCGGCGCGCACGTCCACCTTCACGTCGACGCTCGTCCGGCCGGTGTTGAACACGTACCCCTCGACGATGGCGACCTCGCCCATCTCGATGGGGGAGATGAAGTCGACGTGGTCCATCGAGGCGGTGACCACCTGCCGGTTCGAAAAGCGCATGCCGGCGATGGCGCCGCAGATGTCCATCCAGTGCAACACGGCGCCCCCGAGCGCGCGGCCGAGGTTGTTCGTGTCGTTCGGGAGCAGCATCTCCGTCATCTCGGTGTGCGAGGAGGCGAGCGTGGCCGTCTCGTCCATACCCGCCGTGGGAGGGCGGGCGACTTGAACGGCCGGCTTCGCCGGCGGCGCGGCGGGAAGCGAAGCCCCCTCAGCGCTCCTCGGAGGGGTCGCCGTCGCCGCCGAACCGGATCGAGTCCTGGGAGCGGCCCGCCTCGTCTATCACCTCGTCGGTCACGACGATCGGACAGTCGACCCGCACGGCGAGCGCGAGCGCGTCCGAGGGCCGGGCGTCGAAGACGAACCGCTCCGGCTCGCCGTCGTCGTAGCGCTCGGCGTCGACCTTCGCGTAGAAGGTGCCGTCGCGGAGGTCGTCGACGCGGACGCGGTCGATGGCGCCGCCGAACTCCGTGAGGATGTCGACGAGGAGGTCGTGCGTGAGCGGTCGGTCGAACGGTTCGCCCTCTAAGGCCATCCCGATCGAGCGGGCCTGATCGCCGCTGACGAATATCGGGACGTACTCGCCGCGCGCCGAGAGGATCACCGCCGGGACGTCGCCGCTCGGCGCCGAGCCCGCGCCGACCCCGACGACCTCGGCTTCGTGTTCCATACGCGAACGTGGTGGCGGCGGCTTGAATACCTGTCCCACGCGCGACCTCCGGGCGGCCCCGGCCTCGTCAGTCCGACGCCCGGTACCAGTACGCCCACGCGAGCGTGAACACGAGCGCGGCGCCGACGAAGAAGACGACGCCGGGCTCGACGAGCGAGACGGCGTACTCGGCGAGCGGGTCGCCGACGAGTTCGATCGCCCCGTCGGTGCCCTCGGCGGCGGTGTTCTGGTCCGGCACGCTCTCTATCGTGGGGCCGTCGGCGCCGTCCGTCGCGCCCCCGTCGCCGCCGGCCGTGGTGGCCGTCCCCGCGTCGTCGCCGCCGGAGCGGGCGGTGAACCGCGACCCGCCGAGCGACCCGACGGCGAGGAGACGCTGGGCCGCGAGCGCTGCGAGGCCGATGATCCCGTAGCCGCCGAGCAGGCGCATCAGCGCGGTCTTGATCCCGCTCGACTCCTCGGAGCCGCCCGAGAACAGCACGAGCGGCTCGTCCGCGGCGGCGTATACGTCCATCTCGCGGCCCTTCTCGGAGTAGGCGGTGTCGACGACGTCGACGAGGTCGGCCTCGTCGAGCCGCGAGAGGTGGTACTGGACGTTCTGGAGCGAGGTGTCGACCTCGTCGGCGATCTCGGACTTCGTCGCCGGGCGGTCGTGGAGCGTCGAAAGGATGGCCCGCGCCGTCTCGGATCCGAGGGCGGCGATGAGGTCGTCGGCCTCGTCGTCGTCGACGCCGACGACCCGGGGCTCGCGCTCCTCGGGGGTCGCGTCCGGCAGGGAGGGCAACAGCCGGGACATACGAACACGTGAGACGCGTGAGAATACAAATTTGTTGGATCGGCGGGAACGCGCGGACGGTCGGGGTGCGGCCCGGAGCCAGCGACCGACTCACAAACCCTAAACGCGGTGACCGAGTACGAGGGGTGATGACAGAGCCGTCACGGGGGAGCGAGGAGGCGCCCCCGTCGACCGACCGATCCCCGCGGGCCGACGGCGGCGACCTCGACGGCGCGCCGCGCGGCGACGCGGCCGGCGAGGGAGAGGTCACGGTCGTCGGGACCGCGCACGTGTCGGAGCGCTCCGTCGACGAGGTCGAGGAGACGATCGAGCGGGAGCGCCCCGACGTCGTCGCCGTCGAGCTCGACGAGGGGCGCTACCGCCAGCTCAACGGCGAGACCCCCGACGACCTCGACGCCGGCGACCTGCTCAAGGGGAACACCGTGTTCCAGTTCCTCGCGTACTGGATGCTCTCGTACGTCCAGACCCAGCTGGGCGAGCGGTTCGACATCGAGCCGGGGGCGGACATGAAGGCCGCCGTCGACCTCGCCGAGTCGCTCGGCATCGACGTCGCCCTCGTCGACCGCGACATCCAGACGACGATCCAGCGCTTCTGGGCCCGCATGACGGTTACCGAAAAGCTCCGGCTCGTCGGGGGACTGGCGTTCGGCGTCAGCGACCCGCGCGTCGCCGGCGTCATCGGCGGGCTCTTCGTCGGGATCCTCGCGGGGCCGGCGATCGGCCTCTTCGGCGGCGCGGTCGGGATCACGACGGCGATCCTGACGAGCGTCGCCGCGGGCGTCCTCGTCGCGCTCGCCGTCGGGATCGCCGTCGACCAGGTCGGCACGCTCGCGCTCTCGCCGGACCAACGGCTCTACGCCGCGGTCGGCACCGGCCTCGCCGCGGGCGTCGTCGCCGGGGTCACGGGCGTCGCGAACGGCGTCGTCTCGACGTACCTCGGTGGCTTCCCCGTGACGGCGATCGGCGGGTTCGGGATCGGCATCGGCCTCGGACTCGTCGTCGGCGCCGTCCTCGCGGTCGCGGTCGGCGCGTTCGCCGGCGGCGACGTCGACGCCGAGGCCGGCGGCATCGAGGAGCTCGACGAGGCCGACCTCACCGACACGGACGTGGTGACGATGATGATGGAGGAGTTCCGGCAGTTCTCCCCGGGCGGCGCGGAGGCGCTCATCGACGAGCGCGACGCGTTCATCGCCCACCGGCTCGTCGCGCTCCGCGAGGCCGGACACGACGTGGTCGCCGTCGTCGGCGCGGGCCACCGGGCGGGGATCGAGGGGTACCTCGCCGACCCCGCCAGCCTCCCGCCGATGGAGAGCCTGGTCGGACAGGAGTCCGGCCGCGGGCTCCCGTGGAAGAAGGCGATCGGCTACGCGATCACCGTCGGCTTCGTCGGCTTCTTCGTCCTGCTCGCGCTCGGCGGGGCCGGGAACGCGTTCCTGCTCCGCCTGTTCGGCGCGTGGTTCCTGATCAACGGCGTCTTCGCGTTCGCGTTCGCGAAGGTCGCCGGCGCGCGCTGGCTCTCGGCCGGCGTCGGCGGCGCGGTCGCGTGGCTGACCTCGATCAACCCGCTGCTCGCGCCGGGCTGGTTCACGGGCTACGTCGAGCTCCGCAGCCTGACGGTGAACGTCGCCGACATCGGCGCGCTCAACGACCTGCTCGCCGACGAGACGCGCTCCGCGGCGGAGCTGGTCTCCGCGATGCTCGACGTGCCGCTGTTCCGGCTCATCGTCGTCGTCGCGATGACGAACGTCGGGAGCATCGTCGCCAGCTTCCTCTTCGCGGCGTACGTCATCCCGGCGATGTTCGGCGCCGAGGTGGGCGGCGTCGAGGACGTCGGGCGGCTGCTCGTGGAGGGGGCGCTCAACGGCGCCGACCTCGTGCGCGGCGCCGTGGGGGGGATCGCATGAGCGGCGGCAGCTCGGTCTCCGGGCGACGGATCGCGGGCCTCTACTTCAGCGGGCAGGAGATCCGCGACCTGCTCGTCGCGTGGCTCGCGCTCGGCGTGGCGTTCATGCTGTTCTTCGTCAACGGCTGGGCCGGGATCGGCCGGATCTTCGCGGCGGGCGTGGTCCCGCCGCTGTTCGTCGCGCTCGCGACCGCCGGGGTCGCCTTCCTCCTCCACGAGGTCGCGCACAAGGTCGTCGCGGTTCACTACGACCAGGTCGCCGAGTTCCGCGCGGACAACAGCATGCTGTTTATCGCCGTGATGAGCTCCCTCCTCGGGTTCATCTTCGCGGCGCCCGGCGCCGTCCACCACCGGGGACGGCTGACGCCCCGCGAACACGGTCACATCGCGCTCGCCGGGCCGGTCGTGAACCTCGGGCTGATGGTCGCCTTCTTCCCGCTGTTCGCGCTCGGCGGAGTCGTCGGCAGCGAGATCGTCACGATCCTCGGCGCGCGCGGCATCGCGATCAACGCGTTCCTCGCGGCGTTCAACCTCGTCCCGTACGGCCCCCTCGACGGGAAGACGGTGATGGGGTGGAGCAAGCCGGTCTGGGCGGCCGTCTTCGTCCCGTCCGTGCTGCTCGCCTTCGGGCTCGTCTTCGTCGTCGGGCTCGGGTTCGGCGGGCCGTTCTGATCGCTCGCCGTTCCCTCCCGCGACCGCTCCCCGCCGGAACGGTGCGCTTTTGCTCCGCGGGCGTGGCCCCTCACACATGACCGAGGGCAACGGCGGCGACGGCGGCGGGTCGGCGGGCGACGACGGGGGACCGGACGACGGCGACGAACTCACCTACGCGGACGCGGGCGTCGACGTCGACGCGAGCGAGGCCGCGACCGCGGCGCTGATCGGCGCGGTCGGGGCGGACACCGAGGCGGCGGGCTCCGGGAGCGAGTACGCCGGCCTGCTCGACATCGGCGACCGCTACCTCGCGCTCGCGACCGACGGCGT
Organism: Halorubrum sp. Atlit-26R; assembly: GCF_003666015.1. Lineage (GTDB taxonomy): Archaea > Halobacteriota > Halobacteria > Halobacteriales > Haloferacaceae > Halorubrum. The sequence goes on from NZ_QPLT01000010.1 coordinate 69,699, forward strand.
CGGGACGAAGCTGCTCGTCGCGGAGGCGCTCGGCGACTACTCGACGGTCGGGATCGACTGCATCGCGATGAACGTCAACGACCTCGTCGCGGCCGGGGTCCGCCCCGTCGCGTTCGTCGACTACCTCGCGGTCGACGAGCCGGACGAGCGGTTCGCCGAGCAGGTCGGGGAGGGGCTCTCCCGCGGCGCCGAGCTGGCGGGCACAGAACTCGTCGGCGGCGAGACGGCGGTGATGCCGGAGGTCGTCCGCGGGCTCGACCTGGCCGGCACCTGCGCCGGCCTCGCCGCGAAGGACGGCGTGTTCGACGGACGGGCCGAGCCCGGCGACGCGCTCGTCGGCTGGCGCTCGTCGGGGATCCACTCGAACGGGCTCACGCTGGCCCGGGAGGCCGTCACGCGCGACCACGCGTACACCGATCCGTGCCCGTTCGGGGACTACGAGACGCTCGGCGACGCGCTGCTCGAACCGACTCGAATCTACACCGATCTGCTCGACCCGATGCGCGCCCACGGCGTCCGCGGCGCGGCCCACGTGACGGGCGGCGGCTGGACGAACCTCGAACGGCTCGGCGACAACCGCTACGTGATCGACGACGCCTTCGAGCCCCAACCGGTGTTCGAGTTCGTTCAGTCCGAGGGGAACGTCTCCGACGAGGAGATGCACCGGACGTTCAACATGGGGACCGGCTTCGTGGCCGCCCTCGACCCCGACGACGCGACGGCTCTGGCCGACGCCACCGACGGGCGCGTGATCGGCCGCGTCGAGGCTGCCGAGGCGAGTGACGAGGGCGGCGACGAGGGCGAAGCGACGGTCGCGATCCGCGGACTCGAGCTGTAAGGCGTCATCTCCGTGATACCGGAGAGAATCGCGCTCACCTGAGAGATCCGGCGCGAAGTGCTGTCGAGTGGTCGCTTATGCCCACTGTCTACCTCCGTTCGACCGATGAGTGACGACGAAGAGTCGGACGGCGAGAGCGGAGACGGCGGCGGTGGCGACGGCGATCCGAGCCACCTCGACGATGTCGAGGACGGCGCGGGCTGTACGGAGATCTGGGAGCGGCTCTCCGAGCGGCGGGAGGAGTAGGGCGCGGTCCGGCGCCGATCGGCCCCGCGGAGCGCTACGACAGCTGCGCGGCGATGTCGGCCTCGGTGATGATCCCGACGGTCTCGCCGCCGTCGGTGACCATCACGGCCTTGTAGTGGTCCAGCAGGTTCCGGACCTCGTCGACGGTCGCCGAGGGCGCGACCGTCGGGAACGACTCGCTCATCACTTCGCTGACCGGGTGGTCGCCGACGTTCTCGCCGGCGTGGACGACGTCGCCCTGACTGATCGAGCCGACCGGCACGCCGTTCTGGAGGACCGGGAGCTGCGAGTACGCCTCCGCCTCCATCAGCTCGACGGCCGCGCTCACGGCGTCGTCCGGCGCGACGCTGATCACGGTCTCGTTCATCAGGTCGGTCGCGCGCACGACCTCGCCTTCCGCCTCCTGGAGGGCGTTGACGATGCGGCGGAGCGTCGAGAGTCGGGGGTCGACGTCGCCGCCCTCGATCCGCGCGATGAGGGGCTGGGAGACGTCCGCGGCGTCGGCGAGCTCGCTCTGGGTCAGCTCCAGCCCGGTCCGGCGCTCGCGGAGGTCCTGTGGCGTCGGCAGTTCCATGCCGACTAATTACTTAAGGTTATTAGAAAAGCTTTCGGCACCGACCGAACTCGCGCCGCCGGGTCGCGGGCGCGTCTACCGGTCCGCGGCCCCTTCGTCCTCGTCCTCGTCTCCCTCGGTCTCGAAGACGTCGATGACTTCGAGGGGGACGTCGCGGAGCGCGCCGCCGACCTCGCTTTTCGCGATCCGCTCTGCGTGCTCCTCGCTGTCGGCGTTGAAGACGTCGATCTCTAAGAGGAGCCCGACTAGGGCCGTGTTCGCCGCGAGGAACGCGGCGTCGAACGGCTCGCCGCAGGCCGGACAGCCGGTGACGCCGGGCTCGACCTCGACGTACTGCTTGTCCGTCTCGTTGAGTCGCTTGCCGGCTTCGCTGACCGCGACGCCGATGGCGTCGTCGGTCTCCTCGACGTCACGGACCAACCAGGCGGCTTCCATCGCGACTTCGTAGTTGCTCATACTCGGCCGGAGGGGCCGCAGGGTTTCCTGTCTTGTGGTTCGCCGGCGGTCGCGATCTGCCGGCTCTCCCGGCGCGAACGGGGTCGAGAACCGCTTTACAGGCGGTCGACGATCGCCGCGGTGACCTCGTCGGTCGTCGCCGAGCCGCCGAGGTCGCCGGTGCGCGGGCCGTCCGAGAGGACGCCCTCGACGGCGTCGCGCACGCGCTGGCCCTCCTCGACGTGGCCGAGGTACTCCAAGAGCATGGCCGCCGAGAGGACCGCGGCCGTGGGGTTCGCGACCCCCTCGCCCGCGATGTCGGGCGCGGTCCCGTGGACCGGCTCGAACAGCGCGTTGTCGTGGCCGACGTTCGCCGAGGGCAACAGGCCGAGGCCGCCGACGAGGCCGGCGGCGAGGTCGGAGAGGACGTCGCCCGCGAGGTTCGGGCAGACGATCACGCCGTACTGCGTCGGGTCGAGCGGGAGCTTCGTCGCGAACGCGTCCATCAGCTCCTCGTCGGCGTCGACGCCGCGCTCCGCGGCGACCGAGGTGACCTCCTCGCGGAACCGGCCGTCCGTCTCGCGCATCACGTTCGCCTTGTGCGCGACCGTGAACTCCTCGTCGGGGTCGCCCGCGGGGCCGCGGCCGTCCTCGACGAAGTCGCAGGCGTACTCGGCCAGCTCCCGCGACGCCGACGAGGTGACGACGCGCGTCAGCGTCGAGAGGTCCTCGGAGAGGCGGTCCTCGTGGCCCGCGTAGACGCCCTCGGTGTTCTCTCGGAGGAACACCACGTCGGTCTCCGGTCGGAGCGCGTCGACGCCCGGGTACGCCTTTGCGGGCCGGACGTTGACGAACGAGTCGACCGCCTCGCGCAGCGGGAGGATGACGTCGGCGGCCGTCTCGCCCGCGGCGCCGAACAGCGTCGCGTCCGCGTCGGCGACCAAGTCGTACGTCTCCGCGGGGAGCGCCTCGCCGGTCGCCTCCTTCGTCTCGTCGCCCGCCTCGGCCTCGACGAACTCGAAGTCGTGATCGAACGACTCCAGCACCTCGACGGCGGCGGGGACGACCTCGCGACCGATCCCGTCGCCCTCGATGACGACGACCTCGTGGCTCACGCGCCGTCCTCCGCGGCGGGCTCGGGCACGTGTTCGTCCGGCACGTACGGCAGCGACCGGGCGGCCTCGCGGACCGCGCCCGCGTTCGCGCCCATCAGCGCCGTGGTGTCCCAGACGCCCTCGACGAGCGCCTTCCGCTGCGCGTCGTGAACCTCCGCGTCGATCACGGTGTCGCCGTAGGTGACCGTCTCCTCGGCCACGTCGATGTCGACCTCGGCGTCGGGGTTGGCCTCGACGTAGTCCTGGAGCGCCTCGATGTCCTCCTGGTCGGCCGTGACCGTGGGAACCCCGAGCGCGAGGCAGTTGCCCGCGAAAATCTCCGCGAACGACTCGCCGACGACGGCGTCGATCCCCCAGCGCATCAGCGCCTGCGGGGCGTGCTCGCGCGAGGAGCCGCAGCCGAAGTTGGCGTTGACGACCAAGACGTTCGCGCCCCTGTACTGCTCCTCGTTGAACGGGTGGTCCTTCTCGTTGTCCTCGTCGTCGAACCGCTGGTCGAAGAAGGAGAACTGGCCCAGCCCGTCGAAGGTGACGACCTTCATGAACCGCGCCGGGATGATCTGGTCGGTGTCGATGTCGTTGCCCCGAACCGGGATGCCGGTGCCGGAGACCTCGGTGACCTTCTCCGCCGGCGCCTCGCCGTCGCTGAACTCGGGCGAGCTCATACGGTCGCCACCTCCTCCATCTCGCGGACGTCGGTGACCTCGCCGGTCACCGCCGCGGCCGCGACCATGATCGGACTCATCAGCACGGTGCGCCCGTCCTTCGAGCCCTGGCGGCCGACGAAGTTCCGGTTCGACGAGGAGGCGCTCGCCTCGTCGCCCTCCAGCTGGTCGTCGTTCATGCCGAGACACATCGAGCAGCCGGGCTCGCGCCAGTCGAAGCCGGCCCGCTTGAAGATCTCGTCGAGCCCCTCCGCCTCGGCGGCGTCGCGGACGCGCTGACTGCCGGGGACGACCATCGCGCGCACGTCGTCGTCGACCTCGCGGCCCTCGACGAACGCCGCGGCCTCGCGGAGGTCCTTCAGCCGCGCGTTGGTACACGAGCCGAGGAACGCCACGTCGATGTCGTACCCCTCCATCGTGTCGCCGGGCTCGACGCGCATGTGCTCTTGCGCGCGCCGCGCCGTGTCGCGGTCCTCCTCGGGGAGGTCCTCGGGGTCCGGGATCGGCTCGGTGATGCCCGCGGTCTGTCCGGGCGTGGTCCCCCAAGTCACGGTCGGCTCGATGGCCGAGCCGTCGATGGTGACCACGTCGTCGTACTCGGCGTCCTCGTCGGTCCGGATCGACTCCCAGTAGGGTTTCAGGCGCTCGAACTCCTCCGGGTCGTCCTCGAAGGCGTCCGTCTCCTCCAGCCACTCGTAGGTGGTCTCGTCGGGGTTGACGTACCCCGCGCGGGCGCCGCCCTCGATCGACATGTTACAGATGGACATCCGCCCCTCCATCCCGAGGTCCTCGATGGCCTCGCCGGCGTACTCGTACACGTAGCCGACGCCGCCGTCGGTCCCGAGCTTCCCGATGATCGTGAGGATGACGTCCTTCGCGGTGACGCCCTCGCCGAGCTCGCCCGTGACCTCGATCCTGCGGACCTTCTGTTTCTCCATCGCGACGCAGCCGGTCGCCAGCACGTCGCGGATCTGCGAGGTGCCGATGCCGAACGCCAGCGCGCCGAACGCGCCGTGCGTCGACGTGTGGGAGTCGCCGCAGACGATCGTCATGCCCGGCTGGGTGAGCCCCTGCTCCGGCCCGATGACGTGGACGATCCCCTGATCGCCGGAGTCCGGGTCGGAGAAGTCGATGCCCGAGCCGCGGACGTTCTCCTCTAACTCCGCCATCATGCTCTCCGCGGCGTCGTCTCGGTAGGGCCGGTCGCGGTTCCCGGTGGGCACGATGTGGTCGACGGTCGCGTGGGTGCGCTCCGGGAACGCGACCTCCTGATCGCGCTCCTTCAGCATGCCGAACGCCTGCGGGCTGGTGACCTCGTGGACGAGGTGGAGCCCCACGAACAGCTGGTCCTGGCCGGTCGGTAACCGAGTCACCTTGTGTCGGTCCCACACCTTGTCGTACAGGGTCCCCTCGCTCATCGGGACTCACCCGCGTGGCGCGTGGGTCGCGTGGCCCGCGTGGATTGCGTGGCCTCGTCGGTCCGGTTCGCGTCGCCGCCTACGCCCATCAGGCGGTCACCTCGGCGCTCTCTTCCTCCTCGTCCTCGCCCGACTCCTCCCACGCGAACAGCCCGCGCAGCTCGTCGCCGACGGCCTCGATCTCGTGGTTCTTCTCCGCCTCACGGAGCTGCGTGTAGGATGGCCGTCCGGCCTGATTCTCTGAGATCCACTCGCGGGCGAACTGCCCGTTCTGGACCTTCTCTAACACTTCCTCCATGTTCTCGCGGGCGTGCTCGTCGACGACGACGTCGCCCTGCGTGAGCCCGCCGTACTCGGCGGTGTCGGAGACGGAGTCCCACATGCCGCCGAGCCCGTCCTCATACATGAGGTCGACGATGAGCTTCAGCTCGTTGAGACACTCGAAGTACGCCATCTCCGGCGAGTAGCCGGCGTCGACGAGCGTCTCGTACCCCTGCTTGACGAGCGAGGTGACGCCGCCACAGAGGACGGCCTGCTCGCCGAACAGGTCGGTCTCGGTCTCCTCGCGGAACGTCGTCTCGACGACGCCGGCGCGCGTACAGCCGATGGCGGCCGCGTACGCGAGCCCCTCGTCGCGGGCGTCGCCGGTCGCGTCCTGGTACACCGCGAGCAGGCCGGGCGTCCCCTGGTCGTTCTCGTAGTTCCGGCGCACGAGGTGGCCCGGCGACTTCGGCGCGACCATCGTCACGTCGACCTCCTCGGGCGGCTGGATCTGGTTGTAGTGGATGTTGAACCCGTGCGCGAACTGGAGCGTGTCGCCCGCGTCGAGATTGGGTTCGATCGCGTTCTCGTACACGTCCGGCTGTACGGTGTCGGGGACGAGGACGCTCACCACGTCGGCCTCCGCGGCCGCGTCGGCGGGCGTCTCGACGCGGAGCCCGTCGCTCTCGGCGGCCGCGCGCGAGGAGCTGTCCTCGCGGAGGCCGACGATCACGTCGACTCCGCTGTCGGCGAGGTTCTGCGCGTGCGCGTGGCCCTGCGAGCCGTAGCCGAGGACGGCCACCGTCTTGTGGGCGATCGCCTCCTCGTCCGCGTCGTCGTCGTAGTATACTGTCGAATCGAACGTCTGGGAGTCGTCTTCGGTCATAGTGATGTTGTGTCGTGAAACCGCGTCAGTCGTCGTGTGTGGTCGGTTCGCCGGCCGTTCCGGGCTTCTCTCCGGGCGCCGTGGGGGTGTCGCCGCGCGCGAGAGCCGTCGGTCCCGTCCGCGCGATCTCGACGATGCCGAACCGGTCGAAGGCGTCGATCGCGTCGTCGATGCTGCGTTTGTCGCCGGTGAGCTCGACGGTGATCGTCTCCGGGCCGGCGTCGACCGTCCGGCCGTCGTACATCTCGGAGACGGCGTGGACCGCCGCGGGGTCGTCGGCCTCGACCTTCAGCAGGACGAGCTCCGAGGTGACCGCGTCGCCGGCGACCTCGCCGACCGAGATGACCGGTTTCAGCTTCGCCATCTGCTTTTCGATCTGGTCGATTCCGGGGTCCGTCTCCTCGACCACCATCGTGATCCGCGAGTGGCCGTCGACGGTCGTCGGCCCGACGGTGAGGCTCTCGATGTTGAACTGGCGCCGCGAGACGAGCCCGGAGACGCGCGCGAGCACGCCGGGCTCGTCCTCGACGAGCGCCGAGATGACCGCGCGCCGCGACTCGTGTTCGGCCTCGACCACGGGGTCGATCCGGATCCCCTCGAGGTTCCGGCGCCCCTCGGGGTGGTCGCGCTCGTCCGGCCCGGGCTGCTCGCCCGGGAGCGGTCGGGAGTCGGCGTCGGGAGTCGCGCGCGAGTCGGCGTCCGAGACGGCCGGCGCGTCGCCGTCGGAGGCGTCGCCGCTCATAGCTGGTCCTCCGCGGCCGCGAACTTCCCGTTCGCGCCGCCGCTCGGCACCATCGGCAGGACGTTCTCCTCGGGGTCGACGTGGAAGTCGACCACGGCCGGCCCGTCGTAGTCGAGCGCCTCCTCGACCGCGGGCGCGACCTCGTCGTAGTCGTCCACGCGCAGGCCCAAGGCGCCGAACGCCTCGGCGAGCTTGTCGAACTCGGGCATCCACGTGTAGTCGGAGGCCATGTGTCGCCCCTCGTAGAAGGCGTCCTGCCACTGCCGCACCATCCCGATGTACTCGTTGTTGAGCACGGCGATGGTGACGTCGAGCTCCTCGCGGACCGCGACCGACAGCTCCTGCATCGTCATCAGGAAGGAGCCGTCGCCGTCGAAGCACACCACGTCGCGGTCCTCCTCGCCCATCGTGTCGGCCGCGACGCGCGCGCCGACCGCGGCGGGCACGCCGTACCCCATCGTGCCGAGGCCGTGCGAGGAGACCCACGTCCGCGGCTCCGAGTACGTCCAGAACTGCGAGGCCCACATCTGGTGTTGGCCCACGCCGGTGGTGACGATGGTGTCGTCGTCGGTCGCCTCGTCGAACGCCTCGACGACGAACTGCGGCTTCAGCGGCTCGTCGTCGGGGGTCGCGTACGTGAGCGGGTACGTCTCCTTCCACTCCGCGCACCGGTCGCGCCACGCCGCAGCGTCGGGCGCCTCGCGGACCGCCGCCGTCAGCTGGTCGAGGACGCGGCCGGCGTCGCCGATCAGCGGGTAGTCGGCGTGGACGTTCTTGCTGATCTCCGCGGGGTCGATGTCGACGTGGATCACCTCGGCCTCGGGCGCGAACGTGTCGATCCCACCGGTGAGGCGGTCGTCGAACCGCGTGCCGACCGCGATCAGGCAGTCGGTGTGGGTGATCGCGAGGTTCGCGTAGCCGGTGCCGTGCATCCCGGCCCACGAGAGCGAGAGGTCGTCGTCCTCCGGAAACGAGCCGATCCCCGGCATCGTCGTCGTCACCGGGATCCCGTACGTCCGGGCGAACGTCCGCGCCTCGTCGCTCGCGTCGGCCTTGATGACGCCGCCGCCGAACAGGCAGACGGGGCGCTCGGCGGCCTCGACGGCGCGCGCGGCCTCCTCGACCGCGTCGGCGTCGGCGTTCGGGTCGGGGTCGGTCCCGGCCGGCGGCGTCGCCGGCCCGGGCGTCCGGTCCGTCTCGTCCTGCGTGACGTCCTTCGGGAGGTCGACGAGCGTCGGGCCGGGGCGGCCGGCGCGCGACAGCTCGAACGCCTCGCCGACGGTGTCGCCGACGGTGTCCGCGCCGCCCGCGAAGTAGTTGTGCTTCGTGATCGGGCGGGTGACCCCGACCGTGTCGGTCTCCTGGAACGCGTCGTTGCCGACGAACTCCGTGGGGACCTGACCGGTCAGCGCCAACATCGCGTCCGAGTCCATGTCCGCGTCGGCGATGCCGGTGACGAGGTTCGTCGCGCCCGGGCCGGAGGTGGCCATACAGAGGCCCGGCTCGCCGGCGACGACGCCGTACGCGTCGGCGGCGTGGGCGGCGCCCTGCTCGTGGGCCATCGTCACGTGCCGGATCGAGGAGTCGTATAAGGCGTCGTAGACGGGCATGATCGCGCCGCCCTGAACGCCGAAGGCGGTCTTCGCGCCCGCGGCCTCGAGGGCGGCGACGACCGACTCGGCGCCGGTCGAGACGGGGCCTGCCCCCTGTTCCTCGTCCGGATCGGTCGGTTCGTCGGTCGCGGCCGCGTCGGCCGGGGCCTCGTCCGCCTCGTCCGCGTCGGATCGCGGCTGTGCTGCTGTGTCGCTCATTGTCGTGGTGGTGTGCGGTGTGCCATCTGGCGGGTTGTCGTGTCGGTCGCTGCGAACGCGTGACGGGCGGGAGAACGCTCTGCGCGTGGGAAACGGCCCGGCCGCCGGCGTTCGGCGGTGCGTCGCGTCGGTGAGGAAGGGGTAGTGTAGGGGGTTATACCCCTACAATAATCGGCGCGACGGCTCCCGGAACGCTCTCGCGCGCCGCGGCCGTGGTGTGCCGTCGCATCTCGCCCGGAGCAACGCGGCCGGGGTATAAATTCCTGTCGGGCGACGCGGCGCTCCGCACGGTGACGGGCGCCGCGGGGCCGACGCTGCCCCCGGTCAGAGTGCTCCCGCGACCGCAGACGCGGTCGCTCGGGGGGCGATCCGGTCGGGGAGGAGGTCATCAGACCCGGACCTCCTCCTCGCGCGTGACGTCCGCCTCCTCGGCGAACCGCTCGACGTCGCCGGCGGTCACCTGCCGCTTGCCGGCGCCGTACTCCTTGACCCGCTTCGTAATCGCCCGGACCTCGCTGTCCGTCGGGTCGAACCCGGCCTCCACCAGGTGCTTGCGCACGCTGTGGGTGCCGGTGTGTTTGCCCAGCACGAACTCGCGCTCGGCGCCCACCATCTCCGGGGTCATCACGCCGGTCTCGAACGTGTCGGCGTTCTCGATGACGCCGGCGGCGTGGATGCCCGACTCGTGGGCGAACGCGTTCCGCCCGGTGACGGGCTTGTTCGCCGGCACCGGGATGTCCGAGGCCTCCTCGACGATCCGGGCCAGCTTGGTGATCTGGGTCGTGTCGATGCCGGTGTCGACGCCGTAGACGGACTCGACGGCCATGACGACCTCCTCGTAGGCGGCGTTGCCGGCGCGCTCGCCGATCCCGTTGACCGACACCTGCGCCTGCTCCGCGCCGTTCTCGAAGCCGGTGACCGCGTTCGCGGCGGCCATGCCGAAGTCGTCGTGGGTGTGGACGTCGACGCGCGCGTCGGTCGCCTCGACGACGGCGTTGACCGTCTCGCCGAAGCTGGTCGGCATCCCCACGCCGCAGGTGTCGGGGATGTTGATCCAGTCGGTGCCGGCGTCGGAGACGGCCTCGACGATGTCGATCAGGTAGTCCGGGTCCGTCCGGGTGGCGTCCATCGGCGAGAACATGCACTCGACGCCGGCGTCTCTCACCTGCTCGACGGCGTCGACCGCGCGCTGCTTCGCCTCCTCGCGGGTCGCGTGCATCGAGTCCTCCAGCTGAACGTCGCTGGTGGAGACGAACACGTGGACCATCTCGACGCCGGAGTCGATGGCGGCGTCGATGTCCCCCTCGACGACCCGCGCCAGCCCGCAGACGGTGGTGTCCGTCGCGGCGGCGATGTCGCTGACGGCCTCGAACTCCGCGTCCGAGTTGACCGGGAACCCCGCCTCGATGACGTGGGTGTTCATGTCGTCCAGCGTCGCCGCTATGCGGCGTTTCTCGTCGTAGCTGAACGACGTCCGTGGTGACTGTTCTCCGTCTCGCAGGGTCGTGTCGAAGATCCTGACAGGACCTATATCGACGTTAGAAGCTATCGTGCCCTGGAAGAACTCGATCCGCCGGGGTGTCCGACGAAGCCTCCGTGATGTCTGTCATCGACTCACAGCAAGACGGTCGGGTACTTAACGGTTTGGACGATCGCAAAATCGGAGCGGACCGGCAGTTCGGCGCGGCGACGGATGGGAGCGAAGAATCGCATGACTCCGCGGGTGTCAATACACCTTAAGGAGATTATACACACACCGGAGATCGGTGACGTATTCCGATCCGAAAGCCGGTTAATAAGGCGGATCGACGTTCGTTTCGTTTCGGCTTCGGCCGGCGCGCGGTGCGCGCCCCCGCTCCGGGTCGGGAGCGCGCCGTCCGGAGTCGCTACCGACCGAGCGCCTCCGTCACCTCGCGCCGGAGCGCGACCAAGTCGGCGTCCGCCCGGTCGCGGGGGCGGTCGATGTCGACGTCGACGACGGACTCGACCGTGCCGGGCTGGCCGCCGAGGACGACGACGCGGTCCGCCAAGTAGACGGCCTCCTCGACGTCGTGCGTGACGAGGACGACGGTCGTCCCGCGCTCCTCCCACACGTCGAGCAGGTGGTCCTGCTGGTCCGCCTTCGTCAGCCGGTCGAGCGCCGAGAACGGCTCGTCGAGCAGCAGCACGGAGGGGTCGTACGCCAGGCCCCGTGCGAGCGAGACGCGCTGGGCCATGCCGCCGGAGAGTTCGTCCGGCCGGCTCTCCGCGAACCCGCCGAGTCCGACCGTCTCGATCAGGTCGTCGACGCGGTCGCGGGCCGCCTCGGTATCCGGGTCCACGTCGGCCGGGAGCCCGACGGCGACGTTCTCGCGCACGTCCGCCCAGTCGAGCAGCCGCGGCTCCTGAAACACCATCCCGACGACGTCGCTGCCGCCGTCGCGGACGTCGGTTCCGTCGACCGCGACGCGCCCGCCGAACTCCGCTTCGAGCCCCGAGAGCACGCGGAGCAGCGTCGACTTCCCGCAGCCCGAGGGGCCGACGACGGCGACGAACTCGCCGTCCGCGACCGCGAGGTCGACGCCGTCGAGCGCGAGCGTGTCGTCGTACCGCTTCCGGAGCCCGTCGACGGCGAGGACGGGGTCCGCTTCAGCGGACGCGGCGTCCGCGTCGGCGGCCGACGGTGGGACATCCGCGTCAGCGTCCGACGACACGGTCTCTCACCTCCTTCACGGCGACGTCCGAGCAGTTGCCGAGGAACGCGAAAAGCAGGATCGACGCCACGATGATGTCGGGTCGCGCGAGGGTCCGCCCGTCGCTCAGCAGGAACCCGACGCCCTGACTCGCCGCGATCAGTTCGGCGGCGACGACGAACATCCACGCCAGCCCGACGCCGCCGCGGACGCCGACGAGCAGGCTCGGGAGCGCGGCCGGGAGGACGACCCGACGCAGCGACTCGACGCGGCCGAGGTCGTACACCTCGGCGACCTCCAACAGCTCCTCGTCGACCGCCGCGATGCCCGTCGAGAGGTTGAGGTACACCGGGAAGAACGCGCCGACCGCGATGAGCAGCACCTTCGCGGTCTCGCCGATGCCGAACCAGAGGAGGAACAGCGGCACCCAGGCCAGCGACGGGATGTTCTTCAGGCTCTGGAGCAGGGGGTCGAGCAGGTCGCTCGCCGTCCGCGAGAGCCCGGTCGCGGTCCCGAAGACGGTGCCGACCGCGACGCCGAGCCCGGCGCCGAGGACGACGCGCTGGACCGTGATCGCGACGTGGCCCCACAGCTCGCCGGAGGCGGCCAGCCCGTGGAGGGTTTTGGCGACGCGTAGCGGGGTCGGCAGCTGGTACGCCGAGATGGCGCCGCTCGCGACGAGGAGGTGCCAGACGACGACGAGCGCCGCCGGGACGACGAGCCCGAGCAGCGGCCGGAAGCGTTCCGCCGAGGGGAGCGCGACCGGGCCGATCGTTCGCGACTCGGTTCGCGCGTCGGTCGCCATCTCAGACGACCTCGCTCGCGAACTCCGAGTCGATCAGATCGTCGACGCTGCCGGCGGGGTCGGCGTCGTCGGTCACGAGCCCCTCGCGTTCGAGGATCGGCGAGAGGTCGGAGAGCAGGTCGCGGTGCGGCTCGCCCGGGATCGGCTCGGAGAGGTCGTTCCGCTGGGTGAACACCCGCTCCGCGACCGGCGCGGACATCTCGGAGGCGTCCGCGAGGATCCCCGCCGTCTCCTCGGGGTTCTCGATCGCCCACTCGCGGCCGCGCTCGTAGGCCCGGAGTACGCGCCGGGCGTCCTCGGTGCGGTCCGCGAGGAACCCGTCGAGGAAGTTCAGGAAGCCGTAGGTGTTGTACCGCGGCTCGCGGAAGAACAACTCCGCGCCGTCGTGTTCGAGCTCCAGCTCGGCCATGTGGGGGTCGAGCCCGGCCCACGCGTCGACGTCACCGCGGACGAGGGCGGACTGCCCCTCCGGGTGCTGGAGGTTGACGACCTCGACGTCGTCCTCGCTCAGCCCGGCGTCGCCCAGCGCCTGAAGCAGGAAGAAGTACGGGTCGGTCCCGCGGGTCGCGGCGACGCGGCTCCCCTCAAGATCCGCCACCGACTCGATGCCGGTCTCTCGGAAGGTGACGAGCGCGGTCCACTCGGGCTCCGAGTAGACGTACGGCGTCGTGATCGGGACGCCGTTCGTGCGGGCCATCAGCGCCGCGATGCCGGCGGTCGAGGAGACGTCCGCCTCGCCGCTCTGGGCGTACTCGTTCGCCTGGTTGCTCCCGAGGCTGAGAACCCACTCGACGTCTGTCCCGGTGTCGGCGAACGCCTCCCCGAGCCAGCCCTTCTCGCGCAACACGAGGCTGACCGGGTTGTAGTACGCGTAGTCGACCGTCACCGTCCCCGATTCGCCCCCGCCCCCGACGCAGCCGGCGACGAGCGAGCCGCCGATCGCCGCGCCGGTTCCGCGCAGGAACTGTCTTCGTTCCATCGTGACTCCTCGTACCGGTGCCACTCATAAGGGAATATGGCTATAGAGAATATTCAACGGCGCCTATGATGCTTATTAGTTATTTATTTGCGAGAGTGAGCGCCGTTCGCACGGGCTTCGATCGCCGCTTTGCGGCCGCTGCCGGCCGCGCGAGCGTTTGGGGCCCGTCTTGGTACCTCGTCGAAGCCGTTCGCCTCACGTTCCGGGTACGGGATCATGTTGCTGGTTGATCGGCGGTCCGCCCCGGATACGACTACATCCCCATGTCGGTCGCGGCCTCCGGCACCGGGAGGTCGGGGGCGTCGACGCCGAGCAGCTCCGCGGCGTGGTCGAGCGCCATGTCGAACCCGTAGTACCGCTCCAGCTCGTCGCCGTCGGGCCCGTTTCGGACCTTCAGCATGGCGTACCCCTCGGCGTTCTGCGCGACCGTGGCCTCGCGGCCGTCGCGCGAGAAGGTGAGCAGCCGCTCGCTGCCGGTCTCCTCGTACCGCGCCTCGATGCCGTTCGCCGACGCGGCCTCCGTGTCGGTCATACCCGCGGTAGGGACCGATCCGTGTCGAACCTGTCGGTCGCCGAGGGCGCAGGATCTGACCGCAGTCGGTGCCCCGCTACCGCGGGTCCCAGCCGTGGAACTCCGTCCCCGGCTCCAGGTCGAGGTCGAACGCGTCGATCATCCCGCCGAGCGCGTCGTACCCCTCGGCCGCCGCGGCGATGCCGACGATCGTCCCGTCGTCGTACAGCGCCGCGATCTCGTCGTGCGCGACCGCGTCGACCTCGCCGCGGACGACCGCGAGGGCGTACTCGACCAGGGTCGTCTCCTCCTCGCCGAGGGGCCCGGTTTCGCCGGCTCCGAGCGCCGCGATCTCGTCGTCGCCGATCCCCACGCCGCGGGCGATGTTGACGTGCTGGTGCCACTCGTAGCGGTTGCCGACCTCGCTCGCGACCGCCAGAATGACGAGTTCGCGCTCCCGCTCGGTGAGGCCGCTGTCGGTCCACAGCGACCCGAGGAACGACCGGAGCCCCGCCAACACCTCGGGATTGTTGCCGACCGACCGGTACACGTGGAGCGGCTTCCCTTGGAGCGACGACTCCAGGAGGTCCTCGTACTCGTCCGGCACGTCCGCCGCCTCGGCGTAGGGAACGCGGGCCATGGCGTCCGGTCGCGGCGGCGGGGCATAGGTGTACGCGACTCGGTATCGTTCACCGCGATCGCTACGTCGCTGGCCGCGATCGCTACGTCGCTGGCCGCGATCGCTACGTCGCTGGCCGCGATCGCTACGTCGCTGGCCGCGACCGGTATCGACGCGGCCGGTCGGGCATGAATCGAGGTGCCGTCGGCGCGGCGTTGCGGGGATCCGCGATGGCAAGCTTAAGGGACGCCACGCACCAACTCGCGACAATGAGTACCGAGGTGACCCGCCGGCGGGCGTGGGTGATGGCCGCGCGTCCCCAGACGCTCCCTGCCGCGGCCGCGCCGGTGATCGTCGGCGTCGGGCTGGCGCTCGCCGACGGGGTGTTCGCCCCGCTGCCCGCGCTGGCGGCGCTCGTCGGCGCGGCGCTGATCCAGGTCGGCACGAACTTCGCGAACGACTACTACGACGCGATCCAGGGCGCCGACACCGACGACCGCGAGGGGTTCACCCGCGTCGTCGCCAGCGGCCTCATCGAGCCGCAGGAGGTGAAGCGGGCGATGTGGCTCACCTTCGCTGCCGCGATTCTCGTGGGGACCTACCTCGTCGCCGTCGGCGGCGTCCCCATCCTCGTGATCGGGCTGGCCTCCGTCGCGGCCGGAATCGCCTACACCGGCGGCCCGTACCCCCTCGGCTACCACGGGCTCGGCGACCTCTTCGTGTTCGTCTTCTTCGGCGTCATTGCGGTGACGGGGACCTACTACGTCCAGACGGCGGCGCTACTCTCCGGCTGGTTCCCGCTCGGGGTTCCCGACGGGACCCTGACGCTCGCGGCGGTCGTCGCGAGCCTCCCGATCGCCGCGCTGTCGACGAACATCCTCGTCGTCAACAACCTCCGCGACCGCGAGGAGGACGCCGCGACGGGCAAGCGCACGCTCGCCGTCCGGTTCGGCTACCGGTTCGCCCGCGCCGAGTACCTCGCGATGCTCGCCGTCGCCTACCTCGCCCCGCTGTGGTTCGTCGCGCGCGGCGAGGGCCTCGCGACGCTGCTCCCCCTCGTCACCCTCCCGCTGGCGGCGGCCGTCGCGCGGACGGTGCTGACCGAGATCTCGGGCGAGGCGCTCAATCCCGCGCTCGAATCGACCGGCAAACTGCTCGCGGCGTACGCCGTCGCGTTCGCGGTCGGCCTCGCGGTGTGACCGACGACGACCCCCGCGGTGAGGACCGGATTAGCGCGGTGCGGCGCCGCGCGTTCGCGCTCGATCTGACCCGTCCCCTCGGCACCGCAGACGGTGATATCCGCCGCCGAGAGGGGTTCGTTGTCACCGTCGAGCGCGGCGGCGGGGACGGCGGGCGCAGCGCGGTCGGCCTCGGCGAGGCGACCCCGCTACCGGGGTGGACGGAGTCGCGCGAGGCCTGCGCGGCGGCGATCGACGAAGTCGACGTCCAGAACGGGTCCGCATCCGCGCCGGCGGCGCTCGACGCGGCGTCGACCCCGGCCGCGCGACACGGCGTCTCCCTCGCGCTCGCCGACGCCGCGGCCCGCGACGCGGGGGAGCGACTCGCGGATCGGCTCGCGGACGAGGCCGACGTCGACGCGACGCCCGCGGACGCCGTCCCGGTCAACGCGACCGTCGGGGACGGATCGCCGGACGAAACCGCCGCCGAGGCGGAGCGGGCGGTCGACGCTGGGTTCGACTGCCTGAAGCTGAAGGTCGGCGCCCGCGAGGTCGACGCCGACGTCGAGCGCGTCCGCGCGGTCCGCGACGCGGTCGGCGACGCGGTCGCGCTCCGCGCCGACGCGAACGGGGCGTGGGACCGCGAGACGGCGCGCCGCGCGCTCGACGCGCTGGCGCCGTTCGACCTCGCGTACGTCGAGCAGCCGCTCTCCGCGGCCGACCTCGACGGGCTGGCGGCGCTTCGCGAGGGGGACGACCGCAGTTCGGGGGTTCGGATCGCGGCCGACGAGTCGGTCGCGGCGCGCGGGGTCGACGCGGTGCTGGACGCGGGTGCCGCCGACGCGGTCGTCCTCAAACCGATGGCGCTCGGCGGGCCCGACCGCGCGCTCGCGGCCGCGCTCCGGGCGCGGCGGGCGGGCGTCGACCCGGTCGTCACCACCACGATCGACGCGGTCGTCGCGCGAACGGCCGCGGTCCACGTCGCGGCCGCGATTCCCGACGTGTCTCCGTGTGGACTGGCGACCGGAGCGCTGCTCGACGAGGACCTGGCGCCCGATCCGTGTCCGATCGCGGACGGTTCGCTCCCCGTGCCGTCGGGGGCGGGCCTCGCCGGCCGCGCGTTCGACGAGCTTCGGCTGTCGTGAGCCGACGGTAGTCAGTCGTCGCCCGCGGGAACGACTTCAACCGTGCCCCGCATTCCGCGGGTCTGATGCGGCGTACAGACGTATTCGACCGTCTCGGGCGCCTCGAAGGCCCGCTCGAAGGTGTGGCCCGCCTCGGCGACGATATCGGAGGCGAACGAGCCGTCGACGGCGTACACGTTGTGGCCGCCGCCGTCCCCGGTCCACTCCCATACCACGGTCGTCCCGGCGTCGATCCGGACGTGCTCCGGGGCGAACGAGAACCCGCCGTCCGCGCCGACGGCGACGGTGACGGTCGCCTCGCCCGTGCGGTCGACCCGTTCCTCGGCCGGCTTCTCCCCGTCGCCGCCGCCCGGGAGCACCGCGCCGGCACAGCCGGCGAGCGCGGCGACGGTCGCGCTCCCGGCGGCGAGGAGGGCGCGACGGCTGCTGTCGGTCATGGCCGAAGGGAGGCCGGCAGTCGTCTAAACCCCTCCGTACCGGCCTCGCGGCGAGGCCGCTCGCGAGCGGTCGCGACTCGCCGCAGGGGGACGGACTTTTCACCGCGACCGGCGAACGGGGGCGTATGAGCGAGTGGACCGACGCCATCGTCGGCGAGCGGATGACCGTCGACAACCAGTTCAACGAGCGCGTCGCGGCGTCGCGCTTCTCCAGCCAGGAGTGGGGACTGATCATGACGGCCACGGAGTTCGAGATCGAGAACGCCGAGGACCCGGAGGCCGCCCGCGTCGTCGCGGACACGTCGAGCCTCCCGGCTATCATGCCCGAACTGGAGAACCTCCGGTCGCAGATGGCGGGGATGGGCGGCGCCCCCGGCGGCGGCTCCGGCGACTCCGGCGGGTCGGGCGGCGGCGTCGTCGACTCGATCAAGGGCGCGCTCGGCCTCGGCGGTGGCGGCAGCGGCGGGCCGTCGGACGAGGAACTGGAGGCCGCCGAGCGGCTGGTCCAGGAGTACGCCGACGAGCTACAGGCGCACTTAGAGGAGGTCGGGAAGTGGGAACAGGTCCGCGTCGCCTACCAGGAGTAGCCCGAGCGCCCCGGCGCGGGGCGGTCGGCCGTCGTCACTTCAGGTCGCTGCCGCGGAACAGCGTCAGCTCCTCCGCCTCGTAGATGTTAATGAGTTCGGTGACGATCTCGTCGTACTCCTCGTCGTCGACTCGGAGCGCGTCCAGCCGCTCGACCGTCTCCTCGTCGAGGTGTACCTGAGGCATACGCGGCGGTTGGTCGTCCGGGGAATAAAAAATGTCGACGGATGCGAGACCGGAGTGTCTCCGATCACTCACAACGGCGCGGGTCGTCGGAAGACGTGAAGGAGTCAACGTTTGTCTGTGAATCTCGGGAGATCTCTTTCACCCCTTCCGCGGAGAGGTTGTCGCTCCAGAGGACGATCTCGTCCGAGAATCGGAGGATCGGTGACTTTTCCTCGTGAAGCTGGAGAATGCCCGAAACGTCGGTCTCCCCGGCCTCGATTTCTGTCCCGAGCAAGGCCGAACTGGAATCGCTGAAGACACCGGTGAATCGGTATTCGCCGCCGATCTGTGATTCGTTTGAGAGAAATGACCGACAGACCACGCGGTACGTGTCGTTCGCCTGCGCCTGACACGAGTATAGTTGGGTCGTAAGTCCTCGATCAACGGTGATCGTAGTTGCCGGATCCCCGACGTAGCGAACCTCTGTACTCCCCGAAGAAAGGCTCAATCGGGCTGCGACTGCGATCGGGGAACCTGCGGTGAGCAGTCCGATAAGTGTCCGGATACTGTCCGGCGATACGCCGTCGCTGAGGAGAATCGCGCACGAACCCCCTCGATCGATAGCATCGACGCCGGGCCCGGTATCCTTCACACCCTCGAACACGGTGAGATCGGGTGCTACGATCCCCTCGTCGAGGAGGTCCTCGCCATTGGGGCCGACGTCGTCGACCGTCACCGAGGACCCGCAGTAGACGATATCGAGCTCAGGGTCGGAGATCGTCTCGGTGACCGCGTCGCGTGACGGCGAAACGGTCACCTGCCACGATCCAATCCCGTCAAGTTCCCTCGGTTCGGATAGCGACTCCCGCACGGCCTGTGCGCGTTCTGGATCGTCGAAGAGGAACGCGACATCGACGGTCCCGCGCTCGGAGATCTGTCTCCGAATTCGATTCTCGTAGGCCTGAGTGGATAGCACGGATACGCCCGCTGGCGCCGGCTCGGCGTCCGAGGTTGGCTCCCAGTTTGTAGCCGAACGGGAACCACTCGGCGTCGTTCCGTCCCACTCCCCGTGAGCGGTGTCCGACGGTCCGGATCCGAACAGCGTCGTCATAGCTTGAGGAGACGTCGCGATCCCGACCGGTACATCCGACACACAGGTGTCAGAATCACCGCGGACGCGGATCGGCGCGAGGACATGCGCGAGATGCGGTATCAGTTCTGCGGACGCGGGGACCGGACGCAGGACGGCCTCGGTCGGCCACGAGGGGAGGTGTGGTGCGACGGTTTCGAAGTCAACCTCCAAGTACTCCATCAGCCGCTCGCTCATCGATCTGTCGGAGAGATTCGGAGGATAAAATGGAAGCTCCGGACCGACCGCTTCGTACTCGTATCGATCCGACGGGACGTATCCCTCGGTCCGCGCGAGCGTGTCGAGAAAGAACCACGTTTGGAACATCTCGGTGACTTTCTCTTCGAGAGCCTCACCTTCCGTCGGAAGTCGCTCCTCGTATCCGGTGTCTAATCTTATCGCCGGGGTATCGCCCGTTACCATTCGGGCACCGAGGTAGTAGGATAACGTCGAAAGCCTGTACACGTCCGCGTACGTCGGTCGAACGACGACCTCGACCCCGGTGTCAGGAACACTCAACATGCTGGGAACGTCGAGAGCGTCTCCGCGCTCGATCCGCGGAGGATAACCCCGCAGGGTGGGCCACGACCGTTCGGGCGTAAACTCCTTGATCGAGGAACCGAGGAACGATACCGCCTCGGTCAACGCGGTCGGGTCGTCGGGAACCGTGATCGTCGCCTCGGGCCGCGTGTGGAACGAGCGGGCGCCGATTGAGACGGTCCGTGGGCGGTCAAACGAGAGGGAGACCGGATCGGGACCGCCGACGCCGGTCGCCACGATCTCGACGTCAGTCACGCGGATCAGCGTCTTCGTCACGCCGTTCACCTCGATGCAGTACGACCCGCGTGGGAGTTCCATGGGGTCGTCGAGTCTGGCGACGTGATCGCCGTCGACATCGCGGACGACGATCGACGCGTACTCGGGGATCACCACCGACTCGGCCTCGAAACTAACCCCGCTGTCGACGGGAGACGGGAACAGTTCCGGGAACGCCGGCGAGAGATCCGGCTCGCGGTCAACGCGGAGCTGCATCCGCTCACCCTCGACCGCATCGCGGACCGTGAGCGTCGTCCCGTCGACCTCGAACCCGATCCGCTCGCCCGATGACCCGTCTTTCACGAGCTTATTCTGGTTCGCCAACACGTATGAGCGTGTCGATAATCACCCGGTTACGGGATTCTGAAACGTGTTCCGAGAGTTCACGCGTCACGGGTGTCCCTGTCCTGACAACAATGTTAACACGGGGCCGTGCGGAACGAAACGCATGAACGGCACCCGGTCGGAGCCGATCGAACGAGCCCTCGGTGAGGCGTTTCCGGACCGGACCGTGGACCGGGTAACCGGCGTCGGCCCCTCCTGGAACGGCGCCAACGAGACGGTCGGCGTCGTCTTCGCCGACGGCGGGCGGGCGTTCCTCAAGGTCGCGCTGGCCGACGAGAGCCGCCGGCTCGCCCGAGAGCGCGCCGTGCTCGGATACGTCGGAGAGCACGGGCATCTCCCGGTCCCCAAGGTGCTGGCGGCCGATCCGGACGGCGACCCGGCGTACCTCGCGACGGCGCCGGCGCCCGGCCGGGGACTGGTGGAGGTCTACGAAGCCGCGAGCGACCGGGAACGCGAGCGACTGCTCCGTCGCGTCGGGCGCGCGCTCGCCGCGCTTCACGCCGACCGGTTCGCGAGTCACGGGGAGATCGTCGGCGCGGGGTCGGAGCGCGGGAGCGCCGCGGACGGGACAGCGGCGGACGGCGGACCGACCGAGTCGACCGGACTCTCGATCGAGTTCGCTCCGTGGACGGACGTGCTGCTCGCGACGATCGAGCGGACGCGCGAGATCGGGACCTCAGAGCGGCTCGCGGAGCACTACGACGCGGTGATCGACTGTGTCCGCGCGAACCGCGACCTGCTCGATGACGCGCCCGCCGCGCTGCTTCACGGCGACGTCACGAAGCCCAACGTATTCGTCGACGGCGATGCGGTGGCGGCGATCGACTGGGAGCTGTCCCACGTCGGCGACCCGGCGAGGGACTTCGTGCGCGCGCAAGACCAGCTGCTCAACGGGTTCGATTCGACCGGCCCGGACCGCTTCGCCGCCGCGCTCCGCGAGGGATACCGCGAGCGCGCCGGCGGGCTCCCCGCGGGGTTCGAACGCCGGCGACCCGTCTACGAGGTCGTCAGGATCCTCGGGCGGTCGGGCTTTATCGACCAGTGGGCGACGCACCTCGACGAGCCGGTCGACGCCCTGGTCGAGCGCGCGGACGCCGAGTTGCGGGCGCGGCTCGACGCGGTCTGATCGGAGGGCGGGCTTCGCGGGGCCGTCGGGCGCCTCGTCAGCGGTTCCACGCCGCGTCGTCCGGATCGATCCGGCGTTCCCCCGGGTCGAGCGCGTCGATCGCGTCGAGGTCGGCGTCGGGCAGGTCGACGTCGAGCGCGCGAAGGTTCTCCCGCACGTGGTCGCCCCGCGCCTTCGGGATCGGGGCGACGCCGCGGTCGAGCGCCCACGCGAGCGCGACGACAGCGGGCGAGAGCCCGTTCCGATCAGCGATTTCGGTGATCGCCGGGTCGTCGAGTATCTCCCCCCTGCCGAGCGGCGAGTAGCCGACGAGGCGGTGGTCGAACTCGGCGGCGAGTTCGCGCAGTTCCGGCTGTCGGAACCGCGGGTGACACTCGACCTGGTGGGCCGCGATCGGCGCGTCGAGGATCTCGCGGGCCTCGCGCAGCAGGTCCGGGGTGAAGTTCGAGACGCCGACATGGTCCGTCAGGCCCGCGTCGCGGAGGTCGTCGAAGGCCGGCAGCGTCGCCTCGGCGTCGTACGCCCGGATCGGCCAGTGGACGTACAGGAGGTCGACGCGGTCGAGGCCGAGCCGATCGAGGCTCGCGCGGGCCGTCTCGCGCACGTCGTCGGGCGCGAGGTTCTCCGGGTGGACCTTCGTGGCGACGACGACGTCGTCGCGGTCGACGTCGCTCGCGGCGATCCCCTCGCCGACGGCGGCCTCGTTGTCGTACATCTGCGCGGTGTCGACGTGGCGGTAGCCGGCCTCCAGCGCCGCGGCGACGGTGTCGGTACAGGTCTCGGGGTCGTCGAGCCCGGACGTTCCGAGCCCGATCGACAGGTCGAGCGGTGGCACGCGAGACGGTTCCGCCCGCGGGGTGAAAAAGGCGCGCGAGCCGGCACGCGGCGATCCGGCGGCTCGCGTGCGCGCCCCGTCCCCTACCCTTAATCCGTCGCGTCCGTAGTATCGGTCGATGGAGACCGGTCCCGCGCTCCCCTCGACCCCGGAGCCGCTCCCGCTGGGGGCGCTCTCCGACCCCATCCTCGTCGACCCAGGCCCGCGACTGCTCCGCGCGGTCGTCGAGGCCTACCGCGAGACCGCCCCGGCGCTCGTCGAGCCGACTGTGGCGGAGCTGGCGGGCGAAACGGACGACCGGGACGGCCTCGACCCGTCGGAGCTCCCGAGGCTGAAGCTGCTCGCGGGCGAGCCCGCGGTCGACGCCGCGACGGCGGGGTTCCGGTCGGCGAGCCGGCTCGCGGCCCTCGTCGACGCCGGCGCTGTCGACCTCCGCCTGCTCGACGCGCCGCAGCCGAACCCCGTGCTGGCGGGGGCGGAGACGGGGTTCGCCTTGATCGGAACCGAGCGCGACGGGGCGGGCGGGGAGACGGCCGGGGAGACGACCGGAGCGCCGAGTCGGTGGCACCGCGTCGGCGACGACGCCTCGCTCCGCGGCCGGTACGCGTCGCGGTTCGCGGCGGCCGAGCCGTACAGACTCCGAACGCCGAGCCGGCGGCGCGTGTACGAGGGGTTCGCGGCGCGGTGCGACGAGTCGGTCGCGGCCGCGGTGCTCCGCGCGCTCGACGTTGAACCGGCGGGGAACGAGGGCCCCGACCCCGAGGAGACGCGCGTCCGCGCCTACGCCGTCGGCGCCCGTGCCGGCGCCCTCGACCGCACCCTCCGGCGGGCCTGCGAGGACGCGGGACTCGGGAGTCCGTCGACGTTCACGCGGATAAAGCGGCTCCTGCGGGAGGTCGACCTGATCGAGACCGCCTCCGAGCCGCAGCCGGTCGGGCGTCCGCGCGAGCGGCTCGCGGCTCGCGGCGCGCTCGCGGCGGCCGAGACGGCCGAAGAGACGGTCGCGGCGGTTCGCGGTGTAACGGAGTGAGAAGCGTTCTGACGCCCGCCGCCGGGCGTCAGCCCGGCCGGTTTAGTCGTCCTTCGTCTTGATGTCCGCCGAGAGCCCCTGGGCCATCTCGATCTCCTTCGAGTTGTTCAGGGTCCACGCGGTGCGGTCGGTGACGGCCTCGATCGCCTCCCGGGCGGAAGGGTAGCCGTTGCCGGACTTCTTCACGCCGCCGAAGGGGAGTTGGACCTCGGCGCCGATACACGGGAGGTTCCCGTACGCGAGCCCCAGCTCGGCGCGGTCGCGGTAGTAGTTGATCTGCCGGTAGTCCTCGGAGATGATCGCGCCCGCCAGCCCGTAGTCGGTGTCGTTCTGGATCTCCACGGCCTCCTCGATGTCGCCGTCGTACTCCATGAGCGCGACGTGGGGCCCGAACACCTCCTCCTGAGTACACGTCAGGTCGGCGTGGGGGTCGGCCTCGTAGACGAACGGACCGACCCAGTAGCCGTCCTCGTGGCCGTCCGGGATCTCCTCGTCGTCGAGCTCGGTCCGGTCGACGAGCACGTTCACGCCCTCCTCGCGGGCCGCCTCGTTGTTCCGGGTGACCTTCTCGCGGTGTTCCTCCTCGATGAGCGGCCCCATGAAGGTGTCCTCGTCGAGCGGGTCGCCGACCGCGACCGACTCCGCGACCTCGACGAACCGCTCCTTGAACTCGTCGTACACGTCCGTGTGGACGATCAGGCGCTCGGAGGAGACGCAGCGCTGGCCGGTCGTTTTGAACGAGGACATCACCGCGGAGTGGACCGCGACGTCGAGGTCCGCCTCCTCGGTGACCACGACCGCGTTCTTGCCGCCCATCTCGCAGGCGGCGCGCTTGCCGGCGACGCCGCCGAGCTTCTCTTGGATGTGGTGGCCGACCTCGGCCGAACCGGTGAAGATGACCGTCTCGACGTCGTCGTTCTCGACGATCGCGTTGCCCGCGTCGCCGAACCCCTGGACCATGTTGAACACGCCGTCGGGAATCCCCGCGTCGTCGAACATCTCCGCGATGATCTGCGCGCACCACGGGGTCTGCTCGGCCGGCTTGAACACGACGGTGTTCCCCTCGACCAGCGCGATGGCCATGTGCCAGTAGGGGATCGCGACCGGGAAGTTCCACGGCGTGATACAGCCGGTGACCCCGCGGGGCTTCCGTCGCATGTACGCGTCCTTCGACGGGATCTCGGAGGGGACGATATCGCCCTTCGGGTGTCGGGCGTCGCCCGCGGCCCACTCGACCATGTGCGCGGCCTCGACCACGTCCGCCTTCCCCTCGCTGATCTCTTTGCCGCACTCCTTGGTGACGATCTCCCCGAGCTCGTCGGTCCGGTCGCGGAGCTCGTGGTACACGTCCCAGAGGTACTCCGCGCGCTGGACCCGCGAGAGCTCGCGCCACTCCTCGAACGCCGCGTCCGCGGCGTCGACCGCGCGGTCGACGTCCTCGGGCGTCCCCTGACGGAACTCTCCGAGGGACTCCCCCGTCGCGGGGTTCTCGCTTTCGAAGGTCTCGGACCCGTCGCCGTCGACCCACTCGCCGTCGATGTAGTGCTGGTAGGGCTGCGCCATGTTCGGAACATCCCGTCGGCACGTCCAAATAACCCACCCTACCATGGTCGGCAGGGTCTTTGTCATGCGGTGCCAAGGAAAGGTGAACAATGGCGACAACCGACGCGGACGGGGCGGGGGAGTGGGCCGGAACCAGGCTCACGCTGGACCTGTGGCATCCGAACTGCTGGGCGATCGAGGCGACGAGCAGAACCGGCGGGGGCGTGTTAGCACACGCGATCTACAACTCGCCGAAGACCGAGGCGGACGCGCCGAACTCGGTGAACGGGCTCTTCACCGCGTTCGGGGACACGAACGAGGAGGTCGAGTCGCTGCTCGACGCGATCCGCGAGTCCGACCGCGCGGGGAACCTCTTGGAGCTACAGGAGCGGTTCGGGCGCGCCCGGGACGCCCCCGGCAACGTCGTCCGCGAGTTCTTCTTGGAGTACGACCCGGCCGACATGGTGTGTCCGACGCTCTTAGAACACGGCTTCGTCCACAGCGCGCCGGTCCGGATCGAGGGCGGACGGGAGGAGTGGCAGGTGTGTTTCGTCGGCGAGCGCACCGAGATCCGGGAGTCGCTCGACGCGGTTCAGGAGGCGGCCGGCGCGGAGGTGACGGTGGAGTCGATGTCGTCGTCGGGCCACGCGGGACGAACTCCCCGCGAGCAGCGGCTCGACACGCTGACCACGACCCAGCGGAAGGTGTACGAACACGCCCGCGAGGCGGGCTACTACGAGTGGCCCCGAGAGGCGTCGACGCGCGAGCTCGCCGACGACGTGGGCGTCTCGAAGACGACGCTGCTCGAACACCTCCGGAAAGCGGAGTCGAAGCTGCTGGACCCGTGACCGGCGGTGTCGACGGCGGAGCGAGTGGTACACAGCGTCGGTCGCGATGCGATATTTAAATATCGCCGAGCGATAGCGGCGATTGTTTATAAAAAGCGGTGGCGCGTGCCTGCGAGCGGCCGGAGCGAAGCGGAGGCCGCGAGTCGCACGCGCGAGGGACGCCGCGAACGCCCGAAGGGCGTGAGCGGCGAGGCTGGGGAGGCGTGAGGCTGCGGGACGGTTGCGGTCGGGTGGGACTCAAAGGGGCAGCCGCGAGGAGCCCGTAGGCGACGTAAGCACCGCAGGGAGCGAGTGAAACGAGCGACCGAGGAGCGCAGCGAGCGTACGGGCTCCTCGCGGCTGGGGCTTTGGAGGTGTTCGCCGCTGGTCTCCGGTCTGCCACTTATAAGTGAGCGACTGGGACTTTGGAGGTGTTCGCCGCCGCACCGTCGTCTATTTATAAACAGTCGCTGGCAGCACCGCTCTAACAGTTATGAAAGATCACGTCCCGGGCGAAACCGCTCAGTTCCCGACGATCGCGCGCAGCGCGAACAGCGCGTTCGACTTGCGCTCCCGGATCCGCCGGTAGAAGTAGGAGAACCACTTGGAGCCGTACGGGATGTACTGGTAGACCCTCACGTCGTCTTCGGCGGCGAGTTCGAACTGCGCCGACTCCCGGACGCCGGTCAGCATCTGCACCTCGTAGGGGGTCCCGTGGTCGGCGTACAGCTCCTTCGCGTACTCGATCATCGCCGGGTCGTGGCTCCCGACGGCGACGCCCTCGTCGAACGCCTCGAACATGTACGCGAGGCAGTCGCGGTACGACTCGTCGACGCGCGCCTTCTTCTTATACGATATCTCGGCCGGCTCGTCGTACGCGCCCTTGACGAGTCGGACCTTCCCCGGGAGGTCGGCGAGCCGTTCGAGGTCCTCGCGGGTCCGCTTTAAGTTCGCCTGGACGCAGACGCCGACGTTGCCGTCCGTCTCGACCGCGTGCCGTTCGAACGCGTCGAGCGTCACGTCGGTGGTCTCGTGGTCCTCCATGTCGATCCAGACGAAGGTGCCCGTCCCGTCCGCTCCGGTCCCCGCCGGCCCGGTCGCGGACGGCGCGTTGGCCGCCTCGACGATCCGCGCGAGGTTCTCCTCGAAGACGTCGTCCCCGATGTCGAGGCCGATCTGACTCGACTTGACGGAGACGCAGGCGTCGACGCCGCGCTCCGCGACCGCCTCGACGAGATCGACGTACGCGTCGGCGTCGGCGTCGGCGGGGGGCCGTTCCTCGTAGTGTTCGCCGAGCAGGTTCAGGATGCCGGCCACGCCGCGGTCGTTGAGCCCCTCGACGTGAGCGAGCGCCGCCTCCGGCGTCTCGCCGGCGACAAAGTTGCTCGCGATGGGCGGGATCATGCGATCACCGCGGATCCGGAGCGGTATATATTGGCACCCGACCAATCGTTCCAGAAATATATTTCTGTATAAAATGTTCCCAGTTCCACTACCCGCCGATCCATCGATCTGCCCCGCTCGCCCCGACCATGGACGGGCCGGGGTTAAGGTAGCCGAATGTGCTCGGGACTATCGGATACACATGTCACCAGATACCACGGACATGACGGATCGGCGGACGCTGCTGAAGCTGACCGGCGGTGCGGGGCTCGTCGGACTGTCGGGCTGTCTCAGCACGACCGACGACGGCGGAGACGGAAGCGACGGCGGCGACGGCGACGATGGGAGCGACGGAAGCGACGGGAGCGACGGCGGAGACGGAAGCGACGGAGACGATGGCGGCGACGGGGGAGACTCGACCGAGGCCTACGAGATCGGGATGGTCGACTCCCAGACCGGGTCGCTGTCGGCGTTCGGCGAGCGGAACCAGCGCGGCGTCAACCTCGCCCTCTCGACGGTCAACGAGGTCGGGATTAACGG
Source organism: Halorubrum sp. Atlit-26R (assembly GCF_003666015.1). GTDB lineage: Archaea > Halobacteriota > Halobacteria > Halobacteriales > Haloferacaceae > Halorubrum. The sequence goes on from NZ_QPLT01000010.1 coordinate 97,359, forward strand.
GCGGGACCTCGATATCGTCGTCGAGGACTCCGAGAGCGAGAACCAGGGCGGGATCGCCGCCGCCCAGAAGCTCGTCAACCAGGACGGCGTGCCGTTCCTGATCGGCGCGGTCGGCTCCGGCGTCTCGCTGGCCATCTACGAGAGCGTCGTCGAGGGGACCGACGTCGTTCAGCTGAGCCAGAACTCCACCGGACTCAACCTCACCGAGTTCCCGGGACTGCTCCGGATGTCGCCGTCGGGGCGGAGCCAGTCGCTCGCGCTCTCGAACCTCATCACCGACGACGGCTACGACGAGGTGGCGATCACCTACGTCAACAACGACTACGGCCAGAGCCTCACGGACGCGTTCGTCGACGCGTACGACGGCGAGGTCGTCTACAACACGCCCCACGACCAGGACCAGCAGTCGTACTCCGGCGTCGTCTCGGAGATGAACAGCTCCGGCGCCGACGCGTGGCTGTTCATCACCTACCAGGCCGAGTTCGCGACGATGGTCAACGAGGTGTTCTCCTCGGGGTACGAGGCGCAGTTCTACGGCGCCGACTCCGTCTCCGGCGACAACGTCTTGGAGAACACCCCGGAGGGGAGCATCGAGGGGATGAAGATCGTCGTCCCCTCGGCGCCCGTCGAGGAGGAGAACTACCAGTCGTTCGCGGACGCCTTCGAGTCGGAGTACGACCGACAGCCGACGTCGTGGGCGGCGTACGCGTACGACTGCGTGATCAACGCCGCCTTGGCGATCCAGGCCGCGGACGAGTTCACCGGGGCGGCGCTCCAGGACACCGTCCGGCGCGTCTCCGGCCCCGAAGGCGAGACGGTGACCTCCTTCGAGGCCGCCAGCCAGATCCTCGCGGACGGCGGCGGGCCCGACGACGTCGACTACCAGGGAGTCAGCGGCCCCATCGACTTCGACGAGAACGGTGACCCGGTCGGCTTCCTTCAGGTCCTGGAGGTCCAGGACCACGCCTACGAAGGCATCGACTTCATCGAAGGCTGATCTCGACCGATGACCGTCCTCGGATACCTGGCCAACGGGTTGGTGTTCAGCAGCATCATCGTCCTCGGCAGCATCGGGCTGTCGCTGGTGTACAGCATCGCGGACTTCGCGAACTTCGCGCACGGCGACACGATGACGATCGGCGCGTACTCGGCGCTCGTGACCTTCGGCGCCGTCGGCGGGCTCGGCGGCGCGGTGTTGGGGCTCCCGTACGGCTTCTTCGTGGCGTTGGTCGTCGGGATCGCCGTCGCCGCGGTCGTCGCGGTCGCCACCGAGAAGCTCATTTACGAGCCGCTCGACGTCGACTCGATCGGCCTGCTGATCACGTCGATCGGGATCGCGTTCATCTACCGCGCGGTGATCCAGATCCGGTTCGGCTCCGACTTCACCCGGTTCGACGTCCGGCCGCTGCGGCCGATCGAGGCGCTGGTGCCGTACGGCGTCCGGATAACGCTCCACGACGTCGCGATATTCGGGTCGGCGGTGGCGCTCGTCGTCGGGCTCCACGTCCTGCTCCAGTACACCGACCTCGGTCGGAAGATGCGCGCGATGGCGGACAACCCCGACCTCGCGCGGGTCAGCGGTATCCGGACGAAGCGGGTCAAGCTGTGGACGTGGGTCATCGGCGCCGGGCTCGCCGGCGCGGGCGGCGTGTTCCTCGGGCTGTTCAACCAGCTCGCGCCGCGGATGGGCTTTAACCTCCTGCTGGTGATCTTCGCGGCGGTGATCCTCGGCGGGATCGGCTCGGTCTACGGCGCGATGGCGGGCGGCTTCCTCATCGGCATGATAAACCAGCTCACGCCGTTCTTCTCCAACGTCGTCGAGGCGCTACCGATCCGTCCGAACTGGCTCGCGACCGTGATCGAGAACATGATCACCATCGAGTACGCGAACGCGATCGCGTTCGTGATCATGGTCGTCGTGCTGTTGGTCCGGCCCAACGGGATCGCCGGGGAGGCCGCGACGTGAGCCTCCTCGACGACCCGAAAGCGGCGTTCGCCGACCTGTCCCGGCCGGAGAGGTGGGTGCTCGGCGTCAGCGTCGCGTTCGTGCTGTTCCTCCTCGTCGCGATGCTCACCGGCGCGCTCGGTCCGACGTACTTCCTGTTCCTCGTCGGGCTGGCCGGGATGTACGCGCTGTTGTCGTTCGGGCTGAACGCCCAGTGGGGGTTCACGGGCCTGATCAACTTCAGCGTCGCCGCGTTCTTCGGGATCGGCGCGTACGGCACCGCGCTGATGACCGCGAGCGGCTCGCCGATCGCCGGGGGCTTCAGCCCGCTCGTCGGGCTCGCCGTCGCGCTCGTCGTCGCGCTCGCGCTGGCGCTGCTCATCGGGATTCCGACGCTCCGGCTCCGGGCCGACTACCTCGCGATCGCGTCGCTCGGACTCGCGGAGGTCGTGCGGCTGATCGTGTTGAACGAGCGCTGGCTCACGAACGGCAGCGCGGGGCTGCGCGGCATCCCGGGCTTCTTCGACGGGTGGCCGGTGCTCTCGACGTTCCCGGAGGCGATGCCGGGGCTCCGGCTGGTGGTGATCCCCGGGTCGCCGGTGATCTTAGAGACGGCGTTCTGGCAGGCGGCGCTGAACGTCCTGTTGGTGCTCGCGTTCGCGGGCGCCGCGTACTTCGTCCTCCGGCGCGCGCACCGGTCGCCGTGGGGGCGCGTGCTGCGCACGATCCGGTCGGACGAGGACCTCGCGCGGGCGCTGGGCAAGAACACCTACTCGTTCAAGATGCAGTCGTTCGTCCTCGGCAGCCTGATAATGGCGCTTGCGGGCGTGTTCTACGCGCACCTGAACCTCTACGTCGGACCGGGCGACCTCGACCCGATCACGACGTTCTACGCGTGGGTCGCGGTGATCTTAGGCGGCAGCGGCTCCAACCGGGGGGCGCTGTTCGGCGGTATCGTCATCGTCACGATCCGCGAGGGGACGCGGTTCTTAAACGACGTGGCGCTGCCGATCGACCCCGCACCGCTGCGACTGCTGTTGATCGGCGTCGTCATCGTCGCCGTCATGCGCTACCGGCCGCAAGGGGTCCTCCCGCCGCAGCGGGAGCTGATCTGGCCGAGCGCGGTCGACGGGGGCGGAACGCCCGAGACGCCGGACAGCGGCGTCCGCGAGCGGAAGGGAGGTGATGACGATGAGTGAGGGCGCGCTTCCCAAGGAGGACGCGGTCCTCCGCGTCGACGACCTCCAGAAGTCGTTCGGCGGGCTCGCGGCGACCGACCACGCGACGTTCGCGGTCGAGCGCGGCACCATCACCGGGCTCATCGGCCCGAACGGCGCCGGGAAGTCGACGCTGTTCAACCTCATCTCCGGCTTCTACGAGCCTGACGGCGGCACCGTGGAGGTGAACGGGACCGACGTGACGGGTATGGAGCCCTACGAGGTCGCCGAGCAGGGACTCATCCGGACGTTCCAGACGCCGCGCAAGCTGGAGGGGATGACGGTCCGCGAGGCGATGCTGGTCGGACCGCGGAAACAGCCCGGCGAGTCGTTCCTCACGCTGTTCACCTCGCCGGGGACCGTCGCCGAGAGCGAGTCGGCTAACCTCGCCGAGGCGGAGCGGATCTTGGAGGACTTCGAGATCGACCACCTCGCGACCCAGCCCGCCACCGACATCTCCGGCGGCCAGATGAAGCTCGTCGAGCTCGCGCGGGCGATGCTCGCCGAGCCGGAGGTGCTGCTGCTCGACGAGCCGGTGGCGGGGGTGAACCCGACGCTGGCGAAGAAGCTCAAAGAACAGATCCGGCGGCTCAACGAGCAGGGGACGACGTTCCTGCTCATCGAACACGACATGGAGTTCGTGATGGACTTGGCGGACCCGATCGTCGTCTTGGACCAGGGACACGTCCTGACGGAGGGGACGCCGGAGGGGGTCCGGAACGACCAGCGCGTCATCGACGCGTACCTCGGGGGCGGCGCATGAGCGACGGTATGACGGACGACACGACCGGGGCCGCAGAGGGGCCTCACGGCGGGACCGATCCCGTGCTGTCGCTGTCGAGCGTCGACAGCGGGTACGGGGAGGTACAGGTGCTCGACGACTGCTCGGTCCGGCTCGACCCGGGCGAGATCGTCTGTCTCGTCGGCCCGAACGGGGCCGGGAAGTCGACGGTCCTCAAGACCGCGTTCGGGATGTTGACCCCGTGGACGGGGACCGTCGAGTACCACGGCCGCGACATCGGCGGGATGGCGCCCGAGGAGATCGTCCGCGAGGGGATCGGCTACGTCCCCCAGACCGACAACGTGTTCGGCTCGCTGACGATCGACGAGAACCTCCGGATGGGCGGCGTCGCCCGCGACGGGAGCCTCGAGGAAGTCATCGAGACGCTGTACGACCGGTTCCCGATCATCGACGAGAAGCGCGGCTCGAAGGCGAAGACGCTCTCCGGCGGCCAGCGCCAGGTGCTCGCGTTCGCGCGGGCCTTAGTGATGGAGCCCGACGTGCTGCTCATCGACGAGCCGTCGGCGGGGCTCGCCCCCAACACCGCCGACGACGTGTTCGAGGACGTCAAAGAGGTCAACGACATGGACACGGCGATCCTCATGGTCGAGCAGAACGTGACGAAGGGGCTCGGCATCTCCGACCGCGGCTACGTCCTCGACCAGGGGACCGTCCGGTTCGAGGGGACGCCGGAGGAGCTGCTGAACGACGAGGAGGTCTCGCAGCTGTACCTCGGGGGCTGAGCCGCCCCGCGGTCCGCTCCCGCCCGACTTCTCACGCCGTCCGCTTCTCGAGTTCGCCCGTCAGCTCCGCGGCGTCGAAGTCGTGGTCGGGGCGGATCGCGACGAAGTCGAGGAACCGGCGCGCCGCGAGGAGCTCGTCGGTCGAGTAGCCGGTCAGCGCGGCCTCGATCGCGTCGGCGGCGCCGATCAGCGGCTCCAGCGCCGCGAGCGCGCTCGCGAGGTCGTAGGCGCGGGCCGCCTCGCGGCCGTCCTCGCTCACGCGAGTCGCGTCGATGACGTACAGCTCGCCGTCCGCGACGAGGACGTTCTCGGCCCGGAGGTCGCCGTGGGCGAGCCCGGCGTCGTGGACCGTCCGGAGCGTCGCGAAGAGGTCGGGCGCCAGCCCGGCGACGGTCTCGGCGTCGAGCTCGCCGAGCGTGCGGAACTCGGGGAGGTACTCCAACACGAGGACGCCGAGGCCGTCGACCTCGAACGCCTCGATCGGTTCCGGCGCGTTGACCCCGAGCTCGCGGACCCGCCGGGTCGCCTCCAGCTCGTGGCGCGCCATCTCGTACGGGGTCTCGTGGCGCTCGAAGAACCCCTCCGTGCCGGCCGAGACCGCGCCGAGGTTCCGTCCGGTGGTGAACAGCGCGTGGACGAGCGTGTTCTGCCGGGTGATCACCTTCACGAAGAGGTCGTCGTCGACGACCATCGGCGTCGACAGCCAGTTGTCGGCGTCGAGGAACCGCACGCGCATCTCGTCTCGGTCGTACCGGTCCGCCAGCTCCCGCGCGACCCGCTCGATGTCGGGCCAGTCGACTCGCCCGCGGACGAGCTGCCGGAACTCCATACCGGCGGAACGCGGCGGCGCCTCATAAGTCGTCGGCTCGCGGCGGGCTCGTACCGCGGTCTGTCACGGTCGTTCGCATCGTTTATGCCCGCGGGTCGCAATTCTTGCCCATGGACTTCGAGGTACCCGCAGAACACCGGATGATACGCGACACCGTCCGGGAGTTCTGCGAGGAGGAGATCGCGCCGATCGCCCAGGAGATCGAGGACGAACACCGGTTCCCCGAGGAGGTGTTCGACTCGCTCGCTGAGCTCGACATGATGGGTATTCCGGTCGGCGAGGAGTACGGCGGCCTCGGCGGCGACCAGCTGATGTACGCCCTGGTCACGGAGGAGATCGGGCGCGTCTCCGGCGGGATCGGGCTCTCGTACGCCGCGCACACCTCGCTGGGCGCGAAGCCGATCGACCTGTTCGGCACCGACGAGCAGAAGGAGCGGTGGCTCCGCCCGCTCGCGGAGGGCGAGGGGATCGGCGCGTGGGCGCTCACGGAGCCGGGCAGCGGCTCGGACGCCTCCGACATGGACACGACCGCCGAGTACGACGCCGACGCGGGCGAGTACGTCCTGAACGGCACGAAGCAGTTCATCACGAACGCCAACGTCGCGAACTCGATCCTCGTGAAGGCGGTGACGGACCCGGACGCCGGCTACGACGGCATCTCGACGTTCATCGTCGACCCGGAGAACGACGACGGGTTCGAGGTGACGACCGTCTGGGAGAAGATGGGGCTCAACAGCTCGCCCACCTGCGAGATAACCTTCGACGACGTGCGGCTCCCCGAGGACCGGCTGCTCGGCGAGGAGGGCGAGGGGTGGACACAGACGATGAAGACGCTCGACGGCGGGCGGATCTCCATCGCCGCGCTCTCCGTGGGCCTCGCGCAGGGCGCCTACGAGGCGGCGAAGGAGTACTCCGGCGAGCGCGAGCAGTTCGGGAAACCGATCGCGAAGTTCGACGCGATCCGCGACAAGGTGGTCCACATGCACCGTCAGATCGAGCGCGCCCGGCTCCTCACCCACCGGGCCGCGTCGCGGTACGACGCCGGCGAGTCGGTCACCCGGGAGTCCGCGCTCGCCAAGCTCGACGCCAGCGAGGCGGCCCGCGAGGTGGCCGAGGAGGCGGTCCAGACGCTCGGCGGCTACGGCTACACCACCGACTTCGCGCCGCAGCGCTTCTACCGCGACGCGAAGCTGATGGAGATCGGCGAGGGGACCAGCGAGATTCAACACGTCGTCATCGGCCGCGAACTGGGGCTGTAGGCGGTCTCAGCACCCGTAGCGATCCGTTCGTCCCGCCGTCAGGAGAACTCGATCAGGTCGTCGTCGACGCCGCGTAAGCTCTCGGCGAGCCGCGACCCCTCGGGCACCGCGCGCCGAAACGCGTCCGAGCCGAACCGGGCTTCGCCGTTGACCGAGACCATCCCGAGGTCGGCGGGGTCGCCCTCCAAGCCGGTCAGGAACGCGACGGTGCGGACGGCGGGGACGTCGCCCGCATGCGCCTCCGGGTCGACGGAGCCGTACAGCGTGCGGTTCGTCGCGACGTGGTGGACGCAGGTCGGCGTCGGCGCGAAGCAGAGCAGGTAGCGGGCGCCCGGCTCGGCCCGCCCGAGCTTGGGGCGGAGCGCGTGGCGCTCGTCGGCGTGGAAGTACCGCTCCATCCGGCGGTACTGCCGGAGGACCTCGTTCGCGCCGGTGGCCCGGCGGACCGCGGCGTCGGCCTTGAGTTCGATCACGCGGTCGACCGGCTCGGGCGTCCGCGTCCGGACGAACAGGTCGACGACCCCCTCGCGGCCGTCGGCGTCGTACGGCTCTTCGAGCCGGATCGCCGGATCGTCGACCGTCGCTTCGAAGTGCTCGACGAGCCGGGTCGCCAGCGCGTCTTCGCGCATTTGTCGGCGGGAGGGTCCGGAGCGCGATAAACCCGCCCCTCGCGCCGCGAGACGCCGACGCCGGACGGGTCGAGCGGTGCCGAAATGTTCCCGGAGATCGAGAGCCATCCGGGGGTTTGTATGTCTTCGGCCCCTACCGTAGATGATGTCTGATAACCTGTCCAGACGGCGGTATCTCGCCGGAACCGGCGCCGCGCTGACCATCGGAACGCTCGCCGGCTGTTCCGGCGGCGGCGACGGCGGCGACGGCGGCGACGGATCCGACGGGGGGGACGGCGGCGACGGCGGGAACGTCATCGAAGACGTCCCGAGCGAGATCGACGACTACCTCTCGGAGGCCCGCATGTACGACGGCACCATGGCGGATCTCACGGGTCAAGACGAGGTGACCATCGACGTCGGCGCCGGCGACGTGGGGTTCGCCTTCTCGCCCGCCGCGGTCCGGATCGACTCGAGCACGACCGTCGTCTGGGAGTGGACCGGGGCCGGTGGGGGGCACAACGTGGCCTCGGTCGAGGGGTCGGAGTCCGATTTCGACAACGGAGAGACCGTCGCCGAGGAGGGGTACACCTTCGAGCAGTCGTTCGACAACACGGGCATCCAGCTGTACCAGTGTACGCCTCACAGGGCGAACGGGATGCTCGGCGCGATCGAAGTCGTCGAAGCCTGAGGGGGGTTCTCGGCGGGCCGTTCGGACGCGAAATCGCTTTTTGTGGCGACGAGACGGAGCTCACGAGAGGAACGACCAGCGGACGTCGACGATCCGGTCGCGCTCGCTGGTGACCGTCGGCCTCGCGAGGTGGTCGTTGGCGTTGGCGCCGACCTCGGCGAGGTGCGACAGGGCCGCTTCGAGCGTCCGGTCGGAGCGTTTCACGGCGGAGTCGCGCTCGTAGGGCGCGTCGATCGGGTTCGCCCGCGAGTTCGCGATCGAGATCGCGTCGGTGAGCTCGCCGCCGATCGCGTGCGGCGGCTGGTGGAAGTGCCAGTCGCCGACGGTGAGGAACAGCCACACGTCGCCGTTGATGGCGTGGTACTCGCCGGTGACCCGCTCGGCGTCGTACGCGACCATCCGCGAGAGGACCGCGGTCTTGAGCCGGTAGAGGGCGTCCTTCCGCGCCGAGCGCACGTTGCTCTCGGTGACGTCGCCGCGCTCGTAGGCCGCGGTGGCCTCGTCGGCGAACTGCTTCGCGACCTTGTTGACGACGTACAGCGATTCGAGCAGGTCGTCCGTCGGTTCGAGCGGAGTCACGTGGGGTACCGATCGCGGACTGCGACCGGCCGCAGTTCCGGCCGTCGCGCGGATAGGCGTTTCGGGATCCGAAACGTCGGCGCGGCTCCGTACGGCGCCGACACCCGGCCCGCTCGATGCCGGCGTGCGGTCCGATCGGCGTCGACACCGGGCACCCCCGGATGGTTAATTCTTTAAGCGCACGGACGAAGAGGAGTGTAAGATGGCGCACGACTCCGTGAAACTGTACTCGGCGATCTACGTCGCCCTCCTCGTCGCGGCGACGTTGAACTTCGCGCTCTTCGAGACGTCGTTCATCGAGTTCACGTACACACAGGCGATCGTCGGGACGCTGGTGATCGCGACGGTCAAGACGCTGCTCATCGTCGCGTACTTCCAGCACCTCCGGTGGGAGAACCGCTCGCTCACCTACCTGATGGGGCTCGCGCTCGCGCTCACGATGCTCCTGATGGCGGCCGCGACGTACTCCATCTCGTAGTCGAACCCGCCGTTCCGCGCTTGCGGCGCGTCGTTTCGTTCTGTTCCGTTCCGTTTCGCGTCGATTTCTTTTATTTGTCCCGTCGAAATCCGAAGACAGCGAGGCGAACTAGCGAGGTCCCGGTCAGCGAGAGTGGATCACGAGTCGCTCAGTAGAGCGGTAGCGGCGAGCGATAGCGGGAGTACGTGTAGTACGTTGTGGGTGAAGGGATTTATAAGTAGACTAGCGGTATTGCTGTCGGCTATTTATAAGAGACTGAAGCTACTGCGGGGAGTGCCTTCAAAGCCCCAGCCGTCGAGGCGGGCGGACGCTCGCTGCGCTCCTCGTCACTCGCTTCGCTCGTTCCTGCGGTGCTTACTTCGCCTCCGCCCGCCTCGACGGCTGCCCCTTTGATTCCCACCCGTCCCGCACAGCACCCGCACCTCACACCTCCCCAACCTCGCGGTTCGCGCTCTCCGAGCGCTCACCGCGTCCAGCGAGGGACCGAAGGTCCCTCTGGCAGCCGGCGCGTAGCGCCGGCGACCTCGCGGGCTGGCTCGCGGCCTCCGCTTCGCTCCGGCCGCTCGCAGGCGCGCCACCGCACTCCTTTATAAGCGATCGTCGCCCTCACTCACAGGTATTTAAATACTACATCGCAGCTACGATCTGCGATGCTCACTCCCGCTACAGATCAAGAAGCGACTTCCATCGACCGGCTCCGCCTGAAGAAGCGGATTTCAGCAGATCCACTCTGTCGCGTTCCGACGATCAGTCGGCACTCGATTCGGTCGCGTTTCGCCGGCGGCGGGGTTCGATCCGCCGCCGTTAAAACCGCTTCACCCCGACGACTTCGGACTGCGCGTTAGAACGGGTACTCGCGCGGCTCGTGCTGGATCGAGATCCACTTCGTCTCGGTGATCTCGTCGAGGAAGGCGTCGCTGTTGTAATGCCCGACGCCGGACGCGCCGATCCCGCTGAACGGGACGTGCGCCTCGTCGTTGATCGGCTGGTCGTTGATGTGGACGTTGCCCGTCTCCATGCGGTCGGCGATCTCCTTCGCCGTGCCGAGGTCGCCGGAGTGGACCGCGCCGGAGAGCCCGTACTCCGTGTCGTTGGCGATTTCGACCGCCTCGTCGACGTCCGAGAACGGGATGACGGGCGCGATCGGGCCGAAGTGCTCGTTCGCCGCCGCGGGCATGTCGTTGGTGACGCCGGAGAGGACGGTCGGCGCGACGACGAGGGAGTCGTCGACGCCGTCGACGTCGACCGTGTCGCCGCCGGTTTCCAGCGTCGCGCCCGCGTCGACCGTCTCGTCGACGTAGCCGAGCATCTCGTCGCGCTGGGACTCGTCGATGATCGGGCCGACGACGGTCTCCGGGTCGTGGACGCCGCCGGTCGGCAGCGACTCGGCGCGCTCGACGAGGCCGGCGACGTACTCGTCGTACACGTCCTCGTGGACGACGTGGCGGTTGATCGAGATGCACACCTGCCCCTGGTGGACGAAGGAGCCGAACGCGGCGGCGTCGAGCGCGCGGTCGAGGTCGGCGTCCGCGGTGACGACATGCGCGTTGTTCCCGCCCAGCTCCATCGCCGGGACGGCCAGGTTCTCGCCGGCGAGGCCCGCGACGCGCTTGCCGACCTCCGTCGAGCCCGTGAAGGCGACGACGTCGCTCTCGGGGTGGCTCGCGACGCGGTCGCCGATCTCCGAGCCGCGGCCGGTGACGACGTTCAGGACGCCCTCGGGGAGGTCGGTCTCCTCGAACAGCTTCGCGAACAGCAGCCCGCCGGTGATCGGCGAGTTCGTCGAGGGCTTGAGCACCACCGAGTTCCCGGCCGCGATCGCGGGCGCGACGGCGCGCATCGAGAGGTTCAGCGGGAAGTTCCACGGCGAGATAACCGTGACGACGCCCTTCGGCCCGACCTGAAGCTGGTTCTCCTTGCCGGGGATGTTGGAGGCGGCGTGTTCGCCCTTCATCCGGCGCGGGAGCGTCGCGGCCTCGCTCGCGTGGTCGGACGCGATCTGGATCGACGTCTCGCCCATGATGGCGGAGCCGCCGACCTCGTACTCCAGCAGCTCGACGATCTCGTCGGCGTGCGCGTCGAGCGCCTCGTGGAACCCCTCGATCACCGCCTGCCTCCGGGCGGGCGGCTGCTCGCCCCACGACTCCTGCGCCTCGGCCGCGGCCTCGTAGGCGGCGTCCACGTCGGCCTCGGTCCCCGAGGCCACCTCGGTCACCGCCTCGCGCGTCGAGGGGTCCTCGACGGCGATGGTCTCGCCGCTCTCGCTCGCGCGCCACTCGCCGTCGACGTAGAACTCGTCCCACGCCGCGTCGATCGATAGGTCACTCATTGCGTTTTACCAAACGGTAGAAACGGTGAAAAGGGGAGAGGTACCGGAGACCGCCGCCGGATCGGCGCAGAGTCGACACCGGCGTCGACCGAGCGATCCGCGAGGAGCGAAATCGCGACCGAGTTTTTTGTACTCGGGACGAAACCAACAGGTATGGACCTACGCGAAGCAACCGCCGCCGACGTCGACGCGGTCCGGTCGGTCGCCCGCGAGTCGCTCGTGGCGTCGTACGGACACGCGGTCGAGGAGGAACTGTTGGACGAGGCCGTCGAGGAGTGGTACGACGCCGGCGACCTCGGCGACGACGTCGAGGACGACGACGCGGTGTTCCCGGTCGCCGTCGTGGACGGGGTCGTCGTCGGGTTCGCGGAGAGCTACGTCGTCGGGCGCCGCGAGCGCGTCGGCGAGATCGACTGGCTCCACGTCCACCCGGACCACAGGGGGTCCGGGATCGGCTCCGCGCTCCTCGAACGGGTCGAGTCCGCGCTGCGCTCCGCCGACGTCGACCGCATCGAGGCGCGCGTCCTCGCCGACAACGAGGCTGGCACGGCGTTCTACGAGCGAGAGGGATACGAACTCGCCGGCGAGCGCGACGTCGACATCGGCGGGGAGACGTTCGCGGAGCGGGAGTTCCGGAAACAGGTCGGCCGGCTGAGGGGCATCTCCGAGGCGACCTACCAGACCGAGGACGGCGAGACGGTCCACGTCGCGTTCGACGAGAGCGACCGCGGCTCGCGGGCCCCGTTCTACGTCGCGTACGTCGACCCGGACCACGAGCGCCGGTACGGCTACCTCTGTGGCAACTGCGAGGGGACGGACGTCGCGATCGACACGATGGACCGGATGGAGTGTCGCGACTGCGGGAACCGCCGGAAGCCGGCGCGGTGGGACGCGGCGTACTGACCCGGCTCGGCCCCGTCGTCACCGCGGCTCTCCTCCTCGCAGTCGTCGCTGCGGTCTCCGCTCTCAGAGGGTCTCCTTCACGCCGATGACGCGCTCCTCGGCCTCGCGGCCGGGGTCCCACTCGCTCCCGTCGCGGTCCGACTCGCGGTGTTCCTCGACGGTCCGTTCCATCGCCTCGTCGACCGGCGTCGACTCCCAGCCGAGGTCGGCGAGCGCGCAGGTGTCGAGCAGGTGCGGGTACTCCCGGTAGAGGGTGAAGTCGTCGGGTTCGAGCCCGCCGGCCGCGAGCGCGTCGGCGCTCGCCGTGACGAGTTCGCAGTCGACGCCCGCGACGTCGGCGATCGTCTCCAGCGTCTCCCGCAGCGTGAGCGCGCGCCGGTCGCCGACGTTGTACGCCGCGCCCGGCTCGCCGCGCTCGGCGACGACCCGGAGCGCGCTCGCGACGTCCTCGACGTACGCCCGGTGCCAGAGGTTCTGTCCGTCGCCCGGGACGACCACGCGGTCGTGCGTGAGCACGCGGTCGATCCAGTAGTCGAGCCGCTCCGTGTAGTCGTGCGGGCCGTAGACGATACACGGGCGGACGGCCATCGCGGCGACGCCCTCCTCGGCGGCCGCGAACACCGCGCGGTCGCCCTCGGCCTTCCGGTTGCCGTACGTCTCGTGGTCGTCGTCGACCGCCTGCGCGTCGGTACACGGCTCCAGCGGCGTCTCGCCCTCCCGCTTGGGGATCTCCTCGACGGCGTAGCTGGACCCCGACGAGATGTACACGTAGCCGTCGACGTCGGCGAAGATATCGGTCGCGGTCTCCACGTCGGCCGGGTGGTAGGCGACGCAGTCGATCACGATGTCGGGCTCCACCGACAGCTTCGCGGCGCGCAGCGCGGTCTCGTCTTTCCGATCGCCCTCGACGTGGGTGACGCGGTCGTCGTCCGCGAAGGGGTTCTCGTGGTTCCCGCGGTTGAATATCGCGACCTCGTAGTCGTGCGCCAGCAGTTCCTCGACGGTGTGTCGGCCGATGAATCGCGTCCCGCCCACGACGAGCGCCGTGTCTGTCATACTCGCGATCGGACGAGCGAGGTGAAAAGCGTGGCCGAACCGGAACGCGACGGGCCGGCTCAGTCGCCCCCGGGCGTCGCCGCTCAGTCGTCGTTGTCGCGCGGACCGTCGCCGCGCCAGCGCCGGTACAGGAGGTACGCGACCCCGAGCCCGATCCCCCAGGTCCCGACGCCGAACACCGCGAACGCGGCCCCGTAGAGGAACTCGCCGAGCGGAACGCCGAACATACCCGAGTTCGGCGCGTCCGGCACATAAACGCTCCGAGAGATGGGTAGCTTATCGGGGCGGGAACTCCTACGGCCGCCCATGGCTGAACGCACTCGCCGGCGGCCCTGGCTCGCCGCCCTGCTCGCGCTCGTCGTCTCCGGACTCGGTCACGCCTACCTCCGCCGATGGGCCCGGGCGCTCGGCTGGTACGTGGCGGTCACCGCGGCGGTGTTCGTGTTCGTTCCCGAGTCGGCGATCTCGGGCGCGTTCGCCGGAGACCCCCCGACGGTCCGAGAGGTCGCCCCCGCCGCCGCGGTCGTCGGCGCCAGCGTGATCGACGCGTACGTCGTCGCGCTCCGGAACAACCGGGCGTACGAGCGGGAGCGAGAGACGGCCCGCGCGACCGGCCGCACGGAGTCGGCCGACCACGGGACGGCAGAGGAATCGAACGCGCCGTCCGCGGGGACGACGGACGACGACGGGACCGTGCGCTGTCCGGAGTGCGGCAAGGAGACGGACCCGGCGTTCGACTTCTGTCAGTGGTGTGCGGAGCCGATCGGGGAAAGCGAGTGAGGCGACGGAGCCGAAAAGAAAACCGAACCGCGAACCGCCTCAGAAGAGGTAGAACAGCGGGAAGATGAACACCCAGACGATGTCCACGAAGTGCCAGTAGAGGCCGAAGTACTCGATCGGCCGCTCGTCGTCGAGGTAGTGGCCCTGGTACGCCCTGACGAACAGGAAGATGGCGATCACTAACCCGAGCAGCACGTGGATCCCGTGGAGCCCGGTCGTGACGTAGTAGATCGACGCCTGGATCGGGTCGCCGTGGGCGTTCGCGGAGATGGTCACGCCGCGGTCGAAGATCTCGTGGTTCCACTCCCACAGCTTGATCGCCATGAACGTGAACCCGAGCAGGATGGTCGCGCCGAGCGTCGCCAGGAGGCCCTGCCGGCTCTCGCGGCGGGCCGCGACCAGCGCGAGGATGACGGTGAACGAGGACGTGATCAGCACGAAGGTGTTGATGAGCCCCGGCAGCGACTCCGTCAGCGGCGACCAGGTCATCCAGCCCGCGTTGTAGCGGACGAAGATGGCCGCCGAGAGGAACGCGCCGAAGACGATCACGTCGGAGGCCAGGAAGAACCACATCCCCAGCTTCACCTTCTCGACGCCGTTGAACGGCCAGCGCTCGGCGAACTCGGACGGGGGCGCGTAGAAGTCCTCTAAGCCCCACTTGACGCCGGTGTAGAGGAGCCCGAGCATACCGGCCACGATCGCGGTCGGGTACAACGCGTTAGAGATGTTGACGCTGCTCTGCATGGCCGTCTCGCCCAGCTCGACGGTGACCGCGTCCGCGAAGCCGGAGAAGCCGAACAGCGTGACGCCGAGCGCCACGGAGAGCGCGAACGGCCAGATGCTCGCGTGGCTCGGGTGTTTGTCCCAGTACGGGTACTCGGAGATGTGCGCCGAGTGGCTGTCGCCGCCGTCGGTGGCGACGTCGCCGTTGTCGTCCGTCTTCATCGCGGGTCCGCCGTCCGGCACGTAGTCTTTCACGAACTCCAGCTTGCCCGAGGCGTACGAGGGCCGGTCGGGCCAGTTCTCGAGCGGCGGGGGCGAGGAGACCGCCCACTCCGCGGTCCGCGAGTAGTCCCACGGGTTGTCGCCGGCGGGCTCGCCGGAGACGTAGGACTTCGCGAAGTTGTAGAACATGATGAAGAAGGAGAATCCGAGCACGAAGGCTCCGATCGTCCCGAACTGGTGGTAGATCTGGAACTCGGGGTTGTACTCGAACACCCGGCGGGGGGTCTCCCAGCCGAGGAACATCGAGAAGTAGACGGCGTTGAACCCGATGAAGAAGATCACGAAGTGGAGCTTCCCGAGGAACTCGTCGTACATCTTCCCCGTGATCTTCGGGAACCAGTAGTAGGCCCCGCCGAACAGCGCCGTCGCGCCGCCGAACATCACGTAGTGGAAGTGCGCGACCACCCAGTAGGTGCCGCGGAACTCGTAGTCGAGCACGATGGCGCCGAGGAAGACGCCCGTGATCCCGCCGAGGATGAAGAGTAGGAGCGCGCCGAACGCGAACAGGAACGGCGTCGTGAACTGGATCCGCCCCTTGATCAGCGTGTAGATCAGCGCGAAGACGACGAGGTCGAACGGGAGCGATATCCCGATGGTCGTCGCCATCATCAGCGTCTTGATCTCCAGGTTGATCGTCGTCAGGAACATGTGGTGCATCCACACGAGGAACGACTGGACGGAGATCAGACAGATGGAGATGATCACCCACTTCCGCCCGACGAGGCGACGGCCGGAGAACGTCTGGAACAGCTCCAACATGACGCCGAGCGCCGGGAAGAAGACGATGTACACCTCGGGGTGACCGAAGAACCAGAACAGGTGGCCCCACAAGAGGGAGCCGCCTTCGGTCGCCGAGAAGTAGACGCTGCCGAGGACGCGGTCCGCCGCGAGGATGAGGCCGACCGCGAGCAGCGCGGCGAACGCGAACAGCATCATCCACACGGTCGCGAGCATCGACCAGGTGAACATCGGCATGTCCATGATCCCCATCCCCTCCGCGCGGGAGTGGTGGATGGAGGTGAGGAAGTTCACCGTCGACGCCGTGGTGCCGGTGACGAACATCGCGAGCGCGAGCACCGCGCCGGTCGACCCGATGCTCGGCGTGTACATCGGCACGTTGAGCGGGGCGTATATCGTCCACCCGGCCGACAGCGTGCCGCCCTGGAAGAAGCTCACCGCGAGCAGGAGGCCCGAACCCAGGTACAGCCAGTACGAGAGGGCGTTGAGCCGCGGGAACGCGAGGTCGTCCGCGCCGATCTGAAGCGGCACGAAGTAGTTCGCGAACCCGAAGGCGAACGGCGAGAGGAACCAGAACACCATGATGAGCCCGTGAGCGGTGACGGCCTCGTTGTACGCTAAGCCGGAGAGGATCTGGCTCGTCGGGTCCCACAGCTGGAGGCGGATGAGCAGCGCCATCACGCCGCCGAACAGCAGGAAGAACAGCGCGGTGATCGTGTATAAGATCCCGATGTCCTTGTGGTTGGTCGTCACGAACCAGCGCTTGACAGAGGTCGTCGGCGGGAGTCCGCTCATGCGATCACCCCGCTGGGCGCGACGGCTCCGACGCCGGACGCAGAGATGCTAGAGCTGTTGCCGGCGCTCTCGGAGCTGTTCCCCGTACTCGCGTACCACTCTTCCCACTCGTCTTCCGGCAGGACGGTGATCTGGCCCTTCATGGCGGAGTGACCCGCACCGCACAACTCGAAGCACTCGACGCGGTAGGTCGCCTCCCCGCCTTGTGCCTCGACGTCCTCGGAGCTCACGGCGAACCACGTCTCGCTGTAGTCTCCGGGGATGGCGTCGGACTTTATCCGTAAGTCCGACGAGCCGAAGTTGTGCCAGACGTCCCTCGACGTAATGTTGAGGTCGATCCGCTGGTCGGCCGGCACGATCAGTTCACCCCGTTCGGTGTGGCCGTTCGGGTACTCGAAGGCCCAGCCGTACTGGTACCCCTCGACCATGATCTCGATGTCTCCCTCGTCGCCGGTGTCCGGTCCCTGCTCGACGTAGAGGAGGAGCCCGTACGCGTACACGACGAGGCTGATGACGACGATCGCGCTCAACCCGAACGAGAGGAAGAGCTTCTTGGCTTTCGGACCGCCCTGTCCCGTCGGGAGCTCGCCGACGACCGGTGCGTCGAACTCCTCGTCCGACCGGTTTCCGTCGTCGCGGTACTTGTACACGTTCCACAGCGTGTACGCCACGACGATGGTGCCGACGAGGGTACCGAGCGCGAGGAAGACGAAGAAGATCTCGTCGAAGATCTCCGCCTGTGCGCGCCAGTCGCTCCCCTGTTGTAGGATAACTGGATCTATCATGTTCGTCTGTCTGCTCTTGTACCTCCCTTAGCGATGGCACACTTATCTCTTGTGTAGCGGGACGGGGGATCGGGGGGGTAAGGCACCGGTCTCACCCGTCGAGCGCGACCCCGCCGGCCGGTCGAGCGCGGCCCCACCGGCCGGTCGAGCGACGCCCCGATCGAGGGGACCGATCGGTGCGGAGACCGCGCGTCGAAGGGTATTTGTACGCGCGAACGGAGCCCCTAACAACGGACATCCATGACATCACTCACCCTCTTGAGTACGGGGCTGATGGGCCTCCTCGTCGTCGCCACGTTCGTCGCGGTCGCCGAGATCGGCGGGAAGCGAGTCGCTCCCGGCCGCGACGGGGACGGCGGCAGCTACGAGGCGATCGTCGAGACGCTCGGCGACATCGCCCGGACGCCGGTCGTGTGGGCGGTCTCGTTCGTCGGTATCACCGTCCTCGTCGGCGGGAGCATCCTCCTCGGCGTCGGGAGCTTCGGGATTCCCGAGGGGCTCGCCGGGACGCTGGTGAGCGTCGCGTACCTGATCGTCGGGCTCCTCCTCGTCGGCTTCGTCTTCCTCGGCGCCTACTTCGCGACGCGGAGCCGCGGACTCGGCAACGCGCACGGCGTCGCCGCCGGATCCCTCGCGACCGGCGCCGCGTTCCTCGTCCTCGTCACCGTCCAGCTGATCTTCGGCGTGGTCGGCTGAGCCGCCTCGTTTTCGCGTTCGCAGTCCGAGCGAAGTCGCTCTCCGGTCAGCGCCCGCCCTCGGCGCCGGACCCCCGGAGCCCGTCGTCGAGGCCGAGGCCGACGTACCCGCCGTACCGGTCCCACACGACGACGAGGGACGGGACGAGCAGGATCGAACAGAGGTACGCGTAGAACACGCCCAGCGCGAGCAGCACGCCGAAATCGCGGAGCAGGGGGATCACCGCGAGCCACAGCACGCCGAGCCCGGAGACGGTGGTGAGCATGCTGCCGGTGAGCGCGCCGCCCGTCCCGGCGATGGTGACGTCGAGGGCCTCGTCGATCGGCAGCCCGGCCTTGTACTCGTCGACGAACCGGTGGACGAAGTGGACGGTGTAGTCGACCCCGAGCCCGATCGACACGGAGAGGATCGGCGCGTTGATGGGCGTCAGCGGAATGTCGAAGAGCCGCATCGACCCGACGAGCAGCCCGACCGTCACGAGGACGGGGACGAGGTTGAGGAGGCCGTAGACGGCCTTCCCTTCGAGGTAGGCGTACGACAGCGCCAAGAACAGCGCCGTGAGCCCGAAGGCGGCGAAGAGGCTGCGGATCGCCGACTCGGTCAGTAGGTCGATCACGGCCTCGTTGACGACGAGGGAGCCCGTCGGCACGGCTTCGAGGGGGGTGCGCTCGGCGAGCTCGCGCACGTCCGCGACCGCCTCCGAGTTGTCGACGCCCGGCTCGATCGTGTAGTCGATCCGCGCGCTACCGCGGTCGGCGGCCACGTAGCCGCGCGCCTGGCCCTCCGCGGCGGAGTCGAGCAGCGCGTCGTACACCTCGTCGACGTTCCGGTCGGGCACGCCGTTGCCGAGGCGGTCGTTGCGCTCGACGAGCGCCGCGAACTCGGGGTCCCGCTCCGCGCGGTCCTCGATCACGGTGACGACGCTCGTCGCCTGCGCGCGGCGCTCGTCGGTCGTCGCGAAGGTGTCCGGCGGGTTCCGCGTGGTCCGATCGATCAGCTCTAAGGCGTCGTCGTCTCTCACCGACTGGTCGATATACAGCGTCACCGACCCCACGAAGTCCTGCTCGAACTCCTCCTCGAAGAGGGTCAACACGTCGAGGAACGTGTACTCGGTCGGCGCGAACGGTTCCGGCAGGTTCGAGTACGTCTCCAGCCGCTCCTGGTCCGGGAAGAACGCCTCCTCCGAGAACTCCGTGTTCACGCCCGTGCCGTAGGCGCCGCCGACCGCGCCGCCGACGAGGAGGAGGGCGACGACCGCGACGGGCGCGATCCGCGAGAGGTCGACGCCGACGCGGAGGACCCGGGCGATCCGCGACCCGCCGGCGCCGAGCGCGCTCGTGCCGAACTCGGGTATCGGGAGCCGCTCGCGCCACCGGTCAGAGAGGACCTTCGCGGCCGGGAGGAAGACGCCGAAGATCACCAGCGTGAACGTGATCCCGGCGGCCGCGACGATCCCGAAGTCGCGGTTCGGGTCGAACGGGCTCACGACGTTGGAGACGAGCCCGAACACCGTGGTGATCGTCACCAGCAGGAAGGCGATGAGCAGCTGGTCGGTCGTCGTCCGCATCGACTCCTCGATCCCGGTTCCGGTCGCCCGCTCCTCGCGGTAGCGGTTGACGATGTGGATCCCGAAGTCGATCCCGACCGCGAGCAGGAGCGGGAAGACGGTCACCAGCGAGTCGGAGAACGGGATCCCGGCGTACCCCATGAAACCGAACGTCCACAGCAGCGACAGGAGCAGGGCGACGAGCCCAATCGCCATGTCGAACGGGTCGCGGTACGAGAAGATCAGGAAGCCGACGATCAGTATCAGCGCCGCCGGGAAGACGATGATCGCGGTGTCGGTCAGCAGCGCGGTGATCTCCGACTGGAGGACGCCGTCGCCGAAGAGGATCGCGTTCTCCCCGGCCTCGTTGCCCGGGACGGAGTCGACGACCTCGACGCTGCGGGTCTGGAGCTCCGTCACCCGCGCCGTCGTCGCCGCGTCCGGCAGGTCGTAGGTGATCCCCACGATCGCGGTGTCGGCCGCCTGCGCGGTGGGGTTGTAGTCGACGGACACCTGCGCGGCGATCGCGCCCGTCGCGTCGGCGTCGGCGATGGCGGTCCGCAGCTCCGCGGGCGTCGCCTCGGTCACGGCGTCGCGCCGCTCGGCCGCGCTCGCCGCGCCCGGGTCCAGCTGCCGCGCGACCGCGTCCGCGTGGCTCGACGTCGACGCGACCCGCAGGGTGGAGCGAGACTCCAGCCGGTGTTGGGTCTCCAGCGTCCGGACCAAGGCGTCGCGGGAGAGGACGTTGTCGTCGGAGACGATCACCTGCGCCGACGTCGCGGAGCCGCCGATCGACGTCTCGAACTCCTCGTCGATCTCGTCGAGCGCCCGCTGGGCGGGGATGTCCTGCGTGAACTGGTCCGCGCCCGCGCTCGTCTCGATCCCGGTCAGCCCGCCGGCGAAGCCGGCCGTGACGAGGAGGAACACCGCGATGACCGCCAGCGGCCGCTCCGTGACGACGCGGTCGATCTCCTCGATCAGCCGGTCGGCCGCGGTCACGGAGGCCCCGCTGTCCGGCGCGTCCCCTCTCGGCGTTCTGTGACGTGTCCCCTCATCCGATCACCGCCGTCGGTACCAGACCGCGCCGCCGACCGCGGCGACGACGAGCAGGGCGGCGACGGCGATCAGTCCCACGGGCGTCCCGCCGTCGTCGACGGCCTCGGTCACCGTCACCGGTACCTGGGTGATGTCCGAGATGCGGTCGTTGCCGCGCTCGTCCTCGTACCGGAAGTCGAGCTCGATCGGGTGCTCCTCGACGCTCGCGCTCGACGCCGCGGACACCTCGAACCAGATATCCGCGGACTCGCCCGGTTCGAGCTCCTCGACGAACGCCTCGTCGTTCACCGGCGTCAGCGGGCTGTCGGCGTAGAGCCCGGCGTTGATCGACGAGAGGGTCTCCGGCCGCCGGTTCGTGATCGTTGCGTTGATCCGGGTGGTCTCGCCGGCGGAGACCGTGGCGCCGTCGACCGCGAGGTCGAACTCGGGCTGCCTCGGAGCGACCTCGACGCGCCGGGTCTCCTCGGCGGCGAGCGTCGCGTCGCCGCTCTCGTACTCGGTCGTGAACCGGAACTGCCGCGGGCCGGGGTCGGCGCTCCCGCTCACGTCGGCGTCGAAGGTGAAGTTCGTCGACTCGCCGGCCGGGATCGTCGGGAGCGCGTACCGGCTCTCGCCGAGGCTCACGCGGTTGCTCCCGGAGTCGGCGACGAGGACCGCGTCCTCGACGTCGAGCGGCCCCTCGTTCGTGATCGTCCCGGAGACCGTCCCCGAGTACCCGACCTCCAGCGTGCCGGAGACGTCCTCCAGCGCGAACGACTGCTCGCGGAGCGGGACGACGCCGGCGCGCGCGGGCGCCGCGGTCTCGTCGATCCCGTTCGGGTCCCGGTAGTCGACCGTGGAGGAGAGCGCGTACGCGCCGCCGCCGAACGCCTCGCCGACCGACGAGTCGAACGTCACCGTCCGGTTCTCGCCGGGCGCCCAGTCGCCGACGAACGACTGGCCGCCGCCCTCGCCGGCCCCGAGCCGGACCCCCGGGCTGGTCGTCGTTCCGGAGACGACCGCGTCGCGCGCGGTCTCGTCGCCGACGTTCCGGAGCGTCGCGGTCACGTCGCCGCTCCCGCCGACCTGCGCGTCGGTGTCGGTCTCGAGGACGGCGAACCGCGCGCCGTCGTCGACGACGATCGTGAGGTCGAAGTCGTCGATGCCGCGCCGGTCCTTGTGGTCGTTGAACTCGGGGATGATCTCGAAGGTGTAGCGGTAGCGGGCGGTCGCCTCCACCTCGTACCGCCCGTCGGGCACGTCGTCGGGCACGGTCACGTCCAGCTCGACGGGGACCGGGCTCGCGGCGGTCGAAACGTCGCCGACCGGGATCTCGCCGTCCTCGACGTCGATGGGCACGCCACCGTCGTCGATCTCCAGGGTGAGTCCGCGCGCGGTCGTCACCCGGGAGTTGAGCTGGTTGCCGATCTCCATCTCGCCGGTGTTGACGATGTCGATCCTGACGGTGGACTCCGCGCCCGCCGGCACCGACCGCTGCGAGGCGAACAGCTCCAGCACCGGCGACCCGCGGACCTGCCTCGGAGTCGGGTCCGATTCGGTACCTGCCTGCGCGACGGCGCCGTCGGCGACCGGGCCGCCGATTCCGGAGAGCGCCGCGGCGCCGCCGTCCGCCGTCCCCGCGCTCGGGGCCGCGGCGCCCGCGAGCGAGACGCCGACGAGCAACGCTCCCACCGCGACGACGGCGAGCGCGGCGGTCGCGAGCCGAATCGACCGACTCATCGGTCGCCTCCGCCGGATCGGTGGGAGGGGCCGGATCGGTGGGAGGGGCCGGATCGGTGGGAGGGGCCGGATCGGTGGGAGGGTCTGGTCGCGCGCGGCGACCGGTCGTACCGTGGCGCGTCGGGTCGAGTCATACGTTGCTGTCAGGGGCCCGCGGCATAAGCGTGTTGAATGAACGTTCAATCAGGGCCGATATATACCGGACCCCTCTATGCGTCGTATGAACGACCCGTTCGCGGAGCCGTCGGACACCCGACAGGCGATCCTCGGCGCGGCGTTCCGCGCGCTCTGCGAGCACGGGTACGCGAACGTCACGATCCAGCGGATCGGCGACGAGTTCGACAAGAGCCCGTCGCTCGTCTACCACCACTACGACGGGAAAGACGACCTGCTGATCGACCTCCTCGGCTTCCTGCTGGACGCGTTCGAGGCGTCCGTCGCCGACGGCCCCGTCACGGAGCCGCCGGGCGAGGAAGCGGCTGCCGCGGGGGAGGACGCGCCGGAGATGGCCCCCGAGGAGGCCTTCGACCGCTCTGCGCGGGAGCAGCTCGACGGCTACCTCACGGCCGCGGTCGACCCCGCGTCGCTCGACGACGCGTACGCGCCCGACGAGCGGTTCGTCACCGTGATGACCGAGCTCCGCTCGCAGGCCGCGAGCGACGAGGCGTACCGCGACCACTTCGACCGCAGCGACCGCGTCTTCGGCGAGTACCTCGAACGGCTGGTGCGCGAGGCGGCGGCCGAGGTCGCCGGCGACGGCGACGAAGTGTCGGGCGGCGGGGACGGAGTGTCGGGCGGCGAGCGGACCGTCGCCGCGTCGGAGGTGGCCGCGACGCTCCAGACGTTCGCGACCGGCGGGATGTTCCGCTGGGCGACGACGAACGACGGGGCGTGGGTCGAGGACTCCCGGAGAGGAATCGACCGCTATCTGGAGGCGATGCTGCCGCTCGTCGAGACGACCGGTTCGGACGAGTAAGGGGCGGAGATGCCGTCCCCGGGCGGTGACGATCTCAGCGGTCGGTGACGCCCTCGGCGTCCATCCGCGAGACCTCCTCTTCGAGCCACTCGCGGAGCCATTTCACGCGCTTGATTCGCTGGTGTGCGATGCCCTCGGCGGTGTCCGAAACGACGCGCTCGGTGTGGTCGTGGGCGCGCTGGAGCACGCGGTCGACCATCTTCGCCGAGTCCATGTGCGTCCGCGACTCGTACCCCATCCGCAACAGCATGAGGACGGCGCCGTTGGCGCCGACCTTGTCGAGCACGTCGGCCTCGATCAGACACCGGCTCTCCAAGGGGACGTCGTCGAGGTCGCCCGTGTACGAATGGTCGACGACCGCGCCGCACACCTCCTCGATGAACGACTCGGGGTAGTTGCCGCGGCTCTGGAGGTACTCGCGAGTGACGCGCGCGCCGGCCTCCGCGTGGACGTCCTGCTCGGCCTCCAGCTTCGCGACGTCGTGGAAGACGGCCGCGACCCGGACCACGTCGACGTCGGCGCCCTCGGCCTCGGCGATCTCCGTCGCGAGGTCGACGACGTTGAGGATGTGGTTGAACCGGTACGACGCCGAGTGCCAGGGGTACCAGCGCATCCGTCCGCCGTCGTCCTCGCCCTCGACGCTGGCCGCGAGGTAGTCGCGGACGAACCCCTTCATCTCCTCGAAATCCTCGTCGCTCACCTCCGTTTCCTTAATTTCGACGCCCACCGGGACCACCTCGGACGAAAAGATCGTGATTCATTACCGTCACCGAGGAGCGTTTCGGTCTTAGGCGTTACGACGGAGTCTCCCGCCGATGCGGCGGCGGTCGGCCGGCAGACGGTCGGCTGGCGTTGAGGGTACGGGCAGCGGACGGTCGGCGGACGGTCGGCTGGCGTTGAGGGTGCGGGCAGCGGACGGTCGGCGGACGGTCGGCTGGCGTTGAGGGTGCGGGCAGCGGACGGTCAGCGGACGCCGGCGGGAGAGGGAGACCTCGGGAGAGCGGCGAGCGTCGACGCGACGCGGGACGCTTAACAGGGGTGCGAGCGCAATGGCGCCTATGTCGAGCCCATTCGGAGGCGGCGACCGCGCTCGGTTCCAGCGGGCGGCGGCGGTGAACGTCGCCGGCAACGCGGTGAAGATCGCCGTCGAGGGGGCGGTGGGGCTCACGTTCGGCAGCGTCGCGCTGGTGGCCGACGCCGCCCACTCCGTCGCCGACCTCGTCGCGAGCGCGGTCGTGTTCGTCTGGGGGGGCTCGCGGTACGAGAGCGCCGACGAGACGCACCCGCACGGCCACCAGCGGATCGAGCCGCTGACGGCGCTGCTCGTCGGCGCGACCATCGTCGTTCTCGGGCTCCTCCTGTTGCGCGAGTCGGTCCTCGGGCTGCTCGGGACGCACACTCCGCCCCGGAAGAGCCTCCTCCTCGTCGCCGCGCTGCTGTTCGCGATGGCGGACATGTACCTGCTGTACTGGTACACGGAGCGCGTGAACGCCGACCTCGGCTCGACGGCGCTCACCGCCCTCGCGGTCGACTGCCTCAACGACATCTACACCACGATCGCCGCCCTCGTCGGCGTGTTCGGCGTGTTCCTCGACGTGCCGATCCTCGACCCGGTCGCCGGCGCGCTCGTCAGCGTCCTCGTCGTCTACCAGGGGATCGAGATCGGCCGCGAGAACGTCACCTACCTCGTGGGCGCCGCCCCGCCGCCGGGCGACCGCGAGCGCGTCGTCGCCGCGCTCCGCGAGTACCCCGCCGTCGAGGGGGTCCACGACCTCACGGTCTACTACGACGGGACCGACCTGGAGGTCGAGGTACACGTCGAGGTCGACGGGGAGATGACGCTCCGCGAGGCCCACGACGTGGAGACGGAGCTCGTCACGACCCTCCGCGCGATGGAGGACGTCGGCGACGTCCACGTCCACCTCGACCCCTCGGGGCTGGGCGAGTGGAAGGACGCGCCGGAGGAGTCGGACGTCGCGGAGTGAGACCGCGCGAACCGACCTGAAACCGCCGGCAGCGTGCGGGTTTTGCCCCTTCGGCCCCTCCAATTCGACATGCTCGGTCGCCGCCTGCTGGAGATGACGTGGCGCGACGCGCTGTTCTGTCACTGGCCCGTCGATCCCGCCGTCGTCTCCCCCACGCTCCCCGACGGGCTCTCGGTCGCCACCCACCGAGGCGACGCGTACCTGAGCGTCGTCGCCTTCGTGATGGACGACATCCGTCCGCGCGGGGCGCCCGTCGGGCTCTCGTTCCCGGAGCTCAACCTCCGGACCTACGTCGAGGGCCCCGACGGCCCGGGCGTCTACTTCTACAACCTCGACGCGGACGACCGGATCGGCGTCGCGGCCGCGCGGCGGCTGTTCGCGCTCCCGTACTACCGCGCGGCGATGGACGTGTCTCGCCCCGAAGCCGCCGATCGCTCGGAGCGCACGAGCGCCCCCGTTCGGTTCACCAGCCGCCGGACCCACCCCGGCGTGCCTCACGCGCGGTTCGACGCGACCTACGAGCCGAGGGGCGAGGCGTTCGCCGCCGAGCCGGGGTCGCTCGACGAGTTCCTCGCGGAGAACTACCGGTTCTACGCCGCCGGGAACCGGCTGTACCGCGGGGAGATAGCTCACGACCCGTGGCGGCTCCGGGAGGCGACCGTCGACCTCCGGGCCAACACCCTGTTCGAGGCGAACGGGTTCGACCGGCCCGACGGCGACCCGATCGTCCGCTACGCGGAGCCGATCGAGGTGGGCGCGGACCGAATTCGGTCGGTCTGAAAAGCGGTATTTAAACGAGTATGAGCGACGGCGACGATCTGTCATAAATAGTGGTGCGGTGGCGCGTGCCTGCGAACGGCCGCCCTCGGCGGCCGCGAGGAGCACGCGCGAGGGAGTCGGTCGCCCGGAGCGAAGCGGAGGGCGACCGACGAGGCTGGGGAGGTGTGAGGTGCGGTGCGGAGCGGTGCGGGGTGGGACTCAAAGGGGCAGTCGCGAGGACGAAGCACGGCGTTCACGAGAGCGGAGCTCTCGTGAGCCAACCAGAACGCGGGGCGTTCTGGTGACGACGGAAGCACCGCAGCGAGTGAGCGGAGCGAACGAGCGAGGAGCGCACCGAGCCGCGCGAGTCCTCGCGACTGGGGCTTTGGAGGAGTTCACCGCCGATCCGCTGTTAGCTATTTATAAGCGAGCGGCCGCGGATTCCGAGGCGTTCACCGCCAATCTGAGGCAAGTCAGTTATAACCGAGCGGCTGGGGCTTTGGAGGTGTTCGCCACCGATTCAGCTGTCACTTATAAACATCTGGCAACGACACCGAAATTCTACTTATAAATAACCGCCCAATCTTCCCGCTATCGCTCGCGGTCTACGGGAAGAGCCCGCGGTACTCGTGGGCCGTCGCGGTGCGCTCCAAGGCGAGCGTGTACGCCGCGGTCCGCAGGTCGGGGAGCTCCTTCGCGTCGTACTGCTCGATGGTCTCGTCGAACGCGGTGCCGATGCGGCGCTCCAGCTCGGCGTTGACCGTCTCCAGCGGCCACGAGAACTCCTGGGCGTTCTGGACCCACTCCAGGTACGAGACGATGACGCCGCCCGCGTTCGCGAGGATGTCGGGCACGACCTGGACGTCGCGCTCGGTGAGGACCTCGTCGGCGGCGACCGTCGTCGGCCCGTTCGCGGCCTCGACGATAGCCGACGCGCGGAGGTCGTCGACGTTGTCGGCGGTGATCACGCCCTCGACGGCCGCAGGGATGAGCACGTCGACGTCGAGGGTCAAAAGCTCCGCGTTGGTGATCGCGTCCGGGTCGTCCCAGCTGGAGCCGTCCGCGTTCCCCCGGTACTCGCCCGCGACGTACTCCTCGATCAGCCCGCCGGCGTCGACGTGCGCGCCGAGCGCCGCCACGTCGAGGCCGTCCGGGTCGTACGCCGCGCCCGACACGTCGGAGGTGGCGACCACGCTGGCGCCCGCCTCGTCGAGGAGCCGGGCCGCGTTCGAGCCGACGTTCCCGAACCCCTGGATCGCGACGGAGGCGTCGGAGAGGTCGCGGTCGAGGTACTCGAAGAGCCGCTCGGTGACGAGCGAGACGCCGCGACCCGTCGCCTCCACGCGACCGGGCGTCCCGCCGATCTCCAGCGGCTTCCCCGTGACGACCTGCGGGATGGAGTGGCCCTCGTACATCGAGTAGGTGTCCATCATCCACGCCATCGTCTGCGGGTTCGTGTTCATGTCCGGGGCGGGCACGTCGGTCTCGGGGCCGATCATCCGGCGTATCCCCTCGGTGTACCGCCGCGTGAGCCGTTCGAGGTCCTGGTCGGTGAGCTCCTTCGGCTCGCAGATCACGCCGCCCTTCGCGCCGCCGTACGGGAGGTCGACCAGCGCCGTCTTCCAGGTCATCCACCCGGCGAGCGCCTCGACCTCCCGCTGGGTGACCGAGGGGTGGAACCGGACGCCGCCCTTGAACGGGCCGCGGGCGCTGTCGAACTGACAGCGGTACCCCTCGAACACCTCGACCTCGCCGGACTCCAACCTGACCGGGAGCGTCACCTTCAGCGTGCGCTCCGGGTGTTTGAGTCGCTCGAACACCCCGTGATCCACGTCTGCGTACTCCTCGGCGCGGTCCATCTGGGCGAGCATGTTCTCGAACGGATCGTCGGCCATGGCCGGCACGACTCCGTCGCCCGGCATATCGGTTTCGGCAAGTATCGCCTTCGAGAGAGAATAACACACACGATCGTTCCCCGTTTTTTCTCGGCCGTTTCCGACCGGACTTATACGTCGGGACCGTCAATCGCCGGTCATGACACACGGACACGCGACGGGGGACCGTCGATGACGGCACAGACGCTTCACCCCCGAGTCCAAGTCGTGTGGGTCCTCCGCGCGGTGCTGCTCTCGGCGCTCGTCACCGCCCCGTTCGCGGGCGGCGCGTACCTCGAATACCTCCCGCGGTGGGCGCCGGTCGCCCTCGGGGCCGTCGCCCTGACGCTCACCGTCGCGCACGCGCTGCTCCGCTACCGCCGCTGGAGCTACGAGATCCGCGAGGACGCGATCTACCTCGACCGCGGCGTGATCACGCAGGTGCGGACGACGGTGCCGTTAGTGCGGATCCAGCACGTCGACTCCCGCCGCGGCCCGATCGAGCGGACGGTCGGGCTCGCCTCCTGCGTGGTGTACACCGCCGGGTCGCGCGGCGCGGACGTGCGCATCCCGGGGCTGACGCCGGACGGCGCGAGCGACCTCCGCGAGGAGCTGAAGCGGCTGGCGATCCGCGCCGACGGGGAGGACGCGGTGTGAAGTTAGCGCCGCAGTCGGTCCCGTACCGCGCGCTCCAGAAGGCGGCCGGGACCGCCGTCGCGCTGTTCGTGATCGTGAACAGCGGCGGGTTCGGGCTCCCGCTGGCGGTCGGCGGGGGCGCCGCGATCCTCCTCGTCATGCTCGCCTACGAGGTCGCGTACTACCGCCGGTTCGAGTACGTCCTCACGGAGGACACGCTCGACATCTCCTCCGGCGTCATCTCCCGGCGCGAGCGGGAGATCCCGTACCGGCGGATCCAGAACGTCGACGTGAGCCGCGGCGTGCTCCAGCGCGCGATCGGGGTCGCCGCGGTCGACTTAGAGACCGCCGGCGGCTCCAGCACGGAGGGGTCGATCCGCTTCGTCACGCCCGCGGAGGCGACGCGGCTCCAGCGCGAGGTCCAGCGCCGGAAGTCGGCGAGCTCGCGGGCCGAGGACGCCGGCGACGGGGCGGCGACGGACGCCGACGCGGTCGACCGCGGCCGCGACGACGCGTTCGCCCCTGACGAGGAGGAGCTGTTCGCCATCTCGCCGAGCGAGCTGGCCCTCGTCGGCGCCCTGTCGTTCGACGGCCGCCTGATCGGCCTCCTGGCGTTCCTCAGCTCCGGCTCGTTCCCGGTGCTGTCGAGCTTCCTGCCGGAGACGTCGGCCGCCGCGCTCACCGCGACGGCGTTCGTCGGCGTCGCGGCGCTGTTCATCGCGTCGTGGCTCATCGGCGCGGGCGTCGCCTTCTCGAACTACTACGGGTTCCGGCTCTCTCGGGCCGGCGACGAGCTCCGCTACGAGCGCGGGCTGTTCCGTCGGTACAGCGGGTCGATCCCGACCGAGAAGGTCCAGACGCTGCGGATCACCGACAACCCCGCCAAGCGGGCGCTCGGCTACGCGAGCCTCTCGATCGAGACCGCGGGGTACGCCCCCGGACAGGACGCGAATTCCGGGAACCAGTCCGCCGTGCCGATCGCCGCGACGGAGCGCGTCTACCGGCTCGCACACGAGATCGAGTCGTTCGGGACACCGGATTTCAACCGACCGCCCAAGCGGATCCGCTGGCGGTACGTCATCCGGTACGCGATGATCGTCGGGGTGCTCACGGCCGTCGCGTACGGCGTGAACTGGTACGTCTCGCCGTCGCTCCCGTGGTACGGCGTCGCCGCGCTCCTCGTCGTCGTTCCGCCCGCGGCGCACCTGAAGTGGAAGCACCGCGGCTACTGGGTCGGCGAGGACCACCTGCTCACGCGGAACGGGTTCTGGAGCCGAACCGTCGCCGTCGTCCCGTACTACCGGATCCAGAACGTGATCGACAGCCGGACCGTGTTCCAGCGGCGGTGGGGCGTCGCGACGATCGTCGCCGACACGGCGGGGACCAGTTCGCTGACCGGCAGCGACGCAGCGGCCGTCGACTTCGAGGTCGACGAGGCCGAGGAACTGAAGGAGACGCTCACAGAGCGCCTCGCGACCGCCGTCGCGGAGCGCCGGAGCGAGGGGACCGACTCGTTCGAGTGGATCGACGACGACGCGGAGGGCGACGGGAGCGTCGGAGCCGACGAGGGCGTCGAAGGCGACGAACGAACCGGAGCGAAGGAGAGCGTCGAAGGCGACGAGGAGTTCGGAGGCGACCAGACCGGCAGCGACGCTCCCGTCGAGGACGCGGTCGTCGACGCGGAAGCGGACGACGCGACGACCGGGGGGCCTGCCGACGACGAGCCCGAGATACCCGAGGACGGCGTCGTCCGCCCCGACTTCTCGCCGAGCGGCCGCGACTACTCGGAGCCCGCGGAGCGGATCGACACGGGCGGGTACGCGGTCGACCAGAACCCCTCGGACGCCGACGTGGCGCACGGGCCCGCCGCCGAGAGCGACGAGGACGAGCCGACCGATGACGACGAGACGGGCGACGAGAAAAAGACGAAGGAAGACGACGGAACAGACGACGACGGCGGGACGGACGACGACGGCGAGACGGACGACGACGGCGAACGGCGCCCTTGACATCCTCCCCGCGCCGAAGCGCGAGGATTCCCACGGCACGGCACCGCTGGTTGGGATGGTTACGGTTTGTAGTCGCCTCGAAAGGCGGCTACTGGCTGTGCCAACCGGTAGCGTTCAGATAAGCTGATGCCAGGCGAACGCGACTGATCTGAACCACACGTTAGCAGTTTCTGCTTTGGCATTGCTAAAACAGTTTGAGAAACTGGTGGTTCTGCGTTTTACCTCACGAAAGACACGTTCGACGCAGTTCCGATTTCCATGTCGTTCGTATCTAAAATCGAGGTTATATTTGTCACAGGCTCGGTGAAGTGGAACCGCGCCACCAACGAGAAAGGTCGCGTCGTCCACGTCGTGTTTTTTGCGAGCTTCTGTGAAAAACCGATCTGCGAACGTATTGTTTCTTGTCAGTTCAAGCTTTGTCCCCCGAGCGGCGTCCTCTCCCGCGCACTATCGGGTCCCGCTCGGCTCGGGCCGGACGGCTTTACTCGCCGCGACGCGAAGGCGCAACATGGAGACGACACGCCAGCGGATCGCCGACGCGCTCCGCGAGGAGCCGCGGACGGCGAGCGACCTCGCCGAGACGCTGTCGCTGCCGACGCCGACCGTGTACGAACACCTCGAACACGTCTCGCGGTCGGTGCGAGAGGGAAACGGCGGCAGCGAAGGCGACGCTGACGACGAGTTCCTCGTCGCGCCGCCGACCTGCCGGGAGTGTGGGTTCGACGGCTTCGACGACCCGGTCAACGAGCCGTCGCGGTGTCCCGAGTGTAAGGGCGAGCGGATCGAGGAGCCGGCGTTCGTGATCCGATAAGGAGGCGGTGCGGCCGCCGTCGCGGAGCGATGCCTACAGCTCGTCCAGCAGCGTCGCGGCCGCGGCCGAGGAGGAGCCCGGGCCGCGCGCGGTGATCAGGTCGCCGTCGACCGTGACGCTCGTGTCGGCGTCGAGTTCGGCGTCCCAGTCGGCGCCCGCGAGGACGACCTCGTCTTCGACCCAGTACGGGAGCTTCCGGCCGTCGGGCATCACGTCGTGGTCGTCGACGATGTCCGCTTCCCACTCGTTGGGGAACCCGGTGACTGCGCGCCCCTCGACGAGCGGCGTCCCGTCGGCCTCGCGCGTGAACGCGAGAATGCCGACCGCGTGACAGACGACCAGGGCGACGCCCTCCTCGCCCGCGACCGCGTCAAGGAGCAGCTGACGGGCGTGGCGGTCCTGGTTCACGTCCCAGACGGTGCCGTGGCCGCCGGGGAAGACGACCGCGTCGTAGTCGGCGGCGTCGACCGTCGCGATCGGCTCGGGGTCGTTCAGCTCGGGATGCTCCTCGTCGACCTCGCGGAGCTCCGCGACCCGCTCCTCGCCCCCGGCGGCCTCGGGGTCGAGCGAGCGCTCGTCGACGACCGGCGGCGACCCCGAGGGCGTCGCGACCGTCACGTCGACGCCCTCCGACTCCAGCGTCGTCAGCGGCTCGATACACTCCTCGGCCCAGTAGCCCTCTTCGCTCACGACGAACAGTGCGCTAGTCATGTGTACCCCACCGTTCGTGACCTCGACATAAAAGGCGCCCGCGCCCGGCAGCGACGAGGGACGGCGCGAGGTTTATAAATGGAGCCGCTGTGCGGTGGCGCGTGCCTGCGAGGCCGCCTTGCGGCCGAGCAGCACGCGCGAGGGACGCGGCGACCGAAGCGAAGCGAGGGAGCCGCGAGGTTGGGGAGGAGTGAGGTGCTGTGCGGTGCGGGGTGGGACTCAAAGGGGCAGCCGCGAGAGCGAAGTCCGACGAAGTAAGCACCGCAGTGAGCGGCGGAGCCGCGAGCGAGGAGCGCAGCGAGTCGCACGAGCTCTCGCGGCTGGGGCTTTGGAGGTGCCCGCCGTCGATCCGGCGGCAACAACGTATCGCCGAGCGACTGGGGCTTTAGAGAAGTTCCCCGCTGGTCCGCTCGGAACCGATTACTCGTCGCCCTGCGCGTCGACGATCACGACCTCGCCGTCCTCGACGGTGACGTTGATCAGCGTCTTCACGTTGTAGTCGGTGTCGTCCAACTCGTTTGGGCCGGCCTTCTTGATCACGGCGACCACGTCGACGACCTCCGCGCCGACCTCGTCGGTGAGCGCGTCGAGGATGGCCTTCATCGTGCCGCCCGTCGAGAGCACGTCGTCGAGCACGAGCACGCGGTCGCCCTCCTCGACGTCGTTGATGTACATCTCCGACTCGGAGTAGCCGGTCTCCTGGAACAGCGGCACCTCGCCGTTGAGGCCGTACTGGCGCTTCCGGATGACGACGAGGGGGATGTCGGTCATCAGGGAGAGCGCGGTGGAGATGTGGATCCCCATCGCGGCGGGGGTGACGATCTTGTCGACGTTCTCCAACTCCGCCTTCCGGATGATCCGGATGACGATCTCCCGGAGCAGCTCCGGTTCGAGCATGGGGACGCCGTCGCTGATCGGGTGGACGAAGTACTGGTACTCGCCTTTCTCGATGATCGGCGCGTCGAGGAGCGACTGCCGCAACTGGTCCATGTCGCCGGTACTCGGGCGGATTAATAAAGCGTGGCGGTTACGGAATCGCGATGAGAGGCGATGGCACGGAGCGGGGGAATCGAACGTCTGCTTATGAATCTCGCAGCGATCAGAACGCCACCGAAGCCCCGGCCGCGAGGCGGGCGCACGCTCGGGGCGGTCCTCGCTCGTTCGCTCCGCTCACTCGCTGCGGTCCTACCGTCGCCTGCGCCCGCCTCGCGGCCGCCCCTTCGAGTCCCGCCCCGCACAGCACCTCTCGCCTCCCCAGCCTCGCCGTTCGCTCCGGGCTCCCTCCGGTCGCCCGTCGCTCACGGCGTCCCTCGCACGCGCTCCTCGCGCCCTATCGGGCGCTCGGAGGCGCGCGCCACCGCGTCCGTTCGCAACTCTACTACTCGAACTCCGGCTCGCGCTTCTCCAAGAACGCCTCCATCCCCTCGCGCTGGTCGTGCGTGCCGAACAGCCCGGCCCACGCCCGGCGCTCCAAGGCCAGCCCGGTCGCACCCGCTCCCTCGCCGGCCGCGTTGAGCGCCTCCTTCGCGGCGCGCAGCGCGGTCGCGGGCTTCGCGGCCAGCTCGCCGGCCAGTTCGTCGATCCGGTCGTCGAACTCCCCGTCGTCGACGACCTCGCCGACGAACCCGACCTCGGCCGCCTCGGCCGCGTCGATGCGCTCGCCGAGGAAGATCAGCCGGCGGGCGACCTCCTCGCCGACGAGCGCCGGGAGCCGCTGGGTGCCGCCCCAGCCCGGGATGATGCCGAGGTCGATCTCCGTCTGTCCGAGGACCGCGCTCTCGGCGGCGACCCGGAGGTCACAGGCCAAGGCGAGTTCGCAGCCCCCGCCGAAGGCGTACCCATCGACCGCGGCGATCGTCGGCGCGGGGAACGTCTCGATCGCGTCCGCGACGCGGTGGCCGAGCTCCGCGTACGCCTGCGCCTCGGGCGTCGACATGTCGACCATGTAGGAGATGTCCGCGCCCGCGACGAACGCCTCGTCGCCCGCGCCGGCGATCACGAGGACGCGGGCGTCGCGGTCGGCGGTCTCGTCGAGCGCCCCCTCGATCGCTTCGAGCGTCTCGACGGTGAGCGCGTTGAGCTGTTCCGGTCGGTCGACGGTGATCGTCGCGACCCCGCGGTCGTCGACGTCGAAGTCGATCGTGTCCCGTGTCATACGGGCCCCTCGCGGGGCGGCGTGAAAACGGTTCGGCAGGCGGATCCGGGCGTCCGGAAGCGGAGCCGGCGGGGATGGCGACGGTCGGCCGCGACCCGCCCGTCAGATCTCCTCGCGGCTGTCGATCCCGGTGTAGATGAACCACGCCGTCGTGTACACGCCGACGAACAGCAGGTAGCCGACGATCAGCCCCCCGAGCTGCCGGCTCGCGAGCCCGTCTGGGAGCGTCCGCGAGAGGATCCCGAGGGCGAGCGCGAAGACGACGAGGGAGAACAGCCCCGAGAGGGCGTACACGCCGAGGTCCGAGGTGAGGCGGTCGCGCACGCACCCACCAACGCGTTCCCGTTACATACCGCCATCGGTTGCGCGGCGAGTCACTGGCTCGGGCCTCCGGCCCGCGATCGGAGACCCGTTGCGCGGATTGCAACCCATATATGCCCCCGGCCACACGTGAGGGTATGAACGGGAACCGGTTCGGCCGACTCTTCCAGCTGACGACCTACGGCGAGAGCCACGGCGACGCGATGGGCGTCACCGTCTCGGGCGTGCCCGCGGGCGTCGAGCTCGACGAGGAGGCCATCCAGGCGCAGCTCGACCGGCGCAAGCCGGGCCAGTCGATGATCACCACCTCGCGGGGCGAGCCGGACGAGGTCGTCGTCAACTCCGGCGTTCAGGACGGGTACACCACGGGGACGCCGATCGGGATGGTGATCCAGAACAAGGACGCGCGCTCGGGGAAGTACGAGCCGTACGTCACGGCGCCGCGCCCCTCGCACGGCGACTACACCTACTCCGCGAAGTTCGGCACGCGAAACTGGGGCGGCGGCGGCCGCTCCTCCGCGCGCGAGACCGTGAACTGGGTCGCGGCCGGCGCGGTCGCCGAGCAGGTCCTCGACGCCTCCGATCACGACGTGGAGATCAAAGCGCACGTCAACCGCATCGGCGACGTCGAGGCCGACCCGGTGAGCTTCGAGCAGCTCCTCGCGAACAGCGAGGAGAACGACGTGCGCTGCGCCGACCCCGAGGCGGCCGCCGAGATGCAGGAGCTGATCGAGGAGTACCAGGAGCGGGGCGACTCCATCGGCGGCTCCATCTACTTCGAGTGCCGCGGCGTCCCGCGCGGGCTCGGCGCGCCGCGGTTCGACGGGTTCCCGAGCCGGCTCGGACGGGCGATGTTCTCGATCCCGGCGACGACGGGGGTCGAGTTCGGCCTGGGGAAAGAGGCCGTCGACGTGACGGGCAGCGAGCGCAACGAGGACTGGACGTTCGACGACGGCGAGTCGTTCGACCACGTCGAGAGCGACGAGGGCGACCCGGTCCCCGAGGGGAACGACCACGGCGGCCTTCAGGGCGGTATCACGACCGGCGAACCGATCTACGGCGAGGCGACGTGGCACGCGCCGACCTCGATCCCGAAGAAGCAGCGCTCCGCCGATTGGGAGACGGGCGAGGAGAAGGAGATCCAGGTCGTCGGCCGCCACGACCCGGTCCTCCCGCCGCGGGCCGTCCCCGTCGTCGAGGCGATGCTCTACTGTACCGTCCTCGACTTCATGCTGCTCGCCGGCCGGATCAACCCCGACCGCGTCGACGGCAACCCGGGGCAGTACGACACCGACTACCACCCGAGCAGCCCGGAGAACGAGTAGCGGACGAGGCGGATTCGGAGCGGCTTTTCGCGGTGGCAACTAATTCGAAGGTCGATAGGTCGTTGACTCGCCCACGGTTTTATTACAGAATATTACGAACTATGACGCATGCCGATCGGTATCGACGCGTTCGACGACGAGCCGGAGGCAGCACTCGATGTGGCTCCCGGGACCCAGCCGTATCGGGTCCTCGCGTTCCTCGCCGAGCACGACGACCAGGCGTTCACCCAGACCGAGATCCACGAGGGAACGGGGATCAAGCGCGGGAGCGTCGGTGCCGTCCTATCGCGACTCGAGGACCGCGGACTCGTCCGCCATCGGGGTCGGTACTGGGCGATCGCCGAGGACGAGCGGCTCGCATCGTTCGCCGCGCAGCGGGCGGCGAGTTCGGCGTCGACGACGGACGACTACTACGGCGAGGACGAGACGTGACGGACGCGCGGCGTTGAAAAGGCATGGCGCGCCCGTGCGACTCACACCACGACGACGGCGTCGACGACGACGAGCAGGACGAAGCCGACGAGGAAGGCGCCCGTCGCGGCGTCGGCGTGCCCGTGTCCATGCGAGGAGGGGATCAGCTCCCGGAAGACGACCGCGAGCATCGCGCCGGCGGCGAACCCGGACGACACCGGAAACAGGCCGGCCGCGACCGTCACGAGCAGGAATCCGAAGAGGGACGCGACCACCTGTGGAACGACTCCCGAGAGGGTCGTGTACCAGAACACGCGCGCGTTCGACATCCCGGTGTCCGCCATCGGCACGGCGAACGCGAACCCGTCGGGCACGTTCTGGAGCCCGATGACGACCGCGAGCAGCAGCGCGACCTCCTCTACCCCCGACGCGAACGCGACGCCGGTCCGCGGGACCCGGGCTCAGCGAACCGCCACGCGCCGGAGGTCTCGCCCGTACGCCGCGACCGCGACGGCGAGCGTCGCGACCGCGCTCGCGGGGAGGACGGCGAACCAGCCGGCGGTCGCGCCGACGCCGAAGCGCACGCCGAGGCCCGCCGCGACCCACAGCGTCGCGGCCGCCGCGAGGACGAGGAGGCCGCCCGTTACGCGGCGGTCCTCGCGGCCGAGCGCGACGCCGCTCGTGGCGCTCCCGGCCGCGAGCAGGTGGAACCCGAGCGCGAGCGGCCACGCCCGGATCGACGGCGGAAGCGTCGCGAACGGCCGCGGCTGGTCGAGGAAGTACGCCCACACGGGGTAGCCGCCGACCCCGCCCCCGTCGCCGCCGAGCGTCACGAACCCCCACAGGCTCACCAGCGTCGGGGCGTCGTCGCCGCCCGGAACGACCGCCATCGGGACCGCGAGCAGCGCGACGACCAGGAGCCACTCGACGCGGCCGCTGGTCGACGTCGAGTCCGCTTTCTCCCGCGAGACGGATCGCGACGGCGGCTCCGAAGTCGAGCGCGACGCGCCGTCCGGTTCCTCCATACGAGGGGTTCGACGCCCGGGAGTAAGTATGGTCGGGGCCTCGCGGACGCCGAGGGGTTTTTACTGTCCTCGGAGGGACCGACCAGCCATGCCAGCCCTCCGCTCGATCCGTCCGGCCGTCGGTAGCGTCGCGAGAAACCCCGTCCTCGTCGCCGTCTCGGCGCTGTTCGCGCTCGCACAGCTCCCAGACCTGATCGCGGGACCGACGGCGAACCCGGAGCTGTCCGCGGCGGTGTCCGCGCTGACGTTCGGCGTGCTGATCCTCGTCGCTCCCTTCTTCCAAGGCGGCCTGCTCGCGATGGCGGACGAAGCGCTCGACGGGCGGACGCGCCTCGCGACGCTCGTCTCGGAGGGTAAGGAACACTATCTCCCGCTGCTGGTCGCGTACCTCGCGCTGCTCGGAGTGAGCCTCGCGTTCGGCTTCCTCGCGTTCTTCGGCGCCCTCCTCGGGGTCGCGGGCAGCGTCGCGAGCGAGCCCGCCGGGTTCGTCGCCGTCCCCGCCGAGGACGTCACGCTCGTCGCGGTGCTGGCGATCATCGCCGTCGGCCTGTTCGGCGCGTACCTGCTCGTCACCTTCTTCCTCCAGTTCTACGCCCACGCGGTCGTCGTCGACGACTCCGAACTCGTCGCCTCGTTCCGCCGCAGCGTCCGCGTCGTTCGGTCGAACCTCGGGGCCGCGTTCCTCTACACGGCCCTCCTGACCGCCGGTGGCGCGGCGTTCGGCCTCCTCGTCGCCGCCGCGTCGCTGTCGCTCGCGCCGCCGCCGGCGATGGAGTCCGCCCCGGCGTGGGTGCCGACCGTCGAGGTCGGCACGCTCGGCGCCGTCGGGATCGGCGTCGGGGTGATCGCGGTCACCGGCGTCCTCGGCGCGCTGTGGGCGACCTACTCGGTGGCGTTCTACCGCGCCTGCTCGGAGCGGACGCCCGCGGCGGGCCGTCAGGCGTAACTCGCCGCCGCCCGTAGGGTCCGTGTGAACACCGACGACGGCGGCCACCACGACGCGGCGGTCGACGCGCTGGCGGCCCGGGAGTACGAGCGCGCGGGGGACCGCTACACCCGCGGCGGGCGACGCGTGCTCGCCGACCCGCGCCCCGACCGCGACCCGTTCGAGCCGGACGACAAGGGGTGGATCGGACAGGGGATTCAGCAGCTGCTCGCCGCGACGGTCGCCTACCGGGTCGCCGGCGTCGACGAGCGCGCGGGCCGACGCGCGGCCGAGGGAATCGCCGCGGCGCGCGACTTCGAGTCCGTCCTCGCCGACCCGGGACAAGGCGCCTGCCTCGCGGAGTTCGTGGCCGACTTCCGAGTTGCGGGCGGGCTCGGCGGCGCCGACGAGGCGTACGGCGACGCCGCGGAGCGCTACGCGGCCGCGGGCGACGAGATCGATTCCCCGCAGGCGCTCGCGACGACCCCGCTGTTCGAGGCTGCGGCCGCGACGATAAAACAGGTCGCGCGGGGCCAGGCGGACGGCGAGATCGCGATCGCGTGGGAGGACCTCCACGGGAGCGACCCCGACCGCCCGGGCGAGTTCCTCGCGCACCGGGCACGATTCAAAGAGCAGCGGTTCCCGGTGCTGGTCGAGCGCGCGGTCGACGGCGGCCACCTCGCCGCGCCGCGGGGGACGACCGAGTACGACAACGACGGCCACCGATGCCCGCACTGCGGGTCGAACCACGTGAACTGGGCCGGTACCGGGATCCTCTGTCTGCGGTGTTCGCGGCCGACGGCGGAGAAGTAACGCGTTGCGGCGGTCGCGACCGCCGTCAGCCCAGCAGGCTCTCGCCGTCGAACTCGTCGTCGGCCTCGACGTCCATCAGGTCGAGGACGGTCGGCGTCACGTCGAAGAGGTTCGCGTCGGTGAGATCGAGGTCGGGGTCGGTCGCGTACAAAAGCGAGTTCTCGAACTTGTGCATCCCGTTGCGGGGGCCCTCGGTGAAGACGGCCTCCTTCCCGCTGAACCCGGACTTGAGGTCGAAGCCGTCCGCGGGGATGACGACGAGGTCAGGGGCGATGTCGTCGTGGTCGCCGTCGAAGACGGTCTCGCCCTTCACGATCCGTTTGCACACCTGCCGGCCGTCAGGACCGGTGAGCGATTCGAGGTCGTCGATCAGCTCCTCGCGCGTCGCCTCGTACTCCTCTTGTGGAACGACTCCCTCGGGCTCGCGGCCCTCCAAGTTGAGGTAGAACCGGCCGGGGATGAGCGAGTAGGCGCGCGTCTCGTCGTCGATGTC
This sequence comes from Halorubrum sp. Atlit-26R, assembly GCF_003666015.1. GTDB lineage: Archaea > Halobacteriota > Halobacteria > Halobacteriales > Haloferacaceae > Halorubrum. The sequence continues at coordinate 137,126 of NZ_QPLT01000010.1, forward strand.
GGTGAGCGCGTCGTGGTCGTCGTCAGCGTAGGAGAGCCACCCCTCGTCGGCGAGGAACTGGTTACAGTTCACCTCCCACTCCAGCTCGGTGAACCCGTGGTCGGAGGCGACGATCAGCGTGGTGTCGTCGTCGAGCGAGTCGCGGATCTCGCCGATGTACCCGTCGAGTTTGCGGTAGAACTCGAGGAACTCCGCTTTGTACTCCCCGTCGGTCGCGTAGTCGCCGAACAGGAAGTGGTTCACGCGGTCCGTGCTCATGAACACGCCGAAGAAGAGGTCCCAGTCGTCCTGTGCGAGGTAGTGGTCGAACGCCTCGTACCGGGCGTCGAGCGTCGCGTGCGCGTTCTCGATGAACTCGGTCTTGTCGTCGTCGTGGCCGAGCTTGGCGTTCACGTCGATCTTGTAGTCGAAGCCGTCGAGCGTCTCGCGGACCGACTCGTCGCTCGCGGCCGACTCCAGGTCGGGCGAGAGGAAGCCGGAGACCATCCGCTGGACCCGCGTCGACGGCGGGAACGTGACCGGGACGTTGAACACGGTCGCGTCGCGGCCGGCGTCGGTGACCCGGTCCCACAGCCGGGTCGCCTTCACGTGGCGCCCGAGCGGGACGTACGTCTCGTAGGAGTCGCGCTCGCGGTCCTGGAACCCGTACACGCCCGTGGCGCCGGGGTTCACGCCGGTCGTGAGGCTCGGCCAGCACGCGCTCGACTCGGGCGGGACGATGCTCTCCAATCGGCCGCCCGATCCCGTCTCGGCGATGTCGGTGAGGTTCTCGAAGACGTCGGGGTGGTCCTCGACGAGGTCGAGCGGTACGCCGTCGATCCCGAGGAAGACGACGCGCCCGGCGTCGTCGCCGCGGAGCCGGTCGAACAGACCCATGTCCGCCCGTTCCGGGGCGGTTGACATATCCCTTGTGTTCCGCGGGACGGCGGCGGCGACCGCTCCCGATCGGCGCTCCCTCCCGAGCGCCCGCGATTCAGAAAGCCTATTCGTCTCGGCGGCGACAGCTACGCCGTATGAGCGACGACTTCCCGGCGAGCGTCGACGTCGATTACACCGACGGCGAGGGGGAGACCCCCGAGGACTACCCGTCGATCCAGCACAAAATCGAGAAGGCGGTCGAGGTCACCCGCCGCGGGCTCGAACAGTACGATAACCCCGCGGTGATGTGGACGGGCGGGAAGGACTCCACGCTGACGCTGTACTTCATCAACCAGGTCGCCGAGGAGTACGGCTACGAGAAGCCGACCGCCGTCTTCATCGACCACTTCCAGCACTTCGACGACATCACCGACTTCGTCGAGCACTGGGCCGACGAGTGGGATATCGATCTCGTGTACGCTCGCAACGAGGACGTCGGCGACTACGTCGAGGAGCACGCCCTCGAACCGGGAGACGACATCCCCGTCGACGCGCTCTCGGAGCACAACCAGCATCACATCCGGGAGATCTTAGAGTTCGAGGAGGACTCGTTCCCGTTCCTGCTCGACACCTACGTCGGGAACCACCTGCTGAAGACGGTCGCGCTCAACGACGCCCTCGAGGAGTACGACATCGACGGCGTCATCTCCGGCGTGCGCTGGGACGAGCAGGAGGCCCGCGCCGACGAGACGTTCTTCTCGCCGCGCCACGACCCCGACCTGTTCCCGCCACACGACCGCATCCAGCCCATCCTCCAGTTCGCCGAGGCCGACGTGTGGGACGCCTTCTGGAACTTCGTCGTGCCCGACACCGTCGAGGCGTTCCCCGACGAGGGGTACATCCCGCAGAGCGACGACGACCTGCCCGAGGGCGTCACGCAGGAGGATGTGCCGATCTCGCCGAAGTACTTCGCCGGCTTCCGCTCGCTCGGCAGCGAGGTCTCGACCGAGAAGACGACCGAGGAGCCCGCGTGGCTTCAGAACCTCGAGGACACGACCGAGCGCGCCGGCCGCGCCCAGGACAAGGAGGACCTGATGGAGCGCCTGCGCGACCTCGGCTACATGTGATCGCCGCCGGGAACTGACTTCCGCCGCCGCGTTCTTTTCGCGACCCGCTCACCACCGACGAGCGACGCTCAGCGCCCGCCTTCGGCCGCCTCCCCGACCGAAATAGTGAACCCCACTTCGCGGAGCTGGTCCGCGAGCGGCAGCCCGATCCCGGAGGACGGAGTCAACACGCCCCCGTCGAACGGGGAATCGACCTCGCCGCGGGCCAGGCAGACGGCCGACTCCCCGAGCATCCGCGCCGTCGCGCCGTAGCCCGGGTCGCGGTCGGCGCCGAACTCGGCCTCGACGGTGAAGGGACCGTCAGCGCCCGTGCCGCGCCCGAGAAGCCGGATCAGGAAGCTCCCGGCCTCCGCTTCCTCCCGCGTCGGCCCCTCGCCGGGGTCGGGGAAGACGTACCGACGGAGCGCCGAGCGGATCGGTCCGACTGACATCGCGGCCGTGAACAGGCCGAGCCCGCCGGCGACGGCGCCCGCGGTCGCTGCGCCCGCGAGGCCGTCGCCGGTCGGGACGACCTCGCTACAGCGGAACTCGCGGCCCCACGGATAGCCGAGGAGCGCGTTGCTCCGGCGCACCACGCGCTCGTTCACCGGCGCCATCGGCGAGGGGGCGCTCCACCCGCCTCGAAGCGCGTCTCGCTGCGGCCAGCGCTGTTCGCCGGCGTCGACGCCGCTCCGCTCGCCCCGCGGCGCCAGCGAGTAGGGGTTCCGGAGCGCCTCCCGGGCGAGGGGGTCGGTCGCGGCCGCCTCGAACAGCTCGCCGAAGCTCGCCAGCGTGCCGCCGCTGACGCTCCCGCTGCCGCCGTCGAGGTAGATCCGGACCGTGTCGCAGGGCGCGTCGTGTCCCTTCCTCGCGAACGACTGGACGAGCAGCGTGCCGAGGTCCGTCGGGACGGAGTCGAACCCGCAGCTGTGGACGATCCGGGCGCCGTTCTCGACCGCGGCGTCGTGGAACCGATCGATCGACTCGCGCACCCAGTTCACCTCGCCGGTGAGGTCGCAGTAGTCCGTGCCCGCCTCGACGCAGGCCTCGACCAGCGGCGACCCGAGTCGGGTGTACGGCCCGACCGTCGTACAGACGACCCGAGCGTCCTCGGCGACCGCGCGCAGGCTCTCGGGGTCGGTCGCGTCGCCCACGACGACGGGCACGTCGTCCCGCGCGTCGCCGCGACGGGCGAGGTCGTCGGCGAGCGCGTCGAGCTTCCCGCGGTTCCGTCCGCCGACGGCCAGGGAGAGCTCCTCGGTCGCGTACCGCTCGGCCAGGTACTCGGCGGTGAACCGCCCCGCGACCCCGGTCGCACCCCACACCACGACGTCGTGCGTCGGATCGGCGTCGGTCATTCGGGCGCCACTACGGAGCGGCCGCGGTAAACTGGTGGGGTCCGGGTCCGCCGAGCGCGCGAACGAGGGCGGCCGGACGGGGATCCGAGCGACGCCGAGACCGCGCCACGCGCTACCTCTTTACATACACGGCCGCAACGACGTGTATGCCAGTCGGCACTCGGTTGTCACTACAGCTCGCGGACTTCGGGACCCGATCGCTCGTCACGCACGCGCTCATGGCGGTGGGGTTCGTGGGAGCGGTCGTCACGGGACTGTTCGTGGAGGGGCAGGTCGGCACCGTCTCGATGGCGGCGTTCATCAACTTCACGGCCGGGCTGTGGATCTGTCAGTCCATCCACTCGCTCGGGAACGCGGCCACCGACGACGAGTACCAGGGCGTCCTCAAGGAGATCCTCAATCGTGTCTAGTGAACCCGGAATCGACACCGGTCGCTTCGGGCGAATCTTAGCGCTCGTCGGCTTCGTCACGACCGTGTTCCTGTTCCTCACGGCGCAGCGGCTATCCGGCGACGCCTTCCAGATCGGCGCCGTCGCGATCGGGATGGTCGGGCTGATCACGGCTATCATCGGCTTCCTCGTCGCCGCCGGCAGCGCGGTCGACGCGTCCTGACGCCGATCGGTCGATGGGAGAGCCCCGCAGTTGGATCTCCGGAGCAATCTGACGTGTCGTCCCAAACGCGTTTTCGTAGAGAGGCGCTCAGTCTGGGCGAGGTCTTCGCCAAAGCGTTATGTCGCTTCACGGAGAAATATGACCATGAGCGTGACCATCCCCGTTGTTTCGCGTCGTGTTAACTTAAGCATGATTCCACCAGACGGCGTGGGCTTGTAACCACGTTTCCGCGGTCGGTGGATCGACGTGGCTGAAACAGTTTGAAAACGAAGAGGTTCGTCGTTCTACTTCTCTAAAA
>NZ_QPLT01000011.1 GCF_003666015.1 Halorubrum sp. Atlit-26R
GAAGACAGTGTAGCACAACGTGTTTCCAGCGGGCGAACCCGCCGCTGGCGGGCTCGCCCGCGTGCTTTCCCAACGCTTGTTTGACTAGGCGACGACACTGCTCAACGAAGTCGAGGAGATCGACTTCCATGGACAGAATCGATTTCCTCGGCTTCGTCCTTCTACTCCGTGATAACAGCTGATTAGATCGCTATTCAACACAGCAGATTGGACAACAACTGAACGATATTGACTCAGACATTTCGGAGTCAATAGATGCTATCAAGCAATATCTTGACCTCCTCGAAGAGAAACGCCAAGCCCTCATCACCGCCGCAGTTACGGGTCAGATTGATATATCTGAGGAGAAAGGTGTCATTCAAGGCGACGATTAATGAGCAAACCCTACGACGAGAAGGCCTTCGAAAACGAGATCGCGTCCGCCCTCCTCGATCGCGGCTACGTCGCGGTCCCGAGCGATCGCTTCGACGCCGAGCGCGGCATCTTTCCCCAACAGGTCGTCTCGTTCGTGAAGGAGACGCAGCCCGAAGCGTGGTCGAAACTGGAAACCGCTTATAAAGGAAACGCCCGGCAGCGCTTCCTCCAGGAGCTCACCAGCGCGCTCGAACGACAGGGGACGCTCGAACTGCTGCGACACGGGCTCCGCACCACAGGGACGAAGATCGACCTCGCGACGTTCCAGCCCAACACCGGGATCAACCCCGAACTCCAGCGGAAGTACGACGCCAACGTCCTCGGCGTCACCCAACAGCTCCACCACTCCGCGACGAACCCGGATCGGAGCGTCGACCTCGCCTTGAGCCTCAACGGGATCCCGGTCGCGACCGCCGAACTCAAGAACACCTTCACCGACCAGACGTCGCAGGACGCCCGCGAACAGTACAAAAAGCGGGATTCGAGCGAGCCGGTCCTCCGGTTTAAACGCGGCGCGCTCGTCCACTTCGCGATCGACCAGAACGAGGTGTACTACACGACCGAACTCGACGGCGACGACACCAACTTCCTCCCGTTCAACAAGGGCCACGAGAAGGGCGGCGGCAACCCGCCGCGCGAGGACGACCACCGGACCGCCTACCTCTGGAAGGAGGTCTGGGCGCAGGACAGCTGGATGGACATCATCCAGCGCTTCATCCACATCGACACCGAGGAGATCAAAAAGGACGGCGTCACCGTCGAGGAGGACGAGACGCTGATCTTCCCGCGATACCACCAGCTTGAGTGCGTCCGCCAACTGGTGGACAGCGCGAAACGCGAGGGCTCGGGCGAGGACTACCTCGTCCAACACTCCACCGGCAGCGGGAAGAGCAAGTCCATCGCGTGGCTCGTCCACCGCCTCGTCTCGCTTCACGACGCCGACGACGAGGCCGTCTTCGACGGCGTCGTCGTCGTCACCGACCGGACGATCCTCGACGAACAGCTCCGGAACACGATCTACGAACTCGACCACAAGACGGGCGTCGTCCACGGGATCACGGGCGAGAAGGGACCGAAGTCGGAGGAACTCGCGGCGGCGCTCGAAGCCGGCAAACCGGTCATCATCACGACGCTCCAGACGTTCCCGTACGTCATCGAGCACACCCAGTCGCTCCCCGAGCGCGACTACGCGGTCGTCGTCGACGAGGCGCACAGCAGCCAGACCGGCGAGATGTCCGCCGAGATGAAGGGGATCCTCTCCGGCGTGGACGCGGAGGAGATCGACGACGCCGAAGACGCCATCGTCGCCAGCGCCGAAGCCCGGAGCAAACAGCCGAATCTCAGCTTCTTCGCCTTTACCGCGACGCCGAAGGCGAAGACGCTCCAGATGTTCGGCGAGCCCGACGGCGAGGGCGGTTACGAGCCCTTCCACCTCTACTCGATGCAACAGGCCATCGACGAGGGGTTCATCCTCGACGTGCTGCGGAACTACACGACCTACGAGACGTTCTACAACGTCGCGAAGGTCGTCGAAGAGGACCCGCAGGTGCCCGAGAAGAAGGCGGTCAAAGCCATCTCGCGGTTCCTGAAGCTCCACCCGCACAACGTCTCACAGAAGGTCGAGATCATCGTCGAGCACTTCCGGAACAACACGCGGCACAAGATCGGCGGGAAGGCGAAGGCGATGATCGTCACCTCCTCGCGTTCTCACGCCGTCCGGTACAAGAAGGCCATCGACGAGTACATCGAGGAAAACGGGTACGACCTGAGCGCGCTCGTGGCGTTCTCGGGCACCGTCGAGGACGACGGCGGGAGCTACACCGAGGAGGGGATGAACGACGGGATCAAGGAGTCCGAACTGCCGAACGCCTTCGACAGCCAAGCGCACCAGATCCTCGTCGTGGCCGACAAGTACCAGACCGGCTTCGATCAGCCGCTGCTCCACACGATGTACGTGGACAAGAAGCTCTCCGGGATTCAGGCGGTCCAGACGCTTTCCCGTCTGAATCGCACACACCCCGGGAAAGAGGACACGTTCGTCCTCGATTTCGAGAACGAGCAGTCGGAGATCAAGGAGGCGTTCGAACCGTTCTACGGGAAGACCACGGTCACCGAGGAGACGGACCCACAGCACCTCCAGCAGCTCGCCAGCGACCTGAAGGCGTTCCGCATCTACGACCAGAGCGACGTCGACCGGTTCGCGGAAGTGTTCTTCGACCCGGAGAACACCGGGACTGAGGGGGCACACGCGAAGCTGAGCAGCCTCGTCCAGCCGGCGCGTGACAAGTTCGTCACGTCCGACGAAGAGACCCAAGAGGAGTTCCGATCGACGCTTCGGTCGTTCCTCCGCCTCTACAAGTTCCAGTCGCAGATCGTCAGCTACGCGGATACGCACCTCGAAAAGCTGTACACCTTCGGACGGTTTCTCTACAAGGAGCTTCCGAAGGGGTCGGGCCAGCCGGACGTCGAGTTCGACGACGAACTCGCGCTCCAGTACTACCGGCTCGAAAAGTCTGAGGAAGGCGATATCGAGGTCGACACGACCGACGGAGAGGTTCAGGGCCCGACCGAGACGGGAACCGGCGGCGGAAGTGACGACGACGAAGTCGAGCTTTCTACCATCGTCGAGAAGATCAACGATAAGCTCGGCACCGACTTCACCGAGGCCGATCAACTGTTCCTCGAACAGCTGAAAGAGGACGCACTCGAAGACGATCACCTCCGTCGATCCGCGCGGGTGAACAGTCGCGAGAACTTCGCTCTGGAGTTCGACGACGCGCTCACCGAGATGTTCATCGATCGGATGGACCAGAACGAGGAGCTGTTCGCCGAATTCATGGATAACGACGAAGTTCAGGAAGTGATCACTGAACACCTACGTCAGCAAGTGTATCAAGAGAGTCAGCAAGCGGAGGGGTAGTACACAGGGGCCGCCGTAGAACAGCGTTAGCGTCCAGGGCCATCCTCGCTTTTGTCGAACATCCAGCACCAGAACGGATACATCTCACACCTGTTCGTCGGCAATCCTCTCGTACAGTTTGTATGTGATCGAGCCGCCAGCAGCAGCCGTCTCAGAGACATGCCCGATGGTGCCAAGCAGATCCGCCGTCGACGACGAGATCGCGGGCTTCCGCGAGAACGCCACCAAGACGAACTCGCTCGTCGACCGCCTGAAGGCGATCACGCTGCCCGACCCCGACGACGCCGCCGACGACCTCGGCCGCTACGTCGAGACAAAGAAACGCGCCGACGAGCTCGACGCGAAGATCGCGGAGACCGACCGGCTCATCGACGAGATCGTCTACGACCTCTACGACCTGACCGAGGAGGAGATCGAGATCGTCGAAGAAGCGGTGGCGGAGTAGTCGTCGACGCGACCGAGCGGAGCGAGGTCGCGCTTTTATAAGTGACCGTCGTTGCCGCAGTGAACTCCTTCAAAGCCCCAGCCGCTCGCTTATAAATGGCGGATCGCGGAGCGACGACGAACACCGCCAAAGCCCCAGCCGCGAGGACTCGCGCGGCTTGCTGCGCTCCTCGCTCACTCCGTTCGCTGCGGTGCTTACTGCGCCGTGCTTCGTCCTCGCGACTGCCCCTTTGAATCCCACCCCCACGCACAGCCCCGCACCTCACGCCTCCCCAGCCTCGTCGGCCTCCCTCCGGTCGGCCGACTCCCTCGCGTGGTGCTGTCTCGCGGCCGCCGAGGGCGGCCGCTCGCAGGCACGCGCCACCGTGATAGCTGGCGCTTATTGATTCGTCCGTACTGAGCGATGGGATCGGTCGAACGCGACCGAGCGAAGCGAGGTCGCGCTTTTTGATCGAGCTTTTTCCGTGAGCGGTCGCGGGCGCAGCGAGCGACCCGACTCGGAAAACGATCGGAGTGAGGCCGTCGCGGGGGAGCTGGGCACGCGGAGAGAGATTACACCGCGTCGTCGCGGTCTTCGATGGATTTGACGACGAGCGCCGTCTTTCCCATCCGCCGACGTCCGTAGACGACGCCCAACTCCGCAGAGTCACTGTCGTATAATTCGTGGAGCCTGTCGAGTTCTCGTTCTCGGTTCACGAACGCAGGCATGTCTCCGCCTTTGAACCACCAGCATATAAAACGCACATATAGCGTAGCTCAGACTATCGTAGTTCAAGCTACGGTAGTTGTGGTAACGAAATATCAGAGCATGTGAATACGGGAGTAAGAGAGACACGTACAAGATCCCGATCGCGAGGTCGTGCCTTTTCGTCAGGAGTTCGGACGGGTGCCACCTGTTCTTTGTTAGGATTTCCCCTAACACTTATCGGAGCAGGGTGCGTCGACACGCGTGTGGATGAGCGATGACGTCACCGTACTCGAAGACGAGATCGAGGCCTACGCCGACGGTACTGTTGCGCGGGTTCGCGTGCTCTCGGTCCCGACCGGTTCGAGGACGGGATCAAGTACGCCTACCATTACGGCGAAGCCGGCGCGGACGAGCCGATCATCCGGTTCGACAACCACCACGGCGTCCACGAGCTCCACCTCGGGGGAGAGGCCTTCGAGATCGACTACCCCGGCCTCGCGGAGATCTTCCGCGCGTGGCGGGCGGCGCTCCCAGAGGAGAAACGCGACGACTGGTAGCGCGTTCGAACACGGTGACCGACGTACTGGCCGCGACCGACTCCACGACCCACACCACCCATGACTCAGACACTCCACGTTCGGATCGAGTCCGCCGACCGTAGCGACCTCGAAGAGCGCCTCGAAGCGATCGACGCCGGCGAGGACGTCGAACCCAGCGAGCCGACGCTCTCGATTGAGAACCTCGAAACGTTCGGCCGCGTCTTCCGCTCGACCAATCTCAAGCTCTTAGAAGCGATCGTCGAACACGAGCCAGGGAGCATCCGCGAGCTCGCGCGCTTGGTTGACCGGAACCCGCCGGAAGTCCTCGAAAACGTGAACGAGCTGGCCGACTACGGACTCCTCGAACTCGAAGAGGACGGCCGGGCGAAGCGGCCGGTCGTGTGGTACGACGAGATCGACGCCGACATCCCGCTCACGACTGGGTCGGGACAGGGGCGCAAGGCGAACGCCTGACCCGGCGAGGAGACACGGATGGGCGACGACGTCGACCCCGAGGATCCGCGTCCTACTGCTCACTACCACGTCGACCGCAACGCAGAGTGGTACTACGTCGACGGCGACCTCGCGGGGACGATCGCCCTCGGGCCAGCGACCGACGCCAGGCAAGGTGACGACTGGGTGCTTTCGCTCTCGGCCGCGATGCGGGGTCGCGTTACGTTAGTGTCAACATAGCTTCCGTCATGCTATTTTACAGGAAAAACATATTCATTTACTGACTATAAAGGTGAATTAATTCGGATATGTTTTGTCGCCTGACCTGCTCAAACCGAGCGGTCCGATTAAGCCCCGTAGACAATTTCAAATTAGCCTATTTCAAAATAGGCTATTCGGAAGTATTATTTTTCGCCCCGGTGGAGGAGGGGTATGGACCGCTTCGTGAATCGGGACGACGAACTCGCTCGGCTCCGCGACTGCTACGAGTCCGACGACGCGGAGATGGTCGTGGTGTTCGGCCGGCGACGCCTCGGGAAGACGCAGCTCGTCCAGCACTCGCTGTCCGACCGTGACGACGCGGTGGTCTATCAGGCCACGGAGACCACCGCTCAGGTACAGCTCGACGAGTTCGTCGACGTCGCCGCCGAGACCTTCCCCGGCGTCACGCGGATCAAACAGAACTGGGAAGCGCTGCTCGGGTATCTGGGCGATCAGGACGGCATCGTCGTCCTCGACGAATTCCCCTACCTCATCGACGCCGACGAGAGCCTCCCCTCAGTAATTCAGCGACTCTGGGACCAACGGCTCCGGGACACCTCGGGGACGCTCGTGCTGGTCGGGTCGTCGATCAGTATGATGGAAGAAGCGACGCTTCTCGGGAGCAGTCCCCTGTACGGCCGATTCACGGAACGGCTCGATCTCCGGCCCCTCGATTTCGCTGCCGCACAGGCGTTCGTTCCGGACGCGTGTTCGCCCGAAGACCGGATTTTCACGTGGGGAATCTTCGGCGGCGTTCCGTACTATCTCGACGGCGTCGATCTCGGACGGGACCTCGGAACGGTTCTCACCGAGGAGCTCCTCTCCCAGAAGGGATACCTACATAACGAACCGGAGTACGTGCTCCGCACCGAACTCACGGACCCGAACCGATACTTCGCGATCCTCACCGCCATCGCCGCGGGAAAGACGACGTCGAACGAGATCGCACAAGCGATAGGAATCGACGGGAAGCAGATATCGACGTACACACAGAAGTTAGAACGGTTGCGGCTCATCGAGCGGGAGGTTCCGATCACCGAAGAGAAGGCGAAGTCACGCCGGGGACGCTATCGAATCCTCGATCCGCTGTTTCGGTTCTGGTTCCGCTTCGTTTACGGCAGGGAAGATCGATACGAACGCCTCGGGGCGGACGCCTACGACGCGGTCATCGAACCCGAACTCCCGGATTTCGTGAGCCACGAGTTCGAGCGACTCTGCCGCGACGCACTCCCGGGACTCTACCCGGGCGAGACGTTCCTCGACATCGGCCGCTGGTGGTACAACGAGCACGAGGTCGACGTCGTCGGATTCACCACGGACGGAACGATGGTCGCCGGGGAGTGCAAGTTCACGAACGCACCGCTCGATTACGGAGCGCTCTCCTCGCTCGAAGACCACGCCGCCGAGATACGCTGGACGCCGGACGGCGATGAGAGGGACACTGAGTACGCCTTATTCACCCGGAATGGTGCGACACGGTCCGTTCAAGAAGCCGTGTCCGAGCGCGATGACGTACGACTGTTCGACCTCGAAGACGTCGCGAAACACGCGTAGAGAGCAGTCAACGGCCAGAGTGGGTCGATAGCCGGTGCTCGAAATGAAACTAGCTTCGGGGTCAGCTAATCCGTTTCAATAAAACAGCGTAAGAACGCCGAGAACGCCCGCTGACGTTCGAGGCCGTTCTCACTCGTTGTCGAACATCTGGCGCATTTCTTGCTGGGGGTTCCAAATATGTGGGCGTCGATCGACTGTGTATGGCCGACGTCAACGACACGAACTCCACCCGCGCGAAGTTCGAGCGCGAGCAGGAGCTCCTCGAGGACGCCGACATCGACGAGGACGACCGCCGGGCGATCCGCGAGTTCGTCACCCACCGCCGGCAGATGGAGGACAAGTCGCTCAATACACTGATAAGCGATATAGGAAATCTCCGTCGCGCCGCCGAACGCGCCGAGACCCCGCTCTTGGAGATGGACATCGGCGACGCTCGCGCCTTCGTCGGGCTGCTGGCGGCGCCGAAGAAGACTGGCGGCTACGGCCTCGACCCCGACGGCTCCGGGATGTTCGGCTACAAGCGCGTCCTCCGCGTCTTCTTCCAGTGGCTCGACGAGGAGCCCCACTACGGCGAGTACGGGTTCGGCGAGCGAATCAGCCTGCCCGACCGCAACACCAAGGAGGAAACCATCTCGAAGGACGACCTCCTCAGCGAAGACGAGATCGAGCAGCTGAAGCGCGCCTGTATGAACAACCGCGACCCCGTCCTCATCGACTTCCTGGCCGACGTCGGGGCGCGCATCTCGCTGGCGACCTCGCTCCGCGTCGGCGACATCGACGGCCTGGACACGCCGCGACCCACCTTTTCGCCGAACACCGACGCGCTGAGCCTGAAGGGTGTCCGCGACGTCTCCTACCCGATCCTCTACTCGCGGGCGGAGCTCCGGGAGTGGGTCAACCGCAACCATCCCGACCACACCGGGCCCAACGGCCGGGCGCACGACGAGGCACCCCTGTTCCCCGTCATCGAGCACTACGATCCCGACGACCGAGAGATGATGGCGGCCCACACCTCGACCGTTCGGAAGTCGATGAAGCGCGCGGCCGACCGCGCCGGCCTCGACGTCGAACGCGTCCATCCTCACCACTTCCGGCACGTCTTCATGACGCGGATCAGCGACTCCGAGCTGAACGACCGAGACATCGAACACATGTCGATGCTCGTCGACGACCGGATGCGGATGCGCGACCGCTACGACCACACCGGCGACGCCGAGCGGAACGACTCCATCTTCCAGAGTCACGGGTTCGTCGACCCGACCGAGGACGACGAGTCCGGGGACGCGCCCGAGATTGTCGCCTGCTCGAACTGCCGCGCCGAGGTGAAGTCCACCGCCTATCACTGCCCGCGGTGTGGGTTCCCGCTGCGCGAGGAGATCCAGAACGCGATCGATGACGCCCGCGCGGAGATGCGCGAGACGACCGTCGAAGCCGACGAGCGCGCCGAGCGGGAGGCCGCCGCCGACGCGGCGACCGTGATCGAGAACGACGAGCGGGTCGCTGAGGAGTTCGCGATCGAGGACGGGCACCTCGACGAGTGACTCACTCGGCATCGTCATCACCCTCCCAGTCGTCACTGCCAGCCCGAAGGATCGACCGTGCGACGCGTCCGCGTCGACTGTCTTCGTCGGCCCACTTCCGGTAGACCTCTCCGTGCCGGTCGACTGCCTCTTCCGCGCTCGTCGCGTCTCTCGCCGGCGTCTCGTCGTTTGATGTAGCACTCATCGGTTTACTTCCTCCAGATTCGCGGGGTCGATTCCGGACCGGTAGCTGGTCCCGTACTGTGCGTCGACAGCGGCTGCGACGGCCACGCCGTGGATATTGGTAAGATGGGCTGCGGCGAGTCCGTACACCGTCGTGAGGTCGTCCTCGCGCCGGCAGACGACGACGTCGCCGACCGGGTCGTATCGCATCTCATCGTGACGTGGAACCGGCGCCGCCGCGGGCACCTCGACGGGCTCGCCGTCGCGCCACGCGGCCAGCACCGAGTCCGTCGGCTCCGTCGAGCGCTCGTGGAACCGGTGACGGGCGTGGACGCTCGCGGACAGCCCGTCTCCGAGGCTGGCCTCGGTGCTCATCCCATCACCTCGACGAGGATGAGCGCGCCGAGCGTGACGGCCAGCCCGACCGTCAGCCAGTGGGCCGTAAACCGAATCGACCAGCTCATCGACCCACCTCGCTCGGATCGCGCCCGGCGACGACCACGTCGTGGATCGTCTGGAGCGTCTCCTTGTTCCAGTCCCGACGGACTCCCGGCGCGTCGATTTCGAGCGCGCGTTCGAGGACATCCGTTGTCCCACCCCGCGTGAGCTGGTCGATCCACTCGCGCCGGTCGAGGCCCTCGCACTCGTCGACGGCCGTCGGCTGGTAGTCGACAGCCTCACAGACCGCGGCGAGGACGTCACGCATCCAGCCGATCGTCGTGTTTGCCCGCTCCCACCGGACGCCGTCACGCTCGACCATCCTGTAGCGGGCGCCGTCGGCGCCGGTCGCCCGCGTGATCTCGCGGACGAGGTTGGGCTTCTGGAGCTGTCGCGACCGACGCGTGTCGGCCTCGCCGGCGACCCGCGTGAACACCCACTTCACGGGCGAGGTGTCGCGCCACTTCGAGACCTCGACGTCGGCGAGGAACCCGTTGGGGGTGTCCCCGCGCAGGTGTGCGCCGAGCGTCTTCCCGATCTCTTGGATGCGGACGTCGGTCGCGCTGTTCGCGATGGAACGCGACGAGGCGATGCGCTCGTCGGTCACGTGCTCGGCGACGTACCGCTCGATGGCCTCGATGGCGGCCTCACTGCCGCCGTAGGCCTTGCTCTCGTAATCGTTGTCCTGTCCGGCGCCGTTGTCGTCGAGGACCTGCTCGGCGGTGGTGCCGCCGTCGGTTATCAGGCAACCATTTCTGGTTGGGGTGTTTATTTTTTCATTCCTATCATTTTGGACATCAGGGGAGCTATCCCCGGTTGTCAGAGGCGCGCCTCCCGTCTGGTCCCGGCCTCTGGGATCAGTTTTCATCGTCCACCTCCTCGAGGACGTACGTCGTCCCGTCGTCATGCGCGAGGATCGCATCCCCGTTGCGCTCCAGGAGCTCGGCGGTCTCGCGCTCGACGTGGTCGACGACGCGATACTGAGTCGCTGTCACGCGGTCTCACCTCGGTTCTGGTAGCGCCGCCACGTGTCGTCACCTTCGGGCTTCGCGTCGGTCTCCTCGTCATCGGTCTGGAGCTGGATGAGCGACGCCGTCGACACCCGACCGACGGCGCCGACCGACTCCACGCCCCAGCCCGGCGCGTCCGGCTGGTGACTCACATGCTTGACTGGCGGATCCTCGACGCAAATCTCGTCGTCGACGAGGACGAGGTCGAACTCGCGAGCGCCATCGCGACCGCTCGCTGACTCGGAGAGCCGCAGCCGGCGCGTGTGCCACGTTCCACCGGTGGCCGACTCCCACTCAGTTGGCTCGGGCGCCTCGATGACGGTCCGCGGGTTCACCCACCCGTTGCGATCGGCGAGCGTGATCTGGAGCTTCTCGCCGAGCGTCGCCTCAAGGACGACCTCGACCGGGTCGACGAGCGGTTCGAGATCGGACTCGTTCCGTTCGGCGCCATCCCCATGAACGCCAGGATCGGAACACGCGCCGCACTCCTCAAGGTCGCGGTTCTCTGCCCAGGACCGGTCGCGCTCGCGAAGCTTCTCGCCCTTGCCTTGGACGACCGAGCAGTCGGTCGTGTGGTAGACACCGTTCGTGCCGGTCGACCCGCTCGGCGCCAGCACGGCCTCGCCCCGCCGCACCGACAGCGGGATCGCGGCCTCGCTCACCACGCTCTCGGTCGCGTCGAAGTCGACCTCGCGCGGTTCGACGTCGACGATCGCGTCGGCCGTCTCCCGGAGGAGGGCGGCCCGCGTCTCGGAGACATACGGCACATCCGTGAGCGCGCCCTCGTCGGCGATGAGGATGTCCGCGACCGTCTCGATCCCGTTGTCGTCGAGGCGCTCGGCGACCGACTCGCCGAGGCCGTCGACGTGCCCGGCGAGGGTGACGACGTCGGTCGTCGCGTTAAGTTCCGACATCGTCACCCTCCTCGGGGAGCGGCTCCCCGCACTCACGACAGTAGTTGTCCGCGGCCGAGCAGAGATGGCCCGCCGGACAGCGCACCTGCCTATCGAGCGGCGTCTCCTTCCGCGGGTGCTTACTCGCCATCTGCCATCACCTCCTGCTCGTCACCTTCTTGGGCGTCACCGAGCGTGCCCTGGAACTCCTCGGGCAGGCTCGCAAACGGCAGGATCTCCGAGTTGATGAACGCCGCGTACGTCCCGGCCCGGTCTCCGCCGTCGTAGAGGGCAACGTATCCACTTTCGGAAACGACACCGCGGGTGTACCCATCCTTCCAGGTGTACTCGAAGCCGAGCATCGTCGTCGCCCGGCTCCCGCCTGTGTCCGCGAGGTGGGCGGCGTCGTGGTACTCGATCGTCGCCTCCTCGGCGTCGTCGTCAGGGTCGAGACTCCGCGTCTGCGTGACGTTCCACGCGTTCGCATTCGGGTAGTCGCTCAGGTACTCGGCGAAGCCGTCGACGTCGATCTCGGCGCGCTCGATGAGCGTGCCCTTCGTCGCCCCAACGGTGTTGAACAGCCAGTCACCGTCCGAGCGGTTAACGCCGACCCAGCCCTCGCGAAGGTCGGCGATCCACTCGCAGTAGACATCCTCGCTGGCCTGCTCGGTCTCGGTGATGATCCCGTCTTCGGTGACGTAAATCGTCTCGCGCTCGGTGTCGATCGTGCCGGCGGCCTGCCCAGCGTAGATGGTCGTGCCGTCGAGACGCTCGTACGCGGTTGCGTCGATCGCAGGATACGTACTCTGATCGAGGTGTCCCTCGATCGTCGGGTCGGCGACCTCGTCACGGGCGAGTCCGAGGATGGTCGCGCGCATCAGGCGTCACCCCCGACTCCCTCTTGTGACGGCCGGTCGAGTACCTCGAATCCCGACCGCTCTGCGAGCGCGCCGTCGAGACGGTGGAGCGCACCGAGCGCCCGGATTGCGTGTTCACGCTCGGTCCCGTTCAGGTCCGCCAGCCGCAGGTCGTGGAGGCCGGGGGTGCCCTCGTCGGCGCCTTTGAGGGCGTTCCGGACGATCGCGTGCGCGTCGTCGACGGACATCTACGCCACCTCCGCGACGTCGACGGGGTACTTCGCCGACACCCACGCGTCGCCGCCGGCGTCGAGCTGGAAGCGCCCGAACAGCCGGTACGCCCGTGGCGGGTCGCCCCCGACGTGTGGCGCCGGCGCCGGGACGTGGTCGGTCTCGAACCCGGACTGGTCGCTATCGAGTATCTGTGCGTCGTTGCTAACTGCCGTATTGGCGGTATTACTAAACCGCCTGTCGTCTGATCTGGTCATGGGTCTCTCGAAAGCCCTCGTCATGAGGGTGGCTTCAGGGGACCCGGCCCGTCGGTGCTGGAACACCGGCGGGGTTTTCTACTCCCGCGGAGGCCAGGTCAACTGGTAGTTAATGCCCCTCCTACAAATAACTTGTTAACGGTTTACTAACGGTATCAACGACTTACCATCAGAATTATACACACTACTGTTGTATGTAGATACACCGGTAGTCCTATGAGCGCAACGGAACAGACATCGAACGTGGCCCGGAAACGCGGGGATTGGATGCGTCCTGTCGACGATCCGATCCTTGAACACATGCGGGATGAGGGAAACCTGACGCCGCAGGCGATCTCTAACCTCGGCGTCTGTACGCGGAGCCACGCGAGTATGCGCCTTTCCGCCCTCTCTCGTGTTGGATTCGTTGAGAGAGTAGCTGACACTCAAGGCCTCTACCGTCTCACCGACGACGGCCGTGCCTACCTCGACGAGGAACTTGACGCCGCCGAGCTCGACCCGGTCGAGTAGCCTCACGCGACACGCACCTCTTCGACGTCGATCTCCTCACCAGTCCGCTGGTCGATCAGCACGTCGTACTCGACCTCACCAGGGAGTCGCCAGTGCGGACAGCTCGAACACGCGATTACGCCGTCGCGAAGCCGCCAGTCGGTGTGCCCGCGCGGGCAGGCGTAGCGCCACTTCTCGCCTGCCACCGACCGATCGATCTCGACAGCCATCACAGCACCCGCAGGCCGGGCGCCGCCTTCTTGATCGCCGGGCCGAGCCACCGCGGCGCCGACCGCCCGGGCGTCCGTTTCAACTCGCCGAACTCGTCGAACGTGAGCGTCCACTCGCCGGTGTCGTGATCAACTTCGACGACCGTCTCGTCGTCGCGCTCGTCGACGGAGATCTCGACGTCGGCGTCCGCGTCGAAGCCGAGTTCGCTCAAGTCGATCGTCTCCCGTGTGCGGGTAGCCTGTGAGGGCATACCTCGACCGACGGGTGGATACACAGTAAAAGGGGGCCGTACTTCCGGGGTTCGAAACAGTATTTGTACAGCGTTATCTGTAGCCCAATCTGAATAAATTAGTCATACACAAGATTATTGACTCACCGCCCAAACTATTCATCTGGACATGGGAGACGACAGACTAGCGCCTCCAGACGCGATCACCGTCGACAGCGATGGAGACGAGCATGAGGAGGCGTGGGAAGACAGTGTGGATGGGATCGATCGAGTGGCTTCCGTGGCGATGTCGCTCGAACAGCCCCGTACCGCGAGCTACATCGGGACGAAAGCACAAGTCTCGGAGACCACTGCGCGCAAACACCTCGAACGGCTTGTTGAGTTCCGGATCCTTGCTGCTGTTGAGCAGCGTGGTGCGAAGACATATTTCCCAGACCAAGCGTACCAGCATTTCCGGGAGGTGTCGCAAATGGTCGAAGAGCATGACCAGAGTGAAATCGAGCAAATAACGGTTAGCGCTAAAGAGGAAATAGAACACCTCAAAGAGACGTATGATGTGGACTCACCGGCAGACCTGAGATCGGCAGCAACCGAAGAGGAAACATCGTCAGCAGAGGCGCGTGAATACTTCAAGAAGGCCGCTGAGTGGGACCAACATCTCAGAATGCTCTCAATTGCGAACGAGGCTCTTGACCGATATTCGGATATCTCTAAACAAGGTCCAGAGCCAAGCCACGCGACCGTATAATACTGGATGAACCAAGGTGCTCTGATGGCCGATGGCGGCTCACAGCCAATCAATCTATCCGGGCGACGTAGCCGGATTATGGATCAGCTCCGGGTGAATCTCCGGAATCACCCCGCGACCGACTACGTCGCGTATGAACCGACGCGTGATGGCCTCGACAGCAAGATTGTCGTTGACTTTGACACAGACATCTACGTTGATGGGCTCATCGAGGCCGAAACCGCGCATCTTGAGGTGACGTGGTGGACACACCCAATCGGTACAAAAGACCAGTTTAAATTCCACTACATTGAGTCTGCGGGGTACGATTGTGGCTGGCACCGCCAGCCCCACCCGGAACGCGACGAGATCCCATTCGATCACTTCCAGCAGCGGGCTGATCCACAGAACGAGTACCAATACCAAGCCGTCGAATTCAACGACGACCATCCTGTCGGGCTCGTATGGGAAATCGTTGATACACGTCTTCCGAGAATAATTCGAGCGAGATACGGTTCCGAGTGAGCGTTATCCTTGTAGTATACCGATATTATTGTCGTTCTCTGTGACGTTAATCGATGTGGACAGTGTCGCTTCCTTTGGGGTGTACAACCACCGATGGTCGAGTCGCTCTCGCTCGACGAGGTCATACGCGCGGAGCTTGTCGAGCTTGTTTCGCCGGTCGCGACGGCTGATCGGTGTTCGCTCCCGGTTCGCGTACACCCGCTCTTCAACCGATTCGTATCGCTGGTTCAACTCTCGCCCCGTAATCTCGCCAGCGTCCCGGATCAACTCGTAGAGGACGCGATGGTGGAACGGGAGCGACTGGAGGTTCGCCTCCCGGATGCTCGACCGAGCGCGCTCGTAGGCGTCGTCGACGTCGGCGTCGTGGATACGCCCGTGTTCGCGCTCGACGGCGATCTCGGCAGCTGCGCGGAGCGTCTGGATGCCCTCGCGAGCAACACCGGCGACGTCGTCGGCGATCGTCTCCAACTGGTCGCGCGTGACCACGTTGTCGACGAGCCCGACCCGCGCCCGGTCGCGAAGGATATCCGCGAGCTGGTCGACGCCGAATCGGTCGAGTTCGATCCGCCCGCCGTGGAGGTACTGCCGGACACCTGATTCAGAACGGGCAAGCCAGTCGTCTGGCTCGTGGCAGATCACGACGACCTCGACGCCGGGGACGCTCTGGAGCTGTCCCACGGCGCCGGTGCCGGCGACGTCGTCGGCCTCGTCGAGCAGGAGGAAGAACTCATCGCCAGCGAGCGTCTCCCGGAGTCGGTCCGGGAGTTCGTCGTTCGGCGCGTTGTCGGCGACAGTCCCGCCGGCGCCCCGGATGGCCCTGCGGAAGAGCTCACCTGTGGTCGTGCCGAGCGACTGGATCCACGTCCAGCGCGCCCCGAATTCGCGTGCGAACTCCTCGAGGACGGTTCGCCCGAGCGCTGTCTTCCCGACGCCACTCGGCCCTGCCAGCAACGCGCCCTGGTCGTGGTCGGAGCGGGCCCGGTGGAGGAGTCGGATGAGTTCTTGGACGTGCGCTTCACGGTGGCGGAGGTCGGGTGGCGGGGTCTCGTCGTCGAAGACCTCTGGACGACGTATCATACTGGAGACTGCTGACGTAGAGTGGGGTAATAAAGCGGCGCCTCGCTTCCGGGGTGGAACTGAAACTAAACTGTAGAACACCGAAACAGCCATGTGATTGAGAGGTTAATTTTACCCCAACTATGAGTGGTTTTGTTATACCGCCAGTCCAACAGACCCGATAGCAGTCTGAAAGCGGCTGCGAGTCGTGGACGGCAACGGAAGCGGCGGAGTCGGTTCGCAATGTTTGAGCTACACGAGTCGCCGGCTCCCCCTACAGCCGGCACGCTGGCGGCAGCGTACCTCGTGGTCAACGGACACGCCGTCTTCGCGGTGGGGTTACTTCTGGTGGCCCTAGCATACGGCCTCTGTCTTGCGGCGATGAGCACTACCGGAGACTAACCGCTCTCCGGCCCCGCCTCTGGCGGGGTACTCATCAACCTATCTTGTCTGAAAAGTCGATCCGCAGAGGTGTGAGAGCTACACGAGTCCGATCTTAGGTTACGCCACAGCCAGCATCTGCTGGCCCCCTACGTGGCTGATAGGACCGGATACCATGTCGTTGTCAGCGACACCTCCTTCGGTGCTGCGCCTGTAACGCAGCACCTCAAAATACGTTCTCCAGCCCTAAAATGTACCGTGAAGTGTGGAAGTAAAGCGCCTACCGCACGAACCGGTCGCGGAAGTAACGAGAGACGACGTCCCGCTGCGGGCAGTCACGGTCGTGCGGCAGGTTGTCGATCGTCGTTGTGTGACTCTCGGGCCCGTCGGTCCGAACCCGGGCGCCGCACTCGGTACACTCGAGGAACTTCGGCTCGATGATCGCGAGCCCTCCGCGCTCTCTTCCTGGTCGTCAACCCGAAGCAACCCAGCAGCTCGCTCGAACGCTTTCGCGGCGCCTCGCTTCCGGAGTGGAACTAAAAGTGTTCTATCGCTCGATACACCTGGTGGGGCGGTGCGATCAGCTACAGCTTCTGTGTCTGCGACGCATCCACAGGACCTGTTCTCTGCCGATCCCGCTGGGATTGTCCATCACGCAACTGGAGATATGCCGCGGCGATGATCGCGTAGTAGGGGAGGAAAAACACTGCTGAGAAGGTGATAATGACGATATCAGCCGCAACCGAGAGGCCGGCGAGGGTTAACAGGGGCGCGATGGCGCCGATAACCCCACCGAACAGCGCGGACGCAAACACGAGGACACCGAGTTGAAGTCGAGAGCCACGAGCTAATCCCCAGCTTCGCTTCAGGGAACTAATCACACCTTCATCTTCGACAGCGACAGCGAAGATGAAAAATAGGAACGAGACGGCCAGGAATAGCCCCGGAATCAGGAGGAATACCGAGCCAATCATGATCATAATTGTGACGAGTACTCCGCCGATTAGTGCGAAAACGGTGGCGCGGCCGAGTCGCTCTGTCACCGAGGCGGGGAACGATCCAGCTTCGCTGAGCGGTTGCGCAAACGTCCGAGACAAGACCACGAAATACGCGGAGCTCAAGAGAATCAGTACGCCCAGCGCCGCAAGAGCGATCTCACCGGAGATCGGAAGTGCGAGCCCGACGCTACTGCGAAACTCTGTTGCTGCCTCAGGAGGAAGATATCCGAGAATCGCTGTATTAACCATTGTTTGTGTACCGAGCTGGATGGCAAGGAACCCCAGAAAGAGGGCTCCACCAGTTCGGGTGAAGATACGCCGAATACCGTCGCTAACCGCATGGCTAAGTTGGAGGGCCATACCTGAGAAAGATCTCACGGTTGTCTAATAAAATAATCGAAATGAGCGCGTGAGCTACCGTACGAACCGCTCGACGTAGTCGCGTGACACCACGTCTCGCTGGTCGCAGTCGCGCTCGTGCGGCAGGTTGTCGATCGTCGTTGTGTGGCCCTCTGGACCGTCGATACGGATGCGCGCGCCGCACTCGGTACACTCGAGGAACTTCGGCTCGGTGATCGCGAGCCCGTCGACACTCGGTGGACTGCCCGAGGGGACAATGCGGAACTCAGTATCCGGCGAAGCGAACGAGCGAAGGCTCATCGCGAGGCCTCCGCGCTCTCCTCCTGGTCGTCGACACGAAGCCACCCGGCGACGCGCTCGAACGCCTTCGCGGCGCCGAGGTGCCGGAGAATACGGCCGAGCGCCGCGCCCGACCGACTGGAGGCTCGCCGACTACGGGCGGCCTCGTCGAGGACGTCCGCCGCGACGTTCCGAAGCCGGCGCATCTACGGCCCCTCCGTGACGGTGACCGCGGCGCGATGCTCGTCATCGATCACCAGCTCCGAGAGCGCCTCGCCGCCGCAGGGCGCCCACTCGCCCTCGTCGTCATCCCAGCGGTCGACGTGGCGCTCGGCGTGCCACGGCTCGCCCGGAACGCGCTCGTAGCGGACGCGCCGGCGCTCGCCCGACTCGGTCTCGTAGGCGATCGTCGGGAGGTCGTCACTGGACATCGTCCACCTCCCGGTCTTCAACCAGCGACCACCGTGGGTCGCTCGTCAGCGTCTCGACTGTCGACACCATCTCGGCGCCGAACGCTGGCGTCCGCGGGTGGGAGTTTCCGGTCGCGACGGTGAGCTCGACGTAGTCCTCTTCGACACGGTCAACGACGGCGTCGAACCGCGGCTGCGGCGCCCAGAGCGGGACGTCGTGCGGCTCGGGCACGTCGCCCGGGTCGGCCCGGGACTCGTCACAGCGCCACGTCTGGCCGGCCTCAACGACGCCGGCGCGAGCGACGAGGTCAGGCATCGTCGCCCTCCCCGAGCTTGCGACGGATACGCTGGACTGTCCCGCGCGCGACTTGCTCCCGGGACGCGCCGGTCATGTCCTCGTCGACGATCGTCTCCTCGACGTCGTCCAGGACTGTTTCCACGGCTGCCCGGCTGACGTCATCCTCGTCGCGAAGCTCGTGGGCGTAGAACGCAGCGTTGAGGTACGGCACCTCGTCGCCGAGGTCGACCTGCTCGCCGGGGTCGTACCCCGTGAGGTCCGGCGCCCACCCGATCTCCTGACACCACGCGGCGATCGCCCACTTCGCGACCTCGGTCTCGTCCCCGTCGTAGTGGCCGTCGTGCCGCTTGCCGCGAAGCAGATTCAACACCAACAGGTCGATCGGGTTGATCGCGGTCAGCTTCTCGGCGTCGACGACGAGTCGGATGGAGCTGTAGTTCTCTCGCGACTCCGGGATCGTCCCGTTCTCCTTCGCCTGACGGACCTGCTCGTTCGCGACGTTCGCGTGATCGTTGTCGCCCATCAGTCGAGCACCTCCGTCCGACCGTCGGCCGTGGCGATCCGCGGGCTCGCGGAGAGATGCTGGCCGAGCTGCTCGTCGATCGCCTCGCGGTCGACCCACCCCGGGATCGGTCGCTCACCGCGGGCGAAGGCGACTCTGAGTCTGTGTTTGCACCCCTCGTCGGGCGCCCGGTGAAGGGCATCGGGACAGTCGCACGTCTCGGCGATCGCGTCGACGCGGTAGGTGCCAGTCGGTGTGACGACCAAGAACTCCTCGGCGTGGAGGTCGCCGAACGTCCGCTCGTCGAGGACGGTCATCGACTCGGTGAGCGCCTTCGCGGCGCGCTTGCCGAACCGCCCGGCCGGCGCCGGCGCCGCCTCAGACATCGCCGATACCCCCGTCGGACCACGCCCGTTCAACCGGAACGGTCGCGAGCCGGCCGCGCGGGAAGTCGTACGACGTCAGGTCACCGAGGTCGTCGAGGCTGTCCATCGAGAGGTCGCTCAGGTAGTAGCACTCGAAGACCGAGTCGCTCGCGTGAACAGGCAGCCACGGATGTGGGCCGTACGTCGCGAGGTCGAACCCCTCCTCCGCGTGGTACTCGCCGAGCGTGTCGGCGACGTCGCGACGGACGAACAGCAGCTGGCGCGAGACAATGTCGATCGCGAGGCTGCCCGGGACGGGCTCGGTGCGGATGTCGGCGAGCGCGTTCGCGAGGCGCTCCTCGTACGGGCGTGTGGCGTCGTCGACGTCAGCATCGATGGCGCCCTGGTCAGACATCCACCGTCACCTCCCGGTCGAAGTCGTCGCTACTGTCATCCCAGATCTGCTCAACCTCGATGCCCTCGGCGTCGGCGGCGTCGCGATGCTCGGCGAGCCACGCGCACGCCTCATCGAACGCGTCGCGGACGGCCGCCTGGTCGTCGGCGTCGTCGAACCAGTCACCGCGGGCGTCCTCGATGACGGCCGCGCACTCCCGGGCGACCGCCATGTCGACGAGCAGGCCGTAGTGGTCGTTGATGTCCTCGGCCGCGTTGAACGCGACGTACTCCATCTCGTCGGGCAGGTCGGCGCGATCGTGGAGCTGGTACGCACGCTCGACGACGTCCAGCGTCTCGCGCAGGCGGTCGTCCTCGTGGACGGTCACGGAGACGCGGTTGTGGAGGATGGATGACTCGAACTGCTCGCGTGCTTGCTCTTCGAGGGCGCGCACGCGCTTCTCCGCGCTCCGAGTGATCTCGCGCATCAGAACGCACCTCCGAAGACGTCGCGGTTGGTCGGGTCGCGCTCGACCCACCCGATCTCCTCGCCGATGTATTCGTGGACGTACGTGTCGACGGCGTTGCCCATCGCGACGTGGTCGCGCTGCGTGACCCACTCGCGGAGGTCCGAGCGGCGCTCGCGAGCGCCCGTCTCGGGGTCGATCCGGTGAACGACGCCGGCGTCGCGGTCGAGGTGGTGGATGTAGCCCTCGGCGTCGAGGCCGAGCGCGGTGTGCTGTGCGATCAATCGCGTGTCGGTACGCCTTTCAGCGCCTGGATTCGTAGTTGACATCGCTGGTTTGTCCAGCACGGTCAGGGGTGTTCCAACCACCCCGGGCCACTTCTCGCGGCCACGTCCCGTGCTTACCTACAAGTCTATTCGCCACCCACTTATACTTAACGTACTGTAGTCTATAGTATAACACAACTTTGCGTAAGTTACTTACCAACACCAACACGTTGTTAGGATATGGCCACGTCAGCCACGGGTGTGCTTACGCCCGCCGACCTCAACGACACCGATGACGCTGTCCTCGACGTTCTACGATCGGGGCGCGTCACGCCACAGTACGCGGCGGACGAGATGGGTGTATCTCGGACCTACGCGAGCGAGCGATTGAAGCGACTCGTCGAACACAACCACGTCGAGAAGGTCGCTCCTGGTCTCTACGAGCTCATCGACGACCCGCGCGACGACGCCGGCGAGGACGATGTCGAGGAGCTGAAGCGGCACGTCCGCGCCGCCGGCGAAGCGATCGAGGAACAGGATGTCGATGCGCTCCGCCGGCACGTCCGGGCGGCCTGTAAGGTGATCGCCGATGAGTGAACCGGCGGACCGCCTCCGGGACGCAGCCGACGAGCTGAGCGACGCCCGGGGCGAACTCCCTGACGACCTCGACGTCGACGCACCCGACGAGGCTCCTGCCCCCGAGGCGATCGTCGAGAAGATCGACGGACAGCTCGGCGAGCTTCAGGTTGCGCTCCAGGAGCTCGCCGCGAACGTCGACGTGATGGAAGAGGTCGACGAGGATGAACACGACTGAGCAGCGCGCTCCCGAACTCCAGTGGCCCGAGGGCTACTCTCGCACGGACCCGAGCGAGCGTGAGTCCTACCCGGGCGACATCTCGCTCACGCGCAAGGAGTCGTTCCAGTCGATCGTCGACGAGCTCGAACGCTGGGGCGCGACTGATGTCCGGATCTCGACGGCGTCTACTCACTACAAGGACCGGCCGAACATCCCACACCAGCACGACAAGCCTGACGATGTCGGCGTCGTGGCGCGCTTCCGGCGCGAGGACCGCCCCGCCGACGAGGGCTACGCGATCGCCTGCGACCGCTGGGCAACCCAGCTGGAGAACGCCCGGGCGATCGCGCTCTATGCGCGGCGGAAGCGCCTCGCCGAGCGCTGCGGCGTCACCACCGCGGACTCGGAGTTCGAGACGGCACGGCTCCCGCCAGGCGACGAGTCCGGGGAGAGTCCGGACGTGATCGCCGTCGAGCCCGAGCCCGACCGCGAACCGCACGAGGTACTCGGCGTCGCACCGGACGCACCAGAGCCGACCGTCACGGGCGCGTTCCGGGAGCTGGTGAAGGACGCCCACGGCGACCAGGGCGGCAACGACGCGTACGACGTCGCGGAGTTGAAGCGGGCGCGAGACGCGCTGTTGAGCGAGTGACCAAAACAGGTCGCAGAAGCGTATCGGCAAACGGGACAGGCTTTTTATCCCGTCTGGAAAATTAGCACCGCATGAAGTCTACACGAAAGGGACTCCGTGATGGTGACCTATTCAAAGACACCTACGAGCGCCTCAACTGTGCGGACTGCGAGCAGGTACTGAAGACGGCTACGGATTCGGAGACCGTATTTGACCTCCGCACCTGTCCAGAGTGCGGGACAGAATACAAAGATCTCCGCTGACTGAGAGAACTCTTGTCTTAATCGGCGGTATCGTCCGTCCGAGCGGGAGTCGTGAGGGGCCGACGGCGCAGGAGCTGGTTCTTTTCGAGAGGATCAAGACGTAGGTTCGCGAGCGCCGCCGCTCGCTGTCGCTCAGTGGTCGAGTCCGATAAAGAAAGACCGCGTGTGGGTCGGCCCGCGAGGGCCGATAGTTGGAAGCTACGAGTCGCGACCGTTAGGCAACGACGTTAGTCGTTGCGGCGGGTCGCGAGCAGCGCAGCGGCGATGAGGGCGACGAGTGCGACGAGCGCACCGAAGCCGGGCGTGCCGTCTTCGCTGGTGCCGTCGGAGCCGTCGGAACCGTCGCTACCGTCGGAGCCGTCGGAACCGTCGCTACCGTCGGAGCCGTCGGAACCGTCGCTACCGTCGGAGCCGTCGGAACCGTCGCTACCGTCGGAGCCGTCGGAACCGTCGTCGGCGGCTTCGATGGTCAGCGTGCCGGTCTGACTGTCGCTCTCAGTCGAGATTCCGTGCTCGTAGTCACCAGCTTCGAGGCCGGAGGTGTCCGCGGTGAACTCCACCGTGGTGTCCTCGCCGCCCTCGAGGGTGACATCCTGACTGTCGAGCTCGTCGCCGTCAAGCGTGAGCGAGACAGTCTCGGTCGTCTCGGAGCTGCCGGTGTTCTCGACCGTCGCCGAGACGTCGACCGAGTCACCAGCCGTGGCGGTGGCTTCCTGCGGGCTCAGCTCAGAGACCGTGAAGGCGCCACCGGTGTCGACTTCCTCAACGAGCACTGCGTCGGAGTCCGCGATGGAACTCCCGGCGACCCGGAAGTTCACCGTCGCGTTGTCACCAGCCGAAGCGCCACTGAGGTCGACCTCTGCTTCGAACGAGCCGTCCTCGTTAACCGTAGCCTCAGGCGTCTCGACGAACGAGGGCGAGACACCCTCTGAGGAGCGGACGCGAACACTCACGTCCGAACCGGGCGCAACGTTGGTCTCACCGGTGACCATCGCACCCTCGGTGGCTGCGATTTCGACGTTGTCGTCGTCGTTCACGTTGTCGAAGGACGCATCGCGGTCGGCGAGGTTGAATTCAGCCGACGCGGACTGCGTGTTGTCCTCACCAGCCGGGAAGTACGGGAAGGCGGCCTCACTCACGCCGTTGGCGCCGCCGAGAGCCCGCGCCAGGTCCTGGGAGTTGTCCAGATCAGCGTCTTCCTCATCACTGAGGGCCGGGTCGGTGAATTCGAACTGGTCCTCGTCGTCAGCTTCGTATTCGATTTCAGCCGTGAAGTCCGTGTCGTCATCGACCGACTGAGTGAACGCGCTGTCCTCACTCGTGTCGACCACGATGAACATCTGGCTGGATTCTTCGTCAACGAACACGGAGACTGCGTCTTCAGGCGCATTCTGGAGGTCGAGCGACGTCGGGTCCTGGTTGCCCGTCGCGTCGTCAGTCTCAACCACGATGTTCACACCCTCACCCGGGTCTTGGTCGAGCCGGTAGAGCGTGTTCGCGCTGAAGCCGTCGTCAAGCGCGTCGAAGTTATCGTCGTCCAGCGCGACCATGTGGCCGTAGATCCCGCTGGCCTCAGCCGAGATGACGAGCTGGTCGTCGAGCGCGATGTCCGAGCTCTGGGTCACCTGCTCCAGCAGCTCAGAGGTGTTGGAAGTCTCGTCAGCCGGGTTGGCCGGAGCCGTCCACGTCTGGACGTTCTCGATACCGGGCTCGGTCAGGTCGAGCGTGGTCAGACCGATCTCGTCGTCGAGTTCGGACTCCTCGTCGTCGTTGACGATGAAGTCGTTGTTGCCGTTCGCGGCAACGTCGTAGTCCGTGGGCTGGAGCGGACGCGCCAGCTGATCGAACTTGGTTTCGTCGCCAGCGTCAATCTGACCAATCGCGTCGAGGTACTCGGTGAAGGTGACATCGCTGGCATCATCGCCAACGAGCGGCGTGTCAGTATCTTCCGAGTAGTACTCGGCGTCTTCAGTAGTGGTGGTCCCGTACAGCTCACTCTCAACGATGTCTTCTTCGGAGCTGTAGACGACACCGGGGTCGACGTTCGTGCCGAGCGTCCGCGTGTTGACCTTGAAGGTCACTTCGTCGTCATCGTCGTCGTCCTCAAGGTAGAGGACGTCGACGAAGCCTACGTCCTCGCTACCGAACTGGACCCAGGTACTGTCAGCGTCTTCGAGTTCGACAGTCATCTCGGCGACGTCGCCCGCAGTCTGGCTGTAGACGCTCTCGCCGAAGTCAGCCTGCCGGTCGAGTTCCTCGACCGTGATGCTGCCCGCGTCCGATGCTTCGGTGTCGGTCACGTTGAACTCGAACTCGTAGTCGCCCGTGTCGATACCGGTGAAGTCGACGTCATCCTCAACGTCACCGATGTCGAGGAGAACGACCTTCTCGTCAGCGTCATCTGCGCCTTCGGGGTACTGCGCAACGCTGAACTGCCCCTCACCATCGGCGCTGGTCAGGTCGCTCGGGTCTGCACCTTCGGGAACCGTGGCGAACGAGTCTGTGTTGCTGCCGTTGAAGATACTGTACAGTTCGTTGCTATCGAGGTCGCCGTCAGCGCTGACGTTCAGCGCGTAGCCGGCGCGGTTCGAGTTGATGTCGAGTTCGGTCGTCGTACTGCCTTCGTCGTTGACCGAATCGTCATCGAACTCGGCGCTGAGGCTCTGCGTCCGAATCTCGAACGTAGCGTCCTGAGAGGGAGTCGTCGTCAGCTCCGAGCTAGTCACGTAGTAGTCACCGGCGCTGTAGTCGCCAGTGTCAACGATCAGCTCGCCGTCATCGTTCACGGAGAGGTCCTCCTCGAACGTGCTGGAGTCGACCTGGTTGTTGTCTCCGTAGGAGTCGACGCTACGCAGTTCGTACTCAGTGCCAGGCGGCGTATCAGTCTCGTCCGAATTAGTGACATTCACGTCCTGACCCTGGAACGGATTGGCCGGGTCGTAACTGATGTCAGTAGTCGACGAGGTCGAGCCCACGGTGATCTCGTCCGTGAACGTAACATCGCCCTCGTCCGTACTGGCCGTGATGTCAACGTCGTACGTGCCTCCGGTCAGCGGCGTGGAGAGGTCAGTGAAATCGAAGCGAGTCGTTCCACTGAGCGTGTCGCCGTCAGAACCAGCCGTCACCGACTGATCGTTGATAGCAACCTCGACGGGATTGTCAAGATCCACATCCGGACCGGTGTTGGTGATCTCAACAGCGAAGTCAGAGATCGTTTCACCGGTCTCGACCTGATCCGGCAGGTTGTTGACCTGCTCGAAGTCGTTTTCGAGGTCGTAGACGGTGACACCGTTGTCAGCGCTGACAAAGTCGTTTCCAGCCTGGTCCGTCAGGACATTACCGCTGTCATCAACGAGCTGAACACGGTGATAGTACTCACCACTCTCGGGGGCGGTGACCTCAGAGAACCCATCGAAGGTCACCGCAGAGCTATCGTTGCCGAGTTCCTGTCCCGAGACAGTTTGACTGTCAACTACGGTACTGAATTCGGAGTCGCTGGCGATCTGCCAGCGAACCTGATCAGGTGTAACGTTAGCACCAACCGAGGTATTGGTATTCGTAATCGATACTTCCGGGGTAAACGTGGAACCGCTGTCAACAGCGGTTCCATCAGACGGCGACAGGTCGTATGTGAGATCGCCGTTGGTCGTCGCAGCAGCCGGAGCTGCGGCGAAACCAGCCGCGAACATGGACACGACCATGATCGCCGCGAAGAAGACCGCGTTGGCCTTCCCGCGATAGTTTGTATCGTTTGTCATTGTTGTTGTCTGTTGTCTGCGTTGCGTTGACAGCTTTCTCCGTCTCCTGATGCCCGATCGTCAGTGACCAACACTACTTCGAGGGCGCGACTTGGACTTGGGTCAGGGGTACTCGCTCTCACGCATTCGCATCGGGTTAGGGGTACTGCGCTTGGAACGTGTGGCGGTCTTGGTAAATACTTTGTGTCTATTTGCGTCCGTGTCAAATCCTACCAAGCATCCGGAGAACGCGTCAGACGCCGGATTTCAGATCTCGGGGATCAGCGAGTGCGCGGCCGGGCTGACGTATCCGCGAACGACTGCCGCGACGTGCGGGACGTAACCCTTACCACGCGCTGCCGAGTACACCCGTGTGAGCCCGCCCCGGGGCACCGTACCGGTTTTTCGGGCTAGGGACTCGCGGTGCCCTGTCGGTCGCCGGACACGCGCCCCCGCGGCGCGTCGGGCTCACTTGGACCCCGCTTCATACCTCCGTCACACGTGCGTCGCGAGCCGATACTACGGTGACTCCGCATCGAACGCTTCCTCAAGCGCCGCCGACCACGAGCCGAAGTGTCGCCGATAGGTCGTACACCCGTACGCACCGTGGTCGGTCATGTCGTTCATTGAGGGGCGCTTGTCGAGGTCGTCGCGTAGCCGGCGGAGTTCGGCAAGCAGTTCTCTGTCTGTCGGTCCGCGATCCGCGTCGAAGCCCGCCGCTTCGAGCGCCTCGCGCCACGAGCCGAATCGGCTTCGGTACTGCGTTTCGGTGTACTCTCCGTCGTCTTGGACGTCAAGCAGCGAGGGCACTTTGTCGCGCTCCTCGTGAAGTCGGTGGAGGTCCGCGAGGAGCTCGTCGTCGCTCGGGCGGTCGTCGTCGGGGTCGATCTCGGCCGCGTCGAGCGCCTCACTCCACGAGCCGAAGCGGCGCTGATAGGTCGCGATTCCGTGGGTGCCCTCCTCGACGACGTCGGTCGCGGTCGGCACCCGCCCGAGTTCGTCACGCAGTCGATGGAGATCGGCGAGGAGATCATCATCTGACACCTGCTGGCGGCTCGACCGGTCTGCCGGGTCGAGCCCGGCCGCCTCAAGCGCCTCGGCCCACGACCCGTATCGCCTCGTGTACGTGCGTGCGCCATGGTCTCCGTGGTCGGCCATCTGCTTAAATCGCGGCGGCTCGCCGAGTTCGTCCGCGAGCTCGCGGAGGTGTTCGAGGAGCCGCTCGTCAGAGACTTGCGGCCCGGGTGCGGCCGGGTCGTCCGGGTTGTTCACCTGCCGCGACTCGAGGAAATTGTCAGCGTCGATGTGTTCGAAGGCGGTATCGAGCGCCGCCGCCCACGACCCGAACCGTCGCCGGTACGTCGAGGGGTAGTAGTTGCCCTGATCGTTCATTTCTGTGACGGTGGGCGCGCGGCCGACCTCGTCGCCAAGGCGCTGGAGTTCGTCGATGAGGTCCTCTGTTGGGATACGCTGCTGGGGATCGTTCGGTTCGAAGCCGGCTGTCGCGACGGCCGCGTTCCACGAGTCGAATCGGCGGAGGACGGTCGTATCGGCGATATCACTGTGGTCGCGGAAGTCCTGAATTGAAGGCGCGCCGTCGGCGTCAGTGACATCAGCGACACGCCGGATTTCCGCAAGCAGATCGTCGTCGCTGTACGTCTGGGCGGCGCGGCTTCTCTCGTCGCCAGTCTCGCTGTTGACGGTGTCCTCCGGAACAGTCTCAAACGCTGTGTTGAGGGCGTTGTCCCACGAATCGAACCGGTTGTAGTAGGTCGGAACCGAGTAGCGGCCGTGTTCGCGAACGATCGTGGTCGTAGGGCGCCCCCCGAACTCGTCGTGAAGCCGCCGCAGATCGGTGAGTAGTGCCTCGGTCGTCACGTCCTGTGGCGGCGGTGGCTCGAAGCCGGCCGCTTCAAGCGCATCCGCCCACGACCCGAACCGGTCTCGATACGTCGAGGCCGCGTGCTCACCCCGTTCTCTGATGTCGCTCAGCGTCGGCGGACTACCATCGTCGCCAGCGAGTTGGCGAAGCTCGACAAGGAGTTCAGCGTCAGAGACGTTTTCCCACTCGCGGTCGGGCACCGCTCCAAAGGCCTCTTCGAGCGCGTCCGCCCACGACCCGAATCGCTCATAGTAGGTGATGTACGCGTACGCGCCGTGTTCGTCCATCTGGTCAACCGTCGGGATCTGGCCAACCTCGTCACGAAGCCAGCGGAGTTCAGCGACGAGTTTGTCGCGCGGAATCTTGTTGGCCTGTGTGAAGGGGCCGAGTCCTGCCTGTTTTATCGCCGCTCGCCATGAGCCGAACCGGCGCCGTACTTTCCGGGATGAAATATCCGACTCCTCGGTGAACGTCTGCTCGCTGGGTGTCCCATCGACAGCAGGGAGGGCCGCGACGCGGCGGATCTCCTCAAGGAGGTCCGCGTCGGAGTACTGGGGCATGTCTACGGAAGGACCGGCGAGGTGTATGAGTGTTCTGTCAGCCGGCTGCGTCTACGCTTCTCGGGCGGCCCGCTTCAGGATCTGCGGTGTAACGAGGAGGTGAAGCGCTGCGACGCCGACGATAGCGAGCTGGACGGTTCGGTCATCGAGGATGAAAAAGGCGATTCCAATAGCGACAGCAGCACCTGTTACCGGCATACCCCACCGAATTAGCGGGTTATGAAAGAGGGTTGCTTGGGACATATCGATTGTCCAACAAGGGAACTCAAATAAGTATACTGCTATCGAGCATATCCACCGCTCGTGTGGCGTCTCCGCGAGCGTCGACATCGAGGCGCAGGAGATCGGCGACTGATTGGGCGAGAATAGGCCACCCCGCGAACGGTAACGTTGATACGCAAGTGGTTATTTCTCAACAGGTAGCGGCAGTGAAAAAGAGGCCGCGAGTCGGCTGAGCGCAAGCGACGTCGGCGAAAGACACGCATGACTACGCCCAGCAGACTGGCGGTGACCCCTATCATCGCCACGAAAGGAAGTCTCGCTCTGCTTTGGGCAGGGTACCCTGCTCTCGGCGTCGCCATGATGGTGGCTGCGTTGCTGACCACGTGGTTGATTGCTCGGGAGTTCGGTCACCGGTTCCGAGGCAGGAGTACCGAGGACTGACGTTCCTCGGCCCCGCTCTGCGGGGCATTCATACCTGTACTCATTTCGAAAAGACACGACACGAGGTACGCCCAGCAGGACGTGTTTTCACCGCAGCCGGATCAGCTCCGGCCCCCTATCGCGGTGGATCGTGGTGTTCCATCTTGGAGACCACCTCGTGGTGTGCCATTCGGAGCGGGTTACGATGCTCCGAGGCGTTCTTATCTACGTGTCCCAGCGTAAAAGAGTATTGAGTTGACTGGAAGTGTTTCGTCAGCCACCGAGAAGCACGGTTCCTCGGTCGCTCGGCGTGTATCGCTCGTCGCTCGCGAACAGCGAGGCGATCTCGCGGACGCCCTCCTCGGCATCCCACCCTTCGCCCCGGTAGTGCCGGACGGGCGCTCGCCACGCGGAGCGTTCGTAGTGGCTCCAAACGCGCGTTTGGCGCCCGCCTACCGCCGGTGTGAGCCGGACGTGGTACTGCCACATCCCGAAGAAGCCCTCGGGCCGGTAGGCGTAGGAGCCGACCTCCCAGACGCGCTCGCCCGTCTCCTCGTCGACGTCGTACTGGATCGACGCGAGCGTATTGGGGTACACTCTTGACATCGACCGGAGTTCCGCTCGGACCTCACTCGGCGGCGCGTCGATCGTACCGACCAGCGTCCGCGCGTTGAGCTGGAGCCCGGTCTTCTCGGGGAGCGCGTCGGCCGCGGCCAACACATCGATAGAGGTGTGTTCGTCGACGACGTCGAGTTCGTCGTCGTAGTCGCCGTCGGCGAGCCGATCCACGACCGGGAGGACGACCCGCCGGGCGCGCCACAGGTCGGGCCACCGGTCGAGGTAGTGCTGCGCAACCAGGAAGAGTGCGAGCGCGAGCGCCGGCGCGAGCAGCTGGGCGTTCTGGATAGCGATGCGACTCAGGGTGTCGATGGTGGTGGGCATTAGATGGGATCACAACTTATTCAATAGTCAGTTCACGATCTGGCAAATGGGGACTTAGGTCCCTGATGGGAGCGGGATTAGTCAGCCCACGTCACAGACCATCTCCCGAACACGCCGCTCTCGCTCCATACCCGTCGGCTTACCTGACCCGACGTGAGAGCGGCGCAGTGCGGGGCCGCCTGACATGCCCGGCCCCGCATTCTCCGATGTCTCCGTGACTCCGTGTGCGGACGATGTAGCTCAGTCGAGATCAAAACGAATTTGAAGAGTCAATTCACTACGAGTCGGTAGGGACCATAGGTCCCTGATGAGAGCGAGATTGCTCCCTCCGCTCTCTTTGATCTGCCCTCCCCCATCCAATCGCCTGCCCGCGATCCTCCGGGCAGATCAACGCGATCCGGGCTGCCATCCCCGGTATCGCATTCTGGTCTGATCCGATCCGATCTGATCTGGTCCTAGACGTTCCGCGCGACTGCTGAGAGCCGGTTGCGGAGTTCGTCGACGACGTCGCCCGCAGTCTCCCGACTGCCGAGCGTCAGCGTCACCTCGCGGGCGTCGCTCGAAATGTCGCGCACCTCCAGCGGCCCCTCGAACGGGAGCTCATCGGCCGGGATCGACGCGACGAGCGACCGACTCGGGTCCGTCTCCCGGATGGTCACCTCCGCCTCTTCGAGCGGCTCGGCCACCTCGCGAACGACGGCAAGCGCCAGTTGCTCGCACTCGCGGTTCGACGTCGCATCGGGGAACTCCTCGCGAAGCGTGTCCGGATCGTCGACGGCGGGTTGGGCGTACTCGCCTTCGAAGCGCCACTCGTAGTCGATCGCGTACTCGACGCCGGGCGTCATCGACCCGCCCTCGAGGATAGTGATCGACCCTTCGGAGTGCCCGATCGTGTAGTCGATGTTGCGCTCGTACTGCGTCGAGCGGTCGCCGACGTCGTACACCGTCTCCGAGCCCGTGTCGACCGGGCCCTCCGCAAGCCCGACGTTGAGCCCGTAGTTGTTAGCCACGAACGTCTCGCCTTCCACGCGGGAGGTCTTCCCCTCGGCGATGACGCGCTGATACGATTCCTCGATAGAGCGCCGGCCGGTGAAGGAGACAAGCGTCGGCTCGGCGTCAGCGACGCGCTGGCCGGGCTGGGTCCACTCGATGCGGTACTCGGCGTCCGCGGCTGGCGCCCGCCGCAACTCCCAGATGAAGTCGCCGGCGTTGGCGATCCGATTGAGCAGGTCTTCGATCGTGCCCCGATGGACGAAGTCGAGCAGCACGGGCGTGTTGACGAGATCGGCAAACAGATCAAGGAACTCCAGCCGGTGGGGCTCGTCGCCGAACTCGCCTGAGGCCGTCCCGGAGTCCTCGCGGCCGAGCGTCACGCGCGCCTGGAGGAGTTGGGTGGCGTCGGCGAAGTCGGTCGTGAACGACGTGGTGTCCGTCGCCACGTTCCAGGGCGCGGTCTGGTCGTTTCGGAGTGCGAGCGCGTTCGGCGCGCCACCGTTCGCGAGCGTGACATCCAGCTGGCCGGCGACCACCTGCTCGACCGACGTGACGGGGTCGAACACGACGTCGATACTCGCGGGGCGTTGCTGCCAGCCGGTGACGACGTCGTCGACGGGCTCGATATCCTCATCAATTGGGTAGCGGTCGTCACGGACGTGGAGAAAGTCGAGATAGAGCTCGCCGCCGGACGTTACCGGGATCTTCACCTCTAGCGAGTAGGATCCAGGGGTGAGTGGACCGTCGTTGTTGAGCGTCACCTCGAACGACCCCAGCTCGAACTGCCCGCCGGTGTCGTTGATCCCGCCCTCGCCGAATGACTCGACGACTGTCTCCGAGCTGTCGGGATCGATTCGCGTGAACTCTAGGCCGGGTGCCTCACCGGTCGGGATGCCGTAGACGATGACCGCCTTCGCCTCGCCCTCAGGGATGGTGTACGATGGACTGAAGTTCACTTCGCGCCGGTCGCCAGACGACAGCCGCACGGACCCGCCGCCGGACCACTCGCCGCCTTGGGTCGTGTTGACCACGCCGCTCCCGTCGGCGGCTTCGGCCTCGCGGAACCAGCCGGTCGCCTCCGCGAACACCTCATTGTTCTCGACCGTCAGCGGCGACGTCGGCGGGAAGGGATCGCCGTCGCCCTCGATGGCGTCGGAAAAGTCCTGAGAGTCACTCGCTTGGAAGAGGCGGACGTCATCGCGGGCGTCTGTCTGTGGGTCGTCGACGTTCGCGACCCAGCCAAGCTCCTCGGTGATGACCTCCTCGGCAGCGACGTGCGCGTCGGCCTCGGGGTACTCGATGCCGTCGACGTCGTCCTCGAGGGCAGTCCCACCGACAGCGATCAGGACGTCGCGCGTCTCGTCGCGTTCCACCGTCTGGAGCTCGTCGATCGGCAGGCGCGTGCCGTCCTTCCAGGCGCGGATCGTCGAGCCCTCAACGTCGGCGTCCTCCCACGTCGACGAGCGCGGCACCGGCACGCGGATCTTGGGCTGGCTGTTGAGGCGCGGGTTCCACTCGGCGTCTTCGAGCACCGTCGGCGAGAGGGTCTCACCCGATGGGTGCTCAACCTCGACTTTCCAGCCGCTCGGTGGGACGCGGCCGATCCGGACGCCGTCGAGCGCGGGCGTCTCGCCCGTGTCGGTGTTGCTGTCGGCCTCGGTGTCGTCGGTGAACGACCGGATGCGGTACCGGTACTCGCGGTCCGGCTGGACCGTATCGTCGGTGAACGTCTCTGTGTCGGGCCCGACATCCTCGATGACGCGCTCGCGACTCCAACTCCCGTCAGGGAGGCGTCGCTCGCGAACGACCAACTGCCCGAGTTCGTTGTCGGCGTTGTCGTCCCACCCGAGCTCAGCCGCCGTCGACGAGACGATCGTCACGGAGAGGTTGTTCGACCCGGGGAACTTCGTGATGATCGAGGTGGGGTCGGTCCAGACGCCGGTGGTATAGTCTGTCTCCGTCCGCGCCCTGACCTCGTACTCTTCGCCGTCCTCGCGCCCGGTGAACTGCGTCGTGAGCGTGTCGTACGCGACCGTCTGCTCGGCGTAGCCGACGGCCGATGCGTCCCACGCGGACTGCCCCGTCTCGCGGATTTGAAGCCGTACGTCGCCCGCGTTTGTGACCGCGCTCTCGCGGTCGACGCCGACCTCGTCCTCGACGCCGTTGAGCAGGACGGGCTGGTCTTCGTCTGGGAGCGTTGTCGTGTCCGTGAACGTGTTGCTCGGGCTGTCGGCGTCGGTCGTCGTCGCGACGACGCGCACCTCGAACGTCGTGCCGTTGGGAACCTCGGTGAGGATCGCGCTCTCGGCGTCGCGGGAGACGGTTTTGCCGGTCGTCCACGCCGACGCACCGGCCTCGCGGAACTCAATCCGCGTCTGGCCTTTGGTGTGGCTTGCCGCCCAGACCACGTCGATCGTCGACGTGTTGGCCGTGACGCTGTCGAGGACGGGCGCTGGCAGCGTTGTCGTTGCTTGGACCTCGGTTGAAAGGTCTGTTTGGTAAGTTGGCATTATGTTATGATGTTGTCGTCCACGTCACAACCCCGCCAACGTCTTGCGCCCCGCTTGCGTCGCCGACGGCCCGCCCGACGTATGCCGTCTCGGGAGAAAGTCCAGTGACGGTCTCGCTAAACGTCTGTGGCGACGACAGCGTTTGGATCGCGGTCTCACTCCATGTCGTCTCCGATCCACCGATGTACGCAAACCTCACGTCGGCGCTCGCGGCGTCCGTGAGACTCACGAGGTCGCCGGTCAGATCAACGGATGAGTCCGTCACGTTCGTCGTCGACACCGTCTCCACGTCAAGCGTGGGCGCGAGTACGTCCGCCCCGATACGGTAGTGATAGGTCGTCGCCATATCAAGGCCGGTGTCGGTGTCGCTTGTCGTGCTGGGCGGGTAGGTTGCGATTTGCGTGTAGTCCGCGCGGTCGGTCCCGGGGTACGTGTCGCGGTATAACTGCCACTCCTCAACGCTGTCTACCCCGGCCGGGAGATTAATCCCCCACGAGAGGTCTATAGTGGTGTCACTCGTATCACCCGTGTATAGCGTCGGCGCGGCGGGTTCATACGTAAT
Organism: Halorubrum sp. Atlit-26R; assembly: GCF_003666015.1. Classification (GTDB taxonomy): domain Archaea; phylum Halobacteriota; class Halobacteria; order Halobacteriales; family Haloferacaceae; genus Halorubrum. The sequence continues at coordinate 34,157 of NZ_QPLT01000011.1, forward strand.
CTGTACACGCGGCCCGTCGCCGTTGTCCCGGTATGACCCTCCGCGCTCGTTGCGATCAACTTGGGCTAACCCTTCAGCGTGATTTGAGCCGCCGCCGCCGCCGGCAGCGTAATAATTATCGCTCGCCCCGCCACCGCCGCCGTAGTAGCCACCACCGCCACCGCCGCCATACGGGAAGTCGGGGTCGCCGCCACCGCTAGCATCACCGTCATAGGCACTCAGGCCCCCCTTCCCCCCGGAGGTCTGCGAGCCCCCTCGACCGCCAGTAAAATAGCTGGAATCCTGCCCGCCGTCCTCGCCAACGTTTGCTCCACCTTCTCCGCCGTCGTTTCCGAAGCTATCTGGTGGGTCGGCATCCGCACCCCCGCCGCCGGCCGCGGCGAGGCGGTTTTCGATGGCCGTCCCGCCACGCGCTATCCAAATTCCGTCGCCGGGTGCGCGAGGCGGGGATGCGTTGTTTTCCCCACCGCCGGGCGACACGCGTATGAGAAACGTTTCGCCCGGAGTAACCGGGAGTGTCCCTTCGACGAGCCCACCGTAGTTACTGGATTCGCCACTCTCGCCCTCCAACCGTACGTCGAGCTCGAACACGCCCGTCGGGACGGTCCAGTCGGCGTCGGTCGTCGTCTCAAAGGTCGGCATCTACAGACGCACCTCCTCTCTCGCGACAAGCCCCTGGTCGGCGCCACTGTCCACGATCGATGGCGACGCGGCCGGCTCGAGCAGCGCCTCCAGGTCCGGCGGCGGCAGCTCCGCAACGCTGTCGGGCACCCACACCTCCACGTCCGAGCGCCCGCGCTCCAGCTCGACGTCGAGCGCGTAGACGTCACCCTCGTTCGTCCCGGCGACCGCCTCGAACTCCACCTGCGCTCGCACCGAGGCCTGTCCGATATGGGTGAGATCCACGTCAACGGGCTCCCACTGCGTCTCCAACTCTCCATCAGCGTACGACGGGAGGTCGACGGCCATCCACTCGGAGGCGCCCGCATCCCACGCCTCGACGTCGAGCGCGGCCGTCGCATCAGCGGCGGTGGGTTCGTCGACGCGAATCCGCACCAGCCCGTTCGAACACACCACGTTGCCGGTGAACTCGTGGTCGCGAGCGAACACCGACTGCCACATCCGGACGCGCCCGTCCTCGCTCTCAAGGAACTTCGCGTCGCGCCCGCGCGTGTCGTAGACGTGGACATCGACGTCGGCCTGCGCGTCCGGCGGCACGTCGTACAACAGCACGGGCTCGTCGATCGCCACGTCGGCCACATCATACCGGTCGACGTCGCCGAGCGCACCCGAGACCGTGTCGACGGGCGTCGGGCGGATCCGCTCGGTCGGGTCCGACGTCGAGTCCACGATCCGAACCTGCCGAGCAGCACTGGGTACGCCGACGAGTGCCGACATCCCATTGCCGAACGGGTGTCCTGGATCCGGCTGCGAGGGCGCCGTTTCAACGGCGCGAAACTGTGACTTTCGTGTCCCATTCGCAGTCAGGGAGAGCTCCCACTCCCAGATGTCGCGCCCGGCGGCATGGACTGGCTCGACGTCCGCGCTCCGGATCTGGTAGTACCCCGACCGCGACCCGGCCCCGCCGTACAGCGAGACGGCGCCGATCGCGGAGTCGGCCAGCTCCTCGAGTTCGGTCGCGACCACCTCGGAGTGATACGGGCCGAGCGCGTACTGGCCGATCAGCGTGAGATCGGCCGCCTCCGACGAGAGCGCGTCGACGATCGCGTCGCTGCCGAGGACGCCCTGCTCGGAGAGTTGCGTCCCGAGCGCGTCCTGGTCGGTCGGCGTCGTTGCCTCTGGGAGTGGGATCGTGTAGATTCGCGTCGTCATGGTGGGTCAGGAATCGCTGATGAGGTTGCCGAGTTCGGAGACGGCCTGCTCGGCGGCGTCGGTGAGGTCTTCGGTCAGTTCGTCGATGTTCGGAACGGGGGCGACCTCCTCGAACTCGAAGGTGTAGGGGACGACCGCGGGGTCGTCCTTTGGCTTCTCGGCACGGACGGAGAGCAGCGCCACCGGCTTCGGCTCACCGAACACGCCGGCCGTGTCCGCGTACTCTCCGGTGGACCACTCGCCGGTGTAGAGGTGGACCTGTCCGCCGGAGTCGCTCCGTGCTTCGGCCAGCCACCGGAAGAGGACATCTCGCTTCGCAGCTGGGTTGACGTCGCCCGTCGCGTCGTACTGGTTCGCCTCGCCGGCGGGGCTGGACCCATCGCCCCACTGGAGGTCTTCGTCGCCGACGCCGACCGTCGCGGAGATCGTGAACTGGTTGCGCCCACCGCCGGCGTCGACGAAGTACCCTGCCCGGCGTGGTGGGTCCGCGTCCGGGAGGATGTCGGTCGGGTCGAGATCTGAAGCTTGAGCATATAATTCTGAGATCATCTGGCCCCTACCACCCACGAGGAACGATTTTGTCATCTCTCTAGTCGGCTCATGCTCCCTGAATTCGAAGACTCCGGTGCGGTTGAAGGCCTCTACTTCCAGTACTGTTCTGTCGTAAAGTGCCATGTATCTGAGAACGGGTGCGCGCTAACCGGCGCGTGGCGGTGATCGACTCGGCTGAGTACCCGTGTGACTCGGTTTCGTTTTACTTTCACCTAGCCGGCGGGATGCTTATCCGTCAGCGTAGGGTACGCGTCGTTAGCGGTGAACAAAAGCCGCCAGTGGATAGACGATCCGCGAGTTAATCCATGGTTGGATTAATCGAAGTACCAGCTGCTCCGTCGGCAGCCGTCGTGGTTTCCTTCGGAGTTCTGGTCTACGCCGGTCCGATCTGGGCTCTGACGTACGTCATCCTCGCTCTCGGATCGTACACCTACGTTAATTCGTAAGGACGTAGTGTCTAACAGGCACTACGAGTCTCGACATTTTATCGCCTCGCAGAAAGCGAGAGTCCATGGTTGGATTATTCCCAGCCCCACGTATCCGATTTTCAGCGTGATACCCTTGAGGTGATATCACGCGGCCGGATACGCGACTTGGGTGTGGTCTACGCAGACTCTCGCTTGGTGGCGTGGGATGGGTGGTGGTTATAGCTCACTGGGAGTCTGATAGCTCCCGTCACCCAGCAATTGTTTCGTCACAGCGCTAAATAAATCCAGCGCTCCCTTCGAAGACACTGCTGATTGGCGCCTTAGACCCTCTACCACTTGTGTAGTCCTTTTGGTATGCGCCATACACATAGTGCTTCGACTGCCGCGCGGCGGTCGTTACTCGTCCGGGGCGTCGAGGTCGATCCCGAGACGCTCAGCGGCTTCTTCGGTCGTACGGTAGTCATCATGGTCGAGCTCGTCGAGCGAGTCGATCCGCTCGGCGATGACGGCCGCCTCATCAGGGAGCATCTCCGCCTCGTCCTCGTGGTCGGGGCGCTCTCCGTCAATTGCCATATTTCGCACGTGCGTTCCTTTCGGCATGACTCTTGTTACTCGTCTGGCTCGTCGACGATCAGCGCCTCGGACTGCTTTTTCGCACGGACCTGATCCTCGCGCATCCGGGCGAGCGTCCGGCGGATCTCGGTCAGCTCTGCGTCACGTTCCGAGACGACGCTCGCGACGACGGCCGCCGTCACGCCGCTCGTCACACCGACGAGGAGGACTGCCGACAGCGCGGCCGCCGGGCTGATCACCCGGAGGTGAACGGTGAGCGCAGCGAGGATGGCGCCGGCGCCGACGACGGCGCGGACGGCCGTTTGGTTCATGTCTGAGCGTAGCGAGAGCGGGCTCATAAGGCTGGGTCCAAGGCTACCGAGTGATCTCGTTTTCGAGTTCTTGGAGGTCGCGTTCGAGCTCTTGGAGGTCGTCTTCGAGGGCATCGATGTCCCGCTCGACACCGTCCTCGATCTCGGAGACGATGCGGTCAGCCAGCGAGTCGAGTCGGCGTGGGTCGACGTCGACGTTGTACGTCGGCGAGTGGGTGACAGTTACCTCTCGGCTCGGCGCCGACGCCGACGTCGACTCACCTGATCCAGACTGCGTCCCAGTCGGATCGCCCGGGTCGCGCCCCAACGTGAGGCCGTCGTCACCGCCGACCTGGATACCGCCGGGGCCGAGCGTGATACCAGTCTCGCCGCCGAGTTGGACGCCACCTGGTGGGTCGGAGCCTGAACCGGAGTCCGTCGATGCTGACGGACGTCCAGTACGCGTTTCGACGGCGACCGTGATAGGGCCAACATCCTCCACGGGAAGCGGGTCGATGGCTTCGACCGGAAGCGGATCTCGTTGGACTGGCAGCGGCTCACGGTTGACTGCCAGTTGATCGGGGATACCGAGGTTGAGGTCAGGCAGGTCCGGGAGGTTGATCTCCGGACCGAGGTCCGGCGCCTCGAACGTCGGCTCGAACGTAGGACTGATCCGGACGGTGCGGCCACCGCCGAGCTCGTCGAGCCACCCCGGCCGTTCCACAGACAGAGTCGTCTCCTCGACGCTCACCTCCGAGCCCGTGATCGCGGAGCTGATCGTGTTGCCGAGCGCGGATGCCGCGGTCCCGGTTAGGACGTCTGAAACGGCGTCGGCGACGGTGCCGCCGGTTTCGATGGCAGCATCGCCGGCGGTTTCGCCAGCGACGCCGACCAGTTCGGTGACAAGCCCTCCCGCGCCGCCTCCGAGACCGCCCTCTGAGAGGATGTCATCGATGTCCTCCAGATACGCGACAGCCTCTTCGAGGTGTTCGGTCCGCGAGCGCTCCATCCGGAGCGACTCCCGACGTCGACGCGACCCGCCACCCCCGCCCCGAGCAGACTGCGCCGACATCGTGCCGCCGTCGGTCACGCCCATCTCGACGGCGCCGAGCTCCGACTCGATCTGGTTGCGGACGTTCCGCAGCGCCCGGTCGGAGACGACGAGATCGAGTTCAGCAGCTGTTCCGAAGCTCATAGGGGCTGGGAGGCAGCGTAGTCAGCGAGTAGTTCGAGGTACGCCGTCGGCGTCGCGAGCGCCTCGTCGTAGGACAGGCCGTGGGCGAGCGCCACGACGATCAGGTAGTCGAGTCGGGCGCGGGCGTCGAGGTCGCCTCGCTGTCGGTCGCCGGCGATGACTTGCTGGACCTGTTTCCCTCGTCGCTCGCCGTCCCGAGGCTGTTCGCCTTCGCTTCGACCCACTTCACCACCGCCGGGTGGAGGCCGGCGACGTTCGCGAACGTGTCCGAGAGCTCGTCCTCGACGAACGGCCCCCCCTCGACGCTGGCGGCGACGAACCAGAGGCGGAACTCGTCGTCGCCGACTTGGTCAGGCACCTCGCGATGCATCATGGCCTCCTCGCCGGCCGTCATCGCGCCGATCGTGAGCTCCGTCTCGGCGGTCCAGTCGCCCTCGGACGTCTGCCAGTCGAGGCCGTTCCGCCAGTAGGTGAGCGTCCCGCGTCGATCCCGGAGTGCCGCCGCCTCGTCGGTGTCCTCGTCGAGCTCGTCGAGCGCCTCGTCGATGGCCTCGATTCCCTCGGTGAGTTCAGCGCGAGCGCCCTCGATCGTGATGGTCTGTGTGGTGAGCATCTTAGGCGGTGGTGACCGTCGGCGTGACGTTCGTAACGTGGTAGTCGATCGGTTCGGTGAGGTCGGTGTCGGCGGCGACAAGGTCCGACCAGCTGTAGGACGTCGGCTGGAGGTCGTCGAGGGCGTACTCGATCGTGTCGCCCTGCCCGTTCTCGAAGGTGAGTTCGCCCGACACCTTCCCGATCTGTTCGTAGTCGCTGTCGTCGACATCGTCGACGGCGAGGGCGAGCTGGTCGCGCTCGGTGAAGATGGCGTCCGTGGAGAATGCCGGCTCGATTGCGCCCGTGACGGCGTTGTACGGATGCCGACCCTGGCCGCGCCGGAACCGCGCCAGCCCCGTCAGCGAGATGGTCGCGCTCTGCATCAGCGGCTGGTTCAGTCCGTCGACAGAGAAGGACGCACCGTGGTAGCTGAACGCGTCCTCGCTGGACGGCTGCTCGATCGCACCGTCAGCCGGCGCCGTCAGGTCGTCAGGTTCGAAGCCGTAGATACCGGTCAGCGAGACGCGGATGTCCGCCGCACGCTCGTAGAGGACCTCCGCGTCGGTGAAGATCGTCCCGGTCGGCGTCCGCGGCTCGGTCGTCCCGTCCGGAAGCGTGGTCGCGAAGTACCACGCCGACGACGGCGCCCTGACTCCTTCCTCCGGGAGCGCAGTTCCGCCGTCAGCGAACACCAAGTCGTGCCAGTTGGCGTCCGTGAGCGTGAACTCGATCCCGATCCCGCCCTCGAAGTCCCGCGGACGGGATCCCTGCGGGAGCGGGCTGTCTGGATGCCGGCTGCGTTCGAGTGCCTGCTGGACCGAGAGGTCGGTGACGTTGACGTCGATCCCGGGCTGTGTCCAGGTCGGATCTGTTCCCGGTCCGGCGCCGAACTCGGGCTCCGTTGTGAACGCCACGTTTGCGGACCCTGCGCCGGGCACTACTGTTCACCTCGATTCGTCGTATGAATGGATTCTGTCATGGGGTGTCGGTGTAACCGCGGAACAGCACGTCGAACTCGGCGCGGTAGAAGTCCGAGTGGTCGGACTGCGAGTCGTCGATGTTGGTGACCGTGAGGTCGCGATAGGAGACACCGGGGCGCCCAACATCGGGATACGACATCGCGCCCTGGACGGCGTCGAACACGTCCCGGAAGAGCGCCTCGAACGGGACGGCGTCGACATCCGGGTGGTCGATATGGCCGCGCTTGGCGGCCGACAGCCCCTCCAGTCGAAGCGACGTCGCCGCCTGAAGGTCGTAGCGCTGCCCAGGTCCCGCCGGCGTCAGGTCGGTCGTCTCGCTCGCGACGCCGACGAAGTTGGCGCGCTGGAGCTGCTGTTTCCGCGTCTGGATCGGCGCCTGCATGTCGAGTTCGTCGCCCGTCTCGTAGACCGTCGAGTCGTCCCGGTTGACGCGGAACAGCGGGTGGTCCGCCGGCTGGGCGTCGACGACCGGCCCGAGGACGTCCTCGAGGAGGTACTGTATCTCGTGTCTCATCGGAACTCAGCGTGGAGCCAGTTGAGCGTGTCTCGGATGAACCGGGACTCGGGGAGGCCGGCGACCTCTACTTTCGGCAGGAACACGCGGTAGCCGTCGCCTTCGGGTTCGAACTCCTCACGAACCCACTCGGGGGCGTCCTCCCAGATGAACGACAGCACGTCGGCGTTCTTCGCCTCAACGACGTGTTCGACTGTCCCGCGCTCGAAGTAGATCGCCGGCTCAGGCCAGCCGAAGCGGACGACGACACGGTCACCACGCCGGCTAACCTCTGTCTCGCCGGCCTCGATGATCGGTTCGACGTCGTAGTCGTTCCGTTGGCCGTACTGGCGGAGGATCTCGTGGGCGTGGGCTTGGACATGCGGTGCGATCTCCTCGCGAGCATAGTCTTCGAGCTCGTCGAGAAGTGCCTCGCGAGCATCCGCTTCGAAGTTCGGGAGCGAGGCCATCAGTCGGTCTCACGACCGCCACCCGAACGAAGTTCTTTCCAGGCGCGGACGTTCTCGGGGCCGATGATGTAGACGGCGACAGCGCCCCACTGAAGCGCGAGGGCTGACGACCACACGGCGCCGATGTCGGCCGTCCCGTGAGTTAGGACCCACGCTGGAACACCCAGGCCGTACACCAGCGCGTAGATGGTCGAGAGCCACTTCCAGCGGTAGTCTGTCTCTGTCGTCCCCGAAGATCCCTCGTCGACGTCACTCTCGGTGTTGGTCGCGTCTGTCATAGCGGTGAGAAGCCACTGTACTCGGCGGCCGTCTCCTCGTACGCTGCTTTCAGCGCTTCACTCCGCGAGGCCCGGCTGGTCAGCTGGCCGTCGTCCGGGATGTCGAGCGTCGTGTTGTCGTTCAGCGCGAGCATCGACGCCGCCTTCGCCGCGACCGCTTCGCGAACGTCGGGCGGCGCGCTCTCGACGACGTTGTCCTCGTTGATCTGGACTTCCTCACCGAGCGGCCCGTACCGGTAGGTGAGCCGAACGAAACTCGTGTTCGGATCGTCGCGAGGCGTGATGGCGAGGCGTCGTTCGAACACCCGGAGACGCCGACGCCGGTAGTCCAGTGTCCACGCATCGCCCTCCTCATCGGTGACGTCATCCCACTGGTCGCGCCCAGAGCGGATCTCGATGGCGTCACCCTCAGCAGGGTCCAACGGCACCGGCCGGGCGTTGTCGAGGATGACCTTCGCCGGCGACCACGACCTCGCGTCCTGGACGTCGTGGACTTCCCAGCTCCGCGGCTCGTCGACGGCGCCGACACGCACGGGATGGAACGCCCGCCCGGTGCGGTTGATCCATTTCTCCGTCGCGCTCGCGGCGCGCTTGATGGCTCGCTCCCGGGTGTGATCCGGAATCGTCGCCGGTTCAGTGTCGGCCGAAAGGGCGAGGAGGACCTCATCCGCTGTGGCGTACCGGATCGGGTCAGCACCGGTAGACATGCGGCGTCACGCCTCGCTGTCGGCGCCGTCCTCGCTGCTGGTCTCCTCGTCGCTGCCTTCCGTCTCGTCCTTACTCTCGTCGACACGCGAGATCTCGAGGTCGGCCTCGTCGGCGTCGCCGTCGACGACGTCGACCGCGGTCTCGACCGTCGACGGGTCGAACCGGGTGAGGTAGTCAGCCATGTCCGTGAGCCCGGCCGTCCGGAGGTCGATCTCGTCGGCATCCTGCCGGAGCACCTTCACGACCTCCGACGCCTCCGAGCGGGAGAACCGGCTGGTGTACTCGTCGGAGCGCTGCGTGGAGATCGAGGCCTCGTCGTCAGTTTCGACGCCGGCGATCGCCCGGAGTTGGTTGCGGTAGGGTTCCTCGTCGTCCTTCTCGAACACACGCCCGACATCGTCGAGGTCGAGCTTCTCCATGACCTTCTGGCGCTTCCAGCGGTCGAACCCTTCGTAGAACGCCTCGGGCGGGAGGTAGTTCTGGTCGAGCAGCGCCTCCGCGAGTCGCTCGGGGTCGTAGATCACCTCGAAGTCGCTGCGCGACTCCAGGGCGTGGACGCCGATGTTGCTGTTCTCGACGTGATTCGCGTCGAGGTAGGTCGGCAGCAGCGCGAGGTAGACGCGACCGGCCTGGAACTTCGGCGGCCCGTTGTACCCGACCCGCTGCCGGACGTCGCGGTCGACCTTGGTCGATTCGTCGCCGATGTAGCGGAAGCCGACGAACTCGACTTCGGCGTGATCCTTCTCTTCGAATTCGCGTGCGCTCGGGAGAGTACTGATGGGCATGATGTGGTGATTACTGAGTTGTGACTGCCGTCTCGACGCTGTCTTCGCGCATCGCGCCGACGAAGTACTCGGCGTCGAGCTCGAGCGCCGTGGTGTCGTCGTTGTAGACGTACACCGTGCGCTCGTTGTCGCGACGCCAGTGCGTCCCCTCGACGGTGTGGACGTACTGCGTCCCGTCGATGAGGGCGGTAACGCTGATGGTAGTAGTATCGCGGTCGCTCATGTGGTTACTCGCCGATGTCTCTCAGAAGTGCCGCCGATGCGAAATCCCGATTGACCGCCTCGTGGTCGAGCTTCATGAGCGCCTCGTCCCGGTAGTTGCCGGTCGCGAGGTAGCCCTGCGACTGACCACGGCCGGCCGTCTCGACGTAGGGCTCCTGGAACTGTTCGATCGCGAGCCGCGGCTGGCCGCGGATCGTGTCCGTCGGGACGATGAAGATCGACGAGATGTCGCCGTGCTTGATCGCGTGCTGGTTCGCCACGATCGGGATGCCGTCGTAGTCGCGGAACCGGGCCGTCCCGGAGAGTCCGCGAATCGTCTCGGCGTCACCGACGTCCTCGCTGACGTAGTCCGCCATCGCGGCGTTGTTCCGGACGTTGTTCCGCTCGGCAGCGAGCTCCGAGAGCACACCGGCGGTGTCGTGCCCGGTCAGGATCGCCGTGTCGCTGTAGACGTCGACGTCGGCGAACTCGTTGAAGGAGTTGAGGAACCCCGAGAACAGGTCGTTGGTCAGCTGGCGGACGCTCGACGCGTCGAAGTCGACGTAGGAGTCCGCCCAGTCGTCGTTCGACCGGTCGATGTTCCCGTAGTCGAGATCGCCGTCGTTGTAGGCGGTCCCGTTGGGGTCCTGCGCGTTGGCCTCCTCGTCGCTCGACGCGATGACGCGATCGAGGCTGGTGATCTGGTCGGTCGCATCGTACTGCGGGTCGCCAGCCATGACCGGCTGGGCGAGCCCGTCGCGGTCGATCGCGAGGTCGAGCTGCTCCTGCTGGAGCTGCCAGAACTCTTCGAAGCCGACTGCGTCCTCGATGGCCGCGTAGATTTCCTGGAGGTCCGACACCTCGATGACGGCGTCCGACCGCTTGGGGTCGAACTCGACCTCCTCGACGCCGAAGGTGTTCCCGTCAGGGACCTGGCCGCCCTCGGTGTGGGTCTGGAGGTCGACCGGGTTGGTGGCCGCGCGGTAGGCCTTCGCGGTGACCGGCCCCTCGAGCGAGGCGTTGAAGCGGTCGACCTGCGAGAGCGCGTTGTACCAGTTGTGCTCCTGATTGTACTGGGCGTACAGCGTCGCCGTGAAGATGGCGTTGACGTGCGCCTCGGTCGTGGAGTCGTACTGGGCGCGCTGGAGCAGGCCGTCGTCCCAGTCGAGCGGGACGTCGCTGACGACGTTGCTCTCGACGAACCGACTCGGACTGTGCCCGCCGGCGTAGGACATGAAGGGATGGGCCTCAGCACCGCTCATGCGTCATCACCTCCGGTGACCGCGCCGGCCTCACCGACCGTCTGGGAGTCGCCGCTCGGTGCCGTGACGACGGTGTCGTCGGTCGTCGCGAAGTCGCCCTTCTGGTCGACCGTGTCGACGAGCTTGTCGGCCAGGTCCTCGTCGTCGGAGAGCTTCTGAGCGACCTCGCCAGCCATCTCGTTGATCACCTCGTCGGCGGTGACCGCGTCGGCCACGCGCTCGTTGATGTTCAGGTCGCCGAGCTTCTGGTCGACCTTCTCCTCGAGCATCTGGTCGACGTCCTCCTCGTAGGGATCGTCGTCCGGGTCGTTGCCCGCGGTGTCGACGTTGCCCTCCGGCGCGGCGCCGGAGGTGTCGTCACCGCCAGCGTCACCGTGGCCTTCGACGCTGACGCCGGGGACGTTCTCGGAGACCCACTCGGCGGCGGCCTCCTGCGTGTCCTTGCCGACCGACTCGGCGTAGTTCTCGACGGTGTCTCGGGCGTCCGAGTCGCCGATCTCCTCGACGAGGTCGATGGGGTTCATCTGGTCGTTCTCCTGCTTCTGGTCAACATCCGGGTCGTCCGGAGTCGTGTTGTCGTTGGATTCCATGTCTGCTGTGGGGGTGTTGGTTTCCGCGCGCTGGTCGAGTTCGCCGTCGAGCTGCTCGTCCGCGGCGAGGGCGTCGAACTCGTCGACGAACCGCATCGGCTCCATGTGGTCGGCTGCCTCGGCGGCGGCCGAGAGCAGGTCCATGGCGCCTTCTTCGGAGAAGCGCGTGCGGTCGGCGATCACGCCGGCCGCAGTTCGCATCTCCTTCTGGTCGACGTCGTCGCCCTCAATGGTGGCGAGCTTCTGGTCGACCGACTCGTCCAGGGTGCGGATCTTCTGTACAACTGCGTCTCGGTCGACGTCGTCGCCCGCCTTCTGGTCAACCGTCTGGAGGATCTCGAACGGAGAGGCGTCCTCAGACAGATCACCCAGAACCGTACGGGCTTTGCCGTCGACGGTCGGGGTTCTCCCGAAGATGTCCATGTGCGCTCAGAATCGATGACCGGTTTCCGGATGGCGGCGGTCAGCCGCTGTCTCGCGTCCCGCCGACGCGACACGTCTTTCTCAGCCGTCAGTCAGAGGTGCTCTTCGACCCGGCCGGCGAGACTCCGGCGCCGCCGGAGCCGCCGTCGAATCTGTGCCTCAAGGACGCCGCCGTGCTTGAAGTCGACGACGTCGAAGTCGGCGGCCGGGTTCATTACCTGGCTCTCGTGGCCGAGCGTGACGGCGTGGAGGTCGCAGTCGACCGTGACTCGCGTCCCGTCGTTCCGCCGGTGTTCCTGATTCGAGTAGACGGTGACCGAGTAGCCGCCGTAGTCACCGTTGAGACAGCGGAGTCGCGCCATCTTGCTCTTCGTTGTCTCGTTGCCGAGGTTCGCGACCAGCGTGAACTCCTCGTCCTCAACGGTCGTCTCGTAGTGGACGCCCTCGTCGGTAGTCCACTCCCAGACGGGGACGCCGACGGGGACGTCGTCGTGTCGCGTCGAGATGATCCCCGGCTCGCGAGTGCTCTCGAGGTAGCGGTCGAGGCTGTCAGCCACCGCCTCCATCTGGATCTGCTGGCCGCTCCGGTCGACGATCTCGACCGACGCGGGCCCCTCGATTATGAAGTTCTCCGCTTCGAAGACGGCGTGCTCCCACTCGTCCGGGACGTCCTCGCGAGTGATGCGCCGGTCGTGAACCGGGCCGTCGGGCTCGACGGACTGGCCGACCGCCGCCTTGTGGTCGACGTCAGCCGCCGGCTGGTTGAGAACACGGATGCTCATCAGTAGGCGATCGTTGTCCCGGACGTGGTGTCGTCGGCGCCGACCCACTGGTTGTTCGGCGGGTCCGACGTGTACGTCCCCGCCGGCGGCGTGCCCGTGCCGTCATGCGCGGCCTGGACGCCGGCGTCGGTCGGCGCCGGCGCATCGCCGGCGGTCAGGTCCTGCGGCGTCGACCGGAAGACGGTCGCCTCGATGCCGACCGCCGAATTGACGAGCGCCCACGCGTCGCCCGTCCCGACGTAGACGTCGTTGGGGCGGGTACCGGCCGCCACCTCGGCGACGCGGCCCTCGGTCGGGGCGTGCTGCTGGAGATCGTCGGTGGTCGCGACCTGCTCGACGTCGTCGGCGACGGCGCGGACGAGCGTGGATAGTGGAAGCGCGCTGTTCTCGATCGGGGCGAGCGTCGTATCGGTCATGGCTAGGAGTCAGAGGGGTCGGAATCGGGTTGGTCAGGATCGGGGCTGTTCGCTTCGTCGCCGTCGTCGGGTGGGTCCGCGGCGCCGGCGTCGGGGGCGGGGTCGCCACCGTCGGCGCCGTCGTCTTCAGGAGGCGGCTCGTCTTCCGGCGCCGTGGTGTCGGGGTCCATCGGTGTGATCTCTTGATCCGGGATCTGGAGCTGCCCGTCTTCGACGGCTACCGCGGTGCCAGTCTGCTTGGCCTTCTCGATGCCCTGGAGGACTTCGAGCGGCGAGAGCGACGCGTCCTCGCTCTCGGGGGCAACGTACGCGAGCTCCCAGTCACAGTGCCCGTCGACGCGCTCGATGAGCTGGCAGAGCGCGTCGAGCGCCTTGTCCTTCGTGTCCTGGTGCGCGCTCGCGACAGCGCTGTTCGTGATCTCGACCTGCGTCCCCTCGGCGTTGAGCCCGCCCGTGTCGGAGAGTTCGTTCTCGAAGGCGTCGGTCACGCCGAACATCGCGCGGATCTGCGACATGAGCCGCTCGACCATCGGCTCGCGCCCGTTGATCCCGGCCGACGTCGACAGGTCGAGGATGTCGATCTCGACGTCATCGGGGCTCCCCTCGTACATGAGCCGGCCCTCCTCCCACGGGTTCTTGCCTTCCTCCTCGGTCAGCGACGCCCGCAGGCTCGACCGGACGTTCTTCCCGTAGGCGACGAGGAACTTGTCCGGAAGCTGTTGGTCGTTCTGCGGGTTGAGGTACTGGAGCTCGTAGTTCCGCGACCACTGGAGGATAGCCTGGAGCTTGATCAGCGGGAGGATCGGCGACCGGCCGTCGAGCCCGTTCAGGATGGGGAAGTGCCGCGCCCAGTCGATCACCTCGTGCGTGAGGAAGAGCCGCTCGACGCCGTCGCTTCGCTGGCTCTTCACCTCCGCGTAGCCGACCTCCTCGAGGCGGGCATGACACTCCGGGCAGACCTCGATCGGGTGGTCGGCACCCTCTTCGAACGTGAGGGCGTCCTCCTCCCAGTACTCCTCGCGGTGGGCGGGACACGTCCACCACCCGCCCTGTCGGTTCTGCTCGTCAAGGACCGGCCGGATGCGACTCGGGTCGGCGTGGACGAGCTCCTCGATCGCGGTCGCCTCCCACCGCCCGGTCGACTCGACCGTCCGGCCTGCGACCTGCGTCTCGCTCTCGACGTGCTGGTAGCGGAGGCGTGCGAGGATCGTCGAGACGCCGTTGAAGGCCTGATAGTCCTCCTCGTACTTCATCAGCGACGCCAGCGACTGCCCGTCGTCGTTGACTGAGGCGAACTGGTTGGTGAGGCGCTCCTTCTGGGCTCGCGACGGCGTCTCGAAGTTGGCCTCTCCACACACCTCGCAGACGTCGCGCTCCTCGTCGTACTCCGTGCCGCAGGTGGTACAGCGGACGGCGAACGCCGGCGTCAGCACCGGGAACTGGTTCCGGTACATCTCGTCGCGGAACCGCTTAACCGTCGTCGCAAGCTCGGTCGAGTTCAGCGTGAACGACTGGAGGTCGATTCGACTCCAGACGCCGCCGCGATCCGAGACGCGCGGGACCGGCCCGACCTCGTCGGTGTGGCTGTCGCCTCGGTCGCCCGAGGCTTGGGGCGTGGTCGGGATCTGCCCGTGGAGCATCTGCTCGACGTCGCCGTCGGGCCAGTCGATCGCGACCAGCTCGCCGCTGTCGTCCTCGCCGAGCGTCGTCGTTCGGGGTTCGTCGTCACTCATAGCGATCGTGTTTCGTGATACTGACGCTGTCCATCGAGTGCTTCCGCCCGCACTGGGCACACCGAGTGACAGTCGGCGGGTCGTCGGCTTTCCGAACCGGGAGCGTGTAGAACGGCCGGCAGTCGGTACACATGAGTTTGTACGCGAACCCGGGCGTCGAGATATGCTCGCAGGCGCGCTTGACGTCGTCTGACTCGGGGTCGAGTGTGCGGTGCTCCGGTCGGGGTGGTGTCGTTGTATCCATGAATTCGTGAATTACCAGTCGAGGTGCTCGAACTCGTCACTCGATGCGTGCTCAACCGAGCCATCAGGGCCACGCGACGCGATCTCGAGGGCGTCGAAGCGGTCGTCGTGAGCCGCATCGGGGAACGGCAGCCACTCCTCGCGGATGAACGACTCCCAGCGCTCGTTCTCCTCGCTCGCGACCTTCACCTTCCCCTGCTGGAAGCGGTTCGCGAGGCGGTGGAGTCGTTGCTCCTTCTCGCCCTCCGAGTTGCTGGGCGTCACCCGGATGTCGACGTTGTCCTCGATCGTGTCGGCGATCTCCTTGCCGTCGAAGTTGCTCTCGACGAGGAGCTCGCCGACCGGGTAGTCCGAGAGGTGGACACCGACGAAGTCCGTCGCCGCTTCCTCCCACATGTACCCGCGGTCACGCCAAACGTCGACGGCGTACTCCTGGTCGTTGTCGCGGTCGTACGCGTAGACCGCGAGCGCCCAGTAGTCGGTCTCGCCGCGCTCCTCGGCGGCGACGTTGTTCGGGTTCGCGAAGTCGAGCCCGGCGTACCACTCCAGTGCCGACCAGTCGTCTCGGGGGATTGGGTCGACGAAGCGGAGCCAGTCGAGATCGAGGACGCGCCCGATGGCCGCCTCGGGGTTCTGCTGGTTCTCCGCGCGCCACAGACCGGCGCTGCCGTCCTTCGAGACAACCTTCGTGAGTAGCGTCTCGGGCGCCTCGAACTCGGGCCACAGCGTCCGGAAGTCGGTGTCGGGTGCCGGCCGGATCCCGTCGTCGATGATCTCGACGTCTGTCGGGACATCCCGGATCGAGTCGTAGACCTCGCCGTCCGTCGCGTGGACCTGATAGGTCTCGTTCTCGATGACGTGCCAGTCGGGCGTCGCTCGCCAGATGCGAGCCGCCCAGCCCGGCCGGGAGACGCCGCGGGCGATACAGCCGTCCCACTCCGGGTTGTTCGTGGACAGGACGTGTTCGCGGTAGACGTCCTCGGGCGTTTTGCGCGTCCCGATGACGATGTTGAGCGACTTGTGCGGGAGACAGGTCGCGCCGGCTTTTGCGGCGACGTTGTCGTAGAACTCCTCGAAGTTCTCCGATATCTGCGACCGGAGCGCTGTCGTCTGATTCGTGAGCGTCGCGATGTCGTCGTAGATGATGACATCGTAGTGCGACCCTGTGTCCGACGTCCGGATAGAGAGCGGTTCGAGCGTCGGCTCGATGTTCTGGGTGCCCGCCTCCAGCTGGAGCGTCGTCTTCGAGGAGTCGTACACCGGGACGCCGTACCGCTCGCACGCCTCCTCGATCGACGCGACGGCCGTCTTCGCCCGCTTGTCGGCGTGCGTCTTCTTGTGGGAGACGATCGCCATCCGGATGCTCGGGAAGTTGACCGCGAGCCACGCCGGCGCGACGTTGATGGTCGACACCGTCTTCGCGTAGTTGCGCGGCCCCAGCAGCGCGAGGTTCTTCGGCGTGTGCGGCTTGTACACCGCCTCCCAGATGTGCTGGTACCAGTCGCGCAGGTGCTTCGGCGGCGCGAGGATCCCGTCCGTCCCGAGGTGTCGGATCGAGAACGGGAGCGGGTGAGCGGTCGGGCGCTCCTCGACCAGCCGAGCGATCGACGTCGACGCGGTCGTGCCTGTCTCCGTCTCCGCGGACATGGTCACTGAACCTCGCGCATCTCGTGGCGACACCAGTCGTGGACGACGTGTGCGCTCGACGGCGGGTCCTCGACGAACCGCCGCTTCGCCTCCTGCATCAGCTCGACGACCTCGTGATACGGCAGCCCCTTCTCGGGGATCTGGTCGCGGATCCACTGACACGCCGGGTGGTCCGCCTCGGGACCGGCCCACCGGAAGCGCCGGCCGGCGAGTCGCTCCTGGCGGTAGCCACGCATCCGGGCCTGGAGGACGAGCTGGTTCAGGTGCTGGCGGGCGGTCTTGAACGCCCAGCCCGGGTTGATGTCAAACCGGGCGGCCATCGCCTCCGAGATGGAGTAGATGTCCCACGGCTCAGCGTCGAGCTCGTCGATCCAGAACTCGCGGTACTCGCTCTGCCGGATCGCCTCCTGGTCGTCGGGCGTCGACGGCGGGTCGAGCGCGAACTCACGCCGGGCGACGGTGACGATGTTGTTCCGGACGAAGTCGGGGATGTCCTGCGAGCGGGCGAAGTCCGGCTGCTGGTTCTCGTACTTTCCGAACCGGCCCTTGCGATCGACGTCGTCGGGGATGTCGTCGACGTGGTCGGCGTCGTGGAGACGGGCCGCGACGTGGAGGGCGAGCGGGGTCATCTCTCCGTGACCTCCGACGGGCGGACCGCCTTGTCGTCGATGTACACGTCGCCCGAGCCCTTGTCGCAGCGGAGCGCGTGCCAGCGGACGCCCCACTCGGTCAGGTGCGCCGCGATGCGGCCGGCCTCGCTCCACGGGCGCGCCGTCCAGACGACGACCGTGGCGCCGTCGTAGTAGCGCTCGTTGACCGCGTCGATGACGTCCTCGTCGGGGTCGGGCCGCTCGCCGTCCCAGTACGCGACGTCGTCGGTAGTCAGCGTGTTGTCGAAGTCGACGAACACGCGGTCGGCGTTATCCGGGTCGGTCATGCCTTCAGGTCCTCTTCGAGGTCGTCGATCATCTCACGAGTCGCCTCGTCGAGGCCGTGGCTGTGGTCGTGGTCGACCTGCCCGTCGACGTTGACGTCGAGTTCGTCGGCGCCGAGCAGTCCCATCTCCTTCAGCCACTTGCGGTCCTCCTTCCGGAGGCGCTGCTGCGTCTTCACGACGACCGACTCCTTGTAGCGCACCTCTTCGCGGAACTCGTTCTGGGAGGCTTTCACCCGCGTCTCCCGGTCGACGAGTGCGTTTCCGGAGTCGAGCGATTCGGGGCGGTGAGCCGCCCAGTTGTCCGAGTGGATCACCTTGATGTGGTTGATCGCGATCTCCGACAGCCGCGCTTTCTCGCCGGCGACGGGCTCTCCGTTGACCTCGCGGAACTTCTCGACGTAGCCGTCGTAGATGTCGTCGCAGAGGTTGCGAAGCGCGTCGTCGATGACATCCTGGTAGAAGCGGTTGCTCTCGACGTACAGCGCGTGGGTGACGGCGTTCGTGTTGTCTTCGGGGGCACCGCCGGGATCGCCGACATCTCCGCCGGCGCCGCCGTGGAACTTACACGGCCCCGAGTCGTTGTCGGTGCCCCAGCCGGCGTCGAGGCCGCAGGGTTCACCCTCGTTGTTCGTGCCGGGACAGGTATCGTCGCTCATGAGGGGTTGTTTTTCAGGAGTGGAGGCCGACCGCCTGGAGGGCGGTTTGTGTTCTATTCGACGGGGTGTAGCCGGTGATGAACGCTCGGTGTCGCGCCTGGTCCCACGGGACGTCGGCGCCGTCGTCGGGCGTCGAGAGCGAGAGGTCGACGATAGCGCCGTCGTCACTTCGGCGGAGGAACCAGTGGGCGCCATCGTACGCCGGATTGACTTCGCTCCAGTCGAGTCGGTAGACGTCGAAAGAGTCCTGCCCGCCAGCGGCGTGGAAG
This sequence comes from Halorubrum sp. Atlit-26R, assembly GCF_003666015.1. Classification (GTDB taxonomy): domain Archaea; phylum Halobacteriota; class Halobacteria; order Halobacteriales; family Haloferacaceae; genus Halorubrum. The sequence continues at coordinate 52,495 of NZ_QPLT01000011.1, forward strand.
TACGCCTCAGCAAGTAGGTAGCACGCGCCTTGGACAGGGTCCGTGTCCTCGTACTCGTACGCGTCCTTTCGGACGGCGGGGTTGTCTCGGACGTACTGCCGAAGGGCAGCGGCGGTCTCGTCCGGTTCGACGAGGATGTCCGGCATGGCCGTTAGTCTCGGTCGGGAGCGCCATCGAGGAACCGGACGGTCGTGCGGCCGTCGTGGCCGTGGATCTCCTCGGTCGCCACGAGGCCGTCCGGCGCGGGCTTGAACGCACACCCGTTCGCGTCCGTCTCGAGGCCGTCGTTGTCGGCGTTGCGCCACTGCATGTGGACAGCGCCGTCCGGGTACTCGACGCCGACGGCGACGACGCCCGTTCCCGAGGTTTCGGACACGTCCTCCTCGCGGACGAGCTCGAACCGTCGCGGGACGTGGTCGTCAGTCATCGGTATCGGACTCGGTCTGGATCTCGTTGTACGCTTGGAGGAGCGCGAGGTAGTCGCCGAGCTCGAGGCCGTTGTACGCGCCGACCACTGCGAGCGCGAAAACTGTGATCACCGTCGGATCGCCGCCGAGGTACAGCGCGTAGATCCAGCCGGCGATGAGGCCGACGTTGACGACGATCGCCCGGATGATCTTGAGGGCCTTCAGCATCGGTAGCTTCTCATCGTCCTCTTGGAGCGTGGTCTTGTACTCGTCGACGACGTCGTCCCGGCAGTACCACGGCCGAGCAGGTGCGTGTGGAGTCATGAGACATCCATCAGGGGATGGCAGTCGCACGGACTCGCGGAGCTGTACGAACACCCGCACTCCGGGCAGCGGTTCGGTCGGTAGGTCGACGGTCGCGGTGGGTATGATCTGGACATGATCTAGCCTAGCGGTAGTCCCGGAGGTCCAGCGGATCGTCCATCGCGAGCCACGCCCCTCGCGACGAGGCGTCGTAGAACGCGAGCGGGCTCGCCTCGCCCTCGGTCGTGACGACGGACACCGTGTCCGTGTCGAACTGGTGCGAGGCAGTGGGGTCCTGGTGCATCATGTAGACTGGAACGCGCGGTCGTCGATGGGGTAGAAGCCGGTCATCCCGGCGTCGCTCACACCGTGACACGAGGCGACCGACTGGAACCGGGACGGGACGCCGACGCCGAGCCGCTCGACGAACTCCCCGCTCGGCTTGGGACTGCCGGTCGTCACGATCGGCGGGCCGTCCCAGGGGATCATCCCGGAGACGTGGTGGTGGCCGATGTACGCGAGGTCGAACTCGTGGTCCATCAGCGTCGAGAGCCACTCCTTGAGGCGCGCCGACGTCGACGCCTGCGGGTCACGGTCCTGCCCGTGTCGGAGGTGGCCGGTGAGCTTCCCGCCACGGAGGTCGAAGTTCCGGTAGGCGCGCGCCTCGCCGATCTTCATCGCGACGTTCTCGAACTCCCCGTGTCGGCGCCGGAGGGCGGCGACCGTGTTCCGCAGGTTCTTGTACGTGATCAGGTCAGCGTTCGCCTGCTTCGAGGTGCCGTCCGCCCGGATGTCGCCGTGGTTGCCGATCTGGCAGACGATGACGACCTCGTCGAAGCGCTCGGCGTAGGCGTCGACCAGTCGGAGGAGCGGGTCGTGGAGCAGGTCGATCTGCTCGTCCATGAACGCCTGGACGTCGCCGTTCGCGAGCTGGCCCTCGTAGATGCCCTCGCCGGTGACGAGGTCGCCGCCGAGGAGGACGTACGCCGTGTCGTACGTGGCATCGTGGACGTCGGCAAGGTGGAGCGACCGGCGCGTCGCGTAGTCGATGACGTCCGGGATGAGGTCGGGCTCGTAGACGACGGTGCCGTCGTCCTGCCGGACGAAGTCGCCGGCGTGGACGTCGGTCAGGTGGAGTACCCAGTCCTCGTTGTCCGGGTGCGTGTCGTACTGCGTCGTCGACGGGACGTCGTCGAGTCCCTTGTACTCGCGGACGAGCTCGTTGTGTCGCTGCTCCCACCAGCGGTTCGCCTTCCGCGTCCGGGTGCCGATGTGTTCCGAGCTCCGGAGCGTCGAGTCGCCCTCGATCGCGACGTGGTCCGCGGACTCGTCGACGTACACCTGCCAGCCGCGCTCGCGCAGGTCGCGGAGCCGCTGCGTGATGACGCCCGGCCGTTCGTCGAGGTCCTCAGCCAGTGCGTCGATGTCGTCGACGCCGGTCTGGAGTTCGCGGGCGATGACGCGCTCGTCCTCGTTGAGCTTCGATGGATCAGGGTCGACGTCGGCGACGGGCGTGTCCGAAAGGTCCGGGAACGTGGTGTCCTCGTCGTCCTCTAGGTCGCCCGAGTCGTCGGCACGCGACCAGATGTGCGTCGCCTCGTCGTAGTCGAGTTCGACGCCTTTCTCCTGGACGTTCTCACGGTGGTCGCGAACGCTCCGTGAGGCGATGCCCATCTTCTCGGCGATCTCGCTCGTGGTCGCCGGGAGCGCGTTCAGGAACTCGCGTTGCCGGTCGGTGAACTCGGGTGTATCGTCCATCTGGAGTGGAAACGGAGGGGTATGTCACTGCGTGTCGAACGGCCGCGCGGGGAGTCGAACCCCGGACAGGGTGGCCCCGTAGAGGGCTTGGGTCTCGCCACTCCCAATAGGGGCGTCTGTCACCTCCACAGGCACGGCAAGGCGGCCGGACTTGGTGGGTTTGAACGGATGGAACGATCGACGCGAAGCTCCTCACGTTCGTGACGTAGCACACGATCTCGCCGAGACGGCGATTGTGCCGGCCGCTCGTGTGTCTCAGCACTCCCTCGGGCGCGTGACCTGACCTCCGTGGAGGAAAGCCGTGGAGATCACGCCCTCGGGAGATGGATCGACTCGGATTCGAACCGAGGCATGCCAGCGCTTCAGGCCGGTGCTCTCCCAGACTGAGCTATCGATCCGGGTCGGCCGCTTCGGACTCCGTGACGCGGTAGGTGAGTCCGTCGACATCGACGGTCAGTATCCCATCGGGGCCGGAGACGTCGCCGGCGGGCTCGAAGTCGACCGCGGTACCCTCGAGCTCGCGACCGGCGAAGTCGAACGCCACCCGGCCGTAGCCGGCGGCGCTCATGCGGGGGCCTCCCGCCGGGTGTCCTGTCCGGCGTCGCCCTGGTTGATCGACGCGACGATCGCCGCCTTGGTTGCCTCGCCGAGGCAGTCGTCGACGTGTTCGCCGTCGCGACGGCGCCGGAGTGCCTCCCGGGCGAGCGTCTGCCGGTCGAGGGTGACACCCTTGTGTTCGAGCGTCCGGATCGTGTTCTGGACCAGCTCACGAAACTTCGACATGGAGACCTCGCGCTCTTGGCACGGAGTCACTGCGGGCTCGTCGACATCGTCGAACCAACCGAGCGCGGTCGCGAGCTCGTGCGTGTTGGTCCGGTGGTCGTCCCAGTACCGGTCCCACGGCGACTCGGTGCCGCAGCGGTCGCAGAACGTCCCTTGCTGCTCGCCGACAGTCTTGGCGGGGCCGTAGTCGACTACGGTGTGATCACGGTGGCGCTCGTGGTGCGTTTCGTACTCTCGGGTGATCCCGCCACGCGCCGGGTCCTGCCGCTCGACGCGGATGACCCTGTGACAGGAGTTACACACGTCCGATGCGTCGAGCAGGTGCTCGTGGTAGGCAGGTTGCTCAGGCATAGTTACAGAAAACTCACGACCGACCGTCTCTCCGGCCCTGTCGTATCGCGGTGAGTGTGGTGCCGTCATCGGCCCGATCGCCTCTGGTGCTGGCACTCTACCGCGCCCGTCGCCGGGCTGTCGTCACCAGTGTGTTGCTTGGCCACAGGCTTAAGTGGTCCATCGACCGCCATTTTGTCGGTCACCCGTCGACCTCCCACTCGGACGACGGCGGGTCGGTATGGCGCGGGGAACACGAGACGAGATCCTCATCGTGAAGCTGCCGGAGAGCTCGAAGGATCGACCGCTCCGGTCGGGCCATCTGGTAGGTCAGCTGGCGGAGGGTCCGCGGACCGTCGGCGTTGTAGAGCTCGAGGTAGACGAGTGATGCTGTCGGCGGGAGATCGGCGAGACACTCTCGGGTGCGCCGGTCGAGGTCGCCGAGGGCAGCGTCACCCATCTGCGTACTCCTCCAGTGTCGTCGGCGAGCCTGTCTCGCCGTTGTAGTCCTCGGGCGTCTCCCCATCGCGGAGCAGCGCGACGACCTCGTCGTAGTCCTCTGGCCGACGCCCGACGATCTCCTCGAACTCGTTGCGGTGCTTCCGCCCGTGCGAGGACATCCCGGCCGGGCTCTTCGTCGAGAAGTCGCAGATTCGGCAGCCGTACCTCGTCATCGGCGATCATCCTCCTCAAGGCACTCCCCGAGGCGCTCGTACAGCGACTCCGCAGCGTCGCGGTTGAGTGAGACGTGCTGCGAGCAGTCGCGACCGGCGTACTCGAACCGAGCAGTTAGTTCGACACAGAATCCCCCGCCGGGGACGAGCTGAGTTTTGAGTTCGACATCGTCGTGGTCGTGGACGTCCATCTCGATCTCGGCCGGCTCGATCTGGATGAAGAAGCGGTCCGGGTCGGGATGCTCGACAAAGCGCTCGACGTCGTCGCTCATCGACTCGCCTCCACGGTCGCGCCCTCTTGTCTGCTCCACGAGACCGCCTCGCCGTCCTCGTCGACAAGCACCGCCACCGATTCGGCGTCGTGCTCGGCGGCCGCCTCCCGGCGTTCCGCCGGCGTCATCCCGGCCTGTGCGAGGCCCTCGCCATTCGCTTCGAGGTAGCGTTCGCGCTGCGCGAGTGCGTGGAGAACGCGTTCGCGAGGCTCGCGGTCGTTGATCGACGCGAGTCGGCGCTCCATCGCGACCCAGTAGCGGGCGAGCGAGGTCGACTCGATCCCGCGGATGCGAGCGAAGATGAACTCGCCGGACGTCCCGGCACCGCTGTCGGCGTGGATGTCTTCCTGGAGGAACCGCGCCGGGTTCTCGCCGTACCGCTCGGAGAGCTCGGGAGACGGGTCGGGTGTCTCCGCTGCCTGCTCGTTGTGCTGTCCGGACGCCGGCATCAGCTCTCACCCTCCAAGTCGACGTCGGCGAGGCTGTCGTGGACGCTCGGGTCGAAGTTCCGAGCCCGCTCGTACAGCTCGTTGTCATGGGACTCCGGGAGATCGGGACCGATCACGCAGCCCTTACACGGGGCGATCTCGCGGTCCTGCGCCTCCCGCCGAGTGACGCGCTCAGGCCCTGACCGGTAGCCGGCGTCGTCGGCGTTGAAACACGGGTCGTCGGCGTCGTGATAGACTCGACGCGTGCCTCCCGTCGACCGCTTGAGCAGTACCGTCTCGTCGAGAGGGCCGTCGTCCTTCTCGATCCGCGCGGCAACCTCGGCGTCCGACATCGCGCCGCCCATCTTAGATCACCTCGACACGCTCGGCGTCCGTGTCGAGCGGCTGGTCGTCATCTTCGACGTCGACGATGACGCGCGTCGCGAGTGTCTCCTCGCCCACCTGGACATCGCGTGTCCCGCGGACGATCCCGGGCGTGGTCGTGCCGTCGAGGCGGGTCACCCCGACGGCCATCCCAGCGAGCCCGACGTCGTCGGGGTAGTCGTCTGTGCCGTCCGTCTCGGTCGTGCCGTCTGTCTCTGACATCGGTGGCGTGATCTCGGTGTCAGCGACCGGCACCGAACGAGGGTGCTTTCACGGCGTGAATAACGGGTTCGGCTGCGTTCAGCCGGCTCCGACCCGTTCCACTCCGTTCCACTCTCGTCGTACCCGTCGCTAACGCTTCCTTACTTACACACTACACTACAACGGAAGTTGGAGATAAACCAACGGAGGTGGGATAGTGGAGTGGTAGCGCGGCATCTCAGCGACCCTCCTCCGTGGAACGGTTATTCACGGCGTGAAAGCGTTCGAGATCGTTCACGCCGTCGAGATTCACGCGAACTCGTTTCTGACCACCCTCGCCGCTGGGTCGGTCGTACGCGAAGCCGTCCATGTCGGCCGCGCGCTCCATCAGGTCGTAGCAGTGGCCGGCCGACGGGTGACCGTCGAAGAGCCACTTGACGTCGTCGTAGTGGAGCGCTGCGCGACCGCCACGCTTCTCGGCCTCCTCGACGAGGGCCGACCGCACGCGGCTCACCTTCTGCGGCTTCGTCAGCTGCTGGTACTCGGTCGCTCCGGGATCGGGGTCAACGAGTTCCTGGAGCTCGGCAACCTCCTCGCGAAGGCGCCGGTTCTCCTCGACGACCTCGTGGACAGCGTCGACGATGTTGTCGTAGTCTTCGGGGTCACCGGACGCAAGGCCGTAGATGAGCTGCCGGATGGCGGCGTGGTCGAGTGCCTCCGAGGCCTCGCTCATCGCGAACGCACCCCCATCGACCGCTTCGCGACCACGAACGCGTCGAGCGCGACGTGGTCGCACGTGAGACACTCGATCGACCCATCGGCGAGCTCACGACCAGCGAGGGCACCGCACCGCGGGCAGGGTTCCTCGCGGTCGACGATCCCCGTCACGGGACACGCACCTCCGCTTCGGCGCCGTCACCGACGTGGTACACCTCGCCGCGTCGGTCGAGCGTGTCGAGCTGCTCGACGATGCGGTCACGCTCGACGTCGAGTTCGACCTCCGCACCTTCAATGAGGTCGTTGCGGGTAACTCCGGGATCCGACCGCCGGACGATCTCCTTGAGCGTCGTCTGTATCTGCGCCGCGTAGACGACCGCCATCAGGCCGTCACCCCCGTAGCTGCCGCTGAGGGTACGGGATCAGGATGTCCGGCAGCCGCTCGCCGGTTTGCTAAGAAAGAAGGAAACGGCGTTAGCGGGCCTAAGGCCCGCACATATCCGCTATTCTGAACCGAACATCTGGCGCATCATCGGATGCATCTCCATCAGCTGCTCTTCGGCGATCTCCTCGTACAGCTTGTACGTGATAGAGACCGCAAGCAGCAGCCCGGTTCCGGAGACCTGGCCGATGGTGCCGAGCAGGTTCGCCATCACGGCGAGCAGCCCGACGAGGGCGCCGCCGATGACGGTCACCTGCGGGATGTACCGCTCCATGACCTTCTCGACGACCTGCGGATTCCGGCGGAACCCGGGGATCTGCATCCCGGAGTTCTGGATCTGCTTCGCGGTCGCCTCCGGCCCCATGCCGGTCGTCTCGACCCAGAAGATCGCGAAGATGGCGCCGCCGACGATCATGAACGAGAGGTCGACGGCGAGCCGGACCGCGATCATCCACGGTTCGACCGACGCCGGGATCTCGCCGAGGAACCACATCCACTGCTCGCGGCTCTGAATGGGGTTCAGGTAGTAGAACAGCCCGGAGATGGGCTGTCCCTGCTCGCTGTACTCGCCGAGGAACGCCGGCATCCCCGCCCACTGCGAGGAGAGGATCTGGCCGAGGAACTGGATGTTCGCCTGCAGCGCGCGAACGAGGATCATCGGCAGGACGGACGCGTAGATGAGCTTCACCGGGAAGCGTCCGCGAGCGCCCTTCACGCGGGCGTGCGACAGCGGGATCTCGACGCGGACCGACTCCGCGTACACGACGATCCCGAAGATGAACACCGTGGTGAAAAGCGCCAGAATGCTACCCGGATCGAACAGCAGGTTCTGGAGCCCCTCCGCCGTGAACGGCGACAGCGAGGCCGGCACGTCGCCGACGATGACGCCGTACCAGCTCGCGAAGAAGCCGGACGCGCCGAGCGCGGAGAAGCTGAAGAAGCCGCCGACGATCTGCTGGCTCACCGACGCGATGATGAACAGCCCGACACCGGAGCCGACCCCCCACTTGCTCACGATCTCGTCCATGAACAGGATGAGGATGCCGCCGACGAAGATCTGCGCGAAGATCAGCACCTGCACGCCGAACGTGCCGATGCCGAGCGCGTCACCGACGGCGGGGTCGGCCGGAAGGAAGCTCCCGGTGAACACCATCGGCGCCGCCGTCAGCGCCGAGACGATGATCACCAGCAGCTTCTGGAGGCCCTGATAGAGGACCTGGTCACGCGGGTCGTTCTCCGTGTCGAGCCCGAGGAGGTTCGCACCGCCCAACAGTTGGAGGACGATGGACGCCGTGACGATCGGCCCGATACCGACCTGTAACAGCGACCCGGACGAGCCGGCGAGCACCGACCGGAACTGCCCGAAGAAGTCCGACCCCTGCCCGACCGCCAACCCGAACGGGTTGATGTTGGTCAGGAAGAAGTAGACGATCAGGATGCCGGCCGTCCACGTGAGCTTCCGCTTGAACGGGACGTGCCCCGCGGGCCGCTCCACGACGGGCATCCGCGAGAGCACCGGTTCGGCGGCCTCCTTCCAGCTCATGTTACGCCTCGTCGTTCTCGTCGTCGGAAGTGTTTTCCGGTTCGTCAGCGGCTTCCTCGGCGCGCTCGGAGAGCGTCGCCTCGCCGCCGGCGTCCTCGATGAGCTCGACCGCACCGGCCGTGAACGCGTCGGCCGTGACGCGGAGCTCGCGCCGGACCTGCCCGCCGCCGAGCACCTTCACCACGTCGGCCTCGTGGCCGTCCTCGACGACGTCGCGCGCGTCGAAGACGTACGCGTCGCCGTCCTCCTCGGCGAGGTCCTCCGCGGCGTACAGCGCCGCGTCCTCGTCGAGCTTCTGGACCTTCACTTCGAGGACCTCCGTCTTGGCGTCCTCGGGGCGCTTGAACCCGTGCTTACCGAGCGGACCGTAGTTGTGGTACTCGTGTTTCGCGCGGCCGGCCGCGCCGCGGCCGCCGCGGTGCCCGGCGCCGCGCCGGTTCTTGTGCGTGCCGCCGCCGTGCGTCCGAGAGCCGCGCTGTCGTCGTTTCTTGCTCGTCATCGCATCGCCTCCAGGAGACCGTCGATCTCCTCGGTGGTGTGTTTCCCGAGTTCGCCGCCCTCGATCACGGGGTGTTTGATGCCCTCGTGACCGCCGCGGGGGGCGTGGAGCCGCAGCGTCGGCGAGAGGCCCTGCGCGCGCAGGGTCGTCTCCTCGTCGACGAGCGCCTCGGCCAGCGCCTCGAGGTCGGCGTAGTCGGTGTTGTCGTCGATCCACTCGTCGTCGACGTCGGCCGTGCCCTCTAAGGGCTCGCCGCGCCGCGCGATCGTCCGCGCGACGGCCTCGACGCTCGGTTCCCCGAACGCGACGACGTCGTTGACCTTCGCGATCATGCCGCGGTACGAGTCCGTCTCGGGGACGAACGTCGCGTGGTTGACGCGCCCGACGTTCAGCATGTCGAGCGTGTCCTCGACGCCGTAGTCGAGGTTGACGTCGCCGCGGAGCTGCACGATCGCCTGCATCACTCGCTCACCTCGTCGTAGTGGACCTCACGCGCGTGCTGCGGAGTGCGGGACTGCGCCGCGTTCTCCAAGGCGTTGAACGTCGCCTTCGCGAGGTTCACCGTGGTGCGCGTGTTGCCGTCGGAGTTCGTCCAGGCGTCCTCGACGCCGGCGAGCTCCAAGATGTTGCGGACCGTCTCCGCGGCCGCGAGGCCCAGCCCCTGCGGGGCGGGCTTGATCTCGACGGTGACGGAGCCGGCCTTCCCCTTCGCCGTGCGGGTCAGGGAGTTGGTGCCGCCGGGCTGGTCCTCCCAGGAGCCGGAGCCGCGGTCGACCGAGATGATGTTCAGCTTCGCGACGTCGATCGCCTTCTGGATCGCGCCGCCGACCTGGTCGTCGCGGGCCTGCGCGTAGCCGAGGTAGCCGTCGCGGTTACCCACGGCGACCACGCAGCGGAACTTCACGCGCCGGCCGGAGTCGGTCATGCGCTGGACCATGTTGATGTCCAGCACCTCGTCTTCGAGCCCCGGGAGGAGCTGGTCGACGATCTCCGCCTCCTTCAGCGGGAGGCCGGAGTTGAGCGCCTGTTCCATCGACGTGATGTCGCCGTCCTGTACCTTGCGGCCGAGTCGCGTCCGCGGTTCCCAGCCGTCGTTGTGTCTACTCATGGTCCTCCTGGATTGTCGCGAGCACGTCGTCGAAGTGCTCGGGTAGCTCGCTGGCGTCGAACGAACCGCTGTACAGCGGCTCGTCGAGCTGCTCGGCGTAGTCGGCGATATGCTCGCCGCGCGTGCGCGACCAGTCGGCCAGCACGTCGTCGTTGTGCGGGATCTCGAGGCCCGCGTCGATCGCTCCTTCCTGTACCGCGAACGTCTTGTTGCCGGGCGTCGCCGTGTTGAGCCCGATGTCGAGGACGGCCTCGTCGAGGCCGGCGTCGACTGCGCGAGCGCCCGCGAGGAAGCCGGTGAGGTACGCGCTGGGTAGGTTGCCCGTGGGGGCGTCCCAGCCGTACTCGCCGAGCTCCTCGCTGGAGGCGGCCGCGTGGGTCTCGTCGCCGTCGGGTCCGGGGGTCACCAGCTGCGCCCTGACGTGAGCGTTGCTCACCCGGGCGACCAGGCGAGGCTTGCCCGATTTCAGCAGGCGCAACCTCTGATGGTAATCCGTCCGGACCTCGCGGCGGCGCCGCATCGGCACCTTGTATCGTGGTCCTGTCGCCATTAGTCCGTCACCTCGTAACCGTACTGCGTCCGAATGTACGCCTCGAGACGGGCGACGTCCTCGAAGTCTCCCCCGCTCGCCTTGTTGTAGAGCGTGCGGTACTCGGAGGCGTCGAGCACGTCTTCCTCGTCGCGAAGCTCCTTCAGGCGCGCCCGCTGTGCGCGGATCCGCGCCTTCCAGTCGTCTTTCGTGTCCTGCCGCGCGCCGGAGCGGCCCTTCCGGGTACCGGCGCCCGACTGGTGCCCGTACGAGCGCTTTTCGGCGCGCTCTCGGGCGCGACCGCGCGAGTTCGTCTTCTCGTCTTTCGCGCGGATCGTTCCCTGTTCGATGAGCTCGCGGACGTCCTCGCGGGTGATGGCGTCCTCGATCTCCTCCTGTGCGTCGGGGTCGAGCCAGACGCGGCCCTTGCCGACGTCGAGCTCGTCCGCTGCGAGCCGTTTCTGCGCCTTCAGATCACTCATCGTCCACCTCCACTTCGACGTAGGTCGGGTTCAGCACGCGAATGCCCCGCTCTTCCGCCTCGTCTTCTATCAGTTCGCGCTTGCGACCGCCGACCTTCGAGGCGATACGCACCGCCTGCGTGTCGCCGTCGACGCCCTCGAGGTCGTCCGTGTTGTGCACGCGGACCTCCTCGAAGCCGCTCGGGTGCAGGTCGCGCGACGCCTTGGGCGAGCGGAAGCCGGCCTCGACGACCGGGCCCTTCGACTTCATGCGGCGGCGCTGCTTGGAGAGCCCGCCGCGCGGCTTGCGCCACGAGGTCGGGATCCGCTTTTTCTTGTGGTAGTCCTGCCGGTTGAACTGCGGTTTCCCCTCGCGGTGCTTCTGTGCGAGCGCGCGAGCGGTCTCGTCGTCCAGCTCCGGCGTCTTGTCGGCGTGGCCGCGGGGGCGAAGCTCCGTCTCGACGGTCTCGTCGGCGTCGGCCTCGTCGGCCGGCTCCTCCTCGTCCGTCTCGTCTTCGATCTCCGCGTCCGCCTCCTCGTCGACCTCCAGTCCGCCGACGTCGGCCTTGATACGCGCTGCGAGCGCGTTGCCGACGCCGTCGACCTCGGAGAGCTCCGACTGGGAGGCGGCCTTCACGTCCTCGACCGTCTCGTAGCCGGCCTCGCGAAGCGCGTCCGCCTTCGAGGGACCGACGCCGCTGATGTCTTCCAGTTCGTCTGCCATCGGTTAGGCACCTCCGGTGGGCTTCTCGACGATGTACACGCCGTCTTGGAAGACGCGCGTGTCCTTGTCGGTCACCTTCGTCAGCTGTTCGATGTCGGCGGCGGTCTGCCCGACGGCCTCCTTGTCGGAGCCCGTCAGCGTGACCGTCTCGCCGTCGACCTGTACGTCCGTGTCTCCGCGGATCGGGGTGCGCCGCGCGGCGCTCTCTCCGAGGAAGTTCTCGATGACGACCTCGTCGCCCTCCACGTTCACCTGCATCGGGAAGTGGGCGTAGTACACTTCCATCGCGTACTCCCAGCCCTCGGTGACGCCGTGGATCATGTTGGCGACGTGGCTCTCGAAGGTGCCGACCGTGGCGTTGGTCTTCGCGTCCTCGTTCTCCGAGGCGATGACCACCGCGCCGTCCTCGATCGAAACGTCGACGTCGGGGTACCAGAGGCGTCGCGTGACGCTCCCGTTGGGCCCCTCGACGGTGAGTTCGAGGTGATCGGTCTCGGCGGAGACGTCGTCCGGAATCTCGATTTCGACTCTGTTCATTGTTAGTAGACGTATGCGATCACTTGGCCGCCGATGCCCTCCTCGCGGGCCTCGTAGTGGCTCATGACGCCGTGGCTCGTCGTGACGATGAGCGTCCCGTAGTCGCGGGCGGGGAGGTATCGCTTCTCCCACTTCTCGAACTCATCGGCTCCCGCCGAGTAGCGGGGCTTGACGGCGCCACACTCGTTGATCGCGCCTTTCAGTTCGACCTCGAACTTCCCGGCCTTCCCGTCGTCGACGTACTCGAAGCCGTCGACGTACCCGCGGTCGTAGAGGACCTCGAGGACGGAGCCGATGATGTTCGAAGCGGGCTCTACCGTGTACGACAGGTGGCCAACGCTCTCGGCGTTGTCCATGCCGGCGAGCGCGTTGGTGAATGGATCGTTTCCCGTCATGATCAGCTGTACTTCTCGAATCCCATGTCTCGGGCGACCTCGCGGAAGCACTGCCGGCAGAGGTTGATGTCGTACTTGCCGACGAGTCCCTGCTCGCGGTCGCACCGCCGGCACGTGTGCCGGGAGTCGGTGCGCTTCGCGGCGTGCTCGCCCGTGTCGTTGTTCGCTTCGCTCATTCGGTTACCTCGACGTCGAAGTTCGTTTCGAGGAACGCGGCCGCGTCCTCGGCTGTCATCCGGTGGCGAGCGGGGATGGTCCCCGTCGCCTTGTCGCGTTTCGAGACGCGGTAGCCGGGACGGACGATCGTCGTCGTCACGTCGAGGCCGTAGATCCCGGTGTTGGGATCGTACTCCTGGCTCGGGAAGTCGGTGTGGTCCTCGACTCCGAAGCTGAGGTTACCCGTGTCGTCGAACTGGCTCCGGCCGATCTCGACTAACTCCAGCGCGGTCTCGAGGAACGCGTGCGCGTCCTCGCCCCGCAGCGTCACCTTCACGCCGATCGGGTCGCCCTTGCGGATCCCGAACTCGGCGATGGTGCGCTTCGAGGTGGTCCGGACCGACTGCTGGCCCGTGATCTCCTCGATGATCTGCTCGGCGTCGGCGAGGGGTTCACCGCCCTGCCCGACGCCCATGTGCACGACGACCTTCTCGAGGTACGGCTCGCGCATCTCGTGGTCGGCGCTCTCGGCTTCACTCATCCGAATCACCCGCCGCGTCGGCGTCGTCGTCGGTGAAGTTCTCGTCGATCACGACGACGTACTCCTCGACGGTCTCGTAGCCGCCGTCGTCGCTGGCGACGGTCACGGTGTTGTCGCCGGAGCCGAGCGTCACGTCGATGTCGTCGATCTCGCCGATGTGGCCGGCGTGCTGGCCGGCGACGGCGGTGACGAGGGCGCCCTCCTCGTACTCGAAGTGGGCGACGATCTCCTTCGTCTCGTTGTCGACGACGATCGAGTCGTTCGTGTCGTAGTCCGCGTCGTCGTCGACGCGGACGTTCGTCCCGTCGTGGAGCGTCAGCTGGACGACCCCGCCGGGGACGACGGACTTGTTCGTGATCTTCCCGAGCCGGCTGCCCGCGGCCTCCTCGTCGACGGAGGTCAGCGCGAGCCGACCGCCCTCGTCGGGGAAGACGCGGAAGAACTCCCCGCGCTCGGGGAACGCCAGGATGTCGAACATCCCGATCGGACGCTGCTCGTCCGAGACCGCGTCCCCGTTGACGAGGATCGAGTCGTTGTTCAGCGCGTAGCGCGCCTCCTTCGTCGAGTCGACGTAGCCGAGCACGTCCCGCAGCAGGACGACGAGCGGAACGCCCGCCTCGCCGTGCGGGCCCGCGCCCGCCTTCACGGTGAACGTGTCCGTCTTGCGCTCGACCGGCCAGGAGTTCGGTACAGACAGTCGCTTCTGGTGTCGCGTCATTCGTTATCCTCCTGGAGCCGCGCCTCCCGGCGCTCGTCTTCCAGGTCCAGTTCGGTCACCCGGACGTTGCTCGCCGGGATGGGACGGGGGACCTCCTCCCCGTCCGCCTTCTCGACGGTGACGTCCTCGACCGTGATCCGCTCGGCGGACAGGTCGACGGAGACGACCTCGGCCTCCGTGCCGGCCGCGTCGCCGCGAAGCACCTCGACGGTGTCGCCGGCGTTGACGCGGACGTTCCGCTGTCCGTACTCCTCGCGGAGATCCTCGGTGAGGGTGGCCCGGACCTGATTCTGCCGCTCGTGGAGCGGCGCGGTCTCCGACCGTTTTCGCTGTTTGCGTGGCTGTTTCGTCATAGTTAGACGATCATCGTCGCGGTCGAGGCGATGCTCCCGAATCGTTCGGCGACCTCGCGGGCGACGGGGCCTTTGATCTCCGTGCCCCGCGGCTCCTCGAGGTCGTCGATGATGACGGCCGCGTTGTCCTCGAACTTCACGCGCGTGCCGTCCGGACGGCGGATCGGCTTGCGCTGGCGGACGACGACCGCCTCCAGCACCTGCCGCCGCATCTCCGGCGTCCCTTTCGTGACCGAGACGGTCACCTTGTCGCCGATCCCCGCCTTCGGGTGGCGGTTCTTCGTGCCGGAGTAGCCCGACACGGAGATCACCTTCAGCTCGCGGGCGCCGGTGTTGTCGGCGCACGTGATGAGCGAGCCCTTCGAGAGGCCCTGCGTGACGTCGGCCTTGAGCGCCTCCATCACTGATCACCCAGGATCTCGACGACGACGTGGGACTTCGTCTTCGAGAGCGGTCGCGTCTCCGCGATTTTCACTTCGTCACCGACTTCGAGCGAGTCGAGCACGCCCGGCACGTGGGCCGGGATGCGCGAGCGACGCTTCATGTACCGGTCGTATTTCGGTACGAACACGTCGTACTCTCGCTCGACGATGACGGTCTTTGCCATATCCGTCGACACGACCGTTCCCTCGCGAGTCTGGCCGCGGACGGAGAGCTGCCCGTAGAACGGGCACTTCTCGTAGTCGTAATCCTCCGGGTTGTCTGGCTCCGGAGGCGTGGGTACGTCGATTCCTATCGCCATTGTGTGGCACCTCGTTCGGTGCGTTCGGCGGGTCGATGCCGCAACCGATCGCCATCCACCGTCGCGTAGACCGCGTCTTTGCACTCGCCTCGTCGGCTCGCCGGACCCGCGCCGTCACCGGTGACGACGCTTTCGGACCCGGACGGGCCAGACTGACGGGGGCGGACCCCCGTAGTATCCGACCCGAGTTGGGACGCGGACCCCGGCGACGCTCCGTCGCCGGCGGCTTCATCTGTGCGAGCGGTCGGCGTCTCGACGACGCCGAACTCGAACGTCGCGCCCGACTTGGGCACGCGCTTGTCCCCCGACCCCGTCCGGACCACGAGGGTGCCGAACGTCTCGTCGAGCACGCGACCGGCGATGCCCACGTGGGCGTCGCTGTCGGCGTCGACCACCCGAACCGGGAGGCCGACGAGCTCGTGTCGAACGAGGGTGTCGGGGGAGATCATCTCACTGTTCGTCGTCGAAATCGCCTTCTTCCGCCTGGATCGTCTTGATCCGCGCGATGGTCTTCTTCAGCTCGTTGACGCGGCCCGGGCTCTCCGGCATGCCGCCGGCCGCCCGCTGCGCCTTCGAGTTGAGCAGCTCGGTCTCGAGCTCCTCGAGTTCGACCTCCCGCTCCGCCGCGGTCATGTCGCGGATCTCGTCGGTGTAGAGGATCGCCATCTTACTCGTCCTCCTCGTCTTCCTCGTCGGCCGCCTCCATCTCCGCGACGAGGTCGGCCGCCTCGGACTCGATCTCTTCGTCGAGCTCGTCGAGCTCGTCGGCCTCGACGTCCTCGTCGACCGGCTCCTCCGCGGCGACGTCCGTCGCCTCGTCGGCCGTCTCCTGCGTCTCCTCGACGACCTCCTCGACGACCTCCTCGTCGATGACCTCCGCGGGGTCCTCGTCGGGCACGTCGACGTCCTCGTCGTCGCCCACGTCCGGGACCTCCTCGGGCTCCTCTTCGAGGAGCGCCTCGACGCCCTCGTCGGCGTCGGCGTCGACCGCCGCCTGCTCGACCTCCGGGACCTCGGCGTCCTCGCGGACCTCGAAGTCGTCCGGGAGCGTCGCGCCCGGCGGGATGATCTTCACGTTGACGCCGATCGTCCCGAGCTTCATGACGGCGACGCCCTGGCCGTGGTCGACGACCTCCTCGGCGGGCTCGCCGTTGTGCTTGATGTAGCCGCGGTTGAACTTCTCGACGCGCGAGCGCGCGCCGGTGACCTTGCCGGACAGGACGATCTCGGCGCCTAAGGCGCCCGCGTCCATGATGCGGTCGATCGTCGTGTGACCGGCCTTCCGGAAGTACCAGCCGCGTTCGAGCGCGTTCGCGAGACGGTCCGCGACGATCTGAGCGTTCAGGTCGGGCTCGTCGACCTCCTGAACGTCGATCTGCGGGTCGTCCATGTCGAAGCGCTCCTCGAGCTCGGTGGTGATCTTGCGGATGTTCTTCCCGCCCTTCCCGATCACCATGCCGGGCTTTTCGGCCTTCAGGACGATCTGCGTGCCCATCGGCGTCTGGGCGACGTCCATCCCGCCGTAGCCGGCGCGGCCGAGCTCGTCCGCGAAGAACTCGTTGATCTGGGAACGGCGCAGGCCGTCCTCGATGAATTGGTGTTCGTCAGCCATTAGTTGTCAGCCTCCGGCTCCTCGATGATCAGTTCGACGTCCGCGAGGGTGGTGTTCCACTCCGTCGCGCCCGCGGCGCGGGGGTTCCGGCCGGGTCGCTCGCCGACCTTGTGGGGGGCGACGTGTTTGATGACCATCTCCTCGCCGTCGAACCCCTGCTCGTCGGCGTTGTTCCTGACGTTCTCCAAGAGCTTGAGGAAGTCCTTGGCGGCCTTCTCGGGGTACCGTCCCGCGTCCCAGCCGTCGATGTCGGAGCGGTGGCCCGCGCCGGCGTTGTGCTGGCGCATCGGCACCGACGTCTCCTCGTCGATGACCTCCTGGAGGAACTCCTCGGCGTCGGCGACCGTCTCGCCTTTGATCTCTCGGGAGATCTCCTTGCTGTCCTTCACGCTGATGGGCCGGTCGCGGAGCATCCCCTTGGCGGTGGTCTCCGGGTCGGCCTCGACGCTGTAGTTGATTCCCATGGGTTACTTGAGGGGCACGAACTTCGAGGACCGGGTCGCGCCGATGCCGGCCTGACCGTGTTCGACGGTGCTTCGCGTGAGGTGGAACTCACCGAGGTAGTGCCCGATCATCTCGGGCTCGACCTGAACGCGCTCGAAGCTGTGTCCGTTGTACACGGAGAAGGTGACGCCGACGAACTCCGGCAGGATCGGCATGTCGCGTAGGTGCGTCCGGATCGGGTCGTCCGCCGTCGTCTCCTTGTCGCGGCTTCGGACCGTCTCCAGCAGCTTCTGCTGTTCGGTGCCGAGCCCGCGAACGATGCTTCGCCGCTGGCGTGCGGGGAGCAGTTCCGCGACCTCGTCTACGTCCATCTCCTGCAGCTCGTCGAGCGAGTGACCGCGGTAGGCGAACTCCTTGCCCTCGCGGCCGGTTCGGTAGTCTGAACTCATTTGTTGCCACCTCGTCCGGTGCGCTTGGATGCGATGTCACCGACCTTGCGTCCCGGCGGGGCGTTCCGCGAGACGGACTTCGGCTGGCCGGGGTGTTGGCGACCACCGCCACCGAAGGGGTGGTCGACGGCGTTCATCGCGACGCCGCGGACGCGCGGGTATTTGGTGCCGCGCGCCTTCATCTTGTGGTGCTTGTTGCCGGCCTTGACGAAGGGCTTCTCCGTCCGGCCGCCGCCCGCGACCACGCCGATCGTGGCGCGGCACTGCGGGTCGAGTCGCTTCACTTCGCCGCTGGGGAGCTGAACGACCGCGACGTCGCGGTCGTGGGTGAGAAGCGTCGCGGACACGCCGGAGGCGCGCGCGAACTTCCCGCCGTCCCCGCGGTTGCTCTCGACGTTACAGACCGGGACGCCCTCGGGGATCTCCGCCAGCGGGAGCGTGTTGCCCGGCTTGATCTCGGCCGAGACGCCGACCTGGATCGTCTCGCCCACGCGCACGCCTTCCGGCGCGAGCACGAGGCGACGGTCGTCGTCCTCGAACTCGACCTCCGCGAGGGGGGCCGAGCGGGCCGGGTCGTGTTCGATCCCGACGATCTCGCCGGTGATCGTGTCCACGTCTTCGAGCTTCTTGTGCGACAGTTCCGCCTTGTAACGGTGGGAGGGGGCCCGGAACGTCGGGCCGCCGCGTCCGCGCCGTTGTCCTTGGATTCGTCGTCCCATCTCAGAACACCCCGATGCGCGAGGCGATTTCGGTCGCGTCGTCGTCCGCGGACAGGGTGACGACCGCCTTCTTCTCGCCCTGCGGCGTCACCTGCGTGTTCACGTTGACGACGCCCACGTCGTAGCGCTCGGCGACCTCGGAGCGGATCTCCGGCTTGGTCGCGTCCACGTCGACGAGGAACAGCAGCTTGTTGTTGAAGTCCATCTCGTTCATCGCCTGCTCGGTGACGATCGGATGCTCGATGATCGAGTTCATCGGTCGGCCACCTCGGCGACGGCGCTCTCGGTCCACAGCGTGAGTCGGCCCGGGTGCGCGCCCGGCGCGAGGTCCTCCGCGTTGACCTCGCGAGCGGTCGCGACGTCGACGCCCGCGAGGTTGCGGGCGGCGCGGGACGGCTCCTCGCTGGTGACGACGAGGACGGACTTCGGCTGGCGGTACTTCCGGCCGCGGGCCTTGCCCTGTCCGGCACGGACGGAGCGGCCCTCCTCGGAGCGCTCGATGTCGGCGTCGACGCCGACCGCTTCGAGCACGCCCAGGGCCTCCTGGGTCTTTTCGAGGTCCTCGAACTCGTCGCTCACGACGAGCGGGAGGTCGAGGTCCTCGTCGAACGCGTGGCCGCGCTCGGCGACGAGCTCGGCGTCGGTCGTGGCCGCGATGGCCGACCGGATCGCGAGCTGTCGTTCCTTGTCGTTGAGGCTCTTCGTCTGGTCCTTCTCGGCCTTCGGCGGGTGCGCGGCGCGGCCCGACACGGCGTGCGGGACGCGGCGGGCGACGTTCTCGGAACGTGGCACGTGCGCGAGCCCGCGGCCGGAGCCGAACGACTCGGCGGGCGTCCGCAGCCCGGCGAACTCGTCTGCCCCGTAGGCCTGCTTTCGGTTGGCCTGGGCGGCGCCGACCGCGCGACCGATGAGGTCCGGTCGGAACGCGGTGTCGAAGACGGCCGGCAGCTCGACGCTGCCCGCCTCGTCGCCGTCCAGGTCGTGTACTGTTGCGTTCATTGGTTATCCCTGGTTGGATTCGGTGGAAACGTACCGGACCTCGGGGTCGAGGCGCGGCTGGTCGTTCGGCCGGATGGCCGGGCGGAGTCGTAGCAGGCGCTGGTCCGGTCCGGGCAGCGAGCCCTTGATGAGCGCGTACTCGCCGTCGACCTCGCCGTAGTTGACGAAGCCGCCGTCGACGGAGGCGTCGTCGCCCTCGCCGAAGTCGATGAGGCGCTTGTTGAGCTCGGTGCGCTGGTGGTAGCCGGTCTGTCCCTGCTGGGGCACGGTGGAGCGGACGCGGGAGGGGTTCCACGGACCGAGGTTGCCGATCCGGCGCCGCCATCCCTGACGGGCGTGTTTGCCCTTCCGCTTCTGCACGCCCCAGCGCTTGACGGGACCCTGCGTCCCCTTCCCCTTCGTGATGCCGGAGACGTCGGTGTACTGGCCGGCGCGGAAGACGTCGCCGAACTCGTGGGCGCCGCCCTCGGCGACCAAGTCCAGCGCGAAGTCGGCGCGCTCCTCGAGGGAGCCGCCGCCGACGCGCGTCTCCATGACGTCGGGCTTCTTCTTGGGGACGTTCGAGAGGTCCGAGGGGGCCGTGTGCGTGATGACGCGCACGTCGTCGACGACGTCGTCGTCGAGCAGCGCGCGCAGCTCGTCGGCGTCCTCCTCGAATGTTTCCTCGGCCGGGAGGTCGAGCGCGCGGTCGAGCTCCTCGTGGAACTCGGTCGCCCAGACCTCTTCGACCGGCTTCTGTCCGTACGGCGTGTCCTCGTAGGCTCGGACGGCGACGGCGTACATCTGCGGCGTCTCGACGACGGTGACGGGGACGGCCTCTTCCATCCCTTCACGCGGCGAGTTCGCCTCGTCGTTGACCATCATGACGTGGGTCATCCCGGCCTTGTAGCCGGCGAATCCCTGCAGCGCAGGGGCCCCGTCGTCTTCTGGCCACGAACGGATGCGCGGCACCTCGCTCTCTGCGCGGGTGCGCGGGCCGTAGCCCAGCGAGCCTTTTCGTGGTCGGCTTGGTTGTGGCATGTGTTTACTCCGTGAGTGTGAGCGAGCCGAGGGTCGCGAACAGAGCCTCCTCCGTCCGGACGACCTCGCTCGCCTGTGCCGGGATCGTGTTCAGCCAGAGGTCGAACCCCGGATCGGGTTCGACCGAGCGGCCGTCGGCGACGGCCGCCCGAATGCGGTCGGGCGAAAGCCCGAGCATCTCCGGAAGCCCCCGCTCGGGCGCCCCGAAGGCGACGGTGTAACCGCCGGCCTCATGGGCGTCCGAGACGAGGTCGCCGAGCCGCGAGACGGAGAGCGATTCTCCGTGTCGCGACGTCGCGACGGCCAGTCCGTCGCCGGCGAGCGCTTCCGACAGGTCCGCGGCCACGACCTGGAAGCCCGCCTCGGGCTTCCCGGCGATGCGGGCGCGGACCGGTTCTCTCGAAGAGACCCTGATGGTGACGCGCTCCCCCTGCTCGACCTCCATTCCGGAGGGAACGAGCAGGGAGATCGGGTGTTCCCGCAGCGGGGAATTGACCCGGACGCGGCCTTCAGGTCCGACCTCGGTCACGAGTCCCTGTGTTTTCGACTCTCCCCCGCTAGGGGTCGAGCCGGTCCGCCACGGCACGCGGAGCGGGGGGAGTACGCCGACGTACCGGAGCTCGTCGCGTTGCCCCCAGAGGTCCTTCCGGAGCTCCGGCGGCGTCGCGGCGTACCCCAGCACGGTGCGGACGTACTCCCCGCCCCGTCGGCCGTCGCCTTCCCGGTCGGGGAAGACGAGCAGCCGATCCGCCCGGAACACCGCCGCCGCACGGGCGACGTAGCCGAGTTTGCGAGTCGCCTCGCGGTCGTCCTCGGCCTCCCGGACGAGCGAAGACGGAACACAGATCGTGAGCCCGTCTTCGGTACGCATCGTGGCGAGACTGTACACCTCGATTCCGGACGCCACCGTAAAAGGATAGCGGTCCCGATTTCGGGCTGTGGCGCGTTCACACGGGGTCTGGCGGCCGAATCACCCCGCAGATCCGAGCGAACCGTTCGCACGGATCGCTCTCGGGGCCCCGAGCCCTCACGCCGGAACGATCCGCGCGACCGGCGCGTCGCCGTCGTCGACCGCGACGTAGAGGTGGCCGGTGGCGGGTTCGACCGCGACCGCCCGCATTCGCCACTCCCGGTCGTCGAGCAGCGGGGCGCGCTCGGTCACGGTCGCGTCCTGGCCCTCGCCGTCGACCGTGAACCGCCCGAGGTACCGCGCCGCGAGCGTGCCCGCGAAGAGGTCGCCTTCCCACTCGGGGAACGCGTCGCCGTCGTAGAAGACCGCGCCGCTCGGGGGGAAGCCGCCCGAACCGCAGGGCCAGTAGTGGACCGGCGCGACCACGCCGTCGCGCTCGTCGTGGCCCGGCGCGACGGGGTCGTCGGTCCCGTAGCGGCACGCCTCGCTGGCGATCGGCCACCCGTAGTTGCCGCCGCGCTCGACGACGTTGATCTCGTCGCCGTCCTCCTCGCCGTGCTCGCACTGCCAGATCCGGCCCGTCTCCGGGCGCACCGCCATCGCCTGCGGGTTCCGGTGGCCGTAGCTGTAGAGCGCGTCGGCCGCGTCCGAGTCGTCGACGAAGGGGTTGTCCGGGTGCGCGTCGCCGTCCGGGGTCAAGCGGAGGGTCGAACCGAGTTCGTTCGAGCGGTCCTGCGAGACGTGGTCCGGGCCGAAGTCGGTGTCGCGCCGGTCACCGACCGTGACGAACAGCGACCCCTCGGGGCCGAACGTCGCCCGCGATCCGAAGTGGAGGTCGGTGTCGCGGAACGGTTGCGCGACGCGGATCGGGGCGAAGCCGTCGAGCACCGGCGCGCCGTCGGCGTCGAGCGAGAGCCGCCCGGACCCGACGTGCGTCGCCGCCTCGCCCGCGTCGTTGGCCGCGGAGTACGTGAGGTACACGCGCAGATCGTCCGGGTGGTCGGGGTGGACCGCGACGTCGAGCAGGCCGCCTTGCCCCTCGGCGAACACCTCGGGCGCGCCCGCGACCGGCTCGACGCTCCCGTCCGCGGGGTCGACGAGCGAGAGCCGCCCCGGCCGCTCGGTGACCAGCAGGCTGCCCTCGCCGGGCAGGAACGCGAGCCCCCACGGGTTCTCGAACCCCTCCGCGACGGTCTCGACGTCGTACGCGACGTCGGCCCCGTCGTCCGGTGGGGTATCGTCGTCGGAGCCGTCCGCTCCGTCGCTCCCGTCGTCGCCGAGACAGCCGGAGAGCGCGGGAAGGGCGGTCGCTCCGGCGAGACCGCCGGCCGCGCGGAGGGCGGTGCGTCTGTCAATGCGGTCGGGGAGATCGGTCATCGTTCGAGTTCGTGTCCACATGCGGCCGCGGTACCGATGACCCTTCCGCCGACCGTCGTTCGGAACCCTTATATCTCCGACCCGGGCTACGATCGAATGCGAAGCACGCACCGGTAGTGTAGTGGTATCACGCAACCTTGCCATGGTTGCAACCCGAGTTCAAATCTCGGCCGGTGCATTTTCTAACTGACTTCGACAGTTAGCGTTCGCTTCACTTCGTTCAGCGAACTCTCGAACGTAGTGAGAGAAATCTCCGCGAGATTTGAACGCTATCAGTCATTTATAAACGGACAGTGGATCGGCAGCGGACACTTCCAAAGCCCCAGCCGCTCGCTCATAAATAACAGACGGCAGATCGACGGCGAACACTTCCAAAGCCCCAGCCGCGAGGCGGACGCACGCTCGCTGCGCGCTTCAGTCGCTCACTCCGTTCGCTCCTTACAGTGCTTACGTCGCCTGCGTCCGCCTCGCGGCTGCCCCTTTGAGTCCCACGCCGCACAGCACCGCCCCGCGCCTCACGCCTCCCCAGCCTCGTCGGTCGCCATCGCTTCGCTCGGCGACCGACTCCCTCGCGCGGTGCTGCTCGCGGCCGTTCGGCCGCTCGCAGGCACGCGCCACCGCCGACCGTTTATAAGCGGTCGAGGAACTGCGCCTACAGTTTAAATACCTCTACGCGGCCTTCGAGAACTGCGACCGAGACGGGTTCCCCGACCGGTAGTTTCAATCGGCGATCCGCCGAAGGCGTTCGCGTGACCGTACCAACGAAGACGCTCCCGAGCGGCGCGGAGCTGCCGGCGCTCGGACTCGGCACGTACGACCTCAACGACGGCGAAACGGCCGACAGCGTGCGGGCGGCGCTCGACGCGGGCTACGCGCACGTCGACACCGCGGAGGGGTACCACAACGAGGCGGCCATCGGCGACGCCCTCGCGGCGAGCGACGTCGACCGCGACGACGTGTTCCTCACCTCGAAGGTGCTCGCGAAGAACCTCAACTACGAGTCGGTGATCGAGTCGTGCGAGGCGTCGCTCGACCGGCTCGGCACCGACTACCTCGACCTGTATCTGATCCACTGGCCGAATCCCGCCATCTCGCTGCGCGAGACGCTCCGCGCGATGGCGGAGCTGCGCGAGCGCGGGCTCGTCCGCGACGTCGGCGTCTCGAACTTCAGCGCGTACCAGCTGAGCTGCGCGCACCACGTCTCGGACGTGCCGATCGCGGTCAACCAGATCGAGTTCCACCCGTGGTTCCAGCGCCCGGAGCTCGTCGACTACTGCCGCGAGACCGACACCGTGGTCGAGGCCGCGGCGCCGCTCGCGCGGACGGACGTGTTCGGCGACGAGGTCGTCGCGGAGCTCGCGGAGAAGTACGATAAACACCCGGCGCAGGTCGTCGTCAAGTGGGCGATCGACCGCGGCGTCGTCCCGCTCCCGCGGTCGTCGACTCCGGAGCACGTCCGGGCCAACGCCGAGACGGACTGGGAGCTCAACGACGGCGACCGACGCCGCCTCGACGAGCGCGACCGCGACGCGCCGGTGTACGACACCCCCGCCCGCGACTGGACGAGCGACGTGTACGGGATCGAGCAGTAATCCGAAGCGGAGTCAGTCGCCGTCGAGCGCGACCGGCGCTCCCGTCTCCGCCGACTCGTAGACCCCGGCGAGCGCGTCCATGTCCGTCAGAGCGTGCTCGCCGTCGGCGTGGAACGGCTCGTCCGCGAGCAGCTGGTGGCCGAAGTACGCGAACTCCTCTTCGATCTGGTGGACTTGGTCGAAGTCGAGGTCGACGCGCGTCCCGTCGCGGACGACCGCGAACCCGCGGTCCTCGCGCTCGTAGAACGCCGGGTCGAGGGTTAGCCGCGCCTCGGTGCCGGTGACCTCCAACCGGCTCGCGTGCTGGGCGTTCTGGCTCACCGTACAGAAGGCGTCGACGTCGCCCGGGAACGCCAGCCGGAACGACGCGTGCTCGTCGACGTCGGCGAACGCCTCGTGCTCCGAGCGGGTCCGGCCCGACACCCGGACCGGATCCTCACCGAGCGCGAACCGCGTCGTGTTGAGCGGGTACACGCCCAGATCCATCACCGCGCAGCCGCCGGACAGCTCGGGGTCGAGCCGCCACTGGTCCGTGTCGCCGCCGAGCTCGCCGAGCATCGTCTGCGACATCGTCGCGTGGATATGGACCACGTCGCCCGCGACGCCCGCGTCGAGGAGGTCGCGGAGCCGCCGGACGGCGGGGTCGGTCTGCATCCGGTACCCGACCATCAGCGGGACGTCGGCGTCGCGGCACGCCGCCACGAGTCGGCGAGCGCGCTCCGGCGTCACCTCCAGCGGCTTCTCACAGAGGACGGCCTTTCCCTGCGCCGCGGCGGCCTCGACGTACTCTAAGTGGGTCGCGTTCGGCGTGGCGATATAGACCGCGTCGTACGCGTCCGCGGCGTCGCCGGCGCGGAACTCGTCCGGCGTCACGCCCGTCAGGTCGCGCTCGGCGGCGACCGACTCGACCGCGTCGGCGTCGACGTCGGTGACGACGGTCGCCTCGGTGTACGCCGACCGGGCGATGCCGGGCAGCGCCCACTCGCGCGCGAACCAGCCGAGGCCGACGACCGCGACTCGCACGGGGTCGGTGACGGCGTCCGGTTCGAGGGTCTCCCAGTCCCGGCGCGTGAACTCGTCGAGGTACTCCGCGAAGGCGGTCTCCATGCCGACCCCTCGGCGCGGCGGCGTCAAATAACCACGGCGACGCCGTCGGCGGGGCGCCCGCACCCCGACTCGTTCACCACTCCCCGTCGTAGTTCACTCGCGGCCGCTCGACGTCGACGCCGACCTCGCGGAGCGTCTCGGTCGCGCGCTCGACGGGAGCGGGGTCGGCGCGGTCGAGCGGATCGGCCGTCGCCTCGGCGAACCGGACCGTCCAGTCGCCACCGATCACGACCGTCGCGCGACGCGGGATGTCCGAGTGTCCCTCCCACGAGTCGGCGAGCAGGTCGTACGACTCGGCGACGCCGCCGTGGAAGTCGGCGACAACGGGGAACGGGAGGGCAAACCGGTCGGCGTACGCGAACGCGGCGTACAGCGAGTCGCCCGCGAGCGCGACGACGGCGAGGTCGTCGCGGACGTGCCAGCCGGCGTCGCGGACCGCGGCGAACTCGGCCGTACACGTCGGCACGAACGTCGCGGGCGCGAACAGCACGGCGACCGCGTCGTGGGCCTCGACGAGCCGGAACAGCTCCAGTTTGGTCGCCGCTCCGGCGGTCGCCTCGTCGTCGCTGGAGGCGGCGACCGCGGGCGCGATGAAGTCGGGCGCGGTGGCTCCCTCGTCGATCACGTCACAGCACCGTCCCGTGTTTCTTGTCCGGGAGGTCCTTCTGAACGTCCTCGTAGAAGTCGAACCGCGCGGCCAGTTCGGCGCGGAGGTCGGAGGGCGGGACGATCTCGTCGATGACGACCTCGCTCGCCATCCGGTGGACGTCGATCCCCTCGCGGTACTCCTCGCGCAGGCGCTCCTCCTCGGCAGCGCGCTCCTCCGGGTCGTCGATCTCGGCGAGCTTCCGGGCGTAGACGGCGTTGATCGCGGCCTCCGGGCCCATGATCCCGATCTCGCCGGAGGGGAGCCCGATGACGCTCTCCGGGTCGTAGGCGGGGCCGCCCATCGCGTAGATGCCCGCGCCGTACGCCTTCCGCACGACGACGGTCTGTTTCGGGACCGTCGCTGAGGAGGTGGCGTAGATCATCTTCTTCCCCTTCTCGAGGATGGCGTCCTTCTCGACCTGCGAGCCGGCCATGAACCCGGGCGTGTCACAGAGGTACAGCAGGGGGATCTCGTAGGCGTCGCAGGTCCAGATGAACTCCGCCGCCTTCTCCGCCGCGTCCGGGAAGATGGCGCCCGACCGCTCCGTCGGCTGGTTGGCGACGACGCCGACGGGGCGGCCGTCGATCCGGCAGAACGCCGTGACGATCTCCGGGCCGTACCCCTCCTTCAGCTCGAAGACGGACTCGGCGTCTGCGATCCGGTCGATCAGGTCGTGAACGTCGTACGGGCGGTTCGGCGCCTCGGGGATCAGCTCGTCGATCCCCTCGGGCGAGAGCTTGGGCGGCTTCGTCTCGCGTTTCGGGGGCTTCTCGCCGGCCCGATCCGGGAGGTAGCCGATCAGGTCGGCGACCAGCTCGCGGGCGTGCTCCTCGTCGCGCGCGATCAGGTCGGCGGAGCCGGACTCCTCGGCGTGGACGCGCGGGCCGCCGAGCTCCTCCAAGTCGATCTCCTCGCCGGTGACCATCTCGACCATCCGCGGGGAGGCGATCGCCATCGCGGACATCCCCTCGACCATCACGGTGAAGTCCGCGAAGACGGGCGTGTACGCTGCGCCGGCGATACACGGCCCGTAGAGGACGCAGATCTGCGGGACCGCGCCCGACAGCATCGAGTGGTTGTAGTAGTACTTCCCGATCCCCTCGCGGTTGGCGAAGAAGCCGGTCTGCTGGTCGATCCGCCCGCCCGAGGAGTCCATCAGGTAGAGGACGGGGTTCCCGGTCTTCAGCGCGCGCTGCTGCATCCGGAGGAACTTCTCGACGCCCTTCGACGCCATCGACCCGGCCTTCACCGTGAAGTCGTTGGCCATGAAGTGGACGTCGCGCCCCTCGAACTCGGCGGCGCCCGTCAGCAGGCCGTCGCCGGGGAGGCGATCGCCGCCCGCCTCGTTCTCCTCCCCGTCCTCGCCGGCGGGCGCGTCCGGGTGCCAGTCGTCGAACGCGGCGAACTTCCCGTCCTCGAACTTCACGCCCGCGGGGTCGCCGTCGGCCGCGCTCGCGTCGCCGGCCCCCCTCGTTCCGTCCTCGCCGCCGAACCAGAGGTCGAGGCGGTCGCGGACGAACAGCTTCCCCTGTTCTCCGAGCCGGTCGCGGTACTTCTCGGGGCCGCCCTCCAGGATGTCGGCTATCTCGGCGCGCAGGTCGCGCTCGCGGTCCGTGGGCCCGAGGTCGTCGTCGAGCGGGTAGCTCGGTTCGGACGGCTCGGCGCTGGCGAGCGGCGTCTCCTCGCCCTCGATGTGGACGTCGACGTCGACGCCGAGGTGTTCCGCGAGCGACTTCGCGATCGCCTCGGCCTCCTCGGGGGTCGCCGCCGCGCCGACGTGGACTTTCATGGACGCAAGATTTGCGGAGAGTCCTAAACAGTTTTCCATGTGGGTTCTCGCGGCGGGCGTCGACGGGTGGTCGCGCCGCCGGTCGACGGCCGGTCCCCGGAGCGTCCGTCGGATCGGCGGGGACCGGCGGGTCGGCTCAGCGGTCGGCCTCGTCGGTCTGCGCGACGAGCCGCTCGGCGATCCGGTCGAGGTGGTGGCGACCGACGACGGCGACGACGTCGCCGTCGCGCCGGAGGTCCGCGAGGCGGTCGGCCATGTGCGCCTCGCGCACGTCGTCGCCGAACGAGGCGGCCCGAGAGGGCTCCGACGCGTTCAGCACCGCGCGGGCGCGGTCGATCTGGGCGCGCTCGTTCGCGGCCTGCCCCTCGGCGGTGTCGGCCCGGTCGGTCGCGTACGTCACCGGCGAGTCGACCTCCAGCCGAATCGACGTCGCAGCGGCCAGCGAGCCCGCGAGCCGGCAGCGGAGGGCGTTCTTCGTCACGGTGGAAAGCCCGTCGAACACGCGGCGGAGCGTCCCGATCGATTCGCCTTCGCGGTACAGCGTCGCGGCGAGCCGTCCGAGGAACGGGAGGGTGGGGCCGTCGATGCCGACGACGCGATCGGTGGTCGCCGCCTGGATCGCGGCGCTCGCCTCGCCGCCGAACGCCGGCGGGGTGCGGGTATCCTCGGCGTACCGCTCGAAGAGCGGGAGCGAGAGCGGCGGCAGTTCGAGCGCGAGGACGTCCGGGTCCCGGTCGGTGACCACGGTCCGGACGCGGAAGGCGCTGGCGGGGTGGTCGTGGACCACGCCGACCAGCGTGACGGTGCCGGTGGGCGCGTCGATCGAACGGAGGTGGTCGCCGGTTATCCGGGGGTCGTCGTATTGCGCGTCCATGTGTCGGCCGATAGCGGGGGCATACCGGCGCGTACTCGCCGTTAGGATCTGCTTAGCATAAGCGTTTCTGACGTCCGAGCGACACGTGTCCCGGGCATTCCGGGAACGGACGCGGACGCGGGCGGACGTCGGTGGGAAACGCTCCGTGCGATCGGGTCGCCCTCGGAGCAACGGTCGGGGGGCGAGATCGTGCGACCTGAGTTCGGGTGTCGTGCGACCGGAAAAAGAGCGAGTCGCGTCCGGCGTCGAGGGCGCGCTCCCGGGTGGTTCGATCCGGGTCCTCGCCCGGTTCGGGGTCGACCGGAGCGGACCGGTCCTACCGCTTGAGCCTGACTTCGTCGTCGTCGATCGATTCGATGTCCGACTCGTCTATGGGGTACGTGTCCTCGTCGGCGTCGCCCCAGCCGAGCTTCGACTTGATCGTGTCGCCGATGCCCGGGTCCGGGTCGACGTGCGCGCGGTGTCCCTCCACCTTGGATATCATCCCGATTTTCTTCCCGGTCTTGTTCACGACGCGTTTGCCTTCCTCGTTGTCTGAGAGTTTCATCTGTTGTCTCCTCCGCACTCGGCGTCTCGCCGGGAGCGGACATTGTAATCACCTCCGTAGCCGAGCGTAGGCTCGGCGAACGCGTCGGGGACCGAGGCCGACGGATCCATCCGCCGAGCGTACCGGGGGATACGGACGGCTTACCGCGTCGGCGGGTCCCGGGACCGGTTTCTCGGAGGGCGACTCGCCGGAGGGCGCCGGGTCACTCGGCGCCGAGCGCGGCTTCGAGCCGCTCGATCAGCGCCTCGTTGCCGACGTACAGCGGGACGCGCTGGTGGACCGCCTCGGGTTCGACGTCGAGGATCGACCCGGCGCCGTCCGAGGAGGCGCCGCCCGCCCGCTCGACGATGTACGCGATCGGGTTCGCCTCGAACTGGAGGCGGAGCTTCCCCTCGGGCGCGCTGCGGAGCGCGGGATACCCGAATATTCCGCCGTAGGTGAGCACCTGGTTCACGTCGCCGACCATCGCGCCGCCGTATCGGAGCTTCAGCTCGTCCTCGATCGAGCGGGCGTACGCCCGGAACTCGGCGGGCCAGTCGGGGACGCGCCCGCCGAACCCGTAGACGGTCGGCGTCTCCGGCAGCGTCAGGTCGCGCTCGACGACCGAGCGCGAGACCGCCGGCGCGTCCTCGCCGCCGTCGCGCTCGACGACCTCCTCGCGGACGCCCGTCCCGTCGGCGACGACCATCGTCGTGATCGGGCCGTAGAGGACGTACCCGGCGGCGACGAGGTCGCGGCCGCTCGCGGGCAGCGGCGCGTCGTAGATCCCGACGACGGTCCCCATCGCGTTGTTCGACCGGAGGTTCGAGGAGCCGTCGAGGGGGTCGATCGCCACCGCGTAGGCGTCGTCGGGTCCGCTTCCGACCGCGCCGCCCGCGTCGACCGCCTCCTCGCGCTCCTCGCTGACGAAGGAGCCGACGCCGTCGACCGCGGTGATCGCCTCGCCGAGCAGCTCGTCGGCGTAGAGGTCGCCGGCCAGCACCGACTCCCCGGAGGCGTTCTCTGTCCCGCTCTCGACGCGCCGGCCGGGGAGCGCGGCGCGGATCTCGGGGGCGGTCGCCGCGACCGCGTCGAAGACGGCCGCGACGGTCGAGTCGGCGGGGCCGCCGTCGGCGCGGGGGTCGGAGTCGGTCATCAGTCGTCGCTCTCGGCGATGGCCAGCGCCTCGGCCGGATCGACCTCCTGGAAGATCACGGCCTCGAGCGCGTCGAGGATGCGCTCGGGCTGGTCGCGCTGGAAGACGTTCCGGCCGACGGCGATCCCGGTCGCGCCCGCGTCGATGGCGTTCGAGACGTTCCGGAGGAACGCCTTGTCGTCGCGCATCGTCCCGCCGGACATCACGACGTCGGCGGGACCGGCCATCTCGACGGCGTGACCCATCGCCTCGGCGGAGCCGGGGTACTTCACCTTCACCACGTCGGCGCCGAGCTCCAAGCCGAGCCGCGCGCCGTACGAGATCACGTCCGGGCTCCCGTCGTTGCGGAGCCCCTGGCCGCGGGGGTACGACCACATGACGACCGCCATGTCGTGTTCGCGGGCGCCCTCCTGCGCCTCGCGGAACTCCTCGGCCATCTCGACCTCGTGGTTCGATCCGCCGTAGACGGTGAACCCGACCGCGTCGGCGCCCAGCTCGGCCGCGTACTCGGCCGTGCAGTTGACCGCGCTGTCGGGCTCGCCCCGCCAGAGGTTCGAGGTCCCGTTGAGCTTCAACAGGAGATTGACTTCGTCCTCGTAGTCGGGGTAGTACGCCTCCGCGAGCCCCTTCTGGACGGCCAGCGAGGTGACCGCCTCGTGGGTGGCGAGCTCGAAGATCCGCTCCGGGTCCGCCGTGTCCGGGTTCGGTTCGAAGTCGACCGGCCCGTGTTCGAGCCCGTGGTCGTACGCGAGGATCAGGGATTTACCGTCGCGCTCGATGTCGTCGGCGGCGTGAGGAAGCATCAATTCGTAGTTCCGTTACATACGTAAAAAGGGCTATGGTGGTTTCACCGAACGTAAAGAATCGGAGCGGCCGTTTACGTGGCGTCTCCGGGCGAGTGCCGAGCGATCGAGTGAATCGATCCGTTACTACTCAAATTGTTAATTTCTTTGCGAGAAACGGCGTCGCCCCCGGACTTCCGCAATACTTACGACCCGCGGCGCGGCAGCGGTCCGCATGCGAGAACTCTTCGAGGTGGACGTCGTCGGCGTCGTCGGCGCCGGGACGATGGGCAACGGCATCGCGCAGGTCGCGGCGGCCGCGGGCTACGACGTGGTGATGCGGGACGTCGAGGACGAGTACGTCGAGCGCGGCCTCGACAGCGTCGAGGACAGCCTCGACCGATTGGCCGGGAAGGACGCGCTCGACGAGGAACCAGAGGTGATCCGCGACCGAATTACAGGCACGACCGACCTCGACGACCTGGCGGCCGCCGACCTCGTCGTCGAGGCCGTGATCGAGGACCTCGACGTGAAACGCGAGGTGTTCGGCGACTTGGACCGCGTCACCGACGACGACGTCGTCCTCGCGACGAACACCTCCACGCTGTCGATCACGAGCGTCGCGAGCGCGACCGACCGCGCGAGCGACGTGGTCGGCCTCCACTTCATGAACCCCGTCCCGATCATGGACGGCGTCGAGGTGGTAGTAGGGGAGCGCACGGACCCCGCGGTCGTCGACTTCGCGCACGCGTTCGCGGAGGACCTCGGCAAGGAGACGTGGGAGGCCGACGACAAGCCCGGCTTCGTCACCAACCGGATCCTGATGCCGTGGATAAACGAGGGGATCCGCGCGTACGACGAGGGGGTCGCCGACAAGACCGACATCGACCGCGGGATGAAGCTCGGCACGAACGTCCCGATGGGGCCGCTCGAACTCGCCGACCACATCGGCCTCGACGTGGCGCTCGACGCCAGCGAGACGCTCCACGAAGAACTGGGCGACCGCTACAAGCCCGCCTACCTCCTCAAGCGCAAGGTGGAGGCGGGCGACCTCGGCAAGAAGACCGGGCGGGGGTTCTACGAGTACGACGACTGAACGGAGCCAGCGACGCGTGGCGGAGCGCCCCGCCGGGCGCCGCGAGAAGTCAGGCCGCGTCCGCGTCGCCGTCGCGGTCGTCGTCCGCCGTCCACCGCCGCGCGCCGGGCAGGAGCCCGACGAGCTTCGTCACGTAGCCGAACCGGAACAGCCCCAGCTGCGAGAGCGCCCCGAGGAGGAACACCGCGAGGAACGCCGGCGCCGAGAGGTCGAAGAGGAGCGGCTCGACGGTCGTCTCCGCGGCGGCGGTCTCGAAGCTCGCCGGCGTGAGCGATCGCGACGCGAACGCCGCGCCGATGAGCGCCGTCGAGATCACGAGCGTCGTCCGGGTGAGGACGAACCCGAACAGCGCGCCGACCGCGACGCCCGCGAGCGTCGCGCCGACGAGCAGCGCCGTCCCCTCGATCCCGGCGGCGTCCGCCGCGTAGAAGGGGCCGACCGCGAACCGCCCGGCGAACCCGCCGACGACCGCGCCGATCCCCAGCACCGCGAACGAGAGCCCGGCGTACGCGAGGAAGCCGCCGAGGAGGCCGCCGACCCCGACCGCGCCTGCGGTCAGGACCGCGCCGTCGACCGCGATCAGGCCGACGACGTTCGGCGCGAAGAGGTAGCCGGCGCCGGCGCCGACGAGCAGCCCCGTCAGCGTCACCGCGTAGACGGATACCGCCGCGCCGACGAACGCGAGCGCCAGCCCCGCGAGGACCAGGCCGCCGGTGAGTGGGGTGAGCATGTGGGTACCGTGGCGGCCGCTGGTATTTAAATTGTCGCGACCGAGGCGACGCGAAGCGCGCGGTCGGGGGGATCGGGGGCGACCGCTTTCATCGCGCCCGGCTCGCGGCCTGCCGGTCGATGTACCGCGTGTAGCCGCCGACGGCCAGCCCGAAGCCGACGACGAGCAGGAGGAACCCGAGGAGGCGGCTCGTCCCGACGGTCATCACCGTCAGGACGACGCCGAACAGCAGCGCGAACACCCCGGCGACGACGACGCCGACGTCCAACAGCGGAGAGGGCTGGATGCTCCGGCAGTGCGGACAGATCCGCGCGTCGGCGGGGATCGGCTCGCGGCAGTCGACGCAGCGGAGGCGGTCGCTCGGCACGCGAGGCGGTTCGGCCGCGACCGGTTTGGCTCTGTTGACCGGGAGGCCGCCGATCAGAACGGACCGCGGCACGCGGCGCGGACGGTTCCCGGACGATCGCCACCGGGATTTATCCGTTCGGACCGCTCGGACGGCGATATGGGAGACGATCCGACGATCCCACTCGGGGACGTTCGACAGAGCGATCCGGGGAGCGACCGACAGGGAGCGTTCAAACGAGGCTGGACTGCGGCCGTGAAAGACCTCGACGACGACGCGGCGCCGTCGAAGTACGCCGAGGGGCCGCCGCCGGAAACGCTCACGTGGGATAGCCTCGGATACCGGCTCGGCAGCGTATTCGGCGAAACGGACGACGACCTGCGGCAGGAGTTGTTCGATTGGTGTAGACAGAAACAAAAGCGAGAGTCCTGATCGAAATCGTCGCGTGTTGCGTCCGAACACTGGGTCAAGTACGTTCGCCGAACCCCGTCGTCGGCTGGTTCGGCCAAGCGACCGAACGCACGACGCGCGGCGGCGTCCGCATCTCCGCCACTCAGTCCGCGCCCGCCGCTGCGGCCGGCTCGTCGCCGACGTCCAGCGTCTCCTCCACCTGCGTGAAGACGGCGATCAGCGCGAGCGCGGCGGCCGCGGCCCCGACCGCGAAGGGGACGACGAAGCCGAAGCCGTAGAGCCAGCCAGAGGCCAGCGGGCCGAGGGCGACGCCGAAGCCGAATCCCATGGTGAGCACGGAGAGCGTGGTTCCGGACTCGCCCTCGCGGGCGAGGTCGCCGGCGAGCGCGAGCGACGGGGCGAACACGCACGCGACCGCGACCCCCTGCCCGAGCCGGACGAGCATCATCAGCGCGGGCTCCGTCACGATCCCTTGGAGGAGCGTGGTCGGGACGAGGAGGACGAACCCGGCGAGCAGGAACGGCCGGCGGCCGATCCGGTCGCTGGCGCGCCCCACCGGGACCTGGAAGATCACGTTGGCGATGGTCACGGCCGCGAACTGGGCGCCGAACCAGACCGGCGGCTGGTCTAAGCGGACGTTCACCTGGTTCTGGAGCGTCGCGAACAGCGCGATGCACGCGCCCATCGCGACGGTCGCGAGCCCGAGCGTGAACACGGGGTCGAGCAGGCGGTCCTCGCCGCGGACCCGGATCGAGACGTCGTCGCCCGCCTCGGCCTCGACGTCGGCGTCGCGGACGAGCAGGAACACGAGCGTGAAGCTGAGGTACGCGCCCGCGCAGGCCGCGACGAAGGCGGCGTCGAAGCCGTCGAGGACCGGAAGGCCGACCGGCGAGAGGTCGTACGGGCCGGCCTCGACGACGGCGCCCGCGAGGACCGGGCCGAAGCCGAAGCCGATGAGCCGGAACGTGTTGTACACCCCGAAGTTCCCGCCGCGGTCGGCGTCGCTCGCGGCGTACTCGTTCACTAAGGCGACCGTCGCGGGGATGATGAGCGCCGCGCCGAGCCCCTGGATCGCGCGCAGCGCGACCAGCGCGGGGTAGCTCGTCGCGATCGTGTACAGCCCGCTAGCGGTGCCGAGGAGGAGGATTCCGGCGAGGACGAAGGGCCGTCTCCTGCCGACGCGGTCGGACAGTCTTCCGGTAAAGGGCTGCGAGAGGCTGTTGAGGAAGCCGAAAAGCGAGAGGA
Source organism: Halorubrum sp. Atlit-26R (assembly GCF_003666015.1). Taxonomy (GTDB): domain Archaea; phylum Halobacteriota; class Halobacteria; order Halobacteriales; family Haloferacaceae; genus Halorubrum. The sequence continues at coordinate 87,333 of NZ_QPLT01000011.1, forward strand.
CGACCCCGATGAGCAGCGGCTCGGTCAGCGTGACCGCGGCCGCGCCGACCCCGATCTCCGCGCCGAGCAGCCCCTCGATGTCGACCACGTCGCTGGTGATGTACAGCGGCAGGACGACGATGAGGAAGGAGTTCCCGGCCGCCCCGACCATCCGCGCGAGCGCCAAGACGATCACGCGCCGGTCGGTCTCGGCGATGTCGGAGAGCGAGCCCATTCACTCCGAGTTCGGAACGGAGCATAAAGGCGCTTGTGAACGGCGGGAGTCGATCCGCTTTCGGGCGCGGAACGGCGCGTTCGGCGGGGAAATCCGCCTCAGGGCGCCGCCGGCGTCCGCCGCTCGATCCCGCGGACCTCGAACCGCGCGCCGCCGTCCTCGCCGGTCGTCGCCTCGACGGTCCAGCCGTGCGCGGTGGCGATCTCCTGAACGATGGCGAGCCCGAACCCGGTGTTCCCCGCGGTGCCGCTCTCGCCGGGCTCGAAGAGGGAGTCGGCGATAGCGGGGTCGATCCCCGGGCCGTCGTCCTCGACGAAGAAGCCGTCCGAGAGGTCGCCGACGCGGATCGAGACGTCCGAGCCGGCGTGGTCGACCGCGTTGCGCATCAGGTTCTCGAAGAGGTTCCGGAGCCGGTCGGGGTCCGCGAGCACCTCGCGGTCCGTTTCGACGGAGAGCGCCGCGTCGGCGGTGTCGACGGTCGACCAGCTGTCGGCGACGACGTCCGCGAGGTCGACGGGTTCCGGGTCGCCGACCGTCTCCCCCTCCCGCGCGAGGGTGAGCGTGCGCTCGACGATCGACTCCATCCGCTCCAGCGCGTCGAGCGCGGCCGACAGGTTCTCGTCGTCCCCGTCGTCCCCGTCGGCCGCCGCGTCGTGGGCGAGTTGGACGCGCCCCTGCGCGACGTTGAGGGGGTTCCGCAGGTCGTGCGAGACGATGCTCGCGAAGGAGTCGAGCCGGTCGTTCTGCCGTTCGAGGGCCCCCTCGCGCTCCTTGAACGCCGTGATGTCCTCCTGGAAGCCGACCCAGTGCGTCACGGTGCCGTCGGCGTCGCAGATGGGGGCGATGCTCACCCGGTTCCAGAACTCCGTGCCGTCCTTCCGGTAGTTCAACAGCTCGACGCTCGTCGACTCCTCGGCGTCGATCGCCTCGCGGAGCGCCTGGACCGATTCTTCCTCCGTGTCCGGCCCCTGGAGGAACCGGCAGTTGACGCCGATCGACTCCTCGCGGTCGTAGCCGGTCATCTCGACGAACCGGTCGTTGACGTACACCATCGGGTTGTCCTCCTGTGCGGGGTCCGTGATGGTGATCCCGACGGGCGCCTCGTCGAGCGCGCGGGTCTTCGTCTCCAGCTCCTCGCGGCGCTCGCGCTCGTCGGAGACGTCGCGGAGGATGCCGACGCTGCCGTCGAACGACTCGCCCTCGTACGGCAGCGCCGCCATGTGGTCGCGACAGGGGATCGGCTCGCCCTCCTTCGGGACGATGTCGACCCCGAAGTGCTGGACGTCGGGGCCGTCGTCGGAGAGGATCGTGCCGAGCCGCTCTTCGGCCTCCGCCACGGCCGCGTCGTCCTTGATGAACGCGGGCGTTCGACCGACGATCTCCTCGCGGTCGTAGCCGGTGAGCTCCGCGAACGGCTCGTTGACGAACCGGAAGACGCCGGTCTCGTCGACGACGTAGACGGGGTAGCCGAGCGCCTCGATGACCGTCGAGTAGCGCTCGGCGATCTCCTTCGTCCGGTGCTCCTCGACGGCCTGATCGACGCGGTTCGCGAGCCGGCGGAGCTGCTCGGGGCCGCCCTTCTGGAAGTATCCGGTGACGCCGGCGTTGAGCGCCTGACTCGCGATCTCCTCGGACCCCTTGCCGGTGTACAGCACGAAGGGTATCTTCCGGTGGCGCTCGCGCAGCGTCTCGAAGAACTCCAGCCCGTCCATCGCGGGCATGTCGTAGTCGCTGACGACGCAGTCGAACGCGGCCTCGTCGAGCCGGTCTAACGCGGTTTCCGGGTCGGTCACGCTCGTCACCGCCACCGCGTCGATCTCCCGCTCGAAGTACGCCTCCGTGAGGTCGAGGACCGAGGGGTCGTCGTCGACGTGTAACACGTCGATCGCTCCGGGCATACCGGCGTAGTACGGGCGCACGGAATAAACGACTACCGCCTCGGCTATCGGATCTGGATCCGGGCTCGCGCCCGCCGGGGGCGGCGTCCACTTCCGGCGCGCGTGGCTGATTGTTAAGTCCGCGGAGCGCGGAGCGGCACGCGATGACCGACGGGAGGCCCGTCGCCGGAGAGACGCTCCCCGGCGCCGGCGACGAGGGCGACGACGCCGTTGACCGCGTCGTCTGCCACGTCGACATGGACTGCTTTTACGCCTCCTGCGAGCGGCTGCGCCGCGACGACCTCGCGGGCGAGCCCGTCGTGGTCGGGATGTTTTCGATGGGTAGAACCATCGAAACTTATTAGCGGCGTAGTTCGTGTTTGCGCGTCAAGCATACGCTTGTGTCGCACCCTGTCGCCGTCTCGGATGTTCACCGTTTGGATCTGGGGTTGAGATAACAAGCGCACGTCCTGCGGCAATTATTGCGAGCTTGGAGGGATAATGTGATACCAGCTATCGGCGACGGTTCACGACATCGGAAATGTACTGTGAGATGGTGCTGTTCGTTAGGCCCATATCTTGGGCTATCTCCCCAATCGGTTTGTCGTGAATAGCGAACAGGTAAGCAGCGATGTATGGTTTCCCGTGAACACTAACATCTACAGGTACGTAGCCTAAGTCAGCCTCATCGTCTCGACAGCCTGTTTCCGAGATTATCGCGCCCCAAGCCAATGCCCGCCGACGCGTTCGGTCAGCTGGGGCCAGTTCCTCATTTGTGAACACGTAGTAGGCTCTTGGAGCGTCAACCCAGTAACGAATCCTCGGTGGAGCTTCCTCCGAAGACCCAGTCTCATTATTATGTGCTCCCCGTCCAGTAGCCGAGTTAGAGCGGTACACCGAGACATAATCACCATACTGTGCTATCTGCTTTTCCTCAGCCATGAGACCCCGTCATAGGTTGTCTAGGCGGTATGTGTAGTATTGTGGTTAGACCCATTGTCTAGGCTTCTTTTGAGTTGTATACATTTCATCTACTGCTTATATTTGAGTAGATATACTTTTTGTATACATGCGTCGGCCCCTACAGCCAGTGTATCTATACTTCCTAATCATTTAGTTCTGAACGCTGAGGGTCTTTTGCTTGAAATCGCGTACCCCATATAATCCACGTTTGCTTGGCGAGATATATTCATTTGAGGTCGGCGCGTGGGCGTTTATATACTTAGGTCGAATCGGACAACCTGCGAACGGGAGTTAGAAGGGTCGTCTCGGCCGTAGAGGCGACTTACGCACTCGGTAGAATCATCTCTCTCGTTCGTTGAACAGGAAGGGTGCGGCCCGTGGAAAGCAAGCACCCATCAAGCACCCACGGCCACCGTGGTGAACGCCGCAGGCTCAGGTAGCCGTATATCGGCGATCATGCTGAGTCCTTCGGTGAAACGGTGGGTCCAAGAGAGACATCCATGAACGACGAAGACAACGACAAGACGACCGAATCGCCGAAGACCGAACCCGCGCCAACGCCGCTCATCTCTGCGGCAGACGTGCCAATAGCGGACCGCCCAACGGTACATATCCCAGAGGAACGGGTGTACCCACTGTCCGAACACGCACGACAGATTGCTGAGACGTGGTCGGGTACATCGAGGGATCACCTCACGGGGCTGCTCGGGGAGGACGGCGTCGCAAAGCGGCTTGGTATCGCGGAACAGCTTGACGTGGAAGTCTACACGGATGGTGGAGACGGCGGAACCGACCTCCGCTATCGCGGGGCTACTATCGACGTGAAGACAGTCGGGCGTCATCGATCAAACCCCGATCTCACTGTCGATGCGTACAGCCCGCTCAACGCCGACTACTACGCACTCGCTTCTCGTATTGGTGAAACGGATATTCGTCTCATTGGGTACGCTCCGCGAGACTTTGTCGCTAACGCACCTACGTTCAGATATGAGGATAGACCGTACCACTGCGTGGAACAGGAGTACCTATTCCCGTTTTTCTGAGACGAATACGTAGGGTATCATCATACTGACTGCGTTGAATCGTTATCAAAAAGTGTCTCCAGTTCTATTAGTAGGACGTGAGGAAACGAACGGGACACGAGAGGTGTTCCGTCGTAGTCTTACGTGGAACCCTCGTGTCATAGGGCTTCGTCACAAGGAGATTGTCCGTTATATCGTGTTACCCGCGACTGAAACTCGTGGAGAAAGTCGTTGCTGTGGATATACGTCTCGCGTATATCTCGCCCGATAGGAACGTCGTCGTGGCGACAGGGTTGGTCGTGTAGTGTAACTACGGAGGTGTCCCTGTCGCCTGAACTATTTTGATATTTTTGAAGGTGGGACCCAAAGCAAGCCCCCTGTAGGTAGATTAGCGAGAGCCTGAAATTGTCAAAAACATGGGGAGGCCCTCCAATCACGAGTGCTCTGCCGTGATTGTTCAGGCTGATTACGGACTCTTCTGCGGATCGAACGACCCTGTGGCGACGGGGAGCCGTCGGAGGGAGTAATTGGGGAGAAGTATGAGTTTGACTATCAGACTGCGCCGTAGGTCGAGTTGAAACGGAGGAGTCGGCTTCGGTAGGGTGGACTGGTACGGGCAACGCCCCCCACCGTCCTACACCGCCTCTCCACACATCCCTGACAGTCCCCGCAGGGCGACCTGCGCACGCGCGTAAGGGCCTGCCAAACGCTTATTGGTTGACTTGTTGTCCGCTTCTGTAATGGCCGACGGGTGGGAAACATACCCACACGACTGGGATGAACGTCGTCGTGCGGTCTACCAGCGGGACGAGTATCAATGTCAGAACTGCGGTCGACGTGGTGGGGCGGCAGGCAACGCGGAACTACACTGCCATCATATTGTTCCTAAGAGCAAGGGCGGGTCACACGACACAAGCAACCTCGTGACGCTTTGTCGAGACTGTCATAACCAAGTCCACGATCACCACATCCCGAAGATGTCGGACGTGAGCAGCGGGAGTCGTGGGCAAAACACGGGGTTAGACGACTGGCAATCCTCAACGCAGGCAAGTGAGAGCCTTCAGGCAGTTGCGGATGAACACTTTGAGTCCAATACAGAGGCCCCCAACGGTTCAGGTAGTGCCACAACATCCAGCAAGGAAGCACCTGCGGGCGATAGTGTTCCTTCTCGTCGGATGCCCACACGAACGTGGGTCGGCTCATTCGGTTGGATTCTATACGGGACTATGCTGTTTACGGTTGTTGCCATTACGGTAAGTGGAAGTTCCAACGAGGCGTTGATGATTCTCGGTGCTCCGTTCTACGTCCTCGGTATCCCGCTAATCCTCTTCTGGACGAGTCCGTACAGGAAGGAGACGATTAGTGTACTCTTGTTAGCTGTGCCTGTTTGTGTCGTACTTGGTATTGTTGCGGGTCTGTTCTTTGAGTCAGCTGTTATTCGTGGTGCGACGGGGTACCCCGCGATTGCCTTTTCATACGCTCTATCTCGCTTTGAGACTTCAGACACCTCCTACTACGAAAAAATACGTGAGCGGTATACCGTGGATATGGAGACCAACGGACCAAACCACAACTAATCTGGTCGACTCTATGAGATAGACTCTACCTCAAACTGCCGAAGCGCGTCGAGCGAGTCCGCGAGTTTCCTCACGTTGTGGGTGCCGAACGTATGACGCCCGTCCCCTGCTACGTCAGCAAACGCCGCCATTTCAACCGCGGCGTCGGGTTCGGCTCCGTGGAGCGCAAGTTTGGGCAACTGCGTTGCGAGATAGATTGCTCCACGCGACTGAACGTCGTTGTCGGTCAATCTATCTACGCCTTTCTCGTCGCGTAACACGTCGTCAAACGCTCCTGTCGTATCCGTGCGGGCGGAGAGTCGCTCGGGGTCCGCAAGTAGTGGGTCGGACTCAACGCGGACGACGCCGTCGGTAAGCGTCACGTCGTCGGGGTCGTACCTGACGGGCGTCTCCCCCGTGGAAGCGTTCTCATCAGGGACATCGTCGGCGGTAGAAGGTGCGGCGGCGGAGTCTTCGGTGGTTTCACCACGGGGTGATGGGCCGCCGCGAGTGTCTCTGCCGACAGTCCCCTCGGCGCTGTCGCCGTCGTCGAGTGCGGGGCCGCCGTGGAGATCGTCGGCAGCGTCTATCCTGATGTGGGATTCGGCGGACCCAAACGCGGCGGCGTTGAGATACCGTGTGACCATCGGCGTGAAATCCGAGTGTTCGACATCGTCGTCAGGGTCGTGGTAATATCCGTACCAATGGACGTGGGGCGTTGCCCACTTTTCGGTCCCTGCGAACGTCCAGACGTGTGAAATACGCCCGTTACCGACGTTTCTCGGGATTTCATCGCGTGCTTCGGCCCATGCGTCCTTTGTATCCTGAATCAGTCTGTACGGCGTCACAAGGCGGTCATTGGCGTCTGACGGCGAGGGGCGAAGGCTCACAAGGACTGTTGTGACCGTCTCGGTACGGAGTGGCCCGTTCGCAGTGAAGCCGTCGCCGTCGGTAGGATTGGGACCGCCCGCACGGAACACGGCAGAGTCCGCCTTCATCATCCTCGCGTACTGCTGGCGACCGCGTTGAACGTCGTTGCCCGCTCGGTCGTCCGCGACGTTCGCGCCCTCAGCAACGCGGTATATGCGGCGAGCGCCTGCGAGGGTGACGGGGACGGGTGCGGGGCAGTTGATCGGCCCGCCGTCGCCGTCAAGGAAGTGGCGCTTCTCGCAGTTCCCGCACCCGCAGGCAACGTACTTCGCAGGGTAGTCATCGCTATACGGGGCCGACGGCGGCGCGACGAGTGACTCGTCTCTGTGTTGCTTCGTGACTCGGTAGGTGGATGGTGTCACGTCAGTCGGGCCTTTATATACCCCTGTCCCGCGGTCTGGATTGGGATTGCTGGTGTGAGTGGGTGACTCGGTGGTTGGGGAGTCTGTGGGTGGGCGGAAACGGGGTGTTAGCGGTGTTATATCGTTCCGCGGGATGTCCTCCATCGGGACTGGTTCAAAGTGATCGACATCGAACGGATGGACGGGCGTATCGTTGCTACGACGAACGAGGAAACTCGGCGGTTGCCCTGGTTCTGTTCCGTCCGTCCCTTCCAGTACATCCGCGAAAGCTCCCTCTGTCACGGCGTCACGGATGTCGTACGCTTCCTTCGCACGGTGGACTGCGGTCTTGGATACCTTGGTGTCGAACGTCTCGCTAAGGGCGTCTGCCGTCTCTCTGAGGGAACAAACGTGCTCGTGGAGGGCGCACCGCAGCACGTCGGGCTGACGGTGAGGGTCACGTCCGTCGTCGGGGTTGTACCGATCTTGTAGATCGGCGGATAGTTCCGACGACACTATTTGACCCTCCGTCCGCTGCCGTCGACATCCTCGATCTCTTTTGTTGGAGTCCAATTCCTGTCGTCGTACTTGCTGGAGTCTGTCATGGTTGGATTGACAGACCCGACGGCGTCACTCGTCGCGGATCCGATTGACCCGAACCGTTTTTAGCGGAGAGAATATACGAACGTGTAGACACAATCCCATCGTGTCTGTTCTAAAGGGCGTAGGAGCGCCCTGTTCCCCCACCTTATCGAGCGTCGTACTCGGACTGATTAGTCTAACATAAATAGGGCAAGCGGCGATAAAAATGTTGGTCTGTGGGTGTGCTACTCAGTTTCTGTTACGTCCGAGAGATACTGTCTCCGTTGTTCGGCACGTTCCTCCTCCGAACGTGCGTCGTAATGCCGATCCAGCGTGGCGACGGAGACGTTCATCCGATCCGAAATCGCTCGGTCAGGGACATCTCGTTTCAACCAATAGGTAATCGCACCGCGACGGATGTCATGGGGACGAATATTGTGAGGACACTCTACGGAACTGTCGTAGCCTCCTGTGTACTCACAGTCCATCGGATCCTTATCGGCAGGACACGGCTGGTTGTACTGACAGGGGCAGGTCCATTTGTAGACGTGCTTGGAGAGGTGGCGCTTATCCATCCGTCCGTTTTTCGTTGCGAACAGCGGTTCCCGTCCGTGATCGTCGGTAACGGGCGAACGGTTCACGTCGATGTAATCCTCAACGACAGCGACAGTCTCCGCGGGAACAGCCACGATCCGCTCGCCCTGTTCTCCGTTCTTGAGTCGGGTTCCCTGTTCGGGGCGGTGCCGTAGTTCAATCGTTTCGTCGTCGGGATCTATATCTTCAACGTCGAGACCGTGGATCCCCGCGATCCGAGCGCCTGTCTGCCACAACAGTAGCAGTAGGACGTGATCAAACGACGCGTACTGGTACTGCTCCAAGAAACTCAGTATCGTCGTTGCCTCATCGGGATCCATGTGACTCTCGCGGATGTTTTCCCCTGGTTCAAGCGACGGGACAGTCACCTTCTCGGGGAGCGATTCCTCGACGGCGTCGATCGAAACGCAAAATCGGAGAAACTCCCGCAGTTCCGAGAGTTGCGTCTTGAGTGTGACGTTGTTAATCCCGTCCTGTCGCCAGTTCTTGTAGCGGAGGAGATCCCGCCCACTCAACCGATTCAGATTGATACAACGGGGTTCCCCATCGTTGTCTTCGCCCTCGCACCATCGTATAAAAAAGCCAAGGCGGTACTTCTTCGCTTCCACGGTGTTTGGGGACAGTTCGCCCTCACAATCCGCGAGATACATCTCGTAGGCGTCTCGCGGGTCGATAGGTTCGAGTGTGGTCGCTGTCATAGTTGAAACGAACAGCCGATGACCGACGACGGGGAGGACACGTTGGCTGCCTACGCCGACGCAGCCGTGCGTGAGAGGCGCGACGACGCCGTTGACCGCGTCGTCTGCCACGTCGACATGGACTGCTTTTACGCCTCCTGCGAGCGGCTGCGGCACGACGACCTCGCGGGCGAGCCCGTCGTGGTCGGGATGGGGTACGAGCCGGGCGACTCGATCGGGGCGGTCGCGACCGCGAGCTACGAGGCCCGCGAGTTCGGCGTCGAGAGCGCGATGCCGATCTCGGAGGCCCTGGAGCTGCTCCCCCGCCGCGCCGACGCCGACCGCGACGACCCGGACGCGCCCGACCCCGAGGAGACCGGCCGATACCTCCCCGTCGACCTCGACTTCTACGAGGAGGTCGCAAGCGAGGTGAAGGCGGTCTTACGCGACTGCGCCGACACCCGCCGGGAGGTGAGCATCGACGAGGCGTACCTCGACGTCACCGACCGGACCTCGTGGGCGGTGGCGGGGGGCGGCAGGAAGGCGGCGGACGACGGCGACGGCAGCGACGGCGACGGGACCGACGACGGTCTCGACGACCCCCCGCCGAGCGGCGCCGCCGGGCCCGCCGAGGCGCGGACACTGGCGGAGGGGTACGCCCGCCACGTGAAAGACCGGATCGAGCGGGAGGCGGGGGTGCCGGCGAGCGTCGGCGTCGCCCCGAACATGTCGGCCGCGAAGGTCGCCAGCGACGCCGACAAGCCCGACGGCCTCGTCGTCGTGCCGCCGGGGTCCGTCGCCGAGTTCCTCGCGCCGCTGCCGACCGCCGACGTCCACGGGGTCGGCCCCGTCACCGAGGAGACCCTCGCTGAGCTGGGAATCGAGACCGCGGGCGACCTGGCCGCCGCCGACCGCGACCGCCTCGCGGAGGCGCTCGGCGAGCGCGGCCCGGAGCTCTCCCGGCGCGCCGCCGGCGACGACGACCGCGAGGTGACGCCGACCGGGCTCCCGAAGAGCCTCTCGCGGGAGTCCGCGCTGCCGACGACCGCCGACGAGGCGACGAAGCGCGAGACCGTCTCCGCGCTCGCCGCCGACGTGGCCCGCCGCGCCCGCGAGCGCGGCTGCCTCTACCGCACTATCGGGATCAAGGCGGTCGAGCCGCCGTTCGACGTCAACACCCGCGCCCGGAGCCTCCCGGGTCCCGTCGACGACCCGGACCTCGTCGAGGAGGTGGCGCTCGACCTCCTCGACGAGTTCGACGAGACGCGCGTCCGCAAGCTGGGCGTCCGCGTCTCCAAGCTCGACTTCGCGGAGACCGACCAGGCGACGCTCGGCGGGTTCGAGGCGGGCGACGGCGGCGGCCAAGGGCAGGGCGGAAAACGAGAGACGCGGAGTGAGGAGGGCGACGGCGGAAAGCTCACCGACTGGGTCGGCGGGCCCCCGGACCGCGACGGCGACGAGTCCGGGTCGATCGCGGACCGCGGGCGACGGGGAACCGACGAGGGACAGGCCTCCCTCGGCGACTGGTCGTGAATCTCGCCTGACACGCAGATTTATCACGCAGTCGAAACGATCCGCGGGCATGTCCCTCGCTCGCCGCGTCCTCCTCGGCTCGGACCCGAACGGCTCGCCGCGTCGGCATCGGCTCCTCGTCCCGCCGCTGCTCTTTCTGGTCTCCTTCGCCGCCTACGCGCTGGGCGTCTTTTCCGTCTCCGGCGGGGTCGTGTTCCTCGCGTTCGACGCCGCGGCCCTCGGCGTCCTCGTGACCGCGGGCCTCGCCTACCGAGGGGCCGGGATGGCGCTCGCGTGGGCCTCCGTCTACGGGGCGCTGCTGGGGAGCAACGCCGACCACTACCTGCTCGGACTCCCGGGCCGGCCCCTCGGGGAGCGCGTCGGGGCGCTCCTCGAACTCGACGGGCTCGTCTTCGTCGGCGTCGAGGCCCTCGCGTTGGGGACAATCGCGTGGGTCGTCGGCGCGGTCGCGAGGCGAGCAGTCGACGAGCTCCGGGACCGGCGACGGGACGTTTAGGTCCGGGCCCGGCGGCGGGACGCTTCCGCGGAGTAGCGCCCCCGACGGGCGACGCGCCCGCCGAGTGACGCCGCGGAGTGCGGGGATTTAGGTCCCCGACCGCCGACCCGAACGCATGGACGACCTCTCGTGGGAGACGCTCGACTCGGCCGTCGACTACACCTGTCCCGGCTTCGACGTGCGGCGCGACGAGGTGCGGTTCCCGAGCGGCGAGACAGACGGGTTCCACTACGTCGACGAGCCGCCGGCGGTCGTCGTGCTCCCGCTGACGCCCGACGGCGACGCCGTCGTCATCGACGAGTGGCGGCAGGCGGTCGGGCGGGTGAACCGCGGGATCCCGGCGGGGACGATGGAGCCCGAGGATGAGGGGGACGAGAGCGCAGACGGCGATCCGACGGACGACGCGGTCGAGCGCGCCGCGGCCCGCGAGCTCGCCGAGGAGACGGGGTACGAGGCCGAGGCCTTCGAGCGGCTGACGACCGTCGAGCCGACGAACGGGATGGCGGACTCGGTCCACCACCACGTGCTGGCGACCGGCTGCGAGCCGACCGCCGAGCGCGAGCTGGACCACAACGAGTCGATCTCGGTCGAGACGGTGCCGTACGACGACCTGCTCGCCGCGGTCGTCGACGACGAGCTTCGCGACGGGCGGGCCGTCACCGCGGTGCTGTGGTACGAGCTGCTCCACCGGTGACCGCGGCTCGCACGCCCGCGAGACCGCCGTCCGCGCGCCTTCCGACACGGACAACCATTTTGCCGAGCGCCGCCTATCCCGGGCAATGACAGATCCCTCCAGCGGCGATCCGGCCCCGGACGGCGGGGTGTCCGAGGAGTTCGACGAGATCGACCCGGACCCCGTCGACGACGCCGGCGGCCCCGAACAGACCGGCGGGTCGCCCGGTATCGCGGTCGCGACGGCGCTGGTCCTCGGCGTCCTCGGGCCGGTCATCGCGCTCGCGAGCGGCGTGGCCGTCTTCGCTATCGACTCGCTGGCCGGCGGGCTCTCCTTAGTCGCGAGCGTGGTCCTCACGCTCGTCCTCGGCCAGTACGTCGCGTTCGGCGGGCTCGCGGTCGGCTACCTCGCGTGGCGCGGCTTCGACCGCGAGGGGATCGTCTCGTACCTCGGCGTCCGGGTGCCGAGCCTCAAGGAGGTCGGGATCGTCCTCGGCAGCTGGGTCGTCATCCTAATCTTGATCCTCGTTGTCTCGACGATCGTCCAACTTCTCGGGACGGAGACGGCGGCGAACCAGAGCGCGGAATTGGCGATGGGGAACCCGGCGATCATCCCGCTTTTCATCGCGGCCTCGTTCCTCGTCATCGGCCCCTGCGAGGAGATTCTCTACCGCGGCGTCGTTCAGGGTCGGCTCCGCGAGTCGCTGCCGGCGGCCCCGTCGATCCTGCTCTCGGCCGCCATCTTCGCGACCATCCACGTGATGGCGCTGACCGGCGGCCTCTCCGCGCGGCTCACGACCGTCGTCATCCTCTTCGTGCCGAGCTTGGTGTTCGGCGCGGTGTACGAGTACACCGAGAACCTCGTCGTCCCCGCGCTGCTCCACGGCCTCCACAACGCCGTGATCTTCACCGTCCTCTACGTCACGGTGACGCAGGTCGGCCCGGACGCGATGCCGGCGGTCCTCGGGTTCTTCCCCGTCTGAGCGGTCGAACCCGCTGACGAGGAGTTCCCGACAGGGTTTCCGATTTTCCACGGTGGCGCGTGCCTGCGAGCGTGCCGCCGAAGGCGGCCGCGAGCCAGCACGCGCGAGGTCGCCGGCGCTGCGCGCCGGCTGCCAGAGGGACCTTCGGTCCCTCGCTGGAGTCAGTCGGTCGGAGCGAAGCGGAGACCGACTGACGAGGCTGGGGAGGCGTGGGGTGCTGTGCGGGGTGGGACTCGAAGGGGCAGCCGGGAGGCGGGCGCAGGCGTTCACGAGAGCGAAGCTCTCGTGAGCCAATCAGAACGCAGAGCGTTCTGATGACGACGTAAGCACCGCAGGAGCGAGTGAAACGAGCGACGAGGAGCGTGGTTCGAGAGAGCAAAGCTCTCTCGTCATCCCGAAAATCTCCGATTTTCGGGCGACAGCGAGCGTGCGCCCGCCTCCCGGCTGGGGCTTCGGTGGTGTTCACCGCAGATCCACAGTCAGTTATTTATAAGCGAGCGGCTGGGGCTTCGGAGTGGTTCGCGATGATCAGCGAGTTTCCACCAGAAACGATGCCGTACTCGTCTCGGAAAGGCACTCAGTACAAGTCGTCCAGATCCTCCTCGACGTGCGAGTGTTCCTCGGCCGGGAACTCGCCGCTCGTCACGGCCTCGCGGTACGCCTCGACGGCGTCGACCATCTCCCCGCGCACGTCGCCGAACTGCCGCGCGAACGGCGGCGACCACTCGCCGAGGCCGACCGCGTCGTTGATCACGAGGACTTGCCCGTCGCAGTCGGAGCCAGCTCCGATGCCGATCGTGGGGATCTCCAGCGCCTCGGTCACCGCGCCGGCGAGGTTCGCCGGGACGTGTTCCAACACGAGCGCGAACGCTCCGGCATCGGCGTGCGCGCCCGCGAGGTCGATTATCTCCTCCGCGGCGTCCTGTTCGGTCCCCTGTCGGGTGTAGCCGCCGAGGCGGTTCACGTGCTGGGGGGTCAAGCCGAGGTGCGCCATCACCGGGATCCCGACCTCGGTCATGCGGCGGGTGGTCGAGACGGTGTGCGGGCCGCTCTCGATCTTCACCGCGTCCGCGTTCGCCTCCTTCAGCAGGCGGCCGGCGTTGCGCACCGACTCGGCCTCGTCGACGCCGAAGGAGAGGAACGGCATGTCGGCGACGACGAGGGCGTCCTCGGTCGCCCGCGCGACCGCCGCGGTCCGGCTCGCGACCTCGTCGAACGTCACGGGGAGCGTCGAGTCGTACCCCAGGGCGGCGTTGCCCATGCTGTCGCCGACGAGAACGACGTCGATCCCGGCCTCGTCGACGACCGCCGCCGTCGGGGCGTCGTAGGCGGTCAGCATCGTGATCGGATCCTCGGCGTCCCGGAGTCCCCGCGTCGTGGTCATGCCTCGGAGTCACCCGCGCGCCGCCCTAAATTCGTCGGGAACCGGAAACCGAGCGCGGCGAGTGGTGGTGCGGCGATCGACCGCCACCGATTTGCCGCTCCGCCGCGGAGTCCGTCGCGTGCAACCAGTCGAGCGGGCCGAGTACGAGGGGGTCGACTACGCGTGGGTGATGCAGACGACGTTCGTCGTCACCATCCTCGTCGGCGCGCCCGCCGCGGCCCTCCTCTCGACGCTCGTGACGCTGGAGACGTGGGGAGCGCGCGCCGCGTTCGCGGTCCGGGTCGGCGCCCCCATCTGGTTCGTCACCGCGGTCGCCGTCGCGCTGTACGCGAAGCGGGCCGAGGCCGGCGACGGCGGCGCGGGGACGGACGACGGAGCCGGCTCGGCCGACGACGGAGAGCCGATCGGGAACGGAGACCCGACCGACGACGGAGAGCCGACGGCGAACGAAGCCGGAAAGGGAGACTGAACGGGCGCGGCGGCTTTTCTCCGCGCGCGCTACTCCGCGAGCAGGTCCGAGACCCACGCGAAGTCGACGCCGCCGCGCTCGGCGGCGACCGCGTCGGTCCGCGAGTCGCCGACGAACAGCGCGTCCCCCGGGGCGGCGCCGAGCCGGTCGACCGCCGCGAGCAGCGATTCCGGGGCCGGCTTGTGGGTCTCGACGCTGTCGCGGCCGACGATCGCGTCCGAGACGAGCGCGTCGGCGAGCCCGTGGGTCTCGACCGCGATCCGACACGCCTCCTCGCAGTTGAGCGAGCAGACGCCCGCGGGGGGATGCGGACCGCCGCCGTCCGGGACTCCGGTCAGTCGATCCCCGAGCGGGAGCCGCGTCGACTCGCGGGCGCCGGGGCGCTCGTGGTCCGCGATCGCCGCCTCGACCGCGGCCCGGATCCCGTAGTCGTCGGCCGCGCCGAGCAGGTCCCACAGCTCCTCGGTCGGGGGGATGAGCGCGCGCTCGGCGTAGACGTCGAGGACCGCGTCCGCCACCGCGTCCCAGTCGACCGCGAGCTCGACGAGGGTGCCGTCGAGGTCGTAGACGACCGCGTCGTAGCCGGCGAGGCGGGAGCCGGTCAGCGCCGACTCCGGGTCCCCGTCGCTCACTCGCCGAACACCCCCCGGGCGATGATCGTCTTCTGGATCTCGGTCGTCCCCTCGTAGATCTCCGTGATCTTCGCGTCGCGGTAGAGCCGCTCGACGTCGAACTCGGTGGTGTAGCCGTAGCCGCCGTGGATCTGGACCGCCTCGTTCGTCACCGACATCGCGGCCTCGCTGGCGCGGTACTTCGCCTTCGAGGCCGCGACGCGGTAGTCCTCGCCCGCCTCCGCCTGCCGGCACGCCTCGCGGACGAGCAGCCGCGCCGCCGACACGTCCGTCGACATCTCCGCGAGCTTGTGCCGTATCGTCTGGATGTCGCCGATCGGGCGGTCGAACTGCTCGCGCTCCTCGGCGTACGAGGTCGCCTCGTCGAGCGCGGCCTGGGCGACGCCGACCGCCTGCGCCGCGATGCCGATCCGACCCTCGGTGAGCGTCCGGAAGGCCGCGGAGAGCCCCTTCCCCTCCTCGGTGAGCCGGTTCTCGGCGGGGACGCGACAGTCGTCGAACGTGATCCCGGTCGTGTCCGACGCGCGGAGCCCGAGCTTCTCCTCCTTCTTGCCGACCTCGAACCCCTCAATGTCCGCGGGGACGAGGAACTGGGTGATCGCGTCGTCGTCGGGGGCGGCCTCCCCGTCGTCGCCGCCCTCACTCGCGACCTTCGCGAAGACGATCGCGACGCCGCCCCGTTTCCCGTTCGTGATCCACTGCTTCTCGCCGTTGAGGACGTACTCGTCCGCCTCGGGGTCGTGCGTCGCGGTCGTGGACATCTGGGCCGGGTTCGACCCCGCCTGCGGCTCGGAGAGGCAGAACATCCCGACCGGGCGGCCGGTCTCGGCCATCTCCGGGAGCCACGCCTCGCGCTGCGCCTCCGTCCCGAACTCGGCGATACAAGAGGTGGCGAGGCAGTGGACGGAGAGCGCGGTCGCGACCGCGAGCGACCCGTGCGCCAGCGCCTCGTTGGCGACCGCGTAGGTCGTCTCGTCGGCGCCGAAGCCGCCGTACTCCTCGGGGACGGTGAGGCCCGTCAGGCCCAGTTCCGCGAGCCCGTCCCACACGTCCTCCGGGAACGTCTCCGTCTCGTCGGCCTCGGCCGCGGTCGGCCGGACCTCCTCGGCCGCGAACTCCTCGACGAGGTCGCGGACCGCCGCCTGCTCGTCGGTGAGCGCCGACCCGACGCGTGCTCCGGTCATGTCACCGCCTTCGGTCCCTCACCGAAAAAGGTGAGCGATCGGGCGGGGACCTGCGGCGTCGGCTCGCCTCACTCGCCGGACTCGCGCGCCTCCCACAGGGGGTACAGCTCGTCCCGCGGCGGCGCCGCGAGCGACTCCCCGTCGATCCGGACGGTCCCCGGCTCGGCGTCGCCCGGATCACCGTCGCGGCCCTCGGCGGCCTCGACGACGCCGATCGCCGCCCCCTCGATCCCGGCGGCGTCGAGCGCGTCGAGCGCCTCGTCGACCCGCGCCGGCGGGACCGCGGCGAGCAGGGCCCCCGAGCCGAACGACTTGAGCGGGTCGACGCCGAGCGCGTCACAGCAGGCCCGCGTCTCGGGCCGGACCGGGACCGCGTCGCGGTTGACGGCGAAGGCGGTCCCGCTCGCGGCCGACATCTCGACGAGCGCGGTGGCGACGCCGCCCTCGGTCGGATCGTGGAGGGCGGTCGCGGCGTCGCGGACCGCGGCCGCGTCGGGGACGACGCTCACGTCGTCGAGGAACCCGGCGGCGGCCTCGAGCGTCGCGGCCGGGACGCCCGCCTCGCGGCACGCCTCGCGGAAGTCGGTCGCGAGGATCGCGGTCGCCTCGATCGCCGCGCCCTTGGTGAGGAGGAGGCGGTCGCCGGGCTCGGCGGCGCCGCTCGACACGAAGCGGTCCGTCGTGCCCATCGCCGTCATCGCACAGAGCGGGCGCGAGAGCGCGTCGAGCACCTCGGTGTGGCCGCCGACGACCGACACCCCGAGGTCGCGCGCGGTCGCGTCGACCTGTTCGACGACCGTCCGGAGCCGGTCGGGGTCGTCGTCGGGTAAAAAGAGGGTGTGCGTGAGCCACCGCGGGTCGGCGCCGCTCGTCGCGACGTCGTTACACGCGACGTGGACCGCGAGGGTGCCGACCGACTCCGCGGCTAAGGAGAGGGGGTCGGCCGCGACGACGAGCGTCTCCCCGGCGCCGGAGAGGTCGATCGCGGCCGCGTCCTCGCCGTAGGCGGGCCCCTGCGTCACCGCCGCGTCCGACGCGCCGGTGGCCGCGAGCGCCGCCGCGAGCGCGTCGGGGCCGAGCTTGCCGGTCATCGCTCCCGGAGCCACGCCGCGACGGCCTCGGGGTCGGCGTCGAGGCCGCCGCCCTGCGCGAACGTCGGGCCGCCGCCCCCGCCGCCGCCGAACTCGTCGGTGACCGCGCCGACGACGTCGCCCGCGTCGACGTCGACGTCGCTGGCGTCGCCGTCGGCGGCGACCACGACGAAGGGGGCGTCCCCCGTCCCGACCGCGGCGAGGGCGTCGGGGCCGCCGTCGCTCCCGACCGCCTCGGTCGCCGGCTCCCGGAGCTCGTTCGGATCGGCGTCGTCGACGACCCCGATCGCCCAGCGGGCGCCGTCGACCTCGGTGACCGGGAGGTCGCGAAGGCGGGCCGCGAGCAGCTCCTCGCGGGCGTCCCGGAGGTCCGCCTCCAGCCGATCGGCCTCGTCGCGGAGGCGGGAGACGGCGTCCGGGAGGTCGCCGACGCGCGCGTCGAGCGTCGTCGCGGCGTCGAGCGCGGCGGCGTGGACCGCGCCGAGCTCGTCGATGGCGGTCGGGCCGACCGCGAACTCGACGCGGGTCACGCCCTCGCCGGGGTTCGACCGCTCCAGCACCGTCACCGGTCCGATCTCCGACGTGTTCGCGACGTGGGTCCCGCCGCAGGCGGCGACGTCCCAGGGGTCACCCTCGGCGCCGACGGTGACGACCCGGACCGCGTCGCCGCCGCTCATCGCGCCCTCCTCCGTCTTGGTGTTGAACGCGATGCCGTCGATCTCGCGAGCCTCCTCGGCCGAGTGGGTCGCCCACGAGACGGGCAGCGAGTCCCAGACCGCGCGGTTGGCGAGCCGCTCTAACTCGATCAGGTCGCCGTCGCCCAGCGGCTCGGCGGTCGTCAGGTCGACGCGGACCTTCGTCTCGGAGATGTCGAAGCCGGCGTAGCCGAGGTCGTCTGCGATCCGGCGCGCAGCCCCGTACAGCACGTGCGAGGCGGTGTGCGCCCGGGCGCAGTAGGTGCGAAAGGCGTCGTCGACGAGGCCCGTGACGGCGTCGCCGGGCGCGAGGCCGACCTCGGCGTCCGGGTCGAGCGCGTGGACGACCGCCCCGTCGCGCTCGACCACGTCGTCGACGAGGTGGCCGTCGAGCGTCCCTCGGTCGGCGGGCTGGCCGCCCGACTCGGGGTAGAAGTACGTCTCGTCGAGGACGACCTCGCGGCCGTCGACGGACTCGACCGTCGCTTCGAACTCCCGGACCGTCGGCTCGGCCGGCGCGCGTGAAGCGGTCATTAGCGGGTCGTGGAGGCGGGCGGATAAATAGGTGGCCGCCGCGGTATCGCTTATAAATAAGCGAGGCGGTGCGGCGGTGACTGGTGTGGCGGTGCGGTGGCGCGTGCCTGCGAGCGGCCGATAGGCCGCGAGGAGCACGCGCGAGGGACGCCGCGAGCGAAGCGAGCGGCGAGGCTGGGGAGGCGTGAGGTGCTGTGCGGTGCGGGGTGGGACTCGAAGGGGCAGCCGGGAGGGCGGCGTAGGCGACGCAAGCACCGCAGGGAGCGAGTGAAACGAGCGACCGAGGAGCGCAGCGAGCGTACGACGGCCTCCCGGCTGGGGCTTCGGCGGTGTTCGTCGTCGATCCGCCCGCAACGATTTATAAATGAGCGGCTATGGCTTCGGCGGTGTTCGTCGTCGATCCGCCCGCAACGATTTATAAATGAGCGGCTATGGCTTCGGGAGTGTTCACTGCCCATCCGCAATCGATCATAAATGAGCGACACGCCACCCGTCGATAGTTTATTTTTGCCGGCCAACGCACGGGATGATATGTCGCCCTCCGACGAATCGAACGAGGAACAGATACGCGCAATAGTCCGCGAGGAGGTCACCAGAACGGCCCGGACACTCGTCGGGACCGTCCTCTGGACGCTGCTCTCCATCTTCACGGTGTTGGTTGGAATTCAGCTGGTCCAGTTCGCGCTGTACGCGGCGTCCGCCGCCGCAGCCGCGGGGTTCGTCCTCGCCGGAGCGGTCGTGACCGGGTCGAGTCTCTACCTGCTGTATCTCACACACTGGGCGTAGTGTCCGTGCTTGGAGATCCGGCGCGCGAACGCGACCGGGACCAGAATCGAACGCCAACAGCGCCGACTACTCGAGAGTCGCGATCACCGATAAATAACACGTGAAAACCGCGTCGCGCTCAGCCCTCGAGCTCGAACGCGACCTCGACTTCGGCCTGGTACTCGCGCTCGGCGTCCCCCTGAAGCTCGACCCCGAACTCCTCTACTTCCGCCCAGTAGACGTTTTCGAGGGTGTCTTCCGCGCGGTCGATGGCCTCGTCGGCCGCGGCGTCGAAGCTCTCGTCGCTCGTCCCGATCAGCGTGATTTTCTTGAACACCATGTCGCATGCTGGTAGGACGCACGAGGGGATAAAAATACGCGTCCGCGGAGGCAGCGGGCGGACCCGCCGCTCGGTTACGGGCTGCCGGGCGCGCCTTCCATCACGGCGAAGTCCTCGCCGTCGTGGTCGATGCCGATGACCGCCCAGTCGTACGGCGGTTTCGCGGAGACGAGCCGGTCTTGGAGGTCGCTCGCGCGGTCGCGCCACGTGACGAAACACCGGAGCCGCGCCGGGTCGCCCCCGTCTGCGAGATACGGGTCGAGCTCGTCGTCGTCCATACACAGCACCGTCACGAACACGCGCCGCCACTTGCGTTCCGCGACGAACTCTCGTCCGCCGTCGGAGACGGTGTATCCCAGTTCGCGGAAGACGTCTCTGGCCTCGGTCGTCGGGGGGATGCTCGCAGTGGCCATCTACCTCGAAGTTCGGCACCATCCGTGATAAACTTTCTCACGATTTCGATCGCGGAGAATCGGCGGGGCCGTCGGGAACCGTCCGGAGCGCAGCGAACGCGGCTCACTCGTGGGCCGCGTCCCACTCGTCCGGCTTCCGGAGGTTCCCGCACGCGGTACACTGGATCCGCCCCATCGTGTCCATCGCGGTGTCGAAGGAGCCGCAGTTGCCGCAGCGGAACCCCCAGCGGGACTCGCCCGCCTCGTCCTCGAACACGAGGTAGAAGGGCCCGTCCGCGCCGCGCTCGGTGCGCGACCGGTCGGTGTACACCCGCTCGCCGCTCGGCGTCGTCGACGCTTCCAAGCTCATGGCGTCCCGTACCCTCCCGAGCGACTTAAGCGGCGGACTCGCGCGTCGGAGGGAAACGAAGGGTGACGAAGGAAAACGAAGGAAATCCGGGAATCGGACCGCGGCCCGCTACGTCCGGAACGACTCGCCGCAGCCGCACTCCGAGACGACGTTCGGGTTCTCGACCTCGAAGCCGGCCGCCTGCAGCCCGTGCTCGTAGTCGAGCGTGCTCCCGCCGATGTAGTTCTTGCTCGCGGGATCGACGAACACCCGGAGCCCGTGATGCTCCACGACGAGGTCGTCGTCCTCCGGTTCGGTGTCGAAGCGCATCCCGTACGACAGCCCCGCGCAGCCGCCCTGCTGGACGAACAGCCGCAGCCCGGCGATGTCGGTGTCGAACCCCTCGCCCTCCAGGAGCGAGAGCGCCTCCTCGGCGGCGTCGGGGGTCACCTCGATCGCCGGGTCGTTCCCCTCGGTCCCGGTGTCGGCCGGTTCGGTACTCATGCGAACGCGTTCGGTACGGACACTCAAAACCCTGCCGGCGGGCGCGGACCGATCGGTCGTCTCGGGCGTCGAGGGTCTCGCGCTCACGGCGTCTCCCCCCGCGATCCGGGACCCCCCGCGTCGGCGTCCGGATCGACGCCGGGCTCCGCGTCGGCCCCCGGATCGCGGGGGATTTCGCCGTCGCGAGCGGGTGATTCGCCGTCGCGAGAAGGGGCCGCCGGAGGCGACCCGGCGGCGTTCGCGACGGTCACGTCGCGCTTCGGGTACGGGATCTCGATCCCGGCGTCGCCGAGCGCCACGTACAGCGCGCGGTTGAGCTCGTGTTGCGCGCGGCGGCGACGGGTCGGACCGTTCACCCAGCAGAGGAGCTCGTACTGGAGCGCGGAGTCGCCGAACGAGCGGAAGCGGGCGCGGGGTTTCGGCGAGTCGAGGACGAGCGGCTCCCCGGCCAGAACCTCCATAGCGAGCGCCTCGAACTCGTCCACGTCGGTCCCGTAGGCGACGCCGATCGGGACCCGCACGCGGCGGCGGCGCTGCGGCGCCGACTCGTTCGTCACCTTCGCGGCGTTGAGCGCCGCGTTCGGCACCGTCACCAGCACCTCGTCGCGGGTGAGCAGCGTCGTCGAGCGCACGCCGACCTTGATCACGGTCCCGGCGGTCCCGTCGTCTAAGACGATGTAGTCGCCGATCTTGTACGTGTCGTCGAAGTACAGCGCGATCCCGCCGAAGAAGTTCGCCACCGTGTCCTTCGCCGCGAAGCCGACCGTGATGCCCGCGACCCCCGCCGCGCCGAGCAGCGGCGTGATCTCGATGCCCCACAGCCACAGCAGGGTGCCGACGCTCCCGACCAGCACCGCGAGCGTCCAGACGTTCGAGAAGACGGGCGCGAAGTCGAACCGGCCTCCCTCCGCGTTGACCGCGGCGACGACCCGGTTCACGACCGCGTTGGCCGCGTACGCCCAGACGAGGACGATCACCGAAAGCGACGGGCGCCCGAACACCGCGTCGAGCAACTGCGGCTCCACGAGCACCGACGCGCGCACCGCGGGGACCTGCGTGAGCACGAACACCCCCGCGAGCGCCGCGGTGACGACGAGCGGCGCCCGCAGCGAGGCGATGACGATGTCGTCGTACCCGGTGTCCGTGTGTGAGACGTAGCGCCGAGCGAACCGGAGGACGACGAACTCCATCCCGAGGGCGGCGACGACCGAGATGAGGAGGACGGCGACCGTCGCCTCGACCGCGGTGAAGCCCTCGAACAGCGCCGCGAGCGACGGAATCATGTCACTCGGAACGCGACAGTGCGAGATAACCGTTTCTGCGGCGCCGCCGGTGCGGATCTGCGTCGAGACCGGCCGAGCCGACCGCCCCCGCCGCTACTCGAAGCGCTTCCGCACGCTCTCGGCGTGCGCCTCTAACCCCTCCGCCTCGGCGAGCGTCGTGATCGTGTCGGAGAGGTCGCCGAGCGCGTCGCGGTCGAGCCGCTGGACCGTCGACGACCGGAGGAACGTGTCGACGGAGAGCCCGCCGTAGCGCTTCGCGCCGCCGTTCGTCGGCAGCACGTGGTTCGTCCCGGCCGCGTAGTCCCCGGCGGCGACCGGCGAGTACGGGCCGAAGAAGACGGAGCCGGCGTTGGTGATCCGGTCTAAGAGCGCCTCGTCGTCCTCGGCCACGATCGAGAGGTGTTCGGCGGCGTACTCCTCGGCGAAGAGGACCGCCTCGGGCATCGACCGCGCGTGAAGCACGCCCGAGGCCTCGTTGTCGAGCGCGGCCCGGATCGTCTCCTCGCGGTCGCGTGCGGCCGCCTGCGCCTCGACCGCGTCGGCGACGGCCGCGGCGAGGTCGGCGTCGTCGGTGACCGCGACGACCGAGGCGTTCGGGTCGTGCTCGGCCTGCGCGACGAGGTCGGCCGCGACGAGGTCGGGGTCGGCGGTCTCGTCGGCGAGGACCAGCACCTCGCTCGGGCCGGCGAGGAAGTCGATCTCGACGTCGCCCTGCACGATCGACTTCGCGGCCGTGACCCACTTGTTGCCCGGCCCCACGACCTTCTGGACCCGCGTCACCGTCTCCGTCCCGTACGCGAGCGCGGCGATGGCCTGCGCGCCGCCGGCCTGGTACACCGCGTCGGCCCCCGCCTCGTGGATCGCCGCGAGGGTGACCGGGTTCAGCTCCTCCGCGGGCGGGGTCGCGACCGCGACGTGGTCGACGCCGGCGACGACCGCGGGGATCACGCCCATCAGCGCGCTGGAGGGGTACGCGGCCGCGCCGCCGGGCACGTACACCCCGGCGCGGTCGATCGGGCGGAAGCGGCGGCCCAGCTCGCGGCCGCCGAAGTCGTCGCGCCAGTCCTCGGGGCGCTGCCGCTCGTGGAACTCGCGCACGTTCGCGGCCGCCTCCTGGACCGCGTCGAGGACGGGGGCGTCCGCGTCTGCCAGCTCCTCGTGCGCCCGTTCCGCGTCGTCCGTCACGTCGACGTTGCCGACGGCGACGCCGTCGAACTCCTCCGCGAACTCGCGGACCGCGACGTCGCCCTCCTCGCGGACCCGCTCGACGATCTCCCGCACGTCTTCGCGGACCCCCTCGACCCCGGCGTCGCGCTCGAAGAACGCGCGCCGCTCGGCGGGCGAGAGGTCCGCGACGGTTCGTACGTCCATACGCGCCGTCGGGGACGGCGGGGCAAGGGCGTTCCGACTCGGCCGAGCCGCGCGCACGCTCGGTGGACGTCGGGGTCGGCCGCGCGGACGCGACCGCCCGTCGACTTAGGTCAGCCGGCGGATCCCGGTCGCGTCGAGGACGGCGAGGACGACGAGGACGGCCATGAGCGCGGCCGCCGCGAAGAGGACGGGGGACGACACGGCGACGGCGACCTCGTAGGGGGCCACCAGCCGGGTCACGCCGCGGAGGAGGAAGGAGACGAACACGAGGCCGAAGGCGGCGACCGCGAGCGAGACGAACCGGGAGCGGTCCATGCGGCTGCTCAGTCCGTCTGCGGGACGCCCGCGCCGTGCGGGCCGTGCCCGTGGCGGTCGCGGCGGGGCTCGAAGTCGGTACACATGTCGTAGAACACCGCCTCGGGGTCCTTGTTCCACTGCCACTTCCAGCGCGTGCGGACGAGCAGCGACAGCTTCCGGGTGAGCGACAGCTCGGGGGTGGTCGAGACGGTGTCGTAGCCGCGGTTCCGGATGAGGCGGTGGTGGTCGACGTACAGCACCGCCGAGAGCAGCACCGCGAGCTGGCAGTCCTCGGGGAGGTACTTGATCCCCGCGACGCCCTCCTCGTAGAGCCGCTCGGTGCGGGCCATCTCCTCGCGGATCGCGGCCGCGACGTCCTCGTCGAACTCCAGATCGAGGATCTGCTGCTCTCTCACGCCGTGGCGGCGGAGCGTCTCCAAGGGGAGGTAGATCCGGTCGCGCTCGACGACGTCCTCGCGCACGTCCCGGAGGAAGTTCGTCATCTGGAACGCCTCGCCGAGCTTCGTCGCGTGCGGGAGCGCCTCGGCCTCCTGCTCCGGGTCGAGGTCCATGATCGCCGTCATCATGCGCCCGACGGCGGCCGCGGAGCCGTCCATGTACGCCTCGAGGTCCGCGTACGTCTCGTAGCGGTCGGTGTCGATGTCGCTCGCCATCGCGTCCACGAACGAGTGGACGTCCCCGTCGGGGATGTCGTTGCGCTCGACCACCTCGGCGAACGCCTCTAAGACGGGGTCGTCGGTCGGCTCCTCGCCGAGCGCGGCCGCCCGGAGCCGGTCGAGTTCGGCCCGCTGCTCGGCGGGCGTTCCGGTGTCCTCGGCGTCGACGACCTCGTCGGCGATGCGGAAGAATCCGTACAGCACGTACGTCGGATGGCGGATCCGCTGGGGCAGCAGCCGGGTCGCGACGTGGAACGTCTTCCCGGTGCGCCGCTGGATCCGCTTGCTCCGGGCAACCTGTTTTTGCTCTACCATGCTGACCTCGGAGGGTCGGCGTGGAGGATCACGTACGGGTCGCCCATCATGGAAGAAAGGTCGGCCTCCAAGAACATAACAGTTCGCACGACCCAGTCTGGTTCTCCGTCACCCCTGTTAACTCCGGCGACCGGACGCGGCGCGAGAGGCGACCGGCAGCTCAGTAGAACGTGTCGCTACAGTCGTAGACGACGCCGTGAGCCGGACAGACGTACTTACAGTGCCGGTGGTACATCGGCGTCTCGCAGACCGGGCACGGGCGGCCGCCGTCGTTTCCCGATTCGTCGCTCACGGCGGAGCCACGCGGTCGAGGGGCAAAACCCTGTCCTCCGGTCCGGCCGCCGCGACACCTGACCAGTCAGTCGTCCGGGATCGGTCGACCGCGAACCGATTGGCTGTCGCCCGGCTCCGAGCCCGATCAGCTGTCGGCCAGCCGGCCGTAGACGGACCGAGCCACCCGCTCCTCGCCGAACGGGAGCGTCAACACGCCCTCCCAGTCGGAGCCGGTGAGCGCGTCGACCGTCTCCCCGTCGAGCTCGACGCGCCGCACCTCGGTCCCGTCGAGCGTCATCGACACCACGAACGCCGCCGGGTCGTCGGTCGCGCCGGCCTCGTCGAGCCGGGTCCGGAACGTCTCGACGCCCGCGTCGGGGAGCACGACCTGAACGAGGTACTCGCCCTCCTCGGCGAAGACGCCCTTGACGCGGTCGAGGTCGCTCGCGTCGAACAGCAGCGCGTCGGTCCCGTCGTCGCCGGTCAGCCGCGCCTCGAACGGCGCGTCCGGGTCGACCGCGGCCGATTCGGGACCGTCGTCGGCCTCCTCCGAACCCCCACCGGCCGGGCCCGATCCGCCGCCGAGCCCGCCGACCGCCTCGCCGTCCGTCACCGTCGCCGCGCCCGCGAAGCCGACGGCGCCGACCGCGCAGGCCGCGCCGAGGCCGCCGAGCACGCCCCGCCGAGAGATGTCCATACCTCGCGGTTCCGGCGAGCGGTAAAAAGGGTTACACGCCGATTTCCGCGCGCGATAATTTCGGCGGCCGGAACGTTCGCGCTCGGCGGGAAGCCGCGACCGTGCGGACGGTGACGGGTCGACCGCGACTACTCGAACGCGACCTCGTCCCGGTTCGTCGTCTCGCCGAACAGCCAGTCGGCGTGATCGACGGCGTACTCGCGGTGCTCCTCGGTGATGTAGCCGAGCGCGTCCTCGACGACGACGGGTCGGTAGTCGCGGAGCCCCGCGCTGCCGGCGGTGTGGAGGACGCAGACGTTCGCGAGCGTGCCGCAGATCAGCAGGTCGTCGATTCCGTGCGCGTCGAGGTACCCCTCCAGGTCGGTCTGATAGAAGGCGTCGTAGGTGTGCTTCTCGACGACGTGGTCGCCGTCGCGCACGTCGAGGTCGGCGACGAGTTCGGCGTCCCACGACCCCTCGACGACGTGTTCGCCCCACCGGTCGAACTCGTCGTAGTAGTGCGTCTCGTCGAACTGTTCGGGCGGGTGGACGTCGCGGGTGTAGACGACGCTCGCGCCGGCCTCGCGGGCGCGGTCGACGAGCGCCGTCACCGGCTCGACCGCCGCCTCGCTCGGCTCGGCGTAGAGGCTCCCGTCGGGGTGACAGAACCCGTTTTGCATGTCGACGACGACAACCGCGGTATCGGTCGGATCGAACGCCATACCGGAGGTTGGCGCGCGGGGGCCAAAAACCGTCGTCCCCGACGCGAGAGCGCGCGACGAGAGCGCGGCACCCGACCGCCGCCGCGAGCCGTCGAACCGCGCCAAAAAATCCGCCGGCCGCGGCGCCGAAGGAACCGACAAACTACTTACCGGCGCGTCCGATACGCTTCGTATGCGACGGGTTCTCACCCTCTCGACCGCGGCTGCGGCCGTCGCCGCAGTCGCCGTCCTGTGTGTCGCCTTCACCGCCGGCGTCGCCGCCGCTCCGGACGCCGGCGCGGTCCCCGCCGCGTCCGGTAGCGGGCCGACGGCGCCGGGCGTAACGCTCTCCGCGTCCGCCGACGAGTGCGACACCGGCGACGGCACGGAACTGGTGGGCTGCTGGAACGGGACCCACTACGAGGAGTCGGTCGACTTCGAGGAGACGGACGGGCTCAACGAGTCCCAGCTGTCGGCGCTGACCGACCTCACGATGGCCCGGGTCGAACACGTCCGAGAGCGCCCGTTCAAGGAGGACGTCCCGGTCGAGACGGTCACGCGGAGCGAGTACGCCAACGACACCGCGAGCGGCAACGGCTCCGAGGCGTTCCGGCGCTGGAACGACCAAGTGTGGGAGGCGCTGTTCGTCGTCGGCGACGAGACGAACGCCAACGACGAGATCGACTCGGTGTTCGGCGGCGCGGTCTCCGGCTTCTACTCGCCCTCGCAGGACCGGATCGTCATCGTCGTCCCCGACGGCGAGTCGCCCGACATCGACCCCTCGACGCTCGCGCACGAGCTGCTCCACGCGATGCAAGACCAGTACCACGACCTCACCGACCCGCGCTACGTCGGCGCGACCCAGGACGGCGACCTCGCGGTCGACGGGATAATCGAGGGGGAGGCGGTCCACGTCGAGGAGCGGTACGCCGCCCGCTGCGCCGACAACTGGACCTGTGCCGAGGCGCCCGAGAGCGACGGCGGCGGCGGCGGCGCCGAATTCAACTTCGGCATCCTCCAGACCGTCCTCCAGCCGTACGGCGACGGCGCGCTGTACGTCCGCGAGCTCCGCGACGAGGGCGGGTGGGCGGCCGTCAACGCGACGATGAACGACCCGCCCGAGTCGACCGCGGAAGTGATCCACCGCAACCCCGACTACGAGGAGGGCAACGTCACCTTCGAGGACGCCGCGACCGAGGGGTGGGAGACGTACCCGGACCAGGGCGTCGACGGCGCGGAGACCGCGGGCGAGGCGTCGATGTTCGTGATGTTCTGGTATCAGAGCTTAGAGTACGAACACGCCGTGTTGGAGCCCGACGCGACCGTCCGGCAGAACGTCCAGATCCACCTCGACGCCGAGGCCGAGCTCGAAACGCGGCAGGTCTACAACTACGCGCACCCCGTGACGGCCGGCTGGGCCGGCGACGAGCTGTACCCCTACCGGAACGGCGACCGCGACGGCTACGTCTGGGCGACCGAGTGGCAGACCGAGGACGACGCCGCGGCGTTCCGCGACGCCTACGTGCGGATGCTGACCGCGCACGGCGACGCCGACTACGCCGACGGGACCGTCTACGAGATCGGCGAGGAGAGCGACTTCCCCGGCGCGTACGGCGTCGAGCGCGACGGGAGGAGCGTGACGATCACCCACGCGCCCTCGCCGGAGGGCGTCCTCGAACTCCGCCCGGAAGCCGACCTCACGCTCCCGGACGCCGACGGCACCGACGGCGCAGACGGGAGCGACGGCGATGACGGCGACGGCGCGGACAGCAATAGCAGCGACGACGGCGACACCGACGGCGCGGACGGAAGCGACGGCGCGGACGGGAGCGACGGCACGGACGGGAGCGACGGCGCGGACGGAAGCGAGGACACCAACGACAGCACTCCCGGGTTCGGCGTCGCGGCGGCGCTCGTCGCCCTCGTGGCCGCGCTCGGACTGGCTGCGCGACGGGCGGCGTAGGCGCCGCGCCCGTCGCGACACGGGTGGCTTTTCGTCCCCGCGACCGAACCGAGACGTATGAGCGAGTTCGACATCGTCGACGCGGCCGCGGTCCGGGAGGGGCGCGCGACCGACGCGTACTTCGAGCGGACCGAGGCGGCGCTGGAGGCGGCCGGGCGGAACCCCCGCGTGGTCGCCGAGGTGACCGCCGACCAGTTCCCGGACGGGGAGTTCGAGCTGTTCGCCGGGCTCGGGAACGCCGTCGAGCTGCTGGCCGGCCGCGACGTCGACGTGGACGCGGTCCCGGAGGGCCGGCTGTTCGACGGCGGCCCGGTGATGCGGATCGAGGGGCCGTACCTCGCGTTCGCGCGGCTGGAGACGTCGCTTTTGGGCTTTCTCTCGCACGCCTCCGGCATGGCGACGGCGGCGCTCGACTGCCGGGTCGCCGCGCCCGACTCGCGGATCCTCTCGTTCGGCGCGCGCCACGTCCACCCCGCGATGACCGCGGCGGTCGAGCGCTCCGCGCTGGTGGGCGGGTTCGACGGCTTCTCGCACGTCGCCGCCGGCGAGCTGATCGGTCGGGAGGCGTCGGGGACGATGCCGCACGCGCTCGCCATCTGCTTCGGGCGCGGCGAGCAGGAGGCCGCGTGGCGCGCCTACGACGAGGGCGTGCCGGCGGACGCGCCCCGGATCGCGCTGTGTGACACCTACTCCGACGAGGTCGACGAGGTCCTTCGCGCGGTCGAGACCCTCGGCGACGACCTCGACGGCGTCCGCCTGGACACGACCGGCTCCCGCCGCGGCGACTTCCGACACATAATCCGCGAGGTCGGGTGGGAGCTCGACGCGCGCGGCCACGAGGACGTCGACGTGTACGTCTCCGGCGGGCTCGGGCCCGCCGACCTCCGAGAACTTCGCGACGTCGTCGACGGGTTCGGCGTCGGCGGGTACGTCTCCAACGCGGACCCGGTCGACTTCGCGCTCGACCTCGTCGCTGTCGACGGCGAGCCGGCCGCCAAGCGAGGGAAGCTCTCGAACGCGAAGGACGTCTACCGCACCGCCGACGGCGCGCACGCGGTCGGGCTCGCGGACCGCTCCGGGCCCGAGGGCGCCGAGTCGCTCATGGAGCCCGTGATCCGCGACGGCGAGGTGGTCGCCGAGGACGCCTTCGACCTGTCGGCCGCGACGGAGCGGGCGCTCGCGGACGCGGAGGCGGTCGGGTACGGGACGGACGGCTGAACAGAAAAGAGGGGTCGGGCGGGTTACAGCTCCTCGACGGCGCCGCCGTCAGCGCGCTCTCGGAACACCTGGCCCTCGATGAGCGTCACCATGGTGTCCTCCTCCTGCCAGGCGGTCGGCGAGAGCTTCGCCTTACGGCAGGTGCGAGAGAGGAACTCCGCGGCCGACCAGCCGTTCTCGACGGGGACCGTCGGGTAGAGCCAGCCGTGGGCGTTGCCGCTGTCGACGGCGACGCCGTGGGTGCCGACCTCGAGGTCTTCGGCGGGGTCGTTCGTGAGGACGGTGTTGGAGACGACGAACACGGAGACGGTGATGTTGTCCAGTTCCTTCGGCTCGACCTCGGAGCCGCAGGAGTCGCCCGAGGCCGCCTTGATAGCGGCCTCGACGATCGCGTGGCCGAGCTGATCTGAGGTGTCCCAGGCGCCGGCGCAGCCGCGGAGGCGGCCGCGGCCCCTGGTGGACTCCAATCGAACGAACGCCCCGGTGCGGGCGTAGAACGCCTCTCGCATACTGCCCGGTTGTTCGCGTTGTCCGTGTCGGACGAACGACTCGACCGCCTCCCGCGCGAGTTCGACCGCTCGTGCACCGTCGTCGTACGACAGCTGAACGGTCTGAGCCTCGGACATGAGAGTCCATTACAGTGCTGGCGACTTGAACGCTTCCCTTGTGGCACCGTTCTCGCGGCGTTCGCGGCGTCTCCGCTGAAAGCCGCCGCGCACGGCCCGGAGACGCCCCGACCGAACCGCTTATTCGCCGGCGGGCGCTACCACGGACCGGACAGAGGGAGCCCGACTCCCGTGCCCCTGGCATGAGGAAAGTCCCCCCACCGGCCGGACAGGCGACCGGGCACACGCCCGGAGTCGGAGACGGCTGGCTCTGGAACAGCAACGACACCCCCCGCCCCGACCGATGACCCGTGCGAACCGACCCGCGAGGGAAGGGAGTTAACCCGGGGAGGGCGCGTGGCTTTGTCACGTTACAGACGGGCGGGAACGGATGGAACGGCGAATCCTCGCCGGTGCAAGTCCGCGCCACAAGGTAGTCCGGCCACGGCGCGGACGCTCAGCCGAATGTCGGGACGAACCGAAGGGGGCTTACTCCCCTCAGTCCGCTCACACCGACCAGCGGCGCGACTCGGTCGCGTTAAGTTTGGCGTGAATTGTGGTAGACGGCGAAGGCTTCGAGCCAGTTTTGAGCTGTCTCTAGCGCGACATTGCTAAAACTATTCGCAAACGATGATGTTCGTCGTTCTATTTCCCAAAA
>NZ_QPLT01000012.1 GCF_003666015.1 Halorubrum sp. Atlit-26R
CCCAGCGTGGAGTCCTATCTCGCTCCACAAACGACAAGTCGATCCACGCGATACCTTCGGTGAGGCGTTCGATTTCGGCCATAAGCACTCTGAAGTCGAACGCCTCATCCTCTAACTTTACGCGACCAGCTGTCGCTCACGGATATTTAAATACCGTTTCATCGCCATCGATCTGCGACACTCACTCCCGTGATTACTCCCCGTCGCGGGTGGGGAGGTCGGGCTCGTAGCCGACCGCGTCGACCGCCATGTCGAGGACGTCCTCGACGTTCTCCTCCTCCGTGACGCTCATCGTCGCGTCGACGGACTCTGCCTTCACCGCCTCGAAGCGGTCGTGTTTGTTCGCCACGGTGAGCAGCGGCACGTCCGCGCCGAACAGCTCGCGGACCTCCTCGCGAAGCTCAAGCTGGACGTCGAGGGGGTAGCCGCAGTCGCCGGAGGGGTCGATGACGAAGACGACGGCGTCCGCGAGGTGTTCGAGGGCGCTCACCGCCTGCCGCTCGATGTCGTTGCGCTCGTCCTCCGGGCGGTCGAGCAGGCCGGGCGTGTCGACGATCTGGTACCGGACGTGGTTTCGGTCGAAGTGGCCGATCTGGACGCCCTTCGTGGTGAACGGGTACTCCGCGATCTGGTTGGACGCGCGGGTGACGCGGTTGACGAACGAGGACTTCCCGACGTTCGGGTAGCCCGCGACGACGATGGCGGGCTCGTCGGGGTCGATCTCCGGCAGGACCTTCAGCTGGTCCCGCGAGTCGCCGATGTAGCGCAGGTCGGACTCGATCTGGTCCATCACGTCCGCCATGCGGGCGAACGCCTGCTTCCGGTGTTTCCGCGCGGTGTCGACGTCGGAGTTCCGGATCTTCGTCGTGTACTCGTCGCGGAGGTCCTCGATCTGGCGGCCGGCCCACATCACCTGCGAGAGCGCCTGTCGGAGGCGGTCGACGTCGACGATGGCGTCGGCGAGCTCGTAGTAGAACGGGTCGACGTCGAAGCCGAAGTCGGGCCACGAGGTGACGACGTTCTCCAAGTTGTCCGAGAGCACGTTGCCGGCGGTCCGGAGCATCGACTCCTGCGCCTCGTGGCCGCGCTTCGCGCGCCCGGCCCGCGCCGCCCGCGAGAACGCCTTGTCGACGAGCTCCTCGGAGCGCGGAGTCGTCGGGAGGCCCTCAAATATCATGTTGCCCCGACTTGACCGCCGACGCGTATAAGAGCGTCCGTTCGCGGACCGCCGCGACACGGCGGCACACGGTCGGACGCGCGGGGTGACGGGAGCGGGCGCCGCGCCGTCGCCCCGTCGGACGCCTCGGGCTCGCGGCCCCGCCGCGAACGAGACGAACGATCGTTATCTTTTTCACGCATATTTCGAGTTGTTCTTATGCTTCAAGGGAATATAGCCGCGCATGGCACGCTCGTTCACGCCGACGGCGTACGAGGACCTCGACCCGGACCGCCGCCCGAGCCTCGCGGCGGCGCTGGTCCCGGTCCTCGCCGTCGTCGCGTTCCTCGGCATCGGCTCGGCCGTCCTCGGCTTGGACCCGCACCCGCCGCTCCTCTGGAGCATCGCCTTCGTCGGCGCCTTCGGGCTCTGGCTCGGCTACGACTGGGACGAGCTGTTCGACGGTATCGCCAACGGCCTCGTGATGGGGCTTCAGGCGATCCTCATCATCTTCACCATCTACGGGCTGATCGCGACGTGGGTCAGCGCCGGCACCATCCCGAGCCTGATGTACTACGGGCTGGAGGTGCTCTCGCCGACGACGTTCCTCCCGGCGGCCGCGGTGCTCGCCGCGATCGTCGCGTTCGCGATCGGCTCCTCGTGGACCACCGTCGGGACGCTCGGCGTCGCCTTCGTCGGCATCGGCGCCGGGCTCGGCGTCCCCGCCCCGATGACGGTCGGGGCCGTCCTCTCCGGCGCGTACGCCGGCGACAAGCAGTCGCCGCTCTCCGACACCACGAACCTCGCGGCCGGCGTCACCAACACCGACCTGTACGGCCACATCCGGCGGATGCGGACCGGCACCGCGATCGCCTTCGGGCTCGCGGTCCTCGGCTTCGCCGCGCTCGGCCTCCGCACGAGCGGGGCCATCCCGGCGGGCCGGATCGCCGAGATCCAGGGCGGGCTCACGGAGACGTACGCGATCACGGTCGTCGCGTTCGTCCCGCTCGTGGTCACCTTCGGGCTGGCGCTGCGCGGCTACGCCGCGCTCCCGACGCTCGTCGCCGGCGTGTTCGCCGGCGCGTTCACGACGATCCTCCTCCAGGGGACCGGCTTCGTCGCCGCGTGGGAGGTGTTCATGTCCGGGACCGCGCCGGAGTCGTCCTCGGCGACGGTGAACGACCTCCTCGCCACCGGCGGCCTCACCGGCTCCGCGTGGACGATCACGGTCGTCGTCGCCGCGCTCTCGCTCGGCGGCATCTTGGAGCGCACGGGCGTCCTCGCGGTGATCGCCCACGCGTTCACGTCGGCCGTCCGGAGCCCGGGCGCGCTCGTCGCGGGGACCGGCGTCTCCGCGATCGCCATCAACGCGCTCACCTCCCAGCAGT
This sequence comes from Halorubrum sp. Atlit-26R, assembly GCF_003666015.1. GTDB lineage: Archaea > Halobacteriota > Halobacteria > Halobacteriales > Haloferacaceae > Halorubrum. Next base: position 2,545 of record NZ_QPLT01000012.1, read on the forward strand.
ACATGAGCATCGTCCTCCCGGGCGTCACGCTCCGGAACACCTACGACGAGTTCGACCTCGACACCGACCAGCTCTCCCGCGCGGTCGAGGCCGCCGGGACGCCGACCGGCGCGCTGTTCCCGTGGCACGCGGGCGCCGTCTTCATGGCGAGCGCCACCGACGTGCCGACGCTGGAGTACGCCCCCTACTACCTGTTCGCGTTCCTCTCGCCGCTCGTGCTGTTCGCCATGGCTGCGACCGGATACACCATCGACGCGAACCCGGTCTCGGTCGGGGCGCCAGCCGCCGACGAGCCGGCCGCGGCGACCGACGACGACTGAGCCGCGACTTCCGAGGCCCTCAGCCCGGACGTCGAAACGCGAGACTGTACATCCGTCCGACTGATTCCGACTCGATCTCGGTCGCGAGTCGACGCGCGGTTGCCGACAGCGTATCGCCCGCTTCACCGGGACATTCCGCGGCCATGGAGGCCGCCTCGTCGGCGTGTGCCGAGACGTGACTCTCGGTCCAGGGGACCGGCTCCAAGAGCGTCCGCTCCCGCTCGAACTCCCAGCCGTGGCCCGCGAAGAACCGTCGCAGGAACGCCGCCGGGTAGAAGGTGAGCGCCGGGCGGCAGCGGGCCAGTTCCGACGCGGCGTTTTCGACGGCGAACAGCTCGCCGATCGCGGTGCCGTCTGGCAACGGGTCGTAGTCGTCGACGACGAGGTGCGCGCCCGGGGCCGCGACCCGTGACAGCTCCTCGGCCACCGTCGACAGCGCCGCGGGATCGAGGACGTTACACAGACCGTGCGCGGTGATCAGGTCGACGGAGCCGTCGGGTAGCGGGATCGATCGGAGGTCCGCCTTCAGCACCGCCAGCCGGTCGGCGTCGTTGCCGCGGTCGCTACCGTCGCCGTCGCTACCGTCGCCGCCGCTGTCGGCGACGCCGCTGTCGGCGACGCGTCGGCGCGTCGTCCGCGCGTGGTCCGGGTCGTTCGTCACGGCGTATACCCGAGCGGCGCCGTTCGCGAGCAGTCCGGCGGTCGCGTTCCCCATGCCCGCACCGGCCTCCAGACAGCGTCTCCCGGTCACCGGCCGGTCGCCGAGCGCGGTCGCGACCGTGTCTGGCACGTCCATCCGCCGTTCTCAGTGGTGGAGCTGTTCGGGAACCGGGCTGTCGTCGTGGCGCGCCCGTTCGATCACCGACCGCTGAGCGGCCTCGTCCATGCCGTCGTAGTCGGCCGCGGCCTCGAGGATCATGGTGATGAGCTTCGGATCGCCGGCGTTGATAACGCTGGTGAGTCCCTGTGCGGCAGCGAAGTCGAACCGCTCGCGGATCTCGTCGGGCGCGGTGACCGGCCGGTACCAGTTCGCGAACGGTCGGTCCGCCTCTGGAAGCTCGTCGGTCGGCGGCCACGAGCCGCCGGCGAACGCCTTGATCCCCAGCGTACCGACGTTCTTCTCGTCGGCGCGGGCGAGGACCGCCTCGTAGTCGTACTCGTCGCCGTCCTTCCCGGCGACGACGGGGTTCAGGGGGAACATCACCGATTCGAGGTCGTCGATACGGTCGAGCGCGTCGAGGATGAGTCCCGGGTCGCCGTGGCTCGTCAGGCCGATGTGGTCGATCAGCCCCTGCTCTTTGGCCTCGCGAAACCCCGTGAGCGCCCCGTCGTCGCCCGTGATCTCGTTCAACTCCTCGTCGTACTCGAGCCCGTGGACCTGATACAGATCGATCTTCTCGACGCCGAGGCGGTTCAGCGACCGGTCGAGCTTGCGCCACGCGCCCTCGTAGGTCCGCTCTTGGGTCTTACAGCCGAGAAAGATCTCCTCGCGGTGTTGGCGGAGCTTCGGGCCGAGCTTCAGCTCCGCGTCGCCGTACGTCGGGGCCACGTCGAAGTGATTGACCCCGTAGTCGAGGACGTGTTCGACCAGCTGGTTCGCGCCCTCCTGTTCGAGCCAGTTGAGCGCGATCGCGCCGAACGTCATGACGGTGCTGTCGTGGCCGGTGTCGCCGAGCGGGCGGGTCTCCATACGTGCGCCATCTCGCTGGCCCGACATAACGGTTGCCGGGCCTGACATCCTCCCACGGCTAAAGCCGTGGGGTTCCCCCACTGGGGGTTGAACCCACGGACACGGAGAGGTTCGCAGGTTCGTCGTCACGTGGGACGATGACCTGCGTTTCGGGCTGTGCCAGTACAGCCCCCGCCTCGGACAGCGGTTTCGAGAACTTGCCCAAGGCTCGTTTGCCGATATTCAGCGCACCGTTTTTGTCCGCGTTATCGTCAAGCCCACACTCAGGACACTCGAATCGCCCCTGCGTCTCACGGACGCCCTTACAGGCACACCGATTACAAGTCTGCGACGTGTCGTACTCATTGGTCAACTGTACGTCGATACCCGCGTCGTGGGCCTTGTACTCGATGTAGTTGAGCAGGCGAGCGAACGGCATCTTGTGGGTCTTGTCGTTGACGTACCGTCCCTTGTCGTTGTCCTTGCGAATCCCACCGAGGTCGCCCACAACGATGACCGCGTTCCGTTCCTCGGCGTCCTCCACGATTTGGCGAGCAATCTTGTGGAGACGCTCGTCCACCTTCCGCGCTTCTGCGTCACCGATACGCTTGACCACCTGCTGTCCCTGTCGGGGTTTGGCTTTCCCGATGGACTTGCGAAGTTGCTTGTAGTGTTCGCGGATGCGACGGACTTCCTCGCCGTAGAAGGCGGTCTTGCGGTCGGAGAGGAACGCGCAGGTAGCGACCCACCGTGCGCCCATGTCGATAGCCAGCACGTCGTCGTACTCGTCTTGGACGGTCACAGACCGCCTCACGACGAGATGGACGTACCAGTTACCGTCACGGCGCACTAACTCGCTGTCCCGAACGTCGCCCTCACGGACGAGTTGTTCGTCTTTGTACGGGACGTGAGCGGGACACCAGATGGAGTTACCCCGACCCTGTTCAGGGTCGTAGACGGGGACTTTGATCCACCACGACGAGAGAACAGTATCCTCGTCGTAGGCCACGTCGAACACATCGTTGCGGAGGACGACAGGTTGTTCGGTGTCGGGGTTCGGGTCTTTCTGTCGCTGGACTTTCGACGCCTGCTGGTCGGTCGCGGAGTAGAGGTCAGCGTCTCCGCCGTGAACTGCGGTCTGGAACGCCTCATACTCGCGGGCGAGTAGGTCGGCTTTCCTGTTGGTCAGCGAGTGGAGTTTGACTCGCACCGTGGTCGAGACGTTCCGTTGCATGACTATTCACCTGCTTGGGTGTCGATGTACTCCTCGATGACTTCGCTGGACACGTCGCCCGCGCTTGAGACGAAGTACGAGCGCGTCCACAGCGACGGCAAGCCGAAGTCGAACTCGTCCCGAAGTCGGCGCGAGGAGTAGCCCTTGACCTGTTGCATTATCTTGTTCGGGGCGAGCGTCGGGTCGCCCGTGATGAACAGGTGTACGTGGTCGGGGCGAATCGCCAACTCCAGTATTTCGAGGTCGAGTTCGTCGGCTTTCTCCTCGATGAGTTCTTCGAGACGGTCGCGTACCTCGCCCTCAAGCACCGATTTACGGTATTTCGAACACCAGATGAAGTGGTACTGGAGTTTGTGGACGTTGGTACGTTCCCTGTCGAACCCACGAGGCATCGTCAGTATATAGAGTATCTTCACCTAAATATGTTGCACAAGCATCCAACCCCAGCCGTGGCTACGAGCGTGGATAGATTCCCAGTTGTCGACTTCATCCCACCCGTAAACGGGTGGGCTTTCGCCTCGCTACCGCTATAAGCCGGACGTCGCGGCCGCCCTGAAGCGGGATGCGGTCCGGTAGGTTTACCGCCGTCGGCGCCCCCCGATTCGCACATGAGTCTGGAGGTCGCCGTCGCCGCCCCGTTCAAGACCCGGGCCCAGGACCGGCTCGGGGAGGGGGAGTTCGTCGTCGCGCTGTCGTTAGAGCGGGAGTGGTTCTCGCCCGACCAGGCGAAGCGCCTCGTCGACGTCGCCGTCGGTCGCGGGCTGCTGGCGTCCGAGGACGGCGACTTAGTCCCGCAGTTCGACCCGGCCGAGGTGACCGTCCCGGAGGGGTTCGCCCCGGACGAGTCGGTCCTGCGCGAGCAGTCCACCTTCGAGAGCGCGCTCGACGCCATCGTGGCCGCGGGCGTCGAGAAGCAGCGCGCGGTCGCCGCGATCAACGAGCGCCAGCGCGCCCTGGCGGTCACCATCGAGGCCGCCGCGGTCCTCTACGCCCGCGAGCAGGGCGCCGCGGTCGACCGGCTGGCGGCCGACGTGCGCGAGGAGCTCGCCGCCGCGGCGGGCGACGACGGGGGCACGGCGACCGGCTCGAACGACGCCGACGACTCGGAGGCGGCCTGAGATGGTCACGGACCGCCTCGCCGACGGCGTCCGGATCGCCGAGCTTCTCGCCTCGGAGGTGACCGGCAACGAGAGCGACCTCCGCGGGCTGGCGGTCGTCGACGCCGACCGCGACGTCGAGCCGACGGCGGACGGCGCGCTGGCGTACCGGATCGCCCGCGAGGGCTCCGGAACGGACGAGGGCGCGACCGAAGCGCTCGCCGAGGTGCACGTCCAGCCGGACCGCGCGCTGATCGAGGCGGTCGTCGCCCCGGACGCCGCCGCGGACGCGGCGATAGAGGTCGACCTCCGCGCGCGTCCGAAGGCGGTCCACCCGCCGCGCACGCTGGTGTTCGTCGAGGACGGCGCGCAGGTGAAGCGGGCGCTCGCGGTCCTCGAAGCGGTCGGAAACGCGTCGGACGACGAGTAGCCGACGGCCGCCACCGAACTGATAAAAAGCGTCCTCGTCGCGCGGTCGTCGACTACTCCGGCTGTCCGCCGTCGCCGACGGCGACGTTCGGCCCGGCACCGGCGGCGGGGTCGACGTCGTCGCGGGAGACGTCGAAGTCCCGGACGAGCGCGCCGAGCCGCTCCGCCTGCTCCGCGAGCGAGCCGGCCTCCGTCGTCGCCTCGTTCATCGCGGTCAGCTGCTCGTCGGCGGCCTCGGCGACCGCGTCCGCCTCGTCGGCGGTCGACCCACTGATGTCCGCGACCTCCTCGGCCATCGAGACGGTCTCCTCCGTGCTGGCCGCCTGGTCGTCGGTCGCGCGGCTGATCTCGCGGATCCCCTCGCCCGCCTCCGCGGCGTTGTCCGACACCCGCGCGAACGCGTCCGCGGCGTCCTCGACGGCGTCGGCGCCGACGGCGATGTTCTCCTCGGCGCTCCGGACCGCCTCGACGGTCCCCTCGGTCTGCGACTGCGTGGCGCCGATCAGCTCCTCGATCTCCGTGGCCGCGTCCTGGGTCTCCTCGGCGAGCTGTTTCACCTCGTCGGCGACGACCGCGAAGCCGTCGCTCCCGCCGCCACCGCCGCCGCCGGCGCGGGCCGCCTCGATGTTCGCGTTCAGGGCGAGCAGGTTCGTCTGCTCGGCGATGTCGCCGATGAGGTCGACGATTTCCCCGATGTCCTCCATCCGCTCGTCGAGCTCCTGGACGGTCCCCGCCGCGGAGTCGAGCGCCTCGCGGGACTCCTCGACGCGCTCGATCGCGGCCTCGGCCGTCTCCTCGCCGTCGTCGGCGATGTCGGCGGTCTGCTCCGCGACCTCGACGACCGTCTGGGTCGAGGAGGCGACCTCCTCGATCGTCGCCGAGAGGTCGTTCATCTCGTCGGACACCTGCCGGAGCATCTCGCGCTGCTCGTCCGCCCCCTCGGCGATCTCCGTGACCGACTGGCTGACGGCCTCGCTCCGGTCGGCCGCGGTCTCGACGCCGTCGACCGTGTTCGCGCTCGCGGTCGACACCTCCTGAGCGAACGACCGGACCTCGCCCATCGCCTCGTCGATGTCGTCCATCATGCCGTTGAACGCCTCGCCGATCTGGGCCATCGCCTCGCTCTCGCTCTCGGCGTCGAGCCGGACGGTCAGGTCCCCGTCGGCCGCCCGGTCCATCGCGGCGCTGTAGTCGTCAGCCTTCGTCTCGAGGTGGCTGTTCAGCCGCTCGACCTCCTCGCGGCGCTGTTCGACCTCCGCCTTGGCGGCCTCGACGTCCTGTATCTCCGACTGCTTCCGCTCGGCGAGTTCGAGCTGCTCGCGCGCCGCCTCGCGCGACTTCTCGATCGAGTACCAGTTGACCATCAGCGCGCCGGCGAGCGCGAGGACGAACACCGCGTGAATGCCGCCCCAGACGATCGGGTTCTCGATCGCCGCGGTGTGGTTGTAGACGAGGCTCGAGTCGATGAGGCTGAACGCGCCGTGGCCGATCGCCACGTACGCGACGCCGACGGCGAACGGGAGCCAGTCCTCGTACAGCGCGAGCACCCCGATGAACACGAAGAAGCTGAAGTGCGCCTCGATGTACCCGCCCGACAGCTTCACCATCGCCATCGAGACGGTCATGAGGCTGAACGCCGTGAGCACCGTCCGCTGGCGGCGGCCGAGCCCCGACCAGTTCGCCAGCGCGGCGGTCGCGAGGATGACGGCGACGAACCCGCCGAGCATCCACGGCGGCGTCGCCGGGATCTGCGCGCCGGTGATCGACTCGGTCCCGCTGTACAGCCCCATCGCGATCAACAGCGGCACCTGTACCACGGTCGCGATCAGGATGTTCCGGTGGCGCGGCGCCCACATCTCTTCCGGCATCGAAGTGCCGTCAGGGATGTACCGGATCACCTCTCGTACGCTCCCGGTCAGCCCGCCCGATCCGCCCGAATCTATCCCGGTCGCAGTCTCTGCCATACCCGTGGGTTGTCGTATGTTTTAAAAACACATCGCCTCCAACTATTATCCCTGATACCGTCGTTTAGCGCGCGCAGCGACGCTAAGAAACTGGAGCCATTCGCTGACGAGACTCCTCTTTCGGCCCATTTTGCTGGTAAATTGACGTAATCCGAACTGGTTCGGTCGATCGGCGGTCCCGATCGGCCGTCCCTCGACTCGGCTCGGCGGATCGAGCAGCTCGGCGGATCGAGCAGCTCGCCGGATCGAGTCGTCACCGGACCGCGGCGATGCCCTTGACGGCGCGGCCGACGACTTTTATATCCGTCCGGACCGCCGTACGGTCGTGACGCTCGATCCGATCCACGTCGAGAACATCGCCCAGCTCGCGTACGGCATCGGCGGCGACGTGGACGCGACGGACCACGACGACCTCGCCGAGCGCGTGTGGCGCGAGTGGCTCCCCGAACTGCGCCGCGACGGGCGGGTCGTGATCGCGGCGCTCGGCGACCACGAGCGCCGCCGGGCCGCCATCGACGACGTGGCGCTCGCCGAGCGCCCGTTCGAGACGGTCCACGGCCTCGACTCGGGGACGATCAACCCGACGACATTTAAAAACGGCCTCGTCGTCGACGTCGCGCACGCGGCGATGGCGAGCTCCCCGACGGATCTCGACCTCCACCGCGACCGCACCATCGTCGCCACCGTCCACGCCGGCGACTCGACCGCCGGCTTCGACAGCGAGTGGACCCGCCGCGACGAGGGGCACACCAAACAGCGCGTCCTCCACGTCCCGCGGGTGAACCGCTACGCCGAGCGGGTCGTCCACGCGCTCGCCTTATACCTCGCCGAGGGGACTCACGCGCTCGACCGCGCCGACGAGGTCGACGAGCTGCTCGTCCTCGACGGCCCCATCTACCCGAAGGAGCTGTTCACCTGGGCCGACCGCGACCCCGAGCTCGGCGCGCTCGCCCGCGAGGCGAAGCCCCGCGCGGTGATCGAGAAGTACGTCCGCCTCGTCGAGCGGTTCGCCGAGCGCGGCGTGCCGCTGGCCGGCTTCGTCAAGAACCCCGCGAGCGGCGCCGCGGTCCGGGCGCTCTCGCGCGCCGGCGTCGAGTCGCCGTGGCCCGACGACACGGCGCTTTTCACGCGGCTGCTGGAGCGGCGGGAGCAGGGTGACGGCGCCGAACCCGTCGGAACGGACGGTGACGACCCCGCGGCCGCCCGCGGCGCTCGCCTCGACGACGACCTCACGTTCACCACCTGGTTCCGCAGCCGCGGCGGCGCGGACGCGCCGATGGCCGCCGACGGCGACGCGCTCGGCGTCGAGCGCGAGCTCGACCCCGAGCTGTACGAGCCCACGTTCATGGTCGTCTACGACCCCCGGACCGACGTGACGTACAAGCTGGAGGCGCCGTACGCGTTCACCCGCGACGCGGCGACCCGCGAGCGGCTCACCCGGCAGGTGGTCGCCGAGGTGGCGGCGACGCGCGGCCCGCCGGAGCCGGTCTCGAAGGCGGACGAGCTGGCGCGGATCTCCGCGACCGAGAAGGCCGCGCTCCGCCGGAAGTTCGAGGAGCGGCTCGGCAGCGACCAGCAGGCCACCTACGACGACCTGCGGTGGGGGAAAGAGACGTACTGAACTACCGCCGACTGCTTATAAATGGCTGACTGCGGAATGGCAGAGAGCACCGCTATATCCCTATCTGCTCGCTTATAAATTGCTGATTCTGGATCGGCGGGGAACACCGCCAAAGCCCCAGCTGCTCATTTATAAATAGCCGCCAACGGATCGACAGAAAACACCGCCAAAGCCCCAGCTGCTCATTTATAAATAGCCGCCAACGGATCGACAGAAAACACCGCCAAAGCCCCAGCCGCGAGGGCGGCGCACACTCGCTGCGCTCCTCGTTCGTTCGCTTCGCTCACTCACTGCGGTGCTTGCGTCGTCTGCGCCGCCCTCGCGGCTGCCCCTTTGAGTCCCACCCCGCACCGCACAGCACCTCACACCCCCCCAGCCTCGCGGCTCCCTCCGCTTCGCTCCGGTCGCCGCGTCCCTCGCGCGTGCTCCTCGCGGCCTCCGCTTCGCTCCGGCCGCTCGCAGGCACGCGCCACCGCAAAAATTCGGTCCCGATTCTCGGCAGAAACGTCGCGGCCGCCCTCAGAGCGTCTCCGCCAACAGCAACGCGTACGTGATCGCGTTGTAGATGCCGTGGACCAGTCCCGGGACTACCACGTTGTCCGTCCACTCGTAGAGCGCGCCGAGGACCGAGCCGAGGACGACCACGACGCCGACGTACGCCCACTGCTCGACCGGCGTTCCGGAGACCGAGGGGAGGTGGATCAGCCCGAACGCGAGGCTCGCGATGAGGATCGCGGGGACGGCGTCGAACGCGCGCCGGACGCCGCCCTGAACCACGCCCCGGAACAGCAGCTCCTCGACCGGGCCGACCACCGCGAGCGACACCGCGATCATCGCGAGGTAGTAGACCACCGGGTCGCCCGCGGGGACGACGGCCTGGTTCTGCCCGGTCGTGAGGCCGACCTGGCTGAGCGCGAACAGCGCCCCGTACTGGAACGCGAAGAGGCCGGTCCCGCCGCCGACGATGATCGCGGCCTCGCGGGCGTCCGGCCGGGCGACGCGGGCGATCTCCCAGTCGTCGGTGACCGCGAGGTAGCCGACGGCCCCGAGCGCCAGCGCCCCGAACTGGAGCAGTGTCTGAAGCACCTGGTAGCCGGTCGACCCCTCCGAAACCAGCCCGACGGAGGCGGCGAGCGTGGCCGCGGGCACGGTGATCGCGTTCGCGACGAGGAACGCGAACACGACCGCGAACAGCGCGCTCGCGAGGCGGAACACCCGGTCCCCGACAGCGGCCGCGATGGGGTCGTCGCTCATTGTCGAGGGCACGGCTTGCGGGGCTTTAGGCGCACCGGAAGGGATCGGCGGCGTCGACTCCGACCCGGCGGCCCGGGGCTTCAGTCGATCCGCAGTTCGCGCTTCTCGTCGACCGCCTCGGCCTCAGCGAAGTCGCCGCCGCCGAGCAGCCCGCGGGCCGCCTTCTTCCCCCACTCGACCGCGGGCTGCGTGAACGTCGAGACGCTCGCCAGCTCGCCGTAGAGGACGCAGGCGGCCTCCATCCCGAAGAGCAGCTCGCCGAGCGCCCGCTCGTCGACGCGGTCGATCTCGACGCGCACGTTCGGCACCCCCGCGGCCGCGAGGCTCGCCTCGGTCGCCTCGAACTCGGCGTCGAGCAGCCCGCCGAGCGACGACCTGCCGAGGTACGCGAGCCCGTCGAGGTCAGTCTCCGGGATCGCCACCTCTGTGCGCTCGGTCGGGCGCAGGAGCGTCACCAGCTTGTCCGGCGGCCCGGCGCGGTACAACTGGAGCTGGGAGTGCTGGTCGGTCGCGCCCAGCGCGCGCGCCGGCGTCTGCCCGAGCCCGTCCTTCCCGAGGCTCTCGGCCCACAGCTGGGCGAACCACTCCGCGAACGTCTCCAGCGACTCCGCGTACGGCATCACGGCGTTGGTGAGCGCGCCGCGCTCCGCGAGCGCGTACGTCGCCGCGCCGTAGGCGTACGCGGGCGACTCGTACAGCGACCCCGAGAGCGATTCTATCCCGTCGCGGCCGCCCGCGAGGACGGCCTCGACGTCGTGGCCTTGGAGCGCGGCGACCGCGAGTCCGACGGTCGACAGCGCGGAGAACCGCCCGGGAACCCCGTCCGGGACCGGCAGCGAGGGCAGATCGTGGCGGTCGGCCAGCTGGCGGAGGTTCCCCTCCTCGCCCGTCGTGACGAGCGTGCGCTCGGTCCAGTCGACGCCCCCGTCGGCCATCGCCTCGCGCACGACGAGGAAGTTCGCGAGCGTCTCGGCGGTCGTCCCCGACTTCGAGACGACGTTGACGACGGTGTCGTCGAGCGGGAGGTCGGCGAGCAGCGCCCGCGTGTCGTCGGGGTCGACGTTGTCGAGGACGTACGCGTCCACGTCGCTCGACAGGGCGTTCGACAGCGTCGCCGCGCCGAGCGCGCTCCCGCCGATGCCGACCGTCAGCACCGCCTCGGGGCGGTCGAACCCGTCGACCGCGGCGTAGATCGCGTCCGGGTCGGCGGCCTTCGGCAGGTTCAGGGCGGCGTAGCCGAACTCGTCGTCGGCCATTCCCGCCGAGATCCGCTCGTGTGCGACCGCGACGCGGTCGTCGAGTCTGTCCAGCGTTGCCGTCGTGAGCCCGGGGGTCGTCTCCAAGGCGTTTCCGAGGTCCACTCGCATACTACCCTCACCGCGCGAGAGCGACTTAAAAACCGCCGGCGGACCGCCGTCGCGCCGGCGCCGACCGGAGCGACGGGCGAGAGCCGCCGGTCAGTCGGCCGCCGCGACCGGCTCCTCGCCGTCGTCGAGCGCGGGGCGACCGAACCACCGGTCGAACGAGAGCGGGCCGGCGCCGAGCGTGAAGACGGCGGAGGCGAGGCCGAACAGCGCCACGTGGGCGAGGACCGGGTCGTCCGGGAGCCCGAACAGCGTCGTCGTGAACAGCACGAACGAGAGCGCGGCCGCGCCGCGGGTGAAGAACCCCGCGATCAGCGCGAGCCCCACGGCGACCTCGGTCACGCCGGCGCCGACGACCCACAGCCCCGGGTCGACGGGGACGACCGACGTGAGGTCGTACTTCTCGACGACGAGCAGCGCGCTGCCGGGGTCGGCGAGCTTCTGGATCAGCCCGAGGTAGACGAACGAGACGCCCATTCCGACCCGGAGCACCGTCGGAACATAGCGCCGCAGCGGGGTGGTCGCCTCGTCGAGGAACGACTTCAGGTGGTGGACGGGGTCGATCCGGCCGTAGTACGACCCCGGCGTGCTCGCCACCGCCAGCAGCATGTCGTCGGCGCTCGGCCGACCGCCGCCGAGTATCAGCAGCGCGAGGAACACCGGGACGTACTCCACCGCGAGGACGACGAGGGGGTCGCCGGCGACGAGCACCCACGCGTACGTCAGCAGGCCGGCCGCGGCGGTGATCCGCGTCGCGAGCCCGAAGAGGGTGAAGAAGCCGAGCCCGATGAAGAGCACGCGGAGCAGCGGGCTCGCGCCGACGTCGAACGAGAGGGTCGGCGCGAACAGGTACCCCTGGAAGCCGGCGCCGACGAGGGGGAGTCCGACGGCGAGCCGCAGCATCCACGGGACGAGGTCGCCGTAGCCGGCGAGCTTCTCGCGGAGGACGACGACGTCGACGACGGTCGGACGCACCCAGAGATACGCGGCGATTCCGGCCGCTGCGAGGAGCCCGGACCCCGCGAACAGCGCCGCGTTGAACGGGTCGGAGAGCACCTCGGCGACGAACGCGACCGCGTCGAGGGGATCGCCCGAGTCCTCGGTGACGTAGTCGACGTGGGCCGCGACCGGCCGCGCGGCGAGCGTCGCGAGCAGCGCGAGCGCGGCGACGGCGACCGATCGGTGGCGAACGGACATACCTCGCTTACGCGCCGAACGCACCTAACGGTATTTCTTCACGAACGTTCGAATCGGACCCTGTGGGGCGGGTTTGCGCCGCTTCGGGTCGCTCGATACCACCGTCGGGAGCCGTCGCCTACGGCGCCCGCGAGACGAGCGCGAAGGTCTCGGTCCGCGTCTCGGCGCGCTCGACGTCGAACCCGGCCTCGGCGAGCGCGTCGCGCGCGTCGCTCACCGAAAAGCGCTCGTCGACAGGCGGGCCGTGCTCGCCGTCGCCGTCGGCCGACCAGTCGAAGACGACGAACCGCCCGTCCGAGCGGAGGACGCGGGCGACCTCCTCGATCGCTTCCGGGCTGCCGAACTCGTGGTACGTCATCGTCGAGAACGCGCCGTCGAGCTCGCCGTCCGCGAACGGGAGGTCCGACACGTCGCTCGCGACGAGGTCGACGTTGTCGGGGACGCCCTTCTCGCGGTAGTACTCGTGCATCTCGGACTGGACGTCGACGCCGTAGACGGTCTCGGCGTGCTCGGCGACGTCGTCGGTGTAGAAGCCGGTGCCGCTTCCCAGGTCCGCGAGGACGCCGAACGCGTCCGCCGCGAACGGACCGATCAGCTCCTCGGCGGACACCCAGCGATACCGCACCGCCGGTCGCTCCAAGCGGTCAGCGCCCTCGGCGTCGAACGTGTGGAATCCCATGCCCGGTCTTGCGCGCGGAGTGACAAAACGCGTCCGATCGCGCGGCACGGGCGTCCCTCGCGACGGCGGTCGCGCTGCCACGGGCCGCCGCGTCTCGCTCCGCCCCGCCTCACCACTCCGGTTCCAGCGCCTCGACGAGCCGGTCGATCTCGGCCTCGGTCGAGACGGCGTGGACCGACGCCCGGATCCCGTTCGGATGCGGCAGCGACCGCACGACGATGTCCTGCTCCCCGAGCCGCTCGACGGTCGCTTCCGGGTCGTCGACGTCGATCGTGACGAGCCCCGACTCGTACTCTCGCGGGCTGCGCAGTCGGTCCTCCGGGACGCCGTCCTTGAGACGGTCGGTTAGCGACTCGATCCGCGACTCGATCGCGTCGAGACCGACGGCGTCGACCGCGTCGAGCGCCTCGACGAGGCCGACGTGGGCCGCGGCCGTCGTCGTTCCGATCTCGAAGCGCCCCGCCGCGGGCTTGAACTCGATCTCGTCGCCGGTCGGGTCCTCGACGCCCCGGTAGCCGACGGCGCGGGGTTCGAGGTCGGCCGCGGCGTCGCGGTCGACGTAGAGGAAGCCGGCTCCCCACGGGCCGAGCGTCCACTTGTGGCCGGCGGCGGCGACCGCGTCCGCGCCCCACTCGCTCACGTCCATCGCGACCTGTCCCGGCGACTGGACCGCGTCGACGAGGGTGAACGCGCCCGCCTCGTTCGCGACCTCGACGAGGTCGGCGACGGGGAGGCGGGTGCCGTGGGTCCACGTGATCGCGCTGAAGCAGACGAGGCGGGCGTCCGCGACCGCCTCGGCGTACTCGTCGCGGTCGACGCGGCCGTCCTCGGTCTCCAACACGCGCACCTCGACGCCCTCGCGTTCGAGGCGCTGCCACGGGAGGACGCCGGCCGGGTGTTCGAGGTCGGTCCGGACGACGACGTCGCCCGGTTCCCAGTCGATCGCGCCGGCGACGCGGTTGATCCCGTCGGTCGTGCTCTCGGTGAGCGCGATCTCCTCCGGGTCGGCGCCGACGAACTCGGCGATCCGCTCGCGCACCCGGTCGTACGTCTCGAACGCGTGTTCGTACGGGTCGGTCGTCGCGGAGCCGTACTCGTGGTCCGCGACGAACGACCCGGCCGCCTCGACGACGTACTCGGGGCTCGGCCCGTGCGCGCCGAAGTTGAAGTACGCCGCGTCGCCGAGCGCCGGGACGTCCGCGCGAAGCTCTCTGGGGGTCATACGGTCGTCGTCGAGTTGGATCGTTCTCATGGTGTCGGTTTCGGCGGCGCCGCGGCGGGTCTCGCTCGGATCAGGCGTCGGCCTGGCGGACCGCGTCCGCCAGCGCCTCCTCGGTCTGCGCGCCGACCATCTGATTGACCAGTTCGCCGTCCGCGAACACGAGCAGCGTCGGGATGCCCTGAACGCCGTACTCGCCGGCTAACGCCTGGTGGACGTCGACGTCGACCTTCAGCACCGTCGCGTCGGTGTCTTCCGCGACCGCCTCGACGGCGGGCTCCATCATCTGACACGGGCCGCACCAGTCGGCGTAGAAGTCGACGAGGACGACGCCGTCGGCCACTTGTTCGTCGAACGCGTCGGCGTCGGTCAGCTGGATCGGCTCTCCGGGTGCGGCTTCTGTCGAACTCATACCAAGCCGTACGCGCCTCGTGGTAATAATGGTTTTGGATAGTTTCCACAATACTACGATGGCCCAGATGCGTGTTTCCCGTCCGGCTCCGTCGCGATACGGGCCGATGCGGTCGCTATCGGCGTTCGAAAACCGGTACGGTCGAGCGAGCGGCCGCCCGACCGGGGTCGTATCGGAGTGGAGAGAAACCGCGAGAAGTCGGTCGACAGCGACGCGGTGCGGGTAGTTCGACTACTGAATGTGGCCTTCGCGGCGGAGCTGGTCGGCGTCCTCGTCCTCGTAGCGCCACTCGACGTTCGCCTTCTCGTCCTGCCAGTCCCACGGCTCGGCGAGGACCACGTCGCCCTCGCTGATCCACGTGCGGTACTTCATGCGGCCGGGAATTCGGCCGAGCCGCTCGACGCCGTCGGCGCAGCGCAGCTGAACGTGGTTGCCGCCGAGGTGCTCGGTCACCACGGCGAACACTTCGTCGTCGTTGGGCATGCGGAGGTTCTTCCGCCCGGATTCTTCGCTCATACCACCCGTAGTGCGCTCGCCCGTATAAGTGATGGGAGACGCGTGTGTGCCCGCGTCACGCGATATGTTCGCACGAAACCGGTACCGCGGAGGGCGACGCTCACTCCGCGTCGGTGACCGGGGCCGATCGGTCGCCGCGGCCGGTCGGCTGGTCTTCGCCGGCCACGTTCTCCCCGAACGCGGCGTCCACCTGCGCGAACGTCTCCGCCTCGGTCCCGGAGTTGTCGACGACGACGTGGTCGGTCGCCACCTCGTCGAACAGCTCCTTGAAGTGGAGGTGGATCTCGAAGTCGGCGTCGCTGATCCCGTCGCGGCGCTCGATCCGGCGCTCGACGACGGCCTCGTCGCAGGCGACCTCGACGAGGTCGAACTCGGCGGCGGCCGCGGCGGCGGTCTCGCGGGCGTCCGCCCGGAACCGGGCGTCAGCGAACGTCGCGTCGAGGACGACGGCGTCGCCGGCCTCGACGTCGTCGCGGGCGCGTGCGAGGAGTTCGGCGTAGACGGCCTCGGTCTCCGCGTCCGTGTACTCGGGGTCGTCGAACAGTTCCTTGCGTATCACGTCGGTGCGGCGGATCCGCCCGTCGACGTGGTCCGCGACCCGCTCGGCGACGGTCGTCTTGCCGACGCCGGGCAGCCCGCAGACGACGACCAGCCGTCCGGTCGGGCCCTCGTCGTCGGCGATCGTGGCGGAGGAGGTCGACCGCGTCGGATCGAGCGAATCCGCCGGTTCACCGTTCGAAGTCGGCGATTCGGTCCGGTCCGACGCTCGACCGCCTCGGTCTCTCATCTACCCGTAGCCTCCGGTGTGAGGTAAAAGAAACTTCGCATCGGGGCGTAGACCACGTAACGCCCAACTCCGTGTCGCGACATCGTGAACACAGTCGTTCGGCGAACGGCGCGTAGATATAAACACCTCTCACCGTCCTGCGGTTTTCGCGTATAAAGGGGTGGGTTGGGGCAGATTTGAACCTCAGTCACTCCGCTCGCTCCGTTCCCTGCTTCAAATCCGCGGCACCATTTTGTCGACACGGACCGCTCGCTGTCGCTCGCGGTTGCGGTGTCGACGAAAATGGGTTGGGGCAGATTTGAACTGCCGGCCTCCTCCATGTCAAGGAGGTGTCATAACCGGACTAGACTACCAACCCGCAGGGGCTTACTGACGCATTTCGTCGTATCCGGGGGACGTAATTGAACCTTTCGTTTCGGGGATCCGGGCGGGGTGAGTCACCACCCGCCGATCGGGCGACGGCGGGCCCCCGAAGTCGACGGTGCGCGAGGCTTTTCGACCGTTTTTACCCGCTCGCCGACAGTCCGTCCGTATGGTCGACCTTGCCGCCCGCACGGAGAGGCTCGACGCGTACCTCGACGAGCGCGGGCTCGAAGCGGTCTGGTTCGCCCGCCCGAACGGGTTCGCGTGGCTCACCGGCGGCGACAACGTCGTCGACGCCGACGCGACGACGGGCGTCGCCGCCGCCGGCTACGACGGCGACCTCCGCGTGATCACCGACAACATCGAGGCGGACCGGCTCGCCGACGAGGAGCTCCCGGACGCGTTCGCGGTCGAGTCGGTCCCGTGGCACGCCGGCTCGCTCGCCGAGGCGGTCGCCGAGCGCTCGCCCGCCCCCGCGGCCGCCGACTTCGACGTACCCGGCTTCGAGGCCGTCGACGGCAGCCGGCTCAGACAGCCGCTCACCGACGACGACGTCGAGCGCTACCGCGAGCTGGGCCGCGAGGTCGCGGCCGCCGTGGAGACGGTCTGCCGGAACCTCGAACCCGACGACCCCGAGTACGAGGTCGCGGCGGGCATCGACATCTCGCTCGCCTCCCGCGACGTGGATACGCCGGTCGTCCTCGTCGGCGGCGCGGAGCGGGCGCAGGCGTTCCGCCACTACACGCCGAGCGACGCCGCCCTCGGCGACTACGCGCTCGTGTCGGTCACCGCCGAGCGCGCGGGGCTGTACGCCTCGATGACGCGGACCGTCGCCTTCGACGCCCCCGACTGGTTCGAGGAGCGCCACCGCGCCGCGGCGCGCGTCGAGGCGACCGCGCTCCGAGCCACCGAGGCCGCCGCGGCCGGAGCGCTCTCCGAGGGCGGCGACGGCTCCGACGACGGGCCCGAATCCGTCGCCCCCGACACCGCCGGCGACGTCTTCGAGGCCATCCGAGCGGCGTACGACGCGGTCGGCTTCGCCGACGAGTGGGAGCAACACCA
The DNA here is from genome assembly GCF_003666015.1 of Halorubrum sp. Atlit-26R. GTDB lineage: Archaea > Halobacteriota > Halobacteria > Halobacteriales > Haloferacaceae > Halorubrum. The sequence continues at coordinate 19,732 of NZ_QPLT01000012.1, forward strand.
TCAGGGCGGCGCGGCCGGGTTCGCTGGCCGAGAGTGGATCGCGACCCCCGAGAGCGACGAGCCGGTCCGGCGCCCGATGGGCTACGCGTGGAATCCGACGGTTCGCGGGACGAAAAGCGAGGACACGCACCTCGTGGCGTCCGACCTGACCGAGCGGCTCACGAAGACGGGCCGCTGGCCGACTCACGAGGTCGAGCCGGTCGACGTCGCGGGGATCGATACCGAACCCGTCGAGTTAGCGGCGCCGGTGCTCCGGTAAGGAGGGCGATACCGCCGGCGCCGGGCGGATCTCCGCGCGAACGCGGCGTCAGTACACGTACTCGCTTTCGTCGATGCCGACGTAGTCCTTCTTCACCCGGCGCTTGTTCCACTTGTAGCCGAGGAGGAGCTTGGCCGACTCCCAGCCGGAGCGGTACGGCTGCGAGAGCAAGCTACCGCCCGTCTCGGCGGCGAGCATCGCGTCCGCGGCGCCGATGACCCGGTTCCAGTCGTCCGGGCCGTACTCCGCGACCATGTCGGCCATCGTCACGTTGCGGACGATCTCGTCGCCGATCGCCTCCTTCCAGCGGCGGTTGTACGCGGCCAGGTCGCCCTCGGCGGCGAGTTCGCCCGCGATCGCGCCGGTGCGGACCGCGACGTGGTCGCCGCCCTCGTGGAACGCCGAGGTCGTCCCCATCGCGCCGCCCGCGACAGCGATGCCGGCGTCGACGGGCGAGTCGATCGGTCGGGTCGACGAGATGGGGTAAGTCTCCGTCCCGTTCCGCTTGCCCGCCTCCTCGACGACCGGGAAGTCTTCCTCGACGTCGTACTCGTCGCCGTACTGCCACTCCAAGAGGCGACGGATGTACTCGCCGCCCTGCGGGATCGACTCGTCGTCCTCGCGGAGCAGCGCGTACTCCGAGGCGTCGACCTCGTCGATGTCGAGGCCGATCGGCATCGTCAGCCCGACCCGACAGACGCGGTCCGCGTTCGGGAATATCCACGGATACGCGGTCTCGCCGGGCATCACGCCCCACCAGAAGACGATGGCGTCGTTGACCGCCTCGAACACCTCCTCGGGGACGCGCCGGTACTCCTGGTAGGCGATGTGGTTCGCGGTGCGGGAGGCCAACCGCTCGGAGGCGGCCGCGTCCGCCGGCAGGTACTCGTCGAGGACGCGGTTCGTCACGGTGCGCTGGGGACCGTCGGCGAGGACGACGAAGTCGGCGCCGACGGTCCCGCCGTCCGCGAGTTCGAGCGCGTGCCGCGGGTCGTCGTCGGCGGGCGCGACCGAGAGGTCGGTGTCGACGCCGCGCACGGAGGTGCCGACGCGGTACTCGGCGCCCGCGTCCTCGGCGCGGTCGCGGAGCCAGTCGTCGAAGCGCGCGCGCTGGAAGGTGTACCCGAACTTGTCGTACGAGGAGTCGATGCCGGTGGCGGTGAGCGTCGCCGCCTCGTCGGGCCCGCGGAACTCCGCGCGGTTCAGCTCGCGCTGAACGACCCCGTCGTCGAACTCGTCGGGGTGGATCCCCATGATGTCCACCCAGTAGTCGAGGATGCCGGCCGCGTCGGTCGAGTCCGGACCGAGGCGGTCGCGGTCGGCCCGAGGGACCCCCTTCTCGATGACCAGCGCGTCCGCGCCGCCGGTCGCCGCCGCGTGCGCCGCGGACGACCCGGCCGGCCCGCCGCCCACGATCGCGACGTCTACGCGTTCCATACCCCGTGAGGTTCCCGTCCGGCTATTAAATTCACGGTCCCCGACGCGGATCGGTCTTTACCGTCGCTCCGGGGCGACCCTCGGCGGCTTTGAGGGTCCCTCGGCGCCAACCCGTCCTCGCCACGCCGGTGCCCGATTGATCACGTTCGATGATTATCGGTGAGAGCGGCGGAGAGACACGCTTTTACACGGTTGGGGATCTCTCTCCGACACCAATGGCACGCGAGACGTGGGCGACGCGGATGGGGTTCATCCTCGCCGCGGTCGGGAGCGCGGTCGGGCTCGGGAACATCTGGCGGTTCCCGTTTATCACCGGCCAGTACGGCGGATCGTCGTTTCTGATCACCTACTTAGCGTTCGTCGCGCTGGTCGGGTTCCCGGCGATCCTCGTCGAGTTCGTCATCGGGCGGCGGACCGACCGGAACCCCGTCGGCGCGCTCCGGGAGCTGGGGAGCGGCGTCTGGTCGCACGCCGGGTGGCTGTTCGTCGTCACCGGGTTCGTCATCCTCTCGTACTACAGCGTCGTCGCGGGCTGGTTCCTCCGGTACACGCTCATCGGGGCCACGGAGGGGTTCACCGTCGCCGACCCGACGGCCGCGGACGCGCTGTACGAGTCGGTCTCGACCGGGCTCGACGCGCTCGTCTTCCACGCCCTGTTCATGCTGCTCGTCGTCGGCATCATCGCCGCCGGCGTCAGGCGGGGGATCGAACTGAGCGTGAAGGTGATGGTGCCCGCCATCCTCGTCCTGCTCGTCGGCCTGGCCGCGTACGGGTCCACGCTCGACGGCGCGAGCGCGGCGTACGCCTACTACCTCTCGCCCGACTTCGGCACGATCGCCGCGAACTGGACCGAGATCCTGCCGGCCGCCGCCGGGCAGGCGTTCTTCACCCTCTCGCTCGGGATGGGCGTGATGATCACCTACGCCTCCTACCTCGGCGAGGACCGGAACCTCGCGGCCGACGCCGGGATCATCGCGGCGCTGGACACGCTCGTCGCCGTCCTCGTCGGCTTCGTCGTCTTCCCGGTCCTCTTCACGATCGGGATCGAGCCGGGTGCCGGCGGTCCGCGGACGATCTTCGTGAGCCTCACCGCCGCGTTCGCGGGGATCCCCGCGGGCCGAGTCCTCGGAGTCGTCTTCTTCGGCATGGTCGGGATCGCCGCGCTCTCCTCGGCGATCAGCATCCTCGAAGTGCTCGTCTCCTACCTGATCGACGAGCTCGGGGTCGCCCGCGTGCCGGCGTCGGCCGCGCTGGGCGCCGCGGTGTTCCTGCTCGGCGTGCCGGTCACGATCGACTCGATCTTTCTCGGCCTGTACGACGGGCTCGCGGACGGGATCTTGCTCGTGCTCGGCTCGCTGCTGCTCGCGCTGTTCGTCGGCTGGGTGATCCCGGACGTCGCCCGCGAGGAACTGCGAAAAGGCGTCGTCGACGTCGGCGGTCTCGACGCCGCCTGGATCTGGGCGGTCCGGCTCCCGATCCTGATCGTCGTGGTCGTCGTGTTGTACCTCGGTATCACCGACTACGTCGGCTTCCTCACCGGCGATTTCGCCAGTTGGCTGGCCGCGCGGTAGGGCGGTTCGGAAGCGTCGCCCGATCCGGGTCGCCGCCGGCCGTTCGGCGCGTCGCGCCCCGCCTCAGACGTGTTCTTCCCGCGGCTGGACCACGACGAAGCCGCCGGAGCCGCCGAAGCGCATCTGGTAGCGCTCGCCCGACTCCTGACCGATCATGTCCGAGAGGCTCCGGTTGACCTCGACGTCGGGCGAGGTGCCGCCCCACGCGACGGTCGCGCTCGGGTCGGTCGCCACCGGCGGCTCCAACACGATCGGGTCGCCGTGGGTGGTGAGCGCCACGTACCCCGGCCCTTCGAGGTAGACGTTGCTGAAGCCGCCGGCGAGCGCGCCGGCGAGGCTGTCGATCGTGTTGATCTCGTAGGAGAGCGACTCCTCGAACGCGAGCACGTCCTCGCCGTTGACCGTTATCGACTCGCCCGCGTCGAGCTCGACCACCTGTACCTTCTTGCCGTCGTCCGCGAAGTAGACGTGGCCCTGTCCCTCGACGGCCATGATCGGCGTCCCCTCGCCGGTGGCGGCCTCCTTGAGGAAGCCGGTGATGCCGCCCTCCGCGGAGGCCTTCCCGGTGAACGACACGTCGCCGGTGAACGCCACCATCGAGCCGGCCTTCGCCATGACGGTGCCGTCGACGTCGACGTCGAGGGTGTAGCTGTTCTCGCGCTGGAACGGTTCCGCGCTGTCGGTCGGTGCGTTCTCGGCGGTGAACTCGTCTAGGTTCATGGTACGGGGACCGAACCGTTCGGTTCGGCTGTACGGAGATTCCGCGGTATCACTTAAGAACCTACGGGAGACTCGGGAACGTCCGACACCGATCGGCCGCGTCGCCGTCGATCAGTACACGACCAGCGAGAGGTACAGCTGGCCGATCCCCGCGACGACCATCACGGCGCCCGCGATCCGCTTCAGCAGGCCGGCGTGGGCCATCACCCGGTTGGCGTTGCTGACGAGGCCGACGCCGGTCGCGACGGTGGTCGCGGCCATCAGGACGGCGACGGTGCCGCCGTAGACGCCGAGGAGGAGTACCGCCGTCTCGGACGGGAGGGCGATCGCCCGGGCGACGACGCTGAGAAACACCGGGGCCACACAGCCGGCCCCGGCCAGCGCGTACCCCGCCCCGAAGACGCCGAACCCGAGCACGCTCGACCGGCGCTCCGGCAGCGGCACCGATATCGACGGCATGCGCCCGGAGACCACGAGCAGTCCGAATGCGATCAGCAGCGCTCCGACGAGCGTCTCGAAGACGGTGATGTTCGACAGCGTCGAGTAGCCGACTCGGACTGTCGCGCCCGCGAGCAGCGCGAACGTCGCTAACACGCCGACGGCGGCCGCGATCCCTCGAACCCCCGCCCCGACGACGGACGCGGAGTCGGCGTCGACGGAGTTCACGTAGAAGCCGACGTATCCGGGGAGGAGCGGGTACGCGCACGGCGAAAAGAACGTGGTCACGCCCGCGGCCACGGCCAGCGGGACGTTGGTCGCGAGCGAGACGTCGGTCATGGGGACTCAGTCACCGCCGACCACGCGCTCGATGCCCGCGACGAACTCCTCGGTGGTGTGGGTGCCGGAGGTCGCCCAGCGCACGCGCCCGGAGGCGTCCATGGCGCGTGCGCTCGGATAGCTGCCGACGTTGAGTCGCGCCGCGAGTTCGGCAGAGACGTCGGCCGCGACGAGCCAGTCACCGTCGTGCTCGCGCCACCAGTCGACCACCGTCTCCTCGCTGACGGCTTCCCCGACCGGCTCCGTCGTGACGGAGACGAACAGCACCTCGTCGCCGATCCGGTCGTGAGCCGCCGCGAGGTCGGGCATCTGCTCGGCGCAGGGCGGACACCACGTCCCGAAGAAGTCGACGAACGTCGGCCGGTCGGGCGCCGGAAGCGTCACCTCGCCGTCGCGACTGCCCGGTGCCTCGATGGTGTCGAGCGTCACCGGCTCGATCGGCTCCGAGTCCCCGCTGGCGCCTTGACTACCGGCTGACTCGCCACCGAGGGCGTCCGGCACTCCGCCGGTCGCGACGACGCCCGCTCCGCCGAGGACGCCGACGCTCGCGAGCCCGGCCAGCAGGTGCCGTCGCCTCACGCCGTGACCACCCGTCGGAAGTCGTCGACGATCCGTTCCACGTCGGTGGCCGGCCCGCGCGGGTACGCGCGCTCGACGATCCCCCGCTTGTTGACGAGGAGGATGAGCCCGTAGTGCGGGAACGTGTACTCCAGGCTCTCGTAGTCGTTGTCGAACGCCTTCTCGATCTTGAGCCCGAACTCCTCGTCGAACAGCTCCTGGCCGCGCTCGTACGTCTCCGGGCGGAGGAAGTGCCAGTTGCCGGCGTCGAGGTCGACGCCCCGCTGGCCCGCGTACTCCCGGAGGACCTCGGCCGTGTCGCGCTCGGGGTCGAACGTGGTGGGGAGGAACGCCGCCTCGTCCTCGAACCCCTCCTCGGCGGCGACCTCCTGTGCGCGCCGAAGGCGGAGGATGAGGGCCGGACAGACGCCGTCGGGGCAGTTGGTGTAGAACATCGTCCACAGGAACGCGCGCTCGCCCTCGAACTGCGCCGTCGATATCTCCTCGCCCGTGATCGGGTCGGGCACGGTGAACTCGGGCATCTCGTCGCCTTGGATCGGGTGAACCGGGTCTCCCCGAGTCTGCTCCGGCGGGCCGAGGATCGTTCCCTCGGGACCGGAATCGCCGAGGACGCCGGCGCAGCCGGCGGTGGCTGTCGCGCCGGCGGCGGCGCCGGTGGCGGCGAGCGAGCGGAGGAAGTGGCGGCGGTCCATGTCGTTGTCCGACCTACGTGGTCGCTCGTAAATGAACCCCGCGCCTGGTGGCGCGCGATGAACACGACCGGAATCGCCCGAAAAGTGGTTCCAGCCGCCGTGAACGGTCGTTACGGTGCGATCGGGGCGGTGGACAAACGTCCGGAACCCCCGTGGTACCGTGACCCTCGCAAGGGTTATCCCCGGCGCGGCTGTGTGTTTATTCGCAATGGCAAACGGTAAGGTTGATTTCTTCAACGACACTGGCGGCTACGGTTTCATCTCGACTGACGACGGCGACCTCGACGACGACGAAGACGTGTTCTTCCACATGGAAGACGTCGGCGGCCCGGACCTCGAGGAGGGTCAGGAAGTGGAGTTCGACATCGAATCGTCCCCCAAGGGACCGCGCGCGACGAACCTCGTCCGCAACTAATCTCTGAATCGCGGACAGCGCGTCCGCACGCAACACCGGATTTCGGCCGTCGCTCGACGTGATCGGCGCCATCTCCGTTTCTTTCACACTTATCACAGCTCGGCGAGCGACGCGTACTGCTCAGTTCCCGTCGTAATCGACCGTTTAAATACGAGCGCGAGCGAACCGGCCGGTAGTGAGCGATCCGATCCCGACCGGCTGTCGACCGGTCGACGAGCTGTTGGGGGGCGGCTTCGAGCGCGGCGTCGTCACGCAGGTGTACGGGCCGCCGGCCGCGGGGAAGACGAACCTCGCGCTCGCCGCCGCGGTCGAGGTCGCGGCCGGGGGCGACCGCGCCCTCTACATCGACACCGAGGGGCTCTCGATCGACCGCTTCGAACAGATGGCCGAGGGGCGGCTCGAACGGGGCGACGGCGACGACACCCTCGAGGAGCTCGCCTCGCGGCTCGTCATCTCGGAGGCGTACGACTTCGACGACCAGCGCGAGGCGGTCCGGGACGCCGAGGAGCTCGCCGAGGAGGTCGAGCTGATCGTGTTGGACTCCGCGACCGGCTTCTACCGGCTGGAGCGCGCCGGCGACACGGAGGGCGGCGAGTCGCTCCGCAAGGTCGCCAAGCAGGTGACGCACCTCCTCTCTCTCGCCCGGCGCCACGACGTCGCCGTCGTGATCACGAACCAGGTGTTCACGGACCCCGAGGGCGACCGCGACCGCGCGCTCGGCGGGAACACCCTCAACCACTGGACCGGCGCGATCCTCCGCGTCGACCGCTTCCGCGGCGGGAACCGCCGGGCGACGCTCGAAAAGCACCGGTCGAAGCCGGCGGGCGACACCGCGACGTTCCGGATCGTCGCCGACGGGCTCGCGGAGGGTGCGGACGGGAACCGCTCCGACTGACGGTCGCAGAAAGGCAATAAAAAGCGGCCGGGCGACGTTCTCCGCTCGTTCGACGCCTACCGCCTCACAGCTCGCCGAGCTTGCGGAGGAGCTGGCCGCGGTACTCCTCGTCGGCGTTGACGCCCTTGATCTCGAGGACGTTCCGCTCTAACTTGTCGAGCGCGACGTGGAAGGCGTGTTCGGCGCCGTACCCCTCGCCGGAGCCGCCGACCTGGCCCTCGTTGGTGCGGAGGCGGATCTGACACTGGATCAGGGGCGTGCCGCGGAGCTTCTCCTTGTGCGCGTGGAGCCGGACGTGCGCGTGGATGACGTGCATGTCCGCGTACTTGTCCGCGACCTGTTCGATGGACTCGACGATGTGCTCGCGGGTGGTTCCCTCCAGCAGGTCGACGTTCGTGATCTGGACGTCCATCGAGTCCTGCTCGGTGAACGTCAGCGCGCGCAGCACGTCGGTCTTCGTCACCATCCCGGCGACGGTGTCGGCGCCCTCGGGCGTGACGACCAGCCCGGAGACATCGTTGTCGAACATGCGCTGGACGACCGTCTGCGCGGTCTCGTCGTTCGCCGCCGTGACGACCGGGCTGGACATGATGTCGTAGACGGGGATGTCGAGCATGCGGTCGATGTCCCCGGCGCGGTCGCCGCTGCCCTGTCGCTCCTGGTCGCGGACGACGAACTCCACGATGTCGTTGGTGGTGACGACGCCGACGAGGTCGCCGTCGTCGTCCAAGACCGGCAGCCGGGAGACGCCGTTCTCCCGGAGGCGGTTGATCGCGCGGCCGACGCTCTCCGTCTCGCCGATGCCGATCACGTCCTCGGTGGCGATCTGGCCGACGGTGATCGCGTCGAGGCTGTCGATGACGGCCTCGAGGATCTGGTCGACCGTGACGATCCCGAAGAGCTTCTCGCCCTCGTAGACGGGCGCGATCTTCACGTCGCCCTCGACGAGGAGCCGCGCGGTCTCGCGGACGTCCTCGTGGCGGTCGACGGAGGGCGCGGGCTTCATCACCGCGGACACCTTCGTGTCGTCCTCCATGCGCGAGCGCATGAGCTGTTTCTCGCCGACGACGCCGGCGTACTCGCCGTCCTCGGCGACGACGATCCCCTTGGGGTTCTCTCGCTCGAAGATAGAACGGACCTTGGCGAGCCGCTCGTCGACGTCGACCTCGACGTATTCCGGCGCTGCGATATCAGAGATGTTCATAGTCCGTTCTGAGGATTCGACGGGCCGGGTATTGAAAGTGCGGGAGTCGTCGCGCGCGGCGGCGACCGTCGTCTGACGGTCGAAATTCGCCTGAAGGTATTTGGGCGCCGCGACCGAAGTCACCCCGTGAAACTCTCGACCGCGCTGATCGCCGTCGGGGTCGCGCTGATCGTGATTCCGCTGCCGGTGCCGATCCCCTTCGTCGGCGTGATCGTCGGCACGCTCGCGCTGTTAGTCGGGCTCGTCCTCCGGCTGTTCGGCGTGTGAGGCCGCCCGCTCGGCCCCAGATCGCAGCCCTCCCGGGGCGTGAGGCGCCGCGCTCCCGGGACGTGAGGCGCCGCGCTCCCGACGTGTGAAACCTTTTTGCCCGTTACCCACCCACGGCGATGCGTGTACGACGCCGTCGTCCTCGACAACGACGGGGTGTTGGTCGGGCGGACGCCGTTCGACACGCTCCGCGAGGCCGCCTGGGACGCGTTCGTGAGCCTCGGCGTCGAGGACCCGGACCTCGCCCACGTCGACGACGTCGCCGTCGGCGTCGACCCCGCGACGCTGACCGACATCTGCGAGCGCTACGGGGTCGACCCGGCGGAGTTCTGGCGTGTCAGAGACGAGACCGCGGCCGCGGCGCAGATCGACGCCGCCCGGAAGGGGCGGAAGACGCCGTACGACGACGTCGATGCGCTCCGCGCGCTGGACGCCTCGCTCGGCGTCGTCTCCTCGAACCAGCAGGCGACCGTCGACGCCCTCCTCGACCACTTCGGGCTGGCGGGCCGCTTCGAGGCCGCGTACGGCCGCGAGCCCTCGGTCGCCAGCCTCTCGCGGAAGAAGCCCTCGCCGTACTACATCGAGCGCGTCCTCGAGGATCTCGGCGCCGAGACGGCGCTGTTCGTCGGGGACAACGAGTCGGACGTCCGCGCGGCCGACAACGCCGGCATCGACTCCGCGTTCATCCGGCGTCCCCACCGCCGGTCGACGGAGCTCTCCTGTCACCCGACCTACGAGATCGACGACCTCCACGACCTTGTGAGCATCTGCGGGCGGGCGCCGGCCGATACGGACGGCGAGGTCTGAATCGGCGGCCGAATCCGCGCCACCCGCCCCGACCAAAACGGGCATGTGGCCCGTCGCCGAAACGCGACCATGCCATCGCCCTCCGCGAGCCCGGCCACCGACCCAGACGCGCCGGACGTGCGGTCCGTCGTCGGCCGCTACCGCCGCGCCGAGCGCGCCGCCAGCTGGTCTCTCGCGCTGATCGCCGTCGGCGCGTCCCTCGCGGCGGTCGCGGCGCTGTCGTTCTGGCCCGGCGTGGCGGTCGGCGCCGTCCTCATCGCCGCGCTCCGCGTGCCCCTGTTCCGACGGCGCGGCTCGACCCGCCTCCGGACGGACGCGACGCCCGAGGCCGTCGTCCGCGAGTTCGCGACGGCGACGCCGCCGATCCTCGCGTTCCAGTGGGCCGTCGCCGACGAGGTTCGGCGCGACGGCGCGACCAGCCCGACCGATTCCGTCGGCGAAGGCGCATCCGGAGCGGGCGCGACCTACGAGTTCTCGTACCTCTTCGGTCTCAGAACGGTCGAACTCGACCTCGCCGTGGACGTCGGCGAGGGGGACCCGATCGCCGGTGAAAGCGGGACCGATAAGTCCGGGAGCGCGTCGGATCGGCCACCGGTCGCGACCGTCGACATCGAGGGGACCGCCGGCGGGAAGCCGTGGGGATCCTACGCGGTCGCGGTGCGCGAGGCGCCGGACGGCGGGAGCGTCGTCGACGTCGAGCTACGGCCGACGCGTCGGTTCGGCCTCCGTCGGCTCCCGCAGGGGTGGGCCGCAGGGCGGTACTACGCCGAGGCGCTGGCAGCGCAGGGGTACGAGACCGTCGAGCGGACGGTCTCCGTGACGCGGTGACTCACCCGACGAGCTCCGTCTCGGGCGCGTCGACGACGGTGCGGGAAACGCGCTCGTCGCCGTCGACGCCGCGGAGCTCGACGCCGCGGAGGCGCAGCGCGACCGCCGCGTCCGCACGCTCGTCGTCGTCGCGGGGACGGAGCGTCTCTCGGGTGTCGTCGCCTTCGCCGTTTCCGTCGTACACGACCACCAGTTCCTCCTCTTCGAACGCGACGTAGTCGACGGCGTCGAGCCGGATCGCGACCCGGCGCCTGCGGGCGATCGTGACCGCGACCCCGCCGACGGCGGCGAGCAGACCGACGCCGGCGACGAGGAGGTCGCCGGCGCCGATCGCGCCGACGTCGTCCCACAACAGGTTCGGGACCAAGCTACCGAGCGCGAGCACGGCGCCGACGCCCGACCAGCCGACGTCGCGGAGCTCGGGCGGGACCCGTCCCGCCGCGAGCGCCCGCGGAACGCCGCGGAGGGCGTCGACGACCCCTCGACGGATCCGGATCTCGTCGGGGGCGACGCGGACCCGTCCGCCGACCGTCGCGAACGACCACGCGCCGGTTCGGCTCATCGGGGGCTCGCCGGATCGAGGCGGTCCAGCGCGGGGAGACGCCGAGTCGAAGGGTTCGCTGTCATGGAGGGTTGTCGGATACACCGCCGCGACCCACTTAAACCCGCTCGCGGCGCGGGTTCGAGCGCGGGGACGAAGCCGGGGGCTTTTGGCCGACCCCGGGACAGTGTCAGTCATGGACCTCCCGCCCGTCGGCCTCGGAACGATGGGGATCGACGACCCCGACGCGGTCGCGACCGCGCTCTCGCTCGGCTACCGCCACCTCGACACCGCCCGGATCTACGACAACGAGGCGGTCGTCGGCGAGGGGCTCGCCGCGGGGCTGGCCGGTGATTCCGGCGTCGACGACGCCGTGGACGCCGCGAGCGACCTCGACCGTGAGGACGTGACCGTCGCGACGAAGCTGTGGATCGACGACCTCGCGGCCGACGCCGTCGCGCCCGCGGCCCGCGAGAGCGCGGACCGTCTGGGCGTCGACGCGATCGACCTGCTGTACGTCCACCGGCCGCGGGGTGACTACGACCCGGAGGCAACGCTGCCCGCGCTCGACCGGTTAGTCGACGACGGCCTCGTCCGGAACGTTGGCGTCTCGAACTTCGAGTTCCCGGACCTCGACCGCGCGGTCGACGTCCTCGACGCGCCGCTCGCGGCCCATCAGACCGAACTTCATCCGCTCTTTTATAAACCGAAGCTGCTCGACCACGCCCGCGAACACGGGTATCCGGTGGTCGCCTACTCGCCGCTCGCCGGCGGTCGCGTGCGCGAGCTCGACGCCGTCGCCGAGGTCGCGGACGCGCACGGGACGACGCCCGAGGCGGTCGCGATCGCGTGGGCCGCCGGCAAGGAGCCGGTCGTGACGATCCCAAAGGCGTCGAGCGAGGCACACCTCCGCGCGAACCTCGCGGCGGCCGACCTCGAACTGACCGAGTCCGAGGTCGCCGCGATCGACGCCGTGGAGCGCGAGGCGGAGCTGTTCCCGGAGTAAACGATCCGTATTCTTGGATCAAATTGGGGATGAACTGCGTTCGATGACCACGATCCCGCGTCATTTTTATCGCGGGGGCGACGACGGTCACACATGACAGAGATCATCGACGGGGAGGCGGTCGCGGCGGACGTGCGCGACGCGGTCGCCGACGAGGTGGCGCGGCTGTCGGAGGAGGGCGTCGAGCCGGGGCTCGCCACGGTGCTGATGAGCGACGACCCGGCCAGCGAGACGTACGTCTCGATGAAGCAGCGCGACTGCGAGGAGGTCGGGATCGAGTCCTTCCACGTCGAGATCGACGCCGACGCGCCCGCGAGCGAGCTGTACGAGACGATCGACGACCTCAACGACCGCGACGACGTCCACGGGATCTTGGTCCAGCTTCCGGTCCCCGACCACGTCGACAAGCGGACCGTCCTCCGGCGGATCGACCCGGAGAAAGACGTGGACGGCTTCCACCCGGAGAACGTCGGGCGCCTCGTCGCGGGCGACGCGCGGTTTAAACCGTGTACGCCCCACGGCGTCCAGAAGCTCCTCGCCGCCTACGACGTGGAGACCGAGGGGGCGGACGCCGTCGTCGTCGGCCGCTCCGACATCGTCGGCAAGCCCATGGCGAACCTGCTGATCCAGAAGGCGCCGACCGGCAACGCGACGACGACGGTCTGTCACTCGCGAACGGAGGACTTGGAGGGGAAGCTGGGGGGGGCTGATCTGGTCGTCGCGGCCGCCGGCATCCCGGAGTTCGTCGACGGTTCGATGCTCAAGGAGGGCGCGACCGTGATCGACGTGGGGATCAATCGCGTCGACGCGGACACCGAGAAGGGGTACGAGCTCGTCGGCGACGTGGAGTACGAGTCGGCGAGCGAAGTGGCGGGGGCGATTACCCCGGTTCCCGGTGGGGTGGGGCCGATGACGCGCGCGATGCTCCTTTATAATACGGTGAAGGCTGCCGGGCTCCAGCACGACGTTGAAGTGGAGTTGAACTAGGAGGGGGACGCTGTGGACTTCGTGAGTTCCGGCGGTCTTCGTTTATAAGCGACCGAGTGTTGTTTATAAACAGTTGCTTTGGGGTCGACACCGAACACCGCCAAAGCCCCAGCCGCTCGGCCGTACGTCGTTGCTCCCGCGGTGAACGCCTCCAAAGCCCCAGCCGCGAGGCGGGCGCACGCTCGCTGCGCTCCTCGTCACTCACTTCGTTCGTTCCTGCGGTGCTTGCGTCGCCTGCGCCCGCCTCGCGGCTGCCCCTTTGAGTCCCGCCCCGCTCCGCCCAGCACCGCAGCCTCACGCCTCCCCAGCCTCGTCGGCCTCCCTTCGGTCGGCCGACTCCCTCGCGCGTGCTCCTCGCGGCCGCCGAGGGCGGCCGCTCGCAGGCACGCGCCACCGCCGTCTATTTATAAGTAAGCGATCGTCGCCGCGACTCCCGTTCAGTCGTCGTCGGCCGCGGCGGCGCGGTTCCGGATCTCGATCCGGTCTTCGATTTCTGGGTCGATGCCGTGCTCGCGGGCGTACTCCGCCAACACCTCGTACTGGATGTCGGCCTCGTCGATCCGGTGGCGCTGGGCGAGCGTCGGGTACTCGTGTTCGGAGTGCAGCAGGTAATCCGAGACGGCGACGGTGTAGCGCGCCTCGGGGTCGATGGGCTCGCCGCCGACGGCCGCCTCTAAGATGAGCTCGGCGTCGTCGTCCCAGACGACGCGCGCGTTCGAGACGTGGCCGTGCCACCAGTCGTCCTCGCCGAAGTCCACGTCGGGCGCGGCCATCTCCCGGAACACGTCGTGAAGCTCCGCGCCGGTGACCGAGGCGAGCGCCACCGGCTCCTCGAATGGGATGAGGGAGATCAGGTCCGCCTTCGTCACGTCGCCCGCCCACGGGTCGCCCTGCCGGAGCCCGCCGGCGTTCGACAGGCCCACGTCGGCGTCGTGGGCCCACCGGAACGCGTCCGCGACGAAGTTGCCGACGCGGCACTCCCCGCCGTGGACCACGTCGCCGGCCCGCTCGATCGGCTCCTCGACGACGTCGACGGTCTCGTCGAGGTCGGCCGCGGCCATCCGCTCCGCGAGCGCGTCCGCGAGGTCGGGCGCGGGGTCCGCCCCGTCGGGCTCGTGAAGCGTCGCGATCGGCGGGTCGGCGTCGAGATCGATCTCGGCCACCGTCTCCCCGTTGACCCCGGGTCGGACGAGCAGCGTGTCCGCGACGACCTCGTTCCGGCGGCTGTGGACGTGGCCGCCGAGGATCGCGTCGACGTCGAGCTCGCGCGCGAGGTCGTCGTCGCCCGCCCCGAGGTGCGAGAGGACGACGACGTGATCGAGCGGGTCGCCGTCGCCGGCCGCGCGCTCCTCGCTCCTCGGAGTCGCCCGGTCCCGGCGTTCGGCGACCGCCGTCCGCATCTCAGCGAGCGCGTCGCGCGCGGCCGAGACGGGGTCGTGGAACGAGAGGTCGGCGGCCATCGGGTTCAGCGAGTCCGTCGCGGGGTCGGTGACGCCGACGAACCCGACCGTCTCCCCGTCGACCTCGCGGGTCGCCCACGGGACGACCCCCTCGTCGCGGCCGAACGGCTCGCCGTCCTCGTCGCGGACGTTCGCGGAGACGAACGTCGCGGGCGAGTCGGCGACGAGGTCCCGGAGCGCGTCGGGGCCGTAGTCGAACTCGTGGTTGCCGAACGTGTCGAGGACGGTGTCGGTCGCCTCGTAGAAGTCGAGGACCTGCCTGCCGGTCGCGACCAGCGAGAGGACGCCCGGCGCGGTCGTGTCGCCGGTGCCGACGACCGCGGCGTCGGCGCCCGAGAGCGCCCGGACCCGGCCGGCGAGGCGGGCCGCCCGCTCGGGGGCGTCGAAGACGTTCTCGATGTCGGAGTAGTGGACGAGACGGACCATTCGATACGGGGAGGGAGGGGCGAGCCGGGCTTAAAAAGCGCGGAGTCGGTCCGCCGCTGCGGTCCCTCGGTCGTTACCCCGTGATCCCCGCTCGCACACCCGCACGACATTGAAAGCGCTTTTATGGATGTCCGGACTACGTCGCTTCACAGCCTCTGCGGGGTTGATGATGTGCCGTGCCGTTAGGGACCGACCACGGTACGGGCACGCGAGCCCGCGCGGAGGATAGGTGAACAACATATGCCCGTTTACGTAGACTACGACACCCCGGCGGACCTCGCGGAGCGATCCCTCGAAGCGCTCGAGGTCGCCCGAGACACCGGCACAGTGAAGAAAGGAACCAACGAGACCACCAAGGCCGTCGAGCGCGGCAACGCCGACCTGGTCATCGTCGCCGAGGACGTCTCCCCCGAGGAGATCGTGATGCACCTCCCCGAACTCGCCGAGGAGAAGGGGATTCCGGTCGCCTTCGTCGACACGCAGGACGAGGTCGGGCAGGCCGCCGGCCTCGAGGTCGGCTCGGCCGCCGCCGCCGTCGTCGACGCCGGCGACGCCGCCGACGACGTCGAGGACATCGGCGAGAAGGTCGCGGAGCTCCGATAACCTCCCATGAGCGCAGAAGAGGGCACCGGCGACTCGACGACCGCGGAGGTCATCGAGGTCGTCGGCAAGACCGGGATGCACGGCGAGGCCATGCAGGTCAAGTGCCGCATCCAGGAGGGATCGAACCAGGGCCGGATCATCACCCGGAACGTCCTGGGTCCCGTCCGTCTGGGCGACGTGCTCCAGCTGCGGGAGACCCAGCGCGACGCCGACTCCATCGGAGGCCGATAACCAATGGTCGAGACACGCACCTGCGATTACAGCGGTGAGGAGATCGAGCCCGGCACGGGCACGATGTTCGTCAAGAAGGACGGCACCGTCCTCCACTTCGTCGACTCGAAGGCGGAGAAGAACTACTTCCTCGGCCGCGAGGCGCGCGACGTCGAGTGGACCGAGGAGGGCCACCGAGCCGGAGGCGACGAGCAGTGAGCCACCACGACGAGCGCACCTTCGTGATGGTGAAGCCCGACGGCGTCCAGCGCGGTCTCATCGGCGAGATAGTCTCTCGCTTCGAGGACCGCGGGCTCAAGCTCGTCGCCGGCAAGTTCGTCCGGCTCGACGAGGAGCTCGCGAAGGACCACTACGGCGAACACGAGGACAAGCCGTTCTTCGACGGCCTCGTCGAGTTCATCACCTCCGGCCCCGTCTTCGCGATGGTGTGGGAGGGCGCGGACGCGACCCGCCAGGTCCGCGCGATGGTCGGCGAGACCGACCCGACCGAGTCGCCGCCGGGCACGATCCGCGGCGACTTCGGCCTCGACCTCGGCCACAACGTGATCCACGCCTCGGACCACGAGGACGAGGGCGCCAACGAGCGCGAGATCGACCTGTTCTTCGACGACGAGGAGCTCGTCGACTACGACCTCGACACCTCGGCGTGGGTGTACGAGGACGAAGACCACTGACGCCCCGGCTCTCGGAACTTTTCACTTTTCGCTGCGCCCGACGCCCGCCGAGCCCTCGCTCAGTCGACACACCGCGTTTCCGGTGAATCCCGCCCGGTGACTCGTCGCGGTCTCTCGGTTTCCGTGAGGAATCTGGTTATAAGTCGACCGTGAACGTCCACGCCCTCTCAGGTGTCGACCGCGATCGCGGTCCCGTCGTCGGCGACCACGATCACCTCGTCGCCGCCGTCGCCCGTGACGTCGGCGAACAGGGGACCGCCGTAGGCGACGACGTCGCCGGCGTCACCCCGGGCGATCACCTCGCCGCTCTGGGTCATCGCGAGCACCCCGCCGGCCCGGTTGACTACCGCCGGCGCGCGCTCGCCGTTCCCGTCGACGTCGCCCATGCGCGGCTCGTTGATCCGGGTCGACGCGCCGTACTGCTGTTTCCAGACGACCTCGCCGTCGAGCAGGTCGACCGCCCACACGCTTCCGGAGCCGCCGACGTACACCCGCCCGGGGTCCGCGTCCCCCACGGCGATCGGGCGGTCCTGGAGCTTGACCTCGTACCGGTCCGACCCGTCGCTCGCCTCTACGGTCTCGATGGTCCCGCTCGCGCCGCCGAGCGCGAGCACCGGCCCGTCGCGGCTGTCCGCCGCGTTCCAGCTGAGCGGGTTCACGCTCGGCTCGGTCGTCCAGCGCGTCCCGCCGTCGCCGTCGAGCATGTGAACCGTCGCGGGGTCGCCGGCGGTCGTCAGCACGGCGAGCCCGCCCCGCTCGCCGGCCTCGGCGTCCGGTTCGACGATGAGCGGCCGACGGCTGATCTCGCCCGACAGCGAGGCCTCGGCGACCGAATCGCCCGCGGCGTCGACGACGCGAACGCCCCCGTCGGTCGTGACCGCCGCGATCTCCCGGTTCCCGTCGCCGGTGAGGTCGCCGACGGCCGGTCGGAGCCCGGCGGGGCCGCCGAGGTCGACCGCGAACCGCTCCGTCCCGTCCGCCGCGTCGAGAACGACGAGCTCGCCCGACGCCGTCGTGAGCGCGACCACCGAGTCGCCGCCGAGGGTGCTCGCGGTGAGGCCGCTGACGGCGACGGGATCGCCGCCGTCCGCTCCGTCGGAGTCGTTCCCGTCGGAGTCGTTCCCGTCGGCGTCTCCGCCGCCACCGGTGCCGTCCCCGCCGCCGCGCTCCGCGTCCGGTCCGGAGACCGGAACCGTCCACGGGGTCCGGTCCGTCCCGGCGACCGTCGCGGTGACGACTCGCGACCCGTTCTCGACCGCGGGCCGGAGGAGGAGCGGGTCGCCGTCGACGGTCGCGACCACGGCGCCGCTGCCGTCGTCGCCCGCGGCCGGCTCGGACTCCCACACGACCGTGGCCTCGGTCGTGACGTCGTCGACGCCGACGAACGCGAACAGCGCCACGCCGACGCCGGTCGCGCCGCCGGCCAGCAGTATCAGGGTCGCGAACAGGACGCGTCGGTCCATTTGAACCCCCTTCGGGCGTCGCCGTGAAACGGTTGTCGGATGCGGACCCGACGGTCGTCGAACGCGGCTCCTCCGGTCCGCGGCGGCCCGGGAGACGCACCGGGAGGCCGCTCCTACCGCTCCTTCCGCTCCAACAGCGTCGCCACGTGATCGGCGTGCGCCTCGCCGACGAGGTCGCGCAGCGTTGCGGGGTCGCGCTCGCCGTCGGCGTTCACTAAGTAGACGGCGCCGT
Source organism: Halorubrum sp. Atlit-26R (assembly GCF_003666015.1). Lineage (GTDB taxonomy): Archaea > Halobacteriota > Halobacteria > Halobacteriales > Haloferacaceae > Halorubrum. The sequence continues at coordinate 37,806 of NZ_QPLT01000012.1, forward strand.
CGCGGTCGCCGTAGACGCCGTGGAGGTCGTAGACGAACCCGTACACGGTCGCGTCCGCCGCTTCCTCGCTCTCTCGGGCGAACGCGACCTGCTCGTGGACGTTGTACTCGACGAGGCGGTCGCGGACCGAGGTATCGGCATCGTTGTCCGCGTTCTCGTCGCCCGCGCGGTCGCCGGCGACGTCGCCCCCCTCACCGACCACGGCCGGGTCGTTCAGCCCGGCCTCGACGATCGGTAACAGCGCCTCGACGTCGGCGCGGACGCCCGGTTCGGCCGGGAACTCCCCGGTGCGAGCCGCCGTGAGCGCGGCGGCGACCGCGCCGCAGCCGGTGTGGCCGACCACGGCGAGGACCTCGGTGTGGGTGTGCCGGAGCGGGTACGCCACGCTCCCGTCGAGGACTCGCTCGCCGTCGACGAGGGCGCTCACGCTGTTGCCGATGGCGCCGGAGGTGAAGAGGAACCCCGGCTCCTCGACGGCGAACATCCCCTCCTGGGAGACGCGCGAGTCGGAACAGCAGACGGAGACCACGCCCGGGCGCTGCCCCTCGCGGTGGCTGTCGAAGGATCCGGACGGCAGCGCGGCGACGTGGTCGTCGTTGCGGTCGAGGAGGTCGACGAGTATCCCGCGGTGCATACCGTCTCGACCCGGCGGGAGAACAAAAGCGTCGGGGCGGGAGGGCTCTCGGGACGCGGGCGATCGGCGCCGAGGGGGCGGCCCCGTCAGGCGACGAGTCCGACCGCCGCGACCAGGAACCCGACGACGAACACCGCGAGGAGCGCGACCGTCGCGATCACGACCGCCGGCGCGAGCGCCTCCTCGTTCTCGTCGAGGACGAAGTCTTCCATGTTCTGCATGTCCGGAGCGTCGTCGCGGCGGGGTTTGAACGCTTCGACCGAGGCCGCGCTACCCGCCGAAACGGTCCGTCACTGGTCGAGCCAGACGTTGTTGTAGTCGCTCAGGACCCGCGGGTTGTACTGCGAGCGCGGGTGGGCGACGAAGTCCTCGACGTAGTCGCGGACCCCGATGGAGACGCGCAGGCTGTAGCTGGGGAGGTGGACCCGGTCTTCGAGCACCGTCGGAATGATCGACTCGTACAGCTCGCGCCGCTCGTCGATGTCGCTGGCGCGCCGGGCCTCGATGATGTCGGCCATGAGGTCGTCGTTCTCGTAGTAGGTCCCGTTGGTGGCGCCGATCTGGCCGTCGTGGAACAGGTTGTACACGTACGAGTCCGGGTCCGGGCCGCCGAGCCACCCCAGCGCGTACATGTTGTAGTCGTCCTCGTCGCCGGTGTCGTACGTGTCGAGGAAGGTGCCCCAGTCGTACCGGCGCACCTCCGCGTCGTAGCCGGCCTCGTTCAGGCCGTTCGAGACCGAGATCCCGATCTGCTCCCGGAGGTCGTCCGGCGGCACGATGATACGGAAGTTGTAGTCCTCGGGCACGCCCGCGTCCGCGAGCAGCTCCGCGGCGCGGTCGACGTCGCGGTCGTGGCCGATGTCCGCCCACTCGTCGGTCGGGAAGTCCCACGAGTCGGCGACCGGGAGCGGCACCGGCGCGTAGTTGCGCTCCCCGGCCGGTTCGATGAAGTTCGAGACCGCCTGGTCCATCGAGACCGCGTAGTCGATCGCCTCGCGGACCTGCGGGTCCGCGGTCGGCCCCTCGTTGCAGTTGAACGCGATGTAGTAGTAGGAGATGCCGGGCTCGGACTGGAGCGACATGTTGTCCGCGCTCCGGACCGTCTCCCACGTCTGGGGCGTGATCCCGTCCGCGACGTCCGACTCGCCGGTCTCCAAGGAGACGACGCGCGTCGTGCTCTCCTCGACCGGCTCGAACCGGAGCCGATTCAGGTGCGGCAGCGTGTCGCCCCAGTAGCCGTCCCACTTCACCAGGTCGACGAACTCGCCTTCGGTCCAGTCGTCGAACTCGAACGGCCCCGAGCCCACCGGCGACTCGAGGTTGAACGCGTCCCTGTCCGCCTCCCGGACCGACTCGGGGACCACGCTCCGCGTCAGCGCGAGCGTGTAGAAGGGGCCGTACCCGTACTGGAGGTCGATCTGGACGGTCCGGTCGTCGACGACCTCGACCGCGTCGATCATCTCGACGTCCGGCGCGTTGGCCGTCTCCTCCTCGACCGGCGCGAGCAGCGAGTACCTGACGTCCTCGGCGGTGACCGGGTCGCCGTTCTGGAAGCGCGGCCCGTCGCGCAGCTCCACGACGTACCGCGTCCCGTCCCGCTCGACGGTCGGCTCCTCGCTGGCGAGGTGTGGCACCGGGTTCGTCCGCTCGTCGTAGGCGTACAGCGGCTCGAAAACCTGCGAACACACCTGCTGCGAGTAGATGTCGTTGACCACGATCGGGTCGAACTCGATCGGAGACACCTGCTGTGAGTACACTAACTCGCCGCCGCTGACGGGCTCGTCCTCGCTCCCGGCCCCGTCGTCGGTCCCGTTGCCGTCGGTTCCGCCGGGTCCGTCTCCGGCCGTTCCGTTCCCGTCGCCGTCGGAGCCGCGGCCGGCGCAGCCGGCGACCGCCCCCGCCGTCACCCCGGTCGCGACGCCGCGAAGCACGCGCCGCCGCGACGAGTCGAGTTTCCGTGACATTGCCCGCCGTTTCGCCCCGAGGGATAAGTCAGGAGACACCGAGGCAGCGTTCGACCGTACGCCGGACAACCAGAGATTGTTGCCGAGAACCGGCGGCCGGCGACGTGTTTTTGTGCGTTCGGCGTGGCGGATACGCCAAGATGCCACGCGAACAGTACCAGACGAAGTTGGAGGGGCTCCGCGACGACGTCCTCTACATGAGCGAAGTGGTCGCCGAACGGCTCCGCATGGGGCTCGACGCCCTCGAGCAGCAGGACGGGGAGCTCGGCGAGGAAGTGATCGCCGGCGACGCCGAGATCAACGACCTCTACCTCGAATTAGAGGGGCAGTGTACGGACCTCATCGCGCTCCAGCAGCCGGTGGCCGGGGACCTCCGGTTCATCGCGGCCTCGTTCAAGATCATCACCGACCTCGAACGGATCGCGGACCTCGCGACGAACCTCGGGGAGTACGCGAAGCGGGCCGACCGCGAGGTGTTCCCCGACGTCGACGTCCAGCGCATCGGGGACGACACGCTGGCGATGCTCCAGGAGGCGATGGACGCCTACGCGGAGTCGGACCCGGAGCGCTGTTACGCCGTCGCCGAGTCGGACGACGACCTCGACGCCGCCTGTGAGGCCGCGAGCGACCTCGTCGTCCGCGACCTCATCGAGCGCGACGAGCTCCGCGAGGAGGAGGACGTGGAGGCGACGATGCGGAACGTCTCGCGGCTCCTCCTCACGATCCGCGACCTCGAACGCGTCGGCGACCACGCGGTCAACATCGCCGCCCGGTCGCTGTACATGATCGAGAACGACGACGAGCTGCTGTACTGATCTGCGTCTGTACCGACCGGGGACGAGGGCGTACGCCCTTGGCGGGCCGTCCGCGACGTGTCACCGCGCGTGACGCCGTCCCCGTGTTATATCCGGCTGACCGCCGACTCCGTACACATGGTTCTCGGAGCTATCGTCTCGTTCGTCGTCGCGCTGTTGGTCGGTGGATTAGGCATCTACGTCAGCGGCCGTCTCGTCGCGGGCGTGGACGACTACTCGCACGCGGTGGTGACGGCGCTGCTCGGCGCGCTCGCGTGGGCGATCGGATCGCTGATCCCCCTGATCGGGTCGGTGGTCGCGCTGGTCGCGTGGGTGTGGGTCATCAAATGGCGGTACCCCGGCGGGTGGAAGGACGCGGCGATCATGGGGCTCGTCGCGTGGGCGGCCGCGCTGGTCGTCATCGCGGTACTGGACGGCCTCCTCGGGCTCGACATCAGCGCGTTCGGCGTCCCCGGCGCCTGAGCGTCGGGTTCCGTTCCGCTCCGTTCCGCTCCGTTCGCTTCGATCCGCTCGGATCAGGTGGCGATCTCGAACCGAGCGCCGCTGGCCGCGTCCTCGGTGACGCGGATCTCCCAGCCGTGCGCGTCGACGATCCGCTCGACGATCGCCAGCCCGAAGCCGCTGCCGTCCTCCCGGGTCGTGTGTCCCTTCTCGAAGACGCGCTCGCGTTCCGCGGGCGGGATACCGGGGCCGTCGTCCTCGATGAACACGCCGCCGTCGGGCAGGACGCCGGCGGTGAGCGTGACGTCGCTGCCGCCGTGTTCGACGGCGTTGCGGATGATGTTCTCGAACGCCTGCGTGAGCCGCGCGGAGTCGCACGACAGCGTCACGCTCCCCGTGACCCGCAGCGTGCTCTCCGGCGCCCTGACGTTCTCGTAGCCCTTCTCGACGATCTCCGCGAACGGAACGTCCCGCCGGTCGCCGAGCGTCTGCCCCTCCTTCGCGAGCGTCAGCAGCTCGTCGATGAGCGCGTCCATCCGCGCGACGGCGTCGAGCGCCGTGTCGATGCGCTCGTCCTCGACGTCCGACGCCGCGAGGCTGAGGTTGCCGGCCGCGACGTTCAGCGGGTTCCGGAGGTCGTGCGACACCGTCGCCGTGAACTCCTCTAATTGGTCGACCGTCTCGGTCAGCTCCCGGTCGTACAGCTTCCGGTCGGTGATGTCGCGCGTCAGCCCGACGAGCGAGGTGACCGCGCCGTCCTCGTCGGTGATGGGCTTACACCGCGACTCGACCCAGAGCCGCACCGACTCGGACTTCTCGACCCGGTACTCGACCACCTGCGGCGTCCCCTTCGAGCACGACTCCATCGCCTGTCGGACCCGGACCACGTCGTCCTCGTGGACCCGGTCGAGGAACGTCGTCGGGTCCTCGCGGAGCTCCGCCGGCGACTGGCCGAATATCGCCTCGTGGCCCTCGTTGATGAACCGCAGCTCGTCCCAGGTCGGCGAGAACACCCACCACACCTGGTCGGTCACGGCGGCGATCTCGCGGAGCCGCCTGTTCGTCCGGTCTCGCTCCCGCTGTGCCCGCCGGTGCTCGACGTAGGTGACGATCTTCCGCGCGAGCAGCGGCGCCTGGTTCTCGATGGTGTCTTGGATCACGTAGTCGGTGACTCCGGCCTCGATGCTCTCGCTCGCGACGGTCTCGGTCCCGGTGTTCGTGAACAGCAGGAAGGGGAGGTCCGGCCGCTCCTCGCGGACCCGCTTCAGGAACTCGACGCCGGTCACGTCCGGCATGTGGTGATCGCAGAGCACGCAGTCGATCGACGCCTCCGCCAGCAGCCGCTCCCCCTCGGCGGCGGAGTCCGCGGTCTCGATCCTTAGCCGGTCGCACTCGTCGCGTAGCCGCGTGGAAACCAGCTCTCGAAGCTGGTCGTCGTCGTTGACGTACAGCAGGTCGATCGGAGGGTCGGGGTTCATGGCCCCGCTCTCGGCGGCGATCAAAAAGTCGTTCCCCCACAAAAATCACGTCTGATACCTCGCGGCCGGTCCGGGACCCGCCCGATTCAATCGGCGGCGGGCGCCGTCCGGGCCTCGGCGCGCGTCACACCGCGACCCACCACGCCACGGCGACCGCGACGCCGCCGAGGGTCGAGCTCAGGACGGCGTGTCGGCGGAGCCGGTCCCGGAGTCGGTGGCCGTCGGCGTCGTGGTCCGCGGCGTCGACCGGGCACGTCTCGCTCCCGGTGGTACACTCCGGCAGCAGATCGACGGCGACGTGGAGGAACACGCCGGCGGCGATGCCGAAGAGGAGCCCGCGAGGTCCGCTCTCCGGCGAAAGTCCGGCGATGCCGACCGGGAGGGCCACGATGCCGACCGCCGCCGCGGGCAACAGCAGGGTGACGACCGACTGCCCCCGCTCGGCGAGGCGACGGGCCGCGGCGTACCCGGCGGGCGCCTTGTGCGAGACGAGCGCGACCCCGAGGACGGAGGTGAGCGAGGGCATCGCCGTGTAGATCGCGCCGATGATCGCGCCGGCCGAGAGCGCGTGAACCGTCAGCTCGGCCGTCGTTCGATCGACGGGTAGATCCAGATGGGTGAACCGGTGTCCGACCGTGTGACCGGCGTACCCGCCTAGGAAGCCGACCGCGATGCCGAGGCTGCCGAGTCGGCCGTGCTGGCCGAGCGCCTGCGGGATCAGGAAGAGCGCGGCGCTGGTCACCATCGCACCGCTGGCCAGCCCGTACCCCCAGACCGGCTCCAAGGGGTGGCTGCTCCGCACCGCACGGGCGCCGAGGGGCGCGCCGACCGCCATCGCCGCGAACGCGGTCCAAGAGACCGCCACGAGCTTCCAATTAACCCCGTCGGCTATCGCCGCCACCGACAGGAGTACCAGTGCTATCAGTCCGGCCGCTCCGACGGCTCGTTCCCGGCCGGCCGTCGATCGATCCGTCGCAGCCTGGGAGAGATGTTCTCCGGTCACTATTGTACAGTAATAACTAAACTACCCGAATTAATAAAAACTTCGGGCACGTTCTCGGACCGGACGTGGATCCGCGGCTACGAACCACGAAACCGGCCGTATCGGGGATTTAAACCGCAGGCTCTGCTGAAACCCTTCGGAAGTGATACATTCTGACCGGGCGTGGTCAGCACAGACGTAGCGACGAGTGATAGCGGGAGTAAGTGTAGCACGTCGCTCAGTGCGATGGCGTGGGCGTTTATAAGTCGGACCGCGGTGTTGCTGTCGGCTCTTTATAAATGGTTGAGGCTGCTGCGGTGGACACCTACAAAGCCCCAGCCGGTGAGGCGGGCGCACGCTCGCTGTCGCCCGAAAATCGAAGATTTTCGGGATGACGAGAGAGCTTCGCTCTCTCGAACCACGCGCCTCACTCGATCGCTACCGCTCCCTCGTTGCGGTGCTTTCGTCGCCTGCGCCCGCCTCACCGGCTGCCCCTTTGAGTCCCGCCCCGCACGGCACCCGCACCTCACGCCTCCCCAGCCTCGTCGCTGGCGGCTGTCGCCGCCAGCGACTCCCTCGCGCCGTCGGTTCGCGGCCCTCCGGGCCGCTCACCGGGGCGCGCCACCGCCTATCATTTATAAGCGCTCGTCGCCGTCGCTCATGACTATTTAAATACCGTTTCGTCGCTATCGATCTGCGATACTCACTCCCGCTATCGATCAGGAAGCACCATTCAGCGACCGGGTGTTTCATCCCAAGTTATATTTGAAGAACAGGGTTTCAACAGGGCCAAACGGCTCTAAAGTGTTGGAATCGGCGCGAGGGGTACCGACGGTACACCCTCGTCGAGCGGGCTGTGGCCTCAGTCGTCCGCCGCGGCGGGGGCCGTGCGCGGCTCCGCGTGCGCTTCGGCCGCCTCGGGCGCCGGCGTCCACGTCAGTTCCTCCTCGTACTCGAAGGCGCGGTGGTCGCGCGTCGGGTCGACAACCGTCAGCGAGAGCCAGTCGTTGTCCAGGAGTCCGGTCACCGCCTCGTTGTCGGCCAAGACCTCGGTGACGCGGTCGACCGGCGCGTGGACGACCGTCGAGAGCCGGAGCGGCTGGTGGTACGGCTCGCCGGCGGCGGCCTTGACCGACTGGATCGGGAGTCCCGTCATGAGGTCGCCGCCGTTGCCCTGGTAGACGCCGACGTTGCCGACGGGGTTGTGGGTCACCTTCGACCCGCTCCCGTACGCCGCGTTGTCGACCGTCGAGAAGTAGTACTGCGCGTTGATCCACTGCGTGACGACCATCGGGCCGGCCAGTATCGCTTCGAGCGCGTCGCCGTCCGGGTCGGTCGCCCAGTCGTACGAGTGGAGGAAGGCGCGCCCGTCGAGGTCGAGGCCGCTCGTCAGCTCGCGGGGGCCGACGACGAAGCCGGCGTTGCCCGCTAACCCCCACTCGGGGCGCGTCTCGGCCCAGTCGCCGGCGCGGCGCTCGGTCTCGCGGACGGCCGACTCCTCGGCCTCTTGCCCGGTGCGCTCGGCGGCGGCGCGCCCGCGTGCGGCGTCGAGGTCCGCGCGCAGCCGTTCGAGGTCCGCCGCGTGCGACTCCGGCACGTCGCCGTCGTACAGCTCGATCTCGTCGGTCGTCGTGTTGTGTTCGGCCGCGAGGAAGACGGTGTCGTCGGGCACGTCGATCCCGCACTCGCGCAGTCCCGCCTTCACCTCGGGGTCGTTACAGATCGCGGCGAGGGCGCGGGCGTTCGGCCCGCCCGGGTTGCCGGCGCAGGCGCCGCAGTCGAGGCTGGAGTCGTAGGGGTTGTTCGCCGTCTCGGCCGCGTGGCCCGTGAAGACGACGAGGCGCCCGAACGCCTCCCAGCCCATCAGTTCGAAGGCGGTCGCGGCGTACTCGACCCGCTCGTCGCGGGTGAGCCCCGTCGGAAGCCCCTCGCCGGAGTCGTCGTGCTCGTGGACGCCCGGCTCGCAGAACTCGTGGTCGGCCGGCACCGCGTCGTCGGCGCCGTCGAGCAGGTCGCGCACCCGGCCGGGCACGAGCGTGCGCGCCGCGAGCGCGAGGCCGTACCCGCTCCCGGCGCCCTCGACGAAGCTGAACGCGGTGGCGGGGTTCGACCGCAGCGTCTCGACCACCTCGCCGGCGGCCTCGCGGAGGTCGGCCCAGCGGTCGCGGCTCGCCCGCGCGTCGTCTTCGGCCGGAACCTCCGAGACGCGGTGTTGCGGGTCGACGATCGGCGGGCAGGCGTCGACCGACACGCTTGCGTCGTACCCGGTGTACTCCATCGGGACGCCGAAGAAGCCCGCGTACCCGTGCGTCTCGTAGTCGCCGGTCGCCTCGACGTGCCGGCGGATCACCTCGGAGCGCGTGTCGATACAGAAGACCAACTGGGCGTCCGGCCGCTCCGACGCCCCGCCGTCGGCGCGTGCCTCGTCCCCCTCGCGCGCTTCGGTTCCCCCGTCGCGCGCCTCGCTCTCGGCGGCGACCCGCTCGACGAGCCCGTCGCGGTACGTGGCCTCCCACGCGCTCAGGAACGCGTCGGCGATCTCGTCGCTCGGGTCGACCGCCGGCCCGTCGGACCCCTCCGGCGGCGCGAGGTCGACGCCGAAGGCGTCCGCTAACGCCAGCCGGGCCGCGAGGTAGCCCGTCGGCGTGATCGGGTGCGCGGACTGCCACGCGCCGCCGTCGTCGGCGCGCCGCTTGAGCAGCCCGGTCCACCCGGGGAGCGCGGCGAACTGCGACTCGAAGACGGCCTCCCACCGGTCACGGGGGTACGGCTCCAGCGCGGACTCGATCGCCGTCGTCGGCGACGCCGGGAGGTCGGCGACGAGTCCCGTATTCGGAATTTCGTCGTCGTACGCGGCCACCGACCGGAAGGCGTCGTAGAACCCCGCCTCGCGGTTCGGCATCGACCACTCGGCCTGTCCCTCGTCGAGGAACGCCGACAGCCACTTCGTCAGCACGCGGTCGACGCGCTCGGCGTCGGAGTCCGTCGCCTCCGCGTCGCCGGAGCCGCTCGATTCCGCCGTCTCCTCGGCGTTCTCCAGCCGCTCCAGCACGGCCTCGGGGTCGCCGTCGCAGCCCCGGTCGGTCAGTTCCGCGTCGAGCAGGTCGGGGTCGATACGTCCCTCGTCGAGGGCCGCCCGGAACGTCTCCGCGCGCGGGTAGCCGCGGCCGCCGAGCAGCTCGGACGCCCGGCTCACGGCCTCGTCGAACGGCCGGTCCTCGAAGCCGGAGAGGGGGTTCGCGGTCACGAACGAGTGGACCGGCCAGACCGAGCCGACGGCGCTCGCGGCCGCGTCGATCTCGTCTTCGACCGTGTCTCCATCGCGTCCCATTGCGTCGGCGTCGTCTTCGGTGGTGGGTTCAGCGTTCATCGTACTCCTCCGTGGCGGTCAGGACGGTGTCCGGTGCGGGTTGCCCCGCGTTCACGAGCGCGACGTAGAGGCGCTCGCTCCGCTCGTGGACGCCGGTCTCGATCGCGACGTACGCGGCGAGGAAGACGACGGCGACGAGCGCGTGGAGCGCGGTCAGTTCGGTCGGGGCAGAGACGAGCGGTAGTCCGGAGAGCAGCCCCGAGACGGCCCGGTACGCGAGCGCGTACACGGCGATGGCGGGGAGCGCGACCAGCGGGACCGCCCCGTAGCGGGCCGCCGTCGAGAGGGCGGTCCGGCGGACGGCGCTCCGGGCCGCGTGGAGCGTCGTGAGCGTCACGAACCCCGCGAGCAGCAGCCCGCTGTCGACGCTCGTCCCCTTCCCCGTCAGGAGCGCGAACGTCGCGCCGCCCGCGAGCCCGGTCAGCAGCACGACGACCGCGCCGGCGACGCCCGTTCCCTCGGGTTCGGGTCCGCTCTCCGTCGGGGCGGCGCGCTCGACCTCGTCGCCCGCGCTCAGGAAGTGGTACGCCTTGTAGAAGCCGTGTAGAATCAGGTGCGTGACGGCGGCGCCGAAGAAGCCGAGCCCGGCCTGGACGATCATGAAGCCCATCTGACCGACCGTCGAGCAGCCCAGTTCGCCCTTGACGTCCGACCGGACCGTCTTGAGCAGCTTCCCGGCCAAGGCGCTCGCGGCGCCGACGACCACGATAGCGAGCATGAGCCACGTCTCGACGGTCACGACCGGCGCGAAGCGGGTCAACAGGATGCCGCCCGCGTTGACGAAGCCGGCGTGCATCAGCGCCGAGGCCGGCGTGGGGGCGGTCATCGAGGAGAGCAGCCAGCCGTGGAACGGGACGAGCGCCGACTGGATCATCGCCGCGAGGACGAGCGCGGCGCCCGCGACGAGCCACGCGGGCCCGCCGAGGGAGTCGGCGCTCGCGGCGATGCCGGAGACCGTCGTCGCGCCGGTCGCCCACCACAGCGCCGTCACGGCGACGCCGAGCAGCGCGCTGCTGGCGAGGAAGTGCCTGCGGGCGACGCTCGCGGCGGCCCGGGCCTGCGGCCAGCCGTCGACGGTGCCGACGAGCCGCGCCATCAGGAGCCCCATCGCCAGCCAAAAGCACCAGAACAGCGCGACGTGGTCGGCCGCGACGAGCGCCATCACGGCGAGCGTGAACGCGGAGACGCCGAGGAAGAAGTCGGTCTCGTGGGCGCTCCCGACCATGTAGCGGCGCGAGTAGCTGTGGACGATCCCGCTGAAGAACGTCACGACGACCCACAGCAGGACGGTCAGCCCGTCGACGGCGACCGCGCCGGAGATCTCCCAGGGCCCGCCGAGTCGGACGTGGGCGACGAGCGCGGCCAGGCTCGCGGCGAACAGCGTCCACGCGAGCCGCGTTAGTGCGACGGGAACGGTCGACGACTCGGCCGTCTCCCGGAGCGCTCCGACCGTCGGGTTCGAGGTGCGTCCTGACATCGTTCGAGCGACCACGCGACCGGGGTCGGACCGCGCGCGGCGCTTGGTCCGGTTTCGGTCGGTTTTCATCGCTTTCGAGAACGGAACGGCTATTAAATCTGTCTGTATTCACAATTCGTTCGACCATACCGGATTATAGAACATTATGTTTATCGCCTCCGCGATCCGATCGGGCTCGGTCAGCCTCGCGGCGACGGCCGCCTCCGGCCCGTTCGGCGTCGCCACTCAGGAAACCATAACCTCCCCCGGTCCGGAGGGTCGGTATGGAAGAACTCTCGGGAACCGTCCTCGCCGGAGAGTCGTTCGAGCCGGTGCGAGGGCGGGTCATCGTCGAAGACGGGCGGATTGCGGCGGTCGAGGAGACGGACACCGACTCGACGGACGTCGTGCTGCCGGCGTTCGTCAACGCGCACACCCACCTCGGGGACTCCGTCGCGAAGGATGCCGCGGTCGGCCTCTCGCTCGACGAGGCGGTGGCGCCGCCGGACAGCCTGAAACACCGGCGGCTGGCGGCCGCCGACCGCGACGAGCTCGTGTCGGCGATGCGGCGGACGCTCCGATTCATGCGGCGGACCGGCACGGTTTCGACGCTCGACTTCCGCGAGTCGGGAGTCGCCGGGGCGCGGGCGCTCCGCGACGCGGCGGCGGACACCGGCGTCGACCCGTTCGTCTTCGGGAGCGGCGACGCGTCGGTCCTCGACGTGGCCGACGGGTACGGCGCCTCCGGCGCGAACGACGACGACTTCGCCGCGGAGCGCGCCGCCTGCGAGGAGCGCGGCGTCCCGTTCGCGATCCACGCGGGCGAGCCGGACGCGACCGACATCCACCCGGCGCTCGATCTGGACCCGGACCTCCTCGTTCACATGGTCCACGCCGAGCGGGAGCACTTGGAGCGCGTCGCGGGTCAGTCCGTCCCGATCGCGGTCTGTCCGCGCGCGAACGCGGTCCTCGACGTCGGAACGCCGCCGATTCGGGAGCTGCTCGATCACACGACGGTCGCGCTCGGTACGGACAACGTCATGCTGAACCAACCGTCGATGTTCCGGGAGATGGCGACCGCGGCGAAGCGGTTCGACGTCACCGACCGGGAGGTGCTGCGGATGGCGACCGCCGCGGGCGCCGAGATCGCCGGCCTGGACTGCGGGGTCGTCGAACCGGGCCGGCGGGCGGCGCTCCTCGTCCTCGACGGCGACTCGGACAACCTCTCCGGCACCGAAGATCCGGTGGCAGCGGTCGTCCGGCGCGCGACCGGGCTCGACGTGAAGCGGGTCGTCGGCTGACCGCCTCTCCGGCCCGCCCCGCCTCGGTCAATCCTCGCCGTTCCGCTCGACGTCGAACTCACCGAACGGGGTCGTCTCGTGGGTCCGCACGAGCACCTCGTCGGCGACGGTGACGCCCATGTCGAGGAGCGCCTGCGCCACCGGCGTGATGTCGTCGTCCGACTCGCCGACGACGGTCACGAGGAGGTTCTGCTCGCCGGTGACGAGCTCCTGGACCGACACGACGCCGTCGATGTCGAGGATGTCCGGGATGAGCTCGCCGCGCTCCGGAATCGACGCGGTGCAGTAGAGCAGCATCCGGAGGGGGTAGCCCGACCGCTGGTAGTCGACGCTGGCGCTGTACCCCTTGATCACCCCCTCGGATTCGAGCCGCTGAATCCGCTTGCGGACGGTGCTGTCCGAGGTGCCGGTCCGCTCCGCGACGTCCCCGGACGACGTGTTCCGTGCGTCCTCCTGTAGCGCGTACAGGATCGCCCTGTCGACGTCGTCTATCGCGCCGTTGCCCATACCGCGGTGATAGACGCGCGGCCGTTTTATACGTTGTCGAGACCGGCAAGTCCGCGTTTTCGACCGCGGCCGTCCGATCCCGACGCCTACATACGATCCCCGCCAGTGGGTCGGATATGGGTACGTACACCGCGGACATCGACGTGCGGTTCCGCGACATCGACGCGATGGGCCACGTCAACAACGCCGTCTACGCGACGTACATCGAGCAGGCGCGGACGCGGTACTTCAGCGACGTCCTCGACGCCGACCTCTCGCGCGTGTCGACCGTGCTGGCGTCGATCTCGATCGACTTCCGGCGCCCGGTCGAGCTCGTCGACGGCGAGGTCACCGTCACCGTCGACGTGGCCGACCTCGGACGGTCGAGCGCGACGATGACCCACGAGATCCGGGCCGGCGGCGAGGCGGCCGCGGAGGCCGAGGCGACGCTCGTCTCCCTCGACCCGGAGACGGGGGAACCCGCACCCATCCCGGAGGAACACCGGGCCGCGATGGAGTCGTACCACGACCTGTGAGGCGCTCGGGCGAGGCTCCGTGCCGCGGTCGGGGCGGGGGGAGGCGCGGACGCACACCTTCTTGACGGCGCGGACGGATCGATCGGTATGAGCGTTCGACTGTACGCCCTCGACGGGTGTCCGTGGTGCGAGAAGGCGGCCGACGCCTTGGACGAGGCGGGCGTCGACTATGAGACGGAGTGGGTGGAGGCGCTCCACTCCGACCGCAACGAGGTCAAGCGCGTCAGCGGCCAGCGCGGCGTCCCCGTCCTCGTCGACGAGGAGCGCGGCGTGACGATGGCGGAGAGCGCGAACATCGTCGAGTACGTCGAGAGGACCCTCCAATGAGCATCTACACCGGCCGCGGCGACGAGGGCGAGACCGACCTCCGGGACATGAGCCGGGTGTCGAAGTCGAGCCACCGCATCGAGGCGTACGGCTCCGTCGACGAGGCGAACGCGCTGCTCGGCACGGTTCGCCCGACGGGGCACGACGACGTCGACGACCTGCTGGAGGCGATCCAGAACCACCTCCACGTCGTCCAAGCGGACCTCGCGAACCCCGACCCCGACCCGGACGACCCGCAGGTCGAGAGCGAACACACCGAGGAGTTAGAGGAGCACATCGACGCGTTCGACGAGGAGTTAGAGCCCCTCACGTCGTTCATCCTGCCGGGCGGCGGCGAGGCGGGGGCGGCGCTCCACCACGCGCGCGCCGTTGCGCGGCGGGCGGAGCGCCGCGTCGTCGACCTCGCGCGCTCGGAGCCGATAAACGAGGCCGTCGTCACCTACCTCAACCGGCTCTCCGACCTCCTCTTCACCCTCGGGAGGGTCGTCAACGCGCGCGACGGCGAGCCCGAGGAGTCGCCCTCGTACTGAGCCCGCGCCGTTTCGACCGCGGGGGCGGCCCGGCTCCCGAGCGCGCGATTTTTCCCCGTCCCGCGCGAGGTGCGGGTATGACGCTCGACAGCTACGCGGCGGCGGTCTCCGGTCTCGACCCGGACCCCGGCGAGGTCGAGACCGCGGAGCTCGTCGTCACCGACGACGCGCTCGTGAAGGCGTTCGTCCTCGGCCCGGACGCGGCGGTCGACCCCCACGAACACGCCGGCGCCACGAACGTGTTCCACGTCCTCGAAGGCGAACCGACCGTGGTCCGCGACGACGAGGAGGCGGCGCTCGCGGCGCCCGCGGTGGTGCCGAACGAGCGGGGCGCGGTCCACGGCGCCCGCAACGACACCGACGAGCGGGCCGTACTCACGGCCACTCTCGCCCCCCTCCCCTGATGGACGGCGAAATCGACCCCGAGGAGCTGTCGGCGCTGCTCGATGAGCGCGACGGCTCCGGAGACGACGCCGACGGCGCCGACGGGAACGCCGACGAGTCCGAACCGCTCCGCGTCGTCGACATCCGCGACCAGCGCGCGTTCGACCGGGGCCACCTCCCCGACAGCGAGTGTATCCCGTTCCCGGAGCTGACGAGCCGTATCGCGGAGTTAGAGGGGGCAGAGCGGATCGTCACCGTCTGTCCGCACGGCGTCGCGAGCCAGCAGGCGGCCCAGCTGATCGGCAGCTACGAGGGCACGCAGGAGGCGCGCGTCGAGAGCCTCCGCGGCGGAATCGAGGCGTGGGAACAGGAGATTGGTGAGCTGACGGCGTCGGAAAAACCGGACCCCGATCCGGACGAAGGCCCCGAATCTCCCTTCTGACGCGGGACGGTTCTTTTTTAAATGGCTCAGATCGCGCGGACGCGGACCCGCCAGAAGTCGCGGAACGCGTCGTCGAGCGCCGCCTCCGGCTTCCCGGTGGCGTCCGAGACGTCCGTCACGTCGGCGCGGTCGCGCACTCGCCCGAGGACGCTGCGCTCGCCGACGGCGATCACGCGGTCGAGGTCCTCCGCCCCGGCGACCGCGGCGAGCGCCTCGTTCGCCCGGTCGAGGTGGTCGTCGATCTGTCCCTCGCGGCGGCGCTCGAAGCGCCCCTGCGAGAACCCGCCCTTCGAGTGCGCCTCTTTCACGTCGCTGGTGAACCCCTCGAAGGCGACCCGCTCGCCGCCCTCGTAGGTGCCGACGGCGAAGACGTCCGAGCGGACCAGCGCGAACGCGAACCGGCCGGTCGGGCGGAACCACGCCTCGTCGAGCCGAAATCTATCGCTCCAGCGGTCGAACGGCTCGGGCTCGACCGGCGGGGTCAGCGCCGCGCTCACGGCGCCGGTGTCGTCGGCGAGGACGACCGCGGGCGCGGCGCGCCGGACCAGCTCCGTGCGGTCGCCGAACCAGTCCGAGACGGTCGCCGGGACCGAATCGGCGTCCGGCACGTACGCCGTGAGCAGCCCCTCGGGGTCGTCGGTCTCGACCGCCCGGAAGCGGTCGAGCACGTCGGCCAGCCGCGAGCCGCTGTAATCGCTCACGCGCCGGAACTCGACGGACGCCTCGGTTCCCTCCGCGCGCTCCAACCGCTCTTCGAGCGACTCGATCCGGTGCTCGAGCTCGTTGACGCGCTCCTCGGCGCGCTGGCGGTCGGCGACCGCGTCGGAGCGGCGCTCCTCCTCGGCCTCGGCGCGGCGTTCGAGGTGGCGCTTCTCCTCTTCGAGCTCCTCGATCCGCTCTTTCAGCTCGGCGCGCCCGAGCAGCCTGTCGATCATACCGAATCCGCGACCCCCTGCGACCTAAAAGGTGCGTCTGCGGCGGATGCGATTTTGTGACCGCTTATAAATGAACGCTGTGCGGTGGCGCGTGCCGACGAACGCCCGAAGGGCGTGAGTCGCACGCGCGAGGGAGTCGGTGGTCCGGAGCGAAGCGGAGGACCACCGACGAGGCTGGGGAGGCCTGAGGTGCTGTGCGGAGCGGTTTGGGGCGGGACTCAAAGGGGCAGTCGCGAAGGCGCCGTAGGCGACGTAAGCACCGGAACGAGGGAGCGAAGCGACCGAGTGAGGAGCGCAACGAGCGTACGGCGCCTTCGCGGCTGGGGCTTTGGAAGCGTTCGGTGCTGATCTGCTATCAATCATTTATAAGCGAGCGGCTGGGGCTTTGGAAGTGTTCGGCGCGGATCCGCCATCAACCATTTATAACTGAGCGGCTGGGGCTTTGGCGGTGTTCGCCGCCGATCCGGAATCAACGACTTATAAGCGAGCGGCTGGGGGTTCGGGGGTGTTCTCAATCCGGGCCCGACCCTCTATTTATAAATAGCAACGACAATCGACGGGAAAAACGGAGTCACGTTCCTCGTATCACGCGTTCACGAACGGCTCCCACCCCTCCCAGCGCAGGAGCGTCTCCGCGCGGTCCGCGTCCGCCAACAGCACGTTCCGCCGGTCCGGGAGCGTCTCGTCGGCGAGTTCCTGAGGAATCGCGAGCGTGCCGCTGGGTACGTCGTCGTCGCCGCCGACCGGGATGTGGCCGCCGTCGACTTTCATCACGAGCGGGGCGTCGAGCCGCTCGACCCCCTCGCCGTCCGCGTACAGCTGCTCGTTGACGCGTTCGTGGTCCGCCCGCTGGATGACGGCGCGCTCGCCGTCGCGGGGTTCCACGTACAGTTCCCCCAGGTAGTAGCCGCTCGAGAATCGCTCGAACATTCTATGCGTGGTATCCTCTACCACGACCATACATAAGCCTTTCTCGGACGGGATCAACCGTGATAATCGGGGCAAGATACGGGCCCCAATGGAACATTCATTGGACGTCGCGTCCAATATTTCATCCGAATCAGCCGGGAGAACGAATCTACTTATAAATCGTAGATCAACACGGACACGTCCGAAGCCCTAGCCGCTCGCTTATAAATACTCGACCGGAGATCGACGGCGGACACCTCCAAAGCCCCAGCCGCGAGGACTCGGTGCGCTCGCTGCGCGCCTCAGTCGCTCACTCCGTTCGCTCCCTCGGTGCTTACGTCGCGCGCCTTCGCCCTCGCGGCTGCCCCTTTGAGTCCCGCCCTGCACGGCGACCGCGCCTCACGCCTCCCCAGCCTCGTCGGCCTCCCTCCGCTTCGCTCCGGTCGGCCGACTCCCTCGCGCGTGCTGACTCGCGCCCGAAGGGCGCTCGCAGGCACGCGCCACCGCACCGCGGATCGGTCGTCGCTTTCCCCGTATTGGGTTGATCTCGGTTCGGCGCGAGAGCCGTTCGGCGACGCCCACGTACGAGACCGATGCCACGTGGTCGCCGTCCGCCCGCCACCTGCCCTCAGTCGCCGTCTGACCGCCGCGCGACCTCGTGACGGCCGAACCCGTACCGGAGGCGGTTCGCGAGCCGCCGAGAGAAGCGGCCCTCGTTGCGGGAGTCGAACCGCTCCGCGAGCGCCTGATAAATGATCGGGACGGGCACCTCCTGTTCGAGCGCCTCCTGGACCGTCCACGTGCCCGTCGAACCGCCCGCGACGTGGTCCGCCACGTCGCCGAGGTCCGACCCCTCCTCGCGGAACGCCTCCTCGCAGAGCTCCAAGAGCCACGACCGGATCACGGCGCCGTTGTTCCACGTGCGCGCCACGGACTCGGTGTCGAGGTCGTAGCGCCCGTCGGTGAGCAGCTCGAACCCCTCGCCGTACGCCTGCATCAGCGCGTACTCGACGCCGTTGTGGACCATCTTCACGTAGTGGCCGGCGCCCGACTCGCCCATGCGATCGTGGCCGTCCGGCCCGGTCGCCACCGCGTCGAAGACGGGCACGAGCGCCTCGTAGGCCCACTCGGGGCCGCCGACCATCAGCGAGAACCCGGCCTCCGCGCTGGCGGGCCCGCCGGAGGTGCCGCAGTCGAGGTAGGCGGCGTCCGTCGCCTCGGCGCGGCGCACCGAATCCTCGAAGTGCGAGTTGCCGCCGTCGACGACGACGTCGTCGCCGTCGAGGTGCGGTTCGAGGTCAGCGAGCGTGGCGTCGACCGCGTCGCCCGCGGGCACCATCAGCCAGATCCGCTTTTCGCTCCCCAACCGGTCACAGAGGTCGCCCACCGAGTCGGCCGGCTCCGCGCCCGCCTCCGCCGCCTCCGCGGTCGCCTCCGCGGAGAGGTCGAACGCGACCACGTCGTGGCCCGCCTCCAGCGACCGGTTCGCGACGATCTGCCCCATCCGCCCGAGTCCGATGACGCCGAGTTCCATGCGCGAGGGGTGGCGACCCCCCGCCGTAGTGGTTCCGGTTCGGGGGCCGAGCCGCCACGCGACTACTCGCCGGCCTCTGCCTCGGCCTCCCGCTCGCCGAGGTGCGCCCGAAGCGCGTCCACGTCCTTGTTGCCGGCGCCGGTGTTCAGGAGGACGACGGTGTCGTCGGGGCCGAACTCGCCGGACTCCGCGAGCGCGAACGCGCCGGAGACGGCGGCCGCGCAGGTGGCGCCCACCTCAAGCCCCTCCTCGCGCGCGACCTCGATCGCGGCGTCGAGGATCTCCCGGTCCGTCGTCGCCACCGCGCCGCCGTCGGACTCGCGGATCGCCTCCAGGATGAGGTGGCTCGCGCCCGGGTCGGGGATCGCGATCCCGTTGCACGCCGTGTCGACCTCGTCGTCTGCGAGCGGCTCGTGGCGGTCGGCGCCCGACTCGTAGGCGCGGACGACCGGGGCGCAGCCCGCGGCCTGCGCGGCGTACATCGGGACCAGCTCGTCGGTCCACCCCAGCTCCCTCGCCTCCCGGGCGGCCTTGTGCATCCCGACCAGCCCGACGCCGCCGCCGGTCGGGTAGACGACGCCGTCGGGCGCCTCCCAGTCCAACTGCGCTAGCAGCTCCAGCGCCATCGTCTTCTTCCCCTCGTGGCGGTACGGCGTGACGAACGTCTTCGTCGAGTACCACTCCGGATGCTCCTCCATCGCCTCGGCGTACGCCTTCCCGGCGTCGCCGATCTGCGAGTTCCCGCCGACGGGGTCGGTGACGGTGAGGTCCGCGCCGTGAACCTCCGTCATCGCCTTCTGCGTGAACCCCGCCCGCGAGGGGAGGAAGACGTGCGCGTCGAGGTCCGCGCGGGCCGCGTACGCCGCGGCCGCCTGCCCCGCGTTGCCGGCGCTGTTGAGCGCGACCTCGCTCGCGCCGTGCTCGCGCGCGGCCGTCATCGCGGCCGCCTGCCCGCGGTCCTTGAACGTCCCCGTGGGGTTCGCGCCCTCGTCTTTCAGGAGAACGCGGCCGACGCCCATCGCGTCCGCCAGCGCCGGGCACTCGACGAGCGGCGTGGCGCCCTCGCCGAGCGACACCGCCGTCTCGGCGGGGAAGGGAAGTAGTTCGGCGTACCGCCACATCGACCCCTCCGGGCGCGCGTCGAGCGTCTCCGGCGTCAACTCGACTTGGTCGTAGTCGTACTCCGGGTCGAGGATGCCGCCGCAGTCGGGACACCGGTGCGTCGCCGTCTCCGCGTCGAACGTTTCCGCGCAGTCGACGCAGGCCAGGCCGACGAACGCTTCTGTCGTTTCCATGGGGCCTCGCTCGCGTGCCGGGAACTTCGGTGCTGCGGTCGCGGCGGGTACTTAGGGTCGAAACGTATGAAGGGGTACTCCGAGGGGGGCCGCGGTCGTAACAGCGAACGAGATGCTCGCTTCAGCGACCGCGTCCGATCCGCCGGGGGAACCGAGGTGGGACCGATGACCCGAACCGACCTGCGGTTGGACCTCCCGACCGGATCGTGGCTCGGGGACGTCTCCCGGCGCGTCCCCGCGGCGACGCTCCGGGTCGCGGAGACGATCGCGGTCGACGGCGACGACCGGCAGCCGACCGACGGGGATCCGGCGGTGGCCGCGACCGTCCGCGTCGGCGGCACCGACAGGGACCGCGTCGAGGCGGCGCTCCGCGACCACGAGCACGTCTCGCGCGCGACGGCGGTCGAGCGCCGCGGCGACGTCCGCACGCTCCGGGTGGTCGGCCGCGCCCCCGCGTACCTCCCCGCGGCGCGGGCGGTCGGCCTCCCGATCGAGTCGACGGTGGAGGTCGTCGACGGCCGCGCGGCGGTGACCGTCGTCGGCGACCGGGGCCGGATCGAGGCGTTCGGCCGCCGGCTCGCGGGCGACGGGATAACGGTCGGCGTCGCCGCCACCGGAGGGGACGACCCGGACCGGACGCTCACGGAGGCGCAGCGCGACCTCGTCTTCGAGGCGGTTCGGGCGGGGTACTACGACACGCCGCGCCGGTGTACGCTCACGGAGTTAGCCGAGGCGAACGGGATCGCGAAGTCGACGTGTAGCGAGACGCTCCACCGCGCCGAGGGACGGGTGATGCGCCGGTTCGTCGACGGAGAGGGGCCGTTCTCGGAGTCGAACGCCGGAGCGGGCCCGACCGGCGAGACCGGGCCCTCCGAGACGGCGGCGCTCGACGGCGAGGAGTTCGACGCGAACGAGCGCGACGCAGAACGGGCCGACGAGTTCGAGGCCGCCGACCGCGAGGAGCCGGTCCGGTCCGCGGCCACCGAGCCCTGACGCGGCCGGGCTCCGTTCCCAGACCCCCCGCTACTCCCCGTCGAGCGCCTGCCACGAGAGCCGCGGGTTCCGCGCGGCGCCGACCTGATCGATCCGGCCCGCGGCGGTCCGGTTCGGGGCCGCGTCGAGCGCCTCGTCGGTGTCGGCGTACGCGAGGTTGAACGCCTCCGCGAGGTCGTCGAGCGAGGACTGCCCCTCGATCTCGGTCGGCTCGGTCAGCATCGCCTCCGGCACCATCTCCGGCCACTTCGTCGTCG
Organism: Halorubrum sp. Atlit-26R; assembly: GCF_003666015.1. GTDB lineage: Archaea > Halobacteriota > Halobacteria > Halobacteriales > Haloferacaceae > Halorubrum. The sequence goes on from NZ_QPLT01000012.1 coordinate 58,875, forward strand.
GCGGGTGGACGCCGAAGTCGAGCATGCGCTTGGCGACGTCGGCGGCGTCGCGGTCGCCCGCGGTCGCGGCGAACTCGTGGTGGAACGGACCGAACGGCACGTCGAGGTCGATCCGCTCGGCGAGGTAGTTCGCGTTGAGGACGGCCTTCGCGGCCGCGTCCGCGAGCCCCTCGTCGCCGAGGCGGGCGACGTACGCGTACGCCTTGATCGACACGAGCCAGTTGCCGGCGAACCCGTGGACCTTTCCGATCGTGTGGGCCGGCTCGAAGCGCTCGTACCCCGACCCCTCAGCCGCCTCGCGGACGCGGGGCGTCGGGAGGAACGGCGCCAGCTCGTCGACGACGCCGACCGGCCCGGCGCCGGGACCGCCGCCGCCGTGGGGCGTCGCGAACGTCTTGTGGACGTTGTAGTGCATCACGTCGAACCCCATGTCGCCGGGACGGCCGCGACCGAGCAGCGCGTTGAGGTTCGCGCCGTCGTAGTAGAGCAGCCCGCCGGCGTCGTGGACGACCTCGGCGATCTCGGTGATGTCGCGCTCGAAGAGGCCGACCGTGTTCGGGTTCGTGAGCATGAGGGCGGCGGTGTCGTCGCCGACGGCCGCCTCCAAGGCTTCGAGGTCGACCCGGCCGTCCTCGCCCGAGGGGAGCTCGACGACGTCGTAGCCCGCGGTCGCGGCGGTCGCGAAGTTCGTCCCGTGGGCCGACGCCGGGATCACGACCTCCGAGCGGTCGTTGCCGTGGTGTTCGTGGTACGCCTTCGCGACGAGGATCCCCGTCAGCTCGCCGGCGGCGCCCGCGGGCGGCTGGAGCGTGACGGCGTCCATCCCGCCGATCTCCGCGAGGACCTCCTGGAGCCGGTACTGGAGCTCCAAGTTCCCCTGCGCGGAGCGCGCGGAGCGGTCGGGGTGGATCGCCGCGTTCGGGTCCGCCGCCACGTCCTCGGTGAACTTGGGGTTGTACTTCATCGTACAGCTCCCCAGCGGGTACGGCCCCGCGTCGATCGCCCAGTTCATCTGCGAGAGCCGGGTGTAGTGGCGCGCCGTTTCCGGCTCCGAGGGGTTCGGGAGCGTCAGCTCCTCGCGGGTGAGGTCGTCGGGGAGCGGGGAGTCCTCGCGCACGTCGACGGTCTCTTGGCCCTTCTCCGAGAGCAGCGGCTCGCGGACGTCCTCTCCCTCTCGCTCGTAGTTCGCTTGGTCGTGGATCATCTCAGAGCACCTCCTCGAAGGCGGCGACGAGTCCGTCCGTCTCTCCCGCGTTGAGATCGGTGACGCACACCTGGAGCAGGTGGTCGTCGATCGCGTGGACCGCGAACCCCTCGCCTTCGAGGTCGGCCGCGATCGCCTCGGCCGGCTGGTCGACGCGCACCGCGAACTCGCGGAAGTGGTGGCGGTCGTGGACGGGCGCCGCGGCGCCGGAGAGGTCGTCGATCCGCTCTGCCAGCGCGGCCGCCTCCCGGACGGAGTCGTTCGCGAGGTCGACGAGCCCGTCGGGCCCGAGCGTCGCGGCGTGGATCGCCGCGCGAAGCGCGACCCATGCCTGGTTCGTACAGATGTTCGAGGTGGCGCGCTCCTTGCGGATGTGCTGTTCGCGGGTCTGGAGGGTCAGCGTGTACGCGCGGGCGCCGTCCGCGTCCTCGCTCGCGCCGACGAGCCGGCCGGGGACCTGCCGCAGGAACTCGTCGCTGCAGGCGAAGATCCCGAGTCCCATGCCGTAGGCTGTCGGCAGGCCGAGCGAGCCGGCCTCGCCGACGACGACGTCGGCGCCGACCGCGGCGGGCGATTCGAGCACCGACAGCGCGACGACGTCGGAGCCGAGCGCGAACAGCGCGTCCGTCTCGTCGGCGAGGTCGCCGATCGCCGCGAGCCGCTCCTCGATACAGCCGCGGACCGTCGGGCTCTCCGCGTACAGCATGACGACGTCCTCGCCCGCGCGGTCGGCGAGCGCGTCGACGTCGGCGGTGCCGTCGGCCATCGGGTACGTCTCGACGGTCAGGTCGGCGCCCGCACAGTAGTTCTCCAGGACGGCCCGCTTCCCCTCGCGGAGCTGCTCGGGGACGAGGACGGTGTCGCCCGCGGTCGACCGGACGCGGTCCGCGAGCGTCGCGGCCTCGCCGAGCGCGGTCGCGGCGTCGTACATCGAGCAGTTCGCGACGTCGAGCCCCGTCAGCTCGACCAGCATCGACTGGTACTCGAAGAGCGCCTGAAGGAACCCCTGCGAGACCTCCGGCTGGTACTGGGTGTAGCTCGTGAGGAACTCGGCGCGGTCGGCGAGGTGGTCGACGACGCTCGGCACGTAGTGGCCGTAGTGGCCCCGGCCGAGGAACTCCGTCAGGTCGTCGTTGCGCCCGAAGATCCGGGCGCACTCGTCGCGGATCTCGCGTTCGGTGCGCGGTTCGATACCGAACTCCCCGTCGAAGGCGACCGCCTCGGGGATGTCGAACAGGGCCTCCTCGTCGTCGACGCCGATCGCCGCCAGCATCGCCGCGGTCTCGTCGTCGGTGTGGGGCGCGTACGGCGTGCCGTTCGCCCGGCTCATCGGTGCGTCTCGCCTCGTCCGCGGCGGTTCGGTCGTCCGTCGGCGGCCCGTTCGGCCGCGGCTCGTCGGTTCGGGGGAGAAATGGCGTCGGAAGGTGGCGTGGTCATGGTCGTGTGTCGGATGGGTGTGTGGTCCGGTGTCCGCGGTCTGTGCCCGGGGAAACTCCCGGCTGTCACGCGATCTGGTGGTCGTACTCGTCGGCGTCGAGGAGCCTCTCGGCGTCGCCGCCGTCGGCGGGCTCGACCTCGAGCATCCAGCCGTCGCCGTACGGGTCCTCGTTGACGAGCTCCGGGCGGTCGAAGAGGTCCTCGTTGACCGCGACGACCTCGCCCGAGACGGGCGCGTACAGGTCAGAGACGGCCTTGATCGACTCGACGACGCCGAACGACTCGCCGCCCGCGATCTCGTCGCCGACCTCGGGGAGCTCGACGAACACCACGTCGCCGAGCTCGTCCTGCGCGAAGTCGGAGACGCCGATCCGAACCGTGTCGCCGCCGGTCGTCGCCCACTCGTGCGATTCCAGGTACCGTCTGTCGTCGGGAACGTCGAAGCTCATTGGTCAGGGTCGCCGCGGTCCGCTCGGGATCCGGCCCGCGACACGTGTGATTGACCCTTCCCACGACGAGGAAATAAAAGGTGTGTTCGCGGCGGTCTCGACGGCGGACGACCGTTCGACGCGCCCCGTCAGGTCCACCGGTCGAGCCCGGTCTGGACCTGCGACTCCGCGATGCGCTCGAACCCGCGCTCGACCTCGTCGGTGTCGACGCCCCACTCGTCGACGACGTACGCGCGGGCGGCCTCCACGTCGGGGTTCACGTCGGCGTCGACCGCGACGTCCTCGGCCGGGGGGTCCATGAACAGCTCGCGGATCGCCTCGGCGTTCGGGATCTCCGCGTCGCGGGCCTCCAGAACGCCCCACAGGTCGCCGTGTTCCTTCACCGCCGTCACCGCCGTCTTCGGCCCGATCCCGCGGACGCCCTCGTTGAAGTCGGTGCCGCAGAGCATCGCGACGTCGACGAGCCCCTGCCGGTCGAGGTCGAGGTCCGAAAGCGTCGCCGCGAGGTCCATCAGCTCCGGGTCGCCCTTGCTCGTCAGCTGGCGGAGCGTCGTCGGCGCGCCGAACAGCAGGGTGTCGTAGTCCTCGCTGCCCGCGTGGTCGACGCTCCCGGTCGCCGCCATGTGCGCGCACTGGGCCTCCCCCTCCGCGGGCGCCTCGACGATCGGCACGTCGAGCAGTTCCAACAGCTCGCGGGTCGTCTCCTGGATCGTGTCGGTGAGCCGCTGGGTGCGCGCCTCTAAGCGCGCGGCCTCGACCGCGTCGCCGCGCTCCTCGGCGGCGGCCCGCCGCTCCTCGGCCTGCTCGCGCTTCTCGCGCCGTTCGGCCACCTCGTCGGCCTTCAGGTCGGTGACGGCGCCGTCGAACACCATCACGGGGATCAGGTCGTGCTCGAAGAACTTCGGGAGCCCCTGAACGATCCCGATCAGGTTCGCGACCTCGACGCCGTCGGCGGTGGTGTACTTCTCGTCGCTCGTCCACTTGACCGTCGTCGTGAGGTAGCGGTACAGCCAGTTGTGCGCGTCGACGGCGACGACGCTCCCCTCTATCTCCTCGAAGGGGACGTCGCGGATCGACGCGAGGTCGCGCAGGTCGGCGTTTCCCATTACCGACCCGATCGAGGCGCGCCGTAATAAACGGTCCAGACCGACACCTCCGGAGCCGAGACGGACCTCCCGGAGGGTGGAGGCGGGCGACCCCGAGGGGCGAGACGAACGCCCGAACTCAGTCGGTCGACTCCTCGCCGCCGTCGGGCTGCCCCATCGGCGCCGGCTCGGGACCCGGCGCGCGGCCGGGGAGCCACTCGCCGATGTTGGCGGCGACGTAGTCGCGGCCGCCGAGGCCGAAGGCGATCCCGACGGCGAGCGCGATACCGGCGGCCAGCCCCCACGCCGCGGCCTGCGCGAACGTGTTGAGGATCTGAACGTCGACGCCCATGGTGCCCAGTCCGATGACGGTCACGACGAAGTAGAGGAACACGCGCAACCCGTCGGCGAAGATCTCCGTGTAGCCGGTGTCCGTGACGGTCTCCGTGTGCGCGGCGAGATCGCCGACGAAGTCCGCGAGCACGAACCCGACGACGATGATGAGGGCGCCGGCGACGAACGCCGGGAGGTAGGAGACGGCGGCGGCGATCCACTCGGACAGGAGTTCGACGGCGAGCGCGTCGGCCGCCGTGAGTATCGCCAACGCGAACACGAAGTAGCCCGCGACGCGCCCGAGCGTCCGTGAGATCGCCTTCTCGCTCCCGCCGAGCGTCCCGCCGAGCGGGGTGTTCATGACGAGCCGGTCCACGTCGGTCCGGTCGACGACGCGCCGGACGCCCCCCGCGACGAGGCGCCCGACCAGCCAGCCGACGAGCAGGATGACCGCGGCACCCAGGAGCCGCGGCAGGAAGGCGACGACTCCCGCCACGCTCTCTTGTAGATACTCCGGGATACCGATCTGAAGCACGGACGGCGCTTTGAGTACCATGATCTCACCGATGACGACCCGAGAGCCTTGTAATACGCAGCCTATCTCTCGGCGGCGAAGCTTACCGACGCCCCGCGGGACGCGGGCAGTCCGTTCCCCGAAATATGGTCGGCGTACCGATCGGGTCGTCGAGCCCTCTCCGGGTCGATCGGCCGGGCGTCGGTCCGGTTTCGACGGTGAGCCGAACCGGTCGTCGCCTCGCGGCGCGCCACTCCGCACCCGATACCGGCGAGACGGGAACGTAGTGGGACGTTTATGCCTCTCCTCCGGGTAAGGGACACACCGAATGGTCTCCCCGTTCGAGGTGTTGGAGGTCGACGAGGACGCCGACGACGAGGCCGTCGAGCGGGCCTACCGCGAGCGCGTGAAGCGCGCCCATCCCGACCAGGGCGGCTCTGTCGAGGAGTTCCAGCTCGTCCGCCGCGCCTATCGGGAGCTGGAGGCGCGCGACGAGAACGGCGACGGGGACGACGGCGAGGCGACCGCGGCCGCCGACATCGACCTCGGCGACGACGGCGAGGCCGCCGAGGTACAGCCGACCCGCGTCGAGTTCCTCGACTACGAGGCGATCGTCGACTACGGCTGGTCGCTCGACGACGACGACCTCTTCCGGAAGGCCTCCCACGCCGACCTCGCCCCGGACGCTCACGGCCGCCTGCTCGTCCAGCCCGACGAGAGCCTGCTGGAGGCCGCCGAGCGGAGCGGGTTCGCGTGGCCCTTCTCCTGTCGCGGCGGCGCCTGCGCGAACTGCGCGGTGTACCTCGCCGAGGGGGAGCTCTCGCAGCCGACCGACCACATCATGCCCGACGACCTCGCCGAGCGCGGGTTCCGCCTCTCCTGTAACGGCTACCCGCTGACCGACGAGCTGTCCGTCGTGTTCAACGTGAAACAGCGACCGGAGCTCGACGACCTCATCCTCCCGCCGGGGCCGTTCACGCGTCGCTGACCGGGTGACGAACGACGGAGATCGGAAACGATCCGGTCGGGACCGTCGGCCTCAGAACGACTCGGCGACGGCGGCGACGACGGCGTCCTCGACGGCGTCGCGTTCGCCCGAGAGGAACTCGATTTTCCCCTCTCGGACGCCCGCGGTGGCGACGTCCGCGTTCGGCGCGAGCTCGGCCGCGCGCTCGGCCACGTCGCGGACGGAGACGTCCGCGGTCGTGCGCACGTACAGCTCGTCGGTGCCGACGCCGACCGTCGCGAACGGCTCGCCGTCGGCGCGGCGCCGGTGGAGGTCGTCGAGCAGGAGCGGCGTCGGCGGGAAGTCGTACCGGTGGGTGTAGCCGTCGGTGTCGAGCAGCGCGAACTCGACGCCGTCGACCGCTTCGGTCACGACGTTCGCGTCCGCCGTCTCGATCTCGGTCTCCAACTTCTCGCGGAACTGCTCGGAGACGTGCGCCGCGAGGTTGCCGCCGTCGGAGAACAGCAGGTCAGCGATCAGCTCCCGCTTGTCCTGATACGACTGGTAGTACGCCTCGAGCGCGACCGCCTCGCGGAGCTCCGCGACGCGCTCGGCGTCGTAGCCCGCGTCGCGCGCGAGGTCGACGTACCGCTCGGGGGCGTCCGCCCAGTAGCTCACGGCCGGCAGGTGCCGGAGGTCCGCGCGGACCTCGTCGTTGATCGCGGACGCCAGCGAGGCGACGAGCGCGCCGGTCGAGAGCGTCTCGTCGCCGCCGACGTCTTCGAGCTCCGGCGAGACGAGGGTGTCGACCGCGTCCCGGGTCTCCGGGTCGGCGACCGCGGCGTCGACGACGACCGCGTCGACCCCGTACACCGACAGCAGGTCGATGCCGTCGGCGGATTCGGTCGTCGAGCCGGCGCCGACGAGCAGGAAGAGGGGGAGCTTCTCGTCGTGGCGGTCGCGGTCCTGGAGCATCCGCGTCGCGTCGTTGGTGGCCGCGTCCATCCCGTACACCGGCTCGTCGAGCGGGCGGCGGGTGAAGTAGTGGTACTCGGCGTCGCTCTTCGCGTGCTCGTCGCGGATCAGCGGGAGGACGGCGCGCTCGACCGCGGCGCCCGCGACGTAGCCGTCGGCGGTCGCCGGGTGGCGGACGACGATCGGCCGGGATTCGAGAATCGCGCGGCGGACCGCCTCGGCCGCGTCGAGCAGGCCGTCCGCGAGCTCGGCGACCGTCTCGTCGCCGCCGAGCGGCTGGAGCCCCTCGGGACGGGCCTCGTCGGTGAGCGCCTCGGCGATGCGGCGACGGACCGTCTCGGCCGCCTCGCCGTCGAGGAGGACCAGCGCCTCGGACTCCACCTGGACGTCGCCGCGGTGGCTCTCGACCTCGCCGTCGACCCGCACCGCGTCGCCGACCTCGACGTCCGGGTGCGCCCGGACGCCCGGCTCGACGAACGCGGCCACGTCGACGGCGCCCGTCTCGTCGCTGACCTCGAACACCGTCGGACCGCCGGTCTGGCGGACGCCGACGACCTCGCCCTCGATCCGGACCGACTCGCCGACCGCGTCTCCGAGCGTGGTGATCGACACGCGCTCGGGTTCCGCGTCGGACTCGTCACCCTCGGTCGCTTCGGGCTCCTCGGACGCCCCGACTTCCTCGTCGTCTCCGGGCGCGGCCGCTTCGCTCTCGGCGGGCTCGGACGCTTCGCCGTCGTTCCGAGCCGCTTCGGGCTCGTCGGTCTCCTCGACGTCGGCGGGCTCCGCGTCGACCGCGGCGGTCTCGTCCGCCGATTCCTCGGATTCCCCGTCGTCGTCGGTGTCCCGATGAGTCGATGGCTCGGGCTCGGCGGACGTCCCGCTCGCCGTCTCCTCGGGCTCGTCGGCGTCGTCCCCGCCCGGTTCCTCGTCGGGGAGGTGCTCGCCGTCGGACTCCTGGACGAGGACGCCGCGGAACTCGCGGCCGGCCTGTCGGATCGACCAGCCGAGGTCGACGTTGCCGTTGTCGCGGACGCCCTTCACCTGGACGAACACGTCGTCGCCCGGCTCCCAGTCGAGGCTGTCGAGGCGGCGGTCGAGCTCGGAGCGGTGGAGCAGTCCGGTGACGCCCGGCGCGAGGTCGACGAACACGCCGAACTCGGCGTACCCGTCGACGACGCCTCGGTAGAACCGGCTCGGAACAAGATCGTCGGGTGAGTCGCCGCGGAAGTCGAACACGACGTCCTCCTGGTGCGAGTCGCAGACGCGACCGCCCCCGACGTCGGTGCCACAGATGATACAGGATCCCATTTGAGTACACCGAGAGTCTCGGGCCTAAAACGGTTGTCGAAAGCCCGCTAGCCGATTCGACGAGAACGCGGCGAGCGCTCGGCCATCGCGCCACGAGCGCCCCGCGCGTCACGCGCCGAGAAGCGTCCGCGCCGCGGCCACGACGCGGTAGCCCACGCCGTAACCGAGGGCGGCCGGCGGGAGCGCGGCCGCGGCCGTCCGGACCGGTCCCAGCCCGTGAACCGCGCGGAGGCCGACGAACAGAAGGATTGCCGCGTACGCGCCGCAGGCGACCCTGAGTTCGGGGATCGCCGGCCCGCCGAGCGCCATCGGCGAGCTCGCGTACGCGACGGCCTGGACCGTCTCGCTCACCCCGCCGCGGTCGCGAAGCCCCAGCCCGCCGTCGAACTCGACGCTCGCCAGCACGACCGAGACGGTCGCGGCCGCGGCGGTCAGGTGGAGGCCGACCGGCGCCGCCAGCGCGACCACGACGAGGAACACCACGACCCCTGACAGCGCCCGCGAGGAGGGGACGACGACGGGCATCGCCGCGGGGTCAGAGGCGATCCACCCGAGCGTGAACGCCGCGGCGACCGCGACCGCGAACGTCAGCGCGGGCGCCTGGTCGCCGGGCGTTATCCCGTTCGCGAACGCCCGCCGCGGCCGGACGAGGACCTCGACCCACGTTCGCGCGATGCCGCGCGGACCGCGGGGGCGACCGCCTGCCGACTCGCTCATCCGAGACGTCACGGGCGGAGTTGGGCCGCGCGGAATAACCCGTTTCCGGTTCGGTGCGCGGGGGCCCGAACTCGGTCCGGTCGCTCGGCCCCGCCTTCCAAACTTATCAGCGCTGATACGCGGCGCGCAAACGCTTATATCGGTCCCGTCTGAGTGACGGTCGAATGGTTGGGTTCCGGAACGACGAGCGCGGGTTCACCCCGCTGGCCGGGACGGGGCTGCTCGTCGGCGTCGTCGTGTTACTGCTCGCGCTCGTCGGCGCGGCGGTGTTCGGGCTCATCGACGGCGTCGCCCCGCCGGACGCCGAGTTCGAGGGGCAACAGGAGGGCGGCGACCTCGTCGTCGTCGCGCTCGGCCCCGAGCCGGTCCCGGCCGAGGAGCTGTACGTCCGCGGCGAGGACCCGGACGGGAACGTCCAGTTCGGCGCGTGGCCGGGCGACGGCGTCGTCAGACCGGGCGATCAGGTCGTCGTGCCCAACGCCACCGGCAACGAGAACTTCGAGGTCGTCTGGGAGCCCGTCGCGTTCGACACTCGCGAGACGCTCGGCAGCTACGACGGCGAGGACTCCGCGATCCAGGAGTGGAGCGAGGAGAACGGCGGCGGCACCCCGGGCGGCGCCGTCGGCGTCTGAAGCCGGTCCGGGCGATAATCGGGGAACCGAACACGAACGCTCGCGAGCGTTCGCTCGGCCGCGACGCTACTCGACCGCCACCCACTCCCCGCGCTCGTCGGCGCGCTCGATCGCCGCGAGCGCGCGCTGGACCTCGTACCCGTCCTCGAACGACGGCTCGAACGACTCGCCCTCGGCGACCGCCGAGAGGAACTCGTAGTCCTCGTGGACGAACGTGTGCTCCCACCCGATCACGTGTCCGGGGGGCCACCAGCGGTCGACGTACGGGTCCGACTCCTCGGTCACCAGCACCGTCTCGTAGCCGCGGTTCCCCTCTCGGAGGACCTCCAGTTCGTTGAGGCGCTCCAAGGAGAACTTCAGGCTCCCCTTCGATCCGTGAACCGCGATCGTGTGGTCGTTCTTGTGCCCCTCGGCGACGCGGCTCGCCTCGAAGCTCCCGGTCGCGCCCGACTCGTAGGCGACCTGCGCGCCGTACGCGTCGTCGACCGTCACGTCGCGGTACTCCTCTATTTCCCCCTCGTCGTCGTAGACGGGCCGCTCGTCGACGAACGTCGTCAGCTGGCCCGAGACGCGGTCGATCCCGCCCACCCGGTCGCCGACGAGGAAGTTCGCGAGGTCGATCGTGTGCGCGCCGAGGTCGCCGAGCGCGCCCGACCCCGCCAGCTCGGCGTCCATCCGCCACGCCCACGGCGCCTCGGGGTCGACGAGCCAGTCCTGGAGGTACCGCCCGCGGACCTGCCGGATCTCGCCGAGCTCCCCGTCATCGATCAGCTCCTTCGCGTAGCGGATCGCGGGGACGAACCGGTAGTTGAACGCGGCCCCGGCCGTGACGCCCGTCGCGGCCGCCGCGTCACGCATCGCCGCCGCCTCCTCTAAGGTCGGCGCGAGCGGCTTCTCGCAGAGGACGGGGACCCCCGCTTCGAGGGCCGCGATCGACGGCTCCGCGTGGACGTGGTTCGGCCCGAGGTTGTAGAAGACGTCCACCTCGTCGAGGGCCGCCTCCCAGTCGGTCGCGGTGTGCGAGAAGCCGAACCGCTCGGCCGCGTCCGCGAGCGCCGCCTCGTCGCGCCCGACGAGCGTGTGGCGCTCGATCTCGGGCGCGTCCGGGAAGAACATCGGGAGGCGCGCCATCGCGTTCGCGTGCGCCTTGCCCATGAATCGATACCCCAGAACGCCGATCTTCAGTGGTTCGTCTGTCATTGTGGTGAAATCCGCGGTCGCCGCCGCCTCACTCCGCCCAGTACGCGTCGCCCGGTTCGGTCTCGAAGACCGCGCGGTCCAGCACGTCGACCGCCTTCTCTAACCCCTCCCGCGAGGAGGTGAGCGAGTCCTCGTGTTCGATGGAGAGCGCGCCCTCGTAGCCGACCATCCGGAGCGTCGAGACGACGTCCTTCCAGTGTCCCTCGTCGTGGCCGTAGCCGATCGAGCGGAACAGCCACGAGCGGTCGGCCTCCTCGGCGTAGCCCGTCGTGTCGAGGACGCCCTTCACGCGGGCCTTCGCGTCGTACACCTTCGTGTCCTTCGCGTGGACGTGGTGGATCGCGTCGCGCTCGCCGAGGAACCGGATCGCCTCCGTCACGTCGATCCCCTGCCAGTAGAGGTGCGAGGGGTCGAAGTTGGCGCCGATCCGCTCGTTCGTCGCCTCCCGGAGCGCGAGCATCCCGGTCGGCTCGTAGACGAGCATGTTTGGGTGCATCTCGATGGCCACGTCGACGCCGTGGTCCTCCGCGTGGCCCGCCAGGTCCCGCCAGTAGGGGATCGCCACTTCGTCCCACTGGTAGTCGAGCGCGTCGGCGTGTTCGGTCGGCCACGGCGCCGTGACCCAGTTCGGCGTCGAGTCGCCGGGCGCCCCGGCGGGGAGCCCGGAGAAGCAGGTCACCGCGTCGACGCCGAGCAGGTCGGCTAACTCGATCGCCTCGCGCAGCTCGCGGTCGGCCGCCGCGGCCCGCTCCTCGTCCGGGTGGAGCGGGTTGTTGTGCGTCGCCAGCGCGGAGATCCGGAGGTCGTGTTCGTCGAGCAGGGCGAGCAGTTCGTCGCGCGCGCCCGCGTCGTCGAGGAGTCGCTCGCGGTCGACGTGGTCCTCGCCGGGCCAGCCGCCGACGCCGAGTTCGACGGCGTCGACGCCGATCCCGTCGAGGTACGCGGCCGCGTCGTCGAGCGGTTCGTCGCCCAAGGGAACCGTTAACACGCCGAGGTCCATGCGCGGGGCTACACCGACGCGCCGCATAAGCCTTCAGGAAGCGTCGGCGTGGGCGCCGGTCGAATCGACTCGCGGACCCGAGACGCTCGTCCGCGACCGCGCGTTCCCGCCGCGAGCCGGGCCGCTCCGCGCCGCGAGCCGGGCCGCTCCGCGCCGCGAACCGCATGAGGTTTTAACGGGTGGAACGCGTACGACGTGGTATGGGAATCCTCTCGCGCGCCTCCTACGTCGTCCGCTCGAAGGTGAACGCCCTCCTCAACCGGGCCGAAGACCCGACGGAGTCGCTCGACTACTCGTACGAACAGATGCGCGACGAGCTCCAGGACGTCAAGCAGGGGATCGCGGACCTGACCACCCAGAAGAAGCGCCTGGAGATTCAGAAGCGCAAGCTCGAAGAGAACGTCGAGAAGCACAACCGCCAGGCCCGCGAGGCGGTCCAGCAGGACCGCGACGACCTCGCGCGGAAGGCCTTGGAGAAGAAGAAGTCGAAGATGACCCAGATCGAGGAGTTAGAGGGCCAGATCGCCGAGCTGAACAACACGCAGGAGCAGCTCGTCGAGAAGAAGAACAAGCTCCAGAACCGCATCGAGGAGTTCCGCACCAAGAAGGAGACGATGAAGGCCCGCTACGAGGCGGCCGAGGCGTCCTCCCGCGTCTCCGAGGCGATGACGGGCGTCGGCGACGAGATGGAGGACGTGAGCCGCTCGATCGAGCGCGCAGAGGAGCGGACCGAGGAGATGGAGGCGCGCTCCGAGGCGATGGACGAGCTGGAGGACTCCGGCGCGTTCGAGGACGCGCTCTCCGACAAGGACAACATCGACCGCGAGTTAGAGAGCCTCTCGACGGACAGCGAGGTCGACGCGGAGTTAGAGACGCTGAAGGGGGAGCTCGGGAAAGGCGAGTCGGCCGACGACGGCGACGCCGCCGTCAGCGACGAGGAGGTCGACGACGAACTGGCCGACATCGAGGCTGAGATCGACTCGGACGACCTCGAAGCCGACCTCGATGGTGACGGCGGTTCCGGGAACGCCGACCTCGACGAGGAGCTCGACGTCGAGCTCGAGGAGTCCGAGTCCGACGCGGACGAACAGCGGAACTGAGGTCCGTTCCGCCCCCCCGTTCGGTCCCCGCGGTTCCCGCCATTCCCGTTCCCGCTTTCGATCAGTTCACTCCGAAGTCCGATGCGCGCCGGTCCCCGCGCGGTCCTGCTCTGCCAGTCGAATCCGGCCGTCCGCGAGGTCGACGCCCTCGTACGGGTCCTCGGCGAGCAGCAGCGAGCCGTCGACGTCGGCGTAGTCCAGTAGGGGCGCGAGCTGCGCGGCCGCCGCGATGGAGGCGTTCGACTCGATCATGCAGCCGCACATCACCTCCAGCCCGTGCGACCGCGCGGCGGCGATCAGCCGTCTCGCCTCGGAGAGGCTCCCGGTCTTCATCAGCTTCAGGTTCGCGATGTCACAGCGGTCGGCGATCGCGGGCACGTCCGCCGCGGCCACGCAGGACTCGTCGGCGGCGATCGGTAGCGCGGACCGCTCGTAGACGTAGCGGAGCCCCTCGGGGTTCTCGGCGGGCACGGGCTGCTCGACGAACTCCACGTCGCGGTCGGCGAGCCACGCGCTCTTCGCCACGGCCTCCTTCGGCGTCCACGCCTCGTTGGCGTCGACGCGGAGCCGCGCGTCGGGCGCGGCCTCGCGGACCGCGTCGATCAGCTCCCGGTCGCGGTCGGTGCCGAGCTTGACCTTCAACACGTCGTAGCCCGCCTCGACGGCGTCGGCCGCCTTCTCGCGCACGCGCTCGGTCTCGTCGAGCCCGATCGTGAACGAGGTCTTCGGCGCGTCGCCCGGGTCGAGCCCCCACAGCCTGTACAGCGGGACGCCGAGCCGCTTCGCCGCGAGGTCGTGGACGGCGATCGAGACGGCGCAGCGGGCGGCGGGGTTACCGTTCACGACCCCCTTCAGTTCGGCCTCGATCGCGTGGAGCGCGTGGGGGTCCCCGACGCGCTCGACCGCGTCGAGGAGGGCCGGCATGACTGCGGCCACCGTGTCGGCCGTCTCGCCGTAGTGCGCCGACGGCGCCGCGCCCCCGATCCCGGTCATCCCCGCGTCGTCGGTGACGCGGACGATCACGTTCTCGGCCGCCGTCTGCGTGCCCCGCGAGATGGTGAAGGAATTTTCGAGGGGCAGCGAGACCCGCTCGAACTCGGTTTCGAGGCTCATTCGCCGCCCAGCCCCGCGTCGACGATCCCGTCCACGATTCGGTCCGCGCCGTCCCGGACCGGGTCGGCGGCCGGGACCCCGACCTCGTCGCCGAAGTCGGCCACGGCGTCCGCGGCGGCAGCGTCGTCGGCCACGTCCTTCGTGTTGAGCGCGCCGGCGACGACGCTCGTCTCCCGAACCGGCGCCGCCAGGTCCTCGTAGAGGTCGACGTAGTCGGCGAGCGGCGGGAGGTCGAACGACTCGTAGCCGTGGACGGCCTCGCGGCCCGCGGCGTGACAGAGGACGAGGCCGTCCGCCATCGACCCGTGGAGGATGCCGCAGGTGACCGCGGAGTAGGCGGGGTGGACGATGCTGCCCTGCCCCTCGACGACGAGGAGGTCGTGGTCGTCGCCGGCCTCGACGAGCATCTCCTCGACCGCGCCCGCCGCGAAGTCGGAGACGACGCGGTCGATCGGGTTCCCCCAGCCGGCGATCATGATCCCGGTCTGGCCGGTGGGGACGAACGCGGCGTCGATGCCGCGCTCGCGGGCGGCCGCGACGATCTCCAGCGAGGCCGTCATCTTCCCGACCGAGCAGTCCGTGCCGACCGTGAGCACCACGTCGGCGTCGACGTCGCCCGAGGCGCCCGTCGCGACGGTGAGGTCGTCGTCGGGCTTCCGGACGTCGACGAGGTCGACGCCGTGCTCGTCCGCCAGCGCGGCCAGCTCCTCGTCCTCGTTTAAGAAGTAGTGGAGGCCGCTCACCACGTCGCAGCCGGCCTCGATCGCGGCCTCGACGTCGGCGCGCCACGACTCGTCGAAGCCGCCGCCGATGGGCGCGATCCCGATATATAAGGCGTCGAGGTCGCCCGAGGCCGCCGCGAGCGCCTCGGCGAACGACTCGACGATGGGCGCGTCCGCCACGTCCGGGACGTGGTCACTCACTCGGTTACCGGCGCGGTCGCGGTCGAGGACGGCCCGGACGTCCTGGTCGCCGTAGCGCAGCACGCCGAGCGCGGTCTTCGCGCGGTCGGGGAACTTCTCGTGGGCGAGGACGGCGATCCGCTCGTGATCCATGGTGGGTCGCTCGCCCCGGGAGTTCTTAAATGAGTCGAGGGTCGGCCGAGCGGTCGACTCGACCGTGGCGGAATTTATAAACGAACTGCGGTGGCGCGTGCCTGTGAGCGGCCGCCTTCGGCGGCCGCGAGGAGCACGCGCGAGGGAGTCGGCCGGCCGGAGCGAAGCGGAGGCCGGCCGACGAGGCTGGGGAGGCGTGAGGTGCGGTCGCTGTGCGGGGCGGGACTCAAAGGGGCAGCCGGGAGGCGGTCGCAGGCGACGCAAGCACCGCAGGGAGCGGAGCGACCGAGGAGCGCAGCGAGCGTGCGGCCGCCTCCCGGCTGGGGCTTTGGAGGTGTTCGCTGTCGAATCGCCAGCAGCTGTTTATAAGTAACCGGCTGGGGCTTTGGAGGCGTTCGCCGTCGAATCGCCAGCAGATATTTATAAGTAAGCGGCTGAGGCTTTGGAGGCGTTCGCCGTCGAATCGCCAGCAGATATTTATAAGTAAGCGGCTGAGGCTTTGGAGGCGTTCGCCGTCGATCCGTCAGCAGCTATTTATAAGGGAGCAGCTGGAGCTTCCTCTAAAAGAACGATCTCGCGATCTGAAAGCGCGTATCAGGCGCTGCCGTCGACGAACTGGTCGGCGCCCTCGTAGAACCAGTAGCCGTTCTCGCGCATCGCCCGGCCGAGCTCTTGGTGGAACTCGACGAAGTCGGCGAACTCCTCCTGCTCGACGCCCTCGAAGATCTCCTCGACGGAGACGACCGTCTCGAAGTCGATCCGGATCGGGTGGTCGCCGTACTGCTCGACGTACTCCGCGGCCGTGAGCGGGAAGTCCTCCTCCTCGTCGATCTTCTTCGCGAGCACGGCGTGACCGTACTGCCGCATGCCCTCGCTCCCCTGCTCGCCGTCGGGGTCGTGTGGCCAGTCCATACCGGGGAATTCGCCGGATCGGGGATAGTGGTTTCGGATGCGGCGGTGGCGCCCGACCCCGCTCCGCGAACCGCTCGCCCCGCACCGCCGCCCTCTCTATCGGGCCCGCACAAGACACTTCACGACGCTCCGCGTCGCCCCCGGTATGCGCCGCAGAGCCCTCCTCGCGTCCGCGGCCGCCGTCTCGACCGCCTCGATCGCCGGCTGTCCGACGCCGCCGTGGACCGACGACCCCACGGAGATCGACGGCGCCGAGGTGACGTTCCGCCGCGAGTACGACGGCGACCTCGACGTCGCCGGGTCCGGCGGGAACGACGTCGCCGAGGTGCGCCGCCGCCTCGACGAGGATCCGCCGCGAATAGTCGTGGCGGGATCGCTCCTCGACGGTCCCCGCCGCTGTGAACGCGTCGCGCTGTTCGAGGCGGCGCTCGACGACGGGACGCTCCGCCTCCGAATCGTCTCCGAGGACGATCCCGACTCGGACGTCGACCGCTGTTCGGACGTCGCCCAACCGCACCCGTACTCGGTCGCCGTCGCGTTCGCCGACGCCTCCGTCCCTGACCGTGTCGTCGTCCGCCACGGGAATGAGATGGTCCTCGAAGAGAGCGTATAAAAGAGCCGACGGCGCTCAGTCGTCCGCCGAAGCCGGCGAGTCGTCGCCCGCGGCCTCGATGCCGACCTCGATTTCGGCGGCCGCGGCCTTGTACTCCGGAATCTTGGCGCGCTCGTCGAGCACGTCGTTGGTGAGGCGGTTCGCGGAGGCGGCCGCGAAGTGCGGCGTGGTCCAGACGACGCCCTCCTTGATGTCCTCGGTGACGTCGGCGCGGACGGTGATCTCGCCGCGGCGCGACTTCAGCGTCACGTCGTCGCCGTCCTCGATGCCGTAGCGCTCGGCGTCGTTCGGGTGGACGTCGACGAAGTTCTCCGGGTGCTGCTTCGAGAGCGTCGGCGAGCGCCGGCTCATCGTCCCGGTGTTGTAGTGCTCCTCGAGCCGCGCGGTGGTCAACACGAGCGGGTACTCCTCGTCCGGGACCTCCTTCGGCTCCTGGTGGACGACCCCCTCGATGCGCCCGAGGCCGTCGTCGGTCTCGAACTCGTCCTCGTAGAGGAACGAGTCGCCCTCGTCGCCCTCCTCGTAGCAGGGCCAGTGGATCCCCGTCTCGCCGAGCGCGTCGTAGGTCATCCCGTGCATGATCGGGCACACCTCGCGCAGCTCCTCGAACACGTCCTCCGGCCCCTCAAAGTCGAACTCGTCCCCGTCGAACAGTCGCGTCCCCACCTCACAGAGGATGTCGAGGTCGTGGCGCGTGTTCTCGTGGACCTTGTGGACGCCGCGCATGCGCTGGACGCGGCGGTCGGTGTTGGTGACGGTGCCGTCGCGCTCGGCCCACGTCGTCGCCGGGAGGACCACGTCCGCGAGCTCGGCGGTCTCGGTCATGAAGATGTCCTGGACCACCATGAAGTCGAGCTCCTCGCGGAACCGCTTCTCGGTCTCGTTGCCGTCGGGCTCGCTCATGATCGGGTTCTCGCCCATGACGTAGAGGCCGTGGACGGTGTCGCCGATCGCGTGGGAGATCTCGACGTTCGTCAGCCCTGGCTCGTCGGGGATCTCGAAGCCCCACACGTCCTCGACGCTCTCGCGCGCCTCGTCGTCGTCGACGAGCTGGTACCCCGGGAGGACGTTCGGCATCGCGCCCACGTCGCAGGTGCCCTGAACGTTGTTCTGCCCGCGCAGGGGGTTGACGCCGGTCCCGGGGCGGCCGAGGTTCCCGGTGATCAGCGCGAGGTTGATCTCGTTTTGCACGTTGTCGACGCCGCAGGTGTGCTGGCTCATCCCCATGCCGGTGAAGATGGCAGCGTCGTTCGCCATCGCGTACTTCTCGGCGGCGAGTTCGATGTCTTCGAGGGGAACGCCGCACTCCTCGGCGGCCGCCTCCTTATCGAAGTCCGCGAGGGTCTCCTTCAGGTGGTCGAACCCCTTCGTGCGCTCCTCGACGAACGCCTCGTCGATCCAGCCCGCGTCCGGCTCTTCCTCGTGCCGCTCTAAGATCGTCTTGAGAACGATATTAAGCAGCGGGATGTCCGTGCCGGGCTTCAGCTGGAGGTGCATGTGCCGGTCGGTGTCGTCGATCTCGAACGACCGGGTGGTCTTGTTCGCGTGCGGGTCGACCTGGATGACCGTCGCGCCCTCCAGCACGGCCTGTCGGAAGTACTGGCTGTTGGCGATCGGATGCTGCTCGCCCGGGTTCGCGCCCTGGATCCACAGCACGTCCGCGGAGTCCTCCAAGTCGGCCATGCTGTTCGTCATCGCGCCCATCCCGAGGCTGGTCCGCAGCGCCCAGACGGTGGAGGCGTGACACATCCGCGTGCAGTTGTCGACCTGATTGGTGCCGTACCGGCGCGCTAACTTCTGGATGAGGTAGTTCTCCTCGTTGAACGTCTTCGAGGAGCCGAAGAATCCCATCCCGTCCGGGCCGTGTTGCTCGCGGATCGACCCCATCTCGTCGACGACGCGGTCGAGCGCCTCCTCCCACGTCGCCTCGCGGAACTCCCCGTCCTCTTTGATCAGGGGCTCGGTCAGCCGGTCCTCGTGGTCGACGACCTGCGTCGCCGCGCCGCCCTTGATACAGACGCTCCCCTCGTTCACCGGCGCGTCAGCCCACGGCATGAAGCGCATCTCGCCGGGCTCGCCGCCTTCGAGCACGCGGATCCCGCAGCCGACGCCGCAGTACGGACAGATCGTCTTCGTCGCGTCGTCCGGCTCACTGGACATCGGTCTCACCGTCCTCGCTTGCGTACATGTGTCACGATTCATCGTCGCAATTCATGAGTGTGTCGGTGAACCGACCGAGGAGCGGCCGTGCGGGTCGCTCCTCCGAGGCGAACTGTCGATTAACAAAAACAAGCAAACACATATTAAGCGTAAAATATAATGGAAAAACATTTACTATGGATTGTTAACACGATACAATCGGAATCAGCATGAGAGCAGTTGTTTATCAAGGCCCGTACGAAGTGGCCGTCGAAGACGTGGACGAACCGGAGATCGAACACCCGAACGACGTCGTGGTCGACATCACGACCTCGTGTATCTGTGGCTCCGACCTCCACATGTACGAAGGGCGGACCGCGGCCGAGGAGGGGATCGTCTTCGGTCACGAGAACATGGGGATCGTCAGCGAGGTGGGCGAGGCCGTATCGACGTTGGAGGAGGGCGACCGCGTCGTCATGCCGTTCAACGTCTCCTGCGGGTTCTGTCAGAACTGCGAGGAGGGATTCACCGGCTTCTGTACCAACGTCAACCCCGGCTTCGCGGGCGGCGCGTACGGTTACGTGGCCATGGGCCCGTATCCGGGCGGACAGGCCGAGAAGCTCCGCGTGCCGTACGCCGACCACAACGCGCTGAAACTGCCCGAGGGACGCGAACACGAGGACGCGTTCTCGCTGCTCGCGGACATCTTCCCGACGGGATGGCACGGCACCGAACTCGCCGACCTCCAGCCCGGCGAGTCAGTCGCCATCTTCGGCGCCGGTCCGGTCGGCCTGATGGCCGCCTACAGCGCGAAGATCAAAGGCGCGGCCGAGATCTACGTCGTCGATCAGGTACCGAGCCGACTGGAGCTCGCGGAGGAGCACTGCGACGCGCACGCCATCGACTTCTCCGAGGGAGACCCGGTCGACCAGATCATCGAGACGCACGGCGGGATGGTCGACAAGGGCGTCGACGCGGTCGGCTACCAGGCGACCGACCCCGACGACGTCGACCAGGACACGGAGGACTACTCCTACCAGCCGGCCAAGGAGAACCCGGCGGTCGTCCTCAACAACCTGATCCGGGTCGTCCGGCCGACCGGCCAGCTCGGCGTCCCCGGGCTGTACGTCCCCGAGGACCCGGGCGCGCCCGACGACATGGCCGCGCAGGGGCGGCTCGGCATCGACTTCGGGAAGTTCTTCGAGAAGGGGCTCAAGTGCGGGACCGGTCAGTGTAACGTGAAAGAGTACAACCGGTACCTGCGCGACATGATCATCGAGGGTCGCGCCGATCCGAGCTGGGTCGTCTCCCACCGGGTCGACTTAGAGGAGGCGCCCGACATGTACGAGGCGTTCGACGCCCGCGAGGAGGGCGTCACGAAGGTCCTGCTAGAGCCGTAGACCGACCGCGTCGCGCCCCGAGAACCCCGATTTTTCGTCGCTCGCCGTCACGCCCGCAGCCACGCCTTCGGGTGGTCGCTCCGGAGGTGGGTCTGATAGCGTCTGATGAGCTTCGGGTACGAGTCGGCCACGCAGTGCCACTCGCACAGGTCGCACTCCCGCTCCACGCCGTCGTCGCCGCCCCGCACGTGTCCGCCGCGTCTGTAGGTCGTCATTTATCTGTCGGCGGGGCCGCTCCCGCGTCTACTCCGTGTAAACGCCCCACACGGTTGAGGATGTCGGCGGCGTCGCGTCGCTCGATACTCGGCGGATGCCCGCGCTCTTCCCCGCGCGTCTCGGCGCGCCGAAACCGGTATGTCACTGCGGGGCGTGGTCTCGGGCATGTGTCAGTACTGTAACTGGGCCTTCCACGACGGGTGGGGGGAGCTGCTGAAGTACGACGAGACGTACCAGTCGGCGGTCGGCGCGGAGACGGAGTCGACGCACGGGTTCCACGACGAGTGGGACGACCTCCGGAGCGAACTCGGTATCTAAATCGGGAACACCGCGTCCGGGTCGGCCGTCGGTCCGTCCTCGTCCGCCGCGAGCCCGGCCAGCTCCTCGCGAATCCCCGCCTCGTCGAGGTCCTCGCCGATGAACACCAGCCGCGTCCGGCGGTCGTCCTCGGGCCCCCACTCGCCGATCGGTCCGGCCTGGACCGACGGCCCGGCCTGGCTCACCCCGATCACGTCGTCGGTGCCCGCCACCCGGACCACCCCCTTCGCGCGGATTATCGACCCGTCCCAGTCGTCGAGCCACTCGGCGAGCGCGCCCGGGTCGAGCCGGTCGCTCGACCGGTAGACGAACGATCCCACCCCGTGGGCGGCGGCCGCTCCTTCCGGGTGCGCGTGGTCGTGGCCGCCGTCCCCATCGCCGTCGTGGTCGTGGCCGCCGTCCCCATCGCCGTCGTGGTCGTGACCGCCGTCCCCGTCGTGGCCGCCGCCCTCCTCGTCGGCGATGGCGCGCTTCCAGCCCGCCGACCCCTTCGCCGCCGCGAAGTCGAACCGGCCGGTGTCGAGCACCTCGTCGGGATCGACCGCGGAGTGGGTGGTCCGGATCCGCTTCGCCCTCGGCCCCAACCGCTCCGCGACCGACTCGATACGGTCGAGCACGTCGTCGGGCACCATGTCGGTCTTGTTCACGAGGAGGACGTCGCAGAACTCGATCCCCTCGACGAGCACGTCCGCGAGCGGGCGGTCCGTCTCCGGCTCGGCCCCGCCCGGCAGGCTCTCGCCCGCGTCGAACTCCTTCCAGAAGCCGTAGGCGTCGAGGACGGTCACCATCGTGTCCAGTCGGAACCGCTCCCGGGGGTCGACGTCGCTGTCGTCGGTGCCCTCAGTGAACGCCCGCGCGATCGGTACCGGCTCCGAGATGCCCGACGACTCCACGAGGAGGTAGTCGAACTCCCGGGAGTCCGCCAGCGCCGCCGCCTCCGAGAGCAGGTCGTCCTGGAGCCGACAGCAGATACAGCCGTTCGAGAGGTCGATCACCCCCTCCTCGTCGTTCTCGCGCGCGATCTTCTCGGCGTCGACGTTCACCTCGCCCATGTCGTTCAAGATGACGGCGATCCGCCGGTCGCCCGGGTTCGCGAGCAGGTGGTTCACGAGCGTCGTCTTCCCGGCGCCGAGGTAGCCGCTGAGGACGGTGACCGGGATGCGGCCGTCTGTCATGTGTGCTATCTGTAACCACGACTGTATGAAACGATCGATCGGGACGGTCGAGACGAACGTTCATCCGTTCCACCCCCGTACCGCGAGGCGATGGACCTGAGCGAGTCGACGATCCGGGACCGCGCCCGGGCGTACGCCGAGGCGGAACCGCTGTACGACGTGGAGCGCCAGCACGTCGAGACGGTCCCGAAGACGTTCGCGGGCGACGAGTACGGGCGCCGGGACGCCCAGTGGATCGTCCGGTGGTACTTCCGACGGTACCTCGGCGAGTACCCCGACCGGGAGCGCCGTGAGCGCGAGGCGGCGTTCCGCGACAACGAGTTCGGCGACGTGATCGACGCCCTCGACGACGCCGTCGACGCGGTGGGCGTAAAAGACGACGACTCAGCGAACGTCGCCGGCGCCCTCGACGCGCTCACCGCGCTCGACGGGGTCGACGTCGCGGTCGCGTCCGGATTCCTTCAGTTCCTCGCCCCGTCGCGGTTCGTCGCGATCGACCGCCGGACCTGGGCGGTGCTGGCCGCGGCCGGCGAACTCGACCACCCGTACCCCGACCCGCCGACGGCCGCCGACTACCGGCGGTTCGACGAGGCCTGCCGGGCCGTGATGGATCGGACCGACGTCGACGCGTGGACGCTGTACCGGGCGCTGTGGCGGTCGTTTTCGGAGCTTCCGGGGGAGGACTCGTAGGGGATCTACTCGACGACCTCGACGACCGGATCGTCCGCGATCAGGCGTGTGAGAATGACGCGCGGCACGTTCGCGCGGAAGAGGATCTCACCGGCGACCGCCCGGGCGGCGGCGGCGTCCGCCTCGTCGTCGACCTTGTTCACGACCGGGATCGCGGTCGCGTCGCCGGGGACGCCCTTCAGCCCGCCCGCGGGGCTCGCGAGGACCGTCGCGACGTCCACGGGCCGGATTTCGTCCCCGATATCTCGACCGGTGATCGCGGCGACCTCCTCCGGCCGGTGGACGAGCTCCTCGGTGAGGGGTTCGCCGACGACGTGCGCGCTCGCGATCGGGACGACGACGTCCGCGTTCGCCGGGATCTGGGGTTCGTGGTCACCGGGCGCCTTGAACTCCCGCAGGCGCGCCCCGTCCGCCTTCACGAGCGTCGCGCCGGGCGCGGCGTCGGCGATCTCGGCGACGGTGTCGACGTCGTACCCGAGGTACCGGTCCGACCGCTCGCGTTCGGGGACCAGCCCGAGCGGCCAGTCGCCCTCGGCCGCCTCGTCGAGCGCGGCCACCGGGTCCCGGGTCACGCGCACCGCGGCGACCCGGTCATCGAAGATCGGTATCCGCACGCTCGCTGTCACGACCGACCGGTCGAGCCGGTCGGCGAGCGCGAACAGCGTCGACTTCTTGCCGCCCGCGCCGACGACGCAGACCGTCGCGTCGCGGGCGTCGAGCGCGGTCGTGAGGTCCATGTCTGAGCGTTTGCCCGCGGGCGGCCTCACTCTAACGGTCGGGTCCACCGGCGGCGGGAGCACCGCGCGGGCGTCGACCTCCGCGGCGAACAGATTGATACGTCCTCGCCGCGCAGGGCATCCAAATGAGTCGGCGCCGCACCCACGTCCTCCGCGTCGACCTCTCGACGGGCGAGACCGCCCGCGAGCGCGTCCCCCGCGACTGGCGACGCGACTACGTCGGCGGGAAGGGGCTCGGGGCGCGCTACCTCTACGAGGAGCTGTCGCCGGGAACGGACCCGACGGGGCCCGAGAACCTCCTCGCGCTCCTCGTCGGGCCGCTCGCGGGCTACCTCCCCGGCGAGACGCGCTACGCCGCGGTGACGAAGTCCCCGCTCACCGGCGGCTTCCTCGACTCGTACGCCGGCGGCGACTTCGCCGACCGGCTCGTGGGGTCGCTCGGCGACTGCCTCGGCCTTCTCGTGACGGGCGCCGCCGAGCGCCCGGTCCGGATCGAGATCGAGGGGGGCCGCGCCCGGATCGAGGCGAGCGACGCGTGGGGCGCCGACGCCGCCGAGACGGCCGCGCGGTTCCCGGACGCCGGCGTCGCCTGCGTCGGCCCGGCGGGCGAGCGCGAGGCGGCGTACGCGACGGTCGCGAGCGACGGCGGCGACCACCACGCCGGCCGCGGCGGCGCCGGCGCGGTGATGGGCGCGAAACGACTGAAGGCGGTCGTCGCGCGCGACCCGCCGCCGACGGTCCCGGACGATCTCGCCGCGCTCCGCGACCGCGACGCGGCGGCCTACGGCCGAGACCCGACCGGCGAGTGGCAGGCCGCGGGCGAGACGGTCGAGACGGTCGACTACGCGAACGAGGTCGGAATCCTCGCGTCGGAGGGGTGGACGGGGACGGGCTTCGACGGCGCCGACGACATCGGCGTCGAGGCCGCGCTGGAGCGCGCGACGGGGCGGGAGGGGGTCGGCGAGGCCGACGAAGGGGACGACTCGACCGTCCCCGGCGGCTTCCGGATCGACACGTCGGACGGGGAGGTGGTCCCCCGCGGTGCGGCGCCGATCACGCTCGGCGCCGGGCTCGGGGTAGACGACTTCGACCGCGTCGTCGAGCTCTGCGGCGTCTGCGACCGGCTCGGCCTCGACGTGATCGGCGCGGGCAACGCGGTCGCGTGGGCGATCCGCGCGGGGGAGGCCGGAGTCGTCGACTGTCCGGTCTCGTTCGGGGACGCCGACGGCGCCGAGCGCCTCGTAGAAGCGATCGCGGCCCGCGAGGCGCCGCCGGACCTCGACGTCGACCCCGACCTGCCGGACGCGCTCGCCGACGGGGTCGACGCCGCGGCGGCGCGGTTCGGCGGCGCGGAGCTCGTGCCCACGGTGAAGTCGATGGCGCTGCCCGGCTTCGACCCGCGCGCGGCGGTCGGCGTCGCGCTCGCGTACGCGACGAGCGACCGCGGCGCGTGCCACCGCCGCGCGCGACCGCAGGACACCGAGCCCCTCGCTCGGCCGGACCGGTCCCCGGCCGACCGGGTACGCGACGTGGTCGGTGAGCAGAACGCGCGGTCCGTGCTGTGGAGCCTCGTCGTCGACGACTTCGTCGGCGAGGCGGTCTGGGCCGACCTCGGCGCGGAGTGGCTCGCGGCGGTCGATCACCCCGCGGTCGACGTCGCCGACCGCGGCGACGACTCCGTCGGGTCGGACGACTCGGTCGCCGCGCTCGCGACCACCGGCGAGCGGATCTGGACGCTCACCCGGCTGTTCAACGCCCGCGAGGGGTTCGACCGCGCGCACGACGCGCTCCCCGAGCCGCTCCGCACCCCCGCGGCGGACGGGACGCCGGGGGTCGACGTGGACGCGTTCGACCGCCTGCTGGACCGCTACTACGCGGCGCGGGGGTGGGGCGACCGCGGCCTCCCGACGCCGGCGACGCTCGACCGGCTCGGCCTCGCGGACGTCGTCGACGACGCCACACCGATCGACGAGCGGCCGATCGACCCGAGGACGGCCGACTCGGACGACTGAGCGGGACAGAGGAGATCCGGCCTCGCCGTCGCCGCCTCAGCGGCGCAGTCCGCCCTCCGACTTGATCCGCATGATGTGCCGGACGTTGAGGTAAATCTCCTCCGGCGACGTCTCCTCGTCCGGGTCGTACAGGTCCGAGACCCGGTAGAGGACCGCCGAGAGCTGCTTGCTCTCTGAGCTGTTCCCCCGAACGTCCTCGGCCACGTCCCGGAGGAACTCGCGGACCTCGTCGTCCGCGGCGAACGCCTCCTCGGCCGCGTCGGTCGCCGACTCGGGCACGACCGGATCGACGCCGGCGGCGGCGAGGGGGTCCTCGCGGTCGTCGCTCGCGGCGCCTCCCGCGTCGCCACTTCCCTCGGCCCCTCGGTCCTCGTCCCCCCCGGTCATCGCCCCTCGCTCACCCCCCGGCGGCGGACGACGCCGGCGTTGTTCGCGACGTTCTCGACGAGCACCTTGAACGCGTCCGCGGTCTCGCCGTCCTCCAAAACGACGGGCTCACCGTCGTCGCCGCCGGTGCGAACGTCGGGGTCGAGCGGGATCCCCCCGAGGAACGGCAGGTCGTGGTCCGCGGCGAGCGCCTTCCCGCCCCCGGAGCCGAATATCTCGTGGAAGCCGCCGCAGTCGGGACAGCGGAACCCGGCCATGTTCTCGGCGATGCCGAGGACGTTCGTGTCGTGTTTGCCGAACATCCGGAGCCCCTTCACCGCGTCGTCGAGCGCCACCTCCTGCGGCGTCGTGACGATGACGGCGCCCGTCAGCGGGAGCGTCTGGAGGATGGTGAGTTGGGTGTCGCCGGTTCCCGGCGGGAGGTCCATCACGAGGTAGTCGAGCTCGCCCCACTCCACGTCCTCGACGAGCTGGGTGATGATCTTGTGGACCATCGGGCCGCGCCAGATGACGGGGTCGTCCTCGCCGGTGAGGAAGTCCATGCTCATCAGTTTCACCCCGAACCGCTCGGGAGGAACGATCGTCTCGCCGTCGGTCTCGGGCCGCTCCTCGGCCGACACCATCCGCGGCACGTTCGGCCCGTACACGTCGGCGTCGAAGAGGCCGACGCGCGCACCGAGCTGGGAGAGCCCGGCGGCGACGTTGACGGCCATCGTCGACTTCCCGACGCCGCCCTTGCCGGAGGCGACCGCGATCACGTTCTGGACGCCGGGGAGGACCTGCTCGTCCGCCGAGAGATCGTCCGGAATCGACGCCGACAGCTCCACGTCGAGGCCGGTGTCCGCGAGCGTCTCGCGCACGTCGTCCGCGATGGCCGACTCGTTCGGCGAGAAAGGAGCGCCGAGCGCGAGCGACACGCGAACGATTCCGGCGGCCTCGTCGACCTCGACGTCGTTCACTAAGCCGAGCGAGACGATGTCGCCGCCGAGGTCGGGGTCGCGCACGTCCGCGAGCCGCTCCCGCACGTCCGATTCGTTCATGTCCGAGGGGAGGGCCGTGGGTCGAATAAGGGTTCTGTACGGGCCCGAACGCGCGTCGTTACCCCCCGCCAGCTCGGGCTCTCGCGCTCAGTCGATCCGGGTCCCGGCGCCCTCCCCGCGCAGGAACGGCGCCAGCCCCTCGGCGCCGAACACGTACGCCGGGGCGTCGAGCGCGAGCAGCTCCCGCACCTTCGCGGCCATGCCGCCGGAGACGTCCGTCGCGTCGCTCGCGCCGAGCGCGTCCGCAACCGCCTCGAACGCGTCGATCTCGGCGATCACGTCGCCGTCGCCGTCGAGGACGCCGGGGACCGTCGAGCAGACGCCGACGCGGCGCGCGCCGAGTCCCGCCGCGAGTTCGACGACCAGCTCGTCGCCCGAGACGACCGTGACGCCGCTCCCGGCGGTCGCCACGCCGTCGCCGTGGAGCACCGGGACGAACTCCTCCCCGAGCAGCGTCGCCGTCGACCCGAGCGGGAGGTCGAGCCCGCCGTCCGCCCCCTCCGCCCGCGCCGCGAGCGACAGCGGGTGGACGGGGACCGCGGGCACGCCGCGCTCGCGGAGCCGCTCTAACACGTGCGCGTTCAGCCGCTTCATCGCGCCGTGGACCGCGGCCACTGCGTTCGCGTCGCGCGTCCCGTCGGTCGTCGAGACCCCGTGTTCGCTGGCGTGGTGGTGCCCGAAGCTCCCGCCGCCGTGGACGACGACGAGCCGGTCGACGTCGCCCGCCGCGAGCGCCTCGGCGACCGCGTCGCAGGCGGCGTCGAGCGCGTCGTCGTCGAGCGTCTCGGGGCTGTCCTTCTCGGTGATCAGGCTCCCGCCGAGCTTGAGGACGACGGGGGGTGCGGCGTCGTCAGCGGCGTCGGCGTCGGGGGCGGCCTCGTCGCCGTCCGTACCGGCGTCCGCCGCGCCGGGGCCCGTCACGGCTCCACCACCCGGACGCCCTCGGTCGCCAGCTCGGCGCGGAACGCCTCCTCGCAGCCCTGCGTGAACGAGAGGGCCGTCTCCGTCGCGTCGCTCTCGTCGAGGGCGACGATACAGCCGCCGCCGCCCGCGCCGGTGAGCTTGGCGCCGTGTGCGCCCGCGTCCCGCGCGGCCCAGACCATCGCGTCGAGCGACCGGGCTGAGACCCCCAGCGCCGCGAGCAACCCGTGGTTGAAGTCCATCAGCTCGCCTAACTCCGCGAGCAGCTCCGGCTCCGGGTCGCTCTCGGGGTCGGCGTCCGCGAGCAGCCCCTCGCCCGTCCGGACGAGGTCGCCGACGGACTCGACGGTGTCCGCCGCGAACTCGTGTTCCTCGCGCAGCGCGCGGACGCCGGCGACCAATTCGCCGGTGTCGCCCGCGCCGCCGTCGAAGCCGACGACGAACGGGAGGTTCGGCGCGTCGATCGGCTCGCAGTCGTCGCCCTCGACGCGGACCGCGCCGCCCATCGTCGAGCAGAAGGTGTCGGCGCGGGAGGCCTGCCCGTCCTGTACTTCGAACTCGGCCCGGTACGCCCGGTCGGCGAGTTCGCGGCGGTCGAGCGGCTCGCCGAGCGCGCGCGTCGCGGCGTCGATGCCGGCGACGACCACCGCCGCGGACGACCCGAGCCCCGCGCCCAGCGGGATGTCGCTCTCCACGGTGATGTCGAAGCCGGCGTCGGGGGCGTCGGCCGCGTCCCGCGCCTGCTCGACGGCGGCGTCGACGTACCCCATCGCGGCCTCGACGAGCGGGGTCGGCACGTCGACGTCGGGGCGGTCGCCGGTGCTTCCGGCGTACTCCACCGTGAACCCGTCCAGGGAGAGGTCCTCGGCCTCGACGCGAACGTGGTCATCCTCGCGCGGCTCGGCGGTCACCGCCGCGCGTCGCTCGATGGCTGCGGGCACGGCCGGCTCGCCGTAGACGACGGCGTGTTCGCCGAAGAGGTACACCTTCCCCGGCGCCTCGCAAACGGTCATACGAGTCACCTCTCTCCGCGCGCTTACAGGCGTTGCGCTTGCCGGGTCCGGACGCGACCCGACGGCTACTCGTTCGTCCGGCTCGGCTCGCGGTCGCGTATCGTCTCGCGGCACCGGACCGCTCGGCGCAGCCCGATCTCCGCCACGTCTCCACCACACTCCGCTGTTCGCCGCAGCCCGCGCGCGGCGCGACGGAGCTCGACCGCGCCCTCGGCCGCGCCGTCCAGCTGCCGGTCGAGCGCGTCGAGCTCGTCGCGGGTCCGGCGCAGCTCGCCGACCGCGCTCCGAGCGACGTCGGCGCCCTCGTCGCCGAGGGCGACGCTCACCCCGTCGGAGACGACCTCCCGGACCGCACGGCCGACATCGCGGCACGTCGCCAGTCGCGCGGCCGACGGCGGGCGGTCGAGGGCCGCCGCGGCGTCCCCGATGTCCGCCGCCGCGTCGCGGAAGCGGCACAGCTCCCGCATCGCAGTCCACGACTCGAACAGCTCCGGGCGGGTCGTGCCGAGCGCGTCGACCTCGTCCAGGTCCGTCATGCCGCGGGAGACGGACCGGTCGATCATCGAGGCGAGGCGGTCGACCTGCCCGTCGCGCGAGCCGATCGGCGACGCGTCCGGCGGCGCCGCCAGGGCCTCCACCGCGTCGCGGTGTATCGAGCGCACGGTGAACGCCAGCTGTCGGAGCGACTGGCTCACCGACACCTCCGTCGAGTCCAGCATGATCTGGGCCGTCGTTGCGGTCTCCGACTCCGCGGCCACCGACATCCCGACCCGGTTGCGGGCGACCCGCTCGACGACGCGCCGCTGGTCAGGGGTGAGCGGCTCGTCCCGTTCGAGCGTGACCTCGCGCGCGCCGGCGGCGTAGGCCGCCCACAACGCCCGCTCGATCACCTCCGGGTCGGCCGACTCGATCCGTGCGACCGGAGGGTCCACGCCGTCGCCGTTCCCGGTCTGGACCGCCAGCACGCCGTCGATGTGGTCGTGGAGCGTCACGGTGTCGCCGGACGAGACGCCCTGCGACTCCGCCCACTCCTTCGGGAGCGAGACGGTGTACGTTCCGTTGCCGACGGTCTGTACTTTTCGTGACTCCATTTCAGTAGAGCAGCTCCGGGTCGTTCTCGACCATGTAGAGGGTCCGCGCCGCGATGTTCACGGCGTGATCCGCGACCCGTTCGAGGTCTCGGATCGTCAACAGAACCCGCGATACGTCGTCCAACACCCGCTCGGCCTCCCAACCGTCCCCGTCGCTCCCGGCGATCAGGTCGCGGGTAACGCTCTCGCTCGCCCGCTGACACAGCGCGTCGACCTCGTCGTCGTCGGCCGCGACCGCCCGGCACGCGGCCGCGTCCTCGGCCTGGTACGCGGCGAGGCTTCGTTCGAGGAGCACGCGCGCCGCCTCGCCGATGTCGGCGAGCCGCACCTCCGGGGAGAGCGTCCGCGTCGCCGTCCGGAGGTAGTTCGCGAGGTTGACCGCGAGGTCGCCGATCCGTTCGAGGTCCGTGATGATTTTGAACGAGGCGGTGACGAACCGGAGGTCGCCCGCGACCGGCTGCTGGAGCGCGAACAGGTCCACGCAGCGGTCCTCCAAGCGCAGGTACGTCTCGTTCACCGCGGCGTCGCGGTCGACGACCGACTGGGCGAGCGACTCGTCGCGGCGCTCGACGGCGTCGAGGCTCCGTTCGACCTGAGCGATCACCCGGTCGCCCATCGCGAGTACGTCGGACCGGAGCTCGTCGAGCGAGTCCTGATACTGTTCCCGGGGCATGGGGTCACCCGAACTTGCCGGTGATGTAGTCCTCGACGCGCTCGCTGTGGGGGTTTTCGAACACCTGATCGGTGTCGCCGTACTCGACGAGCTCGCCGCCCGTGAGGAACACCGCCGTCTGGTCCGAGATGCGCGCGGCCTGTTGCATGTTGTGCGTGACGATAACGACCGTGTACTCCTCGGAGAGGTCGTCGATCAGGTCCTCGATCTTCGCGGTGGCGATGGGGTCGAGCGCGGAGGCCGGCTCGTCCATCAGGATGACCTCGGGATCGACGGAGAGGCAGCGCGCGATACAGAGGCGCTGCTGTTGCCCGCCCGAGAGTCCGAGCGCGTTGTCGTCGAGCCGGTCGCTCACCTCGTCCCACAGCGCCGCGTCGCGGAGGCAGCGCTCGACGAGATCGTCGCGCTCGTCGGCGTCGCTCCGGTTCAGTAGTCGGGCGAGGAGCCCGGTGTCGAGGTCGCCGTGCTTCTTCGGGCCGTAGGCGATGTTCTCGCGGATCGTCTTCGGGAACGGGTTCGGCGACTGGAACACCATCCCGACCCGCTTCCGGAGCTCCACGAGGTTGACGCCGTCCTGGTAGATCTCTCGGCCGTCGAGCTTCACCGAGCCGTCGATCCGGGCGGAGCTGACCCGGTCGTTCATCCGGTTGAGACACCGGAGGTACGTCGACTTCCCGCAGCCGGAGGGGCCGATGAGCGCGGTGACGCTCTCCTCGGGGATCTCCATCGAGACGCCCTTCAGGGCGTGGTCGTCGCCGTAGTGGACGTCGAGGTCCTCGACGGCCATCTTCGCCTCGCCCCGGAACTCGTAGTCCGTCCACTCGTCGCGGGTCTGCTCGACGGTCTCGCCCGTCGTCGTGGTCGGTGAGGGATCGGCGTCTGTCTGTGCGGTCTGCGTCTGTGGGGTAGTGGTGGTGTTCTCGCTCATCGGATTCAGGTGTGCTTGAGCCGCCGCCGGAAGTAGTAGCGCGTCGCGATGCCGATCGCGTAGAAGGAGAGGACGACGACGAGCAGCACGAGCGCCGTCGCCCAGCGGAACTCGTCCGCGTTGCCGACGTTGCTGCTCGCGCCGACGCCGGCCGTGATCAGCGCGTACAGCTGGTACGGGAGCGCCGAGGTGGCCTGGAGGAGCTCCGGGTTCGCGACGAACGGCGGCGCCGACGTGAACTGAAAACCGCCGATGACGTCGGCCGTCTGGGAGCCCGGGACGAACGTCCCGCCGGCCATCGTCAGCAGGATCGGCGCCGTCTCGCCGGCGATCCGACCGACGCCGAGGATGACGCCGGTGACGACGCCCGGCAGCGCCGCCGGGAGGACGACGCTCCGGATCGTCTGCCACTTCGAGACGCCGAGGGCGGCGCTCGCGTCGCGGTACTCGTCGGGAACGGAGAGCATCGCCTCGCGGGACGTGATCACCACGAGCGGCAGCAGCATGAAGCCGAGCGTGATCATTCCGGAGAGCAGCGACTTCCCGTTGCCGAACCGCGGGATGAGGAAGGCGAACCCGAACAGCCCGAACACGATGCTCGGGGTGCTCCACAGCCCGTTCGTCGCGACCTCGACGACCTGCGTGAACCGCCCGCGGTCGGCGTACTCGGTGAGGAACAGCGCCGCGCCGACGCCCAGCGGGACCGCCAGCACGACCGCGCCGACGACGAGCCAAACCGTGCCGACGATCGCCGGCAGCACGCCTTGGAAGTCGTTGAACAGGGCGACGCCGTTCATGAGGAACGGAACCGAGACCGGGAGCGCGACCGACACGCCGAAGACCGACGTCGTCGGTCCGGTCCCGAATCCGAACTCGGTGCCGTTCAGCAGGCCGGGGATCCCCTGAACGACCACGAAGGCGACGAGGATGAACAGGAAGGCGACGATGGAGAGCGCGTTCACGTAGACGAGCACGTACGCGCCCATGTGTCGCCCGCGGGCACCGAAGCCGCCGTACGCCTTCGCCGAGGCCCAGCCGCCGTACAGCGCGCTGAACAGCGTCGAAACGGGGATGAGGAACTCCGCGGTGACCGCGGCCTGCTGGGCCCAGCCGAGCTCCCACACCCACGTCGGGCCGATGACGCCGGTGAGGAAGACGAGCCCCGTCACCCCGAGGAGGGCGCCGAGCGGGACGGTCGATCCGAGGTCCTCGCGCGGGAGGACGCTGGCCGCGAACGCGACGGCGCCGGTAGCGACCCCGGCGACGGCGCCGACTCCCACGCCGAGGCCGAGCGTCTGGCTCGCGACGCTGCCCCCGATCAGGACCCACGGGACGGCGGCGCCGAAGCCAGCGATGAGCCCGGCGCTCGGGTCCGGATTCGTCTCGACGTAGCCGAACCGCGACCCGACGCCGAAGGCGATCACCGCGACGCCGAGCGCGGTCAGGAGGCCGCCGAGCAGCGTCACGGTCGGGACGCCGAACAGCGAGCCGGTGAGGCTGACGCGCTCGAACAGCGCAGCGACGGCGAGCGCGAACAGGACCGCCGAGAGGCCGACGGCGACGCCCGCGACGGCGTCCGTCTCCGTGGTCTCCGATTCGACCAGCCGCGTGTCGGTCCGGCCCGCTCCCGCCATCAGATCTCACCCCCGAGCCGCTCGTGCATCCGCCATTCGATGTACTGCGCGCCGATCGAGATGACGAGGACGGTGACGAACAGGATCACGCCCGCGACGAACAGGGCGTCCATCTGGAGCCCGTCCGCCTCGCCGTAGTTCCGCGCGATGATCGACGTCAGCGTCTCCTGTCCGTAGAAGACGTTGACGAGCGGCTCCGTCAGCCGCGGCACGCCGCGGAGCATCACCGTGGCGGCCATCGTCTCGCCGATGGCGCGACCGACGCCGAGCAGAACCGCCGCGGAGACGCCGGAGAACGCGGCCGGCAGCGTGATCGAGGTCATCGTCTGCCAGTCCGTCGTCCCCATCGCCAACGAGCCGCTCTTCATCGACTCCGGGACGCTGCTCAGGGCGTCTTCGGCCACGGAGACGACGGTCGGGAGCGCCATCAGCCCGACGACGATGCCGACGAACAGGTACGACCCCTGCCCGGTCGTCTGGAACTGGTCGGAGGCCCACGGGCCGAGCACGGTGAACCCGATGAACCCGTAGACGATCGAGGGGATCCCGGCGAGGATCTCGACGCCGGGTTTGACGACCTCGCGGACGGTCGCGGGGGCGATCTCCGAGAGGAAGAGCGCCGCGGAGACGCCGAGCGGCGCGGCGACGGCCGACGCGATGAGCGTGACCATCACCGTCCCGTGGATCATCGGCACCATCGAGTACCGGATCGGCGGCGAGACGGCGTCCCACTCAGGCTGGATGAACATCCGGATCCCAGGGACCGTGATCCCGAACACCGTCGCGCTCTCGTACCGGATCACCGGGATCGACTCCCGGAAGATGAACACGACGATCAGCCCGAGGATGAGGATCGTCGACACCGTCATCATCAGCGCGATGACGTACGCCGTCTCCTCCTGATAGCGGACCCAGCCGACCGCCGAGGACCCGAGGAAGGCGGCGAAGGGGACGATAGTCCAGTCCGAGACGGCGAGGAACCCGACGAGCGCGCCGAAAAGCGACAGCGCCATCACCGCGATGATCGCCAGCGCGGCCGGCTCGGTCTCGTCGACGAACCGCCTGGTCCGCCGGACCTGCTCGCCGACCGCGTTCCGGATCCGTCCGCTCCGGGAGTCTGTTACCTGTGCCATGGATTTGGTATGAGTGGCATTTGTGTTCCGTGTGTCGTAGAAACGCTCTCTCCTCGAAACCGGGTTCCGAACGCCTTAGCGGCGCAGACGTCGGAGGGAAAGCGACCCCCGGCGCGACGGTTCCGTCGCGGCGTGTAACGGGGACCGATCCGGTTCGGACTACGGCGCCAGCAGGTCCTCGGTGGCGACCGACGACACCTGCTCTTTCATCGATTCGAGGTCGCTCGTCGGCAGCGGAATGTAGTTGTTCCCCTCGACGAAGACGCTCTGACCGAACTCGTTGAGGAACATGTTGACGAACGCCGCCTCGCGCCGGTCGTAGCCGCCGCCGTCGGGATTGTTCTCCTCGATGAGGGTGTACATGTGGAGGTCGCGGTTGAGCGGGTACTCGCTGTCGAAGATCGTGTTCTCCGCGTCGCGGCTGGTCTCGTACAGCGTCCCGTCGAAGTCGATGGAGATCGGAGTGACCGTCTCGCTGGTGAACGCGAGCGCCATGTACGCGATCGAGCCTTCGTTCTGGGAGACGGCCTGCGCGACCTGCTGGTTCTGCCCGAAGCGGGTGTCGACGCCGGGCATCGCGGCGTCGGCGCCGCCGAGCATGTTCAGGCGGAACGAGGTGTCGGTGCCGGACCCTTCGGCGCGACCGATGGCGTAGATCTCCTGGTCGTAGTCGATGCCGTCGATCTGGTTCCAGTTGGTGATCTCGTCCTGGTAGATCCCGCGGACGTCCTCGCCCGTCAGCTGGCTGACGCCGGCGTCCGCGACGTCGGAGCTGACGACGACCGGCTGTCCGTCGCGGCCGACGACGTTGTCGACGACCCTGTTCTGGGCCTCCTCCTCGCTCCAGCCGAGCTCGGCGGTGATCGGGCCGGAGGAGTTCCCGATGTCGACGAGCCCCTCGGTGACGGCCTCGCAGCCGGTCCCCGAGTGGCTCAGGCCGACCGTCGTCGGGAACGGCGGCGAGGAGCGCTGGTCGGTCGGCTCGAAGCCGAACTTCGAGGCGAAGTAGTCGGCGATGAGCATGTCGCCCGCGCCGTCGTCGGCGAGCTGATCCCAGCCGGGGACGGAGGTCTTGTCGTTCGCGCCCCAGTACTCGCCGTCGCTCGGCGGCGCGTTGGAGTTCCAGTACGAGCTCCCCGTGTTCGAGATGGGGTACACCGTCGAGGAGCCCTCGGCGTTGAGCAGCGCCGTGCTCTGCCCGCCGTCGCCACCGTCACCGCCGGATCCGCCGGATCCGCCGTCGCCGCCGTCGCCACCGTCGCCGCCGGATCCGCTGTCGCCGCCGTCGCCGCCGTCGCTGCTTCCGCTACAGCCCGCCAACCCGGCGGTTCCGAGCGCTCCGGACGTGATGAGAACTTTCCGCCGCGACACGCCGCCGTCGACCCAGTTCCGGTCTGACATCGAATAGAGACACAGCGTGGTCTATTAAACTGGTTTATATTTCTGATATGTCTCTATCCGTGGCCGGCGATAGCGGTCAGTAGTTCCCGTATCTCTAATAGCGAGATAAATAGAATACATAGCACAGTATAGCACTTTAATGGCCTCTATCGCAGAAAAAAGCGGTCTGACCGAAGGTATAACACCGCGGCGTCGAATACGACTGGACATGGCCCGACCCGCGACGGAAGACGTTTCAGTCGACGTAGTTGTCGACGAGGTCGCCGACCGAGCGGACGCGGATCCGGAGTCGATCCGCCGTCGACTCGATCCCGTCACCGACGATGGAACCGTGACGGCCGCGGCGTTCGAGTCGACCGTCACCGACGTAGCACAGATCCTCGCCACCGCCGAGACGCGGGTCGACCTCGCGACGCGCGCCCACGAGGAGGCGACCGACGCCGCCGCCGAGGCGCCCGACCTCGACGTCGTCGACGTCCGCAGGCGGGCGTTCGAGGCGCGGCTCGGCGACCTCCGAGCGGAGGTCGAAGCGCTCGGCGACGATCTGGGGGCGGCTAGGGCGGACCGAGAGTCGCCGACGGACGTGTACCGCGCCGCGGTCGACCTCCACGAGGTGACGACCGGCGCACAGGAGGTCGTCCGGATCGCCCACGACCTCGAGACGGAACTCGAAGCGTTCGAGGCGTGGCTCTCCTCCGCGAACCGCCGCCACGACGGCCTCGTCGACGAGATCGAGGCCGCCGAGGAGTCCGCTGAGTCCCTCGCGGAGACCGTCGACGCGCTCCGGGTCGCCGAGGAGCCCGACCGGGAACGGCGGTTCGACGCCGCCGTCCAGACGCGCGTCCTCGACCTCGTCGTCGCCGACCTCCGCGCCGAGGCGGACGACCTCCGCGCGTGGGCCGACCGCGACGACCGATCCTTCCCGGATGACGTCGGTGCGCGGCTCGACGAGCTTGAAACCGAGGTGGCCGCACACGGCGCGGCGCTCGCCGACGGCCCAGACTGGGGTGACCTGTTCGGCGAACGGCTCGACGCGCTCGACACGGAGCTCGAGGCGGTCGAGCCGCCCGTGGCGTGGGCGCGCGTGGACGACACCGTCGCGGAGGCTCGGTCGGCGCTGTCCGGGGCGCCCGCCGACGAGACCGCGGATTCGGGGCGCCCGTAGCGTCATCACCGCGAGACCACGAGTGAGAGACGTGTCTCAGCGGGTCCGCGCCGCGGCCGCGGTCGCCCTCCTCATCCTGCTCGCGGGGTGCGGCGGCTTCGTTCCGGGCGGACCGGCGCCGTCCGACGCCGCGCCGCCCGACTCTCAGCCGCCCGAGCATCGCTCGAACGCGACCGCCGACGCCGGCGGGCGTCTCGGCGATGTCTCGTTTCCGGACGGGTTCTCCCGGACGGGGATCGACATCGCGACGGCGCGCGAGCGGTCCGTGGCCTTCCTCCGAACGGAGCCGGTGACGGGGGTCGCGGTCGAGCGCTTCCGCGCCGGGGCGTACGCCGACTACGAGTACGACGCGACCTCGGAGCGGACCCGGTTCCGACTCGACGTTCACAACGGGTACGTCGACGTCACGCGCAGCGAGGTGTACGTCGACGGCGGCGTCCGGTACAGCCGGAGCGCACGGAACAGGGACATCTCCTTCGATGCGTCCAACGGGTCGGTGGCGGCGACCAGGTACCGCGCGGCCGACTCGATGTGGGCGGTCGCCTCCCGGGTCCTGACGGTCGCGGAGTTCCGCGCGGTCCGGACCGTCGACCAGGACGGCGAACGGCTGATCCGGTACGCCGCGACGGCCGTCGCGGTCCGGAACGCGACCGAGGTAGACGGCTACCTGACCGTCGACCGAGACGGCGTCATCCGGGAGGCCAGGCTCGCGTACGCTCAAGCGGGCGAGTCCAAGCAGTTCGAGTACGTGGTCGCGCCCCGGTCCCCGGGTAGCGAGGTCGCGCCGCCGGCGTGGCTCCCCGCCGCGAGCGCGAACGCCACGGCCGAGGCGGGGACGGCCGGAGGCGGACCTGTCTGTTAAGTTACTACACGGAGTACGTCGCGCCGACACCCTCCACGACTCGCCGTGCGTTCGTCACCGGAGCGTCGGCCGCCCTCCTCGCCGTCAGCGGATGTACGACGCTCGACACCGCCCCGTCCCCCGCCCACTGGGTGGCGGTCTACTTGGGGGACCGCGAGGAGACCCACGACGTGCCCGAGGAGGCGGCGGCCGGCGCAGAAGATGCGACGGCCGTCGACGAGCCGTCGTCGGGCGACTGAACGCGGGTAGAGGCGGACGACCGGGACCCGGAACCGACCCGTCCTCCCAAAGCTTATCAATCCGCTCCGAATTCTCACTCCCGTTATGTCAACCACCGCAACCGAGACCGGCGGCGGGCGCGTCGAGGGCGACACGACGCTGGCAGCCTTGGCGCACGCGTCGGCGCTCTTCGCGTCGTTCCTCGGCCCGATCCTGTTCCTGATCCTCGCGGACGACGACGACGAACTCGTCAAGCGGAACGCGAAGAACTCGCTGAACTTCCAGATAGTGATCTTCGCCGCGCTCATGCTCGCCGCCGTCCTGAGCTTCGTGTTCATCGGGCTCCTGCTGTTCCCGATCATCGGGATCGTCGACCTCGTCTTGGTCCTCGTGGCCACGGTGAAGGCCAACGACGGACAGGTGTACTCGTACCCGTTCACGCCGGACATCGTCTGAGCGCACCGCCCTCCGAATCGCGGTACCGACGGCTCGTCGGTGAGAGAGGCGAAACGAAAGTGAACTCGGAAAACGACCGCGTTAGAGTTCGTCCTCGAAGTCCTCGAGGGCGAACACGGTGTCGGCGCCGCGGCGGTCGAGCGTCTCGTTGGCGAGGAGCCAGTAGACGACCGACAGCGCGCGGCGACCCTTGTTGTTCGTCGGGATGACGAGGTCGACGTTCGACAGCTGGTTGTTGGAGTCGCACATCGCGATCACGGGGATGCCGACGGTGATGGCCTCCTTGACGGCCTGCGCGTCGCCGATCGGGTCGGTCACCACGACGACGTCCGGCTCGATGTAGCCGGCGTAGTCGGGGTTCGTCAGCGTGCCCGGGATGAAGCGCCCGGTGCGGGCGCGGGCGCCGATGGCGTCCGCGAACTTCTCGGCCGGGAACCGGCCGTACTGCCGCGAGGACGTGACCAGGATCTGCTCGGGGTCGTAGTTCTCGAGGAAGTCCGCGGCCGTTCGGATCCGCTGGTCGGTGAGGCTCACGTCGAGGACGTACAGCCCGTCGTCGCGGACGCGGTGGATGAACCGCTCCATGTCGGCCGTCTTCTGCTGGGTCCCGATGTGGACCCCGGCGGAGAGGTAGTCCTCGACGGGGATCAGCAGGTCGACGTCGTCGTCGGGCATGACGTCGTCGTCGAACGGGGAGGCCGCTTCCTCCTCGTCGGCGTCGTCGTCGACACCCTCGTCGACGTCGGCCGCGGGCTCGCTCGTCTCGGCCGTCGCCTCGTCGGACTCGGCGGCGGCGGTCGGTTCCTCGGTCGTGTCGGCCTCCTCCTCGACCGCCGCGTCGACCGCCTCGGTCTCCGCGTCGTCGTCGAGTTCGACCGCGTCGTTGTCTTCGCTCATGCGTGGTGTGGGCCCGTCATACCGCGTCGTCCGCGATGCGGACCAGTTCGTTCAGCTTGGCGGTGCGCTCGCCGCCGACCGTGCCGGTCTTGATGTAGCCGGCGTCGGTCGCCACGGCGAGGTGTGCGATGGTGGTGTCCTCGGTCTCGCCCGAACGGTGGGAGATGACCGTCTCGTACCCGTTGCGGGCGGCGAGCTCGACCGCGTCGAACGCGTCCGACAGCGTCCCGATCTGGTTCGGCTTGATCAGGATGCTGTTGGCCGCGCCCGCGTCGATCCCGTCCTGGAGCCGCTCGACGTTGGTGACGAACAGGTCGTCGCCGCAGATCAGCGTCCGGTCGCCGACCCGGTCGGTCAGCTCCGCGAACGCCTCGTAGTCGTTCTCGTCGAGCGGGTCCTCGACGTACGCGAGGTCGTACTCGTCGACGAGGCCGGCGACGTACTCGATCTGCTCGTCGGCCGACTTCGTCTCGTCGCCGTAGACGTACGCCTCGGCGTCGTCGTCGTACAGTTCGGCGGCGGCCATGTCGAGCCCGAAGCGGATCTCGAACCCGACTTCTGCCTCGACGCGGTCGACCGCCTCGTCGACGACCTCGAACGCGTCCGCGTCCGAGATCGGGGGCGCCCACGCGCCCTCGTCGCCCTTCGCCGCGGGCACGCCGCGCTCGTCGAGCACGTCCGCGACCGCCGCGTGGACCGCGGCGTTCGCGAAGACGGCCTCCGAGACGCTGGGCGCCCCGACGGGGGCCGCGAGGAACTCCTGGATGTGGGTCGCCTCCTTGGCGTGCTCCCCGCCGCCGACGACGTTGCCGAGCGGGATCGGGAAGTTCTCGCCGCGGAACGCGCCGCCGAGGTGCTGGTACAGCGGCGCGCCCAGCACGTCGGCGGCCGCCTTCGCCGCCGCCATCGAGACCGCGACCGCGCTGTTGGCGCCGATGGCGGAGAAGTCGTCCGTCCCGTCGGCGGCGCGCAGCGCGTTGTCGACCGCGCGCTGGTCGCCCGCGTAGACGCCTTCGAGGCGCGGCACCGCGTGTTCGCGGGCTTTCGCGATCGACTCGCTCGCGGGCAGTTCGATCGCCTCGTACTCGCCCGTCGAGGCCCCGCTGGGGGCCGCCCCGCGGCCGAAGCCGCCGGACTCGGTGAGCACGTCGGCCTCGACCGTCGGATTCCCGCGCGAGTCGAGGACGCGACGCAGCGAGACGCTGGTGATCCGCGTCATCAGCTCTCCCTCCGGACCGTGAACGGGAGCGCGCCCGCGTCGTACTCCTCCGCGGCGACGAGGATCGGCTCCGTCTGGTCCGTGTCGATCAGCACGGGCGCCCCGTAGGACACCTGCAGCGCTCGCGCGCCGAGGATGCGTGCCTTCTCGTACCGATTGTATCGCTGTTCTGACATGGTTACTGGTACGGCGAGACGACGTCGACGAGGTCGCGGTGGCTCACCAGCATGCGCCGGCAGCAGTGCCGGTCGACCCCGAGGTCGTCGAGCACCTCGCCGGGGTCCTCGTCGCCCTCGCGAGCCCGCTCTTTGAACTCTTCCCAGTGTTCACCCACGACGTTGCCGCACGTGAAACACCGGACGGGGATCATCATGACTGGATCACCTCAGCGGTAGGACTTCTGGTAGCGAGCGCGCGCGCCGGGTCCGCCCCACTTCTTGGGTTCGGACTGGCGCACGTCGTTGACCAGCAGGGTGCGGTCGAAGTTCATGTACGCGTCGCGCAGCTCGGCGTCGCCGAGGTGCTGGACCAGGCCGCGGGCGATGGCGGTCCGCGTCGCGTCCGCCTGCCCGCTGAAGCCGCCGCCCTCGACGTCGATGTCGATGTCGACGCCGTCGCGGAGCTCCTCGCCCGCGATGCGGAACGGCTCCAGCATCTTGAGCCGCGCCTGCTCCGGTTCGACCAGCTCGACTGGCTGGGAGTTGATGCGCACGCGGCCCTCGCCCTCGCGCACGGTGGCGCGGGCGACGGCCGTCTTCTTCTTGCCTGAGGTGTTCGTTACCATGTGACGTTGGCTCCCAGAGACTCGGAGATCTCCCCGAGCGTGGTGAATTTGATGTTCGAGAGGCGGTCGAGCGAGGTGCCGTCGAGGACGACGCTGTCGACGTCCTCGTCGCGCTCGTAGGGGTTCCCGACGTACACGCGCACGTTCGAGAACGCCTCGCGGCCGTCCTCCGACTTGTACGGCAGCATGCCGCGGATGGCGCGCTTGAAGATCCGGTCCGGACGCTTGGGGTAGTAGGGCCCGCTGTCCGAGCCGAGCTCCGCGCGCTTGTGGTACGTCTCCATCGTCGCCTCCTCGTTGCCGGTGATGACGGCGCGCTCGGCGTTGACGACGGCGACGGTCTCCCCGGCGAGGACGCGCTGCGCGACCTCGGAGGAGACGCGACCGAGGATGCAGTCGCGGGCGTCGACGACGACGTCCGCGTCTATCTTCGCGAGACTCATCGGATCACCCGCACGTTGCTTCCTTCGGGGTTCTGTTCGACGTACTGTTCCAGCGTCACCGCTTCGCCGGCCTGGTCGATCTTCGTCCGGGCGGTCCCGGAGAAGTCGACGGCGGCGACGGTGACGTTCGTTTCGAGCACACCGCTGCCCAGCACCTTGCCGGGGACGACGACCGTCTCGTCTTCCTGAGCGTACCGCTCGATTCGGCCCAGGTTGACCTCAGCGTGCGTGCGCCGTGGCTTCTCTAATCGGTCGGCGACGTCCTGCCACACGTTGGCACCGGAGTCGCGCGAGACCGACTTCAGATCGGCGATGAGGTTCTGTAGTTTCGGATTCGTCTTGCTACTCATAGCTGTCCCTCCTGAGTGGAGAGTTCGTGGAAAACGGAGTGCAGGGAGCAGGATTTGAACCTGCGGACCTCTACAGGACAGCGCCCTGAACGCTGCGCCGTTGGCCTGACTTGGCTATCCCTGCGTGCACTCCACCGTATTCCGGCTCCCTTCAAACCACTTTCGGTCCCGGCGTCCCCGCGGTCGGTCGCGGGCGCTCCGGCGGTCGGAGCGGCGCCGCGGCTGCGGGCGGGGGCGACGGTCAGGGGGATGGTTCGAAGGGCCGTCATTTCCTTAGACTGCGACTTTCGTCTGTAGTTCGTCCGCGCGCTCCTCGATGGTGTCGATGGCGCGGAGCAGCAGTTCCTCGACGTCGAACGAGCCGTCCGTCTCGATGTGGAAGACGAAGGCTCCGGGGACGTCCTCGACCGCGACCTCCTTCCCGGGGAACCGTTCCGAGAGGTCGTTGTCGAACTCGTCCGTGAGCTCGACGTCGCCCTCCGGCGTCTCGATGACGCCGCGGAGGATGTTCGGCTCGTCGTCGTCGAACTCGCCGCGGTCGCCCTCGACCGAGACGCGCTGGAGGTGGCGGTAGCCGACGGAGACGCCGCCCTGGTGTTTGGCGTGCTCCTTGCCGGTGTCGAGGACCGCGTCGGCCTCGAACTCCAACCGCTGACCCTCCTTCAGCTCGATGATCGGGACGTTCTCGTCGGCGACCTCGACGAGCGGATCGCTGCTCTCGATGTCGCCGGAGTACGCCGTCGCCGGGCCTTCGACGTCGAGCGCGAGGGTGACCTCGTCGCCGAGTTCGAAGTCGTCGAGCGGCGTCGTCAGGGGCACGAGCCCCAGACGTAGGCCGATCATCTCGTCGAACATGACCGAGGAGTTCTCGACGAACCGGACGGTGTCGATCGAGAACGTCGGGACGTCGGCGATCATCGCGCGGCGGATGCCGTTGGCGAACGCCGGCGTGAGCCCGCGGATCAGCACCCGCGCGCTGCGATCGTCCCGTTCGACGTACTGGACGTCGAATTCGTCTTCGGTCATGTCAGACTCGCTTGTTCTTCGGCGCCTTCGTCCCGTCGTGCGGGATCGGCGTGACGTCCTCGATGCGCCCGATCTCGACGCCCGCACGCGAGAGCGCGCGGATCGTCGCCTGCGCACCGGGACCGGTGGACTTGTTGAGGTTGCCGCCGGGGCCGCGCACGCGAACGTGCACGCCCTCTAAGCCGGCGTCCTTGACGCGCTCGGCGACGACCTCCGCCATCTGCATGGCGGCGTACGGCGACGCCTCGTCGCGGTTCTGCTTCACCACGGTGCCGCCGGACGACTTGGCGATCGTCTCGGCGCCCGTCTCGTCGGTGACCGTGATGAGCGTGTTGTTGAACGACGCGTACACGTGGGCGATGCCCCACTTTCCTCCGTCTTCGGATTCACTCATGGATGGTTACTCCTGTGACTCCGCGCGCTCGGGGTGGAGATCGTCCGCGAGCGGGCTCGTCTCGTCGAAGGCGATGGCGCCCTCGTCGTCGACGTCCACCTTCACCGACGGGCGCGTGACGCGGGCGCCGTTGACGGTGATGTGGCCGTGGACGATGAACTGGCGGGCCTGCTGGGTCGAGGAGGCGAAGCCCTGTCGGTAGACGACCGTCTGGAGGCGACGCTCCAGCAGGTCGGTCACGTCGAGCGACAGGACCGTCGAGATGTCGTCGTTGTCGCCGAGGATGCCGATGCGGCGGAGTCGGGTA
Organism: Halorubrum sp. Atlit-26R; assembly: GCF_003666015.1. Lineage (GTDB taxonomy): Archaea > Halobacteriota > Halobacteria > Halobacteriales > Haloferacaceae > Halorubrum. The sequence continues at coordinate 102,498 of NZ_QPLT01000012.1, forward strand.
ACGAACTCCGCGCCGGCGTCCTGAGCGGCCTCGACGTCGCCCTGCGCCTCGCCGAGCAGGCGTCGGGCCTCCCGACGCATGTTACGCAGCTCGGACTGGGCGCGCCAGAACTCCTCTTTGTTCTTCAGGCCGTACCGCGAGAGGAGGTCGGACTCCTCGGCGATGCGCTCGCCCTGGTACGGGTGGTTCGGCGTCTCGTAGCCCTTGGTGTTCTTTCCGGTGCTCATTCCTCGTCACCGCCTTCTTCGTCCGCCATCTCCTCGCGGATCTCCTCGACGTTGACCCCGATGGTCCCCTCCGAGCGACCCGTGGACTTGGTGCGCTGGCCGCGGACCTTCTGCCCGCGCTTGTGGCGCACGCCCTTGTACGATTCGATGATCTTCATGCGGTTGATGTCGTGACGGCGCTTCTCGTCGACGTCCGTGCCGACGAGGTGCGTCGTCTCCCCGCTGAAGAAGTCGTTCTGTCGGTTCGTCATCCACGACGGGACGTGGTCTTCGAGGTTCTCGGCGATGTCGACCACCGCGTCGATGTCATCCTCGTCGAGGAGCCCGAACGTGGCGTTTCTGTCCACGTCGGCCTTCTCGGCGACCAGCCGCGCCGTGCGCGTGCCGATGCCGTCGAGTTCGGACAGGCTTCGCTCGACCGTCTTCGTCCCGTCGAGGTCCGCGCCCCCGATCCGAACGAAGTACTGGAGGTCTTCCTCCTCCTCCGGCGAGTCGTCCTGTGATTCTTCCGTGCTCATGTGTTGGTTGTGGTGAGCCCTACCGGCGCGAATCCGGCGGTACTCGTCCGTTCGAGCGTTGCGGCGGGGATTCGAACCCCGGAGGCAGTGACGCCACAGAGTTAGCAACCCTGCGCCTTGGGCCAGGCTTGGCTACCGCAACCCGCGTTGTATCATCGCCCTCTCGGACTCGGGGCCCGACGCCCCTGCAGTTCGTGCGTTCGTATGCTCCCGCTTTCGGTACTTAAACATCACGAAACGGCCGGGTCGCTGTGGAGGTCTCGCACGGTCGTCGCGTCGGGAGTATTTTTCAACATCAGTTCTAGATTCGAACTCTCGACTACATTGAACGCTTAGTACCTCGACTATACTGACCGCCTGAGAATTCTAATAGAGTATATATTTCAGATATCACATGAATGGACGTTCTCCAAGGTTCCAACCATTGTTTATAAATAATAAACCGCAGATTAGTTGTAGAAACCTCCAAAGCCCCAGTCGCGAGGCCGCAGTACGCTCGCTGCGCGCTTCAGTCGCTCACTCCGTTCGCTCCTTCCAGTGCTTACGTCGCCTCCTGCGGCCTCGCGACTGCCCCTTTGAGTCCCGCCCCGCCCCGCACAGCCCCGCACCTCACGCCTCCCCAGCCTCGCCGCTCACGCCCTTCGGGCGTTCGCGGCGTCCCTCGCGCGTGCGACTCGCGGCCTGTCGGCCGCTCGTCGGCACGCGCCACCGCACTGTCACTTATAAATAATCGCTGCCGTCGAGGCGCGCCGTCCGTTTCCGCGAGGCGAACTGTTTCCGTGAGGCGTACTGTTTAGTGGGTCCCGCGGGAGGGTCCGCGTATGCAAGCCGTTCAGTTCGCCGACCACGGCGACCGCGACGTGATCGAGTACGGCAAGTTCCCCGACCCCGAGCCCGACCGCGGCGAGGTGCTCGTCGACGTCAAGGCCGGCGCGCTCAACCACCTCGACATCTGGACGCGACGCGGGATGCCCGGCATCGACCTGGAGATGCCGCACATCCCGGGCAGCGACGCGGCGGGCGTCGTCGAGGCCGTCGGCGAGGGCGTGACGCGGTTCGAGCCGGGCGATCACGTCGCCGTGAGCGCGGGCGTCTCCTGTGGCAACTGCGAGTTCTGTCGCAACGGCGAGGAGTCGCTGTGCGTCTCCTTCCACATCATCGGCGAACACGTCCGCGGCGTCCACGCCGAGAAGGCCGCGGTCCCCGCCGAGAACCTCGTCCCGGTCCCGGACCATGTCGACTGGGAGGTCGCCGGCTCCGCGTCGCTCGTCTTCCAGACCGCGTGGCGCATGCTCCAGACGCGCGCCGACATCGAGGCGGGCGAGAAGGTGCTCGTCCTCGGCGCCTCCGGCGGCGTCGGCCACGCCGCGGTCCAGATCGCCGACCACGCGGGCTGTGAGGTGTTCGCGACCGCCTCCACCGAGGAGAAGCTCTCGCACGCCGAAGAGTGCGGCGCCGACCACGTCATCGACTACGAGGCGAACGACTTCGCCGAGGAGATCGGCGCGCTCACCGGCAAGCGCGGCGTCGACGTCGTCGTCGACCACGTCGGCGAGGCCACCTACCCGAACTCGCTGAAGTCGATGGCGAAGGGCGGCCGGCTCGTCACCTGCGGCGCGACCACGGGGCCGAACCCGGGCGCCGGGCTCAACCGCATCTTCTGGAACCAGCTCTCGGTCATCGGCTCGACGATGGCGACGCCGGGCGAGGTCGACGACGTCCTCGAACTCGTCTGGGACGGTACCTTCGAACCGCGCGTCCGCGAGGTCCTCCCGATGAGCGAGGCCGCGCGCGCACACGAGATGATAGAAAACCGTGAGGGCTTTGGCAAAGTGGTGGTTAAACCCGACAGTGAGCTCTGAGACCGACGCGGCCGCCGACGATGCGTCCGCCCGCGACGCGGACGCGACCGCCGACGGCACCACCGACGGCGGCTACGTCCACGTCCCCGGCACCGACGACGGCGCCGACGCGACCGACAGCGGCGGTGACGGCTCGCGGGACCCGCCTGCCGCCGCCGACGAGCCGGCCGCCGACGGCTTCGGTCGGAAGGGGTGGGCGCTGACGGCGGCGATATTCGTCTGCGCCCTCGTCATCCCGGGGATCATCTACGTCTACCCGTACGCCGCGGGCTGGTTCGGGCTCCCCTTCTTCGCGACGTACCTCGCGCTCCCCCTCGTCCCCGCGCTCCTCCTCGGCCTCGTCGCGGTCTGGTCGATGACGGCCGCGACGGCCGACGACGAGCCCTGACTGGGCGGCGGTGCGGTCTAAGGAGCAGACGCTCGACGCGAGCGAACGACAACCGTTTTGAACGACACCCGCGCAGTGGTGATATGTTGATCACCGTCTCCGGCCCGCCCGGCAGCGGGAAGAGCACCAACGCCGTCCAGCTGGCGGACGCGCTCGGCCTCGGGCACGTCTCCGGCGGCGACATCTTCCGCGAGATGGCGGCCGAACGCGACATGACGCCCGTCGAGTTCAACGAGTTCGCCGAGGAGGACCCCCAGATCGACCGCGACCTCGACCGCCGGCTCCGCGAGATCGCCGTCGAGCGCGACGACGTCGTCCTCGAATCCCGGCTCGCCGGGTGGCTCGCCGCCGATCACGCCGACTTCCGCTTCTGGTTCGACGCGCCGCTGTCGGTCCGCGCGGAGCGGATCGCGGAGCGCGAATCGAAGGACGTCGACCGCGCGCGAACGGAGACGGAGCGCCGCGAGGCCTCCGAGGGCAAGCGGTACGAGGAGTACTACAACATCGACATCGAGGACCTGTCGATCTACGACGCCGCGTACAACACCGCTCGCTGGGGGCCCGAGCGCTTCCTCGACGTCCTCGTCGCCACCGTCGAGGCGTACGACCCCGACGACGACGAGGGGAAAGCGCCCGTCGAGGGCGTCGTCTACGACTTCTGACTCCCCCACCGACCGCTCCGCATGACTGACGCTTCCGACGCCGACGCTGACGCCGACGAACGCGCCGACGGCGAGAACCTTCTCAGAGCCCCGCCGGTAGAGCGTTCGGTACCCGAACTGCTCCGGTTCGGCGTCGTCAACCTCGACAAGCCGGCCGGCCCCTCCTCGCATCAGGTCTCTGCGTGGGTGCGGGACGCGATAGACGAGACGCTCGCGGCGCTCGATCCCGAAGGTCCCGCGACCGGCGGCGTCGCCCACTCGGGTACGCTCGACCCGAAGGTCACCGGCTGCCTCCCCACTTTGACCGGCGACGCGACGCGCATGGCGCAGGTGTTCTTGGAGGGCACCAAGGAGTACGTCGCGGTGCTGGAGCTCCACGGTTCGGCTCCGGCCGACTTCCGGGAGGTCGTCGCCGAATTCGAGAGCGAGATCTACCAGAAGCCGCCGCGGAAGAGCGCCGTGAGCCGTCGTCTCCGGACGCGGACGATCCACGACCTCGACGTGCTGGAGCTCGACGACCGGCAGGCGCTCCTCCGGATCCGCTGCGAGTCGGGGACGTACGTCCGGAAGCTGTGTCACGACGTCGGGCTCGCGACGGGGGTCGGCGCGCACATGGGCCACCTCCGCCGGACCGCCACCGACCCGTTCGACGACCGCAACCTCCACACGCTTCAGGACCTCGTGGACGCGCTCGCGTGGGCCGAGGACGGCGACGACGCGCTCCTCCGCGAAGTGGTCCGCCCGGCCGAGGACGGCGACGACGCGCTCCTCCGCGAAGTGGTCCGCCCGGCCGAGGACGCCCTGACGCACCTCCCCGCGGTGACGGTCGCGCGGTCCGCCGCGCGCAGCGTCGCGACCGGCGCGCCGGTGTACGCGCCCGGCGTGATCGACGTCGACGACGCGGCGGTCCCGACCGGGGACGACGACGCGTTCGACGGCGACGCCGACCCCGAAGACGCCGAATCGCCGCTCGTCGCGTGTTTCACGCCTGACGGCGTCGCGGTCTGTCTCGGTCGTGTCGTCGGCGACCCCGAGGCGGATAGCGGGACGGTGGTCGAGTTAGAGCGCGTTCTTTTATAATCCCGCCTTACCCGAACTCGGGTATGGACGAGTCGGACGCGGACGGGGACGCGGGCGGACGGATAACGCTGGGGAGCGCGAGCGCGGCGCCGGGAACGCTCGACCGCGGCCGGCTCTCCGTCGCGAAGCTCCCGACGGGTGGCTCGGAACGCCTCCCGGTCGTCGTCGCGAACGGGGCCGCCGACGGGCCCACGCTGTGGCTCACGGGCGGCGTCCACGGCGACGAGGCGACGGGTGTCGCGGTCGTTCAGGACGCCGTCGCGGCCTTCGACGACTGCCTCGCCGACCTCGCGGGCGCGGTCGTCGCGGTGCCGGTCGTCTCCCCCGCCGGACTGCGCCGGAACGCGCGGGAGACGTACTACGCCGACGAGGACCCGAACCGCCACTTCCCCGACGTCGACGCGGAGTCGGCGCGCCCGCCGAAGCTCCAAGAGCGGATCGACGCCCGCCTGTACGCCGCGATCACGGGCGAGATGCCGGCCGACGCGGACGAGTCAGCGGACGATTCGAGCGAGTTCGCCGTCGAGACGGTCGGGACGAACGCGGCCGCGGACGCGCTGATCGACTGCCACACCGCCGGCGTCGGCAGCGAGCCCTTCGCCATCCGCGACCGCGTCCTCTACGGCGACCGGCGAAGCGAGTCGGAGGCGGCCGCGCTCTCCGAGGAGCTCGGCCGGCTGGTCGACGCGTTCGGCCTCCCGGTGATTCGGGAGTACCCCGCGGCCGAGTACGTCGAGGAGAACCTCCAGCGGTCGACCGCGGGCGCCGTGCTCAACGAGGCCGGAATCCCGGCGTTCACGGCGGAGTTGGGCGCGCACAGCGTCGTCGACGACGCCCTCCTCGACGCGGGCGTCGCGGGCGTCTTCGGCGTCGCGGTCGAACTCGGGCTGTTGGCCGCCGGCGACGCGCCCGAGTCGATAGCCGAGCCCGGCGTCGGCGTTGATCCCGCTCCCGTCGAGTTCCCCGTGCGGCGCTTCCGCGGACCGACGACCGACGACTCCGGCCTCGTCCGGCACCGCGTCGCGGCCGGCGACGCGTTCGCCGAGGGCGACGTGCTCGCCGACGTGGTCGACGCCGCGGGCGCGGAGCGCGCGACGGTCCGCGCCGACAGCGACGGGTACGTCCTCGGTCGGTGCGAGGGTCTCGCCGTCTACGAGGGCGACCCGATCGGCAGCCTCGCGGTGCGGGACGACGGCGACCTCGTGGTCCCGCGGGACGCCGACGAGGAGTGAAGCGAAGTCCTTAATTACCGGACCGTCGTTTTTCAGCGTGTAGTCAGGGACCGTGGGGTAGTGGTATCCTATGCGGATGGGGTCCGTATGACCTGAGTTCGACTCTCAGCGGTCCCATACAAATTCTTGTTGACTCTCATTATCGAGAGTCTTGACGCCTTCTAACGTCCGAAAAACGCATTCGGGGGGTGAGCTATTGACCGCCAAATCGGCGATTCCGACGAAACCGCGCAGTGCCGGTACTGTTATAATGATATTTCGAACGTAGTCCGAATAGTATGGTCGCGTTAAGTTACGAAGAAACGCAAGACGGCGAGAGTATTCGTCAAGTTCGAAAAAGCTGAGTTATAAACTCAAAATAGGTAGTAACTCCGCGAAGAACCGGATCTGCCTTCTCAGTTCTCTTTCCCGTTGATCCACAGAACACGATTGGCTACATCATTCGAAAATACTTCTGTAAAATCGCATGACGGAAGCGATGGTGGTACTAACTTAACGCGACCAATAGTATTTGCTGAAGCCAGCGATGGCCGCTAGAGCGACGTTTTATGTTTTCTCGGTTGATACGCGCGGGTATGGCACAGTCGTCGGTTCGGATCGTGACCGAAGTTCACGACGAGCCGCACATCGAGGGACGGCGCGTGACCGTCCGGCGGATTCAGGGGCTCGTCGAGGGGGCCGGCAAGTCGGCCGAGGAGGTGGCCGACCAGCTCGACCTCGACGTGGCTGACGTGTACGGTGCGCTCCAGTACTACCACAGTCACCCCGACGAGATGGCGGCGGTCGAGCGCCAGCGGGCGGAACGCGAGGCCGCGGCGCGGGAGGCCGGAGCGGTGTCGTTCTCGGAGCTGAAAGACGACGAGAGCGCGTAACTGGATGGAGTATCGGGTCCTCGTCGACGAAAACACGAGTCCGCGGGTCGCGGAGACGCTCCGGGGAAAGGGCATCGCCGCGGATCACGTCCACGAGGCGCTTTCCGAAGGCGTCGACGACGAATCGATCGCGGCCTTCGCTCGCCAGGGGGGCTACGTCGTCCTCACGCACGACACCGATTTTTTCGACGCGGAGACGCGAGGGGACGTGCCGGTGCTCTACTACGCCGACGATACGATGGACACCTACGCGATCGCCGACCGCGTCGCGGCGGTGACCGAGTTGGTGCCGGAGCCGACCGACCTCCCTCCGATCGTGAACCTCAACGAGTGGGGCTGAACGTCGTGATCGGAACGCACGAGTAGGTCGAGACGGACCTGATCGAGCACTTCGTGCCGGTCGCCGTCGACGAGGCGGGCGGCTTCGCGAACTTCCGCGAGACGGCGACGAAGACGAACTCACTGGTCGACCGGCTGAAAGCGATCGAGGTGCCCGACGTCGACGACGTGGCCGACGACTTAGAGAACTACTTGGAGACGAAGGAGCACGCCGACGAGCTTGACGCGAAGATCGAGCAGACGGACGCGCTGATCGACAAGATCGTGTACGAGTTGTACGGGCTGACCGACGAAGAAATCGAGATCGTTGAGGAGGCGGTGGAAGAATAGGATCCGAAAGAACTTGCCGGGGAGCAGCTGGTTTGGTGGTTTCGGAGCCGATGTTAATAGCCTATTCAGATTCGATTGATGTACCAATCTCTTCAGCACTAAACGCACTCACGAAGTCGTAGCAACGCTCCCGTAACTCCGAACGGTCACGACGTGGCGACCTGTCTACAGCCTGCTCGCGAGCAATATCTCGGATAACCTTCCGAAGAGAACAGTGGTCGCTGAACGTTGGCTGTTCATCTTTTTGTGCGGTATATTTGATCCACGTCCACCCATCAGAGGCGATCCCGACAAGAGGGCGGTCTTCAGCCCGATCAAGGTAACTGATGGACTCAGATTGTGCCTTCTCAATCTTATTTGGAGCTTTGAGTTCACCGATTACTGTCACGTCGACGTTGGTAATCGTAAAGTCGGGAGTGTCGTCTCCGAGTCCTGTGTACCCCTTCGGCTGTGGCCGATATTGATAGCCAAGAGCCTCAGCAACGTCACGAATGAGATGCTCCTCGATGAATCGTTCCGGCCCCTGCTGGATCACTTCTCCTTCGAGTTGGGTGGACTCGTAGAGAACCTCATGGGCGTGTTCTCTCGGGACACGTCGGTCAAACTCGGTCGCGAATCGCTCGATTGAACGTATCACACGCTGAGCACGTGGGTCGTTCTGTGGTTTGTCGAAATCGGATTGGTCCATATGTATCAGTTCTTACCACCTTTCTTCATTTTCGGAACCCTATTCTACTATCTCTTCCAGAGGAAATTTCTCCAATGCTTGGCTCAAATGTAGGAGAATTACATATCAATCTTTAGATATTTGATACGCTCCATCAGTAGTATATCCGAACTCTGTTTCTTTCAGTGTAGCAAGTACATTTATTACTACCAAAGGACATTTCAGCCCAAGCACGGTGCGTCGGAGATAATCGGCGGGAACCCTGGATCTGTAGGTTCGAATCCTACTGAGGGCCTGAAGGCGGCTTGGAGAGTACCGTCGTCAATTTACTCCGACAAATGAGCAAGGAAATCATCACTTCCGGGCTTCTTGGCACCGTCTTTGCAACTACCGGCGTGGCGCTTCCGGTTGCCGTAGCGCTCATCGCGTACATCAGCATCGCGCTGAAGACCGCTGCCCTCACACCTCCGGCCGCTACAAAGCGAGAGACATCTATTCGATCCGGGGAGGAAGGAGCGCGCCGAGGAGCTCGACGCGAAGATCGAGCAGACGGACAAGCTGATCGACGAGTATGAGTTGTACGGGCTGACTGACGACGAGATTACTATCTTTGACGAGCCCGTCGAAAAGTGAAAGAAACAGCCTGCCAAGGGAACCCCCAACTATTAGATGATAGCAGCGACCACCATCAACAACTGAGTATCTCTTTCATGACCCAAATAAGCCAAATCCGCGTTTCTGGGTTCAAAGGTATTGACGAATTAGAATTGGAAGCTGGTGACTTCACGCTAATTACTGGAAAGAATAACGCTGGGAAGACTTCCTTGATGGAATCTATTGACCTACTGTTTAATCCGCAGAATCTCCAAAATTTTGGAAGCCATATTGATAGTCTAATCAATGCGAAAAATTCTACATGTTCAATTAGTTGTGAGTACAGGACAGACCCTCAAGCCTCCTTAGCTGAGTTTGACGGCGCCGATGGAGTCGCGCCAAACACCTATACAAGAGAGCTGGGCTTACGAGAACCGAACGAACAGGAATTAATCGACTTCTTTATCAGTAGTGTTCTTTCAATCATCTCCAATAGCCCTCAGTCGCACCATTATATTGATAGATTTCAGCAGCAGCAAATCTTAGAAAATGAGGGCGAGCAGATCTCGGATATAATGATCGAAGCTCTTCAAGATGCTGTGACCAACCTCCCTGAACAAGACCTCATACCTAGAATTGATGGCAATGCCATAGTACTCTCTGTCAACGGCGAGGAGTTTCCATTTATTTACTTGGGAGATTATTATAAAGAGATTCAATCACAGATTGTTAACAGAGCAAAAAATAAGATTATTAGCAAAATAAACTCTGAGGTACGGACAGATCTTATTGAGAACCCGGAGGAAATTGATCGAGCACTAAACGACAAATTGATCCGGCGTTTTGGAAGTGGAAAGTTTGTAGATGGTAAGCCCCCGCAAGTTGACGGTGTACAACTTCTCTCGGAATTGGTTCCACTTTCGCAAAGCAATATAAGTCAGGATACCGGAAACTCGGCAGTGAGATTTAGTGACATTAAAGATTATCTCAATGAGAATTCTATCTCAGAAAACATAATATCATTTTCCACAGATCAGTTGGTGTTCAAAGAGGATGGTGAGAAATATCCGGTCCCATATGAATTTATGGGAAGTGGCTTTCAAGCAATCACAAGGCTACTCTGGGAACTATCTGACCCAACCCGTAGTGGTGATGTTCTGCTATTAGAAGAGGCTGGAACACATATGCACCCAGGTTACGTTAGCAAACTGGTTTACAGGTTGGTTGAGATCGCAATGTCCGAAGGAATACAAATATTTGCGACAACACACAACATTGACTTTATAAGGTCTTTTTTCTCAGATAATATACGGGAAGAAGAAAAAACCTACTTAGAAAAAGAGTTTAAACTTTTACAACTCGGTGAGCCTATCGAGCAAATTTATGATTATGAGCAGGCACAGCATCATCTAGAGGAGCTTCAACTTGATCTGAGGGGACTATGAAGAGACTATTTCTGTCTGAAGGTTCGAATGACACTACATTCCTATCCTTATTCATTAAGGAGCACTATCCAATGTTAGATACCGATCGATTGGATATTTCTAACGGGGATGCGGGCTCAATGATGTACAAAGAATCAAAGAAAATCCGTGAGTTCAAAGATCCTCGAGATGATCATGAAGTTTTGATTAAGTCGGAAAATGGAGACGAAAATTTAGTCAGATTTCTTGGCTCAAAAATACCCGACCTGTTGAGGATGGATCTTGATTTTTATGTTCTAATTGACCTTGATGGGAAAGATGTCGCTTCTCGTCTTACACAGTTTGAAAATAAATTACAACCACATTCTCCCGGAAAGAGTTTTGACATTTCCTGTGGGAGAGAGATAGTCAAAACGCACTACATGGAATCGTATGTCGTTAATGTTCAGATCGATCGCAGAGACATTGGGAATTTCAATCTGTTAGCTTTTTGCGAGGATTTAGAAGATGCGGCAGACATAGGCGAAGATGAATCCGATCAGGATATAATTGAAGATAAAATATCGGATATACTTGAACGGAATCAAATTACAGCGCCGGTAAAAAGAGCTTTTAGTGACTGAGCAGCTGATATTTGTTCAGAACCCCGCCCACTCACCGGGCCGCGTCGCATGAGGCGGCCGCGGACCGGGCTCAGGAACGTCGAGTCCGGGATCGACTTCCTCGCTCAGGTACAGCCGGCCCCACGTCGCGATCGACCAGTAGGTCTCCACGCGACCGAACCCGAGATCGCAGTCCTCGCACTCAACCAGTTCGATGTCAACCAACACGATCGAACGGTTCAACGCCGGCGCTCTTAGATTCTGGTGTCCAACAGAAATGGAAATCCGACAGCGGTGATAACCGGGCTACGCGATTAGCTGAAGTCCCACGTCCGCTCGAAGATCGCGTTTCCGCTCGGGTCGTGAATTATTCGAACGACAGCCTCGCCGCCGGCAAACTCGGAATCACTGGATATTTGCCTTCGTTCACCGGTCTGCCAAGGGCCACCCCCAATGGACTCATTGACCCGCTCACCATCAACGGAAAGCGCGAGATCATCTCCATCAATCGACTGTCCGCCTGTTTTGGTGATGTTGATCGTGTCCGTGCTGTTGTCGTCGATCGTGAAAGTCGCCTGCGGTGCGGTGTCCCCTAACTGATCGCCCAGCCCGAGGCGTCGCGTTAAGTTAGAGGATGAGGCGCTCGACTTCAGAGTGTCTATGGCCGAAACCGAGCGCCTCAGCGAACGTATCGCGTGGATCGACTTGTCGTTTGTGGAGCGAGATCGAACGCCGCGATGGG